>CBDFJU010000002.1:0-968904 GCA_965248515.1 Dehalococcoidia bacterium | reverse complement strand
CGATAGACGCCCCGCACCACCGCGTCCTGCTCGCCCGTGAAGTTGTTCACCACCTGCGCGACCGTCCGGTCGCGGCTCATGAGGCCCTCGCCCGCGTCAACGCCGATCGTGTAGCTGCGGCCTGACTCCCGGAGATGCCAGAGACGGAGCCCGTTCTGGTCCATCTGATCGTCGCGAGCAAGGCCCGGGCGCCACCCGAGGTCGGCGAGCCGCTGCCGCACAGCATCCGGCAACACCGTCATGGGCTCCGGGGCCTCGTTGTACTGGACCTCAAGGATCTCGACCGGGAACTGCATCGTGGCGGTCGAGATGAACGCCTCGACGTCGTTCCGCGGGTAATACTGCCGGACCAGGTCCCGGTCCATCTCGCAGCGCCACCGGTAGAAGCGGAACTGCTCCATCGTGATGCCGAACTGCTGCTGGAGCGCCTGCTCCTCGTCCGTCAGCTGGAACTCATTCCGGATGCTCGCCGGCTCGATGTGGGGCAGCCCAGGCTCGAGCCTTGCGGTCTCGCGGGTCCACCAGGGGAAGAACTGGGTGTGCCACGGGCCATGGTCCCGGTTCTTCCCGTAGTCCATGTGGAAGTGGTTCCCGACCCCCCGGGCGGTCGATTCCCTGGTAATAAAGCCCCAGTGAGGGACCGCCTGCTCGATGTCCTTCCGGATCGCTTCGCCGCGGTCCGGCTCGTAGGCGTCCTCGGTATGGAGGACGGAGTGGACATCGGAGCCCAGGGCGAAGGTGTCGTCCCGGAGCCCCCCAATGAACAGCGTCGACTCCCCGAGGATCGACTCGTCCTCTCGGTAGTGGGTGATCCGGAGCTCGCGGCGGACAAGCTCGATCCCATAGGTATCCCGGATGATCTGGGGCAGATGGTCGATGGTGGGCTTCAAGATATTGCGTGTGACGCGCTCGGCGGATGGCTTGTCGTCGGACGTCACGATGCAGTTGAAGTACGGGAATGCGATCATGAAAACCACATCCGCCACGATGTCGCCGGCGGTAGACCCGTGGCGCCGCACTTTCAGCCGGATCACCCGCTTCTTCCCCCGGACCCGGTCGTCCCGCATCTTCCGCTGCATATAGTTGGCCCGGAACGGTACGACGGGCCCCTGGATCGGCTTGATCATGAGGAACCGCTCGGCGAACGGGATCCAGTCGTACGTGGCGTACACCAGGTCGAGGCAATACGCCAACGCCTCTTCGTCCGGCATCGCCGCGATCTCTTCCCGTGTCAGTTGCACAGACGCCGTGGTCACTCGCCACCCCCCAGAAACGCCAGCAGCCTCGGATTGTCGATAAATACCTGCTGGAGATCAGCGGCCAGGATCGTGACCTGTTCCTCGGTCAGTGTGCGCGTGCTTCATGAGGGCGCCCCCAGCTTCGTCAATGCCGTCGCGTACATCCTCGACAACGCCGCCCAATCGTCTCGGTTCTCCTGCCAACGAATGACGCCCTTGAGCGGCGTGTACGAGCAGGAATTCAGATCGTTCCGGTGCTCAACTCTTCTCGTACCGCTCATCGCAGGCTACGCAAAGCTGTGACCCAGCACCGGAACCCATCACCAGGTGTTCGTAGCAGAATTACCCCTCGCAATCATGCTCGTTCTGCCCGTGCATGCCCCCGCAGGCATACGCGAGCCCACGGTCGATCTGGGTCTCGCACCCCTCGTGGTCACAGGTCGAGATGACGCCGTACCCGATCGCTAGACCCGTCGTATCCGTCCCGCAGTACATCCAGCCCAAAAGCTACCTCCCGTAATTCTTACCCGAAAAATTCACGCCAGAAAAAATCGACGCGCTGAGCGTGGGACTCCCACCCTTGAGGGACCCCACCGACCGCGGCCGAACGCGCCTGCCCCCCCGCACCCTTGCCGCCGCATGCCCAAGAGGGCTGTGTGACGCGGGTGATTCCTTGCCTACCCATGGCGACCGTGGCCCGGGCGGCGACGGAGCGCCGTCTACACTGTTGGGGTGCTGTGTTGGTTCGCCTAATTATCATTATGGGTGGCACTGGACACTGTTGATGTGCTGCGAGCGTAGACATAACGCCTATTGAGACGGTTTCCAGCCCTCGAAACGCTCCACGCCTCGGCGTCGAACGTCGCCGGTGTTGTTCTGGATCATGACCAGTGGCCCGGTCGTCTTCGGCTCAGTGACACCAGCCCTGTCGAGGATCGAGTTAGCGGCCTGTAGTTGTGTGCCAGCGTTGCGGCCCGCCTCTTTACTGAGCTCGATCACCTTGCGAGCCGCATCAGGAGCCGCAGCCTTCAGGATTCGCCGCGCTTCGAGTATGCCAGGGTCCCGCTCTCCCCCTACCCCCCCACCGAGGGCAAGAGACGAGGCGTCGTTCTCCCCCACCGACTTCGAGAGCACGTCCTCGGGCTGTGCCTTCGAGAGGTCGCCAATCGTGTCGTCGCGTTCGGTGGACTGCCCTGGTCGTTCCCGCGGTCGCTCGACTGAAACCCCCTCGGAGCTCTCGTCGGCTGGCGGCTCCTCGTTGTGGGGAACGTGGTCGCCGTTGCCGTCCTCGGGTAGCTGGTGCTCGGCGAGCTGGCTGTCGTTGTCGTGGCTGTTCAAAGGCAAAGAAACCCCTTCTTGTTGTATAACGCCCCCTCAGCCCTTGCAGCCGGTCGTTGTGCGCGGCATCGGGCCTACCAGTGGGCGAGGGTCGCATCCTTGGAGAATTGGTCCACTCCAAGGTTCGCGCCGTACGCAGCGGCGCTGTCGCCTGGGTTAGAGGCTGCTAGGACCCTCTGGGGCTACCATCCCATCCTCGCGGCTACACTACCGCGGTCGATCCTTGTGTTGTTCCGATGGTTCTGCGCTTCACGTCGCGGCTCCGTTTGACTGCTTTCCGAACTGCGGTTGTGTTACTTTCGGTCTTGGCGCCATACATAACGTCGTTTTGCCGTGCGGGTTGAAGCCACCACGACCCGCCTTGAGGACGTTCAGCATCTGCGGGACGCGCATCAACTTCGGGGACTTTGCGCCGCCCTGTATCTCTCCGACCCACTGGACCAGGAGCCCCATCAATCGGTTGCCGTCCCGAAGGTCGTCCCAGGTGATCCCGAACAGATGGACGCCCTCCGCTCGGCACTTGTGCGCTTTCTGGAGGTCTCGGACCCGCTGGATCTCCGCGGCCTGCTTGGTAACGGATTGAAGACCCCCAACGTAGTGCTGCCACCCCTGATACTCCAGGGCCATCCGCAGCTGGGGAAACCAGATATCGAGCTCGAGGCGCCGGCCCTTGCGCGACAAGAGCCACTCGGGGCGGAGGTTGTACTCCACGTCCCACTCCGGCAGGGCCTTCGCCACATACTCCCGAAGCAATTGCTCGCCCCTCGAGAGAACCGCCGTCATAGCCTTCGTCCGCATTGAACGCAATAGACGTCCAGGCCCCATTGGTCGTGTCTCGAGGTCACGTCGCCATGGCACTTCGGGCACGCCTTGAACCAGATCCCGTGCAGTGGCACCTGGGCCAGCATGGGTGGTGCCTTTGGCGCCGCGAGTGTCATGCCGGTCCGCCCACGCCACATAGCGCCACAGTGCCGCTCAACACGCCAGACAGCGGGACGCTACGAAGGACAAAAGAAAAGGCCCCCTGGTTCTCAGGAGGCCTGTTGCGATCACGGGCACCGCGCCTGTTGGGTGGCGGTCTATCCACGGTTCACCTGAAGCCGTTATACCACAGCGTTCCAAACCCTGTCAAAGTCGGCTTCGCGAATTGGTGCCCCGTGGGGGTTGACTTACTATATTGGAATGTGTCTATTTATTGTATGGAGGGGTGCCTGAGTGGGTTAAAGGGCCGGTCTGATAAACTGGTGGGCGAGTTAGTCCTCGCTCCGCGGGTTCGAATCCCGTCCCCTCCGCAGCATTTCAAGACAAAGAAAAGGGCCTCGCATTTAGCCCTACGAGGCCCTGCTGCACGGTTGAGTGCCCGAGTGGTACTTCCAGTATAGCACGGACGGGCTAGTTTTATGGCTCTTTTCATCACATCGCACGAGGCGGCTGAGCGGGCCGGCCCCCTGAGCATCGGGCGGATCCACCAGATCCTGACGCAACGCCGCATCAAGGCGAAGAAGTTCGGGCGCGCCTGGATGGTCAACAGCAAGGACCTCGAGCGGTTCCTGGAGCTCGATCGGCCGGCACACAGGCCAAAGAAAGAGGGTAGGGAGGTTTGACCCTCCCTACCCCGCATTCTCTCTACCCTGCTACGGCTAGACCTTGTTCCACGGAGGCAGGCGCCCCTTCCGGTCACGGTAACCGTCGATGCGGTTCCGCTCCCAGCCCAGGGCCGTCTTCCGTGTAACGCGAGGGCCGTAAACGCTCATGTTCACGTCTCCGCGCTTGTCAACGTGCTCGCCCAGGCGTCTCTCGGGGTCGTTGGTGACCCCGTACGCCTTGAGCTGCCCGTTGCGCCACAAGCCATAGCGGTAGGTGTCGCGTGGAGCCATCTCCACCACCTGGAGCGCCATACATTTGCGTGCAGCGAACGTCGACTCGCATGTTGACTCCGGCCCTGTCCAGCCCGTAGGCTAAACTCGGCTTTGCGCCCGGAGTCGTCTGCCACGCAGGCGCTCTGACAAATAAAGAACGGCCACTCCTTACGGGGTGGCCGTTCGCTGTTGACACAGCTAACGCGCGCGGTCTACACTGTGTTCAATTCGTCTCCCAACGAAGTCACCAGCAGCATAGGCCACCCAGATGAAACCCCGCCAGAGCGGGGTTTCTGCTTGTATGGCGATCCTGTACCCATGAGCGTAGCACCGGGGCTAATCCAACGCAAGGTAGAAACGACCCGAATTTCTGCGACTGGTTGGCCCCGTCTCTGACGTCGCTACTACACCTGGTAGAAACGACGAAACCGGGAATATTTACGGTGGTGGCTCCTCCGAGCGCCCGATCCACAGCCGGTACGCCATGTACAGCAGCACCGGCACGATCACCAGCAGCGGGCTCAGCGCATCGTCAGTCATCGCTAAAACTGCAAACCAAATTGCAAACCGCGGCGAGAGGTCAGCTCAATACGCCAGATACCGCGCGATCGAGCTTAACAGGGGTAATGGGCGATTTCTCTCCCCGGCGGGCTGACGTCCATACCCTGTCGGTGTCTCGCCCCAACGAATTTCAAGACCGCTGCTTTCGTCCACTCAGCCATCGCTCCGCGGAAAGGGCGTCTCTATTATCTCACGGGTACTGCCGTCTTCGAGGAGTCGCCGTCGACGGCGTGCGCGGTACGAGACGGGAATCTTGTTGGTGCGGATGAACCACGCTGACGCGGGTGCGCGGCTCAGTCGGAGCGTCGCTTCGGCTCGCCCTGGAGCCATTTGGCCTCCAGGGCCCGACGACCGATCTTCCACAGGTCGCCCTCGCGGACCAGGTCGTCGTTGTAGACGAGCCCCACGACCCAAGCGTCAGCGGCGTCGCGGTCGTGAATGTGATACGCGATCGTGTAGCTCTCAGCGGTGGCAGCGTCGCCTTCGACCTCGATTCTGACGTTGCCCATCAGATGGAACGTCGTCCTGTAGCGGGAGACGACCTTCAGGATCCCGTCTGCTATGGCGTCCGCGCCGGTGAACGACCATGCGCCCACAGAGCTCCAGGTCGCGTCTTCGGTGAACACGTCCCTGAGCCTCTCCCGGTCCCTTCGGTCGACCGCCTGGAAGTAGCGGGCCAGAACGTCCTGGACCGCTCCTCGGTCTTCCAACATGCGCTCAGTAGCCTCGTCCATGATCAGCCTCCGATGCGGTCGAAGCCGGTGTACGGCCGCAACACCTCTGGGACCACGATGGTGCCGTCTGCCTGCTGGTAGTTTTCGATGACGGCGATCATCACCCTGGGAAGGGCGAGACCGGAGCCGTTGAGGGTGTGGACGAACTCGGGACGGCCTCCCGCTTCCGGGCGATAGCGGATGTTCGCCCGTCTGCCCTGGAAGTCCGAGCAGTTGCTGCAGGAGCTGACCTCGAGCCACTCGTCGCAGCCCGGCGCCCACATCTCAACATCGTAGGACTCGACAGCGGCGAAGCCCAGGTCCCCGGTGCAGAGCTGGACGATGCGGTAGGGGATCTCGAGCCCCCGCGCAATTGACTCCGCCTCGCCGACGAGGCGCCGCAGCTCATCATTCGACTGCCCGGAATCGACTATCTTATACAGCTCCACCTTGTCGAACTGATGCCCCCGCTTCATGCCGCGAATGTCCCTTCCGGCGGACATCTTCTCCCTGCGGAAGCAGGCCGTGTACGCCACCATCCGCATCGGGAGTTGGTCCGCTGCGAGGATATCGCCGGAATAGAGGCCGGTGATCGGGACTTCGGCGGTGGGCACCAGCCAGTAATCTTCCTCGGCGTCGTGATACAGGTTGTCGGCGAACTTGGGCAGCTGACCCGACCCGTAGACCACCTGCTCCCGCACCAGGTAGGGGGGGTAGATCTCCTCGCAGCCGTGTTCGTTCACGTGGACGTCGAGCATCCACTGGATCAAGGCCCGTTGCAGCTTTGCCCCCTTGCCCCTGAGGACATAGAAGCGCGAGCCCGAGATCTTCTGGCCCTGCTCAAAATCCACAATCCCGAGGGCTGGACCCAGGTCCCAATGCGGCTGCGGCGTGAACTCGAATGCGCGAGGCTCGCCCTCTTGCCGCACGATGACGTTGCCTGATTCGTCGGCGCCGTCCGGGACGGAGTCGTTCGGTATGTTTGGGATACGCAGCAGCAACGCGTTCAGCTGGTCCTGAAGCGCGTTCCCTTCTGTCTCGAGGACTTTGATCCGGTCGCCGACCTGCCGCATCTCGTCGAGCAACTCCGGTGGTTTGGGGTCCATTCGCCCGATCTGCTTGCTGACCTCGTTGCGACGGGCGCGGAGCTGTTCGGACTCGACCAGGAGGACCCGGCGACGCTCGTCCAAGGAAAGGACATCGTCGATCGGGATGTCGTCATGCCGGCGGGCCATCGCCGCCCGCACGAAGTCGGGGTCTTTGCGAATCAGGTCAATCGAAAGCATTGGCCTAGTGCGTCGCCCACCGAACGGTCACGCAGGCCGCACCAGTGTCTGGCGCAGCCAGTGGGCAATCCGTTCTCAGTCGATCTCTTTGAGCTTGAGCTTGGTGAACCCGGCTGGGGTCGAGACCCGGACCTCGTCCCCGGCGCGTCGGCCGAGCAGGGCCTTGCCTACGGGACTCTCGTAGGAGATCCGGCCGTGGACGGCGTCGGCCTCGTCGCTCCCCACGATGGTGTAGGTGTCCGTCTCGCCTTCGATGGTCGAAACGATGACCGTCGAGCCGATCTTGACCTTGTTGGCGTGGTGCTCGGGGTGTACGACGGTGGCGTTCTTGAAGGTCGTTTCCAGATGGAGGATGCGCCCCTCGACGAACGCCTGCTCGTTCTTGGCGTCGTCGTACTCGGCGTTGTTGACGGTGCTCTCCAAGTCCTTCGCGCGTTGGATTCGAGCGGCGACCTCGGAACGGCGCACGTTGCGCAGGTGGTCTAGCTCGGCCTGGAGTTTCTCCGTGCCCTCTTCCGTCAGATACACTGGCTCCTGCGGCATGGCCCCCTCCAGAAAAAATCAGCGGGACGCAGGCTTACAGCCCGCGCCCCAAGGATGCCTCATTATAGAGACTTTTCAGGAGCATTGTAAAGATTGCTGGCCGCCGAAATTCCGGCCGCTGCAGGGGGCTGACCGCCGATTGACACTCCTAAAGCCCTCAGATACACTGCCCGAGGCTTCAGCCCCACTAGCAGACCTCAGGACGGTCGTTTCCCCATGCCCGAGACGGATATCATTACACCCGCGATGCAAGACGTTTTGGGCGTCGACTCCGAGCCGGTCACCTACGACGTCGAAAAGGGCCACGTCAAGCGCTTCGCCGAAGCTGTCGGCGATCTGAACCCGCTCTATGTCGACGAGGCCCAGGCCCGTGCGACGCGCTACGGCTCCCTCATCGCCTCGCCCACCTTCTATCGGTGTATGCTCATCGATCCGCCCTCGCTCGACATACACGAGGAGTCCGGCTTGATGCGGAAGCTGGACGGGGGGAGCGAATGGGAGTTCTTCGAGCCTGTGCGCCCCGGGGAACAGATCGCCGCAACCGCCCGGTTTAGTGACTTCACGGTGCGGGACGGGCGTATGGGCACGATGCTGTTTATCACGATCGACAACACCTACCGTAACCAGACCGGTGAGACCGTGGCTACCCAGCGCATCACGAGGATCCTCTACTAGGCATGAGCCAGATTCTCTACTGGGACGACATCCAAGAGGGCGACAGGCTTCCCGAGCTGCCCAAGAACGCCACGACGGAGCAGCTCGTTAAATGGGCGGGGTCGTCGCTGGACTTCTACCAGATTCATTACGATAAGGACTTCGCCCTGGCCAACGAGCTTCCCGGCCTTATCATCCACGGGGCCCTCAAGAACGCGTGGCTTGCCCAGCTCGTCACCGATTGGATCGGCGCCGAGGGCACGTTGCGGAAGCTCAAGGTCCAGTACCGGGGCATGGACGGGCCCGGCGATCCGTTGCTCTGCAAGGGCACAGTATCCAAGAAATACGTCGACAATGATCGGCTTCTCGTCGACTGCGAGATCTGGCTCGAGAACAGCAAGGGCGAGAAGACGACGCCGGGCTCGGCGACCGTTCAGCTCCCGCCCAAGGGCGCTTGATAGGCGCCACGTCCAGGCGGCATGCCGTTTCGTTGGCTCGTTCAGGGAGGTAATTTCCATGGCGGACTGGTTGAAAGACAAGGTCGCGGCCGTCACAGGGGCCGGCGGAGGGCTCGGCCGGACTATCGTGCTGGCAATGGCGGCCGAGGGCGCCAAGGTGGTCGTGAACGACCTGGGCGGCTCATCGACGGGCGAAGGCGCCTCGCAGCGAGCGGCCGACATCGTTGTCGACGAGGTCAAGAAGGCCGGCGGCGAAGCGGTCGCCAACTACGACAGCGTCACCTCGATGGAGGGCGGCGAGAACATCGTCAAAACGGCCCTGGATTCGTTCGGGAAGATCGATATCCTGGTTACATGCGCCGGTATCCTGCGCGACCGTATGGTGTTCAACATGTCGGAGGAGGAGTGGGACAGCGTTATCGCGACCCACCTGAAGGGCACGTTCGCCTGCTCGAAGGCGGCTTCGATCATCATGCGACAACAGCGGAGCGGGAGGATCATCACCTTCACCTCGACCTCGGGGCTCTACGGCAACGCGGGCCAGGCCAACTACTCAGCTGCCAAGTCGGGCATCGCCGGCTTCACCAAGGTCGCCGCGCTGGATATGGGCCGCTACGGTGTCACGGTGAACGCTATCTCGCCGATGGCGGGGACCCGCATGACGCTAACTGAGGAAGTCCAAGCCGCCAAGAAACTGAGACAGGAACGGGGCGTCACCAGGGAGGGCTTCGGCTCGGGCGCGATGCCCGATATGGAGGATCTCAAGCCCGACGACGTGGCCCCTGTCGTCGTCTATCTGGCCAGCGATGCGGCGAGCAATATCAACGGTCAGGTGATCTACTCGGCGGGTGGCGTTCTGGCCCTGGTCCAGCCGCCACGACCCGTCAAGACAATACATAACACGAAACGGTGGACCGTCGACGAGTTGATCGAAACGGTCCCCGGGACGCTGATGGTGGGCGTGGCGAATCCCGCGCCACCCCAATAGGAGGCGGAAATGGCTCAGCACCTGAAAGGGAAAGTGGCCGTCGTCACCGGTGGCGGCGGCGCTATTGGTAGAGGCATCTGCCTCGAGTTGGCGGCGCAAGGGGCCAAGATTGTCGTCAACGACATCGGCGGCGCGGTCGATGGCAGCGGCAAGTCATCGGGCCCAGCCGACAAAGTCGTCGCCGAGATCACCAAAGGCGGTGGCGAAGCCGTTGCCTGCTACGATTCGGTGGTGACGATGGAGGGCGGAGAGAAGATCATCCGGACCGCCCTGGACACCTACGGCAAGATCGACATCCTCATCCACACGGCCGGTATCCTCCGCGACCGCATGGTGTTCAACATGAGCGAAGAGGAGTGGGACAGCGTGATCGCCGTCCACCTCAAGGGCATGTTCTCGACGGCGAAGCACGCTGCGATCCTCATGCGCCAGCAGAAGAGCGGCCGCATCATCGGCTTCTCCTCGACCTCGGGGCTGTACGGCAACGCCGGCCAGGTGAACTACGGAGCGGCCAAGGATGGCATCGCCGGGTTCCTCCGCACGGCGGCGCGCGACCTCGGGAAGTACGGAGTCACGGTAAACGCCATCGTCCCCACGGCGGGTACCAGGATGACGGCGACGATCGGCGGCGCGTCGGTCCCCGTCCGGGCCTCATCCAACGCCGGGGCCGACCTGGACTTCGCGAGCGAGGCGCTGGACCCGGACTACATCGCCCCCATGACGGTGTACCTGTGCACCGACGAGGCCAAGGACATCAACGGCCAGATGTTCCACGTGCAAGGGACCGACATCTCGTTGCTGAACAATCCGTATGCGATCAGGACGATGGAGAAGAACGGACGCTGGACCGTCGACGAGATCGCGACGCTGATGCCGCGGGCGCTGATGATGGACGTTCGCAACCCCGCGCCGCCGGCCCAGCCCAAGAGCTAGCCGGGTCTCCCTGAGCAAAGAAAAAAGAGCGGACCTCGAACTGAGGCCCGCTCTTTGTTATCTCAGGTAGCTGGCCTTGGCTACCTGGCCTGGGCCATCTCTCGACCGGCGCCCGGGAAAACCTGCCGCCAGCGCTCCCGGGTGATCTCCATCGTCAGGAAGTTGTGGCCGTTCCTGCGGACGTTGCCCTTCTGCACGAAGCCGGACTTTTCGAAGCTCTTCTGGGCGCGAATGTTCCAATCGAGGGTGTGGAGATAGACCCGGTTCAGCTTGGTCTCGGTAAAGATGTGATCGAGGAGCAGCCGCACCGCATCGGTGCCGTAGGCCTTTCCCCAGAAGCGGCGGTCGCCGATCATGATCCCGAGCTCGGCCTCGCCTTTGAACTTGTTGATGTCGTAGAGCATGCAGTTGCCGATATGGAGCCCAGAGCGGGTCTCGATGGCGAAACGCTGCTTTCGAGGCTGGGGATAGCTAAGCTCGTCCTCGTAGAGGATCTGCGCCTCGCGGAACGTCAACGAGAGCGGCCTGGCGGCGTCGAGCCGGCTGAGTTCCTCGTCGGTGCTCCACGTGAAATCGTTACGCGCGTCCGAGAGGCGCTTCTGTCGCAGCACGACCTTGCTATCCTCCAACGGCACTGCCGGCCTCCTTCTGCAACTCGCGGACCTTCTTCAGGGCCTTGTCAACGAGCTCGACCTCGCTGGGGAAGGACATGCTCTCCAGCGCCTGGTCGCTATCGAACCACTCGATGCAATCGAACTCGGGGTCGTGGTCGTCGATGGAGCCACCGGTGGGCGACATGAGAAAGAACTGCACTCGTTTGTGGACGCGGGCGCCGGGCTTGCGGAACCAGTACTCGATTAGCCCCAGGTCCGACTCCACGACAACCTCGAGGCCGGTCTCTTCCCTCACCTCGCGCAGGGCAGTCTGCTTGATGGTCTCGCCCGGGTCTGGTGTGCCCTTGGGGAGACTCCAGGTTGCGGGCATGTTGCGCCCGCAAAGGACGAGTTCTACGGCCCCGTTGGTCGCTCGGTACACAACGCCGCCTGCGGAGAAATGCTCTTCAGTACGCACAGTGTTCGAAAAAGAGGACGGAAATCTAGCCTGATTCAATTCTAGGACGGCCCCGGCGGGGCAGTCAAGCGCGGGTCTCACCGGAGCGTTAGGGACGGGACTGATCGCTTGAGCGTGATGCGAGACGTTTTGTTTACTTGGTAATGCCCTAAGTTGATTCTCTGGCGAGGCGCAAAATAATCACTGGAGGACCTTGTACGAATGATGGTCTGGTAATCTGCATGTCGACTACTTCCCACCCTTCCTTTTCTTTCTCTGCAATACGTTCATTCAATTCGGTTTCTTTCTTCCCGATGTTGCCGCCCAAACCCGAAATCAATACCGTTGACCGCATAAGGATTACCTCCGATTGGACCTTATTGTTCCCCAGGCACCAAGTCTAGCGATGTCGCCAAGTCTCCTTCTCCTCAGCATAAACCAGCTTCATGTGATACGAACCTGTTGCGTATCTGTCGTACATTCGGGCCTATTACCGGACCTGCAAGCCGATCATCGACCCGAACCCCTCGCACAAGAAGGCGTATCGGGCAACGAACATGGACGCCGATTGGCGGGAGTTGTACGGGCGTAGAGTCTCCGTCGAGCGACTGAACGGTCGGCTCAAGGCGCACCGTCGGCTCAACTCGGTGCGGGTGCGTGGTTGCTTCAAGGTTCAGAATCACGTCATGTTCTCGATTATCGTGCTCCAGGCTCAGGCGTTGGCTACTCGGAGTCGGGCGTCGGTAAGACGGGTAGCTTGAACTCATCAGCTAAGGACAACGTTCGCATGACGAACCTCGTGGCAGTCGGTGCGTGAGCATGATCCGCTCGATCTCCTGTTGCAGCCTGAGCGATTGTGTTTCTACGTGTAGCTTAGCTACCGACTCTATCTGGTGTATCAACTCTGTCGAGGACACTTCATCATGGATGGCCCGCATAGCATTTCTCACAGCATTGAGGACAGGGGCTCCACCGTTTGCTATTGCCTGTCCGTCTAGCCAGATCAGTCCGTCCGGCTTTAGCTGGTACCGCTCATCGGCAAAGTTGTTTTGCTTTAGCGATCCGCGTTCTTTCTCGATGAGAAACCACAAAGAGTGAAAGATGGCTCTAGGGGAAATGCCGTCCTCTTCTGTCGGTACTCTGTCCGTATCATCGAAAATGACGTAGCCCTGGTTCCCCCATCGTTCCGTCAGCATACCGAGCACCTGGAGTCGTAGCTCCAAGTATGTGGTCACCGCACCCTTCCAGTCCTCAAGAAGCACCGGGAATGGCTCATCTCTCAGATGTTGCATCAAGAGACCAAACGACACCGAGTGCTCAGTATCAACGGTGAACTGTATAGCCCCTCCGTCTTGGAGCCGTATATGACCAAACGGAGCCGTTAAGTCGTCTCCACGAGTAAAATCCCAGAGGTAGATCGGGTGATCCATTGGCACGTCGATAGCTGTTGATTGGAAAGTCAGCAGACCCATCAAATCGTCATGATGTTCTTTGGCCTCTGCGGAGAGGGGTGCCCGCTCAATTTCTCGGAGTTTCTGGGTCGCCGCATCCCGCTCCTGTGAAAGAGCCGCGTTCCCTGCCTCAAAGACGGCGACTCTCTCCTGGGCTACCCGAGACGGGGCTAACACGATGTTGAAACCGAATGAAAGGATGACGAACAAGGCCAATCCCAATAGGCCCGCTATCGCAATGACTACCTCTTGCATTAGCGCCCCGTCCCCCATGATGTCGGAAAAGGCGCGCACGGTGACGAGAATAAAGGCGAGTGCCCCAGGAACCAGTAGGGTGAGCAGAGCCGCTGGCCAGTGGGTAGCGACAACTCGCCCAGTGCGACTTGACGCCCAACCCACACAGTCGCGCTCGAAACTAACCCACCCAGGCATGCTGCACCTCCCACACAAGGTGCGTTGATCGTAGCACGGGGCCATTCGTCGGCACCCTCTGCTACCGGAAAACCTGCATAACGCTCGCTTGACCCTCCAGAAGGGCCACCGCTATACTCGCTTCCGGTAGGAGTGTCGCGCGTCTAGGAGTGTAGCTCAGCCTGGTAGAGCAGCGGTCTCCAAAACCGCCGGTCGTGGGTTCAAATCCTGCCACTCCTGCCACTCCTGCCACTTCGACGGCCCGCTTGACGCAAGTCCTTGGAGGCTTGAGCGACCCGCGTTGCGTCATCTTCGCGGACTTGGAAGGATATGCCGACGATGGAAAAACTCAAGATAGGTGTTTCCAGGCCGCCGTTGTCCCAACCGCCGCCGCCACGCGACCTCGACATGGCCGAGATGGCGAAGGCAGCCGAATCCTTCGGATTCGAGTCGTTCTGGTGCGGCGATCACCCCATCGATCCCGTCTTTCGCACCCCGACGGAGCATCACGCTCTCGCTGACTTCTTGCCCCAGGCCCAAGCGAGCGGGGAGGTGATGAGGCGGGTCGCCGGGTACCAGGACCCCCTGATCGGCCTCACCGCCGCCGCCGCGGTCACCAACACCATCAAGCTGGGGACGGGTGTCCTCCTGATCCCCGAGCGTCACCCGATTCTTCTCGCCAAGCAGATTGCCACCCTTGACCAGTACAGCAATGGCCGGTTCCTGTTCGGGATCGGCGGCGGCTGGAACAGGGAGAGCAGCGCGATCATGGGCGGGGACTTCGACCATCGCTGGACGCAGATCCGCGAGGCGGTGCTCGCCATGAAGGAGCTGTGGACGAAAGAGGAGGCCGAGTTCCATGGCCGTTACTACGACTTCCCCGCGCTCACGTGCCGCCCTCATCCCGTAAGCAAACCGCATCCGCCGGTGCTGTTGGGAAGCGAGGCGAAGAACGTCCTGAAGCGCGTCGCCGACTACGGCGACGGCTGGATACCCTACAACGTCACACCGGAGCAGGTCCGCGAAAGCCGTGCGACCCTGAATACCCTCGCGGAAAAGGCCGGGCGCGTTCCGAGCAGCATCGAGCTCTCCGTCATGATTAGCCAGATCGACCTGGCTCGGCAGGAGAGCATCATGGAACGCTACCATGAGGCCGGCGCAGAGCGGGTGGTCGTACTCCCCGGATTCTTCGCCGACGTCGCGGGTGCAGCCGCCAACATGGAGACGCTCGCGGAGCGATACCTGCGCTAGGAGCGCGCGGTCGCGGCGGTCCCGGAGCCCGCGTCCCACGCTGACGCGATCTCGGACGCCGCCAGCACGTCGCCGTAGCTGTGCTCGAAACGGCGCGTGAGCACTCGCTGAAGCTCCTTGTCCCGGTCCGCCACCGCGTCCCCGGCTATCACAACGTAGTAGTCGTGGAAGAAGCCGTCCATGGCTGTGGCCATTACGCAGCCGCTGGCGGCAACTCCGGTCAGGACCAGGGTCGAAATCCCGTGGCTCCGCAGGATGAGGTCCATGTCGGTGGCGCGGAACGCCGTCGGCCGGTGCTTCAGGACCTCGACCTCGCCCAGCTCAGGGTTCGGCCGAACGTCGTCCCCCCAGTAGTCGCCCTCCCAGTCGTCTCGCGTGATCTTGCCCAGCGTGCCCTGGCTTTGCAGCTTCTCGGCATAGGGACCCGAGACGAACGCCAGGCTATGGTCAGCCCGCACGAAGACCCGGAGCACGCGAGTCCGGCGCGCAGCTTCCAGGAGCGATAGCAGCTGTTTCTTCATCGACTCCATGACGGAGATGTCGAAGTTGTTCTCCTTGCCCCGTAGGCCCTCGGGATGACAGAAGGCATTCTGGACGTCGATCACGAGCAGCGCGCAGCGCGCCGGATCGAGTTTCTCCGCCATCGACGGGATGTTCATGGCTACCCCGATCTCTCGGTCCTGGACTGAGACTCCGGAAGCGCTCCCAGAGTCCGCTAGCCACAATCTAGTGGGTCTGTCAAGATATTGGGCGTGCTATCAACGACGACGAGCACGGAGGCATCCCCATGACGAAGATCCTGGTTATCCACGGCGCCGGCATGAACATGCGGGGCAAGCTCATGGTGGAGCGGTTCGGCCCGATGAGTCTTGCCGACTACGACCGGCGCATCCAGGAGTACGCCTCCGAGGTAGGAGTCGAGGTCGAGACTTTTCAGTCGAACATTGTCGGAGAGGTGATCAACCGCATCTACGCGGCCCACGACGGCGACACCGACGCCATGGTCATCAACCCGGCCGGCTACATGACCGGTCACCCTGCCCTCGCGGGCGCAATTAGCTCGGTTCGCTTCCCCTCTATCGAAGTCCACGTCACCAACCCCGCCAGCCGTGGCATCAACAGCGAGATTGCGCCGGCATGCCGGGGCGTGGTGACCGGGCTCGGCATCTTCGGCTACAACCTGGCGCTTCGGGCCGCTGCTTCCTTGGTTGGAAACTAGTGCCTTCGGTCGATGACCGTGCCCATGGAGCGTGGGAGATAATCGAGGGCCAAGCCCATCAGGTGTTCCTGGCGTTTCAGGGGCGAAGAGGACTCAGGTGTTGGTCAAACTCCTGAGCGCCGCGGTCATCGTGACGACGACGGCTCTTCTGGTCGCGGCGTGTAGCGGCGGCTCGACGGAGGAGCCTGCGACGGCGCCTCCCGCTTCCATGGCCACACCCTCGCCGCTGCCAGCACCCACGGCCGTCCCGACCGCGACACCATCGCCCACGCGCACGCCCGTCGCGACCGTTCCACCAACGGCTGTCCCTACCTCGAGCCCCACTCCGACGCCTAGCCCGACGCCCACGCCAACCGTCACCCCCACGCCAACCGTCACCTCGACCCCAACGGCGACGCCAACCCCGACCGCGACGCCTACCCCAACGGCGACGCCCACCCCAACACCCACGCCCACGCCGACACCGCTGGCGACGGGCGATGAGCTCTTCCTCCAGCTCGAACAACCTCGGGAGCTGGAGTCGATCGTTACCAATCCAACCGTTACGATCGTCGGAAGGACACGCGTCGACGCCGCGGTTACCGTAAACGATTCAACCCAGGAGCCCGACGTTGAGGGTCGCTTCAGCCAGGAGGTCCCGCTGAGCGTCGGAGGCAACGTCATCGAGATCGTCGCCAGCCTGGCCTCCGGCGAACAAGAGAGCCTTGTCGTGACCGTCATCTACGTACCCACAAGCTGAGGAAAGTGTCCCACCGGGGACTGAGGAGGTCGCCATGGAAAGGAATCGAGTCTATGCCACGCTTGCCCTGGTCAGCGCCGCTGTCGCCGTCGCGATCGGGGTTACGGCGCTTGTCGCGGGGTCGGGGTCGGGCGATGGAGACGAAACGGCCCTGCGCGCCTCGGCCGGCGTCAGCGCCGCGCCCGTTCAGCACCAGCCGCTGGCCTTGGACGCGCCCGAAGGCTCGGGAGTGCTGAAGCGGCAGTCGCTCGCTTCCGAGACGGGCGACGAAGGAGCGGGAGGCCAGGTCGAGGGCATCAAGGTCCTCGGCGAGTGGGTTATCGACATCTTCGATCCCGACGGGACTCTTGTCAGTCACCGGGAGTTCACGAACGATCTCCGTCGGGGTGGGGCGACGCAGATCGTCGATATCTTGACGAGCACCGCCAGCCCTGGCCGCTGGGTCGTGCGCGTGCAGCCTCGCATGGGCGTGCAGGCACTGAGCGGAGCTTGCTTCGAGAACGGGACGAGCGGTGATACAGCCGCGTGTATCCTCACCCGGACCGCCAGTCAACAACCAAACGGCTCTCTCGCCTCGGACCTGCCCTACGTTTTCGACACCCTTGCCACAACCCGCATTAATAGGGGCGCCCTCTCGGCCAGGATAAAACTCGAAGGCGAAGCCATCGCACAGAACGACACTGACATCCAGATTGTGGAAACGGCGCTAGGGGAGTGCAACAGTGGCGTCACCCCGGGGTCTTGTTTGCAGGCGGGGACACTCGATCCGCAGGCCGATGGGCCGACCCCGCCGGGGAACGGGGACATCTTCACCTACGCGGTTGTCGACCCACCCATACCGGTTACAGCCGGCCAGCAGATCGCAGTTACCGTAAATATCCGGTTCGACGGCTAGCTCCAACCCCAGGCGCCATCGTGATCGAGAACAGACATGCGTAGCGCTCGCCTTCGCGCTTTGATGATCGCCCTCACGGGGCTACTCATCGGCGTGGCGTCGGTCTTCGCTCTAGAGTCGACGCGGCAAGACGCCGAGGCGCAGCTGACCCAGTATGGGTGGGAGCTCGGCGCCAAGTTCAATGGCGATTCCATCGGCCACCTCGGCGGCCAGGGCCTCTTACGGGAGTGCCCCAACGGCTCCGTCCTCGTTGGCCTTCGTGTGGATTGGGACTACATCCCGTTCGTGCGGCGCGTCACTGGAATCTCCATCGCCTGCCGCGCGGTGAACGAGCGGTCCTCGAGCGTGCCGTACATCTATGACCCGAGCGCAGGTGTCCAGACCCAGAATTGGGGTTCGATCACCCAAACGGCAACCGACAGCGTTCCGGAGACTGGCTTCATCGCTGGCCTTAGCGCGAGAGTCAGGCGGGCGCCCCCTCAGCCGTTCGCGTACCTCAAGCCCAAGATCTGGTTCAGCAGCCCGAGCTACACGATGTCCACTACTACCGAGGCGGTCACGCTCTCGTCGTGGGGGGAGCCGAAAGTGATCTCCTTCGTCGAGAAGGTCAGCGGCCCGCTGGAGAGGGCGGGCGACTGCGATGGCGGCTACTTCCCGGGCGAGCTGAGCAACGGGTTCAATAGCTTCTCGGGCCCGCCGATCACGACCGTGAAAGCCATGCGAGGTGTGCGGCTGCACACCTACAGCGAGTTTGGTGTCGAGCGACTGGGCGGCATTCGCATTCTCTGCCAGGACATCAACCGCGTGGCGCTCTCGACCCAGGAGATCGGAGAAGCTACAGGCGACGGCCAGGCCCACCTGAAGGTCGAACTCGCGGACGCCGACGACCCTGTCAGGGATGACGAGCAGGCCTCGTTCACCGTGACCGTGACCAACCAGGGGGGAGGAGCGGCCAACGGGGTTACGGTCCGCGACACGCTGCCCAGCGGAGCGACCTTTGTTTCGGCTCTCTCCAGCCAGGGTGCGTGTCAAGAGGAAGGGGGACTCGTCACGTGCAACGTCGGTACCCTGGCCCCGCGCACCAACGCCAGCATCACGATCCAGGTCAGCCCGCCTGCTGGGCGCGGCGTTATGGTCAACCGGGCCACGGTGGAAGCAGCCTCCGTCGACCCCCACCCGGCCGACAACAGCAGCGGCCAAGCGACGACCGTCGCCCCCGCGGGCGCCGTCCCTCAGTTCGACTGCGACGGCTCGCTTTATATCGCGAACGAGGGGAACGGCGGCGGCGGCACGACCATAATTCGGGCCGACTGCATGGGCAATATCACGACCTACGCCACCGGCTTCAACGGCTCGTCGGGTCTCGTGTTCAACCAGCTCACCGGCGCCCTGGTCATCTCCGACGACACGCCCGGCATCCACCAGGCCGACATCGATGGCAACGTCACCCCGCTGGCGGCGAATGTGGCTTTGAGCAACCCTAATGGGCTTGCCGTCGACGCACAGGCGAGCTTACTCGTAGCCGACTCCGGCGACCGGGTCCTTCGCCTGAGCCTCGACCCTTCCGGAGACGCTGCGTCAACCGAGGTGCTTGCGCAAGGGTTCACGACCCCCCAGGGAATCGTCGAAACCCCGGCCGGGGACGTGCTCTTTAGCGACGCCGATGGCTATATTTATCGTATTACTCCAACCACGCCTCTCCCGGTCGTCGCCCCCGGGATCGCTCAGCGTCTTCCCGTGGGGCGGGTAGCCCAGGACAACGGGCTCCATCAAGCTGGACGCAACGGGCAACATCTACACCGCCAACTTCGGTGGGCGCATCGTCCGAGTCACCGCCGACGGTCTCATCGCGAAGGACGTTGTCCACATTCCGGACGCCGGCTGCCCGACGGGCCAGGCGGGTGGCCAACAGCCTGGTTTTCGAGGTCTGGCTTTCGACTCCGAGGGCGACCTGGCCGTGACAGGCTACTGCCTCGACGCCGTCTACATCTTCCCCAAGACGTCGCTCGACAGCGCCTGGAACACCGATACGCCGATCGTCAGCTTGCCGGCGCCCTTCGCCCAGAACCCGGGTGGAGCGCTCGATGGGCCGCACTTGAACGGGCCCTTCGGCATCGCCTTCTTCGATAGCCTGGCCACGGCCCTCGATCCCCCGGTCGATCTGACCGTTTCGATGGTCCAGGAGGACAGGTCGGGGAAGGTCGATGAGGAACACACGTACACCATCACCGTGCTCAACCAGGGGCCTGTGAGCGTCCCCGATGCCGAGGTCACCCACCTGCTCCCAGCTGGAGCCGCCGTGGTCTCGGCGAACTCCAGCCGCGGCACGTGTCGAACGACGCCGGGGGTCGTGACTTGCGCCCTCGGCCTGGTTCCCGCCGGGTCGGGAGCGACGATAACCACCGTGATCCTGGCGTCGGGAGCTGCGTTCGTCACCAGCGAGGTCCGAGTCACCCATTCCGGGAACGACTTCACGCGGACCAACAATCGATTCGAATTGCGCACGCTGTTCTCAGTAGGCGAGACAGTGACGGTGACCATCGAGGAGTCGGTGGGAGTGGCCGATGAGCAAGACGCGTTGGGCGGTGTGGATGTCGACGTGGAGGAGGAAGTAGGGGTCAGGGACTCCTTCTCCTTCTCTACCGGGACCGGCCTCGACATTACCGAGACGGTCGGCGTCCGCGACGCCGTGTCCATAGAGATCGAGCACGCCAGGCTTTCGGAGCGCGCGTTCTTCGGCATCGTGGAGCGTTTCGACGCTGTCTCGCTTGTCACCCGGATCGATCAGGGACTGGTACGCGTGCGCCTGGCGCCCACCACGGTCATCGTCGTGGCGCCATCGGGAGACGAGGACGAGGACGATGCCGCCGGCCTGGCGCCCGGAAGCCGCGTCGCCGTGCTCACCGATGAGCCCGCTAGGATTGGCGGGGACGTTCCGGAGGGTGAGCTGGTCAAGGCAGAACACGTAACGGTCTTACCCGAGAGCACCCACCGCAAGCACAAGCGAGTCCTGGTGACGAAAAAGGATGCCCAGGGGAAGGCCACGGTTGTGGACGGCGAAGGAAAGGCCAGCGAGCTCGATGCCGACAGGTCCGCCGGGCTTGCCGATGGCGACAGTCTGGTCCTTCTCCTCAAACGCAAGCTCGAACGCGACCGGGAAGACGGAGAGGACGACGAAGAGGTGGCGGCCCTGGTACACGCGCGAGACATCGAGGAACGATTGGAGCTACATACCTCCCATGCCGGAGACAAGAGCTCGTCGCTCAGTCAAGACCTGGAGAAGATCAAGCTCCAGCTCAAGGCCTCCTTCGAAGCTGGGGGAGAGCTAACGCTGGAGAGGGTGCCTGAGGAGTTCAAGGACGAGGTGCGGCAGGCGATCGAGCGCCACAAGGAAGAAGAGCGGCGTCGAGAAGAGGGCGGCGTGCCATCCGGGGATGCTGAAGACGGAGCGCACGAAGGGGGCGATGGAGGCGCGGCCGGCAGTGACGATGGCGGCGACGCGGGCGGAGGACACGATGGCGGCGACGGTGGTGGAGGCGGCGACGCGGGAGGACACGGCGGTGGCGACAGCGGTGGTGGAGGCGACGATGGTGGCGGTGGAGGGCACGGCTGACGCTCCTCCGGCGACGCGTCTGGCCGGCTATGTCGCTGGTTGGCGCGCCTTCAGATCGATGCCAAAGACCCTTGCCGCATTCCCTCCCATCAGGTTGGCGATAGTCTGCTCGCTTACCCCATGTGTCCGCAGTCCCTGCACGCAGTCGGAGGGCGGATACGTATCGTGGTTGGGGTAGAACGAGCCCCAGGCCCCCAGGTCTTCGAAAAGGTCGGGCGTCGCCCACACTGCGGACTCGTCCCGGCCCAGGGTGATCAGTGTCTCCCGGGTCTCGAAGACCTTGTCGGGCGCGAGGCTGACAGGGTCTTCCTGAGTCGAGAGCCAGAGGTAGCCCTCAGCCTTCTCGAGGAACAGGTGGAGCCAGGACGCCTTGGAGTGGACGAAATAGAACCTTATTCCGGGGAATTTTTCGAGTAACCCGTCGGCCATCATGCCGGTCAGCAAGGCCCCCTGGTCCATCACACCGGCGACGACCTCGGCCTGGGGGTACCCGACGCCGTTGTTCCCCAGCACCCGCTCGACGAACGGCGCGGCTGCGTCCATCTCGCCCGCGTTGATGCCCGGGGAAGAATGGCTGCACCAGACGAGCCCCAGCTCCTCGAGCTCCCGCCAGAGCGGGTAGTAGTAGGGGTGATGCGGGAACCTCCCGTCCAGGAACACCGGTCGAATCATTGCGCCCTTGAAGCCGAGCTTGGCGACCCTGCGCGCCTCTTTCACTGCCGCGCCGACCTCCTGCGTCGGCAGCACGGCTACGGGGAAGAGGCGGTCCGGGGCGACGTTGCAGAACTCCTGGACCCAGGCGTTGTAGGCGCGAGCGAGGGCCTGGGCAAGGTCCGGGTTCTCGACGAGCGGGAAGTATTCGGCGAAATACGTAGGGAAGATCAGCGACTGGTCGACCCCCATCCGGTCCATGTCGGCGAGGCGGGCCAGCGGTTGGCTTGCACCGGGGTTGATCTCGTGTCGCTCGTTGGGTGAGAGGGCGCCGACGTCCTGAAGGCTCATCCCGGGTCGCCACACCCCGTGACGGGGGATGGCCGCGGGCGCCCCGCTCCGCTTTCGAGGGGATTTTGGGCCCAGTGGCAGCGTGGCCTGGTGGACCTCCCACGTCGTATACAGCTCCTCGGCGAGCTTTCCGTTGAGGATTGTCGCCGGCCCGATCTCACCGTCCTCGTGCCAGAAGGCAGAGCGTGCGGCAACCCGATACTCGGGCTCAAGATACGTGTCCCAGACGGCGGACGGCTCGACGACATGGCTATCCGCATCGAGAACGGGATAGTTGATCGCCGCCTCGGTTGACGAAGTCACCGAAGCCCCGCCCTGACTTCGCCCGCCCGAGCGTATTCGGCATCGACGTCCTGCTGCTTCGGGAACCACGCCGGCCTCGCGATCGAAGCCGGGTCGGCCTGCTTGGTAACGAACGTTTTCGTCTTGTCTTCCAGACCGTAAAAACGTCTCGCGTTGCCGCCAAGCAGCTTGGCCTGGGTCTCGTCGGGCACCTCCCACTTCCGCATCCGCTCGATCGCGTCCCAGGCGTCGGTGCCGTCGTGGTGGTACGTGTCCGACGACCAGATGGCGATGTCCTCGAAGTACTTGTGGCGGCGGATGACCCCTTCTTCGTCGGACTCGAAGGCGATGAGGCAGCGTTCGTGGAAGATCTCGCTGGGCAAGCGGTCGACTTTGCGGGCGTGCTGACTGCCGTAGAGATGGTAGACCTGGTCACAGGCCTCGAGGACCATCGGCAGCCAGGTGGCGTTCGACTCGAAGATGGCCATCTTGAGGGCGGGGTAGCGCTCGAGAAAGCCGGAGAGGAGGACGCCCGTTACCCAGGTCATAGCCTCGTAGATGAAGCTCAGCGTTTGGGCGGAGCCCTGGATCTGCTCCTGGGACGGCAGCGCACGCTCGACGATCTGGCCGGGGGACCATTGCGCATCCTGGCGCTGCCCGTTGACGACGGTGTGCATGCCGCAGACGAGTCCCGTCTCTTCGAAGGCTCGCCAGATCGGATCGTAGACGTCCTGATTCGGGTAGGTTCCCCGGGCGTCGATGGGCCGAACAGAGGCGACGGGGAAGCCCATTCCAGCGATTCGTCGAAGCTCGTCCGCCGCCGCGTACGGGTCCTGGTGCGCCAGCACGCCCGCGGGGAACATCCGGTCGGGCGCCTCGTCGCAATAGGCGTATCGGGCCCAGTCGTTGTACGCCCGAGCGATAACGGTGGCGGCGCGAAGGTTTTCTACCCAGGGCAGGCTGGTGAACATCCGGATCGGGATGATCAACACCTGGTCGATGCCCATCAGGTCAAGGTCCCGCGGCCGAGTCTCGGGCGCGATCGAGCCGAGGAGGGCGATCTCGCCGAGCTGCTCCTCGCTGAGGGGCGTGTGGTAAAGCTTCCGCATGAGCTTCTTGTTCATGCCAGGGCCCTGGAAGTCGATGACCGTCATCTTGGGGCCGCCGTGCGCCGCCTTGCCGCCGCGCGAAATCCAGGCCGGCCTGCCGCCGAGCTCTCGGCCGTTCAGGACCAGGTAGTCGCCGTGGTTCCAGTAGGCGTCCTTCACCAACTCCTTCTCTTCTTCGCTGTAGAACGCCTGGTACTGGGCCGGATAGTCATTGATGTGGGCGTCACAATCGAAGATCGGGAAGTTCTTGGTCATCAATTCGCTCATGGCTACCTCCACCCTCTGTCCCAGTTAGGCTGCGGCACACCGCGATTCTACGGCGCGCGGATGCCTGTGGCAACCGCAACCGGGCTGGAATGTGGTAAACTCCGCCGAAGCGACGACGAATCCCACAGGTTTGTCTAGGCTAACCATAACAAAAAATCAGTCCGGGCGGTCGATGGCCCGCGCCGGACTCATGAGGAGAAGCCCATGGAGAAGGAAAAGTTCGCCCAGACCGCCGACTTGCGTTGGGTCGGCTCGACCAAGAACGAGCGCGGCCAGGCGATGTCGGTGATCCGGCCCCTGATGGACGTTCCCACCGCGATGGAGGTCTGGTATGAGCCGGGCTTCGTCAAGGAGGTCCACCAGCACCCGATGGACGAGTTCTTCTACCTCATCAAGGGCAGCATGATGATGCACGGCCGGGAGCTGACGCCCGGGTCCGCCATCTTCGTCCCGGGCAAGACCCTTTACGGCCCTGAATACGCCTCGAACGAGGGAGCCTTCTTCCTGCGGGTCGAGCTCTGGGACACCGACGAGGGCCGCCCCGGCGGGCAGGTCGGCCAGGTCCGCCCCGGCAACGGCAAGTTCACCGCCTACGAGGGGCCGGTTACGTCCGAGGGGCTTCCCACCACCGGAGGCGCGACGACAGCCCCGCCGCTCGCGGAGCGGACGATGGACCCAGTCGCGGGCTCGTTTAGCTCGCTGGCCGAGGAGGTCGACTGGCAGGAGCTGTCACTACCCGGAGAGACCGGCTCCGGGAGGATGTTCGTCAAGAAGCTGCTCTACCCCAATCCGGACGTCGAGGAGTTGTGGCGCGAGCCTGGCAACGTCATTCCCGCCCGGACCGCCGACGTGGACCGCCTCTGGTATGTGATCGATGGCGAGATGACGATGAACGGCCACCGTATGACGAAGGGGAGCTCCCTGTTCGTGCGCAAGGGAGAATCCTACGAGTCCACCGGCACGGGCCCCGAAGGCGTCCACTACCTGCGGGTCATGCTCATCGACCAGAAGGGCCTAGAGGCCAAGCTCGGCTAGGACGGGCCAGGCGCCACGCCGAGCTGCTGCTGCAGCCCGAGCATGTCGAAGCTGATCCACTTCTCAGCGATCTTGCCCGCTTCGAGACGTTGCGTCGAGATGACCTCGACGAGTACCTTCTTACCGGTGGCGGGCATGGACGCGACCCCGTGCGTGGCGCCCGTGTGGGTCGCCGTCCAAGTCCAGCGGGACACCACCATGTCGCCCTCCGCGATCAGGTCGTCCACGGTCAGCGCAAGGTCCGGGAAGGTGGCGTAGGTCCCTTCGACCTGGGCCTGCTCCGAGGCCAGGTCTCCGTTGGGGTTCGGCAACGCCGGGTCGTGGCTCACAAAGTCCGGCGCGAGGCAGGCGATCATCCCCTCGATGTCGTGGGCGCCGAAGGCCTCCCAGTATGCGCGGACGACGGCCTTGTTCTGCTCCAGGGTTGACACGCTACTCCTTCCACCATTCGATGGCCCCGCGCAGTCCACGCTTTTTGATCTCGCCCCGGACGTGCTCAGTTCCCTCCGTGCGATGGGCGATTGCGTTCCACTCGGCCCCGAACTTGATCGAGGTCTGGAAGCCCTGGACATCCATGACGCGGTTGATGGCCAGCTTCTTGATGCGGAGCAGGTCTCCGGGGACCTTGGCGATGCGGCGGGCATAGCTGTAGGTCTCTTCTTCGAGCTTGTCCGCCGGGTAGGATTTGGTCGCGAAGTTCATCTCCTCGGCCTCCTTCCCGCTGATCATGCTGCCGGGGAGGAACGAGAGCCATTTCGCCTTGTGGGGGCCAATGTGCCAGGCCCAGGACTGGCCCATCATCCCGCCGCCGGCCGGCACCACGGGAAAGCCGAGCTGGGTGTCCTCGGCAACGAAGATCACGTCGCAGTGGATAACCATCTGGCTCGCCCCCGCGATGCAGTAGCCGTGGACCATGGCGATGACCGGCTTCGGGAAGTCGCGGATGCGCTGCCAGCGCTCGACCTTGATCTGTTGGTAGTCGCGGTCGTCGGCAATGGTCGGCTGGACGCCTCCGCCCTCCATGTCGTAGCCGGTGCTGAAGGCGCGCCCCTGGCCGCGAATGACCACGACCTTGACCTCGGCGTCGTCACGGGCCTCCTGCATGGCCTCGTCGAAGAGCGGCAGCATGTACGGCGCCATCGCATTGAGCTTCTCCGGTCGGTTTAGCCACACCGTCCCGATGTTGCCGTCCTTCTCGAAATAGATGAGCTTGTCGGCCAAGATATGCCTCCTGTTTGATACCCGGAAGTCCGCCGCAGTCGGACAACGCCCCAAACCTTATACAATCGCGGGTCTCGTGTAAATGGCGCTACCTGGGGTTTCCGGCCCTCGGGACTCCCGGAACCGGGCGCTGGGGAGACCCCCAAACCCCCTGAAGGGGGTTCAAGGTAGCCCTTCGGGCTATTGGTTAGAGAAGGGGCACATCCCCTTCGACCCCTGCCCCTTCGACTTCGCTCAGGGTAAACTCCGGGGCTCCGCCCCTCTGAACTCCCGGGCTCCCCAGACTTCACGACCGCTCGCTCCAACCGCTCACCCTGAGCTTGTCGAAGGGTCGCCCTGGGCCTGCCGTTGCGGAGACCCCCAAACCCCCTCCGGGGTTCAAGGTAGCCCTTCGGGCTATTAGTTAGAGAAGGGGAACATCCCCTTCAACCCTTGCCAAAGAGGGCTCCGCCCTCTCTGGACTCTTTCGTGTAAATGGCACGGGGCGCGTGCAAACGGCCCCTACGCACTTGGTGCGAAAGCGTCGATGAGCCCCGCGTGTTCTTCCCACGGGTCGGCGCCGCGGACCGGCATCGAATGGACCACCGGCAGATCGATGCCGGCGTCGACGAACGCCTGGAGCCGGGCGCGACACTGCTCCGCGTTCCCGTAGACCGCCATCGAATCGACCATGCTCTGGGGGACCTTCGCGGCGGCGGCCTTGAGGTCACGCGCCTCGAGCTCGCCGGAGATCGAATCGAGAACGTCGCCGAACCCGGCCTGGCGGAGCATAGCGTTGTAGAAGGCGTCTCGGGCGTAGGCCGCGGCCATGATTCGCACCGTCTCGTACGCTTTTTCCTCGTCATCGTTCATGCAAGTCATGATGTAGCTGCCCACGGTGACGTCTTTGGGGTTGTGGCCAGCGTCGCGGGCCCCGGCGTGGATCGTCGCCACGGCCCGGGCTGCGTGCTCGGGCGTCATGCAGTTCATCAGCACCCCGTCGGCGCACTCGCCGGCCAGCCGGAGCATCCGTGGGCCCAGCGCCGCGATGTACACGGGGATGTCGTCGCTGTACGGAGTCACGGTGCGTCGGTAACCGGCGATCCGTACGGTCTCGCCGTCGTAGCTGAAGCGTTTCTCCCTGAACAGCAGCTTGGCCACCGCGACGTAGTCCCGCATGTGGGCCACCGAGCGCTTGATTTCGACACCGTGGAAGTCGCGCATGGCGTTGCGATGGCCCGAGCCGAGGCCCATGATCGCGCGTCCCTTCGACAGCTCGTCGAGGCCGAGGAAGCTCGCGCCCAGGATGATCGGCGTCCGCATCCAGATAGGGATGATCCCCGAGCCGATGAGAATGCGCTCCGTCGCCGTCGCCACGGCCGCCATCTGGGTGATGACGTCCTTCGACCCGGTCCCCTCGGTGATCCAGATGCTGTGAAAGCCGCGGTCCTCTGCCCGTTTCGACAGCGCGACGAGGCTGTCGATGGAAAGGGTGTTGCGCAGGCAGATGCCGAGGGGAGCACCCATCAGGGCCTCTCTTTGGCTTTGACTTGCTTTTCGCAGTTCCTGCACCGTTTTTGATCGGAGGGGGCAACCTTCCACAGTCCCGAAGACTTCCGGCCGAGGTAGTAAGTATTCTGAGTCCAGAGGTTATCCATCATGTGAGGCCAGTCCTCGTTGCTGACTTCGAACAGTCCACAAGCCGTCTGATACACATCATCG
This sequence comes from Dehalococcoidia bacterium, assembly GCA_965248515.1. Taxonomy (GTDB): domain Bacteria; phylum Chloroflexota; class Dehalococcoidia; order SHYB01; family SHYB01; genus CBDFJU01. Next base: position 941,087 of record CBDFJU010000002.1, on the reverse strand, counting down.
CTCGAATACACGATGTGCGCTGCCATTCGGGCGTTGAAGGCGTGCCAGATGGGTTCGGATGCACTCATGGGTAAGGGCCAGCAAGACGCTCACATTCATCCCACATTGACGCCTCATTCCAGGTGCGGTGCGAAGTCCATGCCGATGTGCCCCTCTTCCACGAAACGATCGTATGCCGAGTCCGGGAGGCCGAGGAGCTCCCGGTAGGCGTACTCGTTGTGCTCGCCGAGGAGGGGAGGCGCGGTCTCGAGCCGGTTGGGGTAGCGCTCCGACTGCCAGAGCAGGCCCGGGTAGCGGATAGTGCCGACGTCGGCCTGGGGCAGGGCCTCGAAGAAGCCTCGCGCTTCGAGCTGCGGGTCGGCGTAGACGTCGGGCTCGGTGAGGACGGCCCCAGCCGGGACGCCGACGGCCTGGAGCCGGTTCATGATCTCGACGTGGTCGAAACCCACGGTCCAGGCCCCGACGATCTCATCGAGCTGGTCTTGGTTGCGCCATCGGGCCAGGGAGTGGCGGAAGCGCCGGTCCCGGACAAGCTCGGGCCTGCCCATCTCCGCGCACAGGGTGCGCCACTGCTCATCGGTGGCGATCGTCAGCACGACCCACCGGTCGTCGGCCTTGCTCGGGTAGCATCCCTGGGCCGGCCCTCGCTCCCGGTTCGATGCCGCGTCTCGTATGCGGCCCGTCATCTGATAGTCGAGGACGACCTCCTCGAGCAGCGGCACCATCGTCTCGGTCTGCGAGACCTCCACCAGCATCCCCTGCCCGGTCTTCTCCCGACGCGTCAGAGCCGCGACGGTGGCCAGGCCCCCCGCGATGCCGCCGGCGGCGTCGGCCACGTACGTGTTGTCCCGGCTGGAGAGGTCGAGCTCGGGGTAGCCCCAGAGCGACATGTGCCCGGCCACACCTTCCATCTGGAAGCCGAAGGCCCTGTAGTCGGCGAAGGGGCCGTCGAGGCCGAAGGCGGGCATGCGGACCATGATCAGGTCGGGGCGGATGCGACGCAGGCCCTCGTAGGAGATGTCGAGCTTGTCGAGCACGCCGGGGCCGTTGTTCTCGATGATCACGTCCGACACCTTGACCAGCTCGTTCAACACGTCGCGTCCCTCGGGCCGCAGCAAGTCAACCGTTATGCTGAGCTTGTTTCGGGCGTGGCACTGGAAGTTGGGGAACCGGTTCCAGGGGCGCTCGCCGGGGTCCCAGTCCGGATAGCCGAACCGCCACACCTTGAGGTCCTGGACATGCTGTTTCGACGGGTGGACCCTCCAGCCGCGTGTGGCCGTGGCGAAGAAGTAGCGGGACTCGAGGCGAAGCACCTCCGCGCCCCAATCGGAGAGCATCGTTACCGCCTGGGGCCCGGCCCAGACGATGGTGAGGTCCAGCACGCGGACGCCTTCCAGCGGGAGCCGGGCTCGGGGTTCGCCTCGGTTGCCGTTAGATGACACCGCGCCTCCTCAATCGGGCCAGATCGCCGTCCGTCATGCCGAGCTCGCCGACATAGACGTCGCGGTTGTGCTGCCCCAGGGTGGGCGCGGGTCTCAGATCAGGTGGGCGAGCGTCGCCAAAGCGGAACGCCGACCTGGGGTGCGCAAAGGTTCCCGCCCGGGGGTGGGCTACCGCCTGCCACAGTGCCCGGCTCTTGAACTGAGGCGCCGCGAGCAGGTCGGAGGCCGAGTACACGGGTGTGCAGGCGACGCGCAGGGCCTGGGCCTCGACGCACGCCTCGTCCATGGTCCGCTCCAGGAGCCACGGAAGGAGATAGTCGATGTCGAACTCATCGGCGCGACCCGGTCTCATCTTGTCGTCGGGGCTCGCGAAGCGGGGGTCGTCGACGGCGCGCTGGCCTCCGATCAGGTTCTTGAACCGGCTGAACGAGGCGTCGGGCACGGCCATGATCACATAGCCGTCCTTGCAGGGCCTGGCGCCGGAGGCCACGATGGAGCCGGCGGGACGCCGGGTGAAAGACGCGCCGGTGTGCTGGTGCGCGATGAGCTGGGGCGTGCGACGGTCGATGGTCCCCGCCTGGGTCTCGAACAGCGAGACATCCAGGTGGTCGCCATGCTCGCTGCGCAGGGAGCCGAACCACGAGGCCATCGTCGCCATCGCGGCGACGATGCCGGCGCTGTGCTGGATCGCCGTGGCGCCGAGCTTCACGGGTTCCCGGTCAGGCAGGCCCGTGGTCTGCATCGGTCCACCCATCGCGTAGATGATCGCCTCGGACGTCAGCCAGTGCCGGTACGGGCCGTACTGGCCGAAGTTGGAGATCGACGTGGTGATCAGGTCCGGGAATTCTGTTCGCAGCATCTCGGGCCCGAGTCCCAAACGCTCCATCGTCCCCGGCTTGAAACTTTCGAGCAGGATATCGGCCTGGCCCAGCAGCTCGATGGCGGTTCTCCGCCCCAGGACGGCGCGGAGATCGAGGGTCACTCCCCGTTTCGACAGGTTGAGGTGCAGAAACTGGGCGCTCTTCTCCGGGTGCGGAATGTCGTCAGGGAACGGGCCGTACGAGCGTGACGGATCGCCTCGGCCCGGCAGCTCCACCTTGACGACGCCAGCTCCGAGCTGAGCGAGGATCTTTCCGGCGTAGGGGCCGGTGATCCGCTGGCTGAGATCGAGAACGCGGACGCCGGCGAGGGGGCCCGAGCTCTTCGCCGCAGCATCCGGGGCGCGCGTGGCGTCTGGGGAAATTGTCGTTATCGTGGCAGCCCCAGCCCGCGCTGGGCGATGACGTTGCGCTGGATCTCCGAGGTGCCCCCGCCGATCGTCATGGCCAGGGAGTTGAGGTACATGTTCTCCGCACCGCCGGCCAGGGGTGCGCCCGGCTGATTGTGGCTGATCTGGCCCGCGAGTCCGAAGAGCTGCATCACCGTCGCCGTGAACCGCTGTGTGAGCTCGCTGGAGTACAGCTTACCCAGCGACGACTCCTTGGCGATGACGGCGCCTTGCTGCTGCAGCCACGCCGTCCGGTAGGCGAGTGTGCGGCTGACCTGAATGCCCACGGCCAGGTCGGCGAGCTTGTGGCGGACGACGTCGTTCTCGAGCGGCGAGCCGTGGCCGTTGCCCATGGTGCGCAAAACGGCGATGACATCCTCCATGATGCCGCGCAGGTACGAGGAGGAGCCGATGTTGGAGCGCTCGAAGTTCAGCGTCGTGGTGGCCACGTACCAGCCCAGGTCCTCCTCCCCGATCATGTTCGTCGCCGGGACGCGGACGTCGTCGAAGAAGACCTCGTTGAAATCGTGGTTCTCGACCAGGCTGTCGATGGGCTGCACCTTCAAGCCGGGCGAATCGACGGGTACCATGAAGTAGCTGATCCCCTTGTGCTTCGGCGCCTCGGGATTGGTCCGCGTCAGGACGTGGAGCCAGTTCGCCTTGCGCGCGTGGCTGGTCCAGATCTTCTGTCCGTTGATCACGAAGTCGTCGCCGTCTCTGACCGCGCGGGTTTGGAGCCCGGCCAGGTCCGATCCGGCGCCGGGCTCGCTGAAGCCCTGCGCCCAGCGCTCCTCCGCCCGAGCAATGCGCGTGAGGTGCGCCGCCTTCTGTTGGTCGGTGCCGTGGATCATGAGACAGGGCCCAACCATGCCGATGCCCTGGTTGTCCTTCCCCGGGGCACGGCGGTACTCCATCTCCTCGCTGAAAACCACCTGCCGCAGCACGTCGGCGCCGCCGCCGCCGTGCTCCTTGGGCCAGGCCATCGCGAGCCAGCCCTTCTGGGCCAGCTTCTTTCGCATCTGGTCTTCGAACTCGTGGAACTCGTGGAACAGGTGGCCGGTGCCCCCGATCCACTTCTCCTTGCCCCATCCAGGCGGAAGCTCCTGGTCGAGGAACGCCCGGACCTCGAGCCGGAAGGCCTCGTCCTCGTCGCGAAATCGGAAGTCCATGGGTGTTTCCTTCTAGCGAGCGCCCGTCCCTAGGGCCAACCGGCCCCCGCGAAATCCGAGGGCAGGGTCTCAATCCAGCCGCGAGACCGGCTATTCTTGTCGTCCTCGCGACGCTTCAGCTCTGCCAGGTGCTCGGCCTCGAACCTGGTAGAAGCGAGGAACAGGGTACGCCGGCCGTCGCCGCCGAGCATCGGGGCCACCGGCTTCTTGTTCTGGTGGGCTAGGCGGTGGGTGACCTCGCCCCCTTCGACCACGCGAATGCACTCCGCCGTTCCAGGCGAGGCGCACCAGATTCCGCCATCCGCGTCGAGGCAGATCCCGTCTCCGGTGGACTCGCCGAGGTCGGCGAAGAGCCGGCGGTTGGTCAGCGAGCCGTCTGCCTCGATGTCGAAGGCCTGAAGCCGGTGTCCGGCCGTCTCGGCGACCACCAGCGTCTTCCCATCGGGGAAGATCACCGTGCCGTTGGGGCCGTGGAGCTCGTCGGCTACGGACCTGGTCTCGCCGTCGGGAGTCACCAGGATTACCCGGCCCCAGCGGATGAAGGTGCCGTCGGGTTTGATTCCGCGGGCGCCGACGTAGGCTCGGCCCTGGGCGTCGACCACCATGTCGTTGTTGAAGCTGCCGGTGAGCGAGCTGAGGTCCGCGTGCACGCTCAGGCTTTTCCCATCGAAGCGGAGCAGCTTCTTGCCGTACATGGCGACGATGAGCATCGAGCCGTCGTCCAGCCACCCCAGGCCCGAAGGCCGGTCGTTATCGAGCTCGACGACGACTTCGGTTTTGCCCTCCATGTCGACCGTCATCACTCTGTGGGCATGCATGTCCGAGAAATAGAACTTGCCGTCGTGCCACCGAGGGCTCTCGGGGAACAGAAGTCCGCCGACCAGCTCCTTGGGTTGCTGCAGATCGATCGCCATAATTCGCCCCCTATCGTCCATTACCGTGTTGTGTTTCGCCGCCCGGCCACGCCCAGGGCTCGGCGATTTCGATGGCCGTGGCGTCCACGAGGCCCGTTACCCCGGCCGGCCCCAAGCCTAACAGATCGCCCACGACATACTGCGTATCCTGGCCGATGAGAAAACCCGTCCTCAGCGCGCGGCCTTCGGGCTCTTGCAGGCTGATTGCGACGCCCGTCCCGATGACCCCGCCTCCGGTTGGGTGAAGATAGGTGCGGAAGAATCCCCGGTGTTGGAGCTGAGGATCGTGCAACAGTCCGCGGGCGTCCAGGACCACCCCGGCGTGAATACCCACCTGCTGCAAGCCGTACATCGTCTGGAAGGCCGACCGGTGGTGCGCCCACTCATTGAGAGCGGCGTCCAGCTCGGCGCGGTGCCGCAGCCGGTCTTCGTGGGAGGCGAAGCGTGGGTCCTCCAGCCATTCCGCCCTATCCGCGAAGTGACAGAAGCGGGTCCACTCATCGTCGCCATAAACCGAGATCGTACAGTACCGCTCTCCGTTGTCGCAGGCGTAGGCGCCGTACGGGGCGGCGTTCTCCACCCGGTTGCCGGGCTCGGGCTCTTCGCCGGTGAGGGCGTAGGCGCCGACGATGTCGCCGATGCTGGAGACCGCGAGCTCGAGCATCGAGAGGTCGATGTACTGGCCCCGGCCGGTGACACGCCGGGAGCGCAGCGCCTCGAGCACGGCGTAGAAGCCGTGGAGGCCGGCGATGTAGTCGATCAGGAGCGTGCCGCTGGAGCCGGGCGCGCCGGTCGTTGGATCGCGCAGCAGGTGCGAGATGCCCGCGGTCGACTCGATATGGTCGCCGAAGGCGCCGTTGTTGGCGTAGGGGCCCTCGAGCCCGTACCCCGTGTTGTGGACCATGATGGCGGCGGGATTCGCGGCGGCGACGCGGGCGTAGTCGATTTTGAGGACCTTCGCCGTCTTGGGCAGGCGGTTGAACACGACGATGTCGGAAATACTGAACAGGGTGTCGAGCATCTGCTGGCTCTCGGGCCTGTTGATGTCCATCCCCAGTGAGAGCTTGCCCGCGTGCCACTCCGTGAGGGACGGGTTGTCCTGGGCGCGAACGCCGAGATGGGGAGCGTAGGGCGGCACGTAGCCGCGGATCTTCGGCGGGTGCAGGCTCGACTCGACGGTCATCACCTCGGCGCCGTGGTGGGCGAGGTGCCGAGCCATCCACGGCATGCCCATCTGCCCAGCGAGGTCGAGGACCCGCACCCCGGAAAGGATGCGCCTGGCCGCGGCTCCATCTCTCCGCTCTGGGACCGCGCCCGGCGCCGCTAGCCCTGCGAAAACCTCGCCGTCGTCTCTCCCCGGACGCCCCGAGGGAGACCTCAGCTCCATTTTGAAGGCGCTGGTCCGATAGGCGGGGCCTGGATAGGTCGCGCCGTTACCCAGCCAGGTTGGGCTGTGGAAGTAGCCCCGGGCGGCGAGCTGCGGGTGGGTCAGCACCTTGTCGAGGGAGTTGATCGCGGCCAGCGTGAGCTTGCGTTTCTCGGCCTCGCGAAGGATTTCCTCGGTGGTGAACTGGGCGGCGAAGTCGGTGAGCCAGTGGTCGAGGAGGTCGGCGTAGGGGTAGCGCTCGGCGTCGGTGCCTTCGAACATCTTGTCGAGGATCTTCTCTTCGCCGGTGACCTCGTAGACCCACTGGGCAAGGACCCGCCACATCCATTTGATATAGGCCGTGATGCGGACAAGTCCGTCCTTGGTGGGGTAGTTGCCCGAAGGGATTCCCGCGTTGGACTTGCCGCGCCTTCCCGTGAACCCTTCTTGCAGATACTTCGCCACGCCGACGATAGTGGTCGTCGACGCCAGGGCCTCCTGCTTCGACACGTCCACCACCCGGCCTCGGCCCGTCTCGTCGCGTTGGAGGAGGGCCATGGAGCCTGCCGATGCCATCGCCAGGCCCACGAAAACGTCGGCTGAATGACCGGGCAGCCTGGTCGGCGGGGCATCCTCGGCGCCGGCGCAGCGCAGGATGCCGCCCATGGCCAGGGCGGCGAGGTCGTCGGCCCGGTACGCTGCGTAGGGGCCGTCCGCGCCGAAGCCCGTGCAGGAGACGATGACGAGCGTTGGGGCCTCCGAGACAAGCCGTTCCCGAAGGCCAGAGGCGACGAAATGCTGCGCGAAGGGCTCTTCCAACAGCAGCAGGTCCGCGGTCTTCGCCAGCTCGACGAGCCGGGCCTGGCCTTCGCCACTGCCGAGGTCGAGGGTCGCGAAGCGCTTGTTGATGTGGAAGAAGGCGAAGGAGCCGTTGATGCGAGCGCCGTCGGGGGTCTCGATCTGGGGCGGGAGCGAGCGGATGGCGTCCCCGCCGGGCGGCTCGAGCTTGATGACGTCTTCGCCCCTGTCGGCGAAGAGACGGCCTGCGTAGCCGGCCGCGAAGCCTCCTATCTCGATGACCCTCATGGAAGCGATGCCTTCTCCCGGCTAGATCGACCCCTCTTTGAGTCGCTTTTCGAGATACGCCCAGTAATCGTCGCCGCTCTCCTGCTCCTTGGCCATGCGGCGGCGGTCCCCGCCCAGCTCCGCCACCCGTGCCAGATTGGCGCGCCCGAGCTCGGACCAGTGCAACAGGGCGTCGAAATCCTTGCTCGAGTAGATGGACTCGCGGAGACCCCGGAAGTCGACCTGACGGTTGAGGCCGAGCTTCTGAAGCTGCAGGAACAGGGGATGCGCCGTGGCGATATCGGCGGCGATCTCCTCGACGCGCTGCTCGAGCTCGTCTTCAGGGTAGATCCGGTTCACCAGGCCGAAGTTGAACAGCTCGTCGGCGGTGAGGCGGTTCATCGGCCTGAAGGTGAACTCCTTCGCAGCGGTGATGCCGATGAACCAGCTCCAGACCTCGCCCAGGTGAGCGCCGGTGACTCCCGCGGCCTTGAAGACCTTGAACGTCGGGTCGGCATAGCGCAGGTCGCAGAACAACAGTGGCAGACTGCCCCACCCGGCTGCGTAGCCGCGAAGCTGCGCGATCACCGGCTTGGGCGAGTCCCAAATCTTGAACAGCCCGGCGAGCCACTTCCGGCTCCCCAGGACCTCGTGGGCTGCGTCCTCCCAGAGCTTGCCCATCGGGCTCTTGCTCGATCGCTCGGCCTCCGTCATCTCGGACTGGTGAGACGACGTATCGAAGCCCGAGCTGAAGGACTTCCCGGCCCCTTTCAGGATGACGACTCGGACCTCTTCGTCCTCGTTGAGCTCGTCGATCGCAGCGGGAAACTCGTGAACAGTGGAGATCGGAAACGAGTTGTGTCTCTCCGGCCGGTTGATGATGATCCGGCCGACGCGTCCGTCGTGCTCGACCTTCAGCGTCCCGTATTCCATCAACCGCCTCCTACCACTGCCCGGTCGTACGAGGGTCCGCTTCGCGGGCCTTCCAGTATGCTTCGGTGTCTTCCTGCTCTTCCGCGAGTCTGCGACGGTCGCCACCCAGATGCCTCAGGCGCACCATGTTGGCGCGTCCCAGCACCGACCAGTGAAGCATGGCGTCGAAGTCCTTCGCCTGGAGCACCGACTCGCGGAAGCCGCGCATGTCGATCTGCCGGTTGAGGCCGAGCTTCTGGAGCTGGAGAAACAGGGGATGCGCGGTGGCGATCTCGGCGGCGATCTCCTCGACCCGCGCCTCGAGCTCGTCCTGGGGGTAGATCCGGTTCAGGAGACCGTAATTGTACAGCTCGTCGGCGGTCAGCTTGTTGGTGGGGCGGAACGTGTACTCCTTGGCCGCGGTGGTCCCGACAAACCAGGCCCAGACCTCGCCGAGGTAGGCGCCGGTTACCCCCGCCGCCTTGAACACTTTGAAGTCGGGCGCGGCGTACCTCAGGTCGCAGAACAGCAAGGGAAGGCTGCCCCAGCCCGCGGCATAGCCGTGAAGCTGCGCGATCACGGGCTTCGGCGTGTCCCAGATCTTGAAGAGCCCGTGGAGCCAGTCGCGGCCGGTCAACACCTCGTGGACAGCGTCTTCGGCCCTACCCGGGCGCTCGATCACCTTCCAGTCGAAGCCGGAGCTGAACGACGGCCCGGCGCCCTTCATGATGATCACGCGGACTTCGTCGTCGGCCGTCAACTCGTCGATTGCGCGTGGGAACTCGTAGACCGCCTGGTGGAGCAGCGCGTTGTGCTTCTCCGGGCGATTGATGATGATGCGACCGATGCGCCCGTCGTGCTCGACGAGCATGTTCGTGTACTCTTGTGCCACGTTGCGTCCCTCCGGGCCGGTTGCCGCCGACCCAACGGTATGCATGCCCCCTTGACGTGTCAAGCCCCGCGGCTTCGGGCCGCTGCCGTGACGCAAGAGGGCCCCCCGGTTCGAAACCGGGGGGCCCTGCGCTGGTTGAGCTCGCCGCTGTCTAGCCGAGCTTGTCGATCTCGGCGAGCAGCTCTTCGACGTCGGGCAATCCACCGCTGTACACCTTGGAGAACCGCACTACGCCTTCTTTGTCGATAACGAAGGCGGCGCGGCGGGACATACCCGACTCGTCGTTGTAAATGCCGTAGGCGCCGGCTACCTGCCCCTTCGGGTGGTAGTCCGAGAGGATCGGGTGTGTCACGCCTCCGAGTCCGTTGCCGAACATCTTCTGCGAGTGTCTGCTATCCGTGCTTGCGCTCAGGACCTGAGCGCCTTTCTCCTCGAACCGTTTCACGTTGCGGTGAAACGTGGAGACCTGGTTGGCTCAGCCCGCGGTGAACGCGGCGGGGTACCAGCCGAACACTACCGGCTGTTTCCCCTTGAAGTCGCTGAGACTTACCTGGTCGCCATTCTGGTCCGGCATCGTGAAGTCGGGGGCTTTTTCGCCCACTTCGACGGCCATCGGCAACCTCCTGGTTAGTTGTCGCGAGGTCCCCCGAGGAGGACGCTCGGCGACGCCCATTATACGCGACATGGAAGAGCGAAATGGAGGAAACGACAGTGCGTGTGGCCGGACTGGAGAAGCGACGGTGTTGGAGGAGGCCGGGAGGGAGGGCCCGGCCTCCTCCACCGTCTATGCCGCGGGACAGCCGCTGAACGCGACAGAATCCCCTGTGTTGTGCAGCCTAGAGGCATTGAAGGAGCGATGCTCCTTCCGTGACCTTGCCCTGGTGCCGCGCTCCAGTGCTGCCCACTCACGATAGCGCTGCCAGAGGCCTCCCCATATCGTCCACACCCCAATCCCGGTCGAGGCGCCCCCTCATGGGCCCACCAAACGCGCTTGGAGTCGGCGCTGGGTGCCGGCACGGCGAGAGTTGCGGGGTTTTCCGGTGACATCAGGAGTGGATTCCTTGACACCGAAAGAGAGCGAAGGCTATGATGATGCCCGCGCCAAACCTGTAGGACGGCTCGCGCGTGGGGCTTTGGCGCGCGTCCTCGACGACGTCCCTTCATGCCGAGGTGGTGGAATAGGTAGACACGCCATCTTGAGGGGGTGGTGAGCGCAAGCTCGTGGGAGTTCGAGTCTCCCCCTCGGCACCATTTCTTGTGTTTACTTCTGTTGTTTACTCTCTCTCTTGTTGTTGAATAGCCTCTTTGCCGACATTCTGCCGACATCGCTGTGGATCCCAGTCCTTGAGGACCTTTTCCCCACTCACGTAAAGTAAACTCTCTTAGCCTACAATTACTACAACCCCTACAATTCGTTAGATCACCAGCTCGCCGCGCCGAACGGCCGTGACGACAGCATGGGTGCGGTCAACGGCGTCCAGCTTGGTCATCACGCACGTCATGTGGTTCTTGACCGTCCTCTCGGAGATCACGAGCTCCGAGGCGATAGCTCTGTTGCTGTTCCCCTCTGCCACCAGGGCGAGAACTTGTTGTTGCCGATCCGTTATGAGGCGTGGTTGCCTCTCGAGTTCCATGTCCCGACTCCTTTCGTCGACATGCGGTGGCCGTTGCCGAGGTCCAGGCGGTCGTGGTAAGATCGAAGTAGACCGACTCTGGCACCATATCGTGCGGCCCGACCCCTACGCTGGTGGACGTGGGGGTCTTTCTTTGCCCGGTGTCACCGATTGGTGACACGCGAGATAAGTGCAACAATTGCACATTTCTCAGCTTCTCCTTGCTCACCCGGGATCCTTCGTTTGGCGCCGGCGCTTTGGTGGCCGGCCCCGCGGACGATCGAGCTTCATGAACGCCGCGAGGGACGCTTCGGAGATAGTCCACACAGGACCTACTCTCCGAGCTCTCAGGCGGCCGTCTTGAATGAGGCGATTCACCCAGGCCCGACCATAACCGGTCCTGTCCATGGCTTCGCTGACCGTGATGTAACCCAATAGCTGTCCTTTCCGGGGTGAGGTTGGCTGTCCCCCACCCCGTATTCGGTCTTAGCTTGTGGCTGGTTTCTTTTCAAACGGGATATCCCACGGCCTCTCCGGGAGCTTCGGGATGTCGCCCTGCTGCTCAAGAATCGTGGCTAATCCCGCTAGTATTACCCCGCAAGCCCAACCTTGTTCGATGACGATCTCCTCGGGGTAGTCGACCTCTTTGAGGTGGTCAAACACCTCCGTTAACGCAATCTTGAGCTCGAGCTTGACCTTCGCGTCCATGTTGGGCTTAACCACGGCCAGCCTCCGCCTCGTTCGCCTTCTTGCCGGGGTACGTGATTGCCCACACGGCCTCTGGATCCTCAATGTCGAGGCCAGATGGTAGGCTCTCCTCCAACCCATCAATGTCGCAGCGGACTAACGCGTCTCGGACCATCAGTTTGACCTTGTCCAGGTCGTACCCTGACGCAGCGAAGGACTCCTGCAACGTCTCTTCAAGCGTGCCCGTCGCACGTGGGAACTGGGCGAGAGATCGCCCGACAACTTTGGTGCCGACGGTCTGTATGTCGGTAAGGAGGTTATCCAAGACGCCAAGCATGGCGCCCGCCTGCCTCATTACCGCTGGCGGTAGGTAGTGCTCCAGTAACCCGTGCAGGTCGTTGCTGACCAAGGCCTGAATGATGCTGAGTGGCCTGGTCGCTCGGAAGTCGAGCTCGATGGCGATGATCTCCACGGTGGGGTCCCCTTCGGTGCTAGCCTCTTCCCACCAAGACGATCCTTCTTTCGGTAGCCCCACGTTCGGTATACTGTCTTTGGGCGATGGTGTCTTCGTCATCATTGCCTCCTTTAGGGGCACCAGGGTTCACGCTCTGGTGCCCCGCTCTTTTTACTTCGCTAGCCTTTGTTGATCGAAGGTGCGGAGAGGAGGGGATTTGAACCCCTGGAACGGTGGTGGCCGTTCGCACCGCTTATCAGGCGGGCCCGATAGACCAGACTCCGGCACCTCTCCGCGTGATTCGCCTCCTTCCATGCGTTGTGTCGGCGTCTCACCAATATGCCGACTGACAGTAATATAGCTATGCATCTGTATTTTATCAAGTGTTAATTGTCACTACTTTATGACGAGTTTATGAACCCTTGAAGCAGCCTAGATGATCAATGCTAGCGACCGTCAGGCGGGGTGAGTTCCAGCGAACGAACCCGCGAGGGGGCGGGCAAGGGTACCCGGGGGCAGGCGCGTTCGGCACCCGAGTATCTGATGGGACTTCTAGTATGGGACCCACGCTCTCCGTCCCATTTTGCAGGGGGTGGGCCTCGAGCCCTGGCAAGATAGGCCGGCGCTGATTTTTTCGCGGGGAAAATTTCGTAGCGGAGATGCGGCGCGACGGGCCCGAGAACCTACGGGACCTGGACCCGTTCGGGAAGATCGGGTGATGGGGTAGTTGGCACGTGCCATCAATTCATGGGCGGACATGAAATGCTAGCGCGTGACAGGTGACATGAACGGCCCGTCGTTTGAGCTTGGCCTGGGTTGACCCGACGATGGCGCAACATAACCTCTCCTGGTCCCATCACCGCGAAGTCGCCAGCCTCTAGCTCGGTGCGACGAAGGCCCAGGACCACCGAACCTGCGCACGGCGCCCATCGTCCAGTTCGACGTTGTAGCCAGGCACCGTGACGAGAGCGCCGTCCTCACCGCGGATTTGCGCCGCCATGCGATCCACGGTCGCCCAGTGGCCGGCGTGGGGCCCACGGCCGATATAGACGCGTTGGCCGGGCTTCCAGCGGTACCGGGTGTCGACGTACAGCATGGCGGCGATGGTAGCGGGCGCAGCTCATCGCCTGGCAAGGGGGAGATGGCGCGAGGCTATTACTGGCGCATAGCCTGGGCGAAGCGTTCCGCGGCCTCCCGTTGCTGTCCTGGGAAGAGATGGCCGTAGACGTCCACCGTCGTCTTGATCGAGGCGTGGCCTAATCGCTGCTGCACCAGGACCGGGCTCTGCCCTATGGCGAAGAGAGCGGAGACGTGCATGTGTCGGAGGTCGTGGAGGCGAGGGACCGGAATCCCTTCCTTCCTCGCGAGTGAACGGAAGGCGCGAGTGAGGGCCATCGGGTTGATCGGACGGCCGAGCGGGTCCGCAAAGACAAGATTGTCGTCCTTGTAGTCCTGTCCCATCTTCAGGCGTTGCTCGAGCTGGCGAACGTGGTGGCCCGTAACACCTCGACTGTTTCCGAGTCGATGTCGATGCGCCTGCGGCTACGGTCTGTCTTCGGGCTTGTGAAGATCAGCCCGAGCTCCTGGGATCGGACAAGGCTTCGGACAATACTGACGGTGCCACCATCTAGGTCTACGTTATCCCAACTTAAACCCAAACATTCCCCGCGCCTGAGGCCCCCGTACGCGACGAGGTGAACGGCGGCGTAGAGTTCATGCCGGTCGTCCCGTGCCCGGTCCAAGACCCGCCGAATATTGCCAAGCTCGGGGATCTGGAGTTCGTGATGTGGGCGCCTGGGGGCGGAGACAGCCTGCGCGACGTTGCGCCAAACAAGGTCCAGCCGTAGGGCCGCTTTGAGCGCGCCGCTAATCACGGTGTGGACCAGCTCGACGCCGGCGGGAGCCATCCCAGCGTTGAGGAGGTCCGCTTCAAGGTTGCGGATGTCGACTGGTGCTAGCTTAGTGAGTTTCAGGTGTCCGATCGAGGGGACGATGTGTCGCTCGATGAGGCCGGAGTAGCGTTCAAGGGTCTTCTGTCTGAAGTGCTGCTTACCGTGGGTTCCGAGCCAAGACGTAAGCCATTCGCCAACAGTGAGCTTCTCTGGCCTGGCGGGTAGGCCCCGCTCCATGGAGTCAATGATCTCGCGCAGCTTGCGCTCGGCGTCGGCCTTCTTTCCTTTTACGTTCAAGAAGCGACGTAGGCGTTTGCCCTTGGCGTCGCGGCCGATGTCGATGTTGAGCTCCCACGAGCCCTTACTGCGGCGTCTGATCGATCCGTTCATGTCTATTGACCCTCCTTTGGCTTTGGATCACGTCGACTCTTCCTCGCTCGGTAACGCATCGCGCAGCGGCTTTGTGCTCGACTCCTGAGCCCAAAGCGATACTCTTCGCGCTGTTCTAAGTCAGGTGGACAGAACTGCTGCCGCCTGTCAGTTTTTTCAAATGAGTGGCCGCACTCCCGGCATATAGCGATCTCTCCCGATCGTGTGAAGACGGCTGCGGCATGCCAGTACACAACGTTCAGCAAGAATGCCCATTTGTAGGAAACAACGAACCTGGCCGGTTGATCGACATAGTCAACGATCGGAGTAAAGTCAGTGAGGTTGGAGGTGCAGACAGACATGAGCCACTTGCTGGCTAAAAGGCGGTTCCCCCACTCCTCCATGTATTCGGCCGTGGCCCCGATGAGGTCGTACAGCGGTTCCCCATGTTCTATCCCGCGAGAGAGCCAGGTCTGTATATAGAGCTTGCGATCTTCTACCAGGGGTTCGGTTGTAGTGAACTCCTGGACCACCCTCTGTACGACGGCTTCATCGTCGGCCTTGAGAGCTTCATAGGTAGAGAAAAGAAGGCGTAACTGGGTCGCGTGGCTCCAGATGAACTCCAGCGGTTCCAGCGGACGGGTGTCTATCGGGTTTTGTCGATCAACTCCTGGCAACGCCTCGCCCCTTGTTCCCGCTTGGCGGATTGACTGGCCGCCCTCTGCCTCCGCTTGGCGGATTGACTGACCGCCCATCGCCCGCATAATCTCGGCGAGCCTAATTTCGTGGTGCCCGAGTCCGCCAAACCGACTGACGAAACGTTGGGCCGCTTTGACGTCACCGTTCTGGACTTTCATTAGCTCGAACGGCAGGCCGGGATGTTCCATGGGTCGGTAGTACCGGGCCTTGTCCCTTGCGACGATGAGGTACTCGCCCGTCCTCATCGTTCGGGGCGGAGGTACTATCCTCTGACCCTCAACGACGTACTCGGGAAAGACTGCCCATAACCCACTCGCGACCGAGCGCCCAAAGGAACGGTCGTGATCCGAGAGTTCTATCCATGTTGGCGGCACGAGCTTAAAGACCTCCTTGCCTCTCTAGTATTTTTGAACAAATATCACGCCATAATTGTCTATGAATGCGTGACTCGCAGGGTTACCGTGGTTCTAAGAGTGATATTCACACACTCGCCAGGGTCTGTCAATGCAGGGAGGGAACCAAAGATATGACGACTAGTGGAGCGACCCGATGGCTGACCCCTGGCCAGTTTCTAGCGGAGCACCGCGGCCTGGTGGCGAAAAACAAGCTTTACGACCTCCTTCGAGAGGGAACAATTGAGCACGTTCGCCTGGGTACTCGATACTTGATTCCAGAAGATGCTCTGTCCCGCCTTCTGGAGTCGCAGGCGAATGGCTCGCAGGCCGTCGTTAGCGGCTAGGCCACAACGCGAGGCCATGACGTTGACGACGACAGCACCCGTCATACCCCCCGAGCTCGTGGAGTTGTCTCAGTGGGTTGCTTGGCGCTTCGAGCGACGCGGCGATAAATGGACGAAGGTCCCGATGAGTGCCAACACGGGGCACGAGGCCGACGTTACTGCCAAGACGTCGTGGTCCACCTACGAGGCGGCAGTCAAAGCCAAGGAAGAGTTCAACTGGGCGGGTGTCGGCCTCTGTGTAACGCAGCAAGACCCGTATGTCGCCGCTGACCTTGATCACTGTCGAGACCCGAGCACCGGCGTCGTGGAGCCATGGGCCCAGGAAATCGTCGATTCCCTCGGCTCCTTTACTGAGGTCACTCCGAGCAACTGCGGGCTTCGTGTCTGGATTAAGGGCGGGAAGCCTGGCCCAAAGTCTCGAAAGGGCAATGTCGAGGTCTACGATCACGACCGCTTCTTCACCGTGACGGGGAACCACCTCACAGGCACTCCGACCACGATTGAAGAGCGTCAAGAAGGGCTTAACTGGCTATACGGAAAGTTCCTCGAACCTCCTGCGGTACCGCCCGCCTCGACAGCCCCACCGCCGACAACGAGCGAGCTATCGGATGACCAGATCATCGAGAAGCTGACGAGCGCCAACGACGGCGGCAAAGGGCAGCGTCTTTGGGAAGGAGACGCGACCGGTTACGACTCAGCAAGTGAGGCCGACGCCGCGCTATGCTCCAAGCTGGGGTTCTACACCGGCGCCGATCCAGACCGCATCGAACGGCTATTTGACCAGAGCGGCCTCGTCCGAGAGAAGTGGACCAACCGTCCTGAGTGTAGACAAAGCACCATCGCCCTGAGTCTGCAGGCAGGGGCCTTCTATGACTCGTCAAGGAACGGCGCGGCGTCAGGTTCATTAGATGGCAACCCCGCGGACGGCGAGTGGCCCGTGATCGTGGGTTTCATCAACGCCGTGGGACCACCCTTTCCGCTGGACGCTCTTCCCGATGCGGTGCGGCGTTTTGTTGAGGCGTCGGCCAGTAGTTTCCAGGTGCCCGCTGATCTCCCGGCCCTACTAGTGCTGGGGGCGGGGCACACCGCGGCGGCGAAGCGGTCGGTCGTTCGCCTCGGTCCCGACTGGCAAGAGCCTTTGGCAGATTGGTACATGAACGTGCTTCCCTCTGGCGAGCGTCGCACGCCCAGCTACAAGACGGCCATCAGGCCGATTGAGGACCGCGAACGAGAGTTGGCCGAAGCCGCGAGGCCGGAGATAGCAGAACAAAAGGCCAAGCACGATGTGCTCGAACAGCGGCTTGCGAATGCCAAGCGAGACGCCGCAAAAGGGAATGTCGATACCGAGGATGTAGTCAAACTCGCCAAAGAGCTAGCAGATACGCGGGTCCTGACAACGCCCCGCCTTCTCGCCGGGGACGCGACACCGGAGGCGATTACCGGATTGCTGGCCGATCACGACGGCCGCATGGCCGTGTGGGCGGACGAGGGCGGACTGTTTGACAATATCGGTGGACGTTACAACGACGGCATTTCTAATCTGGACGCCTTCTTGGACGCCTATTCGGCATCCCCGATCAGGGTGGACAGGCGAAGTCGCCCACCCGAATTCATACCTTCGCCGGCACTAACCTTGGTGCTGACTGTTCAGCCAAATGTCCTAGCTGGACTGGCCGACAATCCGCGCTTCCGTGGTCGTGGGCTACTGGCTCGGTTCTCTTACTCCATCCCGCAAAGTCGCGTCGGAACTCGCGATGTGGACGCCCCGCCCATACCGGAGGATCTTGTGCGGGGCTGGGATCGCCTCATACGTAACCTCTTGAAGCTGCCAACGTCGCCAGACGGCAAGCCCCCCGAGATAACACTCTCCACCGAGGCCAAAGCACTCTTTCGGGCATATCGATTTCAGTCAGAGCAGGAGCTTGGGCCTGGGGGGCGCCTGCACGACTTGCAGGACTGGGGCTTGAAACGAGATGGCAAGGTGGCACGTGTGGCCGGGGTGCTTCACCTTTTCACGCATCACGACAAACCGGACCCATGGGACGTTCCATTAGCAGAGTCGACCATGCAGTCCGCCATGACGATTGTCGACTACTTCGTTGACCATGCGCTAGTCGCCTTCGCCATGATGGGTGCGGACCCTGCCATCGAGGACGCCAAGCACGTTGCCCGGTGGATCGAACGCGAGCGGTGTTCGTTGTTCACCAAGCAAGGGGTATGGCAAGCGACAAAGAGTCGGTTTCGTCGTGTTGTTGGCCTGAACGCCGCCCTAGACGTGCTCGAGGAGCGAGGCATCGTTAGACGGCAGGAGGAGGAGCGGGTGGGGCGTGGACGGCCAGCAGCGCCGTCGTATGAGGTGAACCCTGATTTTCTTAGGCATCGCAAGCCTGTCGACGATCCGCCAAAAGAGCTCGAGACGGCGGACCTGTTCGCCGCCGACGAGGTGCGACTGTGAATACTTCCGTGGCCGAGATCGTCAGGAAGGCCAATGAGGCCGGTGTTTGGCTTGAACTCGACGGGTCCGACATCGTGGCGCGGCCTGCGGCCGCTGTGTCTCCGGAGATGAGGGCCGCTATCCGTGCCGACCGCGACGAGGTTGTGGACTACCTACGGTGGCGAAGGGATAACCCGGGCGTTCTGGAGGCGCTTCTACGGCGTTGCATGGAAGCCGATGTCGCACTCCGTTTGGTGCAGACCAACGCAGGCATGTGGTCGTTCACTGCCAATCCGCGCTCTCGGGTTTCTGAAACCCTTCAAGCAGAACTGAAGGCCAACCGGGCATTCGTTGTCGCGGAGATGATCGCTCGTGGCCCCTGCGCTGCCCCAGAGTGCGCTGCAGAGCCCTACGTCTACGTCGTCGCCACGTTGCCTTCAGGGGAAATCTTAATGCCCCTCTGTGAGGTCCACGAAGAGTCCTGCACTGCTCCAGGATGTGACGAAGCGGCCATCGTGACGAGCGCCAGGAGTGGACTGAGGTATTGTGGAACTCAACATTCTCTGAACGAACGGAAGGAGTGAATAACGATGCCAGATGAGGAAAAGGTAGCCCAGATGGACTCTGCGGCCAATCAGGCTATGGAGGCCCTAGTCGAGCTCGAAGAGCGCGAGGACTTGAAGGCGGGGGTCGCCGCTGTGGGCCGGTGGTGGACAGAACACCGCCTGACGGTGGGGCATAAGCGCCTATACCGGGTCCTCGTCGGTCGCTGGCCCTAGTCCGATGGTAACGGGGAAGATCGACGAGAGTGTAATGGCCCTGTTCTTGGAACGGCAGCTCCGACGTCATGATATGCGGCTTGGGGGCATGCCAGCCGCCCTGGCGGCGCCCGAGTTGGCCGCGGCCTGCAAAGTGACGGTGGACATGGGGTGGGAACCGCCGCTCTCGGTCGCGGGGGTCGCAGGCCTGATACATCTTCGCGTCGGTCTGCCAGACGATGGACGCCATGACGACTGAACCCAGCGAACGGCTAATCCAGGGCAACGACCCGGTTAACGCGCCGCGGCCACGCAGGAAGACGTTTATCGGCCGGGTGTTCGTGGACCTCGGAAACAACAAGGCTCAGGCGCGCCGACTGATGGGCATGAATCCGCAGAGCATTCGAGAGCTCGAGGCCGCGATACGCACCCTCGAAGACGAAGGACGATTCGCGGAGGCTGACAACCTCAGGGTTCAGGCCACTATTCGGAGAAAGAGCGGGAGCAGATAAATGGCCAATGGTGATACAGAACACGCGGCGTGGGTGGATCTCTTCAGCGCGCTCATGGGCCGAGAGCCCACGTCCACTGAGACTCAAGCGCGACTCGCGTTCGTGGAGAACGGGACGCAGCCGGAAGGGCTCGCGGCTGACGTCGCTCAGATCGTCACCAGAACGGTGGCGCCGGCAAAGAGCAACGAAGAGCCCAAGGCCCTGCAGGTGTTCCGGGACGCCCTTTCGAGAACCTTTCGAGGGGACCGGCGGGGAGACCCCCTTTTCCGGAAGGTCTCCGAGACGCTGGGCCAGCGGGTACAGGGTCTCGGGGAGGACGAGGCCCAACGGGTTCTCGATCGTTTCGGGACCATCGACGAGGATGGTGAGCTGCTGCTCACGGAGAGACTGTCGGCCCTCATCGCCCAGGAGGAGGATGCTCTGCTGGGCTCGACCTCCGCGTCTCGGGCGACGATCGCGGACTTCCTGAACGGCGTCCCACAGTCGGGCCTCATCACCGACGCGGAGGCCGACAGTGTGTTTGACGTGTTCTGGGGTCGCGTGTTGAACCTGTCGCCCGGAGAACGCCGCGTTGCCGTCCAGGACTTCACCGCCTCACGACAACCCGCAGCGATGGACTTGCCTCCGGAGCTTGCCTTCACCCCGCCGGCCGATCAAACGCTCTTCGGTCAGTCGTTCATCGACACGGTGACGAACGTTCGGAGCGAGGCCCAGGAGGAAGCCGCCCCCACAGCAACCGAGGTGGTCAAGGACGGCGTGAACGGCCTGGTGCGGGCAGGGCTTCTCACGAGGACTCAGGCCGACGAGGTCGAGGTAAAGGCCCTCGAGTTCATCACGGGGCGTTCCGATGAAGAGCAGGCCGCTGTGCTGCGAGAGCTGCTGTTAGGCGGCGCCTCATCGATCGTCTCCGACGTCCTGGTGGAAGACGCCTCGAAAAACTTCCGCACGCTCTACGACGGCATCGCTACAGGCCTGGGGGAGCGGAGCCGAGACGCCACATTTGACTTCGAGGAACAAGGCGTATCAGCGGTCATCGGGCATGAGTTCGGTCGGAACGCCAAAGCCGAGACCGAGCTTTTTGAGTCCTGGTTCCTCCAGCAGGCACAGAGCATCATGGGGCAGGCAGCAACGATGGCCTTTCAAGGTGAAGAGCCGGTCGAGGGCTCGGTAATCCACGACCGCCTGTTCCAATTCCGGGACGGTGCGGCACGGCGCTACGTCGCCGACCAATGGGATGACCTGTGGGACCGCACGGTGCTGCTCCAGGGCGGCGAGTTCGGATCCGCAGCGGCCGACGTGAAGCGGTCTCTTGACCGTGAGATCAGGACGTTAACGGAGCTGGACGAAGAGCGGCAATGGATCAACGGGCAAATCTTCGGTCGGATGCGCGGATGGGCCACGAGCCTCAGAGAAGCGAGTCGCGCCCCTGGCCTTCTTGAAACCGAGCGAAGAGAGCTGTCTGGGCTTGCCGAGACGCTGCTGGATGGCATGGACCAGGCGGTCACCGACTACGTCCGTGAAGGGCTTCCAGCCGGCACACCGATTGGCGAATGGTTGGAACCACGAGGTTCGCAGATGCTCGGGACGGCTGCGGCGGGCACTCAATTCGCAGGGGCGCTTGTCACTGGAGACGCGAGCAGCACGGTCGGAGCCATCGCGGCCTTTGAGACGCAAGGGCAAAAGGATAACCGCCTACAGCTCGAACGCGAGGGTGGGCTGGCAGCCTGTTCAACAATCGGGTCAGCCAGCTCATCGGACGGCTTCCGGATGACGTCGCGGCGAACCTGGCGGCTCAGGCGCCGACGCTCAGGGATGCGTTCATCGCCTCTGGCGGAAAGGAGAGCTTCGAAGACTTTCTCTCCAAAGGAACCTCTTTCCTGGATCAAGCCGAGGAGTTCCAGGCCGGGAAGACGGCCGAACAGCTAGCCGCTGACATCACGGCTGAGCACTCCTTCAGTCCCACGTTTGATCTTGACGCGGCGCTCCAGAGCGCCCAGGACAACCCCGACATCGACGTGGCTTCCATCATCGGTCAGGCTCGTGAGGCTCGCGGCGACGAGCTAACGGACCTCTTCGCTGGCTTTATCGGCGGGGCCCAAACGACGGAGGTTGATGGCCGCCTGGTCTCTTTCAACGCAGGGAACGTATTCGATGCAGATACGCTCGGCGCAATCGCCGGCATCTTCGAGCCAAAGGAGCCTTTCAGCCTGCAACGTTTCCAAGATGCGGTGCTTGGTCCACTCGGTGATGTTGGTCCGCAGACTGTCGGGTCCCTGAGCGGTCTACCAGGACGCATCGCCTCGGTCATCGAGCAAGCTGGGCGCAACAGGGGGCTCGACTTCAACGCCCCGATCAGCGACCGGGCCCAACTTCGGGAGATCGGGAGCGCGATCACGAGGACGCTGTTCGAGGCTAGAGAGCTCGAGAAGCTAGGGCAAGGTGGGCCGCTTCCTCCTGTCCCGGCCAAGCCCCCCCGACGATTGCCGCGGCCGAGGCTTGCCGGCTGGTGACGACCAACCTGAACAGGTTCCATTTTCCGGGCCTCCCGCCCGAGCCGCGGCGAGCAGCCCCCAAGCCAGACGTTGGTAGAGAGCGGCGCAGGTCCGCGATCCCCGGGGCCCTCTCGTTCGGCAGTCTGCCCAAACGCGAAAGCATCCCGTCTGGGGAACGGATGCGGCGGGACCAAAGGCAGTCGGGCAGGCTACAGTCGGTCTTCTCGTCGGCAGGCGGTGACTTCGAGCGCGTCAAGGACGGATTCGAGACTAGCCGTCGAGACCCCGACGCCATCGCGCTAAGTCAGATCCCGACGAGCTCCAGAGTCGAGCTGTTGCGGCAGGCCGGCTGGCCGAAGACTACCGCTGAAGAGATCGCCGGCGACATCGACAACGTGTTCGGCTTGAACCAGCGCTCGGGCTTCAGGAGCCCGGACCTTCGCGATTTGTTCAAGGGTCAAGCGGCCATGTTGATGAGCGTCCCGCGGGCTGTGGACCTCATCGAGTCGCCGGTCTCGCGAGCGGCCAGCACGATCGCACAGAAGGTCGGGGAGATCGCGGGGGGCGCCACAGACCCCATCGGCTCGTTCGAGGAAGCCCGGTCACGAACAAAAGACGTGACAGGTCAGCGTCGTCCTGCCCCCCTCGGTCCAGGCCTTCGCGAAGGCGCTTCCCTTCTTGTTCCCGCGCCGGCCGTCAGCGAAGCCGCAGATGCGTACACCCTGGCCCTCCAGAGCATGTTGGGTGAGTTGACGTTGCTGAGCACAGGCCAGGCCCCGCGAAGCCTTGAGGAGGCCCGCAAGCGATGGAGCCAAGTGCATCCGGGCATCCGGTTCCCTGCCGAGCTGGCGGCGGACCTGCTCATCTTCCCGCCCACTGGCGCTGGAGGCAGCCGGATCGCCAAGCGGACCGCCGACATCGCTGTGGACCGGGCAACGACAGCTGCAAGCACAGGGGCTGAGCGAATACGCCCTGTCGTGGAGGCCGCGATTGCTCAGGAGCGTGGCGGTGGCCGTCCGCTCAGGCCGAAGGTGACGCTTGGGGAATCGCCCAAGAGTGGGTTCAAAGCCACTGCCCCCGACGGTGTAACGGAGGGAGCACGCCCACAGGTGGCGCGTGGCCGTGGCGGTAAAGGACGTCGACCACCGATCGATCCCGACGACCTTGACCTTCCCACGGGGGAGAGCCCGGAGACGGGCATCCTGCGCAAATGGGAGGGCAAGAGCAACGTCGGGGCCCTCGAGGCGCAGCAGTACTACGAGAACGGCTAACGGTTGATGAAGAGCTCGGGCTTGAAACCCGGAGCGTCCCGTGCTGAGACCGAGGGGCTGTTCAAGGCTCTCCATGGTGAGGGCGAGGTCCCTGAGAACCTGCGGGCTGTCTACGACGACCTGAACGCATGGTGGAACTCGAAGAGGCCGAGATGGCGGCGTTCGACCCCGGCTTCGCCAAGTTCATGAGCCACCCGGATTATTTCCCGCGGGGTTGGAAGCTCCCTCGTCAAGCACCCGCCAGCCGACTGAGCACACGTCCCGTTGGCCGACCGCCTGACCGTTCTCTCGGAGATCACGAGCTCCGAGGCGATGGACTTGTTGCTGTTCCCCTCTGCCACCAGGGCGAGAACTTGTTGTTGTCGATCCGTTATGAGGCGCTGCTGCCTCTCGAGTTCCATGTCCCGACTCCTTTCGTCGACAGGATGCGGTGGCCGTTGCCGAGGTCCAGGCGGTCGTGGTAAGATCGAAGTAGACCGACTCTGGCACCATATCGTGCGGCCCGACCCCTACGTTGGTGGACGTGGGGGTCTTTCTTTGTCCGCTCGCCAAGATCACCCGGGATGTAGACCGTCAGCGATAATGGGACACGTGAGAGGGGTAGAAAACCCGAGAGTCTGAGAGTGGTGTGAGCTCCTGAAGTGAGGGTAGAGTACCTCATGAAAGGAGCAGCGATGTCCCAGTCAGACGTCAGCAAGGCCGAGGCCGCCGATCAGCGGTCGGAGCAGACTAGGTCCTTCGTTCGACGAGTTAGAGCGGCTACCCGGCGCAAATACACGCCGGAAGAGAAGATCCGTATCGTGCTGGAGGGCTTCCGCCGCGAGGTCACCGTGAACGACCTGTGCCGGCGGGAGGGTATCAAGCCCCACTCCTACTACTCGTGGACCAAGGAGTTCATGGAGGCGGGCAGGGAGCGGCTGTCACCGTGACACGGTGCGCGATGCCACCCGGCAGGAGATCCAGGATCTCAAGCGGGAGAACGGCGAGCTCAAGCAGCTGGTAGCCGAGCTATCCCTCGAGGTCTACCGTCTGAAAAAAACGGCCATACCAATGCCCCAGAACGGCGTCGGTACCAGCGGATGAGCGCCGTTGAGAAGGCGACGGTCCTGGCCAGTGTAGCCGCATCACCGCTGGCCAAGCGTCGGGTGCTCAGAGACCTGGGTGTTCCCAAGAGCACCTACTATCGGTGGTTGATGCGACAACAACATCAACAAGGTCTCGAGGACCGACCTGGAGCCAGCGCTCCACCGTGGAACCGCCTTAGACCTCAGGAGGAACGGTCGATCCTGGAAGCGGCCAGGGAGATGCCGGAGCTAAGTAGCCGCCAGTTGGCAGCGTGGTCTACAGACAACCTGGCCTTCGCTGTATCCGAGTCCACTGTGTATCGCATCCTGTGCAGAGAAGGTCTTGTGAAGTCACCCGAGATGCAGCTCAAGGCCGGCAAAGAGTACCATCGCAAGACCAGCGGCCCTCACCAGATGTGGGCTACCGACGCCTCCTACTTCAAGGTGATCGGTTGGGGCTACTACTACCTGGTCACCGTGATGGACGACTACTCCCGCTTCATACTGGCCCACAAGCTCCAGCGGGACATGACCACCGACTCTCTCATCGAGGTGGTCCAAGAGGCCGTGGACAAGACCGGCATGACTGAGGTCCCAGTGGCCGACCGGACCAGCCTGCTGAGCGATAACGGCTCAGGTTATGTGTCCCGTGGCTTCAGAGACTACCTGCACCTGGTGGGAATCAAGCACATTCTGGCCGCGCCGTTCCACCCTCAGACCAATGGCAAGCTCGAGCGCTATCACCAGAGTATCAAGCGGGACGTCAAACAGGTCCCCTACGAGATGCCTTCTGCCCTGGAAGCAGCAATCGCCGCCTTCGTGGCCTACTACAACTACCGACGCTATCACAAGGCGCTGGGCAACGTGACGCCCGCAGACATGCTCAACGGAAGGCGGGAGCAGATCCTCCAACGGAGAAAGGAGGTGCAGGTCCAGACGTTAGAACGGCGAAGGCGCTACAACAAGACCCTCAGGGTGCTCACCAAGCCCTCTCCCGATCTCTAATCTCTCGGGTCTCAAAGTGTCCCACTTTCGCTGGTTGCCAACACCCGCTTGAGATCCTGGATCTCCTGCCGGGTGGCATCGCGCACCGTGTCACGGGACAGCCGCTCCCTGCCCGCCTCCATGAACTCCTTGGTCCACGAGTAGTAGGAGTGGGGCTTGATACCCTCCCGCCGGCACAGGTCGTTCACGGTGACCTCGCGGCGGAAGCCCTCCAGCACGATACGGATCTTCTCTTCCGGCGTGTATTTGCGCCGGGTAGCCGCTCTAACTCGTCGAACGAAGGACCTAGTCTGCTCCGACCGCTGATCGGCGGCCTCGGCCTTGCTGACGTCTGACTGGGACATCGCTGCTCCTTTCATGAGGTACTCTACCCTCACTTCAGGAGCTCACACCACTCTCAGACTCTCGGGTTTTCTACCCCTCTCACGTGTCCCATTATCGCTGACGGTCTACACAAACGCGATCGTGAATAGGTCAAACGCCAGGTTCAATTCAGGTCCATTAGCCGAGTCATCGACTGAATCCCCTACGAAGATAACGACGCGATTGCCCTCTCCGCAACACCCCGTTTGGCCTGAGCACAAGCGCAGCCTAGACCAAATCCATGATGGCATCAACTGCGGGAGTGGTTGTCGGACTGACAGATGGTGCGCTGTCCGCACCGCTGCAAGCGACCACCAGAAAGGCTAACCCAACCGCTAGGAAGACATACCTCATCGCGACGTCCCTCGGGAAGTTCAAGGAGGGCTTGTTCTCAACCACTGTCTAAAGCGGGGTACGATAGGATCAATCTCATTGGCTCAACATCCATTGACGAAGTCTCGGCGATCGCGAACATATTGCCATTGTCGTCGTACTCCAGTTCCTGAATGGTCCAATCGATGAGGTCCTTCAACACGAGTTCAGCTACTCCTTCAGGGTCAACGTGAAGGATCCCGAATCGTGCAAAGCCCTCTGGGTCCGAGGGTTTCCGGTAGGTAAGTGCTGCAAAGATATCGTCGCTCGGGCTAACCGCGACGTCAAAGAGCCGGAAGTCTGGTCCCAAGAAAGCAGGACGATCTCCGATGCTTATAATCGGGGCGGCGATAGACCCTCGAATCGGGGCCTTCAGGACACGAACGAAACGCCCGAACGGCTGCACTCGTTCAGCTAAATATACACTGGTCTCGCCTGCGCCCACCACGCTAAAGATAGCGGTGTATCTCCCGTAGGATTCTAGAAAGGTACGTATCTCATCCCATTCCACGATCGACTCCGGAGCATCACTCGCAGATCTCCACACCGTACCCTCGTCTTTCCTCGAAGCATAGGCGACGCCGGCTCTGTCGACATATGATTCCACCAGACAGCCCAAAGGGATGTCGTTGAACAGGCCGTCGGTTATGTCGGTTCGGCTCGAGTCAGCGTTCACCTGATAGAAGGCCAGGGGCCTATCCGGACTGCCGTCACAGGTAGCGGTGATGATCCGCCCGTCCGCCATCAGCCAGAAGTGGCCAGGAGCGATGTCCTTCGCGACGATTTCAGGCTTGTCTCCCGACTCCTTGCGCCAAAGTGTGCCTTCTGGGAGCTGGGGCGACACCTCTCGCCAGAAGATTGCCTCTTGATTCACGGACAGATTGGCTACAGCGTTGTGAGTGCGGTGGATTACGGTTGGCGGGGCTGGGAAGGACGAACCAAAGTTGACCATAAAGGTTTCATCGTCGAACTCAGCCTGGGGTCGGTCCTCATTTGTGGACGTTGGTGTTTGGTTGATGATCGAGCTTATCGTCCCGATCAGATCTTGAGCAGTGAATCCGTTGCCGGTCAAGATGTAAAAGACGCCGTCTTCTTCCCACCAGGCATCGGTCCCTGGGTGTCCCAATGCCTCATTTCCCTTGAATCGATCGTTGCCTTGGGCTACCACCCAATAACTCGGGTTATCCGCAAGTCGTAGAATTCGGTTCTCGTCATCGTCGTATAGGTGCACGGTTCGGCCCGCTATGGTGACGACCCTGTACCCCTCGATACTTAGCTCGATCGGCCGGTCAGACCGAAGGGACACGATCTGCCACATCTTGAGAGTCTTATTCATGATGGTCGAGTTATACGTAATCTCGATGCTGCTTGCAGACCTAACAGAGGACGGAGGAACGAACCCCTCGATGAGCGGTGAATCCTTGAGGGCTGCCGGGATCACAGTCGGCAGCTTCAACTGGAAACGCACGTAGTGTTGAGCATCCGGAAGGTTGTTGGTGAAGAACCTGTTACCGAATACTTCGAAAAATGGATAGTCATTTATCGAAGAGTCCCGAGCCTTCGCCTCGTCGCCACCGGAACAAGCAGCAGCGACAGCGAGAAACAGAAACGGCGCGAGGAGGCTTCGGCGGAATGCCCTGCACGTCTGCCACCGAATTGAATTAGACAGCTGGTCCCAGAAACTCATCCCAGTCCCGACTGGACCAACCCGATTCATCTACTGCAGTCGCTAGTATAGCGGCGCCTGTCCTGGCATCTATCAGGATACCAGTGAACGGCTGGGTTGTAGGCCAATCACCGACCAAATGAGTCGGCTCCATAGAGTTTCCAAACTTGAAAAACAGCCTTTCCGGCTCAGCTTCCACCGTCAGACTCTTTCTTGCGGTTCTGGTGAACCCTTCTTGGTCAATGTGTTTGGGCAAGAAGTAGCCACTCACCTGGTCGCCACGCCCAGGTTGTGGCGACACGAAGAACTCGCCATTCTCGATCAAGTCGGAGTATACAGAGGCTCCTTGCGCGGTCGCCATCACATCGATCTCAAATGCACCGCTTCCAAGTCTGGTGACGTCAACCGCGACCTCGATATTCGTGGAGCCGACCGGGGAGGATACCTCAAGGGGTAGCTGATTCCCTCTCTGCCTTTCACCCGGGGGGAGGCTGCCGCCGCGCCTCTGTGCTGCCGCTCCCTTTGAGATACTACCGCCGGCACCAACGCCCACATCGGCAACCAACCCGCCGTACTCAATCCCGGTCAGATCCGCATTGACTGTAAATCCGCCACCAGATGAACCGAAACTCACGTAATCATCGAAGCTGCAGGCAAAGAATGCGGTTTCCATTCCGCATCTGCCCGTCGGATCCCTGAATCTCAGTGGATTATTGTCAACGTACGAGTACCTGTTAAGACTTTGGGAGCTTAGGTTTGGCACAATCGTGTCCGCGCTGATAAACCGCCCAATCGTTGGGTCGTACCAACGTGCGTTGTAGTAGTACAGGCCCGTCGCCGAGCTCTGGCGCTGGCCGGTGAAGCGCTTTTCGGTGTCGATCGACCCCGACGTCGAGCGCGTGTCCCCGTAAGGGTAGTAGTAGATGGAGCCGACCAGCCCGCCCGCGGCGTCGGTCATGGTGTTGATTCCCGTCAAGTGGTCCTTGTGGTAGATTTGCGTGGACGTGTTCCTTCGCGCCAGCAGCATCCCGCCGAAATAAAAGTACCTTGTCACGACGCCGGTCGTCAGGTTCTTCTCGAGGTATTTGTTGTAGTACGCGATTGTCTCGCCGCCCTCGATAGCGGTGACCCTTCGACCGTAGGGGTCGTAAGTGTAGGTGGCGTAGAGCGCCCCGTCTTCGTAGAGAGCCTGGACCTCTGAAGCTGTCAAGGCGCTGTGGTAAATCCGGACCTCGTCGACGATGCCATCGAAGGCCTGGCTGCTCGAGCCGCCGTCAATGAAGGCGATCCGCGCTTGTTTGTTGTTGTCGATGCTTCCCGCGCTCTCTGAGTTGGAGCAGGTGGCCTCCTGAACGCCGTCGACATACAGAGTACCGTTACCGCCGCTTCTCACGCCGCCGACGTGGTACCAGGTTCCAGTGGCGAACCCGCTATCCATGGCCGCGCATTTGTCGCCCTCGGTCCCGTCGGAGTCGGAATCGAGGAATGAGAACCTGAATTTGCCCGTTGCCTCCATCCCAAGCTCCCACCCTTGGGTGCCTCCGGTCGCTCTTCCCTTGCTGAAGATAATGCCCGTAAAGTCATCGACATAGACCCAAGCGGAAAGGGTGAAGTCTGACGTACCCGAGTCAAGGCCCGCCGGGTCGCCGATGTTGACGTAGTCGTCTGTGCCGTCGAAATCCAACGCGTTGGCATGTTGGCCTGTGGTCCAGGTAGGACCATTAGTGAGGGTGCCATCGTTCGAGTTGTCGCTCGTGTCGGACGCCGTCGAACCCGATCCCTCGTCGAGACCCCACCGCCCGATTAGGCCATTCGTTAGCCCCACTCGCGTAAGTCGGTTCTCGTCGTCCCAGGTGAGGTCTTGAAAACCTCGAGAGGTCATGTTGCCGTTCGCATCGTAGGCGTAGGTGGTGCTTCCGGCGGTAGTCACGGCGTGTGGCTGAGAGCCGTAGGTGTAAGACGACCCGTCGAAGTCGGTGATGTTCCCGATCTCGTCGTAGGCATAAGAGCGCGAGTAGGCGTTGCTCGCCCCCGTGAGCCGGTCGAGGAAGTCGTAGGTGAAGTCCTCGGTCTCGACGGAGCCGAGGCTGTCGGTTCGGCTGGTCAGGTTGCCGGCTGCGTCCCACTGATGCGTCAGGTCCTGACGCGTACTCCCTAATCTGAGGGCCTTGGTCTGGTAGAGACGGCCGAAGTTGGTGTCGGACGAGGGGTTGTGCTCCAAGCCCCAGTAGTCGTTAGTGATCTCGATTTTTTGGCCGGGCAGACTGAGACTCGTCAACTGGCCCAGGCGATTGTAGCCCGCCGGACCGATGGCCCAGGCATCGACGGTGAGTGTCGAGGGGAGACCACGGTCGTTATAGGTCTGGGTCACGACCTCGCCGCCGGGGTACGTGACGACGGTGAGGCGATCGGCGCCGTCGTAGGTGTAGCCGAAGGTCTGGGCGTCGCCATTGATCGTGATAGTCTCCGTCGCAACTCGCCCGCGGCTGTCGTAGACCCATGTCGCGGTGGCATCTCCCGTCATGCCAGTGCGGCGGCCCAGTCCCTTGTTGCTGGCGGTCGTGGCGTCGTAAGCGAAGGTCACGTCGGTGGTGCTCGAGCCGGACGGATAGGTCTTCGCTGTGAGGCGGTTCAACTCGTCGTACGTGAGCGTGATAGTAGCATTCTTGGCATCGTTCTGGGCCGTCAAGTTGCCGTTGTCGTCATAGGTGTAGCGCCAGACCCCCATGTCGGGGTCGTCCATCACGACCTTGCGACTCAGCATGTCGTAGGTCATCGTCGTGTCGTTGTTCGACGGGTCGGTGACCTGGGTGAGGTTCCCCATCACGTCGTAGACATAGGTCGTGCTGGCGTAGACCGTCGTCCCAGAGGCGTCGTAGTCGTCGACCTGAACGAGCCGCCCGAAGGCGTCGTTGATGTAGCGCGTCTTGTAGCCCTTGGCGTCAGTGACGGTGTCCCGCCAAGCCGTGCTGTAGTCGTGGGTGACCACTGTCCCGTCCGGCGCCGCCGTCGAAGATACCCGCGCCAAGCCGTCGTAGGCGTAAGTGGTGGCCTCCCAGCCGGCCCCAGGCGCCTCGAAACCATTTAGCGTCGTGGAGCCCAGCCGTTGGGGCAGGTATCCCTTGTCCACCAGACCAAGGTCGTTGAAGTCCGTCGTGCCGCTGACAATGACGTACGTGGTCGTCCCCTCCGTGTCGCCCTCGGAATGGACCTGCACGGTTCGTCCTAGTCCATCGAAGTACGCTTTGGACCAAGTTGTGCTGGCATCGTCGATCCGAGCGACGGTCTCCAGGTTCTGCTGTTCGATCGTGCCAAAAGAGTTGTAGTTGTACACGACCGTCGCGCTGGCCGACGTGTCGCCGGGCCTGACGACCTTGGTAATCCTGCCGAACGTGTCGTACTCGTAGGTGGTGGTCTCGCCATTCGCGTCGCTCCAACGACGCCATGTTGGCGGTGCCGAAGTCCCAGGTAGCCTCCTCCTCCATGGCGGGGCTTGTGCCGACTGCAGAGTACGTCTCCTTGGTCGGCAATGAGTGATAGTAGGAGTCGTAGACCCACGTGGTCGTGGCGTTATTGGCATCCGTGGCCGTCAAGCGGTTGCCATAGGTGTCGTAGGTGGCGTAGGTGTTGGCATAGTTCGAGCCGTCGATCATCGTCCTGACCCGTGTGACGTTGCCTATGGACGGATCGTCCTGGTGATCGGCATCGAGGTTGTTGCCGTCGTAGAAGAAGAAGGTTTCGGCCATTTTGCCGGAGCCGGTGTCGACGGTCTTGTCGCCCTCGAAGACAGAAGTGGACGCAACTGTGCTCAAGATGTGCTCGGTGGTATTGACGTTGAAGTCCCGGAACAGCGTCCAGTCGTCGGACGTCGTGCTCGTGTCACCGTCGTGGTTCTCCCGGTCGAGGTTGCCATGGGCGCCATAGCTGTACCGGGTGCGGCTGGTTTTAGAGCCGGTGGTCTGATCTACCTGGTCGAGGTGAATGTAATAGGTCACGGTCGCGTCTGGACTATCGCAGCACGTGTAATCCCAACCCCAGGTGTTCACAGTCGAGGTCAGGAGGTTGTCCGCACTATCGTAGCGCTTCACCTCCTTTTCGCGACCAGTGAGCTTGTCTTCGTCGTCACTCCCGGTCGTGTAGAAGCCGTGCTGGGAGTAATGCCCCGCGGCGTCCGTTCTCGTTACGGTGGCAAAGCCTCGGAACTCGTGTACCGTGTAATCGCCGTAGCTGTAATAAGTCGGCGATCCGGTATACGCAATCGAGGTGCTGGCCGTGGGGCCAACGCCCGGGTCAACGACTCGCTCGGTCACGGCCGTTCGGGTCCAAATACTTTTGGGCGTCCCCGTTGGGATGCTGGTATAGGTCATCGTCACCGAGGCGCCGTAGCCGTTCTCGATCTTCGTGAGGAACGGCCAATCCTCATCGAATTGGACTCCTCCCGAGTCTTCGTAATAAACGGTGTGGTCCTGATAGGTGAACGTGGTTGTAGCTAAGGCGGAGACGCCATCGGCGCCGACCTGTGCCATCGACACAAGGGTCGTCGTTCCGGCCTTGACGGTCCCGCCGGAGGTGGCTCCATACGTGAAGGGGCTTTGCACCAAAAGCCTGAAATTTAGCTGACTTTTGCATCAAAAGTCCTGGTTGATGCAAAAGTCTTTTCGCGTCGGAAATCTGGCTCAACCCCCAGGACGCACATCGCTTGAATCAACACGCAGATATTATGGCAGAGAATCTTAACCAGAACCTCGTTCATCTGGGCGACCGGCGTCTTGGAGCGCACCGCGCTCCCGAACTTGGCCTTGATCATCGAGAAGGCGGTTTCCACGTTGGAACGCTTGTGGTAGTGATCCATGAATTCCTCGCGGAACAGGCTGAAGTAGTGGTAGGTCGTTCGCCCACAACGAGTCGCCGTGGGTGTGTTCCTGCTTGGAATTGATCTTGAATGGAATGAAGGGGACAGCCCCGGCGTCCACGACGGCCTTCAAGTTTTTCCTCGCCAGGTACGCCCGGTCAGCCGACACTTCGTTCATGTTGAAGCTCTCCGCCGTCTTCGCCACCAAACCCGCGAACGGCGGGGAGTCGTGGACATTGGCCTCGGTGACTTCCACAGCCGTCACGATCTTGGTGTTCACCCCGCACATGATATGGGCTTTGAGGAACCGGGCCTGCTTTTTTTCCTTGCCCCATTTGTGGTCGAACCAGCGGTCGTAGACGCTGGTGGAAAAGCCGCTGGCATCGGCGGCGAAGTCGACTTCAACGGCCCTCAGAGGCAGGGCGCTCTGCTCGATCAGGGACTTCAGGACCGACGTGACGGCGGGGTTCTCCATGTACCGGAAAGCGGCGCTGAACGACGGGCAGGTGGAGAGCAGGCCGTCGGCTTGGGCGTTCCTGAAGTCCGTCATGGCTCGCCGTCCGGACATTGTGCCGTAGACCTTGAGGCCGATGGCGAAGAGCATATCGGGTACGGGGAGGCGGGGCCGCCCCTTGCCCTGCGGCGGCTGGGGAGCGTCGGCGCACAGTTCCCGCAACAGGGTTCCGAACAACTCCTGCTCGTTGGTCTGGGCCAGGTTGTAGGCCGTCCAAGAGGGGCCGAGGGACACTCGGACAGTTTCGGGTTCGCCGGTGGGAGCGTCCGCTTCACGCTGGACGGTGAACTCCACGGCGTAGACGTGCTTGCAAGGCTCCTGTCGTTTCTCGAAGTCCGGGCAGGAGCAGAAAATCCCGTCATCCAAGTTAATCACGTAGGAGCCGTTACCGGACTGCGAGGCAATCTGGTAGCCCAGCTTGTTCTTGCGAATCGGCACGGTGGCGGCGATGGCCAAGCCGCGTTGTTGCCGTCCGGGGTCGCCGTCATCGGGGTCGTTGGGGCCGAGGGCTGTGATGGTCTGCGCGATCATGTTCTTACCTCTGCGAACCGTTCCTATTGGTATTGTGCCACCATGAACGAAGTGCAGACGTGCCTTGCCAAGCTCCGTGAGAAGGGATGGACCTGGGCGGCGATAGCGGACGAGCTGGGGGTCACCAAGAACGCCGTCGAGAAGTGGGTCGCCGGCGACCGGACACCAGCGAACCGGAAGTCGACCATAGAGCACCTGGACCGGTTGCTCCAACGGCAGCGTGTTCCCAAGAAACGGCGGTACTCGAAGACCCAGCGTGGCCGCGATGAGTGAGGAACTGTTACAGACGGCACCTAAGCCTCTTGGGAGATACCTCTTTTATCGACTTGGCAGTTCTACGCTCCGGCAACCCAGAAATGCCGGTGTGGTCAAAGGTTCCTTTACTCAGAACATCGCCAACAAGAAGCCCGACGGGGTTGTGGTGCTCCTCGGTGGTGGAGTCAAGGCCATTGTTGAATACAAGTCACCATCCGAACTCAGAACTCCAGAGCAAGTTCAGGTAGCAATTGACCAGGAACTTGCAGTGGCCAGGCAGCTATGCAAGCTATTGATAGTGACCTCTGGCAACACCACTTACTGGATCAACGCCCTGACCGGGAACCGGATTCGGACAGAGGAAGGGGACGTACTCACGCGCATCTTCGATGTGAGGCCAATAGAAGACGGTTCTATTTCGGCAGAAGCCGCGACAGACTTGGAACTTCTTGTTGACAAGATCGACCATTCCCTGAGTGACACCAACGACCAGTTATCGATGCCGGAAGTCCTAGACCCGTCCGCGCTGGCCAAGACGATGTGGCAGAAAATATGGGTCAATACCGGCAAAGAGCCTGAAAAGTGTCTCTATAACGTCGTCGAGTTGTTTGTATTCAAGTTTCTAAGCGACATAGGTGTGTTGCAATCCCACAACAACTTCAACTCCGTTTGCGAACGCCTCCACGCTGTATCGGCCGCCGCCGCACTGACCTACTACGCCAACATCTGTCGCAAAGAGGTCCAGGCGCTATTCCCGAAAAGCGACGACGGCACGACCATCATAAACGGCACCATTTTCGTAAATGAAAACGGGCAGCCGAACACGGCACAAGCCAATCTGTTCGGTGAAGTGCTACGGCACTTGCAGGACTACGACAGTCGCTTTGGGTCGCTCAGATACATCAATAAGGAGTTCAAGACCCGGCTATACGAAGCGTTCCTACGCCAGAACGCAGGAATCAAGTTCCTCGGGCAATACTTCACTCCCCGCAACGTAGTGAGAGCGATGGTGGAGATGTCGGACGCCAAGCAGTTGAGGGATGGAGCCAGGATATGCGACCCGTTTTGTGGCGTGGGCGGGTTCATCCTTGAGTGTATATCTGCGAACCCTCATCTATTGCGCGGGTTTGAGCCTGTCGATGGAGTGGTGGCACCGTCCATCACAATGGTCGGTTACGACAAGGGCAGCGACGAAAAAGAGGATGAGCGGACGATTATCCTGGCCAAGGCCAATATGCTTATCTACCTATCGGACCTGTTGACGAAATACCACTCGCCGGAACACCTGCAGGCGTTCTCAGCTGGCGCGCTTAACAACGTCTTCCGGCTGCTGCGGTCCAATTTGGGGACTTTCGCACGGGTGAACGATGCCCCTTATGATCTCATCCTCACGAATCCGCCTTATGTGACCAGCGGGTCCCGGAGCCTGCGTCATGCCATTGAAGAACAGGGGCTATCACACCACTATACGATTGGCGGACATGGTACAGAAGTGCTGGCCATTGAATGTCGTTGTTCTACGATTATGTCAGTAGCTAACTGGTCAGCGAAAATGTCATCCCATGGAAGGAGTGACATTGACGCAGAAGGAGCAGACGAGACTTCAGGTGCTCAACAGCGTTCTGGCAGATCAGGTGCCGGTATGTCAGGCGGCCGAGGTCCTGGGAGTGAGCGAACGCCACATGAGGCGTATTCTGGCGGCCTAGAGGAAGGAGGGCGCCGCCGCACTCGCCCACGGGAATCGTGGCCGCCGACCGGCCAACACCACGACGGAGACCAAGATGACTTACGTGGTGCAGCTGGCCCGCACTCGCTACGCTGGAACGAACCATACGCATCTGACCGAGTTGTTGATGGAACGGGAGGGGATCGACCTGAGCCGCTCTACGGTGCGCCGCATCCTGGTCAGCGCCGGCGTGGACAGCCCCCGCCGCCGCCGGCCGCCCAGACACCGTGTCCGGCGCAAACGCATGGCCCAAGAAGGGATGCTGCTGCAGATAGATGGGAGCCACCATCGGTGGCTGGGGGAACAAGGACCCCGGTTCGTCCTGCTGTTGGCCGTGGACGACGCCACCGGCACTGTGCCTGACGCTCTGTTCAGCCAGGAGGAGGACACCCGCGGCTACTTCCTTCTCATGGAGGGGTTGATCCGGCAATGCGGGATACCGCTGGCCGTCTACAGCGACCGACACGCGGTCTTCAAGCATACTGGAGAGCCTCGCCAGAAGCCGGCCGGGCCAACCCAGTTCGCCCGCGCCATGGAGGAGCTGGGGATACGCCAGATATTCGCCAGGTCACCGCAGGCGAAGGGCCGGGTCGAGCGGACGGCGGGGACATTCCAGGACCGGCTGGTGACCGAGCTGCGCTTGGCGGGCGTCACCACCATCGACGAGGCCAATGAAGTCCTGCACCGCTTCCTGCCGCGCTTCAACGAGAAGTTCGGGGTTCCGGCAGAGCACTCAAGCGTTGCTTACCGCTCTATGGAGTCATCGGTGTCCCTGGACCAGATACTCTGCTTCAAGCACCGCCGCAAGGTGGCCAGGGACAACACCGTCAAGTACAACTGGCGTACCTTGCAGCTGCTGCCTGGTAAGGAGCGGCCTAGCTACGCCGGAGCGCAGCTGGAGGTCCATGAGGGCCTGGACGGTCAGCTCCTCGTGCAGTACCGGGGACGCACGATCCCCACACAGGAGGCGCCGCCGCGCCCTGGAGTTCTCCGTGCCTCCAATGGTCCTCTCCGATATGGCCCCGGCCTTGAGCGTAGGGTCAACGGCGTGGGCAGCCACTCCAAGGAGAGCTTGGCATCCCTCGACGCCATCGAGGCCGACAGCGCCACATTGAACGGCGGCGGCAGAGTTTGCAAGCCTCCGGCATCGCCACGCAGGAAACCCACGCCGCGACAGAGGGTCCGGTGGAAGGCCGTGCAGCAGGCTAAGCTTCGGGGCCTCGCCATTCGGGCAATCGCCAGGGAGTTGGGCATCCACAGGAACATGGTCCGCAAGTACGCCGAAGCCAAGAGCCCGCCCATGATGCGCACCAGGGGCAGGTCCCGCGTATCACAGTCCGATGGTATGACAGCGGCCTAGATGGACATTTTCCCTGACCACTTAGGCGGACATAATCGCTGGACATCGACACGCCGTGGCGTCCCAGGGATTCTTCGAGCGCCTCCACGCAGAAGTCTGTGTCCATTGTGACCGATACCCGCCAGGCCAGCACCTTGCGGCTATGCCAGTCCATCACTGCGGCTAGGTACACGAACCCCCTGGCCATCGGAATGTACGTGATATCCATTGCCCACACCTGGTTGGGCCTGCTCACCTCAAGCCCGCGCAGCAGGTACGGATACACCGTATGGCCGGGCCGTCGCCGGCTGGTGTTGGGCTTGCGGTACAGCGCCTCGATGCCCATCCGCCGCATCAGTGTGGCGATGTGTCTACGCCCGGAGGAGAGTCCCTCCTGGCGGAGCAGGCCTCGCATCATCCTACTGCCTGCAAACGGATACTCAAGGTGCAGCTCATCGATGCGGCGCATCAGCCCGAGACCGGCTTCGCCCACCGGCCGTGGCCGGTAGTAGATGCTCCCGCGGCTGATGCCCACTGCCTTTGCCTGGCGGGCGAGAGGCAGCTTGTGATCGCGGTCGATCATCGCCTTGCGCCCGGCAATCCCGCCTTCGTGAGCGCGGCCTCTAAAAAATCGTTCTCCAACGCAAGCTCACCGATCTTAGCGTGAAGGACCTTCATATCTACCAGCTTTTCAGCCTGCCCTGTCCCGGCGCCAAATAACTGCGCCGCCCGATCCAGCAACTGGGTCTTCCATTGCGTGATCTGGTTCGGGTGCACATCGAACTGGCTTGCCAGCTCCGAAAGTGTCCGGTCGCCGCGTACTGCGGCAAGAGCCACCTTCGCCTTGAACTCTGCCGAGTGGTTACGGCGGGGTCGTCTGCTCATCTCTCGCTCCTGTCTCCGAGAGCACTATCATGCCCTCAATCAGGCAGCGATTCCACTTATCCCCCTGTTCAGATTTCCGGAGCCACTTCTGTTCGAGTCTGTCGGCAATCTCATATATATACGCCTCCGCCGCCCGAATCGTTCCCTGGAATATTGGCCGAGCTTTCAAGCTTCCGAAACTGCGACGAGCTCTAGCCAGGATCGATGGAGCCAAGTCGCGGGTCTCGAATGGGTGACTTCTGCGGGCAACAAAAAAGGCCCTCACATATGGATACCGAGGGGCAGCCATCGTTCTTAGGCGATGGCTGCCCCTCATACTTGCGAGTCAGCTTACTGTGCCCCGCTTCCCCTTCCTGTGCCTGCTCCAGCGCAAGCGCCCGCTGGAACACCGTAGGGTCTCAGGCTTCGGCTTGCCGTTCCTTCTGGATGGCTTCTCTGGCGATTCCTCCGCCATGAACTCGGCCCAGCAAAAGAGCGACTGCTCGCTCTCAGGGACTTCGTCGTGGTGTCCGTCGGCCCACGCCGTTCCTATATGCCTCGATGGGCATAAACTCTGCTAACACCACGTGCGACCGGCGGGAGCGGGTCCCGGGAGACATCAAGGCGGCGAGTCGGTAGACGGCGGCCACCGCGTCCATCCGGCGGATGAGCAGCGCCAGCCACTCCCCGGACAGCGGGTAGGCTCGCACGAAGTCCGAGGGCGTCTCAAAGTCGAGGAGGCCTGTGGCCTGTCTGATGCCCTTGGTCGTCAGGTAGTACCTTTGGCTCGAAGGCAGGTGGGCGGTGCCGTGGCTGACCCGCCCCGCGTTGCCGTCGGCCAACAGGCCGGTCAAAGCGCGGTGGACTGTCGCGTGAGGCTCGCCCAGGATGCCTGCTAGCTCTGCCGAGTCGCTGAACGGCATTCGGCTGAGGGAGTCGAGTAGTTGTCGGTCGGAGAGAGCCATGTGTCGAGAGTAGCAAAAGAGAGTCCTGATGGGCAGTCGTCCATGTCAGCATCGGTGTTGGTCTCGTCACATGAACCGTCTAGTTTCGATCTACGTCCCCTTCAACATACTGCTTTAGGTCGTGCCGACCGGGAGACCACCCAACAGACGTAGACTTACCGTCGCGATAGCACGTAGCCTCTCCAGGCAGCCTTGAAAGTACTCATCGTCGAAGGCGACAAACGCTCTCCCATCGTGGACTATTCTCTTGCGTTCGCCGTATATGCGACCAATCCTAAGCTTCTCTTGCAAGATTTGAGGTTCCAATTCAGGACACACTCCATTCCTTAGCACCTGTGTGACGTTTCTGACTATGTTGCTCTCTCCCTTTCCAGGATAGATTTCCAGTACTGTCCACCAGAACAGGAATTTGTCCACTTGGTTTATCGCTTCGTGTCCTCGGCGGAACCACCTAGAGGCCAATTGGAGACGTCGATGCCTCTCCGCATCCAGTTGTTGAATGGAAGCGAAGTCGCTTGCAAAGCCGTCAGCCACTTCCTCGGGTGACACGGCGGGTGCTGCCGTGAAGGTCATAGGCCCCTCACGCCACATCAAAGCCTTGTCTGCGGCGTTTACAACGCCTTCGAAGAGTTTCTCGTCGAGGACATGTGAGTGACGCAGTGCCAGCAGACTGGCGACATCGGCCACTCTGAGTGCCAAACGTTCCCGCTCAGATTCCTTGCTGACGTTCGCCAACATCTCGATCACGATATAGGACCCTCTTGGCAGACTAAACTGACGCTCGCCGAGGATCACGGCGACGCTTCCTGGTCCAAAGGACTTCAACGGCACTGAATAGGCGAAGGCCAAGGGACCAGCCGTAAAGGTCAAGCAGAGATCAGCCTCTTGAACCGTAAAGGGGTTATTAGGAGGCTCGATGGCCGCGCTGTAGACAGCTATGTAGGGTACGGCAGGTGATTCCATCAATTCACAATGGTCAAGCGCCCTCATCCCCTCAAGTGGCTAGAATCTGTCCAAAATAACAGCCACAGTGATCCCAGCTACTCCAAACGCAACGGTGAGGACGATGCCGGCTTTTGCGAGCTTGCGACCAGCCGGTGGCCTCTTGGCCCTATGCCTGCTGACCTCGAATCGCTTGCAAAGCGCGAGCATTCGGTCTCAAGCCCAAGGTAGCGGAGCCGTGATCGGCTTTCGCGAGTACCATTGTTCTCGCAATTCGCTGTGATCTGGGAAGTTATGGTATCGCCCGACTTCGTCCTTCTCCTCCTGCAAGATATAGAAGCGTTCCACACGGCTTCTGAAGTATTCGTTGCCTTCAAGGCCTAGTTGCGACGCATCTTCTTCCGCCTTATGCATCTGCATCCCAGCAGAGTCCCATTCGGCCCACAAGTGTTCGACCGCATCCAGGCCCTTCTTCTCTTCCTCATAACGGATATGCTGTTGTATCAGCGCGTTCCGTTCCCAGAGAGCAACCAAGACTCTAGCCTGTTTTTGTTCTTCCTCTGTCATCTGAGACAAGCAGTCTTGGGCTTTGTCGTCTGCCTGTTTCAGACGGGACTTCCGAAGGGAAGCCGGGGCATTGAGAATAAACAAGCCAATCTCATACAAGCCCTCTACCGCCTTCCTACCCTTGGGGTCCTCTGGCCAATCAGGCCACTCCTTAGGCCAGTAGTCCCTGTATCCGATGCCATGCATTGCCACCTCCTCGAATAACGCTAGGTCCATTCTCATTCCATCTAAAGGGCGTCCAAGAATGCTTGCTGATGTTGAACAGCCGAAATTCGGACTCCATGCCTGTTTTCGAGAGGCAGGCGGCTTGGAAAGCCGAGCGCTTCGCGGTCTCTTCCTGTGGACAGATGCCGCGGCAGAGTTCCTATTGACCCGGCGAACCACGCTGCGTGTCGACCTTCAGGCGGCGCTTCTTACCACCGTCCCTGGGCAGAGTGTCGTTGTGATACCCATTCCACAGGATGCCAGGTCGGGGCACGCGGTAGTAGTTGGAGGGGTCCTTGGGATTGGCAACGGGCTTGGCGACCTCTCCCGGGTCGCGAATGAAGCGGCCGAGGGCAGCTTCACAGTATTCGTCAAGTAGCTCTATGCATGTCCAGCGGCGATTCGTGCGCTCGCAAACCTCACCCGTCACGCAGCTGCCACCAAAGGGATCAACCACAAAATCCCCCGGCTCTGTCAGCATGCGGACGAAGTATTCAGGAAGTTCCGCCGGGAACCGGGCAGGATGCGGTCTGAGTCCCCGCTCCTCGCAGTAGCGGAGATAGAAGCTATTGCTCTCGGTGTTGGGAATCGCAACGAGGTTCGGCGGTATAGCCGCGCCATTGTCGATGCTGAACTTTTCACTGATGTCATGGCCAGAGGGTCGCTTCTTGGCTTTGTACCCTCTTTCGAGCAGCTCCTCCATGCTCGCGCTGTAAGGTTGGAGGACGCGCCGGTTGCTTGCCTTAGGCCAGGGCGTCTTAGACAACCACCAAACGGTGTTGATGGCATCCTTGACCCGGAGGCGTCGCACTGTAACCCACTCGGCAGGTGTTGGAAGCTTCGAAGGGTTCCACCAGTAGAAGTCCTGCGCAAGGTGGAAGCCGATCTCCTCACAAAGCATAATTAGCAACTTGAAGTGGTAAAGGTTGCGGGTGGGGTAGCCCCTGTTCCATGCGCCCCCGATGTCAATGACCAGACTACCGTTATCAGTCAGGACACGATGAAACTCGGCGCCGAAAGGTTTGAACCAATCGACATATTCGTTGGCCTCAACATTCCCGTAGTCCTTCTTTCGGACCAATCCAAATGGCGGGCTGGTCATGATCAGATTCACGGAATCGTCGTCGTACGTGGCAAGGACGTCCAGACTATCGCCGTGAACAATCTGACCTAGAGGCGTTCTATGGAAGGTCTTGAAAACGGTATGTGCCCTGTCTGGCATGGTCGTCCCCCTATAGGTCCAGTCTTTTGAGGTCCATGGCGTGACTTCCTTCGGGACCAGGAGGGCATAGCCTTGGCCGAAGGCGTCCGTGACTATGCCCGGCAGAAGGTCGCGGTCGAGCAGTACTTGCCGGACGTAGTGGTCCTAGCCCTACCGCTCCAGGACATGGACGACCCCCTGCACCTGCTGGAGCTACGGAGGAGCCAGCCGGACCTGGCATTCGCTTTCCTGGTCGACTCCGATGACCAGGTCCGGCCCTGGAGTGCCTGTTCGCCCATGCCCCCGTGGCCTTTATCGCATCTGACCTGCAGGGGACAGACCTGCAGGGGACAGACCTGCCGGTAGCCCTACGGGCACTCAAGGCGGACTTCGCCGTAGTCCAGCGCCGCTACGTCCCCACCGTGCTCTCCGCCGCCGTCTCATTGCGAAACCACACAAAGGTGCCCACGCTGACAAACCGGGAGAAGTTGGTGCTTCAAGGCACCGCCGAGAGGGGCAGCGATATCACCATAGCGGCGCGTCTGGGCCTCAGTCCCCGCACGATACAGAGCCACCTGAACCAGGCGCGTCAGAAGGTAGGAGCGGTCGGCTGTGGCCCTGGCCCTCACCTTCGGGATTATCACACCTCTTGCGTTCAGGGACCGCCCCACCGAGTTCAGTGTGCTGTAACCCGCATCGGGGCTTGTGGGACTCGGCGCTAGCCAGCTCTTGGTATCGCCTTGACATAGCCGGCGACAGGGGTAGCGACCGTATGGCGGGGCCTAACCCGAGTTCGGCTGCTATGCGGCCGGCCTTCATGACCATCGGGAGCCGGAGCGGCTTCTCGCTCACGGTCACGGTCGCCTCCGAGGATGCGTCGCGGATGTTGCTGGTCCATTCGTCTGCGCGGCAGACCCTGCGTTGCCTGGTACACCCTCCGGGGGCGGGTCCTGGACAATCGGCGCTCGCGAGACTGCCTTGGCCAGATCTCAGCCCATGTTCTCATTACGATTCTTAATCGACGACCTATTGACAGGAAGCCTAGGCGTCGGATATTTTGTGCTCGAAACCTCTACTCAGCCAAGTCTTGGCGGAAAAGATCGGGTTTGGTGTCGCTGCGACTCCTCCAGGCTTGGTGGCCAGAAGAGGCCTAGCCGGACGATCCGGCCGAGGAGGATAAGGAGGAGGGGAGATGGTGACTACAAAGGTTCGTTACTTCGTTGTTAGGCTTGTACCGGTGGCCGTGGTCTTAGCCTTGATCGTAGCCGCGTGTGGAGGGGGCGGGGCCACATCGACGCCACAGCCGACGGCAACACCGGCGCCGGGCGCGCCTGTGCCGACCCCACAGCCCACGGCGACTCCTATGCCCGTGCCTACTCCAACAGTACGGCCGGGGTTTTATGCGCCGGAGGTCCGTGTGGTTATCAGCCGGTTCATGGACACGTTGATGGCGGGTGAGGCGACAGGTAGGTCAGAGTCGAAGAGCCCCCTGTACAGCCACTTTTTCGAAGTTGACGATACTAGAACAGGGGAGACGGGGGCGTTGGCGTTTCTCCCGTCGGTGGCACAATCATGGGAGTGGCGCGATGATTCGACGGTTCTCAGGTTCTCTCTCACACCGGGGATATTCCCGCACGACCCGCAGTGGGGAGAGTACACGGCGGACGATGGGGTTTGGGCGTTCAACGAATTCTACCCCAATCGGCCTAAGTACCTTGGGAAATCGTACATTGAGCCATTCGGTATTGAGGCAAGGAAAGTTGGGAAATACGAATTCGACTTAGTCAGCACGTCGGGCGA
The DNA here is from genome assembly GCA_965248515.1 of Dehalococcoidia bacterium. Lineage (GTDB taxonomy): Bacteria > Chloroflexota > Dehalococcoidia > SHYB01 > SHYB01 > CBDFJU01. The sequence continues at coordinate 897,910 of CBDFJU010000002.1, read as the reverse complement.
CCCGAGTTGGAGTCTGTGGAGGATACTCTACTGCTGCACCCTGGTGCCGCCCGTGCAAGAATTCGTCGAGACTGTCGGAATGGAGAGGGCGACTGAGGACCCGAGCCCAGGGACCACGGGGCCGTACACGCTGGAAAGAATGACGACAGGCCGTGTGAGTTATGAGGCAGTGCCGAACCACTGGCGCATACAGCCTACATCGGAGCGCCTCGTTATTTCGCATGTGCCCGAAAGCGCCGTCAGACTGGCGGCGGTCCAGGCTGGTCGGGCCGACTTGGCGGATCGAGTTGAACCCGCTGACGCCCGAAGGGCACAGGCAGCTGGCTTGAGAATAGTCCAACAGCCAGGGTGGAATGCGCGTCTGGTGTTTGGAGGTGTACAGGCCCTGGACAATCGTGGGGCTGCGCCGTGGGTAACAGACGTAAACGTGAGACGAGCTCTTGCTCTGGCCATCGATGAGGAAGCGTTGCAGGAGACCGTGGGTGGGGGATTTGGCGGAACGGTCGATACGATCTACTCCACCGTTGGCATGACGAAAGCGCCAAGGTACGGGTACGATCCGGCCGAAGCCACGAGATTGCTGAATGAAGCTGGCTTCCCGTTCGATCGGGAGATCACGATGCCCCTCATAACCATTGGAGGAGCGGAGCGGGCCGGCCAAGAGCACAGAGCACTGGCCACTATGCTGGAAGCGATCGGTCTAAATACAAAGATCGAGGTTGTAGGTTGGGGTGACTGGAAACCCAAGTGGGTGAGCGGTGATACGGACTGGATGATGTGGGCGTTTACGACGACGACTTTTGTTGGCGAGCCTCTTCGCGAGTGGCTCATGTCGACTGAAGAGGCGTCGACGACGACTTGGACGGACGAAACGTCAACGGCTTTGTTCGGCGACGTGACCGATACTTTCATCGCGGGGGATGATGCTGCCTTCAGCACCGTAGCGACTTCACTCGGGGAATACTTCTACGACAATGTCCTGTTTGTGCCCCTCTATGTGAAGCCTATGCTGTTCGCGTTGGGGGAGAACGTATTGTCGTGGGATCGATTCGGGCATCATGACGGTACCCGGTACGATCTCATCCGTGTGAAGGCTTCCTGACAATAGTCTGCTCGATAGTAGCGCTCTCGGAACGGTAGAGGGTCGAATCAGGGGGAGCGGATTACTTCGAAAACCGATTCGTGAGTAATCCGCTCCTCTTGGGAGTCTCGAGAGTTCAACGAACGGCTAGGTCTTTTCAAAGGCGACTCTCTGTGGCGTCACGCTGAGTCCCGACATGTCGGGACTTAGAGTGATGTGCGGCATCGCGGGCATGGTCGGTTTTGTCAATTCGGTGGGGGGCCGAAAAAGACTTCCGAAAAGGGTTGAGTAGCTAATCTGGCAGGGGTGAAGGAGGACGGAACAGTGGGCGAGACGACTCAGTACGAAACGTGCATTTTCGAAAAGAGGGACGACGGGATAGCCGTTGTTACGCTCAATAGGCCAGAAGTGTTAAATGCGTTGAACGAGAAACTATTCGTCGAGTTGGTGTCGTGCTGGGAGACCGTAAACAATGACCCGTCAATCCGGGTAGCGATTGTGACAGGTGCCGGAGATAAGGCCTTCTGCGCGGGCAAGGACATGAAGGAATATGTCGCGCGGACTGGACCGGATGGGTTCCACGGGGTGGACGACCCCGCCAGCCCGGCGTATGCAGGTCCCGGGAATCACTACCCTCTCAAGAAGCCCTTGATAGGCGCGATCAACGGGTTGGCTGTGGCCGGCGGGTTGGAGCTGTTCTTCCTGTGTGATTTGCGCATCATGGCTGAGCATGCGTGGGTTGGCACCTATGCTCAACGCAGAAACCTGGCCCCTCCCCCTTACTTGTACCACTACCTTCCCAATGCAATAGCAAATTGGGTACAGCTTACCGCTGGGAGACTCGACGCCCAGAGTTGCCTGCGATGGGGCATAGTGAACGAGGTGGTTCCGTCGAAGGATGTGATGCCAACGGCGCTGAAATACGCACGTGAAGTTCTCGAGATTGACAGACTTGGTCCGGATGCTATCGCCAAGACGAAAGAAGGGCATGTCGAATTTCAGAGATCGGTAGATGTCGTGTACGACACTGAGGAGCTCCGGAAGGAGGCCGGCGGCCAGCCACGGAGAAGGCCGCCAAGGGAGGTCGAGGGCCAGAGAGCATTCGTGGAAAAGAGACAGCCGGAGTATGCAAATCTGGGGGCGGAGGGCCAGACGCCCCATGGCTAGTTGAGATTGTGAGCGCCGGATACCTTCTCGTGGCTGCTGAGCTGTTGCAGGATGGCCTCAGCCTTGGCGGACGAGTTCCCGGGTGAGGCAACGAGACGATGGCTGATAGCACTTCGATGCCGCCCGACCTAGTGGAACGTGCGGCCGTGCTCGTCCTGGATTGCCAACAAGACATCATTGGCAGCTACGTGGGCGAGCAGACACAGTTTCTCTATCGTGCCCAGGATGTGATCGAAGCCGCTCGGAAGAGTGGAATACCTGTTCTTTTCGTTGGTGTAGCATTTCGCGAGGGGCACCCGGAGGTCAACCCTCGAAACAAGGCGTTTGCTGCCGCGAAGCAGGCCGACGGGATGCGGGAGGGAACAGAGGGCGTGCAGATGCACCCCATCGTTGCCCCGGAGCAAGGCGACGTCGTAATCCTGAAACGACGAATAAGCGCCTTCGGTACCACGGACCTTCATACCGTGCTGCGGGCACTTGGACGTGATGTTCTTGTTCTGATGGGCGTAGCAACCAGCGGAGCTGTGCTCTATACGTTTTGCTCGGCCCTCGACGCCGACTACGAACTCGTGGTCGTGGAAGATGGTTGTTTCGAGGCCGACGACGAGTTTCACCGTGTGCTCATGGAGAAGGTATTCTCGCGTCACGGAGCCGTGATACAGGCGAAAGACTTTGTCAAAACGTTGTCGCATTAGAGTATGGGGCGCGTTGGCCATCGCAGTTCCTCTGCCAAAGGCGGGATACACAAATCGGCCCTAAAAGCATTCATATGAATAGTCTCCGGCCACAGTACCGGGTTCAATGAGTGGGCGGGAATCTGGTGAAGCGCAGTTATGTTCGCACGCCAACAGGTCAGGTCCACTGTGTCATAGCGGGCCAAGGCGAGCCTGTCCTGTTGATTCCTCAGACTCCGCGAAGTTGGCGCGTTTACCGTCGCCTGATGCCCTTGCTGGCAACACAGTACCAGGTGATTGCCGTGGATCTACCTGGATTGGGCGACTCCGACCCCCTTCCGGAGCCTTTTGATGTAGCGGACTTGGCCACAAGTCTCGCCCATGTCCTGGACGGCCTTGAGCTCGACAGCGTGCGAGTTCTGGGGCGACACACGGGTGCTGCGGTAGGCGCGGAACTCGCGGCCAGTCAGCCACAGCGGGTTGTGGCGCTAGTTCTCCACGGTCTTCCTTACCTGATTGGCGACGACGAGCGAGAGGAGCATATCAAACTCGGTCACCGGGCATTGGGTGGCCCAGGCACTCTTCCAGTGGTGCGGCTGGAAACTGATGGGTCACACAATGTGCGATTGTGGCAGCGGGCTATCACGCTTTTGTGGCAGGCCAAAGGCGCAATACCAGACGAAAACTTGTCGGATGAAGATTTGGAGTTTGTCAATGACTTGTTCATGGATGCACTCAGAGCTCACCGTAGTATTTCTGCCACCTTCCAGGCGGTGTTCACATACAACGCCGATGTTCGCTTGCCACTGATCAAAGCCCCGACGTTGTTGCTGCAATCCACGGCTGCGTGGAACCGTCCTATCGCTCAGCGTGCGCAGGCGGTGAAGCTGCTCATTCCCGAGTGTACGGCAGTCATGATAGAGAGCGGTGATAGATACGACCTTTACTGGAGGGCACAAGAAATCAGCAAGTTGGTAATGACGTTTTTCCGTGACCCTCGAAGCTTTCAATCTGGCGATCCTGGCTCTTAATCCACAGGCTTAGGCTTCGTGGAATGAGGATGGAGATGTCGTGATGGGGCGGCTCACGTTACAGCGAGCATTCAGGACCGTCATCGTTGTGCTTGTCGTGACGGTCTTCACTTTCTCGCTGGCAAGAGTCACAGGAGATCCGGCGGAGTTGCTTGTGCCAGCATATGCCCCACCGGAAGCCGTGGAGATCCTAAGGAAGGATCTAGGTCTGGACCGACCTTTCCACGTCCAATATGGCCTCTTTTTGCGAGACGTTGTACGCGGAGACTTGGGACGATCACACGTCACGGATCAGAAGGTGGCGGATATGTTCCTGGACCGGTTCCCTGCCACCCTGCAGCTTGCCGGAGCCGGAATCGCATTTACTTTCATACTAGGGGTGCCACTGGGCCTCTTGGCCGCACTGTACCGCGGTAGCGTGATAGACCTGTTAGTGCGGGGGTTTGCTGCACTTGCCCAATCCACACCATCGTTTTGGTTGGCAATATTGCTTGTGATGATCTTTGGAGTGTGGCTACGCTGGCTGCCTTTCTTTGGAAAGGAGTCTCCAAGTAACCTGATTCTACCGATGATATCCCTGGCTGTGTTTCCGATGGCTGGGGTGATTCGTTTCGTGCGCTCAGGAATGTTGGAGGTGATGGGACAAGATTATGTTCGCACCGCTAGAGCCAAGGGACTTCATGAACGTATAGTGATAATTCGACACGCGCTGAGAAATGCACTGATTCCAGTGGTGACATATAGTGGGATTGTCATAGTTACCTACTTTCTAACAGGATCCCTTGTCATAGAGGTGGTCTTCGCCTGGCCAGGGATTGGGCAGTTGGCGTTCGATTCTGCAATACAGCGAGACTTTCCAACATTGATGGGGCTGGTGCTGATCTTTGCGAGCATGTTTGCACTGGCCAATTTCGTGGTAGACATGTTGTACGGCTTCCTCGATCCGAGGATACGAAGCGCATAGAGGTAGCGCTCTGTGTAAAGTGGGCGTCGTCCCGGGATGCAGGCGCCTGTCTTCGGCCTTGATTCGTTCCTGAGTGCCGGGGACTTTGCAGCTTTGGGGCAGACGGGCTACACGCAAGTATGTGGCCAACAGATTGTGAATTGAAAATGGCATGTTGAGTATTGGCGAAACGGCAGTTGAGACCCCTAAACACCGTAAACGGCTGCGCCTGCTTGTCCCGTCTGCGCGCACGCTGCGGCGCTTACCCTGGTTTGGTGTCATTGTCCTGAGTGTGGCATTGTTTCTTGCGGTCTTTGCTCCTTGGCTAGCGCCTCATTCCTCTACCGCTGGGTACCTTACAGATTCACTGCAACCGCCCGGATCGATTGCGGATGACGCGTCTGAGCGCACTTATTGGTTGGGTACGGATTACCTGGGACGAGATGTCCTGAGCCGATTGATAGTCGGCTCTCGTCTGACCCTGATGACCGCGGGGTTAGGCGTAGTAACGTCAACCGCTGTGGGCACGCTTTTGGGACTGATAGCAGCATACTCACGGGGCAAGCTAGACACATTGATAATGGGAGCGGTCGATGTCTCACTGGCCTTGCCACCGCTCGTGTTGGCCTTGGCCCTGGCAGTGGCGATAGGAGCAGGGCTCTGGAACATGATAATTGTCATGAATCTAGTGTATTGGAGCAGATTTGCCCGACAAGCACGCGGCGAGGGCCTCGCGGTCATGGCTCAGGACTACGTTCTCGCAAGCCGGGCTATTGGAGCAACAATGCCGCACATTCTTGTTCGGCACGTCTTGCCGAACATCGTAGGTTCTATTGCAGTGCTGGGAAGCCTGATCTTGGGCCAACTCATCCTGCTGGAAGCAACTCTGAGCTTCCTGGGCGTCGGTATACCCCCGCCTGCTCCATCGTGGGGAAACATGGTGAGCGAGGGTCGAGCATATGTGGCGGACGCGCCATGGATGATTATCCCACCGGGCGTTGCCATGCTATTGATAGTGCTTGCCGTGAATCTTTTGGGGGACTGGACGAGGGACCGCTTAGATCCCCGCTTAGAGCATTCAACATAGGTGCACACTTTCGGTCCTTACCAATTCGTGTTGGAAGGGGTTATAGAAGTGGCTCCAGAAATCTGAACAGGGGGATAAGTGGAATCGCTGCCTGATTGAGGGCATGATAGTGCTCTCGGAGACAGGAGCGAGAGATGAGCAGACGACCCCGCCGTAACCACTCGGCAGAGTTCAAGGCGAAGGTGGCTCTTGCCGCAGTACGCGGCAACCGGACACTTTCGGAGCTGGCAAGCCAGTTCGATGTGCACCCGAACCAGATCACGCAATGGAAGACCCAGTTGCTGGATCGGGCGGCGCAGTTATTTGGCGCCGGGACAGGGCAGGCTGAAAAGCTGGTAGATATGAAGGTCCTTCACGCTAAGATCGGTGAGCTTGCGTTGGAGAACGATTTTTTAGAGGCCGCGCTCACGAAGGCGGGATTGCCGGGCGCAAGGCGATGATCGACCGCGATCACAAGCTGCCTCTCGCCCGCCAGGCAAAGGCAGTGGGCATCAGCCGCGGGAGCATCTACTACCGGCCACGGCCGGTGGGCGAAGCCGGTCTCGGGCTGATGCGCCGCATCGATGAGCTGCACCTTGAGTATCCGTTTGCAGGCAGTAGGATGATGCGAGGCCTGCTCCGCCAGGAGGGACTCTCCTCCGGGCGTAGACACATCGCCACACTGATGCGGCGGATGGGCATCGATGCGCTGTACCGCAAGCCCAACACCAGCCGGCGACGGCCCGGCCATACGGTGTATCCGTACCTGCTGCGCGGGCTTGAGGTGAGCAGGCCCAACCAGGTGTGGGCAATGGATATCACGTACATTCCGATGGCCAGGGGGTTCGTGTACCTAGCCGCAGTGATGGACTGGCATAGCCGCAAGGTGCTGGCCTGGCGGGTATCGGTCACAATGGACACAGACTTCTGCGTGGAGGCGCTCGAAGAATCCCTGGGACGCCACGGCGCGCCGGAGATATTCAACACAGATCAGGGAAGCCAGTTCACAAGTGATGCCTTCACCGGCCTGCTGAAAGCCAGTGAGATCCAGATCAGTATGGACGGGAAGGGGGGCTGGAAGGATAACGTGTTCGTCGAACGACTGTGGAAGAGCGTCAAGTACGAGGAGGTGTACCTGAGAGCCTACGAATCGGTCCCGGAAGCCAGAACTGGACTCGGGCGGTACTTCGAGTTTTACAATGCCGGACGGCCCCATTCGAGCCTTGGGGGAATGACGCCGGACCAGTTCTTTGACAGAGCGCCTGCCGAGTCCGCGGCGGCCTAACGCACGGCAGCGCGATTCCACTTATCAAACCGGGCAGCGCTGTTCAGACAAACGAGACCACCTCTTATCGAGCAGACGCCAGTACGGTGACAGTGGTAGGCGCTGAGGCTTTTTCATGGCGCCTGGCTGTGCCAGCTCTTTCGACATGTGGTTGCATCGCGCCAAAGGAAGGGATCTGTCTGAGGTGATGAAATGAAGCAGGTGGCCGGAAAAGAGATATTGACCACGGTGAGAGAGATCGTTGGCCCAGAGCACACGGCGCTCGTGCTGGTAGATTTCCAGAACGACTTTTGCCACCCAGAAGGCCTGAAGCAAACCCAACAGTGGGCAGATATCTCCGATATGCAAATGGCCATTCCACGGGCTGCCAGTTTATTGGAAACGGCGCGAGCTGCAGGGGTGTTGGTGATCTATTTGCAGAACACGCTAATGAAGGGTTGCATCGGCGACTCTCCCCCAATGATCCGCCTACGTGGTCGCGCTTATGGGGACCTCCGAGAGCCTGACTATTGCCTTGACGGGACCTGGGGCCATCAGATAGTCGCGGATCTGCGCCCTGCGCCGAACGAGGTCATCATAAAGAAAGGGCGCCCCACAGGTTTCCTCCGTACTCGCCTCGATCAGGTCCTTAGGAGTCAAGGCGTGAAGTCCGTGGTGAGCACGGGTGTTACCAGCGAAGGGTGTGTTCAGGCGACCGCGATGGACGCGCTGTTCCATGATTACTACTCAGTTGTGGTAGAGGACTGTGTTGCAAGCTACTCTCGAGAGCGACACCAAACCGCACTCGAGTACCTGAGCCAACGTATGGATGTAATAGGTTCAGACCTGTTGGCCGACTTGTGGGCTACCACGAGAGCAACGGACGCTTCGGACCCCTCAGTGAGTCGCTCGATCACCGATGTAGGCACATAGGATACGAGTAAGTGAAGACAGGTTCGCGGTGTCTGAGGTTGGTCATACCGCGACATGAGGTATTCCAGGGAGGCTTGAGATGCTGCATCACCAGACCAATCGGGATGCTGCGGGAATCTATGAAGTCGTGTGGCCCGGCGGGAGACGGACGACAGACCCGGTAATGATCAGTGAGGCTCTTCCGACATTAAGCGGAAAAGTTTTCGGGCAACTGTGGAGTATGGGCTTCAAAGGCGACGAAATGTTCCGAATGATACGAGAAGAACTTGCGAAGACATACTCAAGGCTCCGCTTCATTGATCATGATGTGTTTGGGGGCATCCACGGGAATGATGAACGCGAGGTAATTGGTCGGTTACCTGAGCGTTTGCATCAGCGAGGCTGCAATGCAGTAATCACGGCTGTGGGAGCTTGAGGAAGTTGCACCCCCGCCGTGGTGCGGGCAAGTGTCGCGGCCGAGAAGGCCGGTATTCGCAGCGTTTCCATAATTGCGAGAGGCTTTGTTGACCAAGCCCGCGCGATAGCTGCTGCTCTCGGACTGGATAATCTGGCAATTGCTGAATACCCTGGCGTCATTATGCAAGATAGCGAAGAGGAGTTCGGGGACAAGGTCCGCAACGATCTTGTCGAGCAGATCGTTGCGGGCTTGACTACATCTGTGCAGGCTGGACCAAGGTTAGAGGAACCCGGTCCGAGGGACATTGTGCTCAAGGGAACGTTAGACCAAGTCCAAGACTTTTCCCATCAGAATCTGTGGACAGATGGTCTTCCCATCATCCCGCCCACCATTGACCGTGTTAGAGCATTCATTCAGTTTACGGATCGCCCTTCAAACGAAGTTGTGGCCACATTGCCTCCGGAAAACCGCGAGGCGACTGTGTGGAACGTTGCAGTCAATGGTGTCATGGGGGGCTGCAAGCCCGAATACATGCCGATATTACTGGCTGTGGTACAGGCGATAGGAGAACCGCGTTTTCGGCTGGAAGATGCCGGTAGCACCCCGGGATGGGAACCGCTTATTATTCTGAACGGCCCGATAATCGACAAGTTGGACTTCAATTCTGAAGCGGGAGTAATGCGCGTAGGCAGGCAGGCCAACACAAGTGTCGGGCGATTTCTACGACTCTACATGAGAAATGTGGCCGGACTACGAATTCCCCCTGGGACAGGCGACAAGGGGAGTATCGGCAGCACCTTTAACGTCGTGCTCGCCGAAAACGAAAATGCGATAGCGGAGATCGGCTGGACACCGTTTTCAGTTGATCGTGGCTTTGAGCCCGGTGAAAACGTTGTCACAGTTCAGAGCGTCGTTGCAGCGAGCCCGCCTATCTATACGGCAGGCCAAGCAGCCTCTGAGCATCTACAGACGATCGCTGAAGTGTGGGGAAACGGGACCTGCGCATCTTGGTCGTTTACAGCGATGCTGCACGGAGAATCCTATCCCCTTCTGGTGATAGGTCCAAGCATCGCGAAAACCTTGGCGGCACAGGGACGCAATAAGGACGATGTCAAACGCTATTTCTATGAAAACGTCCGAGTATCTGCCGGGGTGGTGGAAAGGTATGCTCGGCAAGCATCGTCCTCCGCTCTCAACGTCTATGCCCTGGCCAAAGACGGCGTGTTGCCAAAGGAGTACGGTCTCTCGGCCGACCCTGACAGACCTGTTCCCGTTTTCATACGACCTGACGGGATTGGTATTGTGGTGGCCGGAGATCCAGATCGGAATCAGTCGCGTGGGTATGTGAATAACGCCTATCAAGGCGCGCCGGTCAGCAAGATGATAGAGTTGAATTCCACGTGGAATCGTAAGTGTAGGGCGTCAGCGACTCTGAGGCGCGCGTAGGCCCCCGCCGAGGTCCAGCGGATGTCGATTCCGCTACAGCAAGGGGTGGATCAGCAGTGGGCGATCGGTGAAGGTCTTAACGGAGCGAGAAGGAGTCTGAAAGGTCAATGGGCACCCTGACCAGAAAAGCTGCCATCGTCGGAGCCTACGAGCACCCCGGGCGGCAGATGCCGGACAAGTCCCCGCAGCAGATACAAGCCGAGTCCGCCCGGGAGGCGCTGGCCGAAGCAGGGCTGAAGCCAAGAGACGTCGACGGCTTCATGTCGCCCGGGGACACGGGGCAGGACGCCGTATTCTTGACAGGGTACCTAGGCCTGCACCCCAAGCTCGTCGACACGACGAACCTTGGGGGCGCTTCCTTCCTGGCCCACGTCTCTCGGGCCACGGCGGCCATCGCCGCGGGCCAGTGCGAGGTCGTCCTCATCACTTACGGGAGCACCTCATTGTCGGCAGGCCGCGCCATCGGCACCGGGGGCACAGGCCGCCGGGCCATCAGCCCCTGGCCCGAGAGCTTCGAGGCCCCTTACGGCGCGATCCTCGCCGGCCTCTATGCCACGGCAGCCTCCCGGCACATGTACGAGTTCGGGACCACGAACGAGCAGCTGGCGGAGATCGCGGTGGCGATGCGGCGCCACGCTGGCGTGAACCCCAACGCCATGTACCGTGACCCCATCACCGTCGAGGACGTGCTCGCCTCGCGGACTATCGCCTGGCCCCTGCACCTGTTCGACTGCTGCGTCATCTCCGACGGCGGAGGTGCGTTGGTGGTGACCAGCCCTGAGCGGGCCAGGGACGCGAAGACCAAACCGGTGTGGGTGCTGGGCGTGGGCGAGGGCTACGAGCACCTGCGCGGGGGCCACCGCGACTTCATGGCCGTGGCCCCGTACCAGTCCGGGCCCACGGCGTTCGGGATGGCCGGCGTGACCCATAAGGACATCGACCACCTTATGGTCTACGACTCGTTCACCATCACGGTGTTGACGAGCCTCGAGGGCCTCGGCTTCTGCAAGAAGGGCGAGGGCGGCAGTTTCGTCGAGGGCGGCCGGCTGGCCATCGACGGCGAACTGCCGACGAATACCGACGGCGGCGGGCTATCGTCCAATCACCCGGGCATGCGCGGCATCTTTCTGGTTATCGAGGCCACCAAACAGCTCCGGGGGGACTTCGACGGGATGCCCCGGCAGGTGAAAGACTGCAAGATATCGCTCTGCCACGGCACCGGCGGGAACATCGGCTCCCGGCACACCGGCGTGACGCTCATCCTGGGGAAGGACTAGCGTGGCCGAGTACGTCAAACCGCTGCCGACGCCGAACCCGGACACCAAGCCCTACTGGAACGGCTGCAAGAATCACGAGTTGCTGATCCCTCGCTGCCTCGATTGCGGCGACCTCTTCTTTCCGCCCCAGGCCACATGCCCGGCCTGCTACTCCGCCGACCTCGAATGGACCAAGGCCTCGGGCAAGGGCACCGTCTACAGCCTGTCGGTGGTACACCAGAATAAGTCACCGGGCTTCAGGGACGAGGGCCCCTACGTGCTGGCCTACGTCACGCTGGACGAGGGCGTACAGATGCTGAGTAACGTCATCGGCTCGGACCCCTACCACGTGAAGATCGGCATGCCGGTGGAGGTGACGTTCGAGGACGCCACGAACGAGATCAGCATCCCGAAATTCAAAGTGATCTAGGGGAGACTACTCTCCAACCCTCACGACTATTGCCCACATCGGATACTTACCGAGAGGGTAGACCGCAAGGGGCTTCAGATCGCCCCTGTCTTGATCGATTCGATAGACCGAGAGACGGCCGGTTTCCAGGCTGGTAACAAGCAGGAAGTTACCTTCCGGGTCACGGCTAAATCCGTGCGGTATGGGGTCCGTGGGAACCTGCCCAATAAGCGTCAGACCCCCCGTCATCGTGTCAAGGGAAAAACACGCGATGCTGTTGTAGCCACGATTCCCTACATAGAGGAATTTCCCTGAGGGCGCGACCTCTATTCCAGAACACATATTCTCGCCCTCATAGCCATCGGGTACCGTCGCCACGGTCTCGATAGGGCTCAAAGTCCCCCGTGACGGGGCAAAGCTGAATGCCGATACGCTAGATCCCTGCTCGTTTGAGCAATACACGATGTCCTTGGATGGGTGAAAGTACAAATGCCGTGGACCTGCACCCTCAAGCGCGGTGACCTTGGCCGGCACTTGCGGAGTGATGCGGCCTGTGCTTTCATCGAACCTGAACTGGAAGACCGCGTTGGGACGATCCGGTCCAGCCACGTGTGAGGCCAATACGTACCGGTTTGACCTATCGGTCTGGACGGAATGTGCTCCAAGGCCTGTGCTCAGCCACTCTGTTGGCGGGGAGGTTGCAACCCCATTACTGGCAATGGGGTGTACCGCCACCTTCCCGGCGAGATAATAGGCGGAGAGAAGGAAATTACCCCGCCTGTCCGTGACCAGATAATTGGGATCGCTCTCCAGCGACACTGTGCCAATGCAGGAGATACTCCCATGCCGATCTATGCTGTAAGTCGATAACTCATAAGAGTATCGCTGTCCCACATAGAGAACGTCCCACTTGGGGTGTGTCGCAAGTGGGCCCGGGCCACCCTTGACTTCGACATCATCCACCCGCTCCAGCTCGCCACTCTGAGCGTCCAGCGTGAAGATCGAAACCTTGTCTTCGTCTTTACTCGTGGCATACACGTAGTACGGCATGGCGTAACTCCCCTGACCTGCTCCCAAGATCAGGCCCCAGTCATGAATCCGGGGAGCCCAATGTCTAGGAAGACTCTACGATGGCGGGCCAACGCACCCGGAGGTGCTTGCGAGATCAAATCGCCGACCGTCCAGGCTATTGACCCTCAAATCGAGGTGGGCGCTTCTCCTCAAAAGCCCGGATGCCTTCCCATGCGTCTTTCGTATTCCACAGGGATCGACCCAGGTAGTATGAAAACGCCAGGGACTCATTAGTACCCATGTCTATTCCCCGCAGAGCAGCCTGTTTGGCGGCACGCACGGCCACCGGGCCATTGGCCAAGATTCTTTCCGCAATGCTTTCAGCCCGTGGCCGTAGCTCATCTTCGGGGACCACGTCGCTCACGAGGCCGTGCCGAAGCGCCTCTTCCGCCGTTATGTAATCACCCGTCAGAATAGCTTTCAGAGCGATACCAGGGGGAACCGCCCGAGGTAAGCGTGTGGTACCACCAGCGTTGGCCATGATGCCCCAGCGAACCTCGGGCAGAGCAAACTGCGCGCCCTCGGAGCAAATCCGCATATCGCAGCACAGCGCCAGTTCCAGGCCACCCCCCAAAGCGTACCCGTTGACAGCAGCGATGATTGGCTTCCAGGTGTGGAAATCCCGAGTGATGCCTCCGAATGGTGTGGCGTCGGCCACCGCAGCATCTGCCGCCTTCAAATCTGCTCCAGTTGAAAAGGCACGTCCCACACCAGTTAGAACTGCAACCCACGCATCGTCGGTGTCGCGGAAGTCCTCGAAAACACGGCGTAACTCTCGGCTCATTTCCGGATCGATGGCGTTCAGAGAGCGCGGCCGATTAATCGTCACCCAAGCCAAGTGATCCTTTCTTTGATACAAGATTCTGTTGTCAGACACAGCGAAACCCAATGGCCAGCTATCCAATAACCTCAAAATGTTCAATATCCAGAATGCTTCCCTCTCGGACATTCCGGAAGACAGCTTGAACTCTTGCTCCGATGCGAGCCTTTCCCTTGTCCGTTTCACGGATGTAGTGGAGCACACCCGTATCTGCGCCATCCAGCTGTACCAGTCCGACCATGAAGGGGGCTTGATAGACGTGGATCGGTTCCTGGTAGCGCACAACGGTATAAGTGAGCAACGAGCCCTCATGTCCCACTTCAGTGATGTCAGACAATTTCGTGAAGCAACGAATGCAAACAGAACGGGGAGGCACATAGACACGCGGGCACTGTGGGCAGCGCGACCCCACAATGCGCCCCTGCTTCAAGTTAGCCAGAAACGACCCCACCGTCGTGCCAGTGTACTGGCGGTGCGCCATGTCTATCTGACCGGTAACGATGATTGGCTCTGTCGCCCGCCCGCTGTTCATTTCACTTCATCCGTCTGCTCGGGTATTGTCTTGAAGTATTTGATGTCCGTTATATGTGCTGTCCGTTCAGATTGAGGCTTGAAGACCGCTTCCACACGCATTCCAACGTGGATACGATTGTGGTCTTTCTCCTCAAGTAGATGATCAATGGTTACTGGCGCCCCATCCAGTCCGATAATCGCAGTAGCGTAGGGCACTGCTCTCATAACGCCGGTACTTGGGTCGGGAAAAGGCTGCTCCACAAACTGATAGGCGAGCACAGTTCCCCGCGGTCCCACTGTGTACATTCCTTCCATACGCACATGGCAACGGCCACACACAGGACGCATGGGAACGAGATAGCGACCGCACTTCGGGCACCGGTTCGCATATATGAGTCCGTTGTCTCGCAGCTCCTGCAGAAACCGCCCTACGTATTCGCCGGCTGCCCACTTGTACGGGATCCGTGTGTACCTTTCAACGTATTCGGGAAAATCCTCTGCCGGTGGGAACTCAACCCGTTTCTTATCCATGAATGACCCTCGCATGTCAGCGACTCTTTGTCAGCAACGTCATTACCGTCCAGTTGTGTCCTCCCCACCCTGTTGCCAGAGCCTGGTTAACCTCTCGTGCCACCTGGCGCTCGTCCGCATCGCCTCGCACCTGCAGAGTTGCCTCAGCAATGCGAATCATCGCCGTCGCACCAATGGGGTTCGTACATACCACGCCGCCTGACGGATTGATGGGGAAACTGCCGTTCAGACTAGTATCGCCTCTCTCCGCCGCTTTCCAGGCCTCTCCCGGTTCAAACAGATGGGCCAACTCAGAGAAATACAGTTCCGACCAGCTCGTTGGTTCGTACAACTCGACAACGTCAATCTCTTCCCTCGGCCGAGAGATACCGTTCCGCTTGAACAGCTTGATGGCTGCCTGCTCATAGCTTTCCTTGGTCGGCAGCGGATCGGGTTCCATCGACAGCTTGAAAGCTTCCGAATGAACGGTGACGCAATCCTTGACCCACACCGGGGACTTTGTGATCTTTTCCGCCCGCCCCTCTGCCGCGACAACGAGCGCGCAGGCGCCGCTACTTTCGGGACACACCTCGAGCACGTGGAGTGGATGGACAACAACACGCGAGCCGAGGATTTCGGCGACTGAGTATTCGCTCCTCCGGTGGGCGTAGGGATTTCGGGCAGCGTTGTGACCTGCCTTGGCACGAACCAAGGCAGCATGCTCTTCTGTGCAACCTGACTCCCTAAGGTAAGTCTGCGCCTGCAGGCCCAAAACGCCGATCGCGCCGGATTCGTAGGGGCGGTTGTACACCGCATCAAAACACAGTGTTATACCAGCGGTCGTATTGCCCTCGTCCAGCTTGTTGAAGCCAATGGTCAGGACCGTATCGAACCATCCCGACTGCACGTGGTGGAAGGCGGCGGCCGCCATCGTGGCCCCGACAGTGCCCCCGGTGTTCAACTTCATCCCGTGCTTCAAATACGCTCCGGTGCCCTCAAGGACCATGCAATCGGTCAGATAGTGTCCTTCGAACAGCTCCATGTTTCCCGCAAGCACTGCATCCACATCCTTCAGCGTCAATCCTGCGTCACCGAGCGCAGCCTGGACGGCCTCGTTCACCATCTCCGAGACATTGACGTCAGGTCGGGCAGTCTTGTGAGCCGTCTGTCCCACGCCGACGATGGCAGCTCTTCTAGCCACGAGACTTCCCTCCATCATCCGCGCGAAGCAGCAACACCGTCTGAAGCTGCCCGCAAGGTCCCGCGAACCCCTGTGCCACCGCTACTCTAGCCCCATCCACTTGGTGACCGTCCGCTAGCCCGGCGACCTGTTTGGACGCTTCTATCACACGTGTCAGACCGCTCACCGTGACAGGATTCCCTGCCAGCACCCCTCCGGACGGGTTGATTGGCAAGGATCCCCGCAGCGCACTCCTGCCTGAATCGGCTAAATGTGCCCCTTCCCCCTGTTCACACAGCCCCAGACCCTCCGACCACAGCAACTCCTGGTAGGAACAGAACTCCGATACCTCTGCTACGTCAACCTCACGTGCAGGGTTGGAAACGCCCGCAATCCGGTAGGCGCGCTTCGCCGCTTCTGCCAAAGCATCACACTTGGCCAGATCGCGGTCACCCAGAAGATCCGAGTCGTAACAGCTGCCCCCGCCCGCAATCCAGACGGGATTCCGAGTCAGCTTCTTCGCTCTATCTTCACTAGCCAAGAGAATCGCGCATGCCCCGTCGGATGTTGGTTTGATGTCCAGCGACCTCAAAGGATCCGCTACGAGGTCACTATTCATGACTTCTTCGACGCTCACCGGCTGGCGCAGTTGGGCGAATTGGTTCAGGGCTGCGTTTGCTCGATTCTTGACAACCACCTGGGCAAGCTGCTCGGACGTAACGTTGTAGCGTTGCATATAGGCCCTGGCCTGCAATGCCGCTGCTACCAGAAAATCCAGGCCGAGCGGGCGATGGACGAAGGGCTCAAAGCCTGCGTTCTCCACAATATGCCCGGCGGTCTGAGACTCCTGGCAGTGGGCAGTCACCAATACCGTGTCATAGTGCCCTGCCAAGATCTGGAGAGTCGCGTAGAAGACGGCCTGAGTACCATCACCTGCGACCTTTTCCTCAGGACGCAAGTGTCCACCCACGACATCGACCGTCGTGTTGCTCGAAATACATCGGCCATCCCAATGGTCCTGCGAACAGGTCACTGCCGCGTCGACGCCGGAACCGTCGTCCGCAAAAGTCAGGCCAGTGGTCTCGAGGACTTGCTCGACCACCTCGAGCACCATCTCCGATATGTTCTGGTGGGACTTACTGGCCTCGTACTTCGTCTGAGCCGTAGCCACGATTCCTACTCGTCCTGCCACGTCCTGCCTCCATGGAATGTACTTCACTCACAGAATCAGTGACTCTATGCTCTCCAACAGCCTGGACATGCATTGACTCACATCAACGACGCCTTTCGCACCGCGGTAGTACGGAGCACCCAGGGAAACCCGCACATCATGCGATGATCTTCCTCTCACGGAGTCCAGAGAGTTCATCCGGCTGATACCCCAGCTGTTCAAGGACCTCATCCGTATGCTCACCAATCAAAGGAGCCCGTCGCCTGATACCTCCAGGACATGCGGACAGGCTTACTGGAATGTTCACGAACTCAACCTTGCCCGCTTGGGGATGATTCTGTTCCGTCAGCATCGAATTCGCTCGAATGTGCGGGTGGTCAAATACTTCTTGCGGTTCCAAGATTGGCGCGCACGGCACGTCCTCTTGCCACAGGCGTTCGATCCACTCATCACGCGGCAATGTGGCGAACACACCCTCAAGCACTGCGAACAGTTCATCGTTATGCTGCATCCGGTTCCAGACAGAGCCGAAACGCGGGTCAGTGTTCAGGTGTTGCAGGTCAAGCGCCCTGCAAAGAGCTGCGAACTCCTCACCACGAATGATAGTGATAAGCAACCACTTGTCGTCCGCGCAACGGTAAGGCGAATACACGGCTTGGTTCAAAAGGTCAGCACCGGGGGGAGACTCTTGGCGTTCTTCATTCTCCACGCGAATCAGGTCCACCGCCTGCATGGCAATTGCCATGTGCAGCAATGACGTCTCAACCCGTTGCCCGACACCGGTCCGGGTTCGTTGGAGCAGCGCCAGACTGACCCCATACGCAACCGCCAAGGGGGTTGAAAGGTCGACAGCGAACACCCGATCGGGAAGTGGTGTGCCATCAGGCAACGTCCGACGTCCCATCATCCCGCTGATTGCTTGGAACAGACGATCATAGCCACGACGTGATGCATAGGGACCGTTCTGACCAAATGGAGTAATGTGGGCATATACGAGCTCGCTATTAAGTGTCCGAAGCGTTTCGTAATCGTAGCCCAGGTTCTCCGCCGCGCCCGGCCGCATATTGTGGATAAGGACGTCTGAACCCTTGACGAGCCGGTGAATGATGTCCCGCCCTTCCCGGGAACGCAGGTCTATGGCAACGCCACGCTTGTTCCGGTTGACCATCAAGAATGTCCGGCTGTCTCCGCCTGATATGGGCGGTGCCAGGAACACTCGGCGGCTATCGTCCCCCCGGAGAGGCTCGACTTTGATGACGTCAGCCCCCTGGTCCGCAAGGTACACGGCAGCCATCGGTCCAGCCCACATCGAGGCCATGTCAATGACGCGAACGCCTTCCAGAACACCACTCACGCTTGTCTGCATTTCGGTGCCTGTGTAAACCATCTTGCGTATTTCAGACCGTCATCCACCTGTGCTGCGTTTGCAGTAGCGGACCGCGCTCAAGGACGAACTGCCCACACTTCCATGCTAAAGCTTGTTCCCGCCCATGTCCCCTGATTCGCTGTCACGCTTATCAATGGAGGAAGGCCGTCCTCAAACTGTGCTCGCCTTCTCTTGTCCAACATCGGCGTTTGATAGGCGTTTTGGGGGTCGACATATTCCACAACTCTCACAACGTCGTTCCAGCTGCATCCGGCGGCATCGAGTACACGACCCACATTGTCATATGTCTTTTCCACCTGAAGTTGCATGTCGCCGGCCCCTACGGCTTTCCCGGTCCGGTAGTCGATGGGCCCCAGGCTCGAACAGAACACATACTTGCCACAACGGATAGCGGGAGCCGCCGCCGACTTGCCCCAGGTCGCTTCCCACTCTGGAATGTCGATGACCTCTTTGTCTGAGCCAAGATAACAGGTCGCCTCGGTCTCGATCACTGCCCGTCCGCCAAGCAAGCGCTGGATGGGGAGAGTCGCCAGTGCGTGCCGGTTGCCTTTGAGTGCGCGACGACGAACCGGCTCTGTTGCGTTGTACTTCGCTACACACGACGGATGAATGTAATCACTGGCACGGATGACCTTGGCAAGGTCCACCCCCGCTTCGTGAGCTACCGACGCGAGCCTCTGGTTCCACACGACTTCAGCCTGTGCCTCCAGACTGTCGGGATAGTCGCTCATATCAGCAGTGCGCCCTGTTGCACCCGAAAGCCAGAACCAATCTGTTCCTACCTTCAGGCCGGCTGAGTAACCGGTCTCTCGCGCTCCCTTCGGCAAGATCGGACTCTTCTCGCGTCCTCCGGCCTGTGCCACAGCGGTGATTGCTACAAGCGACGCTGAGTTGGGTATGCCGTCGACCATCACCCCCGATGCGCAGGGCACTGGATTACCAAGGTACTGCTGGCGGATGTCGGCAGTCGTCCTGTAGCTTGGTAAGGAGGCCTGGAGAAAATAGTCCACGGCCCACACGATGTCGGCCATCGCGTATCCGGCCGCCTCCACAATGCACTGCAGCTTCGAAAAGACAATATGGAGCTGTTCGCTGAGGTCTCCTGTCCTGACGAGTAGCGTTCCCCGCTTCGAGTCATATTCCTCCGCAGTCAAACCAGATATGCAAAGTAGTCCGTTGCGCTCTACGCCGAGAGCCCACGCGCGCTCCTGATATGCCACATCCCAGGGGTAGTCGGTCGGTTCAACAATCCTCTTCTTGCTCACGCTAGCTCTCCCCTCCGTGACACCGATCGAGATATCGAGCTACTTGTCTTCGCTCTACCGGGTAGCTGTCACCGACGTGAAGGGTCCTTTGCCCGTCCCGATTCGAGCGGCTCATCCGTTATGACCTGTTCCTGAAGCAATCGCTCATACGCGTCTGGAGAGACTCCAAGAAGACCCTCGAGCACTTCTTCATTGTGCTGGCCGAAGCAAGGAGCCGGGCTCATGGCAGCGATGTCGAAATCCAAGAACTGCATCGGAAGCCGGGCTGCCGGTCTTGTCCCCTCTTCAGGATGAGTGAATTTGCCATAGAGGCGGCGCGCTTTCACGTGGGGGTCTTCTATGAAGCTGGCAGCATCGTTGACCGGTGCAGCCGGAATACCGACCTTTTGTAACCGAGCGGCTGCCTCTCCCGGCGGAAATCGGGTAGTCCACTCTTCCATCCTTTTGTCTATGGCTTGACTATGTCTCCAGCGGCCAATGAGGTTGTTGTATCGTTCATCGGTAATGCCTTCTTGCCAGTCCAGCAATCTACACAACTGTTCCCATTCGTGGTCTGAGCGGATTGCCACGGTCACCCACGTATCGGATGTTTGGCACCGATAGCAGCCGTGAGGCACCATCCAAGCGTGGGTATTGCCTGCGGCGCTGGCAACACGACCCGTACAAGAATACTCCATCAAAGCATCGGCCAACGTGGCGCTCAATGCTTCACTCATGGAGACATCTACGCGTTGCCCCTGGCCGTTGCGTCGCCTCACCCAAAGAGCTCCCAATGTGGCGCAGGCGGCGTGTGATGCCGCATTGAAATCCGCCAAGGACGTGGCCGGGCGGCGCGGTTCACCCTTCCCATAACCCGTGAGATAGAGTAGCCCCGAGGTCGCCTCGGCAACGGTCGAGTTCGCATTGCGATATTTCCTGGAACCGGAACTGCCAAATCCAGTGATCCCGACGTAGATCATGGAGGGATTCAATTCACGCACGTCTTCGTACGTCAATCGAAAATCCTCCATCACCCGAGGATTGAAGTTATGGATGAGCACATCGCTTATGCCAATCAGCTCTCTCAGAAGCCGCATGCCATCCGGAGTGCGCAGATTGAGCGTCACTGACTTCTTCCCGCGGTTAACCTCGTTGAACCAGGGAGAGCGGTTATATGGACGGTCAGGTGTACCTGGAAGATGTGGGGCCAATATTCCATTCGGGTTATACGGCAATCCCCGATCACCCGGCCTTTCGATCTTAACGACCTCAGCCCCCAGAGCAGCCAGAATCACGGCAAGGTACGGTCCAGCCAGCACATGCGTCATATCTATGACTCTGGCCCCCTCCAAAGGGCGCGATGGAGTCGGATCGCCGCAGTTGCCCATACCGCTCCTCATGTGTTTAGCAACCGTGTCATTCGGACCCAACGCGCTCAATGCGACTGCCGCCTTTCACATGTTCAGATGACGCTGGCCTCGTAGAGACGAACAATGTCCCCTGAGGAATACCCCAGGAGGCTACCATAGATCTCTTTGTTGTGTTCGCCGAGCAAAGGTGCTCGGAGGCCCGTCTCTGTTACCCCATCGAGACGCGCTGTGAAACTGGGGACCGTTAGGCTTCCCAAGACAGGGTGGTCGCTTTCTACGAAAAACGATCGCTCCGCATATCCGTCGTCTTCGAAAACCTCCTTGGGACTGAGCACCTCTCCTGCAAGCGTCCATACCGACTGGAGGATATTGGCTGCTTCTTCTTTCGTGTGCCTGCTGAGCCATGGAATAAGCAACTCGTCGATTTCGTCAGCGTGTCCAAGAGGCGCAGCCTTTAGGTATTCACTGGAGAGTTCGGGTGTGTTGGTAACAGCGGCCAGATCATCAAGCCCACCCCGGCCAGCCCCCACATAGACGAATCCGTCCCGGGTGGGAAGAACCGTATCAGGGTAATGTCGCGCCAGAGGCGTACCGACTCGATTACCCTGGCGACCCCGTACTTCTTTGATATGGAGCCAATTGAAGATCATGTCCGCAATCTGGATGTGCATTGCCTCCATCATCGAGACATCTGCATGTTGCCCTTGACCGGTGAAATCTCGCCATAAGATCCCTGACAAAGCCGCAATGCAGCCTACTGCGCCTCCCTGGGCATGACATTGCAGTCCCCAAGGCTTGATGGGCTCACGGTTCGGGTCTCCTGTCACATTCATCTTTCCGCTTACCGCATACGTGTTGATTTCCGTTGCCTTGTATGAGGCGTAGGGTCCAGTCTGTCCAAAAGGAGTGACCGCAACACTCACCAAGGTCGGATGTTGCTGTCGTAGTCGTTCACCATCGATCGCAAGTTGTCGGCACTCCTCCAAGGCAAGACCATGTACCAGCACATCGACGGTGTCCAACAGTTCATGTAAGAGCTTCTCCCCTGTCTTTTGGCTGGTGTTGATAGTGACACTCTGTTTACCGTGCGCATACACCGCGAAAACGAGACTTTTCTCTGGGTGTGGGTCGTCTTTGTCAAACGGCCCCATTCTTCTGAGTGGGTGCCCCGTGCCCGGCGTTTCTGCCATCAGCACGTTGGCGCCAAGGCCTCGCAACAGCCATGACGCGTACGCGGTTCCAAACGACCCTGGCAACTCCAGGACTCGGATGTTCTCTAAGCCTTCCACCAGTTGCTCCACTCCTCATGCTCTAGACGTTCACGTTGTCTGACAAGAGCCTCCCAAAGTCGATTCAATCTTGATCGGCCGGCTCTCGGTCGACCATCTCGATGCCAAACACAGACGCAGCCGTCCTGCCGACAATCCATTCCACTTCCTCATCTCGGCAAAAGGAGAGATGGCTCAATAGAAGCCGGAGAGAATTACCGTACCCCTCTCTGAAGCCCACAGGTGGAAAATCGCTGCCCCACATCAGACGCTTCGCTCCGAACGCTTCATGGGCCATGCGTACAAACGGAGGCACACTCACGAACGGCAGTGGCTGGCGGAATGGATAGGCTCGATGGGAGATCTCTCCAAGTCCTCCAACCTTCAAATAGACATTGGGAAACTTTGCCAATTCGAGAACCTTCTGAAATGCATGGTACGGCGGGCGTTCATCCCTATCCGGCAGACCCAGGTGTTCAACGGCGATAGGCAACCGTGGCACCCGAGATATCAGGTCCGCAAAGGCGGAGGAGCCTATTTCTTCTTCCGTGCCCAAGCAGCTGGCGGCAAGACCTAGCTGCTCCGCTTTTTCCCATATCTCAAGCTGACCAGCCAACTCGTCCGGTTTGACAAGGAAGCGAACACCCTTCGCCCCTTCTTCTGCTAGACGTTCCAGTGTCAGCGGAGCATCCGGCGCATCAACGTCGATCATGACAACCGGAACAAAGTGCCCCGGAAACTCACGCACACACGTCATCACATAGTCGTTGTCATAGTTCCCGATGTGCTGCACAAGCACCGCTTTGTCAACAGCATTGCGTTCCATTTGGAAGAGCAGGACTTCCACGGGTTCGAACCAATATGGCGAAACATGGGAATGGCTGTCAACGATCGTGACATCCGGCTGCTGGTCTCTATGAATAACGCCCTGTGTCATTGTGTGAAACAGCTCCGCTCCTAGACCTTGATTCCCAGGAGAAATCCATCTGTGATCGCTTCCCTTACGCCTCGGGGAGCAAGACAATCTCCCACCCGATGTGTCTCGACATGCCCCTTTAATGCATGGAACAGACCGTCTTGCGACTTATGAGCAAGCACCAGCACCACAGTATCCACATCGTCGAGGGAAGCCTCGCTGTAAGAATAGACACTATATGTCGTAACAGAGTGCTCCTGTATGCTGTTCACCCCGGTTGACGTGAGAATCTTCACACCACTTTTCAACAACCGGGTCAGTAGCGGCCCTCGGTTTGGATCGGGCATTCCCCCTCCGACCAAATCTGCTGTCGTACACAGAGTCACCTCGCTGCCTTCTTGTGACATATACTCGGCAACAACAGGCGCTTTGTAGTCGCCCTCCGAATCGTCCACGACGACGACCCTCTTCCCAAACGGCGCGCCACGGAGGATGTCAACCTCGCTGCACACGTGGGGCAGCTCAGAGCCCGGGAGACTTGGCAGCTCGGGCGCGAGGTTGGTATACCCGTTGATGTGTGGCACCGATCCGGTGGCTACCACCACTGCGTCGAAGCCCTCCCGCCGAATGTTCTCAGGGGTTGCTTCAATTCCCAACCGCACCGACACGGATAACCGGCGCAGTTGGTGCACCATGTACTCTGCAATGCCGCCGTACTCGGATCTGCTCGGCACCTTCGCCTGCAGCAGGACCTGACCTCCAAGTTCCTTTTCTTTCTCCCACAACTCCACACCATGGCCCCGTTCCGCCATAACCTCCGCGGTCTTGAGCCCTGCAGGCCCGCCGCCGACAACCAGGACGCGTTTCTTCGGCGATGCCGGCTGCAGCTTGGGATAATATTTTTCAAGGCCGGCCGCGGGATTGTGAACACAGGTTATTGGAAAGCCCCACAATATGTGAGACGTGCAGCCATCATTCGCCCCAACGCACGGGCGGATGTCTTCCACATCTCCTCTCTTCGCCTTTACTCCAAATTCGGGGTCTGCTATGAGCGCACGCGTCATCCCAATCAAATCCGCATGGCCCTTTTCCAGAATCTGCTCCGCAACCGTTGGGTGATTGATCCGGCCTACCACTAGGACGGGGATACCTCTTGCTGCGCGGCGAACCTTCCCGGCAGCGCTGCGAAGAAAGCCCGGAGGATAGCTCATATCCGGTAGTGCCCATCCTTGGACTCCGAGGATACCGGCGCTTACTGACAAATAGTCCACAATCTCCAAGCGTGCGAGCTCATCGACCATCGCCACGGATTCATCTATGAGCTGCCCTCCCGGGAAATGCTCCTCTATCCCCAAACGCAGTCCTACCGGGAAATCGCTCCCCACATTTGCCCGGACTTCTTCAAGCGCCTCCACCAGGAAGCGCATCCTGTTCTCCAGTCCTCCTCCATAACGATCAGTCCGTTTGTTGCTAAGTGGGGATAAGAACTGCTGCACTAGATATCCTGCATGCCCGCGGAACTCCATACCGTCAAAGCCACAATCTTCGGTGAATTTCGCAGCTTCACCACAGAGTCGAATGATTTCCCCGATCTCCTCGACGTCCAACTCGTGGGGCATCATTCCGCTTCGGATATCGGGGACTTGCGATGATGAAACAGGCATGAAGCCCGGCGTTGGTCTTTGACCTGCCAGATGAACACGTCCCCCCCCAGTCCGAAGCTGGCCAAAAATCTTGGCCCCTTCATCGTGGACCATCTTGATGATGACCTGATTACGCTTCCGCAGCCACCCCACAACGTCTGGGGGGGATAGGCCCCGTTGGGTCTTCATCAATATCTCGCCAATCTGGAACCGTACGCGGCCCTCGCCAGCCGAGTACACGACCGCGGCGCCGGGGGCCACGATAAGACCAACGCCACCGCGAGCGCGTGCAGCCAAGTAATGACCATACCTATCACCCGGTGGTTGCTCTATCAGTGAATCATAAAAGGTCCCGTGTGCCGTCATCACCAGTCTGTTTGGTATTCGGACCCCCTTGATGTCAATGGGCTCAAATAACCGTGGAAACTTGGTAGTCACGACTGCGCCCTCCTCGTCTCCGGAACTCGGACAACCGCGCTCGCTGGCCCAACAACACGCTCACCCGCTTGGTTCTCGATCCACAAAGCGCATGTAACCAGACACTCTTCCCCGTCACTGTATCGCCCGGCAACCACACCTCGGCACGTCAGCAGATCGCCGGGGAAACATGGTCTCTTGTTGCGGAAGCTCAGCTTGCGTACAAAGCCCGATTTGCCCGCCCATTCCTGAACGACCTGTACCAGAAACGCTCCAAGCATCTGCCCATCGACAACCGGCGCTTCAAACCCTGATCGTCGAGCTGTAGCAGTATCGTAATGGAACGATACGAAATCCCATGTGGCTGCTCCGTATGCCATCATTCGCGGCAGGCTTATCTCCTTATGGAGTGGTTTCATCTCCTCTCCGACCACGACCTCGTCATAGTACGTGTCCTTATCTTCCATAGTCATTGTCTCTCTTCCTCAGTCCTTGGTCGCAGAGCTACGCTTCCTTCTTTTCGCTCCCTTTTCGCCGAAATCCAATATCGATGCTTTTGGCGAGAAGATCACCTTTCTGGTTAACAAAGGTTGTCTCCCACTCGATGAACACAAGCTCCCCCGATCGAGCGCTTCTTTCATAGACTTCTTTGAGGCGCACCGTGGCCGTAAGGATATCGTCCGGATAGACCGGCTGGAAGAACTCGTAATCATTGCCTGCGCGCAACCCGCCGACTCCCGGGAGTTGCTTGCGGCCTTCGAGCAACCCATTCTCATCCATATCACCACCAACATACTGCCAAGTATCGCAGATCAAGGTCGGAGGAGCGATCACGTCCCTGAAGCCCAGGCTCCGGGCAAACTCCACATCCGTATACACTCGGTTGAAGTCCTCCACGGCCAGGGCATACTGCCGAAAAGCAGCCCGCCCTATCTCATCGGATCCTTGATAGACGACCTCCCGTCCAACTAACGACTTGATCTCGTCTACATCCACCGCTAGCTACCTCCCGCTGCGTCCGTCCTTCGAAACACCTCCTCCACAACCCTCAAGGCATTTACCGCCGCAGGTATTCCCACATAGAACGCACAATGTATGACCAACTCAACGATTTCGTCTTTTGTGAAGTCTCTTCTCAGCGCGCCAGCTGTAAACGTGGAGAGCTGATGCTCTGTTCGGAGAGCAACAAAAGACGACAACGCACATACCAAACGCGATTTTCGGTCCAACTCCGAGCGTTGGTACACGTAACCATATCCGTAGATGCGCATCAGGCGATGGAGGTCTGGAGCAAGGGAACTCACCGCGCTCAAATACCCGGGAGTCGGAGCCGACCCACCAAACGAGTCCCTCCATTCCCTTCCCAGGGCCTCCATTTCTTCTATGCTCGTTTCCGGTCCCTCTGCCTGAGTCAACTGCACGCCACGTGATCGAAATACTTGCGCTGCAACCTCCGCTGCTTGAAACGTATTCCCAAATCCGTTATAGAAGCCCACCTGCAACAGTACTTCTAGCAATTCCTCGGGAGTCACGCCCAGGCTCAAGGAGTGTTCCAAGTAGGTCTTCAGTTGCGACCACTGATTCAGCAGTGTGAGAACCGACACGGTTGAGATACACCTGTGCCGGATGTCCAGACCTGGTCGAGGCCACACCATTCCATAGAGACCTTCCGTAATGATGCGCCTCAGCCCTGGAATGAGCTCATAGGCCGGCACATCAGTTCCAGCCTCTCCGCTAGCCAAATAATCTTCAATTCCCTCACCAGGTGTGTACAAGGTGTCCCCTTTCTTTTGCCCTTACTTCGCAGTCCGCATCAATGGCAAAGCAAAACGTAAACAGAACAACACCACTCTGTTGGAGGTCAGCGTTAATCGGGGCACTTCGGGACTGAAGACTCAGGGCGATGTACCTCCTGGCTTGGGGGCATCTCGGGCATCCTGATTATACCGCCGCATCCAAGCAAGTCGAAAGGACCGACTTTTGATTAAGGCTCTCCTGAGCCTGACCCGGGATATCATGTCTATGGACTTGTGATGTAACGTTCGTGGTGGGGGAGTGGAGTCAACCTCGTCGCTTCCCCGCACTCCTCTTTCGGGCAACAGGTCTAAGCGGTGGGGCCTGTCGTTCAATTCTGTGCCGGGGTCCGGCTTCGGCCTCCTCTCGAAGAGACGGGGCAAGGAGGGCAAATGGAAGAGCTTGAATCGGAGGTCATCCTCGACGGCCTGGTCTTCCCCGAGGGTCCTCGCTGGCGCGACGGCAAGCTCTGGTTCTCGGACCAGCATTCTCATAAGGTGCACACGGTCGACGAGCAGGGCAATTCGGAGCTAGTCGTCGAGCTCGACGACCGGCCTTCAGGCCTGGGCTTTCTCCCGGATGGCCGGCTCCTCATCGCCGCGATGCATGGCCGCAAGCTGCTGCGGCTCGATCCCGGCGGTCTCTATGAACTGGCCGACTTGAGCGAACACGCCGAGCAGTACGTCAACGACATGGTCACCGACGCCCAGGGCCGCTCCTACATCGGGGCGCGGGACGTACCGATGGGCTCGGTCGGCGCCGGCGGCCGGATCGTGCTCGCGACGCCGGACGGCCGGGCGCGAGTCGTTGCCGAGGATCTCGACGCGCCCAACGGGACGGTGATCACGCCCGATGGCAGGACGCTCATCGTCGCCGAAAGCCGCGGCCATGTCCTGACCGCGTACGATGTCGACCTGGCCGACGGCTCGCTGGAGAACCGGAGGCCGTACGCGACCTTGGAACGAAGCAAATACCCCGACGGGATCTGTCTCGACGCCGAGGGCGGCATCTGGCTCGGTTCGCCGCTGACCAACGAGTTCCTCCGCGTGCTCGAGGGTGGCGAGGTGACTCACCGCATACTGTACGACGACGGCAAGTGGGGTGTCGCCTGCGCCCTTGGCGGTGCCGACCGCCGCACGCTCTTCCTACTGACGGCCTACAACTCGCTGGAGGACCTGCGGCGGCTGCGCGACACCTCCGACGACAGTTCGAGCCAGTCCGTTGGCTTCATCGAGACGGTGCGGGTCGAAGTCCCTGGGGCGGGGATCCCCTGAAGCGGGCGACCCCAATCGGTGGTACAGAGGCCCAACGGGTTTAGGCAGCCACCCATGATCGACCTCACGTCTGAAGTGCTGCTCGATGGCCTGACCCTCCCTGAGGCGCCCAGGTCGTACGAAGGCAAACTGTGGTTCTTGGACCAGCACGCCCATCGTGTGGTCAGGCTTGGTACGCAGCAACTCGATGATTGTTGCCGCGATTGCCTCGTCGTTCAGGAGATCGACGCTAGTTTCGTTGTCGGTAAGGATCATCCCGCCGTCCTCCCTGGGGGCTGTTGGGGCGACTGTCGCGCTGCGACACACAGCTTACTCAGAAGGGAGTCCTTTTGGAGCGCCCGATTTCGCCGTCGCCCGAACCTGGGTGAGCTACCCCTCCCTTTCCGAGTGGGTGAGCCTCAGGGCTCCCAGGCCTATACGCCGGGGACTATACACCACCGCAGCCACGGCTGGCATCAGTGTGGGGGCGCGGCACGACTACGTAATGGCAGAGGCCCTGGAGGTCGTCGCGCACACCGGACCCCTCCTCAATAACGTTCTATATAGTGGAGGGGTCCGGTGTGAATTCCAGGTTGCGCAGCCCGATACCCCACCCCGATGAGGAATCAAAGGCCCTCAGTGCCCTCCACCATGGATTCCCAAACGCCCTGCGCCACTACGATGGAGCTGGTTCGTCAGGGGATACGTCCTCGAAGATCCATATCTGAGAACGATGGGGATTCCCGTTTAGGCCATCGACGATCCGTTGTTTCAGGTCGGGTTGATGATAGGACTTACCCTTCTCTATGTCGCGAATCACCTTCGTGCCCAGCCCGGAATAACCCTGAAGCTCCGCGATCGTCAGCCCCTCTCCTCGCCGAATAGCCTTCAGGCGGTTACTTGACGCCGGACCGGGAGCTACTTCTTGGACCATCGGTCCTCCCCCACCACGCCCACGCCGTGCTTTACGTCGTAGACTGCCTGGTTCGCCTTTAGCCTGGCGACGCGCTCTTCGGTGCTCTTGGGGCGCCGCTCCGTCACGCCGCCGACTAGGAGATCGGCCTCGGTTACCGTCACTATCGTTTACCTCTGTGTCATCGTGGGCGCCTCCGCTGACACGGATCGTCTGGCCAGCGATGAACGACGCCTCGTCGGAGGCCAGGTACACGTCACGTGGCTCGGTTGTTGGTGCTGATGGCGGTTGCGCTCGGCTGTCTGCATTGCAGAAACGAGGCTAATTATACAGAACACGTCAACGGAGTCGTTGGCTTCAGGGTAATATCTGGCGATTCTCGATGCATAGTGACTCAGGGTGTGGCCTCTTTCGACACGGAGATTGACCGTAACAACAGGCGGTCAACCCGTCCGGCCGGAGCCTCCTACAGCGCTTCAGCTCCGGTCCGGTTTGGGTCGCGTCCCGTCAAGTGGTGTAAAGGCGCGTCATCCTCGCCATGTGATTCAGGCAGCCGTTGCCGGCACGAGCTCGGCCTCCGGAAGAGTTTCTTTGAAGGTGGGAAGAGCGGGCGGCGTCCAGGTCCGGCCCCAAAGCGCACTGGGTTACCGGCCGCCGGCACCTGAGGCCTTCCCGCCCAAGCTGGCTCCGGCGGGGCTTTCGGACTAACTTAACCAGTGGTACAAAGTCTGGGGGCAGGTCATGTCGTTGTTCTACGATTATGTCAGTAGCTAACTGGTCAGCGAAAATGTCATCCCATGGAAGGAGTGACATTGACGCAGAAGGAGCAGACGAGACTTCAGGTGCTCAACAGCGTTCTGGCAGATCAGGTGCCGGTATGTCAGGCGGCCGAGGTCCTGGGAGTGAGCGAACGCCACATGAGGCGTATTCTGGCGGCCTAGAGGAAGGAGGGCGCCGCCGCACTCGCCCACGGGAATCGTGGCCGCCGACCGGCCAACACCACGACGGAGACCAAGATGACTTACGTGGTGCAGCTGGCCCGCACTCGCTACGCTGGAACGAACCATACGCATCTGACCGAGTTGTTGATGGAACGGGAGGGGATCGACCTGAGCCGCTCTACGGTGCGCCGCATCCTGGTCAGCGCCGGCGTGGACAGCCCCCGCCGCCGCCGGCCGCCCAGACACCGTGTCCGGCGCAAACGCATGGCCCAAGAAGGGATGCTGCTGCAGATAGATGGGAGCCACCATCGGTGGCTGGGGGAACAAGGACCCCGGTTCGTCCTGCTGTTGGCCGTGGACGACGCCACCGGCACTGTGCCTGACGCTCTGTTCAGCCAGGAGGAGGACACCCGCGGCTACTTCCTTCTCATGGAGGGGTTGATCCGGCAATGCGGGATACCGCTGGCCGTCTACAGCGACCGACACGCGGTCTTCAAGCATACTGGAGAGCCTCGCCAGAAGCCGGCCGGGCCAACCCAGTTCGCCCGCGCCATGGAGGAGCTGGGGATACGCCAGATATTCGCCAGGTCACCGCAGGCGAAGGGCCGGGTCGAGCGGACGGCGGGGACATTCCAGGACCGGCTGGTGACCGAGCTGCGCTTGGCGGGCGTCACCACCATCGACGAGGCCAATGAAGTCCTGCACCGCTTCCTGCCGCGCTTCAACGAGAAGTTCGGGGTTCCGGCAGAGCACTCAAGCGTTGCTTACCGCTCTATGGAGTCATCGGTGTCCCTGGACCAGATACTCTGCTTCAAGCACCGCCGCAAGGTGGCCAGGGACAACACCGTCAAGTACAACTGGCGTACCTTGCAGCTGCTGCCTGGTAAGGAGCGGCCTAGCTACGCCGGAGCGCAGCTGGAGGTCCATGAGGGCCTGGACGGTCAGCTCCTCGTGCAGTACCGGGGACGCACGATCCCCACACAGGAGGCGCCGCCGCGCCCTGGAGTTCTCCGTGCCTCCAATGGTCCTCTCCGATATGGCCCCGGCCTTGAGCGTAGGGTCAACGGCGTGGGCAGCCACCCCAAGGAGAGCTTGGCATCCCTCGACGCCATCGAGGCCGACAGCGCCACATTGAACGGCGGCGGCAGAGTTTGCAAGCCTCCGGCATCGCCACGCAGGAAACCCACGCCGCGACAGAGGGTCCGGTGGAAGGCCGTGCAGCAGGCTAAGCTTCGGGGCCTCGCCATTCGGGCAATCGCCAGGGAGTTGGGCATCCACAGGAACACGGTCCGCAAGTACGCCGAAGCCAAGAGCCCGCCCATGATGCGCACCAGGGGCAGGTCCCGCGTATCACAGTCCGATGGTATGACAGCGGCCTAGATGGACATTTTCCCTGACCACTTAGGCGGACATAATCGCTGGACATCGACACAGCGTTGGAGCTCATCTCGAATCCTCCCTGATGCGCGCGCCCTCGCGAATGTCTGCTAGCCCCTAATTGACGCTGAAGGGGCTGGCACCTGATCGACCAGGTGACGGCGATGGGCTGAACCGTAGCACCAGCCTCCGATGGGGTCAATCAGCGCTCGCGGCCCAGAGCTCGGGCGAGACCCCGGGGTGCCAGGGGTAAGCAAGGACAGGGACGGGATTTAGGATGCGGGACATGATGCCGGAAGGAACCCACCCTTTACCCCTTGGGGGGAATAAAAGGGGGGTTGTGACACGGGCGCTGGCGCTGGCGAGAACCCCCTGGGTGGCGGGGGTAAGCAAGCGGGATGGGTGGGTGGTGGCTGCCGGACGACTATCCGTGAAGATGCACCCGATACAAGATCAAATCAGCCCTTCCTCTTCCGCTACCTTTTCCAGGGCTTCCCAGCCTTCCGTGATGCCAGGAACAAAGGCTTTGCACCCTTCGGAGTCCATCACTTCCTTCCCCAAGGAGTCGGCATAGTCCATCGATATGAAGGCTTGCGCGAGCTTCTCACGCAGCGAAGAGTCCATATCACCCTGGGCGGTGAAACAGCAGTGGCTGTAGCCAGGGCTGGACCAGAAAATACGAAGAGCGCCCGGCGACAAGACCTGCTCAGCTTCCAACACATCTGGGACGTTACGGCAAACGGCTCCAGCATCATATTCCCCTGCCATCACTCGCTCAGCGACGTCCCTGTCGTCGGAAGACGTCCCAGACCGGCGATCCTCGTAGAAGGTGGAGGACGCTAGGTCGTGCGTGGGATTGATCCCGCCTTCTTTCAAAAAGTGGTAGGCCAGCACGCCGGTTTCCACCGACCCGCGATTACCAAAGGCAAAACGTTTCCCCTTGAGATCGTCCATTTCGTTGATGTCGGAATCGGCTCGAGTAATGAAATGAGTGACCATGCCGACGTCGATGTCGCGCATGGCGATCACCTGGCACGGCTCATCGAGGCGGCGCTTGATCTTGACGTACGCCAGGGGGCCGTTCCAGGCGATGTCTATCTCCCTGTTGACGAAGGCGTCCACCAGGGCGTCGTAGTCGGAGTACAGGACCCAGTCTAGGGTGATTCCTTGCTTACGGAAGTGCTCCTTGATGCCGGGGAAGGCCACCAGGTACGCGCTTGATGCGGCCCCACCGAGTCTGACCATGTTCACCACCTTCGGAAGAGGTCTGGCAACCAATTGTAGGACCACCTCTTAGGGTGTCAACCGGTCCCAATTCAAGCCTCCTGGACTCAAGCACCATCAGACCCTGTGGGCTAGTGGGCACAGGCGTGACGCACTCCGGGGTGGCGGGGCAAGCAAGCGGGAGGGGTGTGTGGTGGGGCTGGAGCGCCTCTCGGGACCTGTGTACCCCCTTGGGGGGGCAAAAAGGGGGGGGTGACGTGAGCGAGCTGGCGGGGGTGGGTGAGTGCTGCAGCGCGTACACGCTCGCCATTCGCCTGCGCACGCTTCCGTCGGGGGCGCACTCCTCGCGTTTCGCGGGCGCGACGGGGGAGACATGGGCCGCCGGGGAGGGGTGGGGGAGCAAGCAAGCGGGGCTGGTGAATGGTAAACCAGGATAGCCCAGAGATGTGCGCTACGAAATTTCGAACATTTCGCCACGCTGCCGCTTGAGCGGCAGTAGCTGCCCTTGACTCTGAAGGCTGCTTCAGACGGTCTTTATACCAATCTTTATGCCAACGCGGGGAAATGGTGGGGCACGGCGTGAGACAAACGTTCTAGGCCGCCGCACGCGACGCCCCCGTTAACCCTGACACCTGATGGCCCGGATGGGCCGCGTCTGGCTATCTCCTACTGCAGCCGTGGGCGTAGCTCCGGATCCACAGTCAGTCCCGGCGTGCCTTTGAACTCCTCCCAGGGACTGAACGATTCCACGAAAGCTATCGCCTCTTCCATGGTCTCGAAATCGTTTTTGGAGCGCTCGGGAGCGTAGCCGGTCGTCTGCGCCACCGCATCGAAGCCACGAGGCGTCCGCAGGATGAAGCCGACCCTCGTGAGCTCTCCATCGTCCCGTTCCAAGATCAGGTGCCGTCCGGGCTTGCTCTCGCGCCAGAAAAGTTTCAATCGTTGTTCCTTCTCTCGTTGTTCCTGATGGACCATGCGGCAGACGTCTCGAGGCCCTTCGGGCGGTGACCCGCATGGCAGGTCGCTGGACGCTTCAATGCCGCTCGTGTGGTAAAGCGTAATCCTAGTCCCTCGCTGGCGGTCTGTAAACGGTGTCGAGGCGGGGCAATAGGGGGAGCTTCAGCGAGCGGGCCCAAATGTGCGCCGGCGATACCACGACGGACAGATTGGCAACGCTTGGGGTCTTGAAGCAACGGTGTCGAGGATGGTATGAAAATAAGGCTGGCGCCGTGGCCCTCGTCGGTTGAGCGGTGGCCGTGCGGTATGTCGTTGTTCTACGATTATGTCAGTAGCTAACTGGTCAGCGAAAATGTCATCCCATGGAAGGAGTGACATTGACGCAGAAGGAGCAGACGAGACTTCAGGTGCTCAACAGCGTTCTGGCAGATCAGGTGCCGGTATGTCAGGCGGCCGAGGTCCTGGGAGTGAGCGAACGCCACATGAGGCGTATTCTGGCGGCCTAGAGGAAGGAGGGCGCCGCCGCACTCGCCCACGGGAATCGTGGCCGCCGACCGGCCAACACCACGACGGAGACCAAGATGACTTACGTGGTGCAGCTGGCCCGCACTCGCTACGCTGGAACGAACCATACGCATCTGACCGAGTTGTTGATGGAACGGGAGGGGATCGACCTGAGCCGCTCTACGGTGCGCCGCATCCTGGTCAGCGCCGGCGTGGACAGCCCCCGCCGCCGCCGGCCGCCCAGACACCGTGTCCGGCGCAAACGCATGGCCCAAGAAGGGATGCTGCTGCAGATAGATGGGAGCCACCATCGGTGGCTGGGGGAACAAGGACCCCGGTTCGTCCTGCTGTTGGCCGTGGACGACGCCACCGGCACTGTGCCTGACGCTCTGTTCAGCCAGGAGGAGGACACCCGCGGCTACTTCCTTCTCATGGAGGGGTTGATCCGGCAATGCGGGATACCGCTGGCCGTCTACAGCGACCGACACGCGGTCTTCAAGCATACTGGAGAGCCTCGCCAGAAGCCGGCCGGGCCAACCCAGTTCGCCCGCGCCATGGAGGAGCTGGGGATACGCCAGATATTCGCCAGGTCACCGCAGGCGAAGGGCCGGGTCGAGCGGACGGCGGGGACATTCCAGGACCGGCTGGTGACCGAGCTGCGCTTGGCGGGCGTCACCACCATCGACGAGGCCAATGAAGTCCTGCACCGCTTCCTGCCGCGCTTCAACGAGAAGTTCGGGGTTCCGGCAGAGCACTCAAGCGTTGCTTACCGCTCTATGGAGTCATCGGTGTCCCTGGACCAGATACTCTGCTTCAAGCACCGCCGCAAGGTGGCCAGGGACAACACCGTCAAGTACAACTGGCGTACCTTGCAGCTGCTGCCTGGTAAGGAGCGGCCTAGCTACGCCGGAGCGCAGCTGGAGGTCCATGAGGGCCTGGACGGTCAGCTCCTCGTGCAGTACCGGGGACGCACGATCCCCACACAGGAGGCGCCGCCGCGCCCTGGAGTTCTCCGTGCCTCCAATGGTCCTCTCCGATATGGCCCCGGCCTTGAGCGTAGGGTCAACGGCGTGGGCAGCCACTCCAAGGAGAGCTTGGCATCCCTCGACGCCATCGAGGCCGACAGCGCCACATTGAACGGCGGCGGCAGAGTTTGCAAGCCTCCGGCATCGCCACGCAGGAAACCCACGCCGCGACAGAGGGTCCGGTGGAAGGCCGTGCAGCAGGCTAAGCTTCGGGGCCTCGCCATTCGGGCAATCGCCAGGGAGTTGGGCATCCACAGGAACATGGTCCGCAAGTACGCCGAAGCCAAGAGCCCGCCCATGATGCGCACCAGGGGCAGGTCCCGCGTATCACAGTCCGATGGTATGACAGCGGCCTAGATGGACATTTTCCCTGACCACTTAGGCGGACATAATCGCTGGACATCGACACCGGGCCGAAGCCGTGCATGCCCCCCATATCGTGAACGCCGTTCATATTCACCGCCTGCTTCGTACAGCAGGGAAAGGATACACACCCAAAGGCCTCTGAGTCCACCGGCCACGTGGGCGGTCGTCGGCTTGTTTTCCCCTGTTGGCAGCGACTACAATGCACCCGATCCGGGCCCGACGGCGCCCATCGACCGCATGCTCACCATGGCGCTAGGGAGACCGCTTTGACCATCGAACTCACCGGCGCCAAGGTCTTGCTGGACGGCCTCTCGCTTCCGGAAGGCCCTCGCTGGCGCGACGGGAAGCTGTTCTTCGCGGACATGCACGGCCACCGGGTCATGACCGTGGACCCGGCCGGTCACGCCGAGGTCGTCGTGGAGATGGACGACCGCTCTTCCGGGCTGGGCTTCCTGCCCGACGGCTCCTTGCTCATCGTCTCGATGCGGCGCAACGTGCTGTTGCGATACGACGGCGAGCGCCTCCGGACTTTCGCCGATCTCGGCCCCCTGACCGGCAGCTTCATCAACGACATGGTCACCGACGCCCAGGGGCGGTCCTACGTCGGCGCCCGGGCCGCCAAGCCCGACGGCACACCCGTCACGTGGGGCGGGCTGGTCCTCGTCACGCCGGACGGCGAGGTGACGTCGGTCGCCCAGGACCTTCATGGCCCCAACGGCACTGTGATCCTTCCCGATGGCAAGACGCTGGTCGTCGCCGAGACCCGCGGTAACCGACTGACGGCCTTCACCATTGAGACGGACGGCTCGCTTGCCGACCGTCGCAGCTTCGCTGAGCTGGGCGAGGCCCAGCCCGACGGCATCTGCCTCGACGCCGAAGGCGGCATCTGGCTCGGGTGGCCGATGGGTCGGGAGTTCATCCGCGTCCTCGAAGGCGGCGAGGTTACGCATCGCATTCGTTACGAGGACAAGCGGCCCATAGCCTGCATGCTTGGGGGCGACGACGGGCGGACGCTATTCCTGCTCACGTGCCGATTCGAACTCCAGGACCTCATCGACCTGGAGCACGGCCTCCAAGACTCCGAGGGCAAGTGCATCGGGTGGATCGAGTCACTGGCGGTGGACACAGCCAGGGCCGGATTGCCGTAGGAGGCCTGGCCATCGAGTTCAGGTTTCGCGACGAGGACGAGAGCTTCCGGCAAGAGGTCAGGGCCTTCCTGGCCGACGCGCTGCCCGAGGACTGGAGGTCGCGGTGGACGGGCCTGCTCGGCCACCCGCCGAAGGAGTTCTACGGCCTGGAGATGGAGGTGCGAGGCAAGCTAGCCCGGAAAGGATGGCTTGCCCTCCCCTGGCCGGTTGAGTACGGCGGGGGCGGCGCCGACGTCCTGAGGCAGGCCGTCTTCACCGAGGAGGTCGAACACCTTCGCGCCCCGGGCCGCGACATGGTCGGCATCACCCAGGTCGGACCGCTACTGATGGCCCATGGCAGCGCCGAGCAGCGCGTCGAGCACCTGGGCCGCATCGCCCGCGGCGAGGTCATCTGGGCCCAGGGGTTCAGCGAGCCCGAGGCAGGCTCCGACCTGGCATCGCTCCAGACCCGGGCCGTTCGAGACGGCGACGACTTCGTCATCAACGGGCAGAAGGTCTGGACTTCCGGCGCGCACAGGGCCGATTGGCTCCATGTGCTCACCCGCACCGACCCCGACGCCCCCAAGCACAAGGGGATCAGCTACTTCCTGGTCAAGGCCGACACGCCGGGCATCGACGTCCGGCCCCTGCACGACATGGCCGGGGGCCACATGTTCAACGAGGTGTTCTTCAAAGACGTGCGCGTCCCGGCCTCGAACATGCTTGGCGAGGAGAACCTCGGCTGGTACGTCGCCACGACGACCCTCAACCACGAGCGTTCCAACGTCGCGTATTCCGCGTTGCTTCGAGGCCTCCTCGACGAGGCGCTGGCCCACTTGCGGACACTGGGCCCCGCCGGGCCCCTGATGGACCCCCTCGTGCGGCACAAGCTCGCCGACCTCACCGTCGGTGTCCAGGTGAGCCGCATGCTGGCGTACCGGGTGGCCTGGCTGCAGCATTCCGGGCAGCATCCCAGCTACGAGGCGTCGGTTAGCAAGCTCTATTCCGCTGAGCTCCATCGCAGGGTGCCGGCAATGCTCATGGAAATCATCGGCCTTTATGGTCAGCTGGAGACGAACGCGCGCCTGGCTCCAATGGCGGGGGGCGTCCAGTACACTTACCGCCAGGCCGTGGCCGCCACCATTGGCGGGGGTACGGTGGAGATCCAACGCAACCTCATCGCGACCCGCGGCCTCGGCCTGCCGCGTTAGGCCGGATGGCGATGGACGCTGTTGAGCCACGTTCGAGCTTGGGAATGGGGCCGCTTGCTGGGGTCAGTATCGTCGACCTGACGCAGGGGATCGCCGGGCCGTTCTGCGGCAAGGTCCTGGCGCAGCTCAGCGCAGACGTGCTCAAGGTCGAGCGCCCCGGTGGCGACCCCTCGCGACGCTACGGCCCTTTTCCGGATGACAGCCCGCACGCCGAGAAGAGCGGACAGTTCCTCCACCTGAACACGTCGAAGCGCGGCATCACCCTCGACGCGAGCACGCGGGTCGGCCGAGCGCTCCTGCTGGCCCTCCTCGAGCCGCGGGACGTCCTGCTGGAGAGTTTCACACCCGGCACCATGGAGCGTCTCGGACTCGGCCCCGTCGTCCTGCGCGATCGGTTCCCAAGCCTCGTCATCACCTCGATCTCCAACTTCGGCCAGACGGGCCCCTACCGCGATTACCGTTCATCGGAGCTCGTCAGCTACGCCGTGGGCGGTCCGCTGCAATCCACGGGTATCCCAGAGCGGCAGCCGATAAAACTTGGGGCCACCATCGTTCAGCATCAGGCCGGCCTTGCCGCCGCCCTGGCCACGGCGACCTCGTACTTCGGGATCCGTAACCGAGGTACTGGCGGGGACCACGTCGACTTCGCCATCTCGGAATCCCAGGCCGGGAACCAGGACCGGCGCACCTCGCAGCTTGTGGCGTTTCAACACACCGGCCAGACGTTCACCCGGAAGCACGGTTCTATCTCCCTCACGGGTGGTGAGAAGCCCTGCATGGACGGCCACGTCATCATCGGCACGCCGGACCCCCAGTTTTTCGACTTCATGAAGGCGCTAGGCCGCGAAGACGTGCGGGAAGACCCCCGTTTCGCCACAGCCGAGCAGCGGCTGGTCCGCGGCCGGGCCGATGAGATGGAGATCGACTATCTTCTGCCGTGGATGCTGGAGCGGACGAAAGCCGACATCTCCGGCTACCTCCAATCGCAGCGGTTGTCCTGCACTCCGGTGTTGACGCTGGCCGAAACGCTGAGCGATCCCGCGTATTGTGGACGCGGCTTCTGGCAACGGGTCGAGCATCCCATCGCCGGGCCGCTGGACCACTGCGCGCCGTTCCGTCTCAGCGCGAGCCCGACGCCACCGCTGCGGCCCGCTCCGAGACTCGGGAAGCACAATGTGGACGTGTACCGCGGTGAGCTGGGACTCTCGTCGGCGGAGATGGCCCGCCTGAGGCGGCTCCATGTCATCTAACGGGCTGCCGCTCGACGGGATACGCGTCCTTGACCTGACGGTGGTGCTTGCGGGGCCCTACGCGTCGATGTTCCTGGCCGATTGGGGCGCCGAGGTGATCCGTCCCGAATCGACCCAGTTCTTCATGCCGATCACCCGGGGCTTCATGGCCCACCCCTCGAAGGAGATGGTCCGTGCCGAGCGCACCTTCCAGAACGCCTACCCCGATTGGGACCCGGGTGACCGACCCTTCAACCGTTTCACCAACTTCCAGAGCATCTGCCGCAACAAACTGAGCATGACCATGGACGTGCTGTCGCCCGAGGGACGCCGGGTCTTCCTCGACATGGTGCGCGTCTCCGACGTCCTGATCGAGAACAACGGCCCCGGGGCCCTGGAGAAGCTGGGGCTCTCTCACGATGAGCTTCGCGCCGAACGGCCCGACATCGTCCTCACACGCATGCCCGCCTTC
This sequence comes from Dehalococcoidia bacterium, assembly GCA_965248515.1. Classification (GTDB taxonomy): domain Bacteria; phylum Chloroflexota; class Dehalococcoidia; order SHYB01; family SHYB01; genus CBDFJU01. The sequence continues at coordinate 858,340 of CBDFJU010000002.1, read as the reverse complement.
GGGCTCACCGGCGAGTACCGCGGTTATCGCGGCATGGGCATCCATATCGAGGCGGTGGCCAACCACAGCTGGCTCTGGGGCTACGAGGACACGCAGCGCGAGGAGCGCGGCTCCCATTACGTCGCCGACGCCATCGTGGGGCTCTCGGCCGCGCTCCAGACCGTGGCGGCGCTGGAGTACCGCAGACGGACAGGCCGGGGCCAGATCGTCGAGGTAGCGATGGCCGAGAACCTCATCCCGATGACGGAGGAGGTCGTCCAGGACTACCAGATGAACGGGCGCGAGCCCAGGGCGCTGGGCAACCGGGTGCTGGGAGTCGCGCCCCAGGACGTCTACCCGTGCCGAGGCGACGACCGGTGGATCGCCATCAGCGTCGAGACGGACTCGCAATGGCACGGCCTGTGCAAGACGATGGGCCGCCCCGAGCTCGTCGCCGATCGCCGTTTCCGTCACTCGCTGGCCCGTTGGCGGCATCAGGACGAACTCGACGAGATCGTCGCCGCGTGGACGAAGGGTTACGGCCACCTCGACCTGATGGAGCGCCTGCAGAAGGCCGGGGTACCGGCGGGGGCCGTGCTCGACGAGCGCGACCTCTACGCCGACCCGCACTTCAGGGCCCGCGACTTTTTTCAGGAGCTGGCCCAGGCCGACTCGGGGACATACGAGTACTCGGGGCCCATGTGGAAGTCGGACCGTTTCCCGAACCGGCTCCGCTTGCCGCCCTGCATGCTCGGCGAGCACAACGACTACGCCTACCGCGAGCTGCTGGGCGTCGACGACGCGGAGTACGAGCGGCTTGTGGAGGCGGGCCACATCGGCACGGAGTATGCGCCACACATTCGCTAGCGATCGTGATTGACCCTCTCTGACGGCTGCTGGTACACTGGCTCGCGCCGTCTGCCCACACCGCCCCATGAAGATCCACGAGTACCAGGCGAAAGCCCTCCTGAAGCAGTACGGCGTGCCCGTTCCCAACGGCGGGGTGGCCGGCAGTCCCCAGGAAGCGGCCGATCAGGTGCGCAAGCTCGGGGGCAAGGCGGCGGTCAAGGCCCAGGTCCATGCCGGCGGCCGCGGCAAGGCCGGCGGCGTGAAGGTGGTCGGCTCCCCGGAAGAGGCAAACACGTTCGCCGCGGGCCTGTTGGGCAAGCCGTTGGTCACGCACCAGACAGGGCCGGAGGGCGTGCCGGTAGACCGGGTTCTCGTCGAGGAAGTCGTCGACATCGCCAACGAGCTCTACGCCTCGATCATCGTCGAGCCTTCCGCCCGCTCACCGGTTGTCATCGTCAGCGCGGCGGGCGGCATGGACATCGAGGAGGTCGCCGCCGCGACCCCGGAGAAGATCGTCCAGATCCCCATCGACCCCGTGATCGGCTTTCAGCCTTACATGGGGCGCAAAGCGGCCTACGGCCTCGGGCTGCCGACGGTGCTGGTGCGTCCCGCGGGCGCCCTCTTCGCGAACCTCTACAAGCTCTTCGAGAGCCTGGACTGCAGCATGGTCGAGATCAACCCCCTCGTGGTCACGGGGGACGGCCGCCTCCTGGCCGCCGACGCCAAGATCGACTTCGACGACGACGCCCTGGGGCGGCACCCCGACGTCCAGGAGCTCCGCGACGTCGGCCAGGAGGACCCCCTCGACGTCGAGGCGAGCAAGGCCGACGTCAACTACATCCGGCTGGATGGCGACGTCGGCTGCATGGTCAACGGGGCGGGCCTGGCGATGGCGACGATGGACATCATCAAGTACATGGGCGCCCAGCCGGCCAATTTTCTCGACGTGGGCGGGGGGGCCAGCGAGGAGCAGGTGGCGAAGGCGTTCAACATCCTGCTCGCCGACCCGAAGGTGAAAAAGGTGTTGATCAACGTCTTCGGCGGCATCCTACGCTGCGATACGCTCGCGCGCGGCATCATCAACGCCGCTGAGGGCAAGACCATCGGCGTGCCGATCGTCGTCCGGATGCGCGGCACGAACGCCGAGGAGGGCCAGCGGCTGCTCTCGGAATCGAGCCTCAAAGTCATCATAGCGAGCAACCTGCAAGAGGCTGCCGAGAAGATCGTACAGGCTGGATAGCCAGGTAAAATGTGAGCATTCTCGCCGGCAAGAACACCCGCCTCATCGTCCAGGGCATGACCGGGAACGAAGGGTCGTTCCACGCCGAGCGCTGTATCGAGTACGGCACGAACCTGGTGGGAGGCGTGACCCCTGGCAAGGGCGGCACGACCCACCTGGACCGGCCCGTGTTCGACTCCTGCGCCGCGGCGGTCAAAGAGACCGGGGCCAACGCCAGCCTGATCTTCGTGCCGCCCCCGTTCGCCGCCGACGCCATCCTCGAGGCCGCCGACGCCGGACTCGCCCTCGTGGCATGTATCACCGAGGGCATCCCGGTGCTCGACATGGTCCGGGTCGCCAGCTATCTGAAAGACAAGCCGACCACCCTCATCGGCCCCAACTGCCCCGGACTTATCTCGCCGGGCGAGAAGTGCAAGATGGGCATCATGCCGGGCAACATCCACCTGGCCGGGAAGGTTGGAGTCGTCTCGCGCAGCGGCACCCTCACGTACGAAGCGGTGGCCCAGCTCACGGAGCGCGGCGTCGGCCAGTCGACATGCGTCGGCATCGGCGGCGACCCGATCGTGGGCTCGGTCTTCATCGACATCCTCAACCTGTTCCAGAACGACCCTGATACCGAGGGCATCGTGATGATCGGCGAGATCGGCGGCTCGAAGGAGCAGGAAGCCGCCGAGTTCATCAAGGCCCACGTCACCAAGCCAATGGCGGGCTTCATCGCCGGCGGCTCCGCGCCCCCGGGGCGCCGCATGGGCCACGCCGGGGCCATCATCACCGGCGCGGCGGGCACCGCGGAGGCCAAGATCGCGGCCCTGCGCGACGCCGGGGTCAGCATGGTGGAGAGCCCGGCCTCGATCGGCGACGCGATGGTGGCGGCACTCAAGCGCTAGCGGCTCGGGTCGCCTCGCTTCGGCGCCATGTCGCGGGGGACCCCCAAACCCCCTGAAGGGGGTTCACGGTAGCCCTTCGGGCTATTGATAGGGAAGGGGCACATCCCCATCAACCCCTGCCAAAGGGGGCTCCGCCCCTCTGGACTCCCGGATCCCACCGCAAGCCCCCACACTTTCTCCGGTGCCTGACGTAAAGCGCTTGTGTGTTCCGGCGAAGCCGACCGTCGACGGGCTCAGGACGAGCGGGGAAGCGACCTCGCTGCTATCCCTATCTCCGGCTTGGCGAGGGTGAGAACCCCATCGACTATACTGACCGCGCAGCCCATGTTTGGACGACAGCCCATGGACGGGTCAAACGCCATGGCTACCAACAACGTCCCCGAATACGCCGTCTTCGACGACTACCGGTACAGCCAGCGCGTCGCGGTGGTCATCCGCTGGTTTGTGATGGTGGGGTTGGCTGTTCCTCATCAACACCCGCTCCCCGCTCGACAACAACCTCATCATCCTGAATACGATGGCAGTGGCGCTAGGGGCCCTCAACGCGTATGTCCATCGCAGGATCATCCAGGGACGGCTCATCACTCGAGGCTACGTCCTCGCCCTGAGCGCGCTCGACCTCGTGGTGATCACCGCCGGGATCGGGATCACGTCCCGTTTCGAGAACGAGTTCTTCGTCTTTTACTACCCCGCGTTACTGGCCTTCAGCCTAGTCTTCTCGTCTCGTCGTCTGAGCTTTCTCATCGTCACTCTGGTCGCCCTGGCCTACTCCATGATCAGCATCTCGATGTCACCGGGGCTTCGAGTCTCGGAAGAAGACGAGAAGACCCTCATCGTGCGGCTGCTGACGATGTACGCCGTCGTCGCCGCCGGCAGCCTCATCACCCGCATCGAGTGCAACCGGCGACGGGCGGCCGTCGACGCCGAGCGAGCGCAGGCTCAAAAGAACCTGGAGCTTCAAAAACGCACCCAGGATGCGGAGATTGCCGCGCTCGAGGAACGTGGCCGTATCGCTCGCGAGATTCACGATGGGATCGCCCAGTCCATCTATATGCTCGGCCTGAACCTCGAGACCTGCGTCGACCTCGCGGAGCGCGGCGATACGAGGCTAACGGAGCGTCTGCGGACGCTGGTCCCGTTGGCGAAGGAGACGCTACTCGAGACGCGCCACTACATCTTCGACCTGAAGCCGATGCTCTCCGGCGAGAAGAGCCTGGTCCACATGGCCGAGAACCAGATCAAGGAGTTCAGCACGGTAGCCGGCATGCCCACCGAGCTGGTTGTCGAAGGCGAAGAGCGGGCCATGCCACTCGCGGTCGCCTCGGGGCTCTATCGTATACTGCAGGAGGCCATGGCCAACGTCTTGAAGCACGCTGGGGCGTCCGAGGTCAAAGTGACCATCGGGTTCCAGCCGGCCGCGGTGCTTATCACCGTCAGCGACAACGGCGCCGGGTTCGACGAGCGGGACCAGCCCGGCGGCTACAGGTTGACGAACATGCGACAAAGGGCCGAGGAGATGGGCGGCGGGTTCCGGATCGCCAACGCCCCCGGCGGGGGAACGAGCATCCAGGTAACCCTGCCGTTGGGGGAGGGGGACGATGGCTCGCACTAAAGTCATGATCGTCGACGACCACGAGGTAGTCCGAATGGGGCTCCGGTCGGCGCTCGAGCCCGAGGACGACTTTCGCGTGGTCGCGGAAGCGGCCGACGCCCCGGCGGCCCTGCGGGAGGCGTTGGCCCACCGTCCCGACCTGGTCCTGATGGACGTGCGTATGCCCGGCGAGGACGGGATTCAGGCCTGCCGGGCCCTGCGAGAACAGCTTCCGGACACCCGGGTCGTGATGCTCACGTCGCACACCGACGACCAGGCGGTCATGGCCGCAATCCTGGCCGACGCCTCGGGTTACCTGTTGAAAAACATGGCCCGGGCCGATTTGTTGAAATCCCTTCGAGCCGTGGCCAGCGGCGACTCCCTTCTCGACCCGGCGGTGACGTCCTCCGTGCTCAAGCGGCTGAAACAGCTCTCGGAGCGGGAAGACCCCGAACTCGCAGCGGTATCAGAGCGAGAGCGCGAAGTCCTCGGTCTCGTAGCGGAGGGCTACACGAACAAGCAGATCGCAGCAGCGCTCGTCATCAGCGAGAACACCGCCCGCAACCACGTGAGCCGCATCCTGGAAAAGCTGGGGCTATCTCGACGCAGCGAAGCTGCCACCTTCGCCGCCCAGCACGGGCTGCTCAACAAAAAGGAGTCCGGGGAGTAGGCCCACGCCGGAACGGGGAGGAGGCAGCGCCCTCACCCCAACCCTCTCCGGACGGGAGAGGGAGCGCTTCGCTAGCGCACGAGTAGTGGCGCCTGTCCCTTTGGTGAAAATGGCCCGCTGGAACGACCAAGGAATTACCCGAACCCCAACCGGAGCGTCCCGAGAGCGCGGAGCCCTCGTAGGCAAGGGTTGAAGGGGATGTGCCCCACGCTCGAGACATCCGGGACTGGATACCGGCTTCCGCCGGAATGAAGGAAGGGCCGTCTTGAATGCCCTTTAGCTGGTTGAGGCCTCCAGGCGCCAATTCCGGAGAGTCCAGAGAGGGCGGAGCCCTCTTTGGCAGGGGTTGAAGGGGATGTGCCCCTTCTCCTAATCAATAGCCCGAGGGGCTACCTTGAACCCCCTTAGGGGGTTTGGGGGTGTCCCCGACTCCCGACGTCTACTCCGGCGGAAGGGCCTTCCCCGCCCGTCGCAGCACTCCCACGAGCAAGACAGCCACGAATCCCGCAGCCAGCGTGATCACCACCGGCAGGAGCCACGGGAAGCGTTCCGTGAACGGCTCGGTGGGCTCCTCCAGGCCAGGTTTCAGGCGCTGGGCGCCGAGCTGCGCCAGAGGCAGATCGTCGGTCGCGAGATACTCGAAGAAGTGCCGCAGATCGTACGAGGGGCGAACCGCTTCCGCATTGCCATAGTAGAGATCGAAGGCGTTGCCCGGAGTCGCTTCGAAGACCAGCTTGCGCCGCACGCCCGACACCCTGATGTCGCGCACCTCCAGGGGGGCGTTGTCCTCGTTGACGATGCTCATTCGCAAGTATCGATCGGTGGTCTCGGCGTAGCTGAAGGTGTCGTTTCCACCGACGAATTTGGGCGTGTCGAAGGAGTAGAGCACCGCGGTCACGGGGAGCCGACGCCACTCCGTCCGGTCCGGGCTGGACTCCAGGGTCACACGGCGTAAATAGTTCTCGGAGTCCGCGGCGACCTCGATCGCGCTCGAGGGAAGCCCCGAGTTGCCGAGGTCGATGAGATACTGCGTCGCTTTCAGCTCGGCCTGCTCGATCGGGGCCCCCACCACCGCCGTGTAGGCGACGCGCCCCTCACGCTCTTGCTCTACGAAGAAGGCCCTCGCCCCGATCACCTTCAACGGCTCTTCACCGTCGTCTTCGATGCGCACCCGCAACAGGCTCGACGTTGTCTCCGTGTAAGCCACCGTGGTGTCCCTGGTCGAGAAGCCGCGCTCCTCGATCCGATAGTCGAAGATCGGCTGGCCGGCCTGGAGGGTGATCCAGGTGCGCCCATCGCTGCTTCCTTCCACCACGACCGCCCGCTGGAACCCCTCGGATGACGTCGAGATCTCGATCCCGTTGTGCAGGACCCCCTCCTGGCCGAGGTCCGCGATGAAGGTCGTGTACCGGTCGCCCACCTGGCCCAGGTCTCGGATGCGGAGCGGCATCTCGGACCTTCGCTCCGCCGCCCGCTGGACTACCAGCTGATACGGGACCTCGTTGCCCGAATCACGCTCGACGATCCGAGCGTGTCGAAGACCGGGACCTGCGCCCGCGAAGAGCTCGGCATCGGGCTCGAGCTCGACGAAGCCCCGATCGGTCAGCCCTGCCGGGGATGCGATCTCCTTCGTGTAGCGCCATCCGGCGACCTCGAGCTGAGCGGCAGCCGAAGAGGCCAGGAGGTGGCCGGCGAAGATGCCGGCCACCAGTGCAAGCCTCAAAACCTGGTCAAGCTTTCTTCGCTTCAAAGAAGAACCCCCTGATTGCTTCGCTGTGCCGCTGGTACAGAAACCCGCCCACCAGCAGAATGGCGCCCAGGCTCAGGAATGCGGCCACGCGATAGCCTTGTTCCAGTGCGAAGGAGTCGTAGAGGAACAGCTTGATGATGGGAATCGCCAGGAGCGCTACGCCCCCGATCCGGACGGGGCGCCAGCCCTTTGCAATGCCCAGGAAGAACAACACGCTGCCGTACGCCGCCCAGACGAGGCTCAGCGTCAGGCTCGTCACGTATCGGGCGGTGTCGCCCGTGACGTCGATGATGCCGCTGTCGACGGCGGAGATGACCTCGTTGCTGAGGACCCAGATCGTGAGGAAGTTGGCCCCCAGGAGAAGCGCGGGGAACTCGAACGCTCGCTCAGGGGTTTGCTCGGAGCGCCTGTTAACCAGGACCGCGGCCCCATAAAGGCTCGCGATGGCGCTGGCGAAGGCCAGCATTCTCTGGTTCAGAATCACCCGGTACCCATCCAGCGGGGCGATGGTGTCGAAGGCAAGCACCCGGAGGGCAAGTGCTACGAACACGCCAAAGCCGAATAGTCTCAACTCGGGTATGTTCAACCTGTACGAGAGCCAGAAGAGCGCGAAGGCCTCGGCGGCCCAGGCAACGGCAATCCAGGCGCCGTCTACCTGCACTGGGAACAGCAACGTTACGAGAACGTTACCGGCCACGACGAAGGATGGAAAGAGGTAGCGCTCGCCTTCGGGTAGCGTGTTGCGATGGCGGTGCAAGAAGTACGCAGCCAGAAACGTCGCCACAATCCCCATGAGCGATGCCGGCAGGTAGGCGTTCAGGAATGGGGTCGACACGTCGTCGAGCGCTCGAGGCGTATCGAGCACCAGGGCCGTGAACCCGAAGATGACGAATACGCCGACGCCGAACCAACGGAGTTGCGGCATGTTGAGACGGAACGCCAGCCACATCAGGACCGCTCCTTCGACAGCCCAGGCGACGCTGATCCACGGGCCTCCCAGTTGGACGGGTATGGCGATGGTCAGGAAGACGAGGGCGATTCCGAGCGCCATGAAGCTGAGCTGAAAGTGCTCTTTGCTGCGCACGACGGCCGCATAGCCCAGGGCTCCGTAGAACAGCGAGAGGAGCAGGGTGAAGCCGCCCATCCACGCCTCGAAGTCGTCCCACAGCAAGCCGTAGGTGATGCCGAAATAGGCGCCGGCATTAATCACCATGAGCGACTGGTCAGCGGCTTGCGGAGGCCGTCGCCAGATGATGTGAAACAGGGTCGTCGCGGCGACGAAGATTAGGAAGATGAGCGTGATGCCCACCTGACCCAGTACGAGGTTGTCCCTGGGATCGAACTCCGCTGCCCAAAGCCCGAAAACGGCCAGCGATCCGAGTAAGCCCAGCAGCGTGAACGGCCGCCAATTGCGGAACGTCGAGACGCCCAGCACACCGAGGTCCAGCAGCAGGACGTACGCGAGAAGCGTCTGCTGACCGCCAAGGTCGTCGCGCAGCATGACGGGCGTCAGGAAACCGCCGATGATACCCAGCGTGGCGATCGCGGGGGACCCGTAGCGCACGGCCAGGGCCACCGTTGTTACCGTTACCAGTACCAGGAAGGCAAAAGCCGGAGCGATATTGAGGTCGTACAGTGAATGGGCCGCGAAGATGGAAAGGTAGAGCACGGCGACGCCGCCGCCCGTGACCGACTGCGCCCAGATCGGGTAGCGCTTTTGCCAGTACGATCCCGCTGCCATGAGAGCGGCGCCGACGACGACACCCAAGACCACCCGTCCCGTCTCCCCGATCCAATCGCTGTCGAAGGCGAGCTTCAAGAAGAAGCCCATGCCCATGGCCACCGCCACCGCTCCGACGACGCCCATCCAGTTGCCGCCGAGCCACTGCTCCCAGTCGGTCGGGCGACGGGGCGGCTTCTCGCGCGGCGGCGGAGCGACGGGCGCCACTGGAGCCCGCGCGACGGGCGCCGCCATCTCGCGGGCCGCGTACTCCACGGATTCCACACCGGCCGTCTGCTGGGCTTGAGGCACAGAGATGCCATGCCGGGCCAGGGTGTCGCGGATGGTCGTTACCTCGGCTCGGAGGTCTCGGACTTCCCGCTGGAGGCTGGGAGCCGGTGATTTAGCCGGAGCGACTTCTTCCGCCACTTCCGGCATCGGGGAGCCGCAGCTGATGCAGAACCTGTTCCGACTGTCGTTCTCGTGTCCGCACTTGATGCAGTCCATGTCGCCCTCCTCGCCACTTGTCCACTACCACCGTAGCGCGGGATGCACTCTAGGCCATAGGTGCAAATGTACTACCAAACACCGTCGCATGAACCATTGCCGCAAACGAGCCATCCCCGTGGGTCGACATGACCGCTCATTGTGAGTCTGGCACCCGATCGTGACCCGATTATGACCGCTGTCGCGTCCGGCGTGCCGTTCCCGTCAAGAAACCATCGCGAAGATGGCCTGCGTTGACCTCAATCTCCGGCGTGGCTAGACTCGCGTTGCCGAATCTCCATGCGACGGGAGGGACATGCCTATGAGCATCTCTGGATGGCTTAAACCGCTGGCCGAGTTGATGATGGCGGTGGCCTTTTCGTTGGGGCTCATCGGCTTGATCGCGGGGATGGCGGAAAAAGAGTGGCGACTGACCCCAACGGGGTGGTTCGCCGCTGGGACCCTGGTCGCCGTCCTGGCTGTGGCGGTCATGGTCTACGAGCGCCGCCTGGGACGGAGCGGCGGCTAGGCCCGCTTAGCTTTTCGTCCCTGCCATACGCTGTGGGCGGGGATCACGGCAGCGTGAGGAATCCAAGCTGCCACCATTGGCGCTGGCGCCGTGGCCTTCTAGACTTTGCTGGATGCCACGAGTCATCTTGTTGCTTATCGCGCTGGGGCTCCTGGGAGCGGCGCTGACGGCCTGCACCCAGTCCGAGGCCCCCTCGAACGCCAACCCCGGCTGGCGTTCGAGGGCCGGCGGTCGGCCCGGGTCCCGCCGCGACGCCGACGCCCGCGACAGCCGCGGCCGTCTCCACCTCCACACCGCCACCGACCTCGCGGCCCGTGGGGACGCCATCCCCGGCCGTCGTTCGAGAACCGGGTCGGACTCCCCCACCCGCCACGGCGACGCCCGAGCGTGCCCCGACGCCCCGGCCGGCGCCCACTCCGACGCTTCGTCCTGCGCCCACGACGACGCCGACCCCCTTCCGGCCCCGACGGCTCGGCCGGCAGCTACGACCGCACCCACGCCGACTACCCGTCCCACCCCGACCGCGACGCCGCTCCCGACAGCAACCCCAGCCCCAACCGTCGAGCCGTGCCGTGAGCCTTACGAGAGCCTTATCGTCTCCGGTCCCTCGGGGCCCGCGCCCCCGCAGGATGGCGACCGCGTCTTCCGCTCGCTGACCGTTCACCCCCTCGACGCCGACATCGTGTTTCTGGGCACCGAGCGCAACGGCTTCATGCGCAGCCTCGACGGCGGACTAACGTGGACGCGGCACCGGCAGGGCCTGTGGGGCGGACCGACAGGGTACGACGAGGTCTGGGACATCGACATCTCACCGACCGACCCGTCGGTGATGATGGCCGGCGTCGTCGGGTCACCCGGGCCCCCAACGGGCCCCGATACGGCGGCCGGCCTCTACAAGAGCACCGACGGCGGCGACACCTGGGTCCAGCTCAACTGCGGCTTCACCACCTCCCGCGTAGTCTCAATTCGCATCGACCCCACGGACCCGGACGTCGCCGTTGCCGGCCTGGAAGGCGGGGTGCCGTCGTACACCGGCGGCGAGAACGAGTATTGGGGCGGCGGCATCTTCCGCACCGAGGACGGCGGGACCAACTGGCAACGGGTCGACATAGGGCCAGACGACGACCGTAACGGGTTTCTGATCTTGCGGCTGCTACAGACCGACCCACCGACTTTGATGACCTTTGCGATTGGCAACGAACTCAGTCAGAGCATCGGCTTCATCAGGAGCACGGACATGGGGCGCACCTGGGAGCTCTTCGCCGACGAGTTCAGAAACCGTGAGATCAACAACTTCGCCGTCTCCAGTGACGGCCAGGTCATCTATGCCGACGAAGGCGACACCTATTCCGGCTGGATCTCACGGGACGGCGGCGACACGTGGACGCAGAGCGCCATCATTCAGGTCAATGGCCCCCTCGCCGTCTCGCCCGCCGATCCCAACCTGGTGATCTTCGCGTCCTCTGACGACCTGCGCCGCTCCACCAATGGGCTCGCGACGTTCCAGGTGGTGCTAAACCCGGCCGCGACCATCCGAGAAATCGTCTTCGCGCCGTCGGCCCCCAACGTCGTCTACGCCGAGACCGACGGCTACCTGCTGTACCGCAGCGACGACACCGGCCTGACCTGGCGGCTGCTGGTCAACGGACGGGACGAGGTGCTGAACGCGCAGCCCTAGCGGCGCACCTCTGGTTCGACACCCCGTCAGCTAGCGCCGTACAATACTTCCCGTGAACACTCCTCTGTACGACGTCGCGGTGGTTGGCGCGGGGCATGCCGGGTGCGAAGCGGCCCTGGCGGCCGCCCGCATGGGCTGCAAGACGCTGATGGTGACGATGAACCTCGACACCATCGCGCTGATGCCCTGCAACCCCTCCGTCGGCGGCCCGGCCAAGGGCCATGTCGTCCGCGAGCTCGACGCCCTCGGCGGCCAGATGGCGCGCACCATCGACCGCACCTTCATCCAGATCAGGATGCTCAACACGGGCAAGGGTCCGGCCGTCCAGGTACCCCGGGCCCAAGCGGACAAGAAGCTCTACATGCTCGAGATGAAGAAGACCCTGGAGCGCCAGCCCAACCTTACGCTGAAGCAAGCGACAGTGAAGGGCCTGGACAAACAGCCGTCGTCGCACCCGGAGCGCTGGCCCCACGACGTGTTCCGTCTCGCCACTGCCACGGGGCAGCTCTACGAGGCCAAGACGCTGGTCCTCACGGCGGGCACGGCGCTTCAGGGGAAGACCATCACGGGCGAGGCTACGCAGGCCGCCAGTCGCGCCGGGGAGCCCCCGTCGCTGGGCATTTCCGACTGCCTCGTCGCCTGGAGCCTCGGCCTGGGCCGCCTCAAGACCGGAACGCCGCCCCGCGTCGACGCCCGCAGCATCGACTTCAGCAAGACGACCATCCAGCCCGGAAGCCCGACGCCGGTATACTTCGGCTTCTATGCGGGCGACGAGCCCCAGGGATGGACGCTCGAGCGCAACCCCGTCTATCCCCTCGGCGACGAAACGGCCTGGCGGCCCCAGCTCCCCTGCTACATCGTCCACACCAACCCGGACACCCACCGCGTGATCCTCGATAACCTCGACCGGGCCCCGATGTTCAACGGGGCGATTCAGGCGCGAGGGCCGCGCTACTGCCCCTCCATAGAGGACAAGGTGCACCGCTTTGCCGACAAGCAGTCCCACGGCCTCTTTCTCGAGCCCGAGGGCTGGGAGACCAACGAGGTCTACGTGCAGGGGGCCAACACGAGCCTGCCCGAGGACGTGCAAGTCGAGATGCTGCGGACCATTCCCGCGCTGGAGCGGGCCGAGATCATGCGCGTCGGCTACGCCGTGGAGTACGATTACGTGCCGCCCGATCAGACCAGCGTCACCCTTGAATGCAAACTGGTGGAAGGGCTGTTCTTCGCGGGGCAGGTCAACGGCACCTCCGGCTACGAGGAGGCGGCCGGCCAGGGGTTCGTGGCCGGCGTCAACGCGGCGAGCAAGGTAAAGGACCGCAGGCCCCTGGTCCTCCGCCGCGACCAGTCCTATATAGGCGTCATGTGCGACGACCTGGTGACCAGCGAGCTCGAGGAGCCGTATCGTCTCCTCACGTCACGCGCCGAGTACCGCCTGCTGTTGCGCCAGGACAACGCCGACCTGCGACTCACGCCCCTCGCCTACGAGTACGGCCTGGTCGACCGTGAGCGCTACGAGGCGGTCGAGCGCAAGCGGGAGGCCATCGAGCGCGAGGTGTCGCGGCTGGCCGCGACCCACCTTTCGCCCAACGGTCGAACGCCCGCGGTGTTCGAAGGGCTCGGGTTCGACCCCATGACCAGAAGCGTCTCTGCGCTGGAGTTCCTCCGCCGGCCAGGGTCGGACTACCGATCGCTCTTCGATCTCGAGCTGGGCGACGCGACACTGCCGCCGGACGTGGCCGAGGAAGTCGACGTCATCGCCAAGTATCAGGGTTACATCGCCAAGCAGCATAAAGAGGTGCAGAGGATCGCGCGGCTCGAGGGCTGGGCCATCCCGCCTGGCTTCGACTACGGGACCGTCACCGGCCTGCGCACCGAGGCCCTGCAAAAACTCGAGCGGTTCCGGCCTGCCACGGTGGGCCAGGCTTCGAGGATATCGGGCGTCAACCCCGCCGACATGGCGATCCTGGTCGTGCACCTGGAGCGCGGGGCGCGAGCCACTGCGGCATCGTCCGGCTAGCGCGTTCCCTTCGTTTCTACGCTCCTCGTCAGTTCCTTGTTCCCCATTCCCGTTTGTGGCAGAATCCCGGCATCCTCAAGGAGCGCCGCCAGGAGGCAGCCATGGCTTTGGATTTCACCAAGACAACTCAGACGCCCAGCACCCTCGTCATCAGCATCACCTGCTTCGACGAAAAGAACGTCTTCGACCCCGGGGCGCAACGGATTCACTTCAGGAAGCTGGCTGACGCCGGCATCGGCGTCTATTTCGGCGGCGGCGGCAGCGGCGAGGCCTACACGCTATCGAAGGACGAATACAAGCAACTCACCCAGATTGCGATCGAGGAACTCAAGGGCAAGGTCTCCTGTCGCGTCATGGGTGTCGAGCCACGCAGCGCCGAGGGAATGATCGAGCTCTATGAGCTGATCAAGCCGTTCGGCGTCGATGGGATGCAGATCTACTCCCTGGACATGGGCCACGGACGCGGCATCGATCCCCGGCTCCTCGAGACCTACTTCCGGGACATCCTCGACGTCGTCAAGGACATCCCGTGCATCCTCTCCAGCCATCAGTCTGTCGGCTACTGGATTCCCGTTCCGATGATGAAGAGCCTGTGCGACGACTACCCCCAGATCACCGGCATCAACGCCACCAACCCGGACATTCGCTACATCACGCAGATCCGCAAGGAACTCGGCGATCGCGTCGAGCTCCACGTCGGCGGGCCGATGCAGGGGCTGACCTGTCTCTCGCTGGGGGGCCAGGGCTACCTGTCCCATGAGGGGAACCTGGTGCCGAAGCTCTGTGTCTCGATCATCGACCTCTACAAGGCCGGCGACATGAGCGCCTGCTTCGACGCCTTCGGACACCTGCTGTCGGTGTTCGACAAGATCGCCCCCCTCGGCGGCGCGAAGACCTTCCTCAAGGAGCTCGGACTCGCGGGGGGGCTGCCCCGGAAGCCCAGGTTGCCGGTGCCGGAAGACCGCATCCCCGAGGTACGCCAGTTGATCGATGAGTTGCAAATCAGGGCGGTCGAGGGCATCGCGTAGCGGAGACGAAACGCCGTCAGGTCGACCTAGGCCACGGGGCTTCCTTCCACCTGATACTGGCCCCATCTCCCGCTCGTCCTGAGCCTGTCCACTACAGTTAGCTCTGGGGAACTTCTCTCAGCCCTTTTCCGTCTACATTTCGGCATCCCATCGCCCGAAAGAGGAGCTCCGATGCGCCGTTCATTTGTCATCCTCCCACTTGTTATCCTGGCATTGATCGCGGTCGCCTGCGGCGGATCGCCTGCACCCACTCCCACGCTCGCACCAAGTGGGACGTCGGACGAGACATTCAACGAGGCGGCCTTGCGGGCACTGCTTTCGAACGAAGAGATCGAAGCTGCCATCCCCTTTGTCATCGGAGAAATGGAGTTCCGAGATTTCAAGGCCATGGCGGCACGGTCCGACCCCAACCAGACTTTGGGCATGGAAGCCTTCGTGGGCCTCGTTTACTCTCCGGCAACGGGCGCGGGCGGTTTCACGCTGACCGTGATCGAGTTCGAGTCACTGGAATTCGTTCAGCAGCACATTGCTATCGCGAAGACCGATCAGGATCCCGTCTCCATCGGGCGCACCATTGGTGACGACACCTTGGTAATCCAAGGCCCCAGCGGCCCCCCACAAAGCGGGGTCGCGGTGGTGATGTTCTGGAAGGGCGACAAGGCCGCACTGTTAAACGCGAGTGGTCTGCCCCAGACACGGGAGGTGTTAGACGGCGTAATCGCGCTGGCCGCGCTGGCCGAGCCGCGCCTATAAAGGGCCGGATTCCGTCAGGCTACTCCTTATGTCAACCTTCGATGTTGCGTCGGACATCGTACTTCCTCGTTCTGACCCAGCAACACCGATTATCCCCTAACCAACCCCTTCTCAAACGTCAACCGTAGGGGTAAAATTGCGACCCGCTTGTCACCATGAGCGCGACCAGGAGCTAGCGAGGTTGTTTTCGGCAACGCAGTCGCAAGACCGGAACTCACGCCATGCCCCGCGAACACCCTAACGTCGCCCTTTCGAGGAGGCACTTCAACGAGGTTGCCCCCGTTTACGACGACCTGTTCGTCGGCAACATGCCCGGCTACGAGGAGTTGCACGGCGCCATTCTCGCCATGCTCCCGTTCGAGGAATCGGCGTCGTTTCGCGTCCTCGAGATCGGCGTCGGCAGCGGGAACCTCACGGCAGCGATCTTAAGACGGTTCCCCAGAGCCAGCATCGTTGGCTACGACATCTCGGAGGAAATGCTCGCACTGGCGAGGCCCAAGCTCGAATTCGCCGCGTCGCGGGTCGAGCTCCGGGTCGAGGATGCCGGCGTGGCGAGGTTCGATGGACACTTCGACGCCGCCGTATCGGCCATCGCGGTGCACCACGTACCGCCGAGATCAAAGCCGAAGCTGTTCGCCTCGGTGTTCGGAGCGCTGCGACCGGGCGGCGCGCTTATCATCGGCGACACGTTCCGCGCCCCATCGGCGTTCCTGGAAGACCGGTACCGCTTGCTCACGCTTATGGCGCTCGAGCAGCGAACGGTGCCTCCGGAAATGCTCGACGCCTTCCGCCATCGGTCTCGGCGATCGGGCGGCAGCTCGACCCGCGTCGAAAATTACGCCCGGTGGCTGCGCAGCGCGGGCTTTGTGTCAGTGGACTGTGTCTGGAAGCAGCTCCACCTGGCGGTCATGTTCGGGGTCAGGCCGCACGCTGCGGCGTAACGAAGCGATCGAAACTGGAGGAGGAGCCAATGCCAGCCCGAAATCCAAGCACCTATGTCATCAGTCTGACGTGTTTCGATGAGGACGACCGGTTCGATGCGGAGGCCCAGCGCGGCCACTTCCGTCGGCTGGCCGAAGCCGGGATAGGGGTCTTTGTGGGCGGCGGCGGCAGCGGCGAAGGGTACACGCAGAGCCGGGACGAGTATCGGCAGCTGATGCAAGTTGCCAAGGAAGAGCTGAAGGGCAAGGTCCCCTGCCGTTTCATGGGCATCGAGCCGCGGAGCGCCAGAGAGATGGTGGAGATGTACGACTTCATCAAGCCCTACGAGTTCGACGCGATGCAGATCTACTCGCTGGACCAGGGGCACGGCGGCGCCCCGATGGGGCCGGAGCTCGAGGCCTACTTCCGCGATTGCCTCGACGGCATCCCGATGCCCTGCGTCATCTCCACCCATCAATCAGTCGGCTATTACATCCCTGTCCCGATGATGAAGAAGCTGGTGGCCTCATACCCGCAGGTCATCGGTCTCAATCTGACGAGCCCGGACCTGAAGTACGTCACCGAGATGGTCGACGAGGTGGGCGACAAGATCGAAATCCACACGGGAGGGCCGAACCTGGGGCTGACGATCCTCTCGCTGGGCGGCCAGGGTTTCCTCTCCTCGGAGGCGAACCTGGCCCCCAGGCTCGCGGTATCGGTGATCGACCACTACAAGGCTGGCGACATGGAGAGCTGTTTCAGCGCCTTCGGAACGCTGATGCGCGTCAGCAGGTGGAACCGTTACGGTAGCATCCGGGGCATCAAGGCCGCATTGAGCGTCCTGGGCCTCCCGGGAGGCCACCCGAGAAGGCCGAGGTTGCCCGTCAGCGAGGAGCAAGAAGCCGAGATCGCCGGATGGCTAGACGACCTGGAGGTCAGTCGGATCGAGGGACTCGCCTGATCCGGTTAATTCGTCGGGCGGCCTGTGCCCGCGGGCGGCTGCGGCAGGGTTCCCGCCGCGGTGTCCTCGACGAGCCGGTCGAACGCCCGCTTGGTGCCGCGGTTGGAGCGTTTGAACTCCGGGATGACGTACTTGGCGAACAGCTCGAGGGAGTGATACGAGTCCTCCCGACGCGCCCAGTCGGCTGATGACGTGATGATGAGGCCGCCAAGGCCGCCGGTCTGCTCTTCCATGCCTTCGAGCCAGCGGATGCACTGGTCCGGGTCCCCGACCACCCATCCCGTCTTCCGCAGGACCTGCTCCATCGTGATCTCGCTTGGCGCTTGGCCCTTGTATTCCTCGTATTCGTCGTTCCAGCCCATGTTGAACCAGTAGCCCTGGAACTCGTTCGTGAACCCCGCCTCGATCTCCGCCAATGCCCGCTGTGGCGTGTCCGACAGGTAGACGTAGTTGGCCGCGCGCCACCGGTCCCGGGACATCGTGCGCCCGTATTCGGCTGCCTTCGCTTCCAGCTTTCCCCAGATCTCGCACAGCTCGTCGGCAAGGGCGCCCCGCCGGAAGTTGCCCACGAGTATCTCAAGGTCGTTCTTGGCGACGACATCGATGCTGTGGGCACTGCCAACGCTCGAGTAGGCTATCGGGAATGGGTCCTGATACGGTTTGATCTGGAGCTCGACGTCCTTGAGGGTCCAGTACTCGCCTTCGTGTGTGATGGGCCCGTCTTCGCGAAGGAGCCTGAGGATGATGTCCAGTGCTTCGTCGGTCATCGCGGGAAACTTGGAGCGGTCGAGTCCCAGGAGCTTGACGTCGGCGGCGAGTCCGCCGCCCCCAACGCCGAGGATGACCCGTCCGTAGCTCAGGTGATCGAGGAACGCCATGCGCTCGGCGACCATGAACGGGTCGTGGTACGGTAGGTTGATGACGCCGGTCCCGAGGCGAATGCGGCTTGTCCGCTGTGCGGCCGCCGAGATGAAGAGGTCCGGGGCAGGGATGTTCTCCCAGCCGCCGCTGTGATGCTCCCCGGTGAAGACCTCGTCGAAGCCGATGCTCTCGGCGAACTCGATAAGGTTCAAGTCCCGTTCGAAGGCCAACGTCGGGTTTCCGCGGTGATCGTGGCACGGCATCACGAACAGGCCGAACTTCATCGTCGGGCAGCCTCCAGAACCGAACGGGGCTCACACTCGAAGCAATCGGTAGGATAGACAGCGCCCTCGGGGATGTCAAACGCGCTTCGACCGCTTTTCGCCCGCGTTCTTCGAGGCCGAGGCCTCGCGGATCACGTTGGGGCTCACGGGCAGGCGCGTGACGCGCACGCCAATCGCATCGTAGACGAACGTCGCCCTTCGAAAGCCGGTTGACTTCCGAACGGTGGCCCCAGTATTCTCCGCCCCAAAGGGTTGGAAGGAAGGGCTTGTAATGGGAAAGAATCACGGCAAATCACCTTCACAGAGGGTACGCGAGAGCCTCGACCATCCGGTGATCGATGCGGACGGGCACAGCCATGAGGTCACGCCGGTCCTCCTCGACTACCTGAGGGATATAGGCGGTTCCGACATGCCCAAGCGGTTCCTCGCCGAAATCGACCACGAACACATGACCAGGGGCATCTACAGCATGACCCCGCAGGAGCGCCAAGAGGCCTGGGTCCATCACTACCCGTTCTGGAACGTGCCCGTCGAGGCCATGGACCGGGCGACGGCGACGCTCCCGCGACTCCGCCAGGAGCGGGCGGAGGAGCTGGGCATCGATTTCTCGATCATCTATCCGAGCATCACGTCGTATCTGGTGACCGGGCCCCGGGGCGGGGTGCAAGACGAGGAGGTCCGCCGCGCTGGCTGCAGGGCGCTCAACGCCTACCAGGCTGATGTCTTCCGCGATTACGCGGACTCGATGACCGCGGTGGCGATGGTCCCGATGCACACTCCCGAAGAGGCCATCGACGAGCTCGAGTACGCGGTCAACGTGCTTGGGTTGAAGGCCATCGTCATCCCCGGAGACATCCGGCGGCCGATACCGAGGGTCCAGCGAGAGGCCCCGCAGCTGGTCGACTATGCCCGGCGACAGGACACGTTCGGGATCGATAGCGAGTACGATTACGACCCGTTCTGGGCCAAGTGCGTCGAGCTCAAGGTCGCGGCCACCACCCACAATACGACCCTGGGTTTCGGTACGAGGCAGTCCCCTTCCAACTCCCAGTACAACCATATTGGCCACTTCGCCGCGGCCGGGGAAGCAATCGCCAAGTCGTTGTTCTTCGGTGGCGTGACCCGGCGTTTCCCGACTCTGAACTTCGCCTTCCTCGAGGGCGGCGTCAATTGGGCCTGCGGCCTCTATGCCGACCTCATCTCCCATTGGAACAAGCGGAACGGCAAGACCATACAAGAACTGAACCCGAGCCTCTTGGACCGGGGCCAGCTCGTGGAGCTCATCGCCCGCTATGGGGATGAGCGGACCGTCGACAAGCTGGAGGAGATCCGCGAGGGCTACGAGCGGATGACGGAAGGGCAGCCCGTGCCCGACGTGCTCAACGAGTTCGAGGCGTGCGGCGTCGAGGAGGGCGAGGAGTTTCTCGACCGGTTCGTGCGCCCGTTCTACTTCGGATGCGAGGGCGACGACCCCACGCTGGCGCAGGCGTTCAGCGACAAGATCAACCCCTATGGGGCGCGGCTCAACGCCGTCTTCGGCTCCGACATCGGCCATTTCGACGTCACGGTGATGAACGAGATCGTCGCCGAGTCCCACGAGCTCGTCGATCGCGGAGCGATGAGTGAAGCCGACTTCCGCGACTTCATGTTCACCAACCCGGTGAACCTCCACGCCGGAATGAACCGCGACTTCTTCAAAGGGACGGTTGTCGAGGGAGCGGTGGAGAAGCTGCTTGAAGGAGACCGCGCGACGGCTGGACGGAGTCGGTAGCCGAAGACCGAGCCCGCGCCACCCGCTTCTGTTGTAACCTGTCATTGACAAGGCTTGATTCCGTGATAGCATGGAGCATCTTAAGCTGGCCTTGGGGCGCTTTTCGTTTGCCCTTCTGCTTCAGGGGGAGCGCCCGAGCGACCAACCGTTGAATCCAACCGGCATCTTAACTTCGTCTTGCTGATATGTGACTCAATCGCGGCGTTAGTGACCTAAAGGAGGAGGAGTATATGCGAGTCCCAAGATTTCGATTTTTACTGTTGGGGGCCATTGCGGTAAGCATGGTCGTGGCCGCCTGCGGCGGAGGAGCCGACTCAACGGCTACCTCGGCGCCAGCGCCCACCGCGGCGCCTGCGCCAACGGCCGCACCGGCGCCCACAAGCGCACCGGCGCCCACAAGCGCACCGGCGCCCACAAGCGCCCCGGCAGCCACAAGCGCACCCGCAGCCACAAGCGCACCCGCAGCCACAAGCGCACCCGCAGCCACGAGCGCACCCGCGGCAACAGCCAGGCCGACGGCCGTCCCCGCGCCCACCGCCATGCCGACGCCGACGGCAACAGCCGCGCCAGTGCAGATCCCCCTGATGCGGGTCGCCCTGAGCGACATGCGCAGCTTCGGTGTGACCGGCAGCCCCGGATCGCTGCGGCAGTGGTCCGAGCCGCTCTATGACGATGTCGTCGGCATGAAGAGTGACGGCACGCTGAGCGACGAATCGGGCCTGGGCTCCAGTTGGGAAACCAGCAGCGACGGCCTCATCTGGACCGTGAAGATCAGGGATGGCGTCGTCTTCCACGACGGTGGCGACTTGACCGCCGAGGACGTCCGCTTCACGTACGAGACCTTGCTGCGTGAGGACTTCGGCAGCGGAAACGTGTCGCCCTACAACCGTAACGTCGCATCGATGGAGGCGCCGGACGCCAACACCCTCGTCGTTAACATGGCCCAGAAGAACATCTTCTTCGCGCACCAGATCCTGTCCCCCGGGAGCACCGAAGCAGGCCACGTCATGTCCAAGGCCGCCATCGAAGCTGTCCCGCTCGACGAGTTCCTGAAGAACCCGGTGGGGAGCGGACCGTTCAGGTTCGAGAGCCTGAGCGTCAACGAGAAGATCGTCTACGATGCTGTCGACAACCACTGGTACTACGGCGTGCCCAAGGTGAAGCGCCTGGAGTTCCATCTGGTCAAGGATGAGACGGCGCGGGTTGCGCTCATCAAGTCGGGCGACATCGAGGTCATCGAGGGGACACGGGCCTCGGCGAAGGAGTTGACCGACGCCGGATTCGACCTGGCGGTCGACCCCGACTCCAACGTCGCGGTCGTGATGGTCCACGGCCAATACCAGACCGAATACAATGGCGTACCCAATCCGCTGGCCAATGCCAAGGCCCGGCTGGCGCTGAGCTACGCGATCGACCGACAGGCCATCGCCGACGCGCTGATGGAGGGCCAGGCCGTCCCGAGCCTGGACTACCCCGTCGGTAGCCGGAGCCCGGGCTACGTACGGCTGGAGCCGCCCACCCAAGACCTGGACAGGGCCAGAGCCCTCCTGGCCGAGGCCGGCTATCCGGACGGCTTCGAGATGGACATGACCACGGCCACCTGGGGCGGCTTGCCCGAGGGTCCGGAGATTGCCGAGGCCCTCGCCGTCATGTGGGAGAAGATCGGCATCACGGTCAACCGGAAGCCCGTCGAGCTCTCCGCCTGGATCGGCACATGGGGCGCCCAAGGCCAACAGGCGCCGACCGTTCACGCCGTGTACTGGGCCTCGAATCGGACGGTGGCTTCCATGGGTCTCCACGACCCCGAGGGCGCCTACCGGCTTGGTGAGGATCCCGAGATCCACGCCGCGGTCCAGGCGACGACGGCAGCCGGAAATCTCGAAGAGCATGCCGCGAAAGCGGCGATCGCCCACAAGCTGTACCAGGACAGGGCATCGGTGATCCCCGTCGTCGCCGCCGGCACCATCTTCGTCGTGGCCTCCGGGCTCGGTGGAGATACGTGGGACCTGGGCAAATCGTCCAAGGGCATCAACATCAAGATGCTCGCGGGCGGCAGAGCCCCTTAAGCAGACCAGACAGACTGAGCAGACTGCGCGTCCCCCGCCCCAATGTCGGGGCGGGGGACCCCTCTTCTAGAGGGGAGCTCTTCAGATGACCAGGTACGTCATCGGACGATTCATCCAGGCGTTGATCGTCCTTTTCGGCGTTGTGACCATTGTTTTCGTCTTGGGCCGGATACTCGGCGACCCCATCACGCTTTTCTCCGGCGACCAGACCGACACCATCGCGGAGTTGGAGCAACGCAGGGAGGCCATGGGCCTCGACGACGCCTGGGTCGTACAGTACGGTCGATATGTGGGAGACCTGGCCACCGGGGACCTGGGGAACTCGCTGATCATCCGTGGCCATAGCGTCGTCAGCCTCCTCCGTCCGGCGATGATCAACTCGATTCAGTTGGCCGGCGTCGCCATGGCATTGGCCATCATCATCGCGGTGCCTCTCGGCGTGCTATCTGCCTTGAATCGGGGCACGCCCATCGACCTTCTTGCGAGGCTCGTGGCGATCACGGGTCTCGTGACGCCAACATGGTGGCTAGGCCTGGTGCTCATCATCATCTTCGCCAGCCAATGGAACTTCTTGCCTCCTGCCGGCAAGGGCGGGTTCGACCACTTCATCCTTCCTGCCTTCGTGCTCAGCTACCACGCCCTGGCAGGCATAGCGCGACTCACTCGCTCGAGCATGCTCGACATCCTCGACAGCGAATATGTGAAGTTAGCCCGCGCCAAGGGGCTTCCCAGGACGAGAGTAGTCTGGAAGCACGCCCTCCGGAACGCCCTCATTCCCCTCGTCACCTACGCCGGCCTCTACTTCGCGGTGCTGATCACCTCCGCGGTGGTCATCGAGGTTGTCTTCTCTTGGCCTGGGCTGGGCCTGCATATGATCAACGCGCTGGGTGGGCGAGACTACCCGCTTCTCCAGGGCGCAATCCTCCTCGCCGCCGCCTTCGTCGTCGGCTTCAACCTCCTCGTAGACCTTCTCTACGGCTTGCTCGATCCTAGAATCAGGTTGGCCTGATGGCCGGAAGCTCTGTCACTCAGGGCCTGGCGAGACGAGCCCTCATCCCCCCGGCCTTGTATAGCTGGGTCCTCCGCCTCCGCCCAAGGGTGATCCCGGAAGGGCTCATCCTCGTGCTGATCCTGATGCTCGTCAGCTCCTTCGCCATCGAGTGGGTCACCCCCTTCGACCCTGAAGCGGGGGAGCTTGGTGACCGGTTTGTCAGCCCGAGGTTCGAAAGCGCCCAGTTTTGGGACGGCCACCTCTTCGGGACCGATCAGCAGGGACGCGACATCTTCGCCAGGTTCCTGATCGGCGCTCGATATTCCTTGACGGTGGCCGGAATAGCCCTGGGCATCGCCGGCCTCGTCGGCCTGACGATCGGCATGTTTTCGGGCTTCTTTGGGGGCGCCGTCGACGCCTTCCTCATGCGCCTCGCGGATTCCGTTCTGGCGCTCCCGGTCATTCTGCTGGCCCTCTTGTTGGCGGGCGTGTTCGGACCGGGCATGATGGTGATCTCCATCTCGCTGGCAACCTACATCTGGGCGGTCTACGCACGCATGATCAGAGGCGAGACCCTGTCGATCATGACCCGCGACTTCGTGAAGCAGGCGAGAGTCGCCGGCGCCGGCCCGGTGCGGATCATCGTTACGCATGTGTTCCCACACGTGACCAGCACCTTCGTGGTGCTGCTGAGCCTGCAGGTGGGCTCGGCCATTCTCGCCGAGTCGTCGCTGAGCTTCCTGGGGGCAGGAATCCCACCACCGACGCCCACCTGGGGCTCCATGGCCTCCGAGGGGCGCCGCTACATCCAGGACGCCTGGTGGGTCACCGTGTTTCCTGGCTTCGGCATCCTCATCGTCGTGCTGTGCTTCAATCTCGTTGGGGACTGGCTGCGCGACCGGCTCGACCCCCGCTTCCAGGAATAGCCGACGGGCCCTCGGGGGCCGGACGGAGAGTGTGCCATGGACCGACACACGGTCGTCTCGACCGATTCGCATATCATCGAGGTGCCGGACCTCTGGACCAGCCGGGTCGAATCCCGATTCGCGGACCGCGCGCCGCGGCTCGTGCAGGGTGAGACGGCGCAGCGCTGGTACGCCGACGGGCAGATCCTGTTCTCCGTAGCGGGCGGCGTGGATGTCGGGCTGCGGTTCGAGCACCCGGAGAAGCTGCGGCTCGAGGCCAACTTCGAAGAGGTCCACCTCGGCGCCTACGTACCGGAGGCGAAGCTGAAGGACATGGACGCCGACGGCGTCTTCGCCGACGTGATCTTCCCGACCTGCGGACTGCACGTGTACTCGATCCCCGATGGCGAGCTTTTGAGTGCGGTGTGCCGCGCCTATAACGACTACGTTGCGGAGTTCTGCGCCGGCCACCTCGACAGGATCAGGGGCATCGCCATGATCAACCTTGACGACATCGAGGAGGGGACCCGGGAGCTGCGGCGAGCGGCCAAGCTGGGGACCGCCGGCGCCATGATACCGGTCTACCCACCGGAGGACCGTCCCTACGACAGTGCGATCTACGACCCGTTCTGGGCGGCCGCCCAGGAGCTGGGGATTCCGCTGAGCCTCCACATCGGCACCGTGCGAAAGGTGATCCAGACGGTGGGCCGGTCAGCTCAGGATGCTGTGAGGGTCGATGACGGATTGCGGAGTCCCGTCGAGTCGTCGTCGCGGACGCACCTGGTGCAGCTCTCGGTCGCCCGGATGATTTACAGCGGCGTGTTCCACCGCTTCCCCGGACTTCGCGTCGGCGTCGTCGAGTTCGAGTCCGGGTGGCTTCCGTACTTCTTGCAAGCCATGGACTTCAACCACACGCAGCGGGCGCGCAAGGAAGGCTCCTACTTCCTGCCACGGGACGTCATGCCGTCCAGCGTCTTCCACGCCAACATGTTCGTCAGCTTTCAGGAGGACGAGATCGGCATCCGCTGCCGCGACCTCATCGGTGTCGACAACATGGTCTGGGGCTCGGACTACCCGCACCAGGAGAGCACGTTCCCGCGGAGTCGGCAGATCCTGGATGAGCTGTTCGAGGGCGTCCCCGACGTCGAGCGCGAAAAGATCACGAGCAGCAACGCCGCGAAGCTCTACGGCTTCGCTCTGCCGGCTGCGGCCTAGCTTCCTCCCTGACCCCGCGCTGCATGGAAACGGGGCGGTCAGAATTTCTCCAGCCGCCCCGTTCGCGAGGGTGTCTCGCCACGGCTCGTGTCGTTGCGTGGGTGCGGGAAAAGAAGGAGGAGGACTTCTGCCGCTGCCGCAACGAGACGTATTTGGCTGTTCGGTCTCCCGGGCCTAAACGAACCCGTAGAGTTTGGCCGCGTTGTCGCAGGTCAACTTCCGTCGCACCGGCTCGTCAAGGTAGCCGAGGCTCGCCTCGATCACCTCTACGGAATCGGGCCACGTCCCGTCGGGATGCGGATAGTCCGAACCCCACATCAGGGTCTCCTCGCCGATATATTCAAGGATCCTGGGACCCGTTTCCTCGTTCTGGAACGTAGTGTGTCCCTGGCGTCGCCAGAACTCGCTGGGCATCATACCGAGACCAAGCCCCGCGAGGCGGTCACTGATCTGGAGGTCCATTCGCTCGAGGACGTAGGGAATCCAACCCGCGCCCGATTCGCCGAGCACGAACTGGAGGCCCGGGTGTCGGTCCACCGCGCCGGAGAAGATGAACGACGAGAGGAACTCGGCAGCGCTGAGACCGACAAGGGTATTGCTGACGCCCTTGTAGATCAGATTATCGCGGGGTGTCGCCGATTCGTGCTGCACGGGCATGCCGCGAGCCCCGATGGCGTGGAACGAGACGGGCAGGTGAGTTTCTTCGAGGGCCGCCCACAGAGGGTCCCACCCCTGGTCCCAGAGCACCATCTCCGAGTGGGCGGCGTCGAACTCGGCGCCCTTGAGCCCCAGTGCAGCCGAGCGTCGCGCCTCGGAGGCCGCGATCTCGGCGTCGTAGTTGGGAAGGCTCGCCAGACCGGCCCAGCGCCCTGGGTTGCTTTGACAGAACTCCCCGAGCCAACCGTTGTAGATGTGCTGCACGACTCCCGTTAGCTTGGGGTCGTCGAGACGGCTGCTGGTGTTGACGACGCCGTAGATAACCTCGGCGTCGATCCCATCCATAGCCATGTCTTTCAGTCGCAGATCAGGCGTCGTCGGGTGGGGTTTGCCGCCGAAGCCATCCGCATAGAACCCCGTCTCGATCATCCTATCCAAACGCTTCGACTGGCCGCGCTTCACGCTGAACAGTCCACGCCCGATACCGCCCATCCCGGTCAGCTCCTTGTCGCCCGCCATCCAGCGGAAGCCCTCCGGGGCCTCCACCGTGCGGGGAACACGGTCCCGGTACTCCGGCGGGGCCTGAGAGACGAACAGATCTCCCGGGAGCCAGGTGAGGTCCACATGGGAGTCGGCCGAGATCACGCGATAGTCCATCAGGTCTCCCATCGACGTCGGCAGTGGGCTTGCGGCGAGCTACGCTCCCCGTCATTTTCGATCCAGTGTCAACCTTATGTCACGCTTCCGCATTGGAGCCCGCAGCGCCGCGCCGCGGCGTTGACTGCCTCAGGGGCCCCCGTCTATAATGTGCCCGGCCTCGCTACAGAGTGGCGGGGCAGATTGTTTGGAAAGCCGTTCAGGAGGAACCCCCGAGTGCCCGCAGAGACTGGCAAGCGATATATTTGCGACAAATGTGGGGCGGAAGTCATCGTGACCCGCGGCGGCGACGCTGCCCTCTATTGCGATCATGGCGGCGACAAGGTCGAGCTGAAAATAAAAAGCTAGAACGAACGGGAGGGCTTTGTGGCCATCCAACTTGGACGACGATACGTGGACGAACAGTCGGGCATTCAAGTGCTCTGCACCAAGGCCGGTGAGGGCTCCTTGCTCGTCGACGAGCGGGAGATGGAAGTCCAGCAACCGCGCGCGCTGCCATCCTCCGACTAAACGACGACCGGCCGGAATGAAAAAGGGCTCCCTCGGGAGCCCTTTTCTTTTCGAGTCAACGCGGGCTAGACGATGCCGTCGCGGAGCACGCCTATTACCTTCCCCTGGATCTCGAGGTTCTCGGGGGCCGTGTAGATGGGCTCCATCGTACTGTTCGCCGGCTGGAGCCGGACGCGGTCGCGCTCCTGGTGCAGCTTCTTCAACGTCGTCTCCTCCTCTTCCTTGAGCCAGGCGACCACCATCTCGCCGTTGTCGGCGGTCTGCTGATGGCGCACCAGCACAACGTCGCCGTCGTTAACCAGCGCGTCGATCATGGAAGTGCCCTTGACCCGGAGGGCATAGACGTCGCCCCTGCCCCTGACCATGGATTCCGGGACTTGAAGCATCTCCTCGGGCTGGCTTGTCCATGTCCCAGCCTCCGGGATGGGTATCGGCGACCCGGCCGCGATGGTCCCCATCAAGGGGACCTGAGCCACCCCACCACGAGGCGCCGCGGCGCCCAGGAGCTCGATGCCCCGAGACACGTCCCGGTCGCGCCGAATCTCGCCCCGCTGCTCCAGGATCCGCAGATTGTAGTCGACAACCGAAGTGGAGCTGATGCCACAGGCCTCCTGGATTTGCCGGACCGACGGGGGATACCCTTTCTGGCCCACGAAGTCCTGGATGTACGCCAGGATGGCTTTTTGCTTTTCGGAAGTTTTTCGCATGACTCCCCTTCGGGCGTGGAGAACGCGCGGCATGGAACGCCCACGGTTTGGAACGATTGTTCTGAAACAGTCTATCCAGCATCGCGGGGGCGTGTCAACGCCCCACTGGCGGGATGAAGAGGAGCGAGAAGAGGAGGAGTCGAACCGGTCGACGCCGGGGTCTACCCGGCGGACTTGGCGGCGTTGAGCTTGCGCATCAAACGCGACTTTCGCCGGGCCGCCTGGTTCTTGTGCACGACGCCCTTGCGGACGGCGACATCGAGTCCGCTGACGGCTTTCAAGACCGCCTCATCGGCCGCGGCCGGCTCGCCGCCCTTGATGGTCCCCTCGGCATTCTTGACGTAGGTCTTGAGCGTCGAGCGCACGGCCCGGTTCCGCATGCGGCGCCGTTCCATTTGCTTGGCGGCCTTTTTTGCCGAGTTGTGGTTGGCCAATGAAGTCTTCCTCTTTCGCGATACTGCTTCTGTATTCTAGCGGGCCCGCTCCGCGCTGGCAATGCTGTGTGCGGCAGGTCAGCCGGTGCGGTTCACGGAGATGACGCCCTTGACCTGCTCCGCCTTGGACAGGATCCGGCTGAGCTGGGCGGCGCCGGTGGTCTGAAGGGTGAGGAGCTCGGTGACGGTCCCCTGTTTTCGGTGCGAGCTGCGGATAGCCGCGATGTTCACGCCTTCCGACGAAACGATCCCGGTAATGTCGCTGAGCAGGCCCACCCTGTCCCAGGCGACGATGGCCACTTTGGTGGTGTAGTGCTGGGTGCGGACGCCCCAGCTAACCGGGACCTGTCGGCCGGACGCTTCCAGGTTGTGGACGCTCCGGCATCCCTCGCGATGGACGCTGACGCCGCGCGACCTGGTCACGAAGCCCACAATCCCGTCGCCAGCGAGGGGATGACAACAGTGTGCCAGGCGCGTGAGCATGTTCGGGAGCCCGGCAACCATCACCGATTCGGTGGCTTCGGCGTCCGGGGCAGCGGAGTCCGGTATCGGGGCGATCTCGACGGGCAGCAGTTTTGGCGCAATTTGCTGCGTGCTCAGCGCGCCCGAGCCCATGGCCGCGAAGAGGTCGTCTATGGAAGGGTAGTTCATCAGGGCCGCCACGTCCTCTTCGGCGATCCCCACGTGCATCCGCCTTAACTCCTTTTCCAGTAGCACCCGCCCCGCTTCGATGTTCTCGTTCCTGGCCCGCCTTCTGAACCAGGACCGCACCTTGTCCCTGGCGTTCGCCGTTCTCAGATACCCCAGGTCGTCGTTCAGCCAGTCCAGGGTCGGCCCCTTCGCCCCCTTCGACGCGAGGATCTCGACCCTGTCCCCGCTCTGGAGCTCACTGTCGAGTGAGACCATCTTGCCGTTCACTTTTGCACCGATGCAGCGGTGCCCAAGCTCGGTGTGGATGCGATAAGCGAAGTCGAGGGGCGTCGCGCCGGTCGGGAGCTCTCGCACCTCGCCTTTTGGCGTGTACACGAAGACCTGGTCGGGGAAGATATCGGTCCGCACCGACTCCATGAACTCTTCGGCGGCCGGCTGGTCCTGTTGCAACTCCAGCAGCTGACGCAGCCAGGTCATCTGCTCATCGAAGCGATGGTCGCCATGGCCCCCTTCTTTGTAACGGAAGTGGGCGGCGATGCCGTACTCCGCGACGTCGTGCATGCGGTGGGTCCGGATCTGGACCTCGAACGGAACGTTGTTCGGCCCCATGACCGCGGTATGGAGCGACTGATACATGTTCTCGCGAGGGTTGGCCACATAGTCGTCGAACTCGCCGCGAATCGGCCGCCACAGCTTGTGCACCAGCCCCAGGATCGCGTAGCAATTGCCGATGTCTTCGGCAAGCACCCGGAACCCGAACAGATCGTAGATCTGGTCGAAGTCGCGGCCCTGGCCCGCATATCGCTCCATCTTCTTGTGGATGCTGTAGATGTGTTTCGGCCGGCCGTAGATTTCGGCTTTGATACCGGCTTGATCGACCTCTTTCGTGAGGGTGCTGCGGACCTGGTGGATGAAGTCCTCGCGGCGCTTGCGGCTTGTCGCGAGGAGCTTCGATATCTCCCGATATCGCTCGCTATAGAGACAGCGGAAGGCCAGGTCTTCGAGCTGCCATCCGAAGTTCGAGATGCCGAGCCGGTGGGCTAGCGGAGCGTAGACGTCGAGCGTCTCCCGGGCGATTCGGAACTGGGTCTCGGGGCGCAGCGCCTTGATGGTCTGCATGTTGTGGAGTCGGTCGGCGAGCTTGATGAGGATCACCCGGACGTCCTCCGCCATGGCCACGAGCATCTTACGCAGGCTCTCGGCCTGGAGGCCTGTGTGCGCACCATCGAGGCCCTGGCCCGCGCCATTGTGGCTCGTCTGGTACTCGATCTTGTTCAGCTTGGTCACGCCGTCCACGAGCTTACGCACGTCGGGACCGAAGCGGCGCTCGAGCTCTTCCTTCGTGACCTTCGTGTCTTCGAGGACGTCGTGAAGAAGGGCGCCGCTCAGCGTGTGGCTATCGAGCTGAAGATCGGCAAGGAGGAGGGCGACCCGGACCGGATGTTCGATGTAAGGGGCGCCCGACTTGCGCATCTGTCCCTGGTGGCCGAACTCGGCCACCTCATAGGCCTCCTGTACGAGAGAGACCTTATCGGGGGGCAGATATTCCTGGGCCTTGCCCAGAAGAGTCGTGACGGAGACGGCCATCTCAGGGCCTCGGGAAACGATTCACTCTCCTCAGTATAACGTCCGCAAAGAGGCGAGGCAACAGAAGAAGGCATCCTCGCCGAAACGTCAAACAGGACGGTCAACCCCAAAAACGGGACAGGAGCCTCGCTCTCTGGGCCAGACCCGTCGTTCTCGTTGACGCTGGAAAGGGCCATCCCCTACAATTGGCTGACCCCGCGAGGTATCGTCCCCATGGCATCGCCGCACGTCCACGCTCATGACCGCCACGCCCACCAAGGCATGCCCAAGATGCCCGATTGGCTGAGCGTGGAGGAGGCGCGGGACAAGATCCTGAGTTATGTTAACGTCCTCGATGCCGAGGACACGCCCCTCCTCGAAGCCCTGGGCCAGGTGCTGGCCACCAACGTCCAGGCAGGGCTCGACGTGCCCATGCTGCCGAACTCCTCGATGGACGGCTACGCGGTCCGGGCCGGCGATATCCACGACGCCGGCTCCGCGAGCGGAGTGCTGCTCGACGTGGTCGGCCATCTTGCCGCGGGCCAGGTGCCGAGCACAAGGGTCGGCAAGGGCCAGGCCATTCGCATCATGACCGGGGCCCCGATCCCCGACGGCGCCGACGCGGTGGTGCCGTTCGAGGAAACTGATGAGCTGCACCGGGCCCGCCAGGGAGAGGCCATTGGCGAAGAGGTCCGCGTCATGGCCGACCTGCCCCCGGGGTCAAACATCCGCGAGGCCGGGGAAGACATCAGGAAAGGCGACCTGGTCCTGAGCCAGGGGACTGTTCTGCGGCCGGCGGAGATCGGCGTCCTGTCATCCCTGGGCTTCGACGCCGCACCGGTGGTGCGCCGCCCAGTTGTCGGCATCCTCGCCACTGGCGACGAGCTGGTCGAGCCCCCGGCGCCGGTCCGGCCGGGACAGATCTATAACAGCAACACCTTTAGCATCGCCGCTTCTGTCCTTCGCTACGGCGGGGTCCCGAAGCTCCTCGGCATTGCCAGGGACAATCTCAACTCCCTGGAAGCGAAGATTGCCGAGGGTCTCGACACAGACCTGCTGATAACCACCGCGGGCGTCTCCCGTGGCGACTACGACATCGTCAAAGACGTTTTGATGAGACAGGGCGAGATCGCCTTCTGGACCGTACGCATGAAGCCTGCGAAGCCCCTCGCCTTCGGCGTCCTCAAGGCCCCCGGCGCGGGTGGCTTCGGAAGGCCCGTCCCCCATCTCGGCCTGCCCGGCAATCCCGTGAGCTCTCTGGTGGCGTTCGAGCAGTTCGGCCGTCCGGCGATCCTGAAGATGATGGGCCGGATGGACCTGTCCAAGCCGACCATCGAAGCCACATTGGAAGACCCCATCGAGAACCACGACGAGCGGAGAGTGTATGCCCGGGCGTGGGTGACGAAACGCGAAGGCCGCTACTACGCCCGCCTTACCGGACCGCAAGGCTCCGGCGTGCTGACCTCGATGGCGAAGGCCAACGGCCTCGCCATCTGCCCCGAAGAAGTGCCCCTGATGCCCGCTGGAAGTCGCGTCACGGTCGAGATGCTCGACTGGTCCGAAGACCAGTCTTGACGCAGTCCGCCCTGGCTCGCCAATCTCACCGCACTGAGGAGCCCCCAAAGAGATGACTCAAGAGGACGCCCCCGAGATCGCCGGCGGAGACGAAGCAGAGGTTGAGAGGCCGAAGTACCGTATCGACCTGGAGTGGTATGAAGCGAGCGCCCGTTCATTCCAGAACATGATCGAAAGCCGCATCAACGAGATGGACCAGGTCCCGCCGAAGGGAGCTAAGAAGCGCAAGGGAGGCGGCGTCCCCTCCATGGTCGACCTGGCAAAGATCGAGGGCTTCGTGAACCCCGATCTGCCGCTCCTCGAGGCTGCATTCCGGCTGCTTCTCGTCCACGAAAACAAGCCGATGGACGTCGAACAGCTGGGCGAGGAACTGGCCGAGCGGGGAGTCGGAATCAGGGACTCCCGCGTCATCACCCCCGAGACTCTAGTCCGAGTCCTGGATAGCGACGACTATTACGGGATGCGGCGCGTCTAGCGGCGTCACCGAAGACCACCCCCAAACCCCCTCGGGGGGTTCACGGTAGCCCTTCTGGGTATTTGTTGGTAGAAGGGGACACCCCCTCTGCACTCCCCCACATCCACGCCCAGCCAAGGGGTCACCACCGGATCACGAAGCTCGATCCGTCGCCGACGGCCTCGCCCCACGTCACGTCGACACTGTCGATGCGGCTGGTCGGCGGCCCCCGGTGCAGGTGCTCGGCGAGCTG
This sequence comes from Dehalococcoidia bacterium, assembly GCA_965248515.1. Lineage (GTDB taxonomy): Bacteria > Chloroflexota > Dehalococcoidia > SHYB01 > SHYB01 > CBDFJU01. Next base: position 825,721 of record CBDFJU010000002.1, on the reverse strand, counting down.
CTCCAGCGCTTTCGTGGCGCCCTCAGCCCGGACCTCGACCGACACGCCATCCGCTCCGTTGTGGCAATAACCGACGAGCCCAAGTCCCAGCGCCTTCGTCCGCACATAGTCCCGGAAGTACACCCCTTGAACGCGGCCGCGAACAACGGCGGTGAAGGCGCATCGCTGCTGCGTCATGCGATGAAGCGTTCAGGGCTCCGCTAGCCGCCCGGCTCCGCTTTCCTCCCCTTGCTCTTGATCACGCGCACCGGCGCGGAAGGCGGTGGGGTCTTGGCGTGGGGGTGAAGCTGGTCGCCCATCTTGGGTTTCTTGATATCATGTTTTTGGTAGTCTCCATGACGTGACACGGGCCACCTCCCGAGGGTTACTACCGACCCTCTACCCCTAGTGTAGCGCCGGCGATTCCCCCAACGTCGCGAGGCGTGGCGCTCCTCTGGGCCTCGGCGCCGCCTCGAAGACGACACGAACCGGCCAGGAGAAGAAGGGCTAATCGAAGCGCAAAATAGCCGACTCAGGCCTTGTCGGCGAACCTGGCGGCAACATGGCGCCGCTGCACCTTGCCCGTGGCGGTCCGAGGCAGCTCGTCGACGACATGGATCACCTTCGGCACCTTGAAAGAAGCGAGGTGCTCGGCGGCGAAACGCTGTAAATCGTCGGGCGACGCCTCACCGCGCAAAACGACGGCTGCGTGGACCTCTTCGCCGTACTTGGCGTCGGGCACGCCGAAGGCGATGGCCTCGGCCACCGCCCCGTGCCGCATCAGCGCCGCATCCACTTCCAACGGGGCGATCTTCTCTCCGCCGCGATTGATGATCTCTTTGATCCGTGCCGTCAGCGCGACGTAGCCATCGCCGGCGATCACACCCTGGTCCCCGGTCCGGAACCAGCCGTCCGAAAATGAAGCGGCGTTCGCCTCCGGGTTATCCCGGTAGCCATGGGTGACGTTGGGGCCCCGGATGACCACCTCGCCCTCGGTGGTCGCGGGGAGCAGAGAGCCCGACTCGTCCATGACCGCGACCTCGACTCCCGTTTGGTGACCCACGGTCGATGTCCGGCGCTCGCCGGGCGGGAGCGGGTTGGAAGCGATCTGATGGGAGGCCTCCGTCATGCCGTAAGCCTCCACCACCGGCGCCTCGAAGCGCGCCTCGACCTGCTCCAGTACCGTGGGCGCTAGAGCGGCGCTACAGGAGCGGATGAAGCGGAAGGCCCCCCGGGGGGCCTGGTCGTCGTCGGCGCGCGCGAGAAGGATCTGATGAATGGTCGGCGACCCCGAGTACCAGGTGGCCCCTTCATCTCGGACCTGGGGCCAGAAGGTACTCGCGCTAAAGCGCGGAGGGAGCACGATGCGTCCGCCGGAGGCCAGCGTGGAGAGGACCACGCCGATGAGGCCGTGCACGTGGAACAGCGGCATCACCGCCATCGTGGCGTCTTCCGGACCAAGGCGGTAGGTCCGCACCGTGTTCTGCGCGGAGGCCACGATGTTGGCATGGGTGAGGGGCACGCCTTTGGGCCTGCTCGTGGTCCCGCTGGTATGGAGAAAGAGGGCCACGGAACCGGGATCGGGAGGCTGTATTCTCCCATCAGAAGGCACCAGGGCGCCGTCACGCTCGAGGCGGACGCCACCGTCGCCCATGGTGGCGCTCACCGAGGGCACGTCGAGCGAGCGAGTGGCTTCCCAGGCAGACGCCGCCTCCGGGTCCAGGACCGCAACGTGGGCGTGAGCGTCTTCGATCGAGGAGATGAACTCGTCGGTCGTGTAGGCGGGGTTCAGGGGCGCCGCCTGAGCGCCTGCCCGGGTCACCGCGAGGAACGTCTCCACGAAGGCGACGTCGTTCCCGAGGACCATGGAGACCAGCGTGCCGGGTTCGGCACCGGCCGCGCGCAGACGACCCGCGAGGGTCTCGACGCGGTCGGCTAGCTGTTCGTAGCTCAGCGTCGGGCCTCCCGGGACCACAATGGCGGGACTACGGGGCTCGCCGCCCAGCAACAGGTCCGGGAGAGTGCGCGGGGCGCCTTGTTTGGAAGGGGGCATCCGGGTGTACTCTTCCCGATGATAGCAGGGGCGCGACGCAGCGAGCAATCGAGTGGGAGCGTCTGACCGGCGCGCCCGGGGCTATAATGGCCTCGCAGGAGGCGTATGGGAAACAAACTCCGCCTGGGCCGGCTCATGCTGTACCTGGGGCTGGTCTGTGCCGGTCTCATCGCACCGTTGCGCGCCGCCGCCCAGGACACGAGCTCCGGGGGGGCCTTTCTTCTCGAGATCGACGGCGCCATCGACCCGAACCGCGCCAAGTTCCTCAAACGCGGCCTGGAACGGGCCCAGGAAGACGGCGGCCAGTTCGTGATCATCGTCATCGACACTCCAGGCGGCCTCGTCAGCTCGATGCGGGACATGGTCGAGAGCATCTTCAGCTCGGACATCCCCGTCATTACGTTCGTCGCTCCCCAGGGAGCCAGAGCGGCTTCGGCCGGCACCTTCATCACCGCCGCGGGCCATGTCGCCGTCATGGCCCCGGCCACGAACATCGGAGCCGCTACTCCAATCGGGGGCGGCGGAGAAGACCTGCCCGAGACCCTCGCCGCGAAGGCCCTGAACGATGCCGCGGCCGAGATCAGGAGTATCGCCGAGCGCCGCGGCCGCAACATCGAGAAGCTCGAGGAAACGGTGCGCGAGGCCTCTTCCTTCACCAGTGAGGAAGCCCTCGAGCTGAATATGATCGACCTCATCGCCGACGACCTGGCCGACCTGCTCGCCACGCTCGACGGTCGAGTCATCAGCATGGACCGCGGAGACGTCACCCTGCACACCGAGGGAATCGTCTGTGAAAAGCCCAGGGCCATGTGCACCAGCGTGAGCCCGAGTTTTGTCGAAAACTTCCTCTCGGTCATCGCCGACCCCAATATCTCGGCCCTGCTTCTCTCATTGGGCGGCCTGGCGCTCTTCATCGAGATCTTGAACCCGGGGCTGGTGTTCCCCGGCGTTTTCGGCGCCATCGCCCTCGTGCTGGCGTTCGTCGCGCTGGGAAACCTTCCGGTGAACTATGCCGGGGTCGGGCTCATACTCTTCGCGTTGGTCCTGCTGTTCTTCGAGGTCCAGGTTGCCGGGACCGGCATCCTGGGGGTTGGGGCCCTCGTCGCCTTTGTTCTTGGCGCCCTGTTCCTGTTCTCGCCCTTCGCGGCCGATCCGCCATCGATCTCCGGACCGCGGATAAAGGTCAGTCCCTGGCTTATCGTGGGATTCGGCGGAAGCATGGCCGCCGGGATTCTGGCGGTGTCATGGCTCGCCTGGCGGGGCAAGAGCCAGCCCCCGGAATCGGTACGGAACGTGGTCATCGGGAAAACCGGCAGGGTGACTTCCCCGTTGGACCCTCTAGGCACGGTGCACATCAGTGGGATGGACTGGTCCGCGGAGGAAGAGAACTACCTGACCGTCGAAGCAGGCGAGCGGGTCGAGGCCCTCTCCCTGGATGGCCTCACCCTGAAGGTGCGCAAAGTGCCCATGCTGCTGCGGGAGGGAGAGGGTTACGCCCTGCCTTCCGGCGAGGAGCCCGGCCCGCCCCCCGAAGCAGGGGCCGCACTTGACGATGACCAGGGTGGGGACTAAGGTACGCCTATCTGAAGACGGGAGGCGTCTTCAGGGTGCAGTGTTCCTCGAAGGCTAGCCGGCGACAATCGCCGTGTGTAATCAGAAGGAGGCCGCAATGGCCGGAATTTCGATTGTGAGACAGTATGAGACCTTGATGATCTTTCGTTTCGGTAGGTACACCGAGCTGCGTGCACCGGGCCTGAGATGGCTCTGGCCGATCATCAACAACGGGAGCAAGAAGCTCGACCTCCGCGAACGGGTCCTTTCGGTGCCCAGCCAGACCGCCATCACCAGGGACAACGCGCCCATCGACATCGACTTCCTGATCTACTACCGGATCATGCAGGAATCGCCGGAAAAGTCGGTGATCGAGGTCCAGGACTTCGTCTCCGCCGCCGTCGGCATCGCCACCACCGGTCTCCGCGCCGTGATCGGCGACATTCCCCTGGACGACGTCCTGGCAAAGCGGGAGGAGATCAACAGCGTCCTGCGCGTCAAGCTCGACGAGGTGACCGTCCGCTGGGGCGTCAAGGTCACGGCCGTCGAGATCAGGGAGATCACGCCGCCCCACGATATTCAGGCGGCGATGAACCGGCAGATGGCTGCCGAGCGGGACCGGCGCGCCACGGTTACGGAGGCCTCCGGACACCGCGAGGCCGCGGTCACCGTCGCGGAGGGCCAGAAGCAGTCCGAGATACTGAAGGCCGAAGGCGACCGGCAGGCCCAGATCCTTCGGGCCGAGGCCGCCCGCGAGGCCCAGCTGCTCGAAGCCGAGGGCTTCGCCAACGCCCTCGACAAGATCTACTCCGTCGCCAAGTCGGTGGATACCAAGACGATGAGCCTGCAGTACTTGGAAACGTTGAAGAGCCTGGGCGACAGCCCGTCGACCAAGTTCATCTTCCCCATGGAGTTCACTAGCCTGATGCAGTCCTTCCGCAACTTCGGAGGCGGCGGAGACGACGGCAACAAGTAAGCCCGCACCGTAGTCACGAACGCAACGAGCCCGGGCGATGCCCGGGCTCGTTTTTTTTGTTTCGGCGCTGAGGCTGGCTGCGACAGACCGGACTCAGAGCGATCAGCGCATCACGCCGACCTGCACGCCGCGAAAGCGGGCAGGGGCGGCGCCGTGGCCGACATGGCCGACCTGCTCGGGCTGACCCTTGCCGCAGTTGGGGGTGCCCCAGACGGTCCACTCGTCGCCACCGCATACGGCGTCACACCCCGCCCAAAAGCGGGGTGTGATGCCCGTGTAGGTTGGGTTCTTCAGCATGGCGCCGAGCTTGCCGCCCTTGATCTCCCAGGCGATCTCGGTGCCGAACTGGAAGTTGAGCCGCCGGTCGTCGATGCTCCAGCTACGGTTTGTCTGCATATAGATGCCGTCGTCCGTGTCGGCGATGAGCTCGTCGAGCGCCCACGGGCCGGGTTCCAGGTTGACGTTCGTCATCCGGATGAGGGGCAGCCGGTCCCAGCCGCTGGCCCGGGACGTGCCGTTGCTCTGCTGGCCCAAACGCGCCGCCGTCTCCCTTGACGTGAGATAGCCGACGAAGATACCGTCCTTGACCACCTCCGCGCGCTGTGCGGGGATACCCTCGTCGTCGAAGCCGAAGCTGCCGAGTCCGCCCGGGAGCGTGGCGTCGATCGTCATCGTCACCTGGTCGGAGCCGTAGCGGAACGAGCCGAGCAGGTCGGTCGTCAGGAAGCTGGTGCCGGCGAAGGCCGCCTCCATGCCGAGGACCCGGTCCAGCTCGATAGGGTGCCCACAGGACTCGTGGACCTGGAGGGCTGTCTGCGAGCCGTCCAGGATGACGGTAGTCTCGCCCGAGGGGCACTGCTTCGCCTTGAGCAGCGCGACGGCTTGCTCGGCGATGGCCGGGGCGTTGCCCGGCAGGTCGTAGCGCTCGACGAACTCCCAGCCTTCGGTGCCCTGATGCCTCCCGACGCTGTTGGGGTAGCTGCGGTTCTGCACCTCGTCGCCATCGACTGCGGTCGCCTCGATGCCGCAGCCCGTCTCGTAGAGCGTCTGCTCGATGTAGCTGCCCTCGGTGCTGGCGAAGGTCTTGTCGGTGCGGATGACCTCGATGTTCCCTTCGGCGACGGCGATGCCTTTCACTGCCTTCATCGCCTCAGTCGCCGCGACGAGCACGCCGACCTTCTCTTCGATCGGGACCGAGAACGGGTCGCGAACAACCGGCGTGCGGTAGGAATCGACGATTCGGACCGGATCGCCCAACGTCGCCGGCTCGCTGAGCACCGAGGACGACGCCAGGGCTATGCGGACGGCTGTCGCGGCGACGACGTCCATCTCCGACGCCGTGAGCCGGGAGCTGCTGGCGAAGCCCCAGCCGCCGTTGGCGATGACGCGCACACCGAAACCGCGGCTTTCGTCCGAGGTCACAGCCTCGACGCGCCCGTCTTTCACGGCGAGGCTCTGCACCTTCGTCTCGACGAGCCGGACGTCGGCGTAGGAGGCGCCGCGCTTGACGGCGGTGTCGAGGGCGCGCAGCAGCAGGTCTTTCAACAGGGGCTCCTGGCAAGCATCGCCTTTCGAGTATAGTGCGCCGGCCCGTGGCCAACAACAAGGGCCACGGCCATATCTCGGGCGTTGGTGGCAGACCATCTTGACACAAGACTGAGACTATCCTAACATCAATCTTAGGTAATCTAGCTGAGGGCGTTAGATTGCCTGGAGGCATCATCGAAGATCCGAACGTGGGGAAGTACCCCATCAGCGTCGTTGTGACCTTGACCGGCGTTTCCGAGCACCGGTTGCGCGCTTTCGAGGCCGCGGAGTTACTCGAGCCTTCGAGGACCGATGGCGGCACGAGGCTCTACTCCGACGCCGAGGTGCAACGCATCCAGAGGATCGCCGAACTGGCGGATAAAGGTATCAACTACGCCGGCATCCGCGAGATTCTCGATCTCACCGAAGGCGACGACGCCGGCGACGGGCCTGACGACGCAACCGAGTAGTCACAGAGCGTAGCATCGCGAGGCGAGGCTGCCGGGACTTCAATCCGGAGACAACTCGCACCCCTGCTACGCTTCGCTAGGAGAACAGCCCGTGGACTGGATCGCACTGTCGCTGATCAGTGCCGTATCGTTCTCTGCGTACGCGATCTTGCAGAAGTACGCCTTCGTGCGTCATGTTCGGAGCATCTTCGGGTTCGCCTTCTGGGGCGGCATCTTCCATCTCGTGATATCCGTCCCTATCTTCATTATCGACGCTCCGTCGTCGTGGATGAGCGGCCCCGTTTTCGCCATGGTCGGCGTCGGCGCGCTCTACGCCGGCTTCTCGCTGTTGATCTACCGGGTCATCCAGTCCGAGGACGAAGTGACCAGGGTCGTGCCGGTCCTCGACACCCACCCAATCTTCGTTGCCATACTTGCCGTGCTGTTCCTTGGCGAGGTGCTGAACCCGATCAAATGGCTCGCCATTGGGCTCGTCATCGTGGGCGGCCGTCATCGCCTCGTGGCATCACGCGCTGCCCGGCGATCCCGTGAAGCTGCGGCGGCCCTTCGCGCTGTTACTCATTGCCAGCTTCGGGATCGCGGTCTACAGCGCCGTCGCCAAGTACGCCCTGGGGCACCTCTCCGTGTGGCAGCTCTATGCCCTGTCCAGTGTCGGGGCCGCGGCGGGGTTCACGGTGGCCGCCCAGGGCTTCGGCGCGTGGCGGACGATCGGCGCGATGCTCAAAGCGCCCAAAGCGATGGGCGTGACGGCCTTGGCCCACGTCACGTTGCTCATCGCCTTCATGACCAGCTTCATCGCGTTTAGCCTGGGCCCCGTCTCGCTGTCTTCAGCGATTATGGCGTCGAGGCCGGTAATTGTCCTCGCGTACGCCACGGTCATCGCCACGTTCATCCCCAAGCTAGTGACAGAGCGCGCTTCTCGACCAGCCCTGGTAACGAAAGCCGCCTCAGCCCTCTGCGTCACCCTCGGCGTAGCCGCGATGGCGCTCCTCTAGTCCGCTAGCTTGACGCGAGGCGCCTCGCTCCACGGGAAGGCGTCGAGTTCACCGGGCCCGAGCTCGCGCAGCCGGGCTACCACGCGACCCGCGTCGTCCCGCAACGCCGCAACGTCAATGCCGAGGCAGACCTGGTACGGCTCGAGCTTCGCGACCGCGCGCTCCACCAGTGCCAGCGCGCCCTTCCGGTTCCCGCCGCGGACGTGGTGCATTCCGGTGGCCAGTTGAATAACGCCCTGGAGCAGGTTGCGGACAGGCCCGGACTCCGCTTTCCACAGGGTCTCCAACGTCTCGTGGGCGTCGAAGTAGGCCCCCTGGTTGAACTCATCGATGCCCTGCCGGAACGCCGGGGGCGGGACCTCGTTACAGTCCACCGGAGCGCCGGCTAACCGAGGAGCCGGTCGAGCTCCTGCTGGTTGAAACCGAAGACGATCTCGCCGTCGATCTCGAAGATGGGGCGCCGGATGATGCTGGGCTCCCGGGTCATCAGGTCGATCGCCTCGGCTTCGGAGAGCGCGCGGTCGCCGACTCCCAGCTTCTTGAACGAGGGTTTTCTTCTATCGATCAGCGAGACCGGATCGCCACCGGACAGCCGGCGAATTTCATCAGGGCTTAGCGGTTCTTTGGCAAGCTCGCGCTCGGAGAATTCGACGCCCATCTGCGAAAGCGACGCTTTCGCTTTACGGCACGTCGTTCAGGTGGTCTTCCAGTAAAAGTTGACGGTCCGCGCCATGGGGCCCCTTTCAGTCGCCCAACGACTCCAGTGCTTCTTCCATCGACATCGACACGCCGGTCAGGATCGGCGTGTCGCGCTCCGTGTAGCTGCTCGCCTTGCTGAGCCGCAGCTCCATCACCAGGTCTAGGAAGACCCCGGGGTCGTCGCCTTCGAAGGCCACGACGAACTCCTGGTCGTCGAGCCCGAAGGAGTAGGACGTGTTGATCGTGATGTCGGGGTACTTGTGGCCGACGGCGAAGTGGCTGCGCATCATCTCCTGGCGGCTCTCGTTGTCCAGGGTGTACCAGGCCCGCGTCTTGACGAACGGATAGACGAACAGGTATTTCCGGCCAAGCGGGGTGACCGTCAGCCGTTCCTGATTGGCGTGGCGGTGCTTGTCGACGTACATCGACTTCTTGGTCATCGCGAGGTAAGAGTGCGTCGTGTCCAGGTGGCGGCCCAGGTCCGTCGAGAACATCCGGGTCGCCAGCCCCTGAATCTGCTCCAGGCGCTCGGAGGCCATCCACAGCATGAAGTCGGCGTCGCCCCGAGTCCCCATCAAGCTATAGCTGCGGATCAGCATTCCATCCGAGAGCTCGTCGATGACGGCGGTCAACTCCCGGCGGCCCGCCGCTTTGCGGTCAGCCTCGAGTCGCCGCCATTCCGGTTGCACCTTGTATGCCGAATAGCGGACGTACTGACGGCCGTTTTCGTTGCCCACGTTGCCTCCCGACGAACTGCTTCAAAACGCAGACCTCATCCTAGCAAGGCCTCTGAAGAGCGTCAACGAACCGCCGCGACGTGTGTTCGAGCCCGCGGCTACTCGCCCATGATCTGGAGCACGACCTCGCGTACCCTGGGCCGGCTATCGAAGTCGACGAGGACCACGCGCTGCCAGGTCCCGAGCAACTGAAGGCCCTCGGCCAAGGGAACGACCAGCGACGGGCCCATCAACATGGCCCGCGTGTGGGAGTGGCCGTTGTCGTCGCGATTGAGGATGTTGTGCTGGTAAGGGACGTCGCGAGGGGCCACCCGCTCCATGAATGTCTGCATGTCGTCGACGAGGCCGGGCTCGTACTCCATGATGGTGACTCCAGCAGTGGTTCCCGCCACGAAGATGGTGACGGTGCCCTCGGAGACCTCCGAACTCGCGAGCTCCCTGGCAAGGTCGGCGGACAGGTCGATAACCTGGCCATCCCCTTCGGTCTGGTAGGAGAGGCGGCGCGTGTCGATCAAGTGGATACTCCTTGGCCGGGGGTGCATGGACGATTCTAGGGGCCTCGTTTCAGGCCTGCAAGCATCGGACGACTTCCCAAACCGGGTTCAAAAGCGTAGACTGAAGCAGATCTTGGAGGTCCGATGCGTCGTCTCCTGAGTCTGGCCGTCCTCACCCTAATTCTGGTGGCTGCCTGCGCCAACGACGGAGACACCAAGCAGGTCGCCGACATCTACGAGGTAAGCCTGCAGGGCTCGGCGACGGCGGACGGCACCCTCGTCCTCTCGGCCCCTTCCAAGATCGAGGTGCCGGTCTCCGCAGGGCAGACGGCCCTTGACGTTGCGTTGGCCCTACGCGACGAGCTGGAGCGGCGCGGCCATAGCGTGATCTGCACCGTGGACGGCGGCGCCCGGGGCTTCTCGCTTCTCGTCGAGGGCCGCGTGGCCATCTCCAGCGGCTCGTCGAACCTCGGCGGCATCGGCGGCGCGGCAAGCCAGGTGATTCAGCGGCGAGAGGTTGTGGAGAGCGCTGTCAGGGAGTACCTCCGCTTCCTGCGCGAGAGCAACATCGATGGCCTTCGCCGTGTCACCACTGAGTCGTTCTACCCCGAGGCGTCCCGGGACCTCGGGAAAGGCCTCGATCTGGTGAGCCTGCGCGCCCCGTCGATCGGCTGCCACACCGCGTCGGCCATCGTCGAGATCGTCCTGCCCGGCAACCAGCACATCCAGAACGAGCTCCAGCTGGTCACGAACGGGAACCTCTCCTGGCGAGTCGACGGCGTCCGCGAGCTGGCGACGTGGAAAGCCGTCCCCACCCCGGCTACCCCCCAGTCCTAAACCCCTCGACTCCTTTCGAGGACCTGCTCACTGGGCGCGACCCTGTCCCTTCGTAGGCATCCGAAGGGAGCAGGCTTTGTCACTTCAGTGTAGTCGACCCTACCATTCAAGTAGCGGACCCAGCGGCAGTCTGTCCGCATGCGTGGAGGATGGTCGATGACGACGTTCAGTGATCCCCCGTTAGTGGCGCGGTTTTGGGGCGAGTTCGCCTGCTTCACCCGGCCCGAGATGAAGGTCGAGCGCGTGAGCTACCCGGTCATGACACCCTCGGCGGCGCGAGGCGCCCTGGAGTCGATCTTCTGGCGTCCCGAGTTCTCGTGGGAGATCCGCGAGATCCTCGTCCTGCGCCCGGTACAGTTCGTTTCCCTGGTCCGGAACGAGGTAACGGAGAAGGCAACACTTCGAGTGGGGGCGGGCCCCGACTTCCTGGCGGACGAGCACCGAGCGCAGCGTCATACGCTCGCATTGCGCGACGTCGCGTACATCGTGCACGCGGACGTCGTCTTGAAGCCACACGCGAGTAACCTGGACCCCGCGGGGTATCGGGACCAATTCCGTCGCCGCGTGCAGCGAGGACAATGCTTCCAGACCCCTTACCTCGGCTGCCGGGAGTTCCCCGCCTTCTTCGGCCTGCCGCGGAAAGGCGACAGGCCGCAACCGATATCCGAGGACCTTGGACCGATGTTGTTCGACCTGGATTACGGGTCGGACGGCCATCCGGCCCTGCCCCGGTTCTTCTTCCCAAGGCTCGAGCACGGTGCGATGCGCATCCCACAAAACCTTTACCTGGCGGTTGGGGCCCGCCACCGTGCTTAGGGCGCTCGTCGAGTGCCGCGAGAGGATCGGCGTCCCGGTGCCTCCCGGATATCGCACCGCGCCGGTCCACTGGTGGCTGGACCTCGATCTCAACGGCCGGCTCGTCGATGTTGTCAGAACGTCGGAAGCAACGGGGCCTCAGGAGCGCAAGGTAGGGGTCCGCTGGCCGCTCCCGTACGTTCGGGTTACAAACAACGTGGCGGCGCGGCTGCTGGCCGATTCCGGCGCGCACGCCCTGGCGCGCCTGAGTCCCATGCTTGGCACCCGAAGCCGGGCCCGGACGATCCTGGGCCACGCCGCCTTCGTCGACCTGGTCCACGCCTGCGCCCGGGACACCGGAGACCCTGCCGTCATCGCCGTGCAGCGCTTCCTCGAGACCCTCAATCCGGCCCAACTCGAGCTCCCCGGCGATCTCTTCGGCGACGACATATGCGCGTTCCGTGTCGAAGGTCAGTCGCCGGTGGTGGACCGGGAGGCGGTCCAGGTATGGTGGGCGCGGCGGCTCGATTCGGGGCCTGTTGGGGAATGCCTCGTGTGCGGCAAGAGCGCGCCCATCGCCCGCGTCCATCCAATTGTTCGGGGCATAGCGGGAGGCCAGCCAGCAGGGATGGCGCTTGTCTCGGCCAATAGCCCAGCCTTCCAGTCGTATGGGCTCAACCAGGGCCTAACGAGCCCTGTCTGCCAATCCTGCGCCCAGGGGTACACGGAGACGCTGACGGCACTCCTGAGTGACGACGCAGCCCACACGCTGTTGCCGGATTCCATGACGACCATCGTGGCGTTTACGGACCAGGGCTCTACCGGAAACCTGCTCGGGCTCCTGGCCCATCCCGACGAGTACGGCGTCCGCTCCCTGTCGCTGGAGCCAAGCAACGGCGTGGCGACCGACGACCGCTGGTATGGCGCCTGCTTTTCTCCGAGTGGGGGGCGCATCGTTCTCCGGGACTGGATCGACACTACCGTGCTTGCCGCCCGGCAACACCTCGCCACCTATTTCGCTCGACAGGGGCTACCAGATCGAGAAGGTCGGTGGAGCTGGTATTCGCCCCACGCCCTGGAACGCAGCCTCGTCCTGCCCGGCCGCCGCGAGGGCCGCGCGCCGGAGAGATCGCGTCTCTCCCCGAATGTTGCGCGGGCGCTTGTCAGGAATGCCTTCGCCGGGGATTCGCTGCCCCAGTGGCTTCTGCATCTCGCCGTGCGCCGGGCCTCGCTCGGGAGGACCGTCGCCGATGGCGGACAGACGTTCATGGAGGCTCCCCTCGCTTCCCTGATCAAGCTCCTTCTCCTCACTCGGGCGGAACGTCCCGCCTTCGAAGCGCTGATGGGCAGCGAGCACGCCTACCTCTGTGGACGACTCCTCGCGCTGTGGGACCTCGTCCATCGCCGGGCCGTCCCCGGGGCAAAGACCACGGCGGCACGGCGCTCCTTCGGCGCCGCCGCCACCGCCCCCGCTCGCGTCTTCCCGCGGTTGATCGGCATTGCCACGGAACACCTGGGGCGGATCCGACGCGCGACCCGGCCGCTCCATGCCGCTCTCCAGGGCGAGGTGTCCGCGTTGTTGGGCCAGCTCCCCGCCTTCCCAGAATCGCTGGACCTCCGAGGACAAGGCCTCTTCGCCCTCGGCTACTACTACCAGAGGGCCGGGCTGCATGTGGCGCCGGCCGACGTCGCAGCCCGGCAACGAGACGTACGGGCCGCCTAGGCCAGAAAGAGCGTGCCATGACCGATGCCGTCCACACCGACCCCAGCAAGCGCCACGACTTCGTGCTCGTGTTCGACGTCACAGACGGGAACCCCAACGGCGACCCCGATGCCGGCAACATGCCCCCGTCGACCCCGAGACGATGCACGGGTGGGTCACCGACGTGTGCCTGAAACGCAAGGTGCGCGACTACGTTCATCGGGTCCACGACCAGGACATCTACGTGAAGCATCGCGGCATTCTGGCGCGGGAGCAGAGGAGGGCCTACGCGCGACTGAACGCCCCGCCATCGGCATCGGTGAATTACGACGCACGGCGGAAGATGTGCCAACTGTATTACGACGTCCGCATGTTCGGCGCCGTGATGACCACGGGCCGGAGCGAGCTCCGGGGGAAGCAGTGGAATTGCGGCCAGGTAAGGGGACCAGTTCAGCTCTCCTTCGCCCGCTCGGTGGACCCGATCAACCCGATCGACCTCGCCATTACGCGGGTGGCCCTCACCAATCCCGACGACGTCGCCCGCGGGGAGGTAGAGGATGTGGAAGCCGTATCGGGGCAGATGGGGCGGCGGTTCGTCGTGCCCTATGGCCTCTACGTCACGAGGGGCGCGTTTAACCCGTTCCTTGCCGACGACACCGGGGCATCGGCGGAGGACCTGTCGTTGCTCTGGGATGCGCTGACAAACCTCTGGGACCTGGACCGGTCGGTGAACCGGGGGACCATGACCTGCCGCGGGCTCTACGTGTTCACGCACAGCGCCAAGGCTGGTGACGCTCCCGCCTATACGCTTGTCGAGCTTGTGACCGCGAGGTTGCGGGCGCCGACACCGCGTCGCTTTCAGGACTACGAGGTGACCGTCGACGACCGAGCGCTTCCACCCGGCATCTCGCTCGCTCGTCTCGTTGGATAGGCTTCGCCCGGCGGCTGCCCGCCGGATCTGCGACCTTCGTCGAAAGAGGGTCGAGGATTGAAACAGTGTGTTGTCTCTTAGTGGCCGGTGATACCAGGAAGGCCCCTGGAGTCCTTCCGACCAAGCCACGCGACCTCCAGCGGCATGCCCACCCCCAGTTGGTCGCGAGATGCTGGTACCCACGCCACCCAAGGGTGAGCGGGAATTATTCAGTGTCTGGTGGCTTCATCGATACCCATCGCATTCCATTCATTCGTGCGTGAAGCCCCTCAGCCCCTTGAAGCGGCTTTTCCACCATGGTTACCGACCGGCGTCCCCCAAACGAAATGAGGAGTTCTGCCATTACCGGCGCGACCGATAGCGGATAGGTTTGAAAGTGTCGCGTTCTTCCTCAAAACAGCGGCAAGGAGGCAGGTGCCCCATGGGCGAAAAGGGACAGACCCAGCAGCAGAGTGAAAGCCAGGAGCAGCAGATCGTGGTCTTCGATCTGGCCGGCGAGGCCTACGGCGTCGACATCAACGCCGTACTCGAGATCATCAGGATGGAGGAGATCACCGGCGTACCCGAGACGGCGAACTTCGTCGAGGGAGTGATCAATATCCGGGGGAAGGTGATTCCGGTTGTCGATCTGCGAAAGCGATTTGGTCTGGAGCACGGCGAGGTTAGCAAGGACAACCGTATCGTCGTCGTCGACATCGCGAGCCAGAGCATCGGCATGATCGTCGACGCCGTCAACGAGGTGATGCGCATCTCGGAGGATTCAATCGAGCCGCCTTCGCTCGTGATTACGAACGAGGACTCGGAGTATCTGATCGGGATCGCGAAACTCGAAGGGAGGATGATCATCCTGCTCGATCTGGAACGAGTGCTCTCTGGGTCGCAGCAGGACAGCATCACCACCCTCGTCGGCGCCGCGGCCGCCTGAGCGACCTTCGGAGCCCCCAACAAGGAAAGATACCGAGGCCTTCATGGAGCTTGCCCCCGACATCACACCCGACGACTTGATCGTCTTCTTGCAGGAGGCTGAAGAGCATCTCCAGTTGCTCGATGAGTCCATCCTCAAGTTGGAGCGCGGGGGAGAGGATGCCGAGGTCATCCAGGAGATATTCCGGGCGGCCCACACGCTGAAGGGGTCGTCGGCGATGCTCGGCTACACCGCGATGGCCGAGCTGGCCCACGCGATGGAGAGCCTTCTCGACCGCGTGAGGCGTGGCGATCTGAAAGCGACGACCCAGGCGATCGACGCTCTTCTGGGCTGCCTCGACGTCCTCAGAGCGCTCACAGACGCCCTGAGCCAACCCGACGGGGACCCCGTCGCCGTCGAGGGCGCCCTGGAGGCCCTCAAGGCGGCCGTGGCGGAGCAAGACGGCGTCCGCCCCAGCTCGGAGCACCCCGGCTCGGCGGAGCGCGGACTGGTGCTCGACGAAGCAGCGGAAGGCCGGGTCGTCGTGGCCCAGGCGGGCGGAAAGACAGTGCAGCATATCCGCATCGAGCTGGAACAGACGACAGAGTGGGCTGTCGTGCGCTGCTATCAGATCATCGAAGAGCTGCGGGGACTGGGCGAGATCATCGCGAGCAACCCGTCGCTGGAGCTCATCGACCGCGCCGAGGTCACGGACACCAGGCTGGAGGTCGTCCTGGCAACGTCGGCGGAGCCGGCGGCCCTCAGCGCCAGCGTGGAAGAGGTCCCGGACATTGCCGGGATTGCGGTGTCGCCCTATGAGCGGTCCAACGACGGCCCTCCAGAGCGGAAGGAAGGCCCGCCGACCGGCGGCGACAACGCACCCAAGCGGTCGGCCGCCCTTTCGCAGACCATGCGAATCGACGTCGAGCGGCTCGACAGCCTGATGAACGTCATCGGCGAGCTCGTGATCGACCGCACCCGGCTGCTTCAGGTCGCGAAGATGCTCGAGTCTCGTTACCAGGACGACGATCTGCTGGAAGCCCTGGGCAAGACGACTACCCACATCGCGAAGGTCGTCGACGAGCTCCAGGAAGACATCATGAAGGTCCGCATGCTCCCCATCGGGACGGTGTTCAACAGCTTCCCCCGGATGATGCGGGACCTCGCCCAGAAGATGAAAAAGAAGCTCGACTTTCAGGTCAAGGGACAGGACACCGAGATTGATCGCAGTGTGATCGAGCATATCCGCGACCCCGTCGTCCATCTGCTGCGCAATGCGTTGGACCACGGGGTCGAATCGGCCCAGCAGCGGAAGAGCGCTGGGAAGCCGGAGGCCGCCCGAATCACGCTCGACGCGTACCACGAGCAGAGCCACATCGTCATCTCGATCGAGGACGACGGCAAGGGTATCGATCCCGAGGCGCTGCGCGACGCGGGCGTCAAGAAGGGACTCCTGTCCCGGGAGGCGGCTGCTCGGCTCAACGAGGCCGAGACAATGGACCTGATCTTCCTTCCCGGCTACACCACGGCCAAGAAGACCACGGACGTCTCCGGCCGCGGGGTCGGCATGGACATCGTGAAGACGAACATCGAGGCCATCAACGGCCTGGTCCTGGTGAGCTCTCGGCCTGGGGAGGGGACAACCTTCACGCTCCGGTTGCCGTTAACCCTGGCGACCGTTCAGGCGCTCCTGGTTTCAATCGGGCCGACCGTCTACGCGATTCCACTGGTCCACATTCTGGAGACGGTCTCGCCCGACCCTGCCCAGATTCATACGATGGGAGGACGAGAGGTCATGCGCCTTCGAGACGCCATCATCCCCCTCGTCAGACTGAGTGACGCCTTCGGGCTGGGCCAGGGAGCCAGATCCGACGACTCAGGGAAGGGCTATGTCGTGGTGGTGCGCTCGGGCGAGCGCTCTCTGGGACTCGTCGTGGATGGGGTCCGGGTGCAGCAGGAAGTCGTCGCCAAGTCGATGGGAGCATATATCGGAGAGATCAAAGGCCTGTCGGGGGCGAGCGTTCTGGGCGATGGGCAAGTTGTCCTGATCGTCGACGTGCCAAGCCTGGTACAGGTCGTGACGCGAGGTGGTCGGACGGAAGGGCCGAGTCCAACGCGTATCAAGAGTATCGCAGACGGCATCGTGGGCGACCGTGGGACAGCCGTCAAAGCCGCCTAGCGAGCGGGCCCGTCGGAAGCGCGGCAGCGGGGACTGGACGCCCCGTTCAACCCTTCCGGTGGTGCTGGCCGTGCTAGCCGGCGGGCTTCTTTCAGTCGGCGCGTTCCTCCTTTATCAAAGGCTGGACTACGAGCGCCGTGAGAGCGCGTTCGCAAGGGAGGGGCTTGCCGTTGCGGCTGCACTCGAGACCGCCGTCAATAACGACCTCGAAGTGCTTCGGTCCATAGGTCGGTTCTTCGCCAGCAGCGATGAGGTGGCCCGCGACGAGTTCGGCACGTTCGTGTCCGGGGCCTTCGAGGACCATACCAGCATCAATGTGCTTGGATGGGTGCCACGCGTTCTCTTGAAGGATAGACCAGCGTTCGAAGCCCAGGCTCGCCTCAACGGCCTTCAGGGCTTCCGTATCACCGAACTCGACAAATCGTTGCGGTTCGTCCCGGCCGGAACGCGACCCGAGTACTACCCGATCTACTACATGCTGCCGACCGAAGGCCTTCAAGAAGGTCTCGGGCTCGACCTGGCTGTGCTCCCTTCCCCATTCTTCGACCTTGGCCCGGTGCTCGACACCTGGGGCGGTTCGGGGAACCGGGAAATGCCCATCGGTGGAGGATTCGAGCCGCTGACCGGATACCTGGTCTTCTATCCGACCTTCGTCAAAGGGGCCGCCTTAGATACGCCGACCCAACGGGCGGAGGGTCTGACTGGATTCGCCGTGGCCGCATTGCGCATCGACGGTCTCGCGGCCCAAGCGGTGGCTGGGATCGAGGGAATGAGTTTTCTGGTGCTCGATAAGACCCCCGGTGTCCAGACTCGGCTGCTCTACCGATACCCCCCGGAGTCGGGACCCGGCAAGCCAGGTCCTGCCCTGATGATAGGAGAAGACTCCGCCCTCGAGGACGGAATTCGGCGGGGCATCCATCGTATCGAGTCGCTGGAGATCGCCGGCCGAGAGTGGTCTCTCCTGCTTCATCCAGGCCCCGACTTCCTGAGCGGTGAGAACCCGATACAGCGCTGGGTGGCTCTTTCGGGAGGGCTTGTCGCCACGGTGCTTCTCGGTCTCTACGTCTCCAGCCGGTCGACCCGCTCACAGCGCATCGAGGACCTCGCCATCGAGCTTTCCGAGGCCAACCAGAGCATGTAGGTCGAGAACACGGAGCGGCGCCGCGTCGAGGAGGCCCTTCGCGAGAGCGAGGCGCGGTTCCGTGGCGTGGCGGAGAACGCCCCGGACCTGATCATCACCGTGGACTTCAAAGGAACGATGCTTTTCGTGAACCATGCGCTACACGGGCACAGCGTGGAAGAGTTCATTGGGAGGTCCATCTTCGACTACATACCCATCGCCTACCACGAGGTGGTGCGCCAGTGCTTTCACCGGGTGCTCACCACGGGCGTCATGGACACATACGAGCTTGCCAGGGCTCCCGGCACATGGCACACGACCCGGGTCGGTCCCATGGAGCGCGACGGGAGTGTGGTCGGGCTGATCCTGATAGCCACCGACGTCACGGAACGAAAGCTCGCCGAGCAAGAGCTACAGCGGGCGAAGGAGGGGGCGGAGCAAGCCAACAGAGCCCTCATCGAGACCAACGGAGACCTGCAGCAAGCAACGCTGCTGGCAAACGAAATAGCCGCCAAAGCGGAGCTCGCGAGCCACGCAAAGAGTCAATTCGTGGCCAACATTAGCCATGAGATCAGGACCCCCATGAACGGGATCATCGGGTTCACCGAGCTGACATTGGACACAGACCTCTCGGCCGAGCAGCGCGACTACCTCGAGAGCGTCCAGGTTTCCGCCAACCAGTTGCTGGCGCTGATTGACGACGTTCTCGACTTCTCCAAGATCGAGGCCGGAAAGCTGGACTTGGACGACGTGCCTTTTGACCTGGGCGAGGCAATCGAGACCGCGCTGACGACGGTAACCGCCAGCGCCGGCGAAAAGCACCTGGAGCTCACCTATGAACTTCCCAATGACGTCCCGGTGAAGCTCCGAGGGGACCCGCACAGGCTGGGCCAGATACTCGTCAACCTGCTCAGCAATGCGGTCAGGTTCACCGACGAGGGGGAGGTAGTGGTCCGCGTCGGGAAAGAGGAGCGGGCGGAGGGCGAGCCGGCATGGCACTTCACCGTCGCCGACACTGGTATCGGCATCCCTCGCGATAAGCTCGACGCCATCTTCGAGGTCTTCACGCAGGCCGACGGCTCGACGACCCGCCGCTATGGCGGCACCGGGCTGGGCCTTGCGATCTGCTCGTCGCTTGTTGGCATGATCGGCGGCCGCATCTGGGTCGAAAGCGATTCGGGAAAAGGGAGTACTTTCCACTTCACCGCCCGTTTCAACACCGATGATAAAGCGGCCGTGGATGCCCGGAGGGGGATCGACCCTGATCTGACGGGCCTGCGAGTCCTTGTCGTCGACGACAACACCACGAACCTCCGCATCCTCGAGGTCCTGCTCGCCAGTTGGGGGATGCGGCCGACTACCGCGACGGGAGCGGCGGAGGCGATGGAGCTCTACTCTCGTTCCGGCGACGATGGCGGCGACTTTTCACTGGCCCTGCTCGACGCGCGCATGCCCGAGATGGACGGCTTCGAGCTGGCGGGCTGGATGCGTGAGCAGCCCCGTGTCGACAAGACGCCGGTTATTATTCTCACTTCGAGCGCCGCGGGCCACGCCGCTCCAGCGTCGGACATGGGGCTCTTCTCTTGTCTCACCAAGCCTATCAGGAGGTCCGAGCTGTATGCCGCGATCAACTCGGTGGTTGGGACTGGTGACCCGCCTCCGAGGAACGATACCGCTCACGCCCCCGAGAAACCGCCCTCAGACGGGCCGCCCTTTCGGCTACTACTCGCGGAGGATGACCCGATTTCGCGAAAGGTCGGAGTGCGGATCCTGGAGCGATCCGGCTGTCATGTCAAAGCCGTCGCTGACGGCATCGAGGCTCTTCAGGCCCTGGAAAGTGAAATCTTCGACGCCGTGATCATGGACATCCAGATGCCCAACATGGACGGCTTCCAGACGACGACACGAATTCGGGAGCGGGAGCTAACGACGGGGAAACACCTGCCCATCGTAGCCATGACGGCCCACGCCATGAAGGGGGACCGGGAGCGTTGCCTTGCCGCCGGCATGGACGACTATGTATCCAAGCCAATCAAGCGGGAAGCAGTGATGGCTGCCCTCCGCCGCGTCGTTTCCTCCTAACTGACGGCTGGTTGTCAGCCCCAAAAGTGGGAAACGAGAACAAGCAGGCCGCCCGTCGCCAGCGGTACCTTCACGTTATCGTTCATGGGGCTGGGAACCAGTTCGACGATGGCAGCGGCGACAGCCCCGACGAACATCACCGGAACGGACGTCTCAAGCCCAGTCGCCAGCAGGACCCAGCCGACCGCCAGGCAGCTTGCCAGGAACGCCGCCGATCCTTCCAGAGTCTTCCCGAAGAGATGATGGCGGCCATAGCGGCCTCCGACCACTGGCGCCACGGAATCTCCAACCGCCAAATACAGGAGGACAAGGACCGCCACTGGTTGTGGCATCACCCCGATCACAAGGGGGGTGGAGGCGAGCCAATAGGTCACGCCCAGGGGCCTGGAATGCTCAGCGGGCTTCATGAGCGACCCCACACGTCGGATGACCCACCGATTGACCTCCGGGTATCGAAGGCGGGCTATCTCCACGGCGAGGGCAACGCCAAAGACAGCAAGAGAGGCGGACAGCACCGGAATCCTGGGAAAGAAGATCAACAGGACCGGAAAGAACGAGCCAGCCGTGATGTGGATCAGGCGTCTTTTCAGGCCTGCCGATTGGGTTAAGGGAGCGAGCGGAGGGACCGTCGTGTGCTCGTGTGTGGCCGTCGAGGAGGGTTTCATAGTAATGATCGGCCTACGTCATGGCGCTCGCAGCATTATATGCGACAGCTCGATTTCGGCCACGTTTCGATGGCGCCGCCTTCGTGATTCGCGTCACAGTCTCTGCTATAATCCCAGGGCCATCTACTCCGAGTCCCTCCGGGATTCGCTACGCTCTGGAGACCGCTTAACTTGGATGACGTTCTCGTCATTGGCGCCGGCCCCGCGGGAAATCAGGCAGCATTGGGGCTGGCAAGACGCGGTCATGCTGTAACCGTCGTCGACCGCCGCCATAACATCGGGGACAAGCTATGCAGCGGCATCGTTGGCGCGGAGTGCCTTCGACAGTTTCCAGCCGCGGCGTCGCAGATCTACCGTCCCGCCTCGGCTGCCGAGGTCAACTCCCCATCGGGGGCGCGCCTGCGCCTCGAGCGCGACGAGCCGCCCGCGTACATCCTGGACCGAGTGTCCTACGTCGCCAGTTTCGCCGACCAGGCCCGTGAGTTCGGGGCCAAGTACCGCCTGGGACACGCGGTCCGTTCTCTTCAGGTGGATGACGACTGCGTCCGCGCGGTGATCCAGAACGGCGCTGGCCCCGAGCTCGTTGAGGCCCGGTGCGCCGTCGTCGCCAGCGGATTCGGATCTAACCTGACCCGCCTGGCGGGCTTGAGCCAGGTCGAGGATTTCGCGATTGGGACTCAGGCTGTCGTGAAGGCGCCCAACCTCGAGGAGATCGACGTCTTCCTGGATCATGAGATCGCGCCCGGGTTCTTCGCTTGGCTGATACCCACCAGCAAGGACAAAGCTCTGGTGGGGCTGCTTTCCCGCAGCCGCGACTTCGACCTGTTGAACGGCCTTATCGCAACCCTCAAGGACGAGGGGAAGATCAAAGCAGTGGTGTCCGGCCCGGAACGATGGGGCGTCCCCATGAGAACGCTTCCCAGAATGTCGCGTTCCAGAGTCCTGGTGGCGGGGGACGCGGCGGGTCAGGTGAAGCCCATGACCGGCGGGGGCATCTATTACGGACTGCTTGCCGGGGGCGTGGCCGCCGAAACGCTCCATCGGGGACTCGTTACCGACGACCTCTCCGATTCCTTTCTCTCGGTCTATGAGAAGGAGTGCGACCGGTTGTTCGGTGAGGAGATGGAGGTTGGTTACACCGCCCGAAGTCTCTTTGAGCTGCTCGGCAACAAGCAGCTCAACTACGTGGTCAAGCAGCTCTCGCACAATCGCATTGCGCGAGGCCTTATTGAGTCTCCGTCGCTCAACTTCGACTGGCACAGCAAGCCGATCAAGACACTTCTCCGGATTCCGTTCATGAAGAACCTTCTGAGGTTGCTCGGGGAGGGCGCGCGCACGCTCGCTCCACATCGGTAAGACCCGACCCCCGAAGACGCACCGAGGGCCGCTGGTTCAGCGGCCCTCGGTGCGTTCCGGGATGTTCGGAGGCGCGGCGCTACCGTCCCCCCAGCCCGTTCGAGTCGAGGAGGACCCCCACAATGCGCGCGGCGCTATGCCCATCGCCATACGGGCTCACCGCCCGCGCCATCTTGTCGTAGGCGCTTCGGTCCCGTAACAGCCCCTGCGCCCTGTCGACTATCGTCGTTGTCTCGGTGCCGACCACTTCGACCGTTCCCGCCTCGACCGCCTCGGGACGCTCGGTCTCCCGGCGCATCACCAGCACCGGCACGCCCAGCGCTGGTGCCTCTTCCTGAATCCCCCCGGAGTCGGTCAAGACGAGGTAGGACCGGGCCATAAGTTGGACGAAAGGCTCGTAGTCGAGGGGGTCGATCAGGTTGACGCCGGCGACCCCACCGAGGAGCTGCTCGACCGGTTCGCGAACGTTCGGGTTCAGATGCACCGGATAAGTGATGCTGACCTCGGGATTAGACTCGGCCAGCTCTCGAAGAGCCCGGCAAATCTCCTCGAGTGGCCCACCGAAATTCTCACGCCGGTGCGCCGTCACCAGGATATGCTTGCGTGCGTCCCCGCCTACCCACGGGCGCGCCACGGGCACGCCCAGAGACTTCAGCAGCTCGAGGGCCCGTGGGGAGGGCGGCCGCCCGGACACGTCGAGCAGCGCGTCGATGACCGTGTTTCCGGTCACCGTGACCGTTGCCGGCGCCACACCCTCCGCCAGAAGCGCGTCGGCGGAAGTCCGGGTAGGCGCGAAGCAGTAGGTCGCCAGGACGTCGATGATCCGGCGGTTGATCTCCTCCGGGAAGGGACTGTAGCGATCGCCGGTCCGAAGCCCAGCCTCGACGTGCCCCACCGGGACCTTCCGATAGAAGGCGGCGAGGGCGGCCACCATGGCCGTAGTGGTGTCCCCTTGGACGAGCACCACGTCGGGCTCGACCCGCTCGAGGACTCCAGTGACGGCGGTCATCGCCCCGCTGGTCAGCGTCGAGGGTGTCTGGTCCTTCTCCATGAGGTCCAGGTCGATGTCGGGCGCTATCCGGAAAAGATCGAGTACCTGGTCGAGCATCTCGCGGTGCTGAGCCGTAACGCAGACGTGGGACTCGATTCGGTCGGCATGCTTCCGAAGCTCGGCCACCACCGGCGCCATCTTGATGGCCTCGGGGCGCGTCCCGAAGATAGAGAGGACTCTTAGCAAGAGCAGCTATCGAAAGCTTTCGACTGTGAGAGCGAGCCCGTCGTCGAGACCCACCCTCGCTTCCCATCCGAGAGCGGCCCGGGCGTGGGCGACATCGAGATAGACTTTGTACACTTCGCCCTTCCGGGACGGCTCGTAACGAGGAGCCAACGCGGAACCGGAGAGGCGAGCCAGTCGCTCGAACAGCCGGTTCACGTTCGCCCCTTGTCCTGTGCCGACGTTGTAAGTACCGTTGTCGCTCTGCCCCATGGCCTTGATGTTGGCTTCGACGATGTCACTGACATAAACGAAATCCCGCTCCTGAGTGCCGTCGCCGAAGATGGTGACCTCCTCGCCTCGAAGCATTCGCTGCGAGAAGATGGCGATGACCCCGGCCTCGCCGAAAGGATCCTGCCTCGGCCCGTAGACGTTGCCGTAACGAAGCACTGTGTAATCGAGCCCGCAGAGGACGTTGAAACTGCGCAGGTAAAGCTCAACGGTGGCCTTGCTCACGCCGTAGGGGGCCGTGGGGCGAAGGGGATGGTCCTCGTCGCAGGGCAGGCGCTCGGGATCGCCGTAGAGGGCGCCGCCAGTGGAGGAGTAGATAAAGCGGCCGACACCGTGCTTACGACACGCCTGGAGCAGGTTCAGGGAGCCGATGATGTTGCTCTCGGCGTCGACGATCGGGTCTTCCGAAGAGACGACGACGCTCGACTGGGCCGCGCAGTGAAACAACACGTCGGGCCTGGACTCCTTGAACACCTTCGAGAGTCCGGGGTCGCGGATGTCCATCTCGACGAGCCTGGCGCCCGCCGCGACGTGCTCTTTCCTCCCCGTGGAGAGGTTATCGATCACGACCACGTCGAGCCCCTGACCCAGCAGGTCGTCGACGATGTGGGAGCCGATGAAGCCGGCTCCCCCCGTCACCAGGGCCTTCTTCGCGGTCACGCCGCGGCGACTTTCAACATGACTTTCAGGTGCTCCCGTCGCTCGAGGCTCGTCCAGGCGTCGCGGAACCCTGCCAGGGGAAAGACGCCCGCGGTCAACGACCGCGTATCGAGCAAAGGCAGCATCTGTATAGCTTCACCAAAGTCCTCGGGGCCGCTGCCCACTGAGCCGACGATGCTCCTATCGTAAGCGACCAGGCCCTCGAAGTCGAAGGTCAGCTTGCCGTAGGGAAGTCCGAGCAGGAGAACGGCGGCGCCGGGAGCAGCGGCGCCCAACGCGGCATCGAGGGCTCCGACGGACCCGGTGGCTTCGACGATCGCCGCAGCGTCCCCGAGCTCGGACATCGTGTCACTTGTCTCGACGCCCAAGGCCTCCAGGATGCTTCGACGGTGGGAGTCGGTATCCACGGCCACGACAGGGTGGCCGCGGTGCCTCAGCACCTGCGCCGCGAGATGGCCGATGGGCCCGGCCCCGACAACCGCGCAGCGTTTCGAAGGACCCAGGGCCCAGGCGCGCTCCAGGCGTCGGAGCCCCTTCATCACCACCGCGAGGGGCTCGCATAGCGCCCCCGTCTCGAGCTCAACATCCTTCGGGAGCTCGTGTAAAAATCTCGCTGGAACGCGAACAAAGTCGGCGTAGGCCCCGTCCCGTCGCATGACACCGAGCTCGACCCGCTCGGGGCAGGCGACCCAGTTGCCGGCCACGCAGGCATCGCAGCGTCCGCAGCTCTGGATCGGCTCGCACACGACCCGCGCGCCCACGCCCACGCTCTTCACGTCGCTCGCAACCGCGACGACTTCGCCCGAGAACTCGTGTCCTGGGACGATGGGATAGCTCGACAGCCCGTCTCGAAAATAGCCGAGGGTGCCGTGAAGCATCTCCAGGTCCGTGCCGCAGACGCCTTCATAGGCCACCCGAATGAGCGCATCGCCGGGGCCCGGTTCAGGGACCGGGACCTCTTCCAGGGACGCCTCGCCAGGGCCGTGAAGGACAACAGCATTGCCGGTCCTCCTGGTCACCTGGCGCCATCACTGTCGGGGCCGCGCCGCTCGACCTCTCGCAGGCCCCGAATCAGGTTCGCGAGGGTGTTCTCATCGACGCGGCGCCACACCTCTGGGCTGACATTCGCGTTGTGGGGCGCGAGCATCGTGTTCTCCAGGCGGCGCAGCGGGCTCTCCGCCGGCAGCGGTTCTTGCTCGAAGACATCAAGGGCCGCCCCGGCGATTCGCTCCGTTTCCAGCGCCTCGACCAGGGCACTCTCGTCGATCAGGGGACCGCGCGCAGTGTTGATGAGATACGCGGTGGGTTTCATCAGCGCCAGCTCCCGAGCCCCCATCAGATGATACGAAGTCGGGTTCAGGTCGCAGTTCAGACTGACGTAGTCGGCGGCCTCGAGAAGATCGTCGAGGGGCGTCATCTCGAGTCCGTGGGCCTCCGCGAAGGGTATCGGGACCTCGACGGGGTCGCTGCCGAGGAGCCTCATCCCGAACGAGGCTGCGCGCCGCACCACCGACTTGCCGATGGCCCCGACGCCAATAACGCCCAGCGTGCATTCCCGAAGGGAGACCCCCATGCGCTTCTGCCATATCCCTGAGCGCACGTCCCGGTCCATCCAGGGCGTCTGCCGCGCAAATGCCAGGACGTACGACATCACCGAGTCGGCGACCGGATCGGCGAAGGCCCCGGGAGTGTTGCAGACTCGTATGCCGAGCCGGGCAGCGGCCTCCTGATCGATGGAATCTATTCCGGTCCCCCATTTGGAGATCACTCGGAGTCTGGGGGCCGCGAGCATGACTCGCTCCGTATACGGGTCGTCTCCGCACATCGCCCCATCCACGTCGCCCACGTGCTCCAGCAACTGCTCTTCGGTAAGGCGCTCCCGGACGTCGGCAACGACGAGCTCGACGTCGTTCCCGGACAGCATTTCGCGGTACTGATCGAGCCTCGAAACCAGGTAGGGGGCCGAGACGAGGACGCGCCAGGTCATGTCTTTGTCCTTCGGTATTTCACGAGCAACGAGTCGTCCCGCATCAGCTTTTCGACAAGCCGCAGGTCGTCGAGGGTGTCGACTGCGTGGGTGGGGTACGGTGACTCGACGAGCTTGACGCCGTAGCCGTGCTCCAGGAAGCGCATCATGTCTACCGACTCAGCCACCTCAAGGGGTGTCGGGTCGAGACGGCCGAAGAGCAAGAGCGCGTCCCGGGTGAAGGGGATGATGCAGACCTGCTTGTACAGATGGAGCCCCGGAATCCGTTCCTCACGCCGAAACGGGATGGGCTTTCGGGAGAAGTAGAGCGCGTTCCCCTTACGATCCATGACGACCTTGATGGTGTTCGTGTCCTCGAACTCGCTTTCGCTCTCGATCCGTTGCACCAGGTTGACGCACCCAACGTTCTGGTCCTCGTCGAACGGGGCGACGGCGGCGGCGATCATATCGGGGTGCACCATCGGCTCGTCGCCCTGGACCATCACGGCGATGTCTGCGGGAACCGTCTCCATGGCCTCCGCTACCCGGTCGCTCGCCCTCTGGTGGTCGGGCGAGGTCATGATCACCCGGCCGCCGAAGCCCTCGACGACCTCCCGGATCTCGTCATCGGGAGTTGCGACGCACACCTCATCGAGGGCGCTGCAGAGACGTGTGCGGTGGTAGACGTGCTCCACCATGGGCATTCCGAGGATGGGCGCCAGAGGCTTTCCCGGGAAGCGCGAGGAGCCCATGCGGACCGGGATGTAGGCGACCGTGGGCATGCTAAGACAGCGCCTCGCCCAGGACCTCGCAAACGTAGTCGACCTGGTCCTCGGTCATGACGCCAGAGAAGGGGAGCGCGAGGCTGGTTGCGCCCAGTCGCTCGGTTACGGGAAAATCGCCCGGCTTGTAGCCAAACCGGTCCACGTAGAAGGGCTGCAAATGGATGGGCGGGAAGTAGACGCGGCTGTCGATGCCTCGGTTGGCAAGCGTTCGGGCCACCTCGTCGCGCTGCAGCGGCGGCTCGATGCGCACGACGTGCACGAACCAGGACATCCGCGTCGTGTCCGGGACAACCTCCGGCGTACGTACCCTTTCGACCCCCGTCAGACGCTCGGAATACCAGGCAGCAACTTGGGCCCGCTTGACGAGAATCTCTTCGATGCGGTTGAGCTGGGCGACCCCGAGGGCGGCGCTGAGCTCGTCCAGACGGTAGTTGTAGCCCAGACGAACGTGGTCCAGCCAGCTCGACGTCTCGTCCCTGCCCTGATTTGCGAGCGAGCGCACGAGCGCGGCCCAGTCTTCCCGGTCCGTCGCGACGATGCCCCCCTCGCCGGTGGTCATCTGCTTGTTGGGATAGAAGCCGAACACCGCGATGTCTCCGAGCGCGCCCGCCGGCCGCCCCTTGTACCCAGCGCCAACGGCCTCACACGCGTCCTCGATGACGGTCAGCCCATGCCGGCTGGCGACGTCCGCTATCGGGTCGAAGTCGGCGGGCTGCCCAAACACGTCGACAGGCAGCACGCCCTTCAGGGGAAGGCCTTTCTGCTCCCTGAGCGCCGGCGGTAGCCATCGGGCAGCCGGCTTACCGCCGCGCATCAAGTCGTCAGCGGCCTCGGCGACGAGGCCGGGGTCGATACATCCCGTGTCCTCACGAACGTCCACGAAGAGGGGCACGGCGCGTTCATAGAGCATCACGTTGGCGGAGGCGACGAAGGAGAAGGGAGTGGTGATGACCAGGTCGCTCTCGCCGATGCCCGCGGCCAGCACGCTCAGGTGTAGTCCCGCGGTGCCGCTGGAGACACCGACGGCGAACCGGGCTCCGACATGATCGGCGAAAAGCTCTTCGAACTCGCGGAGCCGCGGTCCCAGAGCAAGGGACTGAGTCTCCATTACTCGCAACACGGCCTGGGTTTCGGCGTCCGTCAGGTCGGGGCCCGACATGGGAATACGCGTCATAGGCTGCCTAGTCACGACGCGGCTCCCCCGCCGGGTTGCCGACCACCGTGACATCCGGCGGCACGTCGCGGATCACGACGGCTCCCGCGCCGACCACGCTTCGCGGTCCCACCGAGACGCCCGGGATAACGATCGCACCGATGCCCACCAGGGCCTCCTCGCCAACGGAGACCTCCCCGCCGAGCCGAACGCCCGGCGCGATGTGGGCGTAAGCGCCGATGTCGTTGTGGTGGTCCACGGAGCAACCGGTATTCAATATCGCGTTCTCGCCGACAACCGTCCCGGGGTTGACGACCGCGCCGGCACAGATCATAACCCCCTCGCCGAGCCGCACGTCGGGCGCGACGACGGCCGCCGGATGGACCGCAGCAACCAGGCGCTCGCCCCGCGCCGTCAACTGCTCGCAGAACCGCTTGCGGGCAGCGTTGTCGCCGATGCCGACGACGATGGCGTCGTAATCGAAATTCGCCGATTGGGCCACGGTGCCCAGCACTGGCAGGCCCATTACATTCGAGCCCACAACGGTCGCGTCGTCGTCGAGGAAACCGATGGGACGGACCTTGTGACCCGCATCGCGAGCCCGGAGCAGGATGTCGGCGACAACCTGACCGTGCCCTCCGGCGCCGATCACGAGCACGTTCGTCATCGTGTTTGGCCCTCGCCGGAGCCACGCGAACCCTGGAATTTTGGCGCGGTGACGTGCCCTTCGGCGCTCACACCCTCTCGCTTGAGCACCTTCCAGAGCGCCGCGAAGAACACCCTGGCGTCGAGCCAGAGCGACCAGTTGTCCACGTACCACACGTCCAACCGGAACTTCTCGTCCCAGCTCGGCGCGTTGCGTCCGCCCATGACAACGGGCCCCGCCATGCCAGGTCGGAGCTCGTGCCGCCGCATCTGTTCGGGGGTATACAGCTCGAGGTACTCGGGCAGAAGCGGACGAGGCCCGACGACGGCCATGTCGCCTTTGAGCACGTTCAGTAACTCGGGGAGGGAGTCCAGGGTCGTTTTGCGCAGTAGCGTCCCAAACGGGACCATGCGCTGCTCGTCGGACAACAGCTCGCCGCCCTCGTCGCGCTTGTCGCTCATAGTGCGGAACTTGTAGATCGTGAAGAGCCGGCCTCCCCGTCCGGGCCTCTGCTGGCGAAACAGCACCGGAGCGCCCAGTATCACACGGACCAGGAGCGCGAGGGCCAGCACCAGCGGAGACGCCAGGATCAGGACGACAATCGCGACCGTCAGATCGATGGCACGTTTCATCACGAGCGAAAAGCGCGTGTTCATTGAAGAGTCCGCCAAGGCCGCCGCACTCGGGCCGATCAGCTCACCTTGCTCCGGATCGCCGATGAGACGCCGGGCTTGAAGCGGGCCGAGGCCTCGATCACGTCCCAGTTGTCGCGGAACCATTGCACCGTCGTCTTGAGCCCGACCTCGAAAGGCGTCGCGGGATTGTAGCCCAGCAGGTCCCTGGCACGGTCGATGGAGGCGAGCAGACGGCTCTTGGTGTCCCACTTGCGCCGTTCCGCAAAGGCGATCCCGGCGTCGTTGTCAGTCAGCGCGTTGACCATGTCAGCCAGGTCTACGATCCGGGTCTCGGCGCCGGAGGCCAGGTTGAACTCCGCGCCAACGGCCGCCTCCATGTCGCCGGCACGAAGCAGGCCGTCGACGATGTCGCCGACGTAGGTGAAGTCCCTGGTTTCTTCGCCCGTTCCGGTAACCGGCAAGGGCTGCCCTCGCATAGCCCAATAGATGAAATTCGGAATGACGTTGCGGTACTCACCCGGGACCTCGCCCGGTCCGTAGGAGTTGAAGAAGCGAGGCTTCACGACCTTGAGGCCATGGTGGTCCTGGAAGAAGTTGCAATAGAGCTCGCCGACCATCTTCGTGATCTGGTAGGGCGTGCTCAGGTGCATCGACATGAAGTCTTCGGTGAGGGGGAGGGGCGCGTCGCTACCGTAGATCGAGCATCCCGACGAGGCGTAGACGAACCGGTCTATGCCGGAGAGGAGCCCATATTCCAACAGGCGAAGGGTGCCTTTGCCGTTGACATCGAGGTCTCGCTCGGGGTGGTCCACCGAGTTCTGGTTGGCGAAGAAGGCCGCCAGGTGGAAGACGATAGCCGGCCGCTCGAAAAAGACGCGCTTGAGCTTTACCTCGTCGAGGACGTCGCCTTCGACGAAGAGCACGTTGGGGAGGGACGGGACGTTCCAGCGGGTCGCGGAGGAGAGGTCGTCCAGCACCTGGACATGGGCGCCAGCCTCGGCGAGGGCTCGGGTCAGGTTGCTCCCGATGGCGCCGGCCCCTCCGGTAACGAGGACGCGTTTGCCGGAGTACCCAGAGGCGTCATAAAGGGGCATGCAGGCGACCTCCTTCAGTCAATTCGATAATACCACTTCATCCAGTCGACGGTGCGTGGGATGCCCACTTCGACCGGCACTTGCGGGTCGTGTTTCAGGTCCCGGACCGCCTTGCTCGAGTCGATCGTCTTCACGCGGGTCGTGAAGGGCTCGCCCTCCTTGTACGTGACCTTGGAGTCGTCGAGGCCGAGATGCCCGAGCACCAGGTCCGAGATACGCTTGATGTCGCACTCCCAGTCCGGTTTCGCCCCGAGGTTGTAGACTTCGCCGGGTTTGAAGTTCTCCGAGATGTTGGCGATGGTGCGGGCCGTGTCGTCGATGTAGTCGAAGATGCGCTTGTGTCCGTTGTACACGGTATAGGGCTGACCGGTGAGCGCCTTGTAGATGAAGTTCGGCACCACACCGCGGTAGGGGGTGTAGGGCTCGCCGGGACCGTAGACGTTCACCGGACGCACGCGCACCGTTTCCGTACCGAACATCTCCGCCGAGTTCAACACCTGCATCTCGTTGACCCATTTCGTCATGGCGTAGTCGTTCATCTGCTTGATCGGGATCTCGTCCATAACGGACTCGGTCATCACACCGTCGTAGTCGCCATAGACCTCGGCACTGCTGAAGTGGACCATGCGAAAGCCGTGCTTCTGCTGCACGGTGAGCATGTTCTTCGTGCCCACCACGTTGGTCAGCCAGAGGTTCTCGTAATAGTCCTCACCGTTCCAGCGCCCGTACTCGGCGGCGAGGTGATAGACGTAGTCGAAAGAGTGGGCGTCGAACAGGCGCTCGACCTGGCGCAGGTGGCGCACGTCGCAGCGCATATAGGTATCGAGGTTGCTGTGGGCCAGGTCGCAGCCCCACACCTCGTTGCCGCGTTTGCCAAGCTCTTCGGTAAGGGCCCGGCCGATAGAGCCCAGGCCTCCGGTGACGAGGATCTTCATATCACGCTCCCGGCGGCCGAAGCCCGAGGCTAGGCCGCCCTTCGGTTTTTGTGAACGACTTCATCGAACAGCGCTTCAAAGCGGTCAAGCAGGACATCGCGGCTCAGGTTCTTCAAAAAGAACTCCCGACCCGCGGCGCCCATCGCCTCGCGTTGTTCCGGCTGCATTACGTAAAGCTCCCTGATGCGCGCCGCGAGGTCGTTGGGATCGCCCGGCTTCGCGATCAACCCCGCCCCCGCCTGTCGCACGAGGCCGGCGGCATCGCCCGCCACCGCGGCCACGATAGGGCGACCCGACGCCAGGGAGGTCTGCGTCTTGCCCGGGATGGTGACGTCGAACAGCGGCCTGTCCGCCAGATGCACCAGCACGGCTCCGGCCAGCGCGCTCAGGCCCTGTATGCGCTCGACCGGCACCCTCGGGAGGAAACGGACGTTCTCCAGCGACAGCTCCTTCGCCTTGCTCACCAACCCGTCGCGCTCGACACCGTCGCCGACGAAGACGAACTGGAGCTCCGGCAAGTCCCGGAGAAGTGCTGCTGCATCGAGCACGTTGGCGAGGTCCTGCGCCGGCCCCATGTTCCCCGCGTAGAGGACGTTGAAGCGCCCCGCCATCCCGATCTCTGATGCCAATGCAGGGTCAGGCTCCACGGGCCGGAACAGCGCATCGTCGACCCAGTTGTGGATCACGCTGACCTTGTCCTCCGGCACGCCCTTGCCGACCAGCAATCGCTTGAAACCGGGCGAAATGACCGTGACCGCAGCCGCCCGCTTGTACAGGAAGCCCGCCACGGCCTCGATGCCGCTCAACACCGCACCGTTGCGCACCACACCAGTGGCCGAAAGGCTCTCCGGCCACATGTCCTGAATGTCCAGCACGAAGGGGACGCGTTTCACCCACCGGTGGCAGAGGCCGGCCAGGCCGGTGCTCAACGGAGGGTGGTAGACGAACACCAAGTCGGGCCTCTTCGACAGCACCGTCCCGAGCACGGACGCCGACATAAAGAACGAAAGATAGCTGAGCCCGCGAAGGACGCCCGACGGGCTGTGGTTCGCGTAGTGGGAAGACGGAGCACCGGCACGCCGTGGTCGCGCTCCCTGCTCCACGCCCGCATCTTGTAGCCGGGGTAGATGTGCCCGCTGGGGTAGTTGGGGTAGGCGGTGACGACCTCGACCTCGTGGCCTCGCTCGAGCAGACCCCGGGCCAGTTGATGATTCCTCAACTCCGGCTCTGGATGATACAGCTGCGTGAGGAGAAGAATCTTCACGCAGCGGCGACCGCCCTCTCCAACGAGTCGATGGTCATGTCGGCCACCTCTCGCCAGGTTGGGAACTTGGCGACCTCCGCCCTTGTCGCAGCGCTCAGCCGCTCCCGCAACTCTCCCTCTTCGGCCATCTTTGTCAGCGAAGCCGCAATGGAAACGGGGTCCGTGGGGTCGAAGTACAGCGCGGCGTCGCCGGCGATCTCGGGCATCACGCTCGCATCCGACGAGCAGATCGGCGCTTCCGCCTCGAGGGCTTCGACCAGCGGGAGGCCGAAACTCTCGCAGGTGGATTGGAAGACGAAGAACTCGCAGCCGCGTATCGCGTCGCGAACCGCGCCGTGGGGTAGACCCCCAGCGAGATGCACCACGTCGCCCAGCCTTCGCTTCTCGATCAGGGCGCGTAGCCCACGTTCGTAGGAGGCCCCCCTGGACTCACCGACGATCGCTAGCCTCAGGCCTCGACGCCGGAACGTCTCGCTGGCCAGGTCGACCCCCATGATGAGCTCACGCAGGGCCTTATGGGGGTGCAAGTGCGACACGCAAAGCGCATACCTACCGGAAATCCCCTGGTCTGCAGGCGTCACGGCGTCGGGCTCGGCCCCGTCGCGGCCGTGGTAGATCACGTCGCAGCGCTCCTCCGGGACCCCGAAGTGGCGGCAGACCTCCTCGCGGGCGTGATGAGAGACGGTGACACATCTGGCGGCTCGGCGCGCCGAGCGGGCCATCATCTGCCCCACGGCGGCGAACCAGACCGAGTAGAACAAGCCCACGCTCGACCGCTTCACCGAGGGGCATAACGGGCCCATGTTCTGGAAGAGGACGACGGATGGGACGCTCGCGAAGAGGGGCACGATGCCCCCTGGGCAGTAAACAACGTCCACGCCTGTGCGGCGCAGCAGGTTGGGGAAAGCCACCTGCTCCCAGACGAGCTTGGCGGCGACGCTGAAGCGCCACGTGTCCACCACCCGTACGGTGGACCAACCGCCCGAGACGTCCTCTATCAACGGCACGTTGTCTTTCCTCGTGAACACCGTGAAGCGATGCCCTTTACGGGCGTCCTCGGAGCCCCACTGGCCGAGCAGGCGCCGCAGGTGGTTCAGGCCGCCCCCTCGCAGCTGGTAGGTCGCGTTGATACCGATATGCATGGGGTCAGCACCTGAGTCCCGCCGTGAGCCGGCGCAGCCACCGCACCAGCCCTCGCGCCCGTGACGATCCTCTCAGCGTTCCCATGGCCAGCTCCTGGCCCCCGAAGAGGGCCATGCCCTTCGCCGACGACCGGTACGAGACGAAGCTGTAGACCTGGCGCCTCTGGCTCGTCCAGTCGTATTTGTACGCGTCGTCCCCGGGCAGGAAGTCGAACTCCCGCAGGCCGTCCTCGAAAGCGCGTTCGATCAGGTGGGCGTTGAGGAGACGGCCCACCGAGAAGCTCCGATAGCGGTCGTCGAAGCTTGGCATGTAGTAGAAGAACCGATCATTGGTCTTGAAGCCGAAGTGGAGAGCCAGGGTTGTCCCGTTCTGCACTACTCGCGAAACGTCGACGACGCCCCGGTCCCAGAGCGCCCTCACAACGTCCTCAAAAAAGGTCCGCAAACGCCCGCCGCCAAAAATGTTTCTCGCCCCTGTGTCCTGGTAGCGAGACGACTTCTGCGTCTCGAGTTCGCCTATCGTCCACAGCGCCGTGTCGAGATCGTCGCACCGCTCGAACGCCACCTCGCCCTGCGCCTCGAGGCGGCGGAGCTGGCGCCGGCCATCGCTGAACAGTTTCGCTCGCAGTCCCGCTTGATACGTCGACCAGGGCTCCCGGATCGGAATATAGGGTGCCACCAAATCCGACTTGACCCTCGCGATGCCGGGCCGCTGTTTCCAAAGGGATTCGAACACGGGACGGTTCGCGGCGGACTCGAGCACACCGTCGAGCTCAATCCTGTCCCACGCGACCTCGCGATCGCAGAAGCTCAGAATCTCGGCGATGCTCGATTCACGATCACCGGCGATAAGGAAATCGCTGTAGTCGGAGAAGGGCCTCCCGATGAACTGCAGCGTGGTAAAGCCGCGCCGGCGGAGCAGCATAAGCGGCGCCAGGGCCATCCAGACGCCATCCCGCTCGAGGACGAGCACGCACAGCCGGTGGCCCTCGCCGAAAGCGTGCCACCATGAGGAGAGCCACTCGAACGAGAGGAACGGGTTGAGAGGGCCCGAGCGCTCCTCGAGCTCTCGCCAACGCGGCCCCAGTTCGAGGAACTCCTTGTCGTCGGAGATCCGACGGACGTCGGCGACTGAGCGCTTCGCCGCGTCAAGCAATTCTCATCCTCGACGAGGCCCGGCGAAAGGCCGCGCTCGCGCCCAGGACCTTTACCACGAAGTCCGGCCACCGGTCGTTGCCCAATATGGAGACGCGGCGAAGCTGATACGGGTCCGCCCGCTCGTCCACGTTGCCCTCGATTCCCGTCAGGGCGCAGGAAAAGCCGGCTTCCTTGACGAGATCGACCGTCTCGTCGGTGTACGAGGCCCGGGTGCCGTAGGGATAGGCAAAGGAGGTTACCGGGACGCCGAGGGCGTCTTCGAGGGATCGTTTCGACGTCGCGACCTCGTCGCCGGCCTCCTGCCGAGACAGGCTCGAGAGCTGGGGGTGGGAACCCGTATGCGCGCCAATCTCCACCAGGGGTTCGGATGACGCTGCGCGCAGCCCCTCCCAGTCCACGAAGGCGTTGGTTTCCCCCGGGCCCTCCGGAATACCGAGGGTGCGTTCCAGGCCCTCCATCACCGACTGCTCGTCAGAGGGCGTCGCTTGGATCGCCCTCATAACCTCGAGATAGAGCCGGCGACGGTCGGCACGGGTGGCGAGGTCATAGGGGCTAGTTCCGGTGGAATCGACCGTCACCTTCGCCGATCCGAGGCTCCGAGAGGGGTGCACCATCTCTTGCACTCTGTCCCACCACGGCCTACGGGCGCCGCCTATAAAATCCGTGGCTACGAAATAGGTGGCGGGAACCCCGAACTCCCGGAGCACGGGATGGGCCACGTCGAGGTTGTTGCGGTAGCCATCGTCGAAGGTGACCGCCGCCGACCGCCGCCGAAATGGGGCGCCGCTCTCGATGTGGGCCACGACGTCCCGCAGCGACATGACATCGAAATGGCGGTTGAGAAAGCGGATCTGGCGTCGAAAGTCCGCCGTCGAGACGAACCTGCCGTCGAACAGCTCCTCGTCCCAGTCCGGCGCGTCGCTGACGCCGTGGTAGAGCAATATGGTGCACGTCCGCTGTCGCCGGCCCAGGCCTCGATGCGCCGCAGCGAGGCCAGAGTAGTAGTAGCCTCTCAATGCCGCCTTGTACGCGGCCTTCACCAGCGGCGACGCTGCGGCGGGCCCTTCGCTCATTCGGAACGCACCCTCAAGTAAGCGGCCACAATCCGAGCGACCTGCTTCAGTCCTATGTCCTGATGGACCGGCAATAGCATCACCCGGTCGGCCAGCCGGTTGGCGTTCGGGAAGTCCGCGCTCCCCGCTACCTCCGCTGGCAGGTCGGGCCACCGGTATGCGGCAATCCCCTCGCGTCGCAGGAGGCCGACGATCCGCGATCGGTGCTCGACCTGGACGGGGAAGGCGTAAGGACAGACGCCGTCGTCGAGTTCGGGGAACAGCGGTGCGGCCTCGGAGAAGTCCCGAAACGCCACAGCCAGGGCCTGGTAATTGGCCCGACGCCGAACGACGATGCGGTCGAACTGCCTCGCAAGCTCCCCCAGCAACCGCGTCGAAGCCCTGGAGATACCGCGCTCGGCCCCGGCGGCCGATTGGCCCGCCGAGTCGTGCCCGTTCCGCAGCCGGTAGAGCAATGGTCGGGCGAGCCCCGCGCGATAGATCCCGAACTTCACCAGTTGACGAGCGATGGCGCGGCTCTCGGAAAGCCCGGAGCGTGGCGCCGGCCCCATCCCTGCCGCCGCTCCTTCCGACCGGCGGGACAGGCCCGCGCCGTCCGGGATGGGCAGAAGCTTGTGATAGGCGTAGATTCCGGCATCGCCGAAGGTGCCGATCGCCCTCCCTTCCCGAGTTGTCAGAAACGAGTGGGCGCAGTCTTCGATGAGTCGCAGGCCGCGCTCGCCGCAGAGATCAAGCGCGCGGTCCAGGTCGTTGGGGAAGCCAAAATAGTGCACGAGGAGCAATGAGTCGCGGTCGCCGAATTCCTGGTCGCCAAGCCAGGCCCAGTCCGGGGTCAGGTCCTTGCCCACGGGGTAGTAGCGAACGCTGGGGCCATTTTGCCCCAAGGCCGGCAACCGCCTCGGCGCAGATGTAGGCCGGGACGTACAGCGTGCCCCGCGTGAGTCCCTCACTCTCCAGGTAGCTCGCGAGGGCGTAGCGGGCCCTGGAGAAGAGATGGACGTCGGGGCCGGGCCCGCCGGGCCCATCGAGGACGGCCCGCAGCAGCAGGCCTGGGCCGAGTAGCGGCTCGCCGGATATCGCGGTCATCATGGGGTGCGTCCGCTCACTTGGAACGGGCCAGGAGTCCCCTTCCCCAGGTCAGCACCAGGTGGCCAGCGCCGGGATAGAGCTTCCAATGCCAGGGACCGGCGCTCAGCGCCCTGGCGTAGTAGCGCAACGCCCCACCCAAAGAGCCCCGCCCGGCGTTGTTCCGCGCCGCCTGATACCAGATCGACGCGTAGCGCCTGCCCACGCGCCATCCGGAAGCGGCGCCCCCGTTGGTCGAGACGTGCCGGCTGACCACGTTGTAGGTGTTTTGAACGTTGCTGTCGGACGCGTAGGAGACGCCGCCGGGGTGGACCCGGTACCGGCCCAGGGTCTCGTGGAGGAAGTGGAACTCGACCTCCTTCGAGAGCCGAAGCCACAGATCGTAGTCCTCGACGGTGTTGAACGCGGGGTCTGACGAAAAGCCGCCGACGGCCGTCAACGCGTCCCGCTCGACAGCCGTGGCCGAGGTCGAAAGGCAATTCCGCTCGTACAGAAGATAGTCGTGCAACGGAAGCCGGCTGCTCTCCGGCACCCCGTAGCTCTGCTTTCTTATGACCCTGTCTCCGCTAATAAAATCCTCGTCGTGGCAGACAACGCGTATGCTCGGGCGCCGCTCGAAGACCTCGGCCACCAATTGCAGCTTGGTTGGGTACCACACGTCGTCGGTATCGAGGAACGCGACGTAGCGGCCCCGCGACGCCTCGATCCCTGCGTTGCGCACCGACCCGATAACGTGATTGTCGACGAAGAGCAACGACCGGAAGCGGCCATCCTGCGCCCGGACGCCGTCAACGACGCCTCGCGTATGGTCCGTCGACTCGTTGTCGACGACGATCACCTCAAAATCTTGCCACGTCTGGGCCTGCACCGATTCCAGCGCCAGCGCGAGGTAATCGGCCTGGTTGTAGGTGGGGACCACCACGCTGAAATAAGGCTGTCTCTCCGGACTATCGGGCAAGCGTCGCCTTCGCTCTCACGTCTTGAGTTGGCGGTGTATCCGCATGAAGGCCTGACAACGCCTCTGTCACGCGCCGGTGGGCCATCCCATCGACCCGGTGGAAACTGCCTTCGATCAACTCCTCCCAGCGGTCCCGGTATTCCGCAAAGCCGTCGGG
This sequence comes from Dehalococcoidia bacterium, assembly GCA_965248515.1. Classification (GTDB taxonomy): domain Bacteria; phylum Chloroflexota; class Dehalococcoidia; order SHYB01; family SHYB01; genus CBDFJU01. The sequence continues at coordinate 787,453 of CBDFJU010000002.1, read as the reverse complement.
CGTCCTGCCGAGTGTGTCCAGCGCCTCTCCCAGTGCTTCAGAGCTTCTTACGATGGGTCCCGCGGCTACTTCCCAGAACGTGCCCATGAAGAAGCTCATACCGTCCTGAAACACGATGGCGGGACAGCCCATCGCAATGGCCTCGTCGGCGGCGGTGGAATACGTCGTGACCAGAACGCCGGCCATGCGGGCCAGCTGTGGGATGGGGAGATCGACGATGGAGTAGCCATCCAGGCCGCCCGGCCGACGCATCTCCGTCGCGATGTCCTGAACCCGCTGGACGGGGTGTGGCTTGACCGCCACGTGCCATTCGGGCCTGGAGCGAAAGGCGTCCGCTACCGCGCGGAGCAGCGCCATCGTGTGATTCCAGTCGTAGGGCGTGGCGACGACGGCCAGCCTCTTTCCGGGAGACACACCCAACCGCTTCACCGGGTCGACGTCGGGACCCGCGAGGTTGGCGGCGTCCTTGAGCGCGTCGTACCTGGGGCTGCCGGTCAGGAGGCATGCGTCGTCGGGAAAGCCCGCCTCGAGAAAGACCCGGCGGCCGAAGCCCCCTTGGCAGACGATGTTGTCGGGTATCGGCATGGTGTCGATGCCGCCCCTGGAGTCTACGGAATCCGGAACGACCTCGCTGGGTGCGGGACTATACCAGAGCTTCATGTGGGTCACCCCAGCGTGCTGGTAGGCGACAGTGGTCGTTTCAGGACGCCCCCGCTTCGCGCCCCAGTAGACCGCAAGGCCCTCCGGGTACAGCTCGAGGAAGCTCACCACGAACCGCAACGGGCGGCGGCGCGTCAGGTGCTCGAAGCCGCGGCCCAGCAGAAGGCACTGCGTCACGTGCGGGCCGACGAAGGAGCCAAGAAGCTCGGGCCGTATCAACGGGTAGACGCTCAGACCCTCGTAGTCGAATGCCTCTCGAAACCGCCTGTCCCTATCGAGAGCGAGAAAGCGGAGTAGGGTTCCCACCCCGAAGAGCGTGCCAACGAAGGCGCGGAGGGGGAGGTAAGCTTCGAGTAGCGCGAGCCGATCGCGGTTCGCCAGGATTCGTCTGAGGTTCCGTAGTAGATACACGGGCCGGTCGTAGACGAAGGCGGCGTACACGGGAGAGAGTCCGCTTTCTTCGCCGAGATGGTCGGGAAGACGGGCGTAGTTGCGGTCGTGGATGCCGTGGGAGTCGATCATGGCCGTATCGCCGAGATAGGTGAGGAACGCGACCTCGTCGCGAGATGGAGCCGCGGGACCGGGCAGCAGGATTAGAAGTTTCGCTAACAGGTAGCCGAGCATGGCCTTGGCGGTAAACCACAGCCGGCTCACGGCCCAGCGCGCGAGCCATGTGCGAGGGTCGGGCTCGCTGCCGCGGGGATGACAGACGAGGGCGATTCCCTGGCGGGCCGCCCATTGCCGGACCAGGTCACGAAATCCGCGGTGCTCCGATATCAGGTGGAGCCCCTCGATCGGGCCGTCGCGGTGAAGCCGCTCCAGGAGCTCGAGATGAAACAGGTAACCGAAGGTGGGTGACTCCTCCTGGTCCTTCATTCTGGCCCTGCTCAGCCACCAGAGCGAGAGCCCATCGGACACGAGGAGCTCCTTGAGGCTCTTGCCATCGTGGCGGTACTGTTCCGGCCACCGGGCCACGGCGTCTATGTATTTTCCCCTGGCCGAAAACGCCGCTTCTTTGAGCCCTTCATCCCCGACGTCGATCGTCTCGGGATGCGTTCCCGTGACGTCCGCGACCCATTCGGCGACGGACGCAGCCGCTTCGCCGGCGCCGCCCAGCGGTAGCACGGCGATACGCTGGCCTCGGGGTAGTGCGAGCGAGCGCAGCCACCCGGGTTTGACGTTGGTCGCCTCTACGACTATGAGGTGCATGGGCCGGCTACACGCTCTCCAGCTCTTTGCTCGCGAGGAGCAGCACATTGAAATATCTACCGTCGCGGAGACCGTCCCACGCCTCCTGATAGGACTCCAGTGGCAACACGACGCCGATGTGGTCCGACAGGTTCAGCTCACCGGAGGTGAGTGCGCGGACCGCCTCTTGCCAGGCGTCGCTCGTCGCGGTCGCAGTCCCGTTGCCGCCCGAGGCATCGCCGGCGGAAAAGGGCTCGACGTCCTCGGACACGTAGGTGTCGAACCCGTTCTGGGGCGGCGGCTCGGACGAGGTGTTGAGCTCGTACTTGTGGAGGAGCTTGAGCCATCGCGCGTCCCGCTCGACGACGGTCACGTCGAGGCCCCGGCTTCGAAGGATCTGAGCGCAGAGATTACCCCGAGGTCCCGCTCCCAGTACGCAGGCCCGTCCACTGGCGCGAACGGCGGGGCCGACGCGGTCGACGCATTCGGAGACCAGCGCGAGAAGCGTCGCGGTCTTGAAGGGCAAGTCTCGGGGCGCCTTCCGCACTCGGGAGGACGGGACCACGATGTGCCGGGCATAGGCGCCGGCGACGCCGGTTACGACAACCTTGTCGCCTGGCTGAAGGGCCCCGGCGCCGGCGCCAGTCGCCAGCACGGCCCCGGAGCAGACGCGTCCGGGGAACCGGGGTCGTCCCAGACACCTCGGTCGCGTCCTTCGAGTCCACAGGGATGTACGCCACCTGGACGAGCACCTCGCCGGGGCCGGGACTCGGAACAGGCCTGGGCTGGAGGCCGTGTTTTGAAGGCCCCTCGACTACCAACGCCTCAGTTTCACCAGGGGGACGGAGACCGTCGATAACCGCCCGGCTGAGGCGAACGTGCTCACGGTGCCCGCGATAGGTACCGAGGAACTCGGCGATTCGAGTCCCGGGGACCTGGACCAGCTGCCCCAGGTCCCTGGCCCGCAGGGCGTGCAGGACGTCGGTGGCCACGGTGTAGATGAAGCCCTTGATTGCGTCGGCGGCGGTGGGGCGGAAGTCCGGGAATATCCGCTTCCACGCCACCGCTTCGCGGAAGAAGCGGCGGTACACCTGTCGCAGGCTCTCTTCGTGAATGTGGAAGGCGACGGCGTCCGCCGCGTAGTAGATCCGGTAGCCCCGCTGCTGGAACTTGCGGGCCCAATCGATGTCCTCGAGACCGGGGAGCGACTCGTCGAAGGGCTCCTCGAGCCACAGGTCACGGCGGACCGCCGCGTTCCCGTTATTCCCGTTGGGCTGGTCGACCAGGACCCGCGACGTCGGACCGTAGTTGCGGTAGAGGTCCATCCGCTCGGAGAGCCTGTTCTCGTCGCCGGCACGTTGTCGTCCGTAGACCATGGCGACGGTCGGCTCCGAAAAGGGCTCGACCAGGTTGCCTAGCCAGTTGTTGCTGGTGGGGTGAACGTGGGCGCTGACCAGCACGAGATATCGTCCCCGGGCGCGCTCGCAACCCAGGTTGAGAGAGCGACCGAAGGTGAAGTCCGCCGGGTCGATGTGGACGATGTGCTCTGTGTAGCGGGCGGCGATGTCGAGTGTACCGTCGCGCGAGCCCGAGTCGACGAGGATGATCTCCCAGTCGGTATAGTTCTGCGCTCGAATCCCTTCCAGCAAGCGAGGGAGGAATTTCTCCTCGTTCAGGGTCCTGATGATAATGCTCGTCTCGGGCGTCATGTCAGGCTTGCCTCGATGGCTCAGCCGGCTCCTCGGGGGCGGGTTCCGTGCGCCAGCCGCCGAGCACGAAGTCCACGTAATGGCCGAGCACGTCGCGGTCATCGCGGTCGCCCAGGACGAGCTGCCGGACCACCTTCGCTATCTCGTCGTCGCCGTACGGTGGTTTTTTCCCCCTGGGAGAGCCGGCGTAGCGCGTCGACCAGATCGTCGTCGTCATGGACCGTCCACTCTGCGCCCGCCTCCTCGAACACGGTCGAGTTCTCGTCGACGTAGGCCGGGTCGATGTGCACCTTGCCCTGTAACAGGACCTCCAGTGCGATGCTGGAACCGGAAACGATGACGGAGTCGGCCCACTGGATGAGGGCGGTCGAGGGGACGTCTCCAACGATCTCGACGTTGGGGAGCGCATCGAGCTCGCGGAGGTAGTCGGGCTTCGCCGCCAGCTCCCGCGTGTGGGGCTTTACCGCGAGGTGGAGCCAGGCCTCGTCCCCGAGTCGCCGCAGCGTCCGGACCGCGGCATCTTTGTCCGCGTTGTAGTTCCATTGGGGCAGCATCAACACCGCACGGTGGGTGCAGCCTTCCCCTTTTTCGGACGTGAAGGTCACGGGCTGGATGTCGAGATTCAGCCGCTGCCACTCGTCGCAATATCTGGCGCTGCCGAGGACAGCGGTCTTCTCGGGGCGCACGCCCTCTTCCCGGGCGCGGTCGGCGTGGAGTCGGCTCTGGTATACGGCACGGTCGAACAGGTTCACGTAGTCCCGGCTTACCCGGCCGCGTTGTTGCTCCCCTCGCGTCACCAGATCGTTGGTGAAGATGAACATACCGTGGGGCAGGGAGAGGGCCGGCACGCCCCTCACCTTCCCGGCGAGGACGAAGGCGCCCGCGATTCCGCTCGCTGGGTGTGCCCACTCGAATACCAGAGCCGCCGGCTGATACTTCGAGAGCACCTTGTCAGCCCAGCGCCGTCCGTAGAAGAGTTGCCTCAACGCCCTGAAGGCGAAAATCGCCGGGCCACCCAACGGGCCTTCTCGGATGCTGGCCGCCAGGCCCGTCAGCCAGGCGACGACGATGTTGGGCGGCTCGAACCAGGGGGCATGGCGCACCTTGGCGCCGCAGTGCTCCTCGAGGAACCGCAAGCGGTAGTCGCCCTCGATGTCGTAGGCGGGGTCGGTGACGACAACGATGGGCCGGGCCCGCCCCGTCTCCCACAGCTTGTAGGCTACCGGCGACAGGTGGTCGATGTCGTTGAAGTGGCCAACGAACATGATGACGTTGGGCAGGTTGGCAGCGGCCGTGGCTATTTTCTGCCCCATGACCGCTCATATACGGCTTCGTAGTAACGAAGGTAGTCTCCGGACAGCACCTCCTCGACCCAGTCACGGTGGTCGAGGTACCAGTCCAGGGTGGCGCGAAGCCCGGTCTGCAAGTCCACCGAGGGGCGCCATCCCGTATCCCGGTTGACCTTCTCCATGGACATCGCGTAACGGAGGTCGTGGCCGGGCCGATCGTCGACGAACTTCACCGGCGCGCCTCCGCCGTCGGGCCGCGCCATTCGCTCGGCGAACAGCTCCCAGAGCAGTTCCAGCACCTCGATGTTGGGGCGTTCCTCTCCCGTCCCGAGGTTGTAGACCTCGCCGACCGTCCCTTTCTCGAGGACTGAGAGCAGCCCACGGCAGTTATCGGTCACATACAACCAGTCCCGCATGTTGGCCCCTTCGCCGTAGACGGGTATCGCCTCCCCGCGCAGCAGAACGAGGACCGCCAGCGGGAGCAGCTTCTCGGGGAACTGGTAGGGGCCGTAGTTGTTCGAGCTGCGGGTAATGACCACCGGCACGCCATAGGTGCGGAGGTAGGCGTCGCACAGGAGATCGGCGGCCGCCTTGGACGCGGCGTACGGGCTTGTCGGGTGCAGCGAGCTCTCTTCGTCGAACCGCCGATCGGATGGGGCCGAGCCGTAGACTTCATCCGTCGACACCTGGAGGAAACGCTGGACCCCGTGCTCTCGGGCGCTCTCCAGCAGCACCTGCGTCCCCAGGACGTTGGTGACGATGAAGGGACTGGCGTCGAGGATACTGCGGTCGACGTGGGACTCGGCGGCGACGTTCACCACGAGCTCCGGTCGGTGCTCGCCAAAGAGGGCCTGCATCGCCTCCCGGTCGCCGATGTCGTGCTGCAAGAACGTGAGGTTGGGGTTCTCGAGAACGCCTTCCAGGTTGCGGAGATTGCCCGCGTAAGTGAGCTTGTCCACGACGAGCAAATGCCAGTCGGGGCGCGCCTCGACCAGATGGTGCACCAGGTTCGAGCCGATAAACCCGGCCCCTCCGGTGATCAGCGCCGTTGTCATCCGTGCGCGCTCATACTTTCATCATGCTCAATCGCACGTCGCGAAGCCGTGGGAGCGCCCGGTCTCGCTCGGATAGAACCGGCTCCTCGATCGGCCAGCGGATCGCCAGGTCGGGGTCGTTCCACGCCACGCCGCTTTCATGATCGGGCGCGTATTCTTCCGTTGCCATGTAGACGACATCCGCGGTGTCGCTGTTGACGACGAAGCCGTGAAGGCACCACGGTGGCACGTAAAGCATCAGGTTGTTGTCGCTGGAGAGCACGTTGGCGACCCATTGGCCGTAGCTGGCCGAGCCCTCCAGGACGTCGACCACGACATCGAAGACTTCGCCGGCGACCACCCGCACCAGCTTTCCCTGGGCCTTGGGCGGCCGCTGGATGTGGAGCCCTCGAAGCACTCCGCGCCGAGAGCGCGACTGGTTTTCCTGCGCAAAGCGCTCGGGGACGCCGTTGGCGGCGAAATCCGAGCCCTTGAAGGTCTCCATGAAGGAACCGCGGTCGTCGGAGAACACCTCGGGCTCGATCAGGACCACGCCCGGTATCTCCAGGTCGCGAAAGCTGAAGGCCATGTTAAAAGAGGACCTCCGAGTCCTCGCCGATCATCAGCCGGACGGCCCGGTGGTTGCTCGAGGAGTAGCGTATGGTCGCGTTCTGCCCGATGACGCTGTCTTCGAGGCGCTCCAGGCCCTCGATGACGACCCCGTCCAGTACGACGCAGTGCTCGAGGGACGACCGGGTGATCTGACAGCCGTTGCCTACGCTGGAGTAGGGACCGATGAAGCTGTTCTTGATCACAGTGCCGGCGCCGATGATCGCGGGCTCCCGAATCTCGCTGCCCTCGACGACCGCGTCCGGCGCCAGGTCGACGCGGCCGGATACCTTCGAGGCGGCGTCGACGCTGCCTTGCAAGTCGGGCTTCAGCCAATCGTCGAGGACCACACGGGTCGCCTCGAGCAGATCGTCCTTCTTCCCGGTATCGAGCCACCAGCCCTTGAGCTCGAAGCTGTCGACGCTGCGGCCCCCATCCAGCAGCTGCTGGATGGCATCCGTGATCTCGAGCTCACCCCGCCAGGAGGGCTGGATGTGGGAGATCGCCTCGTGGATCGCCGGCGAGAAGATGTAAAGGCCGACCAGCGCGAGGTTGGAAGGCGGCACCTCGGGCTTCTCGACGAGCCGTTTCAACCGGCCCTGTTCGTCGAACTCCGCCACACCCAACAGGCGGGGATCGGACACCTCTTTGAACAGCACAAGAGCGTCGCTCTTCGACTTGTTGAACCGGTCGACGAACCCGGTGATGCTTTCGCCGATGAGGTTGTCCCCCAGGCACATCACAAAAGGTTCGTCGCCCAGGAAACCGTGCGCGGTCTTCACCGCATGGGCCAGGCCCAACGGCTCGTCCTGGGTAATGTAGGTGACCTCAAAGTCCCAGTTTTCCCGAGCGACGGCCTGCTTGATCTGATCGCCCGTTTCCGGGGCGATGATCATGCCCACTTCCTGGACGCCCACCTCCTCGAGCCGGGTCAGGACGTAGTGCAGCACCGGCTGGTTGGCGATAGGAATCAGTTGTTTGGGCGTGTTATAGGTGATCGGCCGAAGCCTCGTTCCCTTGCCACCGGCGAGGACCAGCGCCTTCATCAGGCCACGCTCCCGATCGCACGCCGCGCCGTGACGTCGGCGAGATACTCGTCGAACTCAGCCCGCCCCGCGTTCAGATAGTCGAGGACCTTCGACGACCAGATGCGGCTCTTCTCCGAAGCCCACCCGGCCGCGCCTCCGGAGCCACCGTGATGGGTGGCGAACAAAGCGCCCGCGTGCCAGAACTCGTCGTAGTCCCCCGCAACCATGTCGTTCGCCTGAAACAGGCCATTCTTGGGCCGCTGAAAGGGGTCCCTGGGCTTCACCCGCCGCAGCCTGCCGGGAAAGTGCTCGGCCACGTCGCGAATGAAAGGCACGCCGAAGGACAGCGTCGCCGCTCGCCGAGACCGGAAGAGATGCGGCAGTCGCCAGCCGGCGTCCCGGCTCCGGCCGCGCACGAGCTCGGGTAGCCAACGGTTGATGCGGCCCTGTTTACGGTGCAGTAGATATTCGAACCGATCGGTGATCGGGTTCCCGGAGTAGGAGCGGAAGTCGAAGCCCGTCTCTTGCAGCAGCTTGGTTCGGATGAAGAGAAAGATCACGCTAGGATCGCCAGCGTACTTCTGCCACTTGTAGGGGTTGTACGGCGCTCCGACGGCGTCGTAGCCGTGCCGCTCCATCTCATCGACAAGGACGCGGTCCCACGAGCCGCGAAGCAACGCGACGTCCGGATCGACGAGCAGGGTGTACTCCGTCGTCACCTCCCGATACATGGCGTTGACGGAGCAAGCGTAGTCCTGTCCATGCCGTGGGGAAAGCGCCGGGAACGCCGGGAACACTCGTCGGCGAGGCCCCGAGGCAACACTCGCGCGCCAGGCAACCCGGAAAGCAGCTCGGCCTCGGCCTCCTCAGGCGTGTTGTCGATGAGCAGCCATTCCTTCCATCCGCTGTCGGCGAGCCGGGATGCGGTGAAGGCAAGGAAGCGAAGATAGTCCCAAGACCGGTATCCGACGGTTATGATCGTGACCGTGTCCCGGGGATCGGACATGGCGTTAGACCCGGACCTCTTCGACCGCCGCTATGAGAGTGGAGCAGACGCGGCTCACGTCTTCGTCGGTGAGGTCGAGGTGCAACGGAAGGCTGATAAGCTCCGCGGACGCCGCTGCCGCGTCGGGGCACGTGCCCCGCAGGTGCCGGTACATCGGGTAGCCGGAGTTATCGACGTAATGGACGCCGGGGTAGATGTCGGCCCTGTAGAGCTCCTCCATAACCTCGTCCCGACGGTCGACTCTGACCTGGAACAGGTGCTGCGCGCTCTGGCAGCCCGCGGCCTCGGGGACCAGTCGAACGCAGGGATGCCCTTCCAGCGCTTTCCGGTAGCTTGCTGCTAGGGATTTGCGGCGCGCATTGTCCTCGTCGAAGTGGCGCAGCTGCACCAGCCCAATGGCTGCCATGATCGAGTTCCCGTGGTACTTGAACCCGACGTCGGGCACGTCGTACCGCCACTTGTACGAGCCCTCCTCGGTCCGCTCATGGGTGGCCTTGGTGATCCCCATCCAGGAGAGACGCCGGGCCGTTTCATCGTCCCCGGCATCGCGGAAGCACACCATGCCCGAGTCGGCCGTCGCGAGGTTCTTGACCGAGTGGAAGCTGAAGACGGCGACGTCCGCCTCCGACCCCACATGCCGGTCGAAATAACGAGTGCCCGCCATGTGGGCGGCGTCGAGGACGAGCGCCAGGCCACGGCGCCGGCAGAGCTCCGCGACCGCGTTCAGCTCCCCGGTGTTGCCCCCAAAGCCCACGTACATCACGGCCCGCGTTTTCGGCGTGATCCGCTCCTCGATGGAGGCCGGCGAGAGGCACAGCGTGTCGTCGACGTCCGCGAATACGGGCTGCAGTCGCTCGTACAGGATCGCGTGGTTCGTGGAGACGAAGGTGAGGGGCGTGCTGATCACCTCGTCGTCCTCAGACCAGCCGTGCCGCTTTTTAAGGATTGCCATCGCCAGATGAAGGCCCGAGGTTGCCGAGTTGACGAAGTGGGCGTTGGCCAGACCGGTGTAGCGCTTCCAGGCGTCCTCGAACTCAATGGTCTTGAAGCCGGCGCCGGTCCAGCCGGAGCGCAGGCATTCCTCGATCTCGGCGAGGCACTCCTCGACGTGATACTTGGGCTTCAGGACTTGAATAGACACGCGGCTATCGGTCTCCCCCAGTTATGGCGGCGGCCTTGGCCGGAGAAGGCTCGTCCGACGCGAGGCCGGCGTCCTGACGCACCAGGTCGATCATCGAACGTCGAGGCCCAAATTCCAGGCATGGCCTATTGTAGACCTCGACGCAGACCGGGTCCGCCTTGGCGTACCACTCGGCCCAGGTCATCGCTTCAACGGCCTCGACCTGGGAAGCCAGCTCCTCGGCGGTCTTGAACCCGGGGAGCACGCGCGGCAGCGGCTCGACGACGGTGTGACCGTGGTCGAGCACGAGCACCGGTATCCCGAAGAACAGGTTCTCGAAGTAGGTTGAGGTGATGCCGGTAACGCCCAGGGAGTGAGGCGTATACCGCGACTGGGCGCTTGCTCGGGAATCGGTGAGCTCGGCGTCAACGCCGTGCTCGCGCTCGAGGTCACTCAGGAATGCCTCGTACTTGGAGAAGTCGAGCGACGGGTGCGGCCTGGCCTTTATCGGATGGCCCCGATCGCCGGCAAGCTGAGCTACAAGATGGAGGAGCGCTGCATTCTCGGCCTCGTAACGGAGTCCCATCAGGGAGACGACGACCTCGTGGACTTCGATTCGCTGGTTGGAGGCCTTGTCCATGTCGAGCTGCCGCTCTTCCGGCGCGGTAGGCCTGGTGTCCAGGAGCACCCTCAGCTTCCGACCGCACCGCTCGTGGAAGTCGAGCATCTGACGCTCCGAGAAGGGGCCCCAGGCCACGTAGGTGTCGGACAGGGAGTTCTCGAGCAGGACGTTCCCGACGCGATCGAACCTGCCGGAGAACTGGGGGTGAATCGAGTGCTGTGTGGTGTAGGTCGGGACGCCCGCGACGCGAGCGACCTGGACCAGGGTGTTTGCGGTCCCCTGGAAATCCCGGAACAGGAACAGCGCGCCCGGCCTACCCTCGGCCATCAACCGCCGCGCCTCGGCCGCGATCTCCCCCGCCGCCAGAACCTGCACCGCCAGCTTGTGCACCGATCCGAAGGGATTGCTCGCGAACGGCACGAAACATCTCGGGAAGAGACCCGCATAGCGCAGGAGCCGCCGCAAGAAACCCCAGCCTGCTGGCCTTCCTCGCAGGTCGTACTCGAGGGCCACGTAGGGGGAGCCGCCAATGATGTTCGTCAAGTTGCGTCTCCACGGTCTTCCTCGAGTGGTCCATCAACACCCAGACCTGGCCCTGCGGCGAGTCGCATCCGTGTTGCGACAGGGTGAGGGCCGGCACGCGGGCGAGGTCGGCGACCAGTCTCCCCCTGAGGACGTAGGTCGCCATGCCCCTCAGGAACCGCACGGCGAACCCCAACCCTCGGCCAGGGCCGTCCACGTCCTCGGTGACGCGGCTGCTCACGTCGTCGTAGAGCACGGGTCTCAGCTCCAGCCCTTGGAACAGCTTGCCCTCGAACCGATGGAGGGCCTCGGCCTGCCTGGCCTTGTAGGCGTCGCCCTGGTTGAACCGGGTGAGTGGAAGGTCCACGTCAGGCTCCTGAAGGGCTGACCTTCGTAGCATAGGTCTCGTCGCGAATCGTGATGATGCCTACGGCTTCACCCACAAGCGCGCCGCGACGAATGTGCGAAGAGGAGGCGATGGTCCCCAACCCGTTCAGCGCCCGATACATGGGGCGCTTGCCGGAGCGCGGCTTCATCCCGTCGCCGATGATTCGAAAGCCCTCCTCACCGCTGCCCATCCAGTAGTTGTTGAAGTCGGGATAACCCGCGAACACCGTGTCCAGCCCCTTGTATTGCAACTCCGTCGCCAACTCGTCGAAGAACCCCTGGGGTCGGCACGGAAACAGCTAGTTGGCATAGACGATGGCGTCGGGAAACTCGCCTCGGGCCTCGATCTCGAGGAACGCGTACTGCAGGGCGTCCTCAAGGCTCTTCTCCGGGGGCCGCAAGTCCGGGGGCCGCTTCAGGAATTCTACGCCCATCGAGCCCGCAAGCTCCGCCGCACCCTCGCTCTCCGAAAGCAGATAGATCGTATCGACGTAGCGGGACGACTGCAGGTCGCGAACGAGGCGGGTAAGCAGCTCGTCGTCCCCGGCAACATCGCCGACGATGGGGCAGATGGCTACGATGTGGGCCGACTCGGGCAGCATCGTCTCCGGGAGGCCGCTCAGGTCGCCCGCCGGCTCGACACGCTCGAGGACGGAGACAGTCGTCTGAGCCCTGCCCTGGGCCTGGTTCTGGTGGATGCCGTGGTGGTGGTACACGGCGGCTTCGGGCTCGTAGACGAGGTTGTATCCCGCCTCGATCGCCGCCTTGCCCCAGATCCGGTCTTCGATGTTCGAGGCCCGTTCGTCGAAGGGGATCTTCTCCCAGATCTCCCTTCGGATGGCGCTATTGGCGTTATGGAAGAAGTAATCTTTCACCTGGACGCGCCGGTCGAGGCCGAAGGTGATCAGGAGGTCGCGCTTGTCGCTATCGGGACTGAAGGAGACGGGCAACTGCCTTCCGTAGACCCCGGCGACGTTGGCGTCGTCAAGCGGGGCCAGCAGCTTCGACAGCCAGTCGCTGTCCCTGGGAACGCAGTGGGCCGACAGGCAGACGACGTACTCGCCGCGGGAGGCGACTATGCCCCGGTTCAAGGCGTCGCCGGGGCGGTAGTCCGCGATCGTCTCGATCTTCTCGACACCGTGGCGCCGGGCGATGGACACCGTGGCGTCCTCGCTCTCGTTATCGACGAGCAACACCTCGAAGTCGCGGAAAGACTGGGCATCGATCATCTTCAGGCAGTGCTTGATCCATTGCTCCTCGTTCTTCGTGCGGATGATGATGGATGCCTTGGGCATGGCTCGCTACCCCACCATCCCCTCGTCGATCAGCGTGTCCCGAGGGATGTCCATCACCGTTCGTTTCCCGAGCACCCGTCCAGCGTCCTTCGGGTAGATGCCGGTGCCGGGGTTCTTGTAGGTGATCATCTCCTCGGTCAAGACGGCGCCCCTGGGAATGGGGCCGGCACTGACCATCGAGACCTTGTACTTGCCCCGGGTGACCTGCTCGAACTCCGAAACGCCTGTCTCGACCGTGCCGATGCTAGTCTCCACCGAGCGGATCGCCTCGATCATCGCCTTCAGCTCCTGGGGCATGAGCGAGAGCTTGTGATCGAAGCCGGGGAGCGTGTTGTCCACGGTGAAGTGACGCTCAACCGCCACCGCGCCCCGAGCGACGGCGGAAAGCGTGGGCAAGTAGCCGATCTCGTGGCCCGAGTACCCGACCGGGACGCCGTAGCGATCGGCGTACCAATCGATCATGGCGAGGTTCATCTGCTCCACCGGGGTGGGGTACGACGAGACGCAGTGGAGCAGGGTCAGCTCAGTCCCCGCATCCTTGAACACGGCGACGGCGTCATCCAGCTCCTCCACGGTGCAGGCCCCGGTGGACAGCACAACAGGCTTCCCCAGGGCGGCGACATAGCGAAGCAGACCGATGTTGGTGTTGGAGTGGCTGGCCATCTTGTAGGCGTCGACTCCGAGCGTTTCGAGGAAGTCGACGGACTCGACGTCGAAAGCGGTGGACAGGAAGTCCATGCCCTTCGCTTCGACACGGCTCTTGAGCTCGCGATACTGATCCAGGTCGAACTCGAGACTCTCTCGAATTTCGCGGTACGTAGAGCCGAGGGTGGGGAAGCGGTCGTCCTCGGCATCGAGCACCGGGCCGACCGCCAGCGTCGCGACGTTCCGCTTCTGGAACTTGACGCAGTCCGCGCCGGCCTCCGCGGCGACGTCGACGAGCTATCTCGCCAACTCCATCGAGCCGTTGTGATTGAGGCCCGCCTCCGCGATGACATAGCAGTGTTTCGGTTTCGCCACGCGTTTCTCCTCTGTCTATTCTCGCCCGGTCACGATGTCGCCGCCACTCGCGACCCGAGAAAATCCTTCAGCATCCGCGCCGCGTGGTTGTAGGCGATCTCCTGGGCCTCGACCGTCATCCCTCCGATGTGCGGCGTAATCAGCACCTGGTCCCTCTCTATCGCCCACGCCCTTAGCCGGCTGGTGAACTTTTCCGTGGTCTCGTTGGCAAGCACGTCGGTGGCGTAGAGCGCTCGCGGATTCGCTTCGAGGAATTCAACGAGCGCAGCCTCGTCGCAGACGTCGCCTCTCGAGGTGTTCACCAGCACCAGGTCCGGCTTGACGCTGGCGAGCCAGCCGCCGCCCACCATCCTCAGCGTCTCCGGAGTGACGTGAACGTGGAGACTGATGACGTCGCTCTCGGCGAGCAACTCTTCGAGCTCCACCTGGCGAAGAGCGGGGTCGTCGACAAGCTTGTAAGGGTCATGGACGAGGACCCGGCTCCCGAAGGCCTGGCAATAGCCGGCGAAGAGGCTTCCCAGGCGTCCGTAGCCGACCACGCCCACGGTGAGGGCGTTGAGTTGGCGGCCGACGTAGGGGAGGTAGTCCCACTCTCCGCGCTTCACCGACTCCCACCCTGGCGCGACACGCCGTAGCGCGGCCATCATGAGCCCGAAGGCATGCTCCGCGGTGGAGGTGATCCGGTTGATGACGTCGCGCTCCTCCGTCAGGGAGAGCACGGCGACGCCGGCATCCTTCGCGGCCGCAAGATCGATGTGGTTCGTCCCGGTGGACGCCGTGCAGACGACCTTGAGGATGGCGCCGGCCCCGATCAGATCGCGGGAGATGAAGACGTTGGACTTGTTGGGGTTCGTGTACAGAGCGTCGTGGTCCCCGATGCGCCGCGTCACGTCCTCGGGCGAGGGGTCGTCCAGATAGGTGACGTCGCCGCACGCCTCGAGGGTATCGGCGACGCCATTGATGTGTCGCACCGGCGTTATGACAAGTATGCTCGGCTTCATCGGCTACTCGATCTTGAACCCCGGGATGTAGGGTCGCGGGCTGCCCTTGAGCAGCATCTCGGCGATGAGCAGGTCTATGGGCGAGTCGATATTGACCGAGGCCTCCGCGGGCATCTCGTGCGGCCGGCTGTGCTCGGTGCCGTACCTCGCCCCCGTCTCCAGGAGCACGTCGCGCTTCACCGCGTAGATGGCGCCGTTGCGGATGTAGGCCGGGGGCTGGAGGTCCTGGCGGCGGTTCTCCGGCTTCTCGTACACGCAGAAGTCGACGAGCCGGTCGTCGACGATCTTCTTCACCCGCATGGGGTGATGGTCCCAGAGCCGGGTGACGCCGATGACCGAGTCCGCGCCGGTGGCGATCATCTTTTCCACCACCGCGTCGATATCCTTCGAGGTCTTCATCGGGTTGGTGCACATCAGCTCGACGACGATGTCGTACTTCTTGCCGCGGTCGTTCTCCATCCACTCAAGCGCGTGGATCACCGCGGCCGCCGAGGAGGCCTGGTCGCCGGCCAGGTCCGCCGGACGCAGGAACGGCACCTCGGCCCCGAAGCCTCGGGCACACTCGGCGATCTCCTCGTCGTCCGTGGACACGATGTATTCGTGCTCGAAGCTCACCCGCTTCGCCTCGACCACCGTGTAGGCGATCAGCGGCACGCCGAGCAAGGGGGTGACGTTCTTCTTGGGGATGCTCTTGGAGCCGCCCCTCGCGAGGGTCACGCTAAGGATGTTCGGCACCATGCTACCCCAGTCACTTCGGGTCGTACCACTGTTTTGTCTCCGAGATGACGCGGTCGAGGGCATTCTCGGGTAACGAAGCCAGCTCCCACATGCTGTCGCCGGTGAGGGCGCTCCCGACCCGCACCAGGACCAGGCTGGCGCCAGCGCCATCGGCTGCCCGCACGGCATGCGGGACCGTCGGTTGCACGTAATACGAGTCCCCGGGCCCGACGGCGACGCATCGGAGCTCGTCGCGGCCTTGCCAATACAGATAGGCCGTGGCGTCGCCATAGTTGTAGGCGAACTCGTGGGAGGAAGTCGCCAGGTCCAGGGAATCCGGCGAACCCGCCGGCGACGATTCGACCACTCGCGCCGCCATGCCGTTGAGGAACGGCACCTTGCGCGATCCGGCAAGCTCCCGGACTCGATAGCGCGGCAGCTCTTCCGAGGGATAGGGCCACTCGTCGTCCGCCGAGGAGTGTCGCACGACGACCTCGCGACGGTCGACCGGCTCCGGCGGCATCAGATCGCGAACATTAGTCCCCAGGCTTCCCGCCAACGCGGTGAGCTCCTCGGGGTTCGGCAGCACCGTCCCATCGAGAAAGCTGGCCACCCGCGCTCCCGCGATGCCGGAGCGGGCAACGAGTTGCTCTGGCGTGCGCATGCCGTTGGCCATCTCCTTGTTGAGGACTCGGGAGAAGGCCCGTGCCGGGCTGCTCACGTTCGGCAGGTGGCCGGAGATGCGCCCCACGTCCAGGTTCGCCAGCTCCTGCTGGGCCTCGCCTCCGAGGTTTCCCGCGAAGGTGACGGCGACGATGAGCGCCTCCCGGTCAGCGTCGCGGGAAGCGAAGCTATGGGGAACCAGCGGGGTGATGTAGTTCGAGTCGCCGGTGTCCATCCGCTCGACGTGAAAGCCGTCGCCATCGTTCCAGTAGAAGTTGACGGGACCGATGAAGAAGGTCATCTGGTGCAAGAAGTGCCCGTTGTTGTAGGCGACGTCGGGGTCGTCCGCGTCGTCACTGCCGACCACCCGCAGCTCCTTGATCCACTCCGGCCGGTAGGGCCCGCCAGCGCTCATCGCCAGGTCGCGGTACTCGTAGTAGGGCGTCAGCCGGCCTTCCCTATTGGCGCGGTCGAAGACCCGGCTCGACGCCGTCGCGGAGTCCGCAGGCCAGTGGACGACGCCTTCATCGGTGTCGTCGCGCCGTACCTCGAGATCAAGGCGGGAGATGGGGTAGACCTCAACCATGCGGCGTATCACGCGCTCGTATGTCGGCAGGTCCGCCGCGCCGGCAAAGACACCCTCGATGGCCCCGGGAGTCTCGCCGAGCTCGGAGGCCAAGGCGGCGTCGTTTCGCTTCAGATCGTTGGCCGCACTTCTGATCCTCGCCCCCTGGCGCACCCGGTACTCATGATCGTCGCGCTCCGTGGCCACTACCTTATTCAAACCTGAAGCCCTGGGCGAGCTCATAGTCTTCCTGGGTGTCAATCTCGAACCAGCCGCTGTCGATGATCGTGCAGTGCACCTCGACCCCTCGGTCGACGAGCTCTTGCAGCATATCGGTCAGATATGCCTTTCGCCAGGCCTGGGCGCCTTGGAACGGCTCATCCTCACCGGTCTTGGCATTGACGTCGTCGAAGGCCGTCCAGAACTGCTCCAGCCCCCGGTGGCTCATCTTCATCATGCCGATGAACTCGCCCCACTCGTGCGGCGGGCTGTCGGACGCGAGTAGGCCCTTCCCAACCTCTCGCAGCAGTCCGCGATCGTCGAACCGGGCCCCTTCGGCCTCATCGAGTGGGTGGTGCAGCCGGCCCTCGTATCCGGGCGCCCAGCCCCGATCGACGACGACGCTGATGTCGCGCCCTTCGGACCGGAGGAGGCGTTCGACCACCGAGCGCGTAAAGATGATGTCGGAGTAGCTCACCAGCGCCGCCTTGGAGCCGTTGATCTTCGCTCTGCCCTGGGCAAACGAGTGCAGGACGTTGTTGTGGGCGAAGGCATGGTTCATCACGAGGGTCGCGCCGTCCGGTATCTCCAGGCGGTCCGCCTTATAGCCACCGATAACCACCGAACGTTCGATCCCCACATGCCGGAAGGTCTCGAGGGCCCAATGAAGCATCGGCTTGTCGCGAACCGGGAGCATGCACTTCGGCATCTCGGCCGTCAGCGGCAGCAGCCGCGAGCCGAGGCCGGCGGCGATGACGACACCGACGAGGCCGTCGGTCACAGGATCGACTCCAGGAGATCGCGGAGGCTGTGCACCGTCACCTCGCGAGGGTTGTTGGCCATGCGGTCGGGACGGAAGCCGTTATCGACGATGGTCTCGAGGTCACGCTCGCCGAGTCCCAATTCGCCGAGGCGCTCGGGTATCTCCGTCCGCGTTTTCAGGTCTTCGACGGACTCCGCCAGCCCGCGCATCGAATCGATCTCGAGGCGGTCGAGGAGAGCGCGCTCCTTGCGTCGGTCCATCGCCCCTTCGTTGTACCGGATAAACGAGGGCAGCAGCATCGCACACGCCATCCCGTGCGGGACGTGATAGTGGACGGTCAGGGGGTACGAGACGGCGTGGACCGCCGTCGTCCGTGCATTGCTGATCGTGAGTCCGGCGAGGAGGCTCCCGTGGAGCATCGCGCAGCGCGATTCCAGGTCGGAGGGGCAGGCGAAGGTGCTGGGAAGGACGTCCGAGACGAGCTTTGCCGCGACCAGGGCGTAGGCGTCGGTAACAGGGGTCGACCGGTTGCTCCAATACCCCTCAATCGCGTGGGAGAGGGCGTCCATGCCACTGATCGCGGTCTGGCGCGGCGAGCAGGTCAGGCTGGGCTCGGGGTCGAACACCGCGTACCGCGGAAAAAGCCAGTCGTGACTCAATGAAACTTTTTGCGTTCGACCCGTATCTGTCATTGAAGCGTAAGGAGTGACCTCGCTTCCCGACCCGGCAGTGGTGGGGATGGCTATCAGTGGGATAGGCGGCGCGACCACCTGGCGCTGGTTCCGCACGTAATCGAGGACTCGTCCTTCGTTCCTAGCGAGCATCGCCGCGGCCTTCGCGCTGTCGAGAACGCTGCCGCCGCCCATGGCGATCAGCCAGTCGGGGTCGGCGGCCCGGACTGCGTCCAGCGCGTCCTGGACTGATTCGTCCGTTGGGTCGGCCGGGACTCCGTTAAGGAGTTGGACGTCGTGGTCCTGCAGCGCCCCGTTCCGCAACTGCTCGCCTCGCGCCTTCGACGACTCACCCGTGACGATCATCACCCGCAGGCCCGGCTCCGGAAGAAGCTCGCCGACCTGGGCCCAGGGCATCCAGCGAACGTCGGTCGGATTGTAGAAGCGCGTGCTCATGCAGCTTCCACGGCCCCCCGAAACCGGTCGCGGATTGTCTCCGGGCTATGCGACACCCTCGGGATACCTTCGACTTCGGAGATGTCGACGCGGACGTGCAGACCGGTTGGGCCGGGAGTGGCAAGGTTCTCGCCAAACGCGGCGGCGAGCTCGGTGACGCTCGCGGCCCCGGCCACCCGACGATACCCGGCCGCCTGCATGATCGGCGCGAGGTCGACCGCGACACTGACCGTTGGCTGTCCACCGGTGGACTGATAGGCGCCGTTATCGAGGACGACGTGGTGGAAGTTGGCCGGCTTCTCGTGGGCGATGAGCGCAACGCTGCCCATCGACATGAGGAAGCTGCCGTCGCCTTCCAGCACGACGACGCGGCGCTCCGGGTGCTGGAGGGCGACGCCCAGCCCGAAGGAGGTGAGCAGCCCCATCGACCCGATCATGTAGAAGTTTCCAGACCGATCGCCAGCGGCGAAGAGCTCACGAGAGATCATCCCGGTCGTCGAGAGCACGAGGTCGTCCGGCCCCAGGTACGGCACCAGCGCCTCGATCGCCTCGTGCCGCTTCATCGGCCCAGCACCCCAGGACGCACGAGAAGCGCCGCCGGCGCCCTTTCCTCGTCCATCTTCCGGATGAGGCTGTCCAGCGGGCCCCAAGCGCCCTCGGTCTCCAGCGTCGCGTGGGGGACCCCCAACAGGTCGAGCAGGTCGACGGTCTTGGCGCCCATGATCAGGTGCTCGGGGGCGTCGCGACCCTCGTAGCCCCGCCATCCGATGATCAGGAGCACCGGTATCTTATAC
Organism: Dehalococcoidia bacterium; assembly: GCA_965248515.1. Taxonomy (GTDB): domain Bacteria; phylum Chloroflexota; class Dehalococcoidia; order SHYB01; family SHYB01; genus CBDFJU01. Next base: position 768,115 of record CBDFJU010000002.1, on the reverse strand, counting down.
ATCAGGCTGAAGGAGGTCAGCGGGTTGACCAGGTTGCCCAGACCGGAGTTCTGCAGGAGCACTCCGCCTCGACTGCCTCCAAAGTAGGCGGCGCTGGCGACGCCGAGCGCTGCATCCTCCCGCGGCGCCGGAACATAGCGCACACGGGCCTGCTCCATCGCCTCGCCGTACAGGGGCGCCAGCGTCGAGTCGGCGACGCCCGAGAAGAGCGTGAAGCCGCGATCGGCCAACGCCGCCCAGAGCGCGGCGGGGTCCACCGTGGACACGCTCGCGAGTCCGGAACTTCGTTGGGACGTCACAGCACTAACGCTCCGTTATTCCTGCTGATAACAGCTCCTGTTCCGCGAGGCTCACATCCTGACGGTTATGAATTTCGATCCAGCCCATGGAGACTTCGAGGCCTTGAACAGGGAAGCCTCGTTGGACGATCTCCTGCAAGATGTCGGTGATCTGGGCCCGTTGGAAGCTTGGCGCCTCGTGGAACGGCGAGGGGTCGAGCTGCGCCACGTCGTTATGGACCTTTCGCAGGATCTCGGCGCCACGCTCGGAGAAGTAGGCGATGCCGACGAACTCATGGTCGGCCTCCGCCGCCGGCACGCTCTTCGCGACACGGGTGAGCTCGAGCAGGGCGTTCGGCTGCAACCGTCTCCGGCGCATCGTCGGGCCCCGACCGCTGACCACCAGGTCGAGCTTCTTGTCGACGTCGTGCTTGTGGTATCGGTACGAGCTATCAATCAGGAGCACAATGTCTCCCCCACTGCCGATCAGCTGGTTGATGACGGCCTCGTTGAACAGAATGTCGGAATACAGCAGCACGAACCCCTCGACCATCGCCTGCTCCGCGAGGAACAGGGAATAGAGGCTGTGCGTCTCGAGGTAGCGATCGTTGTCACGGTATTCGACGTCGCGGCGCGTGAACTGGCCCGCTTCGTGGCCGCGGACCACAAGCACCTTGTTGTTGGTGAGCCCCGCCTTGCGAAGCGTCTCCACCTGATGATCGATGATGGGCTTCCCACCAACGACGATCTGCGACTTCGGCAGCTCCGGAAACACCGGGTCCTTGCCGGCGGCGGGGATGATGACGGAGATGCGCTCCGTTTTCGAGTAAAGCCGGTCCTGCTCCTTGACGCGGTCGAAACCCACGACTTCGAAGATGTCGCTCGTCGGCACGCAGAGGGGTTCCGCCTCGAAACCCCGATCGGCCGAGAGAATGGCTGAGGCGGCCTCGGTCATCGCCTTGTACGAGGCCCGGAGCAGATGATTGGCGTGGATAACGATGTCGAACCCATTGTCCGCCAGGTCCCGGTCCGTAACCAGGTTGTAGGTCGTGGGCACCGAGACGAGGAGCGGCCGCCGTCCGAGTCGCTCGCACAAGGGGCCATAGGCCCGGGCGAACTCGAGAATCTCGTCGGGACTGCCCTTTTGTGAGTGGATCATGATGCCGTCGGCGCCCGCCTTGACGTAGGCCTCGGTGCGCGCCAGGGCGTCGGCCATCCCCGTCCCCGCGATGAGGCTTTCCACCCGGGCGATGACCATGAAGTCGCCGCCGATCTGGGCGCGCTTCCCGCGCTCGATCTTTTGGGCGAACAGATCGGGGTCTTCGAGGGTCTGGCGCGCGGAGCCGTCGAGGCTGTTGCGCTTGGGGAAGACTTTGTCCTCGATAATGACCGCCGACACCCCGAGACGCTCGAGGCGGCGGACGACATACTCGAACTCTGTCGCGGTACCGCCGGTGTCGCCGTCGACGATGATCGGCTTGGTCGAGACCTCAAGGATCTCGTTGATGGTATGAATCCGGGACTCGGGGCCGACGATCTGGACGTCGGGAAGGCCCTTCGACGCCGAGTCGGTGAGGCTCGATTCCCAGAACCCGTCGAACTCCAGTACTTGGCCGTCCTGCTCGAGGCGCGCCCGTTCCCCGACAAGGGCGCTGATGCCACTGTGGGCCTCGATGATGCGCACGAAGCCGCGCTCCTCGATCAGCTCCCGCAAACGCCTGAGTCTGGTTTCGGGGGCGATCATCGCGCTTCACCCGACACGTTCAGGCCCTGAGCGGCGCCACGCTCCAGGGTCTCGGTCGGCAGGGCCGAGGAGTGCAGGACCTGCGGCCGTGTCCGCGAGCTGAGGCGGCGCCCCAGGATCTGCCAGCCGAGCAACCGGGACAGCCAAACGGCCGTCCGCAGGACGTGGGCGACACCGTGGCGACGGTACCGCAGCCTCCGGCGCACTCCGGCGCCCGTCCGGACCTCCTTGACGCCATGGAGCAGCGCTCCGGCCAGGATAGCCGGGAGTTGGAACAGCCCGCGGAGCAGACCCAGCGTCAGTCCGTCGGTGGCGCCCCTCAGGTAGTCTTGGACAGGGGGGGTGGAGCCCGCCGAGGACGCAACGCCAAGCGCCCTCAGCTTCACCAGATGGTTCGCCAGGCCGGCGGTGACTGAGCGAATGCCCTCCGTCTCCCGCTCCTGTTGATGCGCCAGCTTCACCTCCCGCACCGCGGAGAGCTTCTCCGTGAGGGTCACGTTGAGCGAGGCGTTGAGGCTCGATATCTCCTTGCCGTGCTCCCAGGACCGCTTGAGCACGTAGCGCATGCTGCTGAACGTGAGGACCGAGGTACCCAGCGTCACCAGCGTCAAAATGGGCGAGATGAGGAACAGAAGTACGACATAACCCACCATCAAAAACGACGCGCTAACAAGGGACAGGAATTCGGAGGATGCATGACCGGCCCTGGGAGCCTCCATGACCAGCATGCTATGGAGGTTTCCTCGTTGCTGGGCTTTGAGGAACGCCATGTCGCTCCGCATCAGGGCTGCGAAGCCCCGGCTTCGGAAATCGGCTGTGATCCGTTGCGAGGCCCGCGACGTAGCGACTGCTCGAAAGAACTGCACGATTTGCCTGAAGAGGATGCCGAAGAAACCCATCACCAGCAAGGACCCGAGGGTCACCGGCAGCAGTAAAACCTCCATCAAGCGCCTAAGGATATCCAGGTGCACCGGAAGCTCGCTTGCCTCGAGCAAGGCCTCACCGAACTGGATCGACTGCATGATCGGCAACAACAGCGAGACGCTGAACCCCTCGGCAACGGCGAACAGGGCGCTGAGTCCGCAGATCACCAGGATCTCTCGCTTCTTCACCAGTCCGAGGGCTGTCCGAAAGTCAATCATCCAGGCGTCTAGTCCTTTACTCCAGCCGGCACAGGGCGCTCCGCCTTCTGCGGTGGAGCGGTCGCCTCACTGGCGACGATTCTCTCGATCCACATGGCCGCGTCGCCGACGATTCCTCTCTGGCTTTCGGTCCTGCCGTAGCTGGCCAGGAACTCGCGGCGCGCCTCGAGTTCGCCGTCGTTCACCTCGATCGGGCCTTCGAGGAGGGCTTCGACTTCAGAGGGGAATCGGGCTGCCTCATCCGTGTACCGCAAGGCCCGCCTGAGCACGGCCGCGGCCGGAACGTCGATCGAGAGGACGCGGTGGTCGGCCAGCAACGCGATGGGTAACTCTGTTGTCAGGACCTCGAGAAGAGTCGTCGCAGGCCAATCGATCACCAGGGCGTCGGCGAGGCGGAGGAGGTCGCCGAGCCGTCCGTCGTCGACAACCCTAACGTGCCGCAACCCGAGCCGGCGCACGCGATCCGGTAGCGGCGACTGCGTCCATCCTCCGGGAGCAAGCTTGATCAGCACCTGCGTCTCGGGATGCCTTGCGATCACGTCCAATATCTCGGTCTGCAGCCGGTAGTACAGCGTATCTGGGTAGGTGCCCGGCAGATGAGTCCCGTTGGCGCTGAAGTTCGTTGGCGCGTAGACGATGGTGCGCTTCGCCGGGTCAAGGCCGTATTTCACGTGTGCCCGGCTTCGACTCCCTGTCTTCTCAGAGAGGGCTTCCAAAGCCGGAGAGCCAACGTCTGCGATGTCGGCGACCCGAGCGCCTTCCGGAGCGCCCTGTCGCCGAAGGTACGCCGCGACGGCCGGACCGTAGCTCGCGAAATGGTCCACGCCCGTGAGATCGGTGTACGCGTGCATCGGAAAGCGGCAGTAACCGTAGGCGCCGCCGTGCTGGAAAGCCGCGACGGGGATACCGTTCCGACGCGCCGCCTCGATGACCGTCCGCTGCGGCCCGCCGACGACCGCCGAGGCCAACACGAGGGCGGGAGGATCATCCTCGAACAGCCGTTGGGCCCCCAGGCACGTGGCGAACAGTTCTGGCAGTGTCTGTGTCATCAGCGAACGCACATACGGCTCTACCGCCGGGTAGCCGCTGACCCCTCGATGACTGACGAACTCCTGAAACCAGGACTCGTTTCGAAGGGAGGCCCATACGCGATCGGCTTCGCTACGAAACGCGGCTTTCGCATCGCGCCCGACGCCCAGGTTTCACCCTCGAAGCCCCCGAGGAATGACCGAGACGGGAAGACCCGTGCCGTCCCACCAGACGACCCGGCGTCCGCGCTCCGTTGACCACCGCCGCAGGAGCGGCGCGAGGTCTGCGCCCGTATCGACGAGCAGCACGGCGCCCTCGGCGTCCGGTATATGTCGCGCTTGGGCGAGCCCCGCGCTGGCTCGGACGCTGAGCGCCCGGTACGCCGACTTGCCGATCAGCGCCCTGACGAGCCGCTTCAGGCTAAAGGGCTCACGTTGGCGGTTCGACGTCGAACCGGAGACCGTCACCTCGACCGGCAGGGACAACGCTGACGCGATGGCCGGGACGAGGCCCTGGTAGAGCGGCAAGCCAGCAAGTCCCCGACCTGCGGCGATGGGCCCGCCGTCGACTAGGCGCACCGCCGACGGGGCCTCGTCCTCGATGATTCTGCGCAATGCGTGGAGGCGCAATGTGACGGCGTCACGAAGGAGTTTTAGCTCGTAGTAGAGGTTTCGGGCGAAGCTCAGACCGAGGGACCGGACAGTCTCGCTTCTCTCCGTCAAGTAGGCATCGAGAACCGAGCAGAAGTGGTCCGTCTCGACGAAGTTGCGCTCGCCGAGCTCGACCAAGTCGGCCATCAGGTCTTCTTCGAGAGTGCGGTAAGGAGTCCCGTCGGCGTCGAGGGCCTCCATGGTGGCGGGGTCGAGAGCGACGAGTCGCGTCCCATCTTCCACGAGCTTCAGATAGGCGACGCGCTCCGGCGCGTTTGCAAGAAGGACTAGTGTTCTCGTCTCGGCGTTCGACATGCGTCTAGCTGGCCGCCACTCGCTGTCTCCGCAATCCGGAGAGCTCGGGATGCTCCTCGAGCGTGGCGACGATCTCCGCCGTCGTCCAGAGCGGCGAGCGCTCTTCGGGCAACAAGCGGTAGAGGGCGCGAATGAAGCCCAGGTCCTCGGGGTAATCGACATCGAGGCGCCAGGGAGAGCTCACCGGATCGTCAGTCGCGTCGAGGCGGGCGACGCGGAAGGCATCCGGGTTCTGGTAGGCGTAGAGCGTCACATGTTCCCGATGGGATGGGGCGATGGCCAGATCATCGAGCCGGCGCAGCGTCGCTGAAGTCATCGCCTCGGCCCCGACGCCGTCGGGCAGTCCGCAATCGGGACTGTGGTTATACGCCAGGTCGTAGCCGCCCTCGCGGGCGAACCGTATGAGGGCATCGACCTGGTCCGGGTCGATGAGCGGATTGTCGGCACAGACGCGCACCACGAGGTCCGACGGATGGCGCTCGCGGGCCAGCACATATCGAGCGAGCACGTCGTCTTCGGGCCCGCGAACGGAGGAGACGCCGGCCATCGCGGCCTCCGTCTCGATCGCGTCGTCATCCTCGCTGTCGCTGGTGGCAACCACGACGTCGACAAGCTCGCGGGCCTCGGTCAGCCGCGCGAGGAGCAGCCCCAGGAGACTCCAGTCGTCGATTTCGGCAAGACACTTGCCCGGATATCGGGTCGAGCCCATGCGGGCCTGCACGATAGCGATGGCGGTGAGAGGCTTCCCCGTCATCAGGCATTTCCCCAACGCGACCGAACGAAGTCGACGATCTCCCGCTCGTCGGGTACCGGCTCCTTGACGCCGCGCCCCAGCATCGACTCCAGTCTCCTGACCGACCCCACGAGCTTCTTTAGCTCGTCGGGCGTCACCGAGAGCACGTGATCGGTTCCCGGCAGGCCCTTGTCCAGCGTGAAGTGCTTTTCGATAACCGTCGCTCCCAGGGACACGGCCGCCAGTGGAGCCACCAGACCCAGCGTGTGATCCGAGTAACCGACGCCGCGGTCGGGAAACTCCTGTCGGAGCGTCTCGATCGCTCGGAGGTTCGCGTTCTCGTCGGAGCAGGGGTATTGGGTGGTGCAGTGCATGACATAGAGACCGGGAACGTCGCGAAGGCGGCCGACGGCCTGGCGGACCTCTTCGAGTGTGGCCATCCCGGTGGAGAGGAAGACGGTGTCGACCCTCCCATTCAAATAGTCGAGGAGCGGAAGGTTCAGCATCTCCGATGAGGCGATCTTGATCTTGCGCAGCCCGAGCCCCTCGCAAAGGAAGCGGGCCCGCTCCATGGAAAAGGGGGCGCTGAGGAACTCGACGCCCTGCGCCTCGGCGAGAGCCTTGAGCTCGTGGTGCATCGCGTCGTCCAGCTCGACCTGGCCGAACCACTCCCGCTCGGGGTCGTCGGGGCGCACGTCCGCGCCCCGGTAGGACTGGAACTTGACGATGTCGGCCCCGGCCTGCGCCGCCTCACGGACCATGCGACGGGCGATCTCCATGTCGCCGCCATGGTTTTCCCCGATCTCGGCAATAACCATCGTCGGCGCGGTCATGGCGCGGCCAACTCCCCGGCGACCACGCGCTCCATCTCACTGTCCCGGCCCCAGCGCTGTAGCGTCTCCAGTGGCCAGGCCTCCAGCAGCTCACGCCAGCCTTGAAGACGCGCGGACTCTCGCGCGGTCATGCTCGCATCATGGGCCCGGTACGACAGGATGGGCCCTTCGAGCCGCGCAGGGGTCGCTCCCCGCTCCAGCATCCGCAGATAGAGGTCGTACTCCTCCCAGTAGAGCGGCCGGTAGCCGCCCGCCTCGTCGACGAGCGCTTTGCGCATCATGCAGCCGGTCGCGATCCAGGTGAAGACGTTGCCCAGGTCGGGCGAGCGACGGGTCCGCTCCGCTCCGGCGACACGCCAGTGGTCGGTGACGACGATATCGATCTCCGGTTTCGTGTCGAGCATTCGCTGTTGCGGGAGCAGAGCGTTCTGCTCGACCCAGTCGTCGGAGTCGACTCTGATCACGTAGGCGCCGCGGGCGGCATCGAGACCGGCGTTACAGGCGGCGGGCAGCCCCCGGTTGCTCGGGAGCGTCAGGGCGCGAAGCTCGGTCTCGCGCTCGTTGAGGATCTCCGGCGTCTCATCCGTGGATCCGTCGTCGACCACGATCACCTCGTAGTCCTGCGCGGGCATCGTCTGGTCCCGCAGGCTATCGAGGCACCGGCGCAGATGGCGCCCCTGGTTGTACGCTGCAACGATAACGCTAACGGTTGGCAACGGTGTTAGGGCAGCGAGACCGCAGTCATCCGACGGTGAGCTCGGAGTCCACCGAGGCCCATTGCCGCTCCTTGCTGTCCTTCATCTCCCGGTACCAGTCCACGTAGCGACGGACGCCTTCCTCGAAACTGACACGAGGCTTCCAACCGAGCTCGGAGGCGGCACGCTGGCTCGAGATGACTTTCCCGGAGAAATCCCCGGGTCGGGCCGGGCCGAACTCGATCTCGCCCCGGCCGGTGACTCGCTGCACCGTCTCGGCGATCTGTCGAATGGTCACCCGCTCCGAGCCGTCCAGGTTGTACGTCTTGCCCTTGGCGATCGACTTCAGGGCCAGGACATTGCCCTCGGCGAGGTCTTCGACGTAGACAAAGTTCCTGAACTGAGAGCCGTCGCCCGCGATCGTGATCGTCTCGCCCTTCATTGCCCGGTCGACGAAGATCGGGACCACCGCTCCGGCCCTGGCCCGTGGGCCATAGGGGATCCCGTAGCGAAGCACGGTCGGCTCGAGGCCGTAGAGCTGCTGGTAGCAGCGGCAGTAAAGTTCGGAGGTGAGCTTGGTGGCGGTGTAGAGATGCGTCGGCGGGGCCAGTACGGTCTGCTCGTCGAGTTCGTCGCCTTCGGTGTCGCTGTAGACCCAGGTGGTGCTGCCGTAGATAAGCCGCTGGACTCCGGTGCGTCGCATCGCCTCCAACACGTTGAGGGTGCCTCGCACGTTGATCGCCTCGGACTCCGCGGGGTGCTCCAGCACGTCCTTGACGTCGGCGATGGCCGCCAGGTGAAAGACGACGTCGACCCCATTCATCGACATCCGGAGCGCATCCGAGTCCATCAGGCTTCCGTGGTAGAACTCGATGTCGTCTCTCCAGGTGGGGTACACCATGTCGTAGATGCGGACGGTGATCTGCCGATCGCGGAGTTGATCGACGATGTGCGAGCCGATGAAGCCAGAGCCGCCGGTTACCAGCGCTCTCATGACGTGGGACGCTCCAGGAGCCGAGTTACCATGCGTGTGACCTCCAAAGTCGCTACCCCTTCTTCAACGCAGTCTTCAGCGAGGCGACGACGTGCTCGCGCTCTTTCCGAGTGAGTCCCGGGTATACCGGAAGGCAGATGTGGCGGCGGCTGATGCGCTCCGCTCCGGGAAACGGCCCGCCTTGGCGGACGCCGCCTCCCCGAGGTTCTCGCCGCGTTCCCCAGTAATCGTAGCTGTTCCAAATCGGCTCATCGTGGCAGAGCTCGGCGTAGACCTCGCCTGTGAGGGAGACCCCGAACTCTTCCCGCATGGTCCTCTTCAGGCCTGCTCGATCGATCTCCGGATCCAGGTTCACGACATACTTGTAATAGCCGGACTCCGCGCCGGAAGCGAGCTTCGCCAGAGTCAGGCCCGACACCCCTTCGAGGGCATCGTCGTAGTAGCGCGCGATGCCGCGGCGCTCGGCGTAGACCGCCTCGGCCTTGCCGGTCTGCTGTACCGCGAGGACGCCTGTGATCTCGCTCATGCGGAAGTTGTGGCCCGGCTCCGAGATGCGATTGCCCAGCTCGGGGTTCTTGCCCTGGTTGCGGAGGATCGACGCCTCTGTGTAGAGATCGCGGTCGTTGGTGGTGATCAAGCCGCCTTCACCGCTGGTCAGGACCTTCGTGGGGAAGAATGAAAAGGCGCCGGCGACTCCCAACGTCCCCGCCGCGGCGCCATCGATGGAACAGCCGTGGGCATGGGCGCAGTCTTCGATGAGCTCGAGGCCGCGGCGCTCGCAAAGGGCTTGCAGCGCCTTCAACGCGGGGGTCACGATGCCGCCGATATGGACGAGGATAACGGCGCGCGTGTCCTCTTCGATGCGCCTCTCGACATCGTCCACGTCCAGACACAGGGTTTCCGGGTCAGAGTCGGCGAAGATCACCCGGTTCCCCGAATGGACGACGGCCAGGGCGGTCGCCAGGAAGGTGTTCGTAGGAACGATAACCGAAGAGCGGCGCACGCCCAGTCCCCTCAGGATGACCTCGAGCGCCGCTGTCGCGCTGTTTACAGCCAACGCGTAACGGGCTCCGACCGAGGCGGCGAAGAGCTCCTCGAACCGCGCCACGTACTTCCCTTGCGTCAGCTGGCCGGAGTCGAGAACGTCGTTGATCCCGGCGAAGATGAACTCCCGGTCTTCCTGGTCGAAGGTGACCCGGAGGATCGGAACTTGTATCGTCGATTTGGGAGAGTTCATAGGGTCTCGGGCTGGAAGAAGGCAATGCTACCGCCGCTCCGCGGCCTCAGCATTTCAGAAAGAGTCCCCGAAGCAGATCCTCGCGCTATGTACCGAGACGATGTCAGGGCGTTGTACGAACCTGGACCCTTCGGTCCGCGTTCCTCCGCCGGGACAAGGCGTCTACTTCTCTGCGGGTCTGGCCTCTGCGAAGCGTCTCTTGATGGCGACGCTGGGGAGGTCGGTAATGTTCACCGCCACGTTGTGGGGCCTCCCCATGAGCGAGACGAGGACCTCACACCGCTGTTTTCCTGGGATATAACGCTGGAAGATCGCATCCAGGTTGCTCAGAGGGCCGCCTTCCAGGACGACCTTGTCGCCTCGCTGAAAGGCTTCGGCCCACCCTCCGCTGTTCCAGCTCTCGAGCCGGGCCTCGATCTGGGAAACCAGGTCGTTGGACACCGGTGCGGGACAGTCGGAGTCGGGCAAGATATAGCTGATCCCATGGGCCCATTTCACCATCGCCCACGTCGCGGCGTTGGAGTCGACATTAATGAAGACATATCCGGGAAACAATGGTTCCGTTCGCTGCTTTCCGCCCTTGACGACGAGCAGTTCCGGACCGAAGACCTGAATACCCAGCAACGCCAGATCGGCGCCCACGCGTCGCTCGTTGCGGGCCTTCACCTTGGCCACGTACCAACGCAGCGGAGATAGACCTTGTTCTGGGGGGCGGGCTAGCATGGAGGTCCCCTCCAGGGGCGAAGCGGGAAGCCGGTGGTAGCTTGGGAAATAATCATCGATTGGGCGCGGAACCTTGCGACGACCAACCCTCGGGGAAGACTGTGACGGAGCTCCGGGGGTCTGTAACGGCCAGATTGGGAGTGTTCGCGGACAACGGCAAGAGAAGCCGATCGAATCCGCGAGTTCTCCGTGGGCAGGCCCTGTGGTTCAGACTCTGAGTCTCCTTTGACTAACAGTCCAACACCTCAGCCTAATCCTTCCGTCCTTGAGGGTTCCATAAGGAGTGAACACGCGAAAGGCTCGTTTCCATTATCAGGAGTAAACAGAGTAAAAGTCAAGGCTCTAACAGGAGGCAGACCCCTCATCGCGCAAAGGGGCCGGCCCCTCGCGCTTGACGAATGTCGTGCATAGTGGCGACGATAGCGCTGATTGCCTGACGTGAGAGGCTCAACCGAAATGACCACTGGCGCGCAACATTACCTTGTCACCGGCGCAGCCGGCTTCATTGGCTCGACCGTTGCGGACCTGCTCCTCAACGACGGGCACACGATCACCGCGTTGGACGATCTCAACGACGCCTACGACGTCCGCCTGAAGCACTGGCGTCTGGACCAGCTTCGGGGCCGAGAGGGATTCCGGTTCCACGAGGCCGACGTCAGGGACCTGGAGTCGATGCGCCGGCTATTCGACACTTCGTACGCCGCTGTTATCCACCTGGCGGCACGGGCTGGGGTCCGTCAATCCGTCGCCGACCCATGGGTCTACTTCCAGACCAATCTCCTCGGCACGGTGAACCTTCTCGAGTTGTGCCGCGAATCGGGCACGGAGAAGTTCGTCCTGTCTTCGACATCCAGCGTCTACGGCGATACAACTCCGGTCCCGTTCCGCGAAGATGCGCGGACCGATGCGCCGCTTTCGCCCTACGCGGCTTCGAAGAAGGGCGCCGAGGCGGTCGCGTTCACGTATCACCATCTCCATGGGATCGACGTTTCCGTCCTCCGCTACTTCACTGTCTACGGCCCAGCGGGCCGCCCCGACATGTCGCTCTTTCGGTTCGTTCAGCGCATCTCCGAAGGTCGCTCTATCATCGTCTACGGCGATGGGAGCCAGTCGCGAGATTTCACCTTCGTCGAAGACATCGCCCGCGGTACCGTTGCTGGACTGAGACCGGTTGGGTTCGAGATCGTGAACCTGGGCTCCGATAGTCCGGTGACCGTGAACGAAGCCGTTTCGCTGGTGGAGACCCTCACGGAGCGCACGGCGACGGTAAGCCACCTGCCCATGCATGCGGCGGACGTTACCGCCACCTGGGCAGACATCACGAAGGCGGGGAGCATTCTGGGATGGAGGCCGAGAATCTCGTTGCGAGACGGCGTCGCGCGATTGGTCGACTGGTACCGCGCGAACCGGGACTGGGCCCGCGAGATCGAGACAGACTAGCGCGTCGTGCGCTCCGGCTCGGCGCCCGCCAAAAGCTTGTCGGGCTCGTAGTCGGGGACCAGGTCCTTGAGCGCGCCGACGATGCTCGAGTTGTCCAGACGCGGAAGGTCGGCCAGCAACCGCTCCACGCGCGGCACGATGTTGGAAGCGGGCGCCGGGTTGGTGATCACGTTGATCTTCTCGTACCCCGAAGCGCGGATCTCCTCGCTACTGGAATACAACTCTTCGCTCATCTTTTCGCCCGGGCGGAGCGCGGTGTAAACGATGTCGATATCGTGATAGGGAGCCAGCCCGGACAGGGTGATCAACGTCTCCGCCAGGGAGACGATCTTGACCGGGTCGCCCATGTCGAGCACGTAGGTCTCACCCCCCGCGCCCAACGCCCCTGCCTGAAGGATCAGACCGGCCGCCTCGTTCATGCTCATGAAGAAGCGCTCGACCTGAGGATGGGTAACGGTGAGCGGACCGCCGCTGGCGATCTGACGTCTGAAGATGGGCACCACGCTGGCGCTGCTGCCGAGGACGTTGCCGAACCGCACGGACATGAAGCGGGTGCCTCCGTTGCCGGCCATCTCATGTACCAGGATCTCGGCCACGCGTTTGGACGCCCCCATAACACTGACGGGATTGACAGCTTTGTCGGTCGAGACCATCACGAACGCCTCGGCGCCGAACTTGCGAGCGCTCGATGCCACCGAGTAGGTGCCACCGATGTTGTTGCTCACCGCTTCGGCTGGGGCCCGCTCCATCAGGAACACGTGCTTGTGGGCCGCGGCATGAAAGACAACCTCCGGCCGATAGCGGTCCATCACCCGATCCACGGCCTCGCGATTGACCACGTCGCAGATCTGCCCCACGAGATGCATGTCTGGAAAGGCGTCTTGCATCTCGGTCTCGAGGAACATTAGCGGGTTCTCGGCATGGTCTAGCAGCACGAGCAGCTCCGGCCCGAACTCCGCGATCTGACGGGCCAACTCCGAGCCAACCGAGCCGGCGGAGCCGGTCACGAGCACGCGGCGACCGCGCAGATAGCCGTCGATGCCCGTTCGGTCCAGCCGCGCGGGCGGGCGGCCGAGCAAATCGACGGGGTCGACGTCGCGTACCCGACTGAAACTGACCACCCCATCGAGGATATCGGGCGTCGAGGGCAGGATCTGTACGGGGCTGGCGGCGCGCTGGCACGCCTCCACGAGCAATCGCCGCTCCGCCGACGTCACGGTGGGCGCGGCGATCACGGCAATGTCGGCGCGGTAGGTGTCGACGACACGCCGGATATCCTTCGAGGTGCCGGCTACGGGGATCCCGGAGATCGACGTGCCGACTGTGGTGGGGTCCTCGTCGACAAAGGCGACAGGGCGGAAGTGGAAGTCCGGGCTAATCAATGCCTGGCGGCATAACGCCACACCGGCATCGCCCGCTCCCACGATAAGCAGCCGCCTCACATTGGGATCGTCCCGGGTGGGTGCACGTCGCTCTCTGAGGACGCGCACCATGATGCGGAGGCCCCCGAGCAGGAATACGTTGGCAGCCCAATCGATCAGAAACACGCTTCGGGGAAAGAAGTCGGTCCCGAAGAACAGGACGACCAGCGGCACGAAGATCAGGCTGCCCACGGTAGTCGCCTTGACGATCTGCACGAGGTCCGGCGTGCTCACGTACCGCTAGAGGCCCTGGTGCAAACGAAAGTAGCCGAGGGCCGCAACCCGAACGATCACAAGCAGCGGAAGCGTCTTTGCCACGGTATCGGCGAACTGCCGGTCCGGGTCGAAGTCGAGGCGAATGAGAAAGCTGAGCGCGTACGCCTCCGCAACGACGAACGCCTGAATGAGGACGATGAACGCCGTCCGATAGCGGACGATGAACAACTCCGCTCGCCTGAGCCAGTCGCGTGTCATGGGGGGTACAAACCTATCGCGACCCGCCGTGGGACCGTTGAGAAGGCCTGGAATTACGCGGTCACTTCGTCTCCAGTGTATCATCCGGTTGCTGGCGAAGGCATCAGCCGACAACCGCTCTCACCTGAAGCGGGCCTGCGCAAGCTCGTTTGACCGGCTTTCGCCCGAAGCCTTACAATCGTGCAGTTGGCCGCGTTCTCCGAGGCCCTGCTCCTGGGGCAAACCACCGCCTTTTGACCACCGTCTGGACTTCTGCCGATGCGAGTCGCAATCATAGGCTCGGGCCACGTTGGGCTCGTCACCGCCGCCTGTTTAGCCAAGCTGGGCCACGATGTCCTGTGCGTCGACAGCGACCCAGAGGTCATCGAGCTCCTCAAGGACGGCAAGGTGCGGTTCCACGAACCAGGCCTTGCCGACCTCGTCTCGCGAATGGTAGGCGAGGGAAGACTGCTGACGGCGGAAACGATCGAAGAAGCGGTCCCGTTATCGGAGGTCGTCTTCATCTGCGTGAGCACCCCGCCGAAGGCCAACGGCGCCGCGGACCTCTCTTACATCGAGGCGGCAACCCGGGCCATCGCGACCTCAATGAACGGCTACCACATCATCGTCGAGAAGAGCACCGTCCCGGCCAAAACAGGCGAGCGCGTCCAGAAGACGTTACGAATGCATGCGAAGCCAGAAGTCGATTTCGACGTCGTCTCGTTCCCGGAGTTTTCCCGTGAAGGGCATGCAATCGACGACTTCCTGCGCCCTGACCGGCTGGTGCTCGGGGTTGAAAGCGAACGAGCCGAGCGGTCCATGAGAGAGCTGACGCGAGGGATCGACGCTCCCGTCTTTGTCACCGATATCGCCAGCGCGGAGCTGATCAAGCACGCATCGAACTGCTTTCTGGCCCTCAAGATCTCCTACGCGAACGCGCTGGCCAACGTCTGCGAGGCCATCGGTGCGAACGTCGAAGAGGTCGCGCAAGGCATGGGCCTGGACGCTCGGATCGGCCGGGAGTTCCTGGGCGCCGGCGTCGGCTATGGCGGCTCCTGCTTCCCCAAGGACATGGCGGCGTTCATCGCGATGTCCGATGAGCTCGGCTACGATTTCAAGCTGCTCAAGGCGGCAAGGGAGATCAACGAGGAGCGCCCGGCACGTCTGATCGAAAAGCTCCGCCAGGCCCTCTGGGTGCTTTCGGGAAAGACCGTGGCTATTCTGGGTCTATCGTTCAAGCCCGACACTGACGACGTCCGCGAGGCGCCTGCCCTGGCGCTCATCCGGCTCCTCCTCGAAGAGGGGGCCTCCGTCCGGGCGTACGACCCAGTGGCGACCGCAGCCGCCCAGAAGGTCGTCGGCGAGAGGGTTGTTTTCTGCGAGGACGCATACCAGGCCGTCACCGGCGCCGATGCTCTCCTGCTCGTTACGGAGTGGGACGAATTCCGCCATCTCGATCTGGACCGCCTCAAGGAACTTCTGACCCTCCCCGTCGTCATCGACGGCAGAAACGTCTTTGACCCGACGACGTTGAGCGAGGCCGGGTTCATCTACCACGGCGTGGGCAAGTAGCAATCGAGCGGGTCCTCATCACCGGCGGCGCTGGGTTCCTTGGGTCCCATCTCTGCGATCTGTTCCTCGAGCGCGACCACGAGGTTGTCTGCGTCGACAATCTGCTCACCGGCAGCCTGAAGAACCTCGAGAGGGCAAGGCAGGACCCCCATTTCACCTTCATCGATCACGACGTCATCGAACCGCTGCCCTGGAGAGGTTCCGTGGACTTCGTCTTGCACTTCGCCTCGTCCGCGAGCCCCAAGGACTATGCCCGCTACCCTATCGAAACGCTCAAGCTGGGCGCCATTGGCACGCTCCACTCCCTAGAGCTGGCCAGAGCGCACAACGCGACGTTCATGCTGGCGTCGACCTCGGAGGTCTACGGCGACCCGCTGGTGTCGCCACAGCGGGAGGACTACTGGGGCAACGTCAACCCGGTGGGTCCGAGGAGCGTGTATGACGAGGCCAAGCGCTACGCCGAAGCGCTCACGACGGCCTTCGAGCAGACGGAGGGCGTCGACGCCCGCATCATCCGCATCTTCAACACGTATGGGCCGCGCATGCGTCCCGACGACGGTCGCGCGGTGCCGATGTTCATAACCCAAGCGCTCGCCGGCGAGCCCCTTACCGTGTACGGCGATGGCTCGCAGACACGGAGCTTCTGCTTCGTCTCGGATGAGGTTGAGGGGATTTACGCCCTCCTCAAGTCGAACGTTCACGGTCCGGTCAACGTTGGCAACCCGGCGGAGCTTTCGGTCCTGGACCTGGCGCAAAAGATCATCGAGATCACCGGCAGCGAGAGCCGAATCGAGTTCCGCGACCTGCCCACGGATGACCCTAAAGTTCGGCTCCCGGACATCCGACGGGCGCAAAAACTGCTGGGTTGGGCGCCGCGAGTGGGTCTGGACGATGGGCTCACCCAGACCATCGGCTGGTTCAAGGGGCCGGCAGCCTCCGAGTAGCGTCGATCGCCCCACCATGCTGAAGACGCCCAGGACTGGGCTGTCGTCGTTGGAATTCAGGAACCACTCGGGTTATAGTTATACCGAAGCGCCTCCAAGAAACGCGCATCGATGATGAGGGAACCGTGAGAGTTCTTGTCGTCGAGGACGCGCCGGACCTGGTCGAGATCATCGGCCTCAGTCTCAGCATCCGGTGGCCTGACACCGAGGTCCTCGACTGCTCGTCTGGATCGAAGGCCATCCATCTCGCCGAAACGGAAGCCCTTGACCTCGTGATCCTCGACCTGGGCCTCCCGGACGTCGATGGTCTCGAGGTGCTCAGCGCCATCCGTGGTATGTCCCGCGTCCCGGTCATCGTCGTGACAGGCAGGGCCGCCGTTACCGACCGGGTCAAGGGCCTGGAGATGGGCGCTGATGACTACATCGCAAAGCCTTTCTCGCAAACCGAGCTCGTGGCCCGCGTCAACGCCGTGCTCCGGCACGATGCGATGGGGCCGGGGGATGGGAACGCGACGCAACCCCCTCGCCGTGTCGAGGGTCCGGGCATCGTTATCGACCTCGGAGGCCCCCACGTTCACATCGAAGGCAAGGAAGTGAATCTCACGCCCACCGAGTGGCATATGCTGGAGCTTCTGGTCCAGAACGAAGGGCGAGTCGTCCCCCACGACATGCTGGCGAAACAGGTCTGGGGAACGGAACATCTCGACCCTTCGACGATCAAGATGGGCGTTCGCCGCCTTCGACTGAAGCTTGGCGACAGCGCTCAGCTCCCAAGGGTCATCCGGACACATCGCGGAATGGGCTATAGCTTCGACCTTGGCGACAGGACGAAGGATTGAGGCCCAGCCGTCGCAGCACCGTCGATCGGCGCCCCTGGCGGGCGGAAGAGGACGGCCGCCATCCTCTCGGCCAGGAGGCGATGCGTCTATGAAGAAAATTCTCATTGTCGATGACGAGGAAGCGATCCTCGAGGCCGCCGCAGCCACCCTCGCCAACGATTCCCGGTATGAGGTTCTCCTAGCGAGCGACGGCGAGACCGCGATACGGACCGCGCGCGCCCAGATGCCTGACCTGGTGCTTCTCGATAACCTGATGCCGCAGATGGACGGCTATGACGTGTGCAAAGCCATCAAAGGCGACCCGTTGACGTCCCGTATCAAGGTCGTGATGTTCACTGCCCTTGTCCAGGACTCCGCGCTCGACAAGGCGCGGGAGGTTGGCGCCGACGCGTACATTCCCAAGCCTTTTCACCCCCGGGAACTCAGGGGCAAGGTCGAAAGCCTCCTGGGATTGGCTGCGTCCGAGTAAAAGAAAGCGCCCGGTCTTTCGACCGGGCGCTCGACTGTCTCTGTGATCCGGCTCTCTAGCCCGTCACCGTCTCATCGTCACCATCCTACCTATTAAGGGACGCACTGGGCAGGAAAGTCCCCTTTGAACGCCGAGAAGTGATCGGTGCCCCCCACGCCGGGCGTGTGCCCGTGGCTGACCATGTCCGGGTGTCGCACGATGGTGAAGCCCTGCGCAGTCGCGCGGACCAGGAGCGGGAGGCCGGTTGACGGGTCGGTCGCCTGAAGGCTCGCAAGGTTGATGGGGGCCTGATACTGGCGCATCCAGCCGCCACCCACACGGTTCGATCCCTGCTCGACCAGGTCGGCCGCCACCACGGGGGCGGCTCCAGCCTGGAGCACGTGATAGTCGGGCTTCAGTTGCACCTTGCCCTTGCCGTTGTGATCAGTCACGATCGTATTGGCGTCGAGACCCATGCCCGCCGTGACGCCCTGAGTGCTCGCGAACGCGGGGGCAACCCCTCGGTCGATCCCCTCGCCGTATTGCGTCACGGTCGGGTCGAACTGTGTGTTATGCGCGATGGGGTAATCGTCCGCCATGGCCTCCTCATCGGACTGTTCCTGGTCAACGAGGGCGCGGCTTCTGAAGTCGATCCACACCGTGTACAGGCTGTTGGGCTGCGCGTCTTTGACGCTGCTGCGAATGTGCCCGTTCTTTTTGATCTTCACCTCGGCCGAAGCCGAACCGTCGATGCCGCCCGTGTCCAGCGAGTAGTTGCATTTCTCGCCGGGTACGTTCTGCGCCCCGGACGCGACCGCGAACCCCAGGCTGCCCGCGACGAGGGCCAGCGCTGCCGCCACTAACAGAAGTCTTCGTCTCATCCCTAGCCTCCAATCGAAATTACCCACGGTCACCCTTCCGGCGGCGGCGGCCTCTCGGCCTCGGAAGGAGACGCCTCGCGAATTCGTTGACTGGGGTTCGCACGCGAACCCTCAGAACCACGCCATGCTATCACTCCTTTGGGTGATTCGGGTAACAGTTTGGTAACGGCAAGGTATCAACCTGGTAACACGACTCAGTTGGGATACGTAGCTAGGAACGATTCGAAGACCCGTCCGTCATACTTCACCCAGCGCCCGGGGAGCGTGCTCGGAGGCATAGACCCTCACGGCCATTGCAGGCGAGCCTACCCCGGTTTTCACGTACGCCCTGTGTAACGACAAGCGCCGGATCGGTAGCATATGTTCAGTACGATGCAATGCCACCTGGAATACCAGGCCCGAGACCACGAGGAGGCAAGCGATCATTAACGCCGAGAAGTCCAACCGGCTGCCGACCGACGGGATGCTCACCATTGGGGAAGTCGCCGAGCTCCTTAACGCTCACCCCAATACCGTTCGTCGGTGGTCCAATCAGGGACTGCTGCCATCGTTCCGCCTTGGATTCCGAGGCGACCGGAGATTCCGGCCGCAAGACGTGGCCGACTTTTTGGTTTCATGGGAGAACGAGCAGACCTAACGCTAGGTTCGACACCACGACGGCTTTCGAGGTTATCGGTTCGAGAGGGCAGCCTCTCCTTCGCGGTCAGCGTCCAGGCCTCGCTCTTGTCCGACAGCCAGGGGCATCGTGAAGAAGAACGTCGCCCCCTTGTCGATAACGCTGTGAACCCACATCTCGCCACCGTGGAGCTCGGTCAGGCTTCTGGCGATATAGAGACCAAGCCCGGTCCCCGACACATGGGAGGTCTTGGCGTTGGGCGCTCGGTGGAACGGCGTGAACAGCTTGTCCATCTCGTCTGCCGCGATGCCCACCCCGGAGTCCCGTACGTGAAACTCCACAAAGCCGTCCTCTCGCTTGCGGGTGCTCACTGTGATGATGCCCTTTCCCATCGTGTATTTCGTCGCGTTGTCGACCAGGTTCTGCACGATGTGCCCGAACCGCTCTCGGTCGGCGAGAATCCACCGAGCCTCGTCGGAGATCTCGAGTCTGATCTCGTGCATATCCGACTTCGCTCTGGCGTCGTCCACGATTGCCCGGCAGATTGCCAGAGTGTCGACTCGCTCCATCTTCAGGTCGAGCCGCCCCGACTCCAGCTGGGAAACGTTCAGCATCGAGTCGATCGTGGAACTCATCCTCGTCGACTGGTTCTGAATGTGCTCCAGCCAGGAACGTCGCTTCGGGGCCGGCCAGTTGTCCGATAGGAGCAACTCGGAAAATGCCATGATGGAAGTCATCGGCGTTCGCAGCTGGTGCGAAGCTGTCGCCAGGAATTGCGATTTCATCCGCTGCACCGTCTTTAGAGCGGTTACATCGTGAAATACCACCGTGCGGCCCAGGTGGGTCCCCGTGTTGGTATGGAGCGGGTACGAGGTCATCTCTAATTCAAGAGGCCTCAACCCACCGAGGGTGAGGGTGTCAAACCCCACCTGGTTGTGGTCCCAGAGGGCGCCGGTGAGCTGCTCCATGGTACGGTCCGGGTCTTCACCGCCTGCCGCCATGAGGCCGCGCACCGTTTCTTCCGGTTGGCCGACCAGGTACTCGGGCGCCAGGTTGAACACCTCGCCAAAACGGCGGTTGGCGAACTTGACCCGGTTCGAAGCGTCGAGCACCATCATGGCGTCGGTGGCGCCATTCATCACGGCGTCGAGGGTCCTTCGCTCGTTGTCAGCCGCTACCAGGTGTCGTTGCTCTCTCCGTATGAGGAACTCGCCCACGAGCATCACCGCGAGCAGGGTCGCCGCGAGAACGCCGCCGAAAACCCACAGCCGATTCCAGAGCGGGTTCAGGAGCTCCGACTGGGCGTAAGCGACCGTCGTGATCCAGGGGGTGGAATCCGGGTAGCGGTAGAAGACGATCCGGTCCACTCCATCGAGGCCTGGACCGAACCATGGCTTGTTGGGGTGCGCCGCCGCCTGGGCCCACACCTGGGTCGCGGAGACATCCTTCCCCAGGGCGTTTCCAGGATGGGGCGGCTGGTACCCGGTCCCGGCGAGAATCCGACCTCGACTGTCGAAGATCCCAGCTTTGGCGCTCTCGGGGAAGCCGCTGCTCATGTCGAGCGCTCCGGATATGGCCGCCAGGTCGCTCTCGAGAACCAGAAAACCCTGCACGTTCCCACCGGACATCATCGGGTAACCGAACAGGGCTCCCCGAGACTCCCCTCCAGGGGAGTAAACGTCGGAAACGGTGAACCCCCTGGAGTCGTTGAGCCGGGCCAGGAAGAAGGGGGCTTCGATTCTCGCACCGGCGGCGAACCCGTCGGACGAGCCCAGGAGCCTGCCATCGATATCGGTGATATACGCTCGCGAAAAACGTGGCTTGTCAGCCACAAACGTCTCCAGGTACATGTTCGGCGGTGCGGTCTCCGCGCCGGGGGCAAGGTCGCTGGTGAGTTGCGGATGCTGCTCCAGCCAGGTGGCGGAAAAGATGTGCGCGGCCCCCTGAGACGTGTGGACGAAGTCTTCGAGCTGGGCGTTGACTTGCGCTGACTGGAGACGGACCTGATCGATGATCGAGTCGCGTCGCGCCTGGTAGTCCTGCCAGATGAAGACGGCGCTTGAGGCGACCAGAGGAAGGGTAAGGCCGAGGAGTAACAGGCGCCAGCGGGCGCCATCAGGGCGCCGCCCGTAACTCTCCACCCTCGCCTCACGTCGCTCGAATTTCAAGCTGCGTGGCAACCGCATACCTCACCTCTACGGAGCCGCATTCCCTAGGTATGGACACAAACGGCACATGATTCTCGTGTCAACCCAATCATGGTATAAAGGGGCGGTTCAAAAACCCTTGCGCGTGTCAATGCTCCGGACTCGACACAGCCAACTACATGCTCTCATCACCCCCCAAGGACGAATACGTGCAGGCGAATGGCCTGCGTCTTCACTACCTGGACTGGAGGGGTGATAGCGATCGCGTGGTCGTGATGGTGCACGGAGGCACCGGCAATGCGCATGACTGGGACGGACTGGCCCAGTCCCTTCGCGAGGACTATCGCGTCCTCTCCCTGGACCAGCGGGGCCACGGTGACAGCGACTGGAGCCGGGAGGGATATTGGCCGCAGCAGTTGGCGGAAGACCTGTCCGGATTCGTCGATGCCCTGGGGCTGGCCCACTTCGATCTGGTCAGCCAGTCGATGGGTGCCTGGACGAGCATCGCCTATGCCGGCGACCGTTGGGAAAAGCTTCGACACCTGGTGCTCACCGACTTCGGCCCTGAGGTGGGGCGCGAGTCCGCCCGCGAGATTCGCAGCAACATCACCGACCGGCCGCTGGGCTTCCGCGGCGCCGAGGAGGCGGTGGAGTGGCTCCAGAAGGCGTATCCGACCAGACCCCGGTCCCTCCTCGAGCGGCGTGTGCAGCACGGCATGCGCACGAACTGGGCGAGACGGCTCGTATGGAAGCACGATCCGGAGTTTACCTGGATCACGGGCTCCGCCGGGCTCAAAGCAACCCCGTTTCTCTGGGAGCAGCTCGCCAGAATCAAGTGCTCCACCCTGATCCTGAGGGGAGACCGGAGCACGATTCTGACACCGGAAATCCGCGACCGCATGCTCGCCGCCGTGCCTCACGCCGAATCGGCGGAGGTCCCCGACTGCTGGCATTTCCTCTACGACGAAAACCCGAAGGAGTTCACCCGCCTCACCCAAGCGTTCCTGGCGACCGTTTAGCCGCCCGCGCCGGGGCTTCACCCATGGCCGATCTCACGACAATCATGCCGCGCCGTCGCGGCGCCCGGGAAACCGTCGAGCGTCTGCTGGCCCGTGCCGATATCCAGGTGGACGGCTCGAGACCGTGGGACCTGCAGGTCCACGACTCACGGCTGTATTCACGACTCCTCGCCGGGGGCTCGCTGGCGTTGGGCGAGTCGTATATGGACGGCTGGTGGGACGCTCCGGCTCTCGACCAGTTCATCCACCGGCTCATCGAGGCCGACCTCTCGAAGCAGGTGCGCTCCCTGGCCGACGTGCTGCCGGTCCTCTGGGCGAAGCTGTTCAACTTGCAGACCAGGTCCGGGTCGACCAGGGTAGCCCGCCAGCACTATGCCCTCAGCCCCGAGCTCTACATTTCATTCCTTGACCCCTACAACCAGTACACCTGTGGCTATTTCAAGGACACCGACGACCTGAACACGGCGCAGGAGCAGAAGCTCGACCTGATTTGCCGCAAGCTCGGGGTGAAGGCCGGGGACGCCGTCCTCGACATCGGGTGCGGCTGGGGCGGCTTCGCCAAATTCGCCGCCGAGCGGTACGGCGCACACGTCACCGGCATCACGATCTCGAGCGAGCAGGCCGAGTACGCCAGGGCTCTCTGCTCCGGGCTGCCGGTGGAGATCGTCGAGTCCGACTATCGAGACGTTCACGGGGCGTTCGACAAGGCCCTTGTCTGTGGGATGATCGAGCATGTGGGCCACAAGAACTACCGGACCCTGATGAAGGTAGTCCGGGGCGCACTGAAAGAAGACGGCCTGTTTCTCCTCCACACCATCGGAAGAAACATCTCGAGCACCTCGGCCGACCCATGGATCGCGAGGTACATCTTTCCCAACTCGATGCTCCCGTCCGCGAAGCAGCTGACCCGTGCCTCCGAGGGCGTCCTGGTCCTCGAGGACTGGCACAACTTCGGCGCCTACTACGACAAGACGCTCATGGCATGGCATCACAACTTCGTGCGCAACTGGGACACCATCAAGGACGCCTACGACGAGCGGTTTCGGCGGATGTGGGAGTTCTACCTGCTGAGCTGCGCGGGAGCGTTTCGGTCGACCCGGATCAGGCTGTGGCAGGCCGTTTTCTCGAAGAATGGCGTGTCGGGAGGCTACCAGTCCGTCCGCTGAACAGGCCGGCTACCGCTCGCGAAACCATTGGATGGCGCCGGAGAGTCCCCGCTCTCGGATCATTTGCCGCACCTCGCGAACGCCCTCCGTCTCATGGGCGATCGCGTCCCACTCGGCGCCGAACATCATTGCCGTCTTGAACCCGCGAACGTCCATCACGCGGTCGACGGCGAGCTTTTTGATCCGCAACAGGTCGGAAGGCACCTTGACGATACGGCGGGCGTAGTCGTAGGTCTCCCGCTCCAACGAATCGGCGGGGTAGGCCTTCGTCGCCCAGCCAAACCGCTCCGACTCCACGCCAGTCACGTTACTACCGGCGAGAAAGGACAGATATTTGGCCCGGTGCGGGCCGACGTACCACGCCCACATCTGGCCGAGCAGTCCCGCCCCGGCCGGCACTGAGGGAAAGCCTACTGAGGCGTCTTCGGCGACGAAGATGACGTCGGCGCACATGCACAGCTGGGTAGCCCCGGCGAGGCAATAGCCGTGGACCATCGCGATAACCGGCTTGGGGAAGTCGCGCAAGCGCTGCCAACGCTCGAGGTTGGACTGCAGCCGCTCGCGGTCCTGCTCGATAGTCTCGCCCTCGGAGCCACGAGTGAGGTCGTAGCCGGCGGAGAAGGCCCGCCCGGCGCCGCGGATGACGAGGGCCTTGATCTCGGGGTCGCTTGCCGCTTGGGCGACAAGCGAATCGAATTCGTCCATGAGCTGAGGACTCAGGGCGTTGAGCTTCTCCGGCCGGTTCAGGGCAAGGGTGCCCACCAGGGCGTCCTTGGAAAGCGTGACGAGTCCGCCGACGTTTGACGCGTTCATTTCAACGCGATGGCGTTGGCTGGCGAGCCAACAGCTTTGGGCAAGTTGAGGGGCACGCTGACCAGCATGGACTCGTAGACGCCGTCGGAGACACAGTCTTCGGCCAGCCGCTCAAAGTCCCAGAGCTCTCCCAGGGGGATCCCCAACAACGGGAGGATTCGCCGATGGAGGAAGCCGACCTCCGGGTCGCCGGGTGTGTTCTCGATTGCCAGGTTATCCGCGGCGATCGCGGCAAAGCCCCGGTCCCAGAGGAAAGCCGCCATTTCGCGGCTTGCTACGAGCCCGGAGCAGACAGGCAGGTGTCCGCTTCGCGGCACGTTCGCCCGCTCCTCGGCGGAAGAGCGAAGGTAGCGCTCCATCCATCCCGTGCGGAGAAGCAGGATATCGCCCTCGCGCGTCGCGACCCCTTGAGTCGACAGCACGTCGGCGATCGCGGCCTCGTCGAGCGGAGTCCCGGCCCACGGGTCGTAGGCGATCCCTTTTTGCTGGAAGTAGCGCGGGACATCGACCAAGACCCCCCGGCCCACGATCCCGTGGTCCGCCCATCGATCGATCCCGAGCGCACCGCGTTCCGTGTCGTCGTCCTGAAATCCGTTGTAATAGCCGAACTCGCGATAGCGGATATGCCGAAAGCTGTCCCATTGGCTCGACGCTTGCAGATACAGGTTGTCTAGCTTGTCGTCCCGTGTGTTCCTGTTCGCGGCAGTGACCTCGTGGCGGTAGGACTCGCGATTCGGCACCAGGGGCGGGTCGGGTTGATTCAGGGGCAGCGAGAGGTTGAAGACCTTGCCCTTGCGCACGAGCCACGCGGCTTGAAGCACGAGCTCCGGCGTCAGCAGGTTCAGCGTCCCCAGCTCGTCGCCTTCACCGAACACGCCCCAGCAGTGCCGGTCGCCGGTTGCCTCGATCAGGGTCAGCTCGTCGTATTTCGGGGTGCTGCGTTCCGGCATGAGGACCTCCAGCCGCTGCCACCCGCTTTTACCACAGGGAGGTCTGACGCGCAACGCCGAAGACCCCGGCGACTCCGTACGGGCTCGTGATACACTAGCTCCACTCAGTCGGGAGGGGCACATGGAACTCCTGGTACCGCTGGCGGACCCACCGAAAAGCCGCGTGGCCCTCGCGCCGCGGCTCTCTAGCCTCGAGGGCTGTAAGATCGGTCTCATCGACAACGGCTGGTGGAGCCTCGATGTGCTCTACAACGAGATCGAAACGCTGCTCGCCGAGCAGCACGGCGTGGCCGGCTTCTTGCGAAAGCCGAAACACACCAGCAGCCCGACGGACCGCGAAGACATCGAGGATATCGTCAGGAACTGTGGAGCGGTGATCACCGGCCTCGGCAACTGAGGCTCTTGCACCGCGTGGTGTATCCACGACAGCATCGAGATCGAGAAACTGGGCGTGCCCACCGTGAGCCTCTCGACCATGGCCTTCAAGTCACTGGCGATCGTGACCGCGAAAGGGAGAGGTGCGCCGGCCCTGCGGCAGATCATCCTTCCCTTCCCCCTCGAGACCGCGACCGAGCAACGCGTCCGCGAGGTCGCCCGCGCGGCGCTGCCCGAAATCGTCGCCGGCCTCACGCGGAGCGGCGGGCCGATGGTGGAGATCGGCTGATGGCCCCTCTGGATCAGCTATCCTCGCCGCGTATCTCCGTCGACAGCGACGAAGAGGGCCTCGAGCGCTTCTTCAACGAGGGGTGGACCGACGGCCTGCCCGTGGTCTTGCCCACGGCGGAGCGCGTCCACGCCATGGTGGCCGGCAGCGGGCTCGGCGCCGGGGAGTCGATCGGCCAAATCCCGCCCGGCGGCGGCGACGCGACGATCGAGAAGATCGCCGTCAACGCTGTGATGGCCGGCTGCCACCCCAAATACATGCCGGTTATCGTCGCCGCAATACGGGCGCTTCTCGAGCCCCGCTTCAACCTGCACGCCGTCCAGACAACCACCAACCCGACGACACCACTGGTGCTGGTCAACGGTCCCGCGTCTCGGGAACTCGGGATCAACTCCGACTACAACTGCATGGGGCCGGGGACGAGGGCGAACGCCACTATCGGACGAGCGGTGCGGCTCGTCATGGTCAACGTGGGTGGCGCCGTCCCGGGCCAGGGCGACAAGTCGACCCATGGGATGCCTGGCAAGTACACGTTCTGCTTCGCCGAAAACGAGGCGGCAAGCCCGTGGGAGCCACTCCACGTCGAGCGGGGGTTCCGTCCCGACGAGTCCATCGTCACGGTGTTCTCGCCCCAGGGCACCACCAACGTCAACTCCGGCAAACGGGACGTGGAAGAGTTGATCGCCACCTATGCTTACTCCACGGCCCAGGTGGGAAGCAACAACTTCATGCACGGCCAGGGCGATGCGGTGGCGGTGCTCTGCCCACAGCACGCGACCATGATCGCCGACGCCGGCTACTCGAAGGCCGACTTCAGACGGCGGCTCCACGAGCTTGCGCGGGTCCCGATGTCGATGGTGCCGGCTTCCACCCGCGAGCGACGCGGCCAGAGCCTCGGCGATGCGGACTTCATGCACCTGTTCCCCAACCCGGACCAGTTCGCGGTCGTCGTCGCCGGCGGACCGGGCGGCATCCACTCAGCCTTCCTCCCAACCTTCGCCGACTGTCTATCCGTATCGAAGCCGGTGGTGGGACCAGGTATCTAGCGGGGAGTCCAGAGGGGCGAAGCCCCTTTGGCAAGGGTTGAACGGGATGTGCCCCTTCTCTAGCCAATAGCCCCGAAGGGCTACCTTGAACCCCCTTCAGGGGGTTTGGGGTATCCCCGGCGCCCCGGTTAGTCGAATCGAGGAGCAAGCAGAGTGCATCTGACGGGGAGTCCAGAGGGGCGAAGCCACTTTGGCAAGGGTTGAAGGGGACGTGCCCCTCCTCTAGCCAATAGCCCGAAGGGCTACCTTGAACCCCCTTCAGGGGGTTTGGGGATATCCCGGCGCGACGCGGCACAAAGTGTCCAAAGCGAGGAGCAAGCGATGGTCAAGCACTGGGCGGTTTCCAGCGACTCCCACATCTCCGAGCCGCCGGACCTCTGGACCTCGCGAGTCGGGCCTGACCTCGCGGCCCGAGTGCCCCACGTCGTCTCCGAGGAGGCCGGGGATTGGTGGCACGCCGACGGCCACCGGCTGTTCACCGTCGCGGCGGGGACGCCCGGCGGCCGGTTCGAGGGCAAGGACCGCGCCCGGAAAGAGGCCCGCGCCAGCGACTACCACCCCGGCTCGCACATCCCCAGCGCCAAGATCGAGGACATGGACGCCGACGGCGTTTACGGCGAGCTCGTGTACCCGACCCTGGGCATCGTCCTCTTCCGCCTGCCTGATCGAGTACTGCTCTCCACCATCTGCCGCATCTACAACGATTGGATTGCCGAGTTCTGCCAGGCCTTTCCGCGTCGACTGAAGGGCGTCGCCATGATCAACCTCGACGACGTCGACGAGGGCGCAGCCGAGCTGGAGCGCGCCGCGAAACTTGGTCTGAAGGGCGCGATGATCAGCGTCTACCCCGACGAGGCCGTCTCCTATGACATGCCTGTCTACGACCGTTTCTGGGCCGCGGCCCAGGACCTCAACATACCGTTCAGTCTGCACGTGGGGACGAACCGGAACGTGCCGCCGACGGGGAAGCCACCCGGCGACCCTACCATCGCTCGGTTCCACGCGATGCCGACGCCGGCTTATTACACGAACGCCGCCCACTGGGTTGAGATGTCGCTGGCGAACATGGTCTTCGCGGGCGTGTTCGAGCGTTTCCCTGGGCTGGCGGCGATCTCTCTCGAGCGCGAGGCCGCGTGGGCGGCGCACTTCCTCAACCTCATGGACTACACCTACACCCAGCGGCCGCAGGGAAAGGACTGGATCCGTTTCAAAGACGGGGCCGTGCCCAGCGATTTCTTCCATCGAAACGTGTTCATCAGCTACCAGGAAGATCCGCTCGTGGGACACCTTCGCTCCATCATCGGCGTCGATAACCTGCTCTGGGGGTCCGATTACCCCCATGGCGAAGGGACCTTCCCCAGGAGCCAGCAGATCCTCGACCGCATCCTCGACGGGATCCCGGAGCCCGAGCGCGAGAAGATGGTGCGGACGAATACCGCGCGGGTCTATTCTTTCGACCTGGCGGATTGAGCGTTTAGTCGGGGCCCACGGGCTCATCGATTTCGGAGAAAAAGGGGAGCAACTCCGACTCCCAGGGCTCGGCGAGCAAGTGGGTCGAGATCGCCGGCAGCGTCTCGATGTGGATGTCAGCCTTGGCCCCCAGCTCTAGCGAGAGGCGTGCCGCCGTCTCGGCGTTTTTGGCCTCGGCCATCAGCATGAAATCGTATTGCCCCAGCACGGCGTAACATGCCAGCAGCTGGGCCCCGGGGACCTCGACCTCGATACACTCTCGGGCGAAGTAGTCGGAATCGTCGAGCATTCGTCTCTGGCCGGCATCCGTCAAATGGGCCAGCAGGATGAACAGCACGAGAGGCCTCCATTCGGACTTCGCCCCGAGGCAGCGCCGCCGGGATCACGGCGAGCATTCCGCGTCACTGCGCTCGTCTCGCGCTATTATAGGTGACGGGGATGCAGCCCGCGGGTGACTGGGGCCTGAATCTTTCGGAGTGTCCGCCGACGTAGAAATAAAGGGGAGCGACGACGCCGGGCATCCAATCGTAATGTCTCCGTAACCTCTGCAACCGTTTTGCAAGATTTCGCCTCTAACCTGGAGGGTACGATCGAAGCGCAGGCGGCCCCTTGAGTGGGTTCGTCGGCGCGATATCTTCTCGCTACGTAAAGGAGCTCGGATGAGAGCATCCCATCGGTTCTTCGCCCTGGCGGCGCTCGGTCTCACCGCCTCGGTGGTCCTGGTCGCCTGCGGCGGCGACACTCCCGCTTCGACGAACACGCCCGAATCTCGCGATGTCGAGACAGCAACGACGCCTCCCGACCCGACCAGCGAGTCCGCTGGCGAGACTCCAGCCGTTAGCGCCGACGAGCTGACCGCCACTTCGGCGCCGCCGGTCATCGAGTCGGCCCGGACCGGCGACGAGCCGGTCGCCGCCGAGCTGACCGAAATCAGCGGCTGGATCAACAGCGAGCCTTTCACCATCAAGAGTCAACGGGGCAAGGTGGTCCTCGTCGATTTCTGGACCTACACCTGCATCAACTGCATTCGCACATTCCCGTATTTAAGGGACTGGCACGAGAAGTACGCCGACCAGGGACTGGTGATCATCGGCGTGCATACGCCCGAGTTCGAGTTCGAGAAGGTCCGGGACAACGTGGTCCAAGCGGCTGCCGAGCACGGCCTCGTGTATCCGATAGCCCAGGACAACGATTTCGGGACCTGGAACGCCTATTCGAACAGGTTCTGGCCCGCCAAATACCTGATCGGCAAGGATGGGTTCGTCCGTTACACGCACTTCGGCGAGGGTGAGTACGCCGAGACCGAGATGAAGATACGGGAACTCCTGGCCGAGACCGGCGCCAACCTGGGGTCGGTGAACGAGCAGACTTTGCCAGAACGAGAATTCGCTGCCACCGCGCTACGGCGAGGCGGCGAGGATGGCGTTACTCGCGAGCTCTACGGGGGTTGGGAGCGGAACCTCGGCACCCTAGAGTCCGGGGCGGCTCCTCCCTACGTCCTCCACGAACAGTACTATCGGCAAGTCAGCGTACCTATGGACTACACAGACCCGGGCAACCACCTGAACCACTTCATCTACCTCCAGGGCTCCTGGACCAACGGACGCGAAAGCTTGATCCATGCTCGTGAGACAACGAGCTTCGACGACTACATCGCCATTATGTTCATCGGCACCAGCGCCAACGCGGTGATGAGCCCCGGCGAGGTTGGGCCGATACGCGTAAGGGCGACCCTGGACGGCGGCCCACTGAACGCCTCGCAGGCGGGGGCCGACGTGCAATGGGACGCCGAAGGCAATAGCTTCGTCCTCGTCGACCAGCAGCGGATGTACCGGGTGTTCCGCTCTTCCGAGTTCGGCGGCCACGAGCTTCAGTTGAGCCCGAACGAGGAGGGCCTCGCCCTGTTCGCCTACACCTTCGGGGCCTACGAAGAGGCCGAGACATCGGATGACAGCTATTGACGCCAAGACAACAGGGACCGGGGCTGGGCTGGGCATCCTCATCGGCACCGTGCTTGGCGTAGTCTTCGACAACGTGGGTCTGTGGCTATCGCTTGGCTTGATCTTCGGAGCCGCAATCGGCACGAAGGCCGGCAACAAGCGGAGTTGACGAGGCATGCGATCGGAGGTTCGATGACTAGAGGCATCACGCTCGCGCTCACCGGAATCGCGACAGCGCTGCTCTTCGCCGCCTGCTCCGGCGACGGCTCCAGCGAGCAGACGGCACGCTATCCGGACCGTCCGGACCGCGTCCCGCTCGTGCAGGGCGAGCAGTCCTCCGACGGCCTTCGGGCGATCCTGGCGACGGCCGACCTGGGCGTCGGCAAGAACCGGGTCGGCTTTCTCGTCACCTCGGAGCGCGGCATCGTCAGCGGCCCCCCCGTCAGGGTTTCCTCCCGCTTCGACGGCGATGTCGCACAGGCCACGGCGGCCACATATCACGCTTGGCCATACGGCGAGCGCGGGCTTTATACAGCCGAGCTCGACTTCGATCGCGCCGGTGAGTGGACGCTCGAGATCGCCGTGGAGGAGACCGACGGCTCCACCAAGCGCACGGAGCTTCCTTTCGAGGTCCTCGATAAAGCCTTTGCGCCAAGCGTGGGCTCGAAGGCGATCAGAAGCGAGAGCAAGACGGTCCGCGACGTGGAATCGCTGGACCAACTCGTTACGGGCTCCGTCCAGGACCCCGATTTCTACCAATCGACCATCGCCGAAGCCGTCACGAACGGGAGGCCGACGGTCGTGGTGTTCGCCAGCCCCGCGTTCTGCATCAACCAGGTGTGCGGCCCGCAGATCGAGGTCTTGCAAAAGCTCAAGGACCAGTACGAGAGCCAGGCCAATTTCGTCCACGTCGATCTCTACGACAACCCCGATCAGATCCAGGGCGACCCCGACGCGGCGCGCATCAACCCGACCGTGCGCGAGTGGCAGCTTATCGGGATCGAGTGGTCCTTCGTCATCGACGACGACGGCACGATCGCTTCTGCGTTCGAAGCCTTCGTGACCCTGGACGAGCTCGAGGCGGCGCTAGTTCAAGTACTCTAGACCGTCCGGGGCGCCGTAGCGCCCCAGTCGTCCCAGTAGGTTACCGTCTCGACCGGCTTTCGCGTCGTCGGGCCGAAGCGCTGTCCCTCGGGGTAGCCGACTGGAACGACGCAGACCGGCACGGCGTTCTCGGGCAGGTGGAACTCAGCCCGCAGCTTGTCTTCGATGAACTTGTGGAAGGTCGTGAGCACCGTGCCCAATCCCTGGGCGCGGGCCGCGAGCATCATGTTCTGGACGGCGCCATAGATGGACGATCCGGAGAGCAGGCTGCGCGGGTCGGTATCCGGCGACGCGATCCCGACCAGGCAAGGCACGATGAGGACGGGCGCGGCGGCGATGTTCCCGACGAAGTCGATCACCCGGCGCAGCGTTCGTCGATGGCTGGGGTCGTTGCTGCGATCCAGGTTCGATTGCAGCTGCTGCCACCGATCGCTTGCGTCATAGTAGCCACGGACCGCCCCGGCAATGATCGCCCTCCGCGCATCGTCGCGGACGACGAGCCAGATCCAGGGCTGGGAGTTGGAGCCGCTGGGGGCACGGATGGCGGCATCCAGCATCGCCCAGATCGCCTCGTCCGGTACCGGGTCGGGCTTGAAGCGCCGAATCGACCGCTGCGTGTGCACCACTTCGAAAAAGCCCATAGCTTCCCTCCGCGGGCTCAGCTGACCGCCGCCCGGCCGATCTGGAGCCACGTGATGGTCTTCTCGGGCCGCAACGATATGACGACGCGAGCCTCGTCCTTGCGGTCCTCGTACAAGCGGTCCGCGACGTCCTTCGGATAGCTCTTGTCGAGAAGGCGGCGCAGCATCGCAACCGCTTCTTCTCGGTCCTCGCTGAGCTGGCCGCTGCCCGAGACCACGACGACGGCCTCGCCGCCGCCTTCCTCCAGCAAGCCCCGGATGAGCAGCGAAACACGGCTGTCGGCCGCGACGTTGCGGTACTTGACCCGGTCTCGCGTGGTCGACACGCTGAAGACGCCGTCATGGTAGTCGTAACCCACCGGCGTCATGTGTGGCGAACCGTCGGGGTTCATCGTGGCCATGACGGTGCTGTTGTGCCGCCCAAGGAACGCGTTGAATTCCTCGGGGGTCAAGCGCCGACGATACTCGTTGCTCACGCTTCAGCTTCTGATCTGCTTCATGGGTGGCGTGAGTGTAGAAGGGGAGGCTGGAGACGTCAACCGGGGTCCTGGCCGCCCGTGCCTGCCTCGATGTCCCGCGCCAGGGTCTCCACGAAGCTCTGCGTCAGCTTGGGCATGACTCCCTTGAGCAGGCCGTTCACCATAGGCCCCTTGGCGCCTTTCTGCTGAAGCTCCAGATAGCCCGTAATGCGGCTCACGCCGGCTGTGAGGGGCTCCGCGAGGAATCGCCCTTGCCCAACGACGTTCTCATCCGTCCCCTCCAGGGTGAAGGCGACGTTGCTCGGCTCGGTCCACTCGGTGACCCGCACCCGAAAGGTGACCGTTTTCGTCAGAATCCCGACGTCGCCCTTTAGCGTCCAGAGCGACTCCGCGTCATGGACCTTGTCGTGGGAGACGTAGCCGGGAACCAGCGGCGCCCACCGGTCCATGTCGCTCACCGCGGCCCAGACCGCGGCGACAGGCGCCCGCACCTCGACGGCGTGCTCGGCGTCGGGCATCAACGCGCCCCCGGACCGGGCCCGATGTCGCGTGAGGCCTCTCGTGCGACGGCCTTGCCCGCGAGGTAGCCGAAGGTGAGCGCCGGCGCGATGGTGCCGCCGCCCGAGGGATAGGCGGGCCCGAAGACGCCCGCGGAGGCGTTCCCGGCACAGTACAGACCTTCGAGGACGTTCCCGGCGGCGTCAAGCACCTGGGCGTCCTTGTTGATGCGGGGCCCACCCTTCGTCCCGATCGAGCCCAGGTGGACGGGGATCGCGTAGTAGGGCGGGTTCTCGAGCGGGGCCGGCTTGAGGTCGGGCGTCGTCCTCGGAGTACCGAAGGGGACCGCTCCCCGGTGAAAGTCCGGGTCGACTCCCTCGGCGGCATAGTGGTTGAAGCGCTCGACGGCGGCGACCAGGCCGTCGCGGTCGATCCCCGTCTTCTCCGCCAGCTCCTCCACCGTGGGGGCCTGGACCATCCAGTCCGGCGCCGGCTCGTCGGGCATGGTGAACATGATGACGGCACTGCTCTTGACTGAGTGGTCGAAGACCTGCCAGCACGGGAGATTGGGGTACTCCATCGCGACGGGGTCGAAGGTGAAGAAGACCTTGGGCAGGTCGTTGTACATGGCCGACTCGTTGGCGAAACGCTTGCCGTAGCGGTTGACCATCAGGCTCGAGGCGAAGCCCCGGGCGAATGAGCCCATGTTCAACGGCTGCCCGTCGTACTCCACGGTCGGCTCCGTGGCCGCCGGTATCCACCACGCTTCGCCCATGTTGCCGAGCATCGCCCCCGCCTTCATCGCCATCAGCAGACCGTCGCCCTCGTTGGACGGCGGGCTCAGCGGGTGCGTGATCTCCATTGGCAGGAAAGCACGGGTGAGCTCGCGGTTCCACTCGAACCCGCCGGTGGCGATAACGACGCCCTTGCGGGCCCCGGCGTGGAATACTTCGCCCTCGCGTTCCGCCCGCACGCCGATAACTACACCATCGCTCACGATCAGCTCCAGGGCGCGCGTCTCGTTCAGGGCCTCAACGCCACGGTCCAGCAGACCTTTGAAGAGGGAGGCGACCAGCGCGCTTCCCATCGTCCGGACGTCGTTCTCGTACCGCTCACCCATCAGCTCGTAGTCGACGTCCGCCGCCTCGTCGACAGTGAGGGGAGGGAAGGAGTGGCTTCGACGCAGCTTCTCCGCCCACGACCCCAGCCGACTGGCCTCGAACGGCAGGTTGTCCAGCGAGCGCCCGTAGGGCTTGCCGCCGGGCATGAACGAGTAGTAGTCGGTGAAGACCTTGGTGGGGTACAGCCGGACGGGTGTGTTGGCCTCGAGATACTCGATCATCTCCGGGGCCGTATCGACGTAGACCTCGAGCAGCGACTCATCGGGCGCCTTCCCTAGGGCGAGGCGGCGGAGATAGGTGAGCGCCTCCTCCCGCGAGTCGGAGACCTCCACCGAGGCCATGTGCTTGTTCATCGGTACCCAGGTGATGCCGCCGGAGACCGCCGTGGTCCCACCGAACAGCTCGGCCTTCTCGAGCAGGAGGACGCTGGCGCCACCGTCGCTGGCGAGGGTTGCCGCCGCCAGGGCCGCCGCCCCCGAGCCCAGCACGACAACGTCCGCTTCCCGGTCCCAGCCGCGCGCCGTGGGCAACGCTGTTAGCCCCTGGCCCTGGCTAGGACCCCTCGCACGGCATCACCGAGCCGTTGCGACAGCTCGTTGGGCTGATACTGGGCCACGAGGGCCTTGGACAAAACCTCGAGGGTGAACGGCGCCTGGGAGCCAATCCCATCGAGAATCCGGACGAAGCCGACCAGGTCCATCTCGCCCTCTCCGGGCATCAGGCGATGGTGCAGCGTCTCGTCGAGGAGGTCGTCCATCGGGGTGGCCGGGGCGTCGTCGACGTGGACACCAAGCACGCGATCGCCGGGGATCGTGCGCAGGTCGTCGTAGGTCGTCGTCCCACGGTAGCAGTGCCAGGTGTCGATCAGGAGCCCGGAGTTGGGGCGGTCGGCCTGGCGCACGATCTCGAGGGCCCCGAGGGCGTCGAGGTCGGGCGTCCACATGAACTCGATATGGGGCTTGAGCCCGTGCTCCGCGGCACGGTCGCAGATACCGCCGAAGACCTCGGCCCCCTCGTTCAGGTCCATCGGCCCATCGCTGCGCAAGACCACGTTGACATGCCGCGCCCGCAACGCGTCCCCGGCCTCGAAGAGCTCGGACTCGGCGGGCCGGCGGCGGGCGCTGGGGACCTCGGGACCGACCCAGGTCAGCAGCGCGTCGACCTCTTCGGCGACGACCCCGTTGTCGTCGAGGATGCTCCGCATGTCGGCGTCGCTCAGGCCGTCGGCCCTGGCCCTCTGGTAGGTTTCCCGCGGCCACAGCGAGACGCCCGAGAAGCCCCCGGCGGAGGCGGCCTCGATCAGCTCCCTGAACGGCGGATTGCCGAGCGTCGCTCCTGTTATCGCGAGATCGTCAGGTCCCAGCATGCGGCGTATTGTAACGCATGCGGCTAAAAGGCCCAATCAATAGGACTGGAGTGTGCTGACGATGCGGGATGCACGCCGGTCCCCATTGCCAGGGTGACGATGCCCTCAGTGCCGACGGTCCGAGGCGACTACTCGCTGCGGCTAGCGCTCTCGAGCGCCCGGCGAAGCCGCTCAGCCCCGTCGGTCACGTCGCGCTCGGCAGGCTCCGCCGCGGCAGGAGCGGGACGCTCGCCGTTTTCGGCGGCCTGGGCCTTGGGCGCGGCCTTCTCGACCGGCTTCACGGGGTCAGCCAGGGCGCTGATGATCTCGCGGCAGAACGCCGGAAGGTCGTCGGACACCCGGGAGGTGATGAGATTGCCATCGCGGACGACTTCGCGGTCCTCGTATCTGCCGCCGGCGTTCACCAGTTCGTCCCTGATGTTGGGGAGACAGGTCACGTTCTTGCCGTTGATGACGCCGGCGGAGGCAAGGACCCAACCGGCGTCGCGGATGCCGGCTACGATGCGACTCTGAGCGTCCGCTTCGCGGATGATCCGTAGCATTGCAGGGTTGGCACGGATGCCGTCGGGAACAATCACGGCATCGAAATCGCCGCCGTTCACGTCGGACGCGGCGAGGTTGGCCTTGGCGGGATAGCCCAGCTTGCTGGTGTAGGTCACGCCGGCTTCATGGCCGACTGCGCGCACCTCGGCGCCAGCTTCTTGTAGACGGTAACGCGGATACCAGTATTCCAGCTCCTGGTAATCGCTCTCGATCAAGATCGCGATTCTCTTGCCGCGCAACTCCATGTCCACCACCCCCGTCGATCTCGAAATTGAAACCGTTTTTACCTATCGTCAAAAACTGGCTCTATCGTATGCCTGATCGTTTTCGGAGTCAAGAGGGCGCAACGGGAACAGGCAAGCGACAACCTGAAGTCATTGGGTCATGCGAAACGCAAAGGCGTCATCCCGGGAGCACTGCCGCGTCAGAGGTCCGCTTCCGTCACGCCCATGCTATACTACGCCACTGTCCGCTCCAAGGAGGCGTCCCTTATGGCCCTGCGCACCGCACAACAGTACGTCGAAAGTCTTCGAGACGGACGCAACGTCTACATGCTCGGCGAGAAGATCGACGACGTCACCACGCATCCCAACACCTCTGCCAGCGTCCAACACTGCTCGAACGTCTTTTCGCTCGCCTTGGACCCGGACTACCAGGACCTGTTCACGGTCGAAGAGAACGGCGACCGGATCAGCCGTTACTTCTCCTTCCCAAAGAACCCAGAAGACCTCGAGACGCGTCGGCACCTCATCGGCGTCCACACCGGCCTCGCCCGCGGCCAGCTCAATCTGACAAAAGCCATTGGCTCCGACGCCATGATGGCCGCCGTCGTCACGGCGCACCGGATCAAGGAGCAGACGGGCAACGCCGACTATTCCAACCGGATCGAAGAATACATCCGCTGGGTGAAGGCCGAAGACCCCACCGTGATCTGCGCCCTCACCGACACCAAGGGCGATCGCTCCCGCCGACCGCACGAGCAGGCCGAGCCCGACGTCTACGTCCACATCGTCGAACGTCGTTCCGACGGCATCGTCGTGCGCGGGGCCAAGGCCCACACCACGGCGAGCCTCACCTCCAACGAGATCTTCGTGGCCCCGACTCGGGCCATGGGGGAGCAGGACGCCGACTACGCCGTTGCCTTCGCGGTCCCCGCCAACGCCCCGGGCCTGCACATGATCTGCCGCCCGATGCTCACCGCCGAGGCCAGCCAGTTCGACAATCCGATCAGCTCACGCAACCCCGAAGGGGAGTCCGTCACGGTGTTCGACGACGTCTTCGTGCCCTGGGAGCGGGTCTTCCTCGCCGGTGAGTGGCAGTTTGCCGGGATGCTCGCCGTCTCCTTCGCCAATTTTCACCGTTTCACAGGAGTCTCATACCGGCCCGCCATCGGAGATCTGCTCGTCGGCGCCGCCCAACTCATCGCCGACTACAACGGCCTGTCCCGCGCCCCCCACATCCGCGACAAGATAGCGAGCCTCGTGAAGTACACGGAGATGATCCGCGCCTGCGCCATCGCCGCGGCCCAGAACCCCCACATCGAGCCTCCGGGCATCGCCCTCCCCAATGTCGTCTACACCAACATCGGCAAGCACCACTTC
This sequence comes from Dehalococcoidia bacterium, assembly GCA_965248515.1. Lineage (GTDB taxonomy): Bacteria > Chloroflexota > Dehalococcoidia > SHYB01 > SHYB01 > CBDFJU01. The sequence goes on along the minus strand of CBDFJU010000002.1, from coordinate 730,560 downwards.
GCCGACTCCTTCCACGAGGCCGTTCGCGTCCTCCAGGACATCGCTGGAGGACTGGTCATCACCACGCCCGTCGAAGCCGACCTGAAGAACCCGCAGACCGGCGACTACATTCGCAAGTACCTCGTGGGTAAAGACGGGGTCCCGACGGAGAACCGCCTCAAGCTGTTCCACTTCATCCGGGACCTGACGGCTTCCGACTTCGGCGGCTACGCCCTGGTCGGCACGCTGCACGGGGAAGGGCCCCAGGCGGCGCAGAACATGGCGCTCATGGCCGACTACGATATCGCCCGCTGCGTCCAGCTCGTCAAGGACGGCATCGGCATCGTCGAGTAGGTACGAGGCGGATCAGCCCCGGGCCGCGGGCATCGGCAGCATTGGCCGGCGGATAAGGGAGATCCAGATCGCCCCCGTCGCCGCGAGGGCGCCAAGGACGAGGAACGCCGTCCGGTAGTCGCCGGAGACATCGAAGGACCTCCCGACCAGAAACGGCGCCAACACGCCGGCAGGCATCTGCATTGTTTGGGCAAGTCCGCGGATGGTCCCGAAGCGCTTGGTCCCAAAGTAGTCGGCGGCAAGGACGCTCGACCCGAGCACGAAGCATGCGTGTCCGAAGCCGAACACGACGCCGTAGAGCCCCAGCAGCCAAAGCCGATCAGGTGTGACATTCGCGAACATGACCCAGCCGAGCCCCAACATGAGAAACCCGGCCGTGTAGATCTGGCGGCGCCCAATAACGTCGCCCAGCCAACCCACGCCTAACCTGAACGTAATCTGCAGCCCCCCATAGGTCGTGAGAAACAGCCCGATCGTCCCCAGACTGAACCCTGCGTTCTCCAGGTGGGGTATCTGGAAGACGACAAAAGCGTTCATGACCGCCGCCCCCGAGGCGTGGGAGACGACCATCAGGTAAAACGCCGGCGTCCTCAGCGCCTCCCCCACGGTCGACCCAGGCTCGGCGCTGCCCGACCTCAACCGCGCCGCCGATGGGGTCAAGCCACTCTCGTCGGGGAGTGGCTCGACCCCATCGGGCAGCAAGCCGTACGGCTCCGGTCGGGGGCGGAGCACCGACGCCAAGGAGAGCCCCACCACGAGATACACCACACTCAGGATGAGCAGTGTGTCTCGCCAGCCAACGGAGGTGACAAGGGCTGCGATGATCGGCGCCGCGAAGAAGCCGGCCCCGTTCCCCGCGTTCATCAGGCCCAACGCCCGCCCACGCTTCCTGCTGAACCACCTCACCAGCGCGAGACTGAACGCGGTGTACCCGCCCAGGCTTTGTCCCAGGGCCATGATCACCGCCGACAGATAGAACAGCCACAAGCTGTGCACCGTCGACATCAGGGCCAACCCGCCCGACATCACGACCACGCCGACGAATGCCAGCTTTCGTGGGCCAAGCCTGTCCACCAGATAGCCCGATAGCGGTGAGAGCAGGCCCTGTTCGGCGCTCTTGATCGACTGTCCGACGGCGAGCGCCGCCGCACTCCATCCCAGCTCCTTCCGCATGGGCTCGAAGAAGACACCCATACCGACGACGGCTATGCCGAAGAGAAGGAAGTTGCTCGCCGCGCCGGCCAGCGCGATGTACCAGCCGTAAAACAGCCGGTTGGGGTGGTATCGGTCCCATCGCCCAGGCGGGCCGGTCAACGAGCAAGCCTCGGGCTAACCGAGGATCGCCTTGCTGTCGGGGACCAGCTTCGCGAATTCGACGTAGGCCCGCAGCTCTTCGTCATCGAGAATTCGGCCGGAGAAGCGGGGCGATGCCGTGTCGACGAGAAGGACGAGGTCCTCGGCGAAGCCCTCGGTGGAGCGCCATTTGTCCTTCTCGGAGTGCTCGTATACCATCGCGACACCCTCGGTGAGGACGCCTCCCGCCGGTCCGAGGCAGTTGACCAGAATGCCGGACGGCCCCAGCTCCTCGGCCATCACAGACGTAAGCCTTTCGATGGCCGCCTTGCTCACACAGTACGCGGCCTGGTTGATGACCCAGTTCCGGCCCCACACCGAGGTGATGTGGATAATCTGGCCGGAGCCCTGCTTCTGCATCTGTGGGATCACGGCCTTGCTGCACAGCACCGTACCCCTCAGGTTCACGTTCATCACCAGGTCCCAGCGCTTCATCGGCATGTCCGCCAGCGGCGCCAGGAAGTTCACGCCGGCGTTGTTCACCAGCAGATCGACGCGCCCGAAGGTCTCGACCGTCTGCGCGACCATCGCCTCGACGCTCTCGTCACTCGTTATGTCGCACTGCACGGCCAGCGCCGTCCCACCGGCGGACTCGACCTCCTGGACCGTTTCGTGGATGGTACCGGGAAGCCGCGCCCCCTCGTGGCCGGTCCGCGCCGCGACGACAACCTTCACGCCCCGCTTTGCCAGCGCCAGGACGATGCCCTTGCCGATTCCGCGACTACCTCCGGTGACGATGGCAACGTGACCGTTCAGGTCCATGCTTTCCTCCAGTGTGGCCCGACAGGACGTGGTGAACGGATACTATCGTATCGCTCGGGAAAAGACACGGCCACAGTAGGGAGAGCCGAGGTGTGGCGGGAGATTCCAGGCGACGGACGACGACGGCGACGGTAACGATCACCCGACGCGGACACGCGTCGGCGCTGGACTCAGGCGGTGCGCTCCCGCTCTCTCACCTTCTGCGAGCGACTCCTCTGACGCTGCCGGACCGTGGCCGACAGCTCTTTCTTTCGCAGACGGAAGTTCTTGGGAGTCGCTTCGAGCAGCTCATCGGTGGCGATGAAGTCCAGGGCCTCTTCCAGGCTCATCTTCACTTGCGGGCTCAGCCGCCTCGTGATGTCGGCGGTCGATGAACGCATGTTGGTCAGCTTCTTCTCTTTGCACACATTTATGGCAATGTCTTCATCTCGACGATGCGTGCCGATGATCATGCCTTCATACACCGGCGTTCCGGGCTCGATGAATGTCTCGCCCCGGTTCTGAGCGTTGAGCAGTCCAAAGGTGACGGCAACTCCGCCTTCAGAGGCGACAAGAACGCCGTTGACCGAGTCCTTCACCTGACCCACCATCGGCCTGTACTCGATGAACAGGCTGTCCCTGGTGCCGACGCCCCGGGTCGTGCGCAAGAAGAAAGACCCAAACCCGATCAGCCCCCTGGTGGGAATGTTGTATTCGAGGTGTACGTTCCCGGAGCCGTCGTAGACCATGTCCAACAGCTCGGCCAGCCGGCCGGAGAGGTCTTCGCTGAGCTGCCCGATGTATTCCTCGGAGGTGTTGATAACAAGCCGCTCGTAGGGCTCGTGCAGTCTGCCATCGACATACTTCGTCACCGGCTCCGGCCTGGAGACCTGGAACTCGAACTGCTCCCGCCTTAGTGTTTCCACGAGTATCGCCAGCTGCAGCTCGCCCCTGCCGGAGACCAGAAAGCGGTCTGGGCTCTCCGTGGGCTCGACACGGAGACTGACGTTGGTCCGAAGTTCTTTCAACAGGCGCTCATGCAGGACCCGGGAGGTACAGTTGGCGCCTTCCCGGCCCATGAATGGCGAAGTATTGACCCCGAAGGTCATCTGCACCGTTGGCTCTTCGATCTCGATCGAGGGCAGCGCTTCAGGCTGGTCGAACGCCGCCACCGTGTCGCCGATGGAAACGTTTTCGAGGCCGGCGATCGCAACGATCTCGCCCGCCGCAGCTTCCGGGACTTCCAAACGCTCCAGCCCCCGAAAGACGAAGATCTTCTCCAGGGTGTGGGTCTGGGTCTCTCCGCCTCTGCCCATCAGGACAACAGGCTCCTTGGTCCTGATGTGCCCTCGAAACACCCGGCCGATGGCAATCTGCCCAAGGTAGTTGTCGTAGTCCAGGGCAGCCACAAGCATCTGCAAAGGTGCATCCGGGTCGGCGGACGGTGCAGGTACAGATTCGAGAATGGCGTCGAACAAAGGCGTTATGTCGCGCCGAGGAGAGTCCAGGTCCGTGACAGCATAGCCGTGCTTTGCGGACGTCATCAGGACCGGAAAGTCGAGCTGCTCGGGGGTTATGGCGAGCTCCAGAAACAGGTCCTGCACCATCTCCAGCACCTCGGGTACCCGAGCTTCGGGGCGATCGATCTTGTTGATGACGACCACCGGAGTTACGTTCTGCTGCAACGCCCGCCTCAAGACGTAGGTGGTCTGGGGCATGGGGCCGTCGACGGCGTCCACGAGTAGAAGGCACCCATCGGCCATGTTCATGATCCGCTCGACCTCGCCGCTGAAATCGGTGTGGCCAGGGGTGTCGATGATATTGATCTTCACGCCTTTGTAGGTCACGGCGGTGTTCTTGGCCAGGATAGTGATGCCCCACTCCCGCTCCAGGGGATTGCTATCCATGATCAGCTCGCCGACATCCTGATTGGCGCGGAAGACCTGGCCTTGTTTCAGCAAAGCATCGACCAGCGTCGTCTTGCCATGGTCGACGTGGGCAATGATCGCAAGATTGCGAATATTTTCGTTGGTTCGGCTTGCCATGATTTTCACAACGGGCCCGGAAGGCCAGGAGAGAGCACACTCACGTTACCGACGCCTTAATGAGAACCGGTCGACGGGTTACCGAGGCCGATTCGCCGCCGAAGCGGAACCGGGCCGTCGGCGGCGCCGCCTGCGCAGTCCGCCCACCATGGTCCCATTCTCCGACAGTGGCCGGGCCGTTCTGGCGACAGGCCGCGCATGAGGACTCTGCCGGCGTTGGCCGTTTTGCTGGGCCGCCTGCTGACCATTGGTTCGACGCGGACCTGAACGTTGAGGCTCCGGGCGGCTCCTCGGTGCTTGCGTGTCCGGGTTGAAGCCGCCGTAGTCGAAATCCGGCAGGTGGCGCCGTTCGATCTTGGCCCCTAGCACGGTTTCGATCTTCCGTACCAATAGCCCGTCCTCGGGGAGCGTGAACGTAAAGGCTTCGCCGCTCTGGTCCATCCGGCCGGTGCGTCCGATTCGGTGAATGTAGGCGTCCACCGTGTTCGGCATGTCGAAGTTGATGACGTGGGAGACGTCCGAGACGTCGATGCCCCGCGAAGCGACGTCTGTGGCCACCAACAGATCGAACTTGCCGCCGCGGAATCCATCGATGGCCCGCTGTCGCGCATTCTGCGACATGTTGCCCTGCAACGCGGCCACGCGGTACTTGGCGTGTTCAAGGTCTCCGGCCAGCTTGCGGGCGCGGTGCTTGGCGCGGGTGAAGATCATCACCCGGCCCGTTGCGGTCTTCTGCAGTATCTCGATCAGCAGCCGCTTCTTGAGCGCGTCCGGCACCGGATAGAGGGCATGGGCGACAGTCTTCGCCGGCGCGATGATGCCTATCTGCACCGTAGTCGGGCGGTCGAGAATGTCTTTCGACAGCGTGCGAATCTCGTCGGGCATGGTGGCCGCGAAGAACATCGTCTGGCGCCGCTTCGGCAGATGCGTCAGGATGCGCCGGATATCGGGCAGAAATCCCATGTCGCACATCGTGTCGGCCTCGTCCAGCACCAGCACCTCGACCTTCGACAGGTCGATGCTGCGGTCCCTGACGTGGTCCAGCAAGCGGCCGGGGCAGGCGACGACAATGTCGGCGCCGCGACGGAGCGCGGTGAGCTGCGGCCCTTTGCTCACACCGCCGTAGATGGCGACGCTGCGAGTCCGGGTTTCCCGTCCCAGATCGACCGCCGTTTGATGGATCTGCTCAGCCAGCTCCCGAGTTGGAGCGACGATGAGCGCACGCACGGGTCCGCGTTGGCCCGTGGTCAGCCGATCGAGAATCGGCAGCATGAAGCTGCCGGTCTTGCCGGTGCCGGTCTGCGCCAGACCCAGAACGTCGCGCCCTTCGAGGGCGACGGGGATGGCCTGCTCTTGGATCGGGGTGGGGTGGGTGTAGCCCGCGGCTTTGACGCCGGCAAGCACACGTGGGTTGAGGTCGAACTTCTCGAAATTCAGCGAGGATACTCCTTGGACTCCATGGAGCCAAGTCACACTCTCAGCCCGATGAAACGTCTTCTGGCAGGCCGTCCTGCCGGGTATGGGCCGAACCAGGGGTCCGCCTCCGTGTGTATCCACTATAACAGTGAATGCGCCTTCAGAGCAAACCAGGTGGGCGGGCTTAGCGGGAGACTTGGCGCCTGACCGACGTTATCACGCAGACCGGGAGGGTTTAGTCACCATTGAACGAACATTGGCATGACGACGTGGATGAACTCGGACGAGTCTACGGGACGGAGGAGGCCCGGGCTCGATGGGTTCGTCGTCTCGAGGGAGACCTCGCCCTTGCCGAGGACGGCGAGGACGTCGGTGAGGTAGCGACTATTGAAGGCAATTTTCGACTCTTCGCCCTCGACGGCGGCGTCGATCTCGCCGAGGTCGTCGCCGACCTCCTCCGCCTTGGCGGAGACGGCCAGCCGCGCATTGGGTGCGCCGTCGCCCGAGGGCACCATCTGGATCCGCACGATGCCGCTGGCGTCGCGGGCGAAGATGGCCGCGGCGCGGGTGGCCCGCAGGAAATCTTCGACGTCGACAGTGGTCTTGGTCGAATGCTGCTGCGGGATGAGCTGCGAGTAGTTGGGGAAGTTGCCCTGGATGAGCTGGCTGATGAGCCGCACATCGCCCATGTCGAACAGTACCTGGCTCTTCGCCTGGTTCACCGTGACCTTTATCGGATCTTTGCTCTCCCCGATGAGCCGGCCCACTTCGGACAGGGCCCGAGCGGGGATGATGACGCCGATCGGCTCGGCGACGGCCTCGGCGAGCTGAGCCTTGTCCACCGAGAGGCGAAAGCCGTCGGCAGCGGCCAGGGTGGCGGTCTGGCCCTCGATATCGACGTTCACGCCGGTGAGCACGGGGCGAGAATCTTCCGTTGCGGCGGCGAAGACGACCCGCGTCAACGCCTGCTTCAAGACGTCGGGGTCGACGCGCACCGAAACGCCCTGATCGATTTCGGGGATCGGCGGGAAATCGTCCGCGTCCATGCCGCTGAGTCGGGCCTCGAACCTCGCGCACTTGACCTGCAAGCTCCGGGACGCCGGGATGAGCTCCATCTCGACGTTGTCGTTGGGCAGGGAGTTGACGAACTCGTTGAGTACGCGCGCCGGGACCGTGATCGACCCCTCTTCCTCGATCTTTGCGCCGATCCAGTGGACGATGGCCACCGCGAGGTTCGTCGCCACCAGCTTGAGCCGGCCACCTTCAGTGGCGAGAAGAACGTTGTTGGTGATGGGAAGGGTCGTCCGCGACGCGACCGCGCGGCCGACGATGCCGAGTCCGCGGCTCAGGTTCTCTTGTAGACACGTGACCTTCATGGACCACCCCCGGGGAAGTGGGGCCTAGTATACAGCGCCTCGTAGGAAGGGCTCAAGGTGCTCCTTCACTTTGTGGATAAGCTCGCCGAACGAGGCAGGGACTAGCGACCGTTTCGGGGCGGACCCAGGAGCCCCAATCGCGAGCGGAGCGACTCCGCGAACCTCCACGCGATCAGGGCCGCGGCAGCACCGGCGACGTCGATCGCCACATCGCTTGTGGCCCCATATCGGCCAGGTACATTGCTCTGGTGATACTCGTCGCCGACGGCGTAAGCGAGCGTGATCCCGAAAGCCATCGCGTACACGGCGGGCCGCCATCCGACCGGACCGAGACCCCAGCGGAGGAGCAGCGCCAGGAGCCCGAAGCTGGAGAAGTGGGCCAGCTTGCGCAGCGCCAGCACGTTATCAGTGCCCGAGTCGATGGCGTCGATCCCGATTACGGACTGGGACGAAAGGTAGTAGAGGAACCCCATCCACCCCGCAGCGAGGGCCAGCCAGACTAGTCTTGTCATGCTAGGCGCGGACCTGGTCCTCACCCGCCAAAGGCCGCTCAGGCTCCTAGGGCCACGGCCGCCGCCTCGATTGTGCGGTCGATGTCCTCGTCGCTGTGGGCTAGCGAGATGAACATCGCCTCGAACTGGGAAGGTGGAAGGTATATTCCCTGATCGAGCATCTTGTGAAAGTAAACGGCGAAGCGGTCCCTATCGGATGTGGCCGCCGACGCGTAGTCGGTGACTGGGCCGAGGGTAAAGAAGAGCGTGAGAACGGAGCCAGCCCTGCTCACGAAGAGCCGCTCTTCGCTCTTCGCCGCGAGATCCCTGAGCCCGGCCTCGAGCCTGCCGCCCAGCGACTCCAACCGCTCATACACGCCCGGTTCGCGAAGCAGCGATAGCGTTTCGATGCCGGCGGTCATGGCGAGCGGGTTACCGGAAAGCGTCCCAGCCTGATAGGCGGGGCCCAACGGCGCCACGACGTGCATGATCTCGCGCCGGCCTCCGTAGACCGCGACGGGAAGGCCGCCGCCGATGATCTTGCCGAGACAGGTCAGGTCCGGCGTCAGGCCGTAGAGGGCCTGGGCGCCCCCGTAGGAGGCGCGAAACCCGGAGATAACCTCGTCGAAGATGAGCAGAGCGCCATGGGACTTCGTCAGCCGGCGTAGCGAATCGAGGAAGCCTGGAGCGGGAGGGACCACGCCCATGTTGCCGGCGATGGGTTCCACGATAACCGCGGCGACCTCGCCCGGGTACTCGATGAGCAGCCGTTCCACAGACTGGGCGTCGTTGTAGTCCGCCAGCAGCGTCAGGTGCGCATAGCCCTCGGGGACGCCGGCGCTGTCGGGAACGCCGAAGGTCGCGCCGCCCGAGCCCGTCTTCACCAGCAGGCCGTCGCTGTGTCCGTGGTAGCAGCCGTCGAATTTGATGATGCGGTCGCGTCCGGTGAAGGCCCGGGTCGCCCGGATGGCGCTCATGCAAGCCTCGGTGCCGGAGCTCACGAAGCGGAGCATCTCGATCGAGGGCACGGCGTCGACGACCATCGCGGCGAGCCGCGATTCCAGCTCGGTGGGCGCGCCGAAGCTCGTGCCCCTGGCCGCGGCACGGCTGACCGCCTCGACAACGCGAGGATGGGCATGACCCAGGACCAGCGGTCCCCAGGAGCCCACGTAGTCGAGATATTCGTTGCCATCGACGTCGTGGATACGCGAGCCCTGGCCGTGGCTGATGACGGGAGGGGTGCCTCCGACGCCGCGATAGGCCCGCACCGGGCTGTTCACCCCGCCGGGAAAGAAGCGCTGCGCTTCCTGGAATAGCTCTTCCGAGCGGCTAGGCATCGATGTCCTCGAGCAGGTCCGCGACCGAGTCGAAGCGCTTCACTCGACCCGCCTGAACGTCGGCCTCAGCCTCCGCTTCGGCGGCCTGCCATTCCCGTGTCCAAAAATAGGCCTGGCTCTTGTCCACCAGGCGTTTCGGCGTCAGCATGACCCGGTCTCCCTCGATCTCCACCTCGATCAGGTCGCCCTCCTCGATCTCCAGGGCCCGGCGCACCTCCGAAGGCAGCGTGATCTGGCCGTTCCGCGTCACCTTCGCCAGCGATGGCGCCCGATGGGCGACGGCGGTCTCTTCTATTCTCGGTTTCTTCGGCCCTCTAGGGCCTGTAGAGCGTGGCATCGTGCTCCCCCACGTTCCTCAGCAACAGGGTCTCGCCATCGAGCTGAAACGTCATACGACAACCCCGGCTGACTCTGACCTCCCAAATGTTGGCCGTACCCATGATCCGCTTGACGTGCAGCGCAGGGTAGCGAAACCCGTGCGCAAAGAGATTCTCGATGGTCTTTGTCACCGCCCGTTGCTCCGCCGGCGTCAGCCGCCGGTAGGCCCTCTTGAATCGCTCTGTCCGGGCAAGCTGCATGGTATCACTAATTTAGTGAATTAGTCAATAACTAATTATTCGGGCTTCAGGCCGAGCCAGCGGGCAGCTTCCTTGGCGTGGTAGGTCATGATGATGTCAGCCCCGGCGCGCTTGATCCCGGTGAGGACTTCGAGGACTACGCGTTCCTCGTCGAGCCATCCGTTCCGAGCGGCGGCCTTCACCATAGCGTACTCGCCGCTGACGTTGTAGGCCGCAAGGGGCAGCTTGAACTCCGCCCGGGCTCGGGCCAGGACGTCCAGGTAGGCCAACGCCGGCTTCACCATCAGAATGTCGGCCCCTTCCTCCACGTCCTGCGCCATCTCAAGCAGGGCCTCTCTTCCGTTGGCCGGGTCCATCTGGTAGCCGCGCCGGTCGCCGAACTGGGGTGTCGAGTCGGCGGCCACCCGGAAGGGACCGAAGAACGCCGACGCGTACTTGGCGGCGTAGGACATGATCGGCACGGTCTGCAGCTTGTTGTCGTCCAGCACGGAGCGGATCGCGGCGACGCGGCCGTCCATCATGTCCGAGGGGGCGACGATGTCGGCGCCCGCCTGGGCGTGGGAGAGGGCCGTCTTCGCGATGAGCCCCACGCTCGCATCGTTGTCGACGTCGCCGTCGACGATGACGCCGCAGTGACCGTGGTCGGTGTATTCGCACAGGCAGACGTCCGTGACGACCACCAGCTCCGGCAGTGCCGCTTTGAGGGCCCGAACGGCATGCTGCACCACGCCGCCCTCGGCGTAGGCCTCGGACCCCATGGCGTCCTTCTCGGAGGGCAGCCCGAAGAGCATGACGCCCGGTACTCCGAGGCCCAGGGCTTCCTCCGCGTCTCGGACGGCCTCGTCGGCCGAGACGTGATGGCAACCCGGCATGGTGGCGATCTCCTCACGCACCCCGCGGCCAGGGACGACGAACATCGGGTAGACGAAGTCGCCCGGTGTCAGCGTCGTCTCTCGCACGAGCCGTCTTATCGGCTCCGTCTTCCGCAAACGTCGCATGCGCAGCGAGGGAAAGGTGGCAACCATCTCACGTCTCCTTGTTCGGGGCCAATCCGTCCACGATGGCCCGGACCAGTCCGGGGATCGTGTGCTGCTCGGCCAGGATACCGACTCGAATCCCCAGACCCTCGGCGGTCCGGGCCGTTACCGGTCCGATGCAAGCAATGGTGACCTTATTGAGCATCGCGGTGGCGTCGTCGCCCAGGAGCGCGTGCAGGTTCCGCACGGTGGATGAGCTGGTGAAGGTGACGACATCGACCCGCCCTCCCACCAGGGCGTCGCGGGCCTCGCCCCCGGACAGCTTGGGCGTAACAGTCTGGTAGGCCACCACCTGCTCCACGTCAGCCCCCTGTTGCTCGAGGGCCCGGACCAACTCCTCGGGAGCGATGTCGGCCCTGGGCAACAGGACTCGCGCCCCGGCGAGGCGCCCGCCACCCAGGCCCTCGGCTACCTTCTCCCCGGTATATACAGCTGGAACATAGTCGGCGTGGACCCCGTTCGCCAGAAGCGCTGAAGCAGTCGCGGGGCCGATGGCGCAGACCCGGACGCCGGCCATGCTCCTCGTATCGAGGCCCGCCTGCTTGAGCCGACTGAAGAAGCTGTCGACGGCGTTGACGCTGGTGAATATGACCCACGAGTAGCCGGCGATGCGGGCAACAGCCCCGTCCATGGGTCCCCAGTCGAGGGGGTCCTGGATCTCGATCGACGGTATCTCGCTTACGATCGCGCCGTTTTCTTCGAGAAGCTCCGAGAGCGTGCCGGCCTGGGCCCGGGCCCGGGTGACGAGGACGCGCTTGCCGAACAAGGGCTTCTTGTCGAACCAACGAATGCTGTCCCTCAGCGTCACAACAGCCCCGACCACCGTGACGGCCGGGGCCCCGATCCCCGCGCTCCGGGCGCGCTGCACGATGTCGCCCAGAGTTCCCTCGACGGTCTTTTGCTGATGCTCGGTTCCCCACTCGGTACTGACGGCGGGAGTCTCCTTCGCCAGGCCATGCTCGATGAGCTTTTGCACCGTCCCCTCGAGCCGGCTGATTCCCATGAGGATGATCAGGGTCCCCGCGCCGCCCGCGAGCTTCTCCCAATCAATGGATGAGAGCTCCTTGTTCGGGTCCTCGTGGCCAGTGATCACCGTGAAAGACGATGACAGGTCACGGTGGGTGACGGGAATCCCGGCGTAGGCCGGGACGGCGATCGCGGAGGTGATGCCGGGCACGACCTCGAATTCGATCCCCTGGCGCGCCAGGGCCTGGGCCTCCTCGCCCCCGCGGCCGAACACGAACGGGTCGCCGCCCTTCAGGCGCACGACCGTCTTGCCCTTCAGCGCCTCGTTTACGAGGAGGTCGTTGATCGCCTCCTGGTCCAAGGCCGCGCCTTCGACGCTCTTGCCCGCGAAGACGTGCTCGGCCTGGACTGGAGCGCTGGAGAGGAGCCGCCGGTTCACCAGCCGGTCGTAGACGACGACGTCGGCCCTCCGAATCACGTCGAGACCCCGCACGGTGATCAGACCGGGGTCCCCGGGGCCGGCGCCCACGAGATAGACTTTGCCCGGAGCGACGCTCATGGCCGCTCCGCGTTCAGAATATCTTCAGCGCCCGCTTCGTGGAGTCGTTGAACCAACAGTCGTGCGACCTCTTCCGGCTCGGACGAAGAACCCGACACCGAGGCACGGACGGCTCGTGCGCCGTCGGGAGTCACCAGCATGCCTCGAAGGTGCAGACGGTCGCCATCGACCCTGGCATGAGTGGCAAAAGGACTAACGCAGCCGCCGCCGAGGGCTCGTACGGCAACGACCTCAGCCGTCACCTCAGCCCGTGCCGCCGGGTCGTCGACAACCGCCACGACCTCGCGCGTGCGGGCGTCGTCCGCGCGCGATTCCACGGCCAGCGAGCCCTGGCCCGCCTCCGGCACGAAGACCTCCGGGTCCAGGTATTCAGTGATGTTCGGCTGAAGCCCGAGCCGGTGGACTCCAGCCGCGGCAACGATCACGCCATCGAGGTCGGTACCGTGGGCCTTCTCGATTCGCGTGCCGACGTTCCCCCGCACAGGGACCATCGTCAGGTCGGGCCGGGAAGCCTTCATTTGGGCAGTGCGCCGAGGGCTACCCGTGCCCAGCCGCGACCCCGCGGGCAGGGCGGCCAGAGAGTCGTACCCAGGGGCCACCAGCACGTCGCGCGGGTCCTCTCGCGCGGTGATGGCGACGACGGCAAAGGAGGTGTCAACGTCGGCGGGAAGGTCTTTGAAGCTATGCACGGCGAAATCGATCTCCCGGTTGGCGAGGGCCGTTTCCAGCGCCTTGACGAACAGGCCGCGAGGCAGCAGTCCGAGGGGTGAAGCCCGGTCGACATCGCCCTCGGTGCGGATACGCCTGGCCACGATCTCGATGCCGGGGTGTCGGGCCCGGAGGAGGGCGGTCACATGCTCGGTTTGCCAGAGGGCCAGGGGGCTCCCACGGGTTCCGACGACCAATCGCATCGCCTACACCGGCCTAGCCGTCAGTCAGGTCGAACAGTTCCCGCGCCGCGTCGATATACCCGTCGCGCTCGCCCACCCGCTTCAACGCAACTATCGGGTCGTGCAGGATCTTGCGAGCGATGGCCGAGGTCAGAGCGTCGACCCGTTGCAACTCTTCTTCCGACAGGTCGGAAAGACGCTTCCGGCTCTTGCCCAGCTCGCGCACTCGGATCTTCTCGACCTTATCCTGGAGCGCCGCGATCACCGGGACGGCCTGGCGGCCACGGACCCACCCCATGAAGCGGTCGACCTCCTCGTCGACGATTCGTTGGACGTGGGCAACCTCTTTGCCACGCTGCGCTGCGTTCGCCAGAGAGACGGCCTCGAGATCGTCGATGTCATACACGTGGACGTTCGATATTTTCCGGCTTTCGGGGTCGATATCCCTTGGCACCGCGATGTCGATGAGGCAGAGGGGGCTCCCGTTGCGCCGCTCCATTGCTTGGGCGACCGTCTCCGCTGCGATTACATACCTGGTGGCGGCGGTCGCGCTGATCACGATGTCGAACTGGTGGAGAGCCTCGTCGATGGCGCCGAAATCGAGCACGCGGGCGCCGAGCTCCTTGGCCAGTGCCTGAGCACGTTGGGGGGTCCGGTTGGCAACCGTCACCTCGGCCGCGCCTGAGTCCCGGAGGGACTTTGCGGTAAGCTTGCCCGCTTCGCCGGCGCTGATGACGAGCACACGGCTGTGTTCCAGTCCTCCAAGCACCTGCCGTGCCATCTCGACGGCCGCGGAGCTCACGGAGACCGCGTGCCGACTGATTCCCGTTTCCGTACGGGCCCGACGACCGGTGCGCATGGCGTGATGGAAGAGACGGGACAGCCCGGTGCCGACCCCGCCCGCCGCGGAGGCCGCGACCAGGGCCTCTCGCACCTGACCCAGAATCTCGGTTTCGCCCAGGATCATCGAGTCAATGCCCGAGGCAACGCCAAAAAGATGACGCGCGGCGTAGTCCTGAGCATGGTGATAGGCGTAGGGCCCCAGCTCGGCCTCGGACAGGCCGTGGTATTCACCGAGGAACGAGGTCAGGGCCGCGATTCCAGCCCGGGGTTCGAGACCGGCGCCGTAAAGCTCGGTCCGATTGCAGGTTGAGAGAATGGCGCCTTCGGGAACGAAGTTGCCCAGAGCCCCCAGGGCGTGGTGCAGGTCCTCCGGAACCATCGCCAGCCGCTCCCGTATCTCGACCGGAGCGCTCTTGTGGCTCACGCCAACGGCAACGATATTCAACGCGACTCCCTGCCTGAGATGGCCGGCTCGACCATCAGTGTTTCGAGCAGCCTCGCCCTGGCTCCATCCACATTGCCCGCTCTCACCAGCTCGAAGGCGTCCTCGGAGAGCGCCGTACTCCACCGCTCCGCCGACGGACGCAGCCCCTGGGCGAACAAGGCCATCCGTACCTCGGCGACGACATCGAGCAGCGCCGCATATTCGAGCGGCAGCTCTCGCTCGATTCGCTCTCGGACCTTGCGGGCCATGGACGGGCTTCGGCCTCCCGTGGAGACGGCGACCACCAGGTCGCCTCGGGTTACGACGGCAGGAGTGATGAAGGTAGAGAGCTCGAGGTTGTCCACGGCGTTGAAAGGAATATTCGAGGCCTCTGCCTCCTCAGCGACTGCCCTGTTGACCTCGGGATCGTCGGTGGCGGCGATGACAAGCCGGGCCCCCGCGAGGTCTCCGACGCGGTAGCCGCGACGCGCCCACACGATGGCCCCATCCGAGGCCAGTTGGGCCAACTCAGCGGTGGCCTCTGCCGCGATGACGGTAACGCGGGCTCCGGCATCGATGAGCCCCGCCACCTTGCGGCCCGCGACCTCGCCGGCGCCGACGACCACACATGGGCGGCCTCTCAGGTCGAGGAAGGCTGGATAAAAGTTAGGCATGCTCATACGCCTCGGCGATTCCCAGAAGCACCGTATCCTCGATCCCGATAACCTCGTTCCAGAGATCGCTGCCGTTCTGCACCGGGCCCTGCCCCGCGAGACCCTTGTTCATGGCATCGTGCAGCGACCCGCGGAAGAAGCTGAAAGCGGCGATGGCGTCGCGGAGCCGGAAGTTGACGCCGGCTAACTCGCGACCGTACTCCAGGCCAAGGTAGCGCGCATCCTCTTCCATCTCCCCGCGTCGCCGTTTCTGGGTGACGTAATCGGTGGCCAGCGAAACGAGCCGCCGGCCCAGGACGCGCATTCTGGCCCTGCCCTCTTCATCGAACTGGGTCGCCCAGTCCTCCGGTTGGCCTTTCCGACGATGGAGCTGGCGCCGCATCCGGGCAACCGCTTCCTGCGGCCAGCCGTCCGAAGACGCCGGCGCGGCGGAGTTGAGCAGAGCGTTGACGTCTTCGCGGCTGAAGCGACGATGGCCGCCCGGGGTCCGAAAGCTCCTGAGACGGCCGGCGTTGGCCCACTGTCGGAGCGTGGTCTCGTTGACCCCCAGGATGTCACTTGCCCTCCCTAGAGAGAGCCAGCGTTCTTCGGCCAGTTGCGTCATGTGCTGAAAATCTATGGAAATCTATTGAAGTTTAGGTCCCGAGGGCAAGCGAATGCTAGGTTAACCGGGTCACTTGTGAAAGTCAACACGCATTCAGCATCTCCCTGCTCGGAAGCTCGCACTGCCACCCCTCCGTCTCAGACGCGTGTTATATTTGAGTTGAGGTAGGTGCCGTGAGCAAGTGGTGGACTCTTTACCAGAACCCGCTTACCGCGGGCCGGCGGCACGGCTCACACGAGCAGTCGTCGGCCCGTCTCTTCGCCGCGCTTCGCCACGAGGTTGACGACGAAGCGGTGTTCCAGGCGATGGAGGCCGTGCCTCGAGAGCTGTTCCTCCCGCACGAGGCGCGAGCGCTCGCCTACCTCAACGAAGCCCTTCCTATCGGGGAGGGCCAGACGATCTCCCAGCCGCTGATCGTCGCCCTGATGACCTCGGCCCTCGATCTCCGAGCGTCGGACCGAGTCCTCGAGATCGGCACGGGAAGCGGATACCAGGCGGCGGTGCTGAGCAAGCTGGCCGGGAGCGTCGTCTCGGTGGAGCGGAAGCCACGTCTCGCCGAGGCGGCGCGGCGACGGCTCGCCGAGATGGGGATTCTAAACGTCCGGGTATACGAGGCCGCTCGGGAGCTTGGCTGGCCCGACGAGGCGCCTTACGAGGCGATCCTGGTGACGGCCGCGGCGCCTCGGGTCCCAACAGGACTCATCGACCAGTTGGCCGAAGGCGGCCGCCTCGTCACTCCGATCGGCTCCCGAGAGGTCCAGGAACTGGTCAAGGTAACCAAGCGGGGCGGAGCGCTCGAGGTCCACCGGCTCGGCGGGTGTCGATTCGTGCCCCTCGTGGGAGCGGACGCCTGGGAAAGCGAGTAGTCCCCACCGACACGTGAGGAGCTAGTTATGACAGAGAAGCCGAAGGTGCCTCCAGGCCAGTTCGTCACCGAGAAGTTCCCCGTGCTCACCTACGGTGCGACGCCCCGGTTCGACCCCGACACCTGGTCGTTCCGTCTCTCGGGGCTTGTCGAGCAGGAGGTGGAGCTCAACTATCAGGAGTTCATGCGCCTCCCGATGACCGCCATGACGGCCGACTTCCATTGCGTCACCCAGTGGAGCCGCCTCGACAACCTGTGGGAAGGCGTCGCCATCGCCGACGTGATGAAGCTGGTGACGCTGCAGCCCGAGGCACGGTTCGCCGTGGCCCACTGCGACGGCGGCTACACAACCAACATGCCACTCGACGTGCTGCTCGACGACGACGTGCTGCTCGCCCATAAGCATGAGGGGACAAACCTCGCTCCCGAGCACGGTTGGCCGCTTCGCCTCATCGTCCCCAAGCGGTACGCCTGGAAAAGCGCGAAATGGGTGCGAGGCCTCGAGTTCACCGCCGAGGACCGGCCCGGGTTCTGGGAGGTCCACGGCTACCACAACGATGCCGACCCCTGGGCTGAGGAACGCTTCTCGGACTAGCCGCGGGCGCTGCTCGCGCCTGAGGAAACGGCACCCCTCGGAAGGCGGGAGTCCAAAGGGCTCGATCCCTCTGGCAGGGGTCGAAAGGGATGTGCCCTAGTGGTCACAAGAGCGCGCAAGGGCTGGCTTTCGCTCCGGTAGGACCGAGACTCCCTCGGAAAGCCGCGGACCGGAGTCGCGGCGAGGTTGAACCCGTTCGGGGAGTCCAGAGGGGCGGAGCCCTTTTGGCAGGGGTTGAAGGGGATGTACCCCTTCTTGTTAGAATGCCCCAAGGGCTACCTTGAACCCCCTCAGGGGGTTTGGGGGTGTCTCGGAGTTCGCTAGAGCAGCAACCACGACGCCAGTGCCAGGAGAATCCCGAACCCGGCGATGTCGGTTACCGTGGTCAGCAGCACGGCCGAGCCGAGTGCCGGGTCCAATCGGAGCGCCTTGAGCGTCAGCGGCACTCCGGCCCCGAACACCCCGGCCACCATCATGTTCAGGACCATCGCGACGCCGACCACGATGCCGAGATCGGCGTTCCCCTTCCACCAGTAGGCCAGGCTTCCCGCAACGAGGCCGAAGAGGACCCCGTTGATGACCCCGAGCGCGGCCTCTTTCGCCAGCGCCCGGCGGGCGCTGGCGAGGGGCAGCTCGCCAAGGGCCAACCCCCGCGTCACCAGTGTGAGCGTCTGCGTGCCGGCAATACCGCCCTGACTGGCGACCATGGGCAGAAAGACGGCAAGGAAGGCGGCGCCGGCGATCGTGGACTCGAAGATGTTGATGATCGAAGCGGCCAGCAGCACGGTACCGAGATTCAGTAGCAGCCAGGGCAGGCGAGTGCGAAACGAGCGCCGGAGGGGACTGAGGATCTTCTCCGTCTCGCCGAAACTGGCCAGAAGGAGCATGTCCTCGGTCGCCTCTTCTTCGAGGACGTCCATGATGTCCTCGCTGAGGATCAGTCCGAGGAGCTGCCGGTTCTCGTCTACCACAGGAAGCTGCGTCAGGTCGTACTGAGTCATCACCCTGGCGCAGTCTTCCTGGTCTGTCCCGGACTCGACGGTGTGGACCTCCCTGTCCATGAGGTCCCGGACAGCCGTGGTGGCCGATGCCAGGACCAGGTCCCGCAGGTTGACGACGCCCGCGAGGCGGCTGTGGAGGTCCAACACCAGCAGATAGTTGGAGGTGTCGGCCCTCGGCTTGCTGCCCCGAAGGTGGGCGATTGTCTGCTCCGCGGTCATCCAGTCCCGCAGCGCCACCAGGTCGGGAATCATCAGGCCGCCGGCGCTCTGGTCCTCGTACGGCAGCAGCGCCGCGACTTCATCGGCCCGCTGCATCCCGTCCATGATTCCCTGACGGTAGTCCCAGGGCAGGCCGCGAAGCAGGTCCGCGGCGACATCCAGGCTGGCGAGATCGAGGATTCGGGAGAGGGCCACGCCGTCCATTCCGTTGGCCACGCTCACGGCGGCGTCACGATGGAGCTGTCCGAGCAGAGCCGCGGCCTGCTCAGACGACAGATGGCGGACGATGTCGAGCTGCTCGGTGGGACTCAGCTGCTCGAGGACACTGGCCGCGTCGGCCTCATGGATCGGCGCGAGGCTGTCGGCCGCGTCCTGGAGCAACCCGTGATCAAGCAAGCCCTCGACGATCTGTAGGGTCGAAGGGGCGCGCTCCTCGAGTTCCGTCGTCTGCTCTTCCATCAGGAGTCCCGGGCGGGCGTCGGCCAGCCTCGGCCAGTATAGCGGGAGATGAAAAAGAGCGGGCGCCCGAGACGGCGCCCGCTCGTAATGGGACGTCGGCAGGCAGAGACGGGCCCGGGACGGGCTCGCTCCGCCAATGCGTTCTCGTTAGGCGACTGCCGCCTTCTGAGCTTGGGCCAAGACAGACTTCTCGTCCACGAGATCCTTGATCATCCCGCACTGGAGGCACTGGTGAAAGGCGCCGTAGGAGTCCTTTTCGAGGTACATGTCACCTTGGCACTTGGGGCAACTCTTCAGGAACAGCATCGTCTTTCTCCTTGACCGCTTCCTCTCCCGTTAGATGTCGTTCGGGCCCTGAAGATTCCTCTTCCTTTGCCCACCCGACATCCTCCTCGCTCTTCCGCGGTCTGTCTTTGTCTAAGTTTTGAACCAAATTCAAAACTATGATCGAATACTAGCCCTAGTCCCACGCCTTGTCAACCCCCGGGTCAAGATTCGCTTAACTCTGTTGGCTACGGCGGAAGACCTGCCCCCGACCGTTACTTCCCCGCCGCCTCGACCTTGATCTGCCGCGGCTTGGCCGTCTCAGCCTTCGGGATACTGAGCGTCAGCACGCCGTGCTCGTAGCTGGCCGAGGCCTCGTCCTCCTGCACCGTCTTCGGCAGCGTCATGACCCTGGCGTAGTCGCCGGCCCAAAGCTCGTGCCGGAACCAGCGAGTCCCTTCCGCGTCCTCCGTGGACCGTGCCCTCTTCGCCTTGATCGACAGCCGGCCCCGCTCGATGGTGATCTCGACGTCGTCGGGACTCACCCCAGGGAGCTCCGCGCGGACGACCAGTTCGTCGGGCGTGTCATAGATGTCGACTGGAAGGGTCCTTACGGGGGAGTCTCCGTTCTGGGCGGGCCAGACCCGGTCGCCGTGGAACCGGTCGAAGGCTGTGCGCCAGGTCACCAGGTCGCTGAAGGGATCGAACCGTGCTAGCTTCATCATGCGTTCTCCTTATTTGTTCTTCGAGCGCGATCTTTCGGATTCCCGAGTCGCGTCGAATGATTCAACACAGACTATATTGCTTTATACAATCCATGTCAAGTTTTAAGACTCATATCAATCACTTCAAAGATATATAATGGATTCGATTGCATGACATATCGATTGACACCAGCGTGACAACATGATATAAATCACGGTACAGATGCTATCTGGCAGACGAGGGCCGCGATGCAGCTAAGAAAAGGCCAAGGCCTTTATATAATCAGTGTGGCCGCGCAGATTCTCGAGATGCACCCCCAAACGCTCCGGAAGTATGAGCGCGCTGGGTTCATCGAGCCGCCTCGGCTCGGCACCCTTCGGCTTTATTCCGAGGATGACATTGGGCGCCTGCGTCTTATCAAGTACCTGGTCGAAGAGCTCGGCCTGAACCTCTCCGGGGTCCAGTTGGCCCTTCGGCTCGCCGGCAGCCTTCTTTCGCTCCGCAAGGCCCTGGACTCGGGCAAGACTTCGCCGGAGAATGACAAGAAGACCCTGGAGGCCGTCGATCGAATGCTGAAGGACCTGGGAATCGCGGTAGTAAATCAGCAGCCGGTCCAGCAAGAAACCGGAGTGAACCCAGGGGCGGCCCAACAGACGGAGGCGCCGTCGACCGTCGGGTTCGGAAGTTAAACGATACCCCGCCTCGGGCGGGATGGACTTATCAGGAGGCAAACTTCATGGCCAAAGTTCTGGGAATTGACCTGGGTACCACGAATTCATGTATGGCGATCGTCGAAGCGGGCGAGCCCGATGTGGTCGAGAACGCAGAGGGGGGAAGGACCACTCCTTCGATCGTCGCCGTGAACGCCAAGACTGGGGAACGCTACGTCGGTCAGGTAGCGAAGCGCCAGGCGATCACGAACCCCGAGAACACGATCTATTCCATCAAGCGTTTCATGGGACGAAAGTTCGATGACGCTCATACGCAGAAGGACCTGAAGGTCGTGCCGTACAGCGTAGTCAAAGCGGCGAACGGCGACGCCCATGTCAATCTGGGCAGCAAGACTATGTCGCCTCCCGAGGTTTCGGCGGCGATCCTGGCGAAACTCAAGGAGGACGCGGAAAAGAAGCTTGGGGAGACCATCACGCAGGCCGTGATCACGGTCCCCGCCTACTTCGACGACGCCCAGCGGCAGGCCACCAAGGACGCGGGGACCATCGCCGGCCTGGAAGTCCTGCGCATCATCAACGAGCCCACGGCCTCATCGCTCGCCTACGGCCTCGATAAGAAAGACGACCAACTCATCGCCGTCTACGACCTGGGCGGGGGCACGTTCGACATCTCGATTCTCCACATCGGTGAAGGCGTGTTCGAGGTCCGCTCCACGAACGGCGACACCCACCTGGGCGGCGACGACTTCGACCAACGTATCGTCGACTGGCTGGCCGATGAGTTCAAGCGAGACCACGGCATCGATCTGCGCCTGGACCGGCTCGCCCTCCAGCGGCTGAAGGAAGCGGCGGAAAAGGCCAAGATCGAGCTGTCTTCGGTCATGGAGACGGAGATCAACCTGCCGTTCATCACCGCCGACTCCAGCGGGCCCAAGCACCTGGTCATCACGCTGTCGAGGAGCAAGCTCGAGCAACTGGTCGGCGATCTGGTCGACAACAGTTTCGCGTCAGTTCGCCAGGCCCTGACCGACGCCAAGATAGACCCCAAGGAAATCGGCGAGGTCATCCTGGTCGGCGGCCAGACGCGCATGCCCCTCGTGTCCCAGGGGGTGAAGGAGCACTTCGGCAAGGAGCCTCACCGGGGAGTCAACCCCGACGAGGTGGTCGCGGTCGGCGCGGCCATCCAAGCCGCCGTCCTCACGGGCGACGTCCGCGACATCCTGCTCCTGGACGTCACGCCCCTGACCCTGGGGGTGGAGACATTGGGCGGAATCATGACGCCGCTGATCACGCGAAACTCCACCATCCCGACATCCAAGTCCGAGGTGTTCAGCACCGCGGCCGATAGCCAGTCGCAGGTCGACATCCACGTACTGCAGGGCGAGCGCACCGACGCCAAGGACAACAAGGCGATCGGCCGCTTCATCCTGGACGGCATCCTCCCGGCGCCGCGGGGCGTGCCGCAGGTGGAGGTCTCCTTTGACATCGACGCCAACGGGATCCTCTCGGTATCGGCCAAGGACAAGGGCACCGGGCGCGAGCAGAAGATCGTCATCCAGGCAAGCTCGGGCCTCGCGAAGGATGAGGTCGAGAAGCTCGTCAAGGAAGGGGAATCCAACGCGGAAGACGACCGGCGCAAGCGCGAGGAGGTCGAGCTTCGCAACTCGGCCGACAGCCTGGCCTATAACGGCGACAAGATGCTGCGGGAGCAAGGAGAGCACGTACCGGACGATCTGAAGACTGAGGTCGAGAGCAAAGTCGCCGCGGTCCGCTCGGCGCTTGAGGCAGATGAGCCCAACACGCTGAGGATCGCCACCGACGAGCTTCAGGAGACGCTGCAGAAGGTCGGGCAACATGTCTACAGCGCCGCCGGGGCCGCAGGTGTGGACGGCGCGGCTGCTGACGGCGTCGTCCAGGAGGAAGGGGAGGAACCGCCGAGCGAAGCCGGTCAGACTGGAGAAGCCGGTGACACCGTGGAGGGCGAGTTCCGCGAGGTCAAGGAGTAATCACCGTGCCGCGCCACAAATGACACGGCGGCGCCGCAGCGTCTATAATGGAAAGACAGGCTTGCGAGGGCAGTTCCACATGACCTCCGACAGGATTGAGCAGCCAACGCCGGTAGAGGAAAGCCTCGAACAGCACGAGGCGCTGAGTCCGCTGCAGGAGCACTTCCTGCAGCGTCTGGCCTCGCTCGCGGAGATGCGTCGTGAGTACTTGCTCAAGGGCGAGAAAGACCCACTGGAGTCGAAGCTGCTCTCGAGGACGCTCTACGCGACCCTAATGGACTGCGTCAACGTCGGCGTCGGCGATCAGGGTCATGCTTTGCTGGAAGGAAAGCGCATCAAGGGCTGGTAGCGCTCAACACCTACTTCCAGGTCGCGGGGAAGCGATGCATCGCTTCCCCGCTTTTTGTAAGAAAGATACGAAGCGGCCCCCACAGTCGTAGGACTAGCGATGAAGATTTTGCTGGTAACCCTCGACGGTCTCGGCGACCGCCCCGCCCCTGAGCTCGAGGGCCGAACGCCGCTCGAGGCTGCTCGAACGCCGAATCTGGACAGCCTGGCCTCGCGGGCAGTCAACGGACTGATCACGGCGATCGCACCGGGCATCCCAGCGGGCACCCCCACAGCCCACGCTCTGTTCTTCGGGTACGACCTCGAAGACCTGCCCGGTCGGGCCGTGTTTCACAGTGTGGCCCGGGGCGTCTTTCCGCAGCCCGGCGAAGTCGCGAGCCTGGCCCGGTTCTCTTCCGGGGAGCCCGGGCCCGATGGTGTACGCCTGGTACGGCGCATGATGTCCGCGCCCGAGGAGGAGTCCAAGGTGCTGGCCGAGGCCATCGCCAACTACTCGACCGACGGCATCGAAATCGAGTTTATCTACACCGGCAACACGGAAGGTGTCCTCATCCTCCGCGGCAACGTGAGTGACGACATCACGGACTGCGACCCGCTGGGCGAGGACCTGCCCGTCATCAAGGCCCAGCCCATGGACCACGCCGCCGACCGCGCGGCGGCGGACCGTACCGCGGCGGCCATGAACTCCTATCTCGTCTGGGCTCACGGCGTCCTGCGCGACCACCCCGTGAACGCGAGCCGCATCGAGCGGGGCGACCTCCCGATGAACTTTGTGCTCGGCAAGTGGGCCGGTCATCGAAAGCCGCTGACGCGGTTCGAGGAGCGGTTCGGCATGAGGTCCGTGAGCTTGACCTCCGAGGAGATCCTGCTCGGCGTCATGCACGAGCTCGGGGTCGAGACGCGCGACGAAGAGCTGCCCGACACGGAGCAGGACCTGCGCAACAGGCTGGCCCTTGCCAAAACACTCCTTGGGGACGGCTACGACTTCGTCCACGTGCACACCAAACAGCCCGACGTGACCGCCCACCTCGCCGACCCCCCCAAGAAGGTCGAGGCCATCGAGGCGCTGGACCGCGGATTCGATTCGCTTATCGAGGAGCTCCTGCCGGACCCCGAGCTCGTGATCTGCATCACCTCGGACCACGCAACCCCCAGCGTCGTCTCCGGACACCTGAAACGGGGCCGGTTCCACGACCAGCACGCCGGCGAGCCGGTGCCGATTATGGTCCTGGGACGCAACGCCCTGCGCGACGAAGTGGCGGTATTCAGCGAGCGCGCCGGGGCACACGGGGGGCTGGGACTGGTACGGGGGAAGGAGCTGATGCCGATCCTGTTGAGCCAGGCCGAGCGCACCAATGTCATTGGCTGGCGTCCGACACCCCACGAGATCCTGCATCGCCCTTCGGAGATCGAGCCCTTCCGGGTCTGAGCCATGGGCCGCGACCACACCGTGACCTTGCGGTCCGGCGATTCAGCGCCCGACTTCTCCCTCGAATCGAGCCTTGGCCGTCCCGTCGCCCTTGACGACTACCGGGGTGTCGCGGCGGTGTTCGTTGTCTTCGTCCGCGGCACGTTCTGACCGAACTGCCGCCGCTGGCTGGCGCAGTTGCGCCTGGACCTCCCCCGCTATACCGCCGCCGGCGTTCAGCCCATCGTCGTCAGCACCCAGGGCCCGGACGCGGCGTTGCGATGGCTGGAGGAGAACCCGCAGCCGTTTCCCTGGCTGTTCGACACGGCACGGTCGATGGTGAAATCCTTCGGCGTGTACAACCGCATCTCGTACGACGCATGGCGCATGGCCCACCCGGCGGCCGTCCTGATCGACATACGGGGCACCGTGCGGTTCGTCTACCGCTGCACACACCAGTGGGACGTCCCGCCAAGCGGGGTGATGCTCGGAGCCCTGGGTAGGCTGAAGGACTAACCGGCTGCGATCGCGCGGGACAATCGCTCGTTGGCCCTCTCGACGGCCAGCGCGACCTTCGGGATCGCGGCCTCGACCTTGTCAGGCTCCACTCGCTTCGCCAGCTCGGGGACTCCGGCTTCGGCGAGCATCTCCGGGAGCCGGGCCCCCAGCGCGTCCAGCGTCCAAGCAACCGTGTCGCGGCGAGCTTCGTCGTCGAATTCGATGCGAAAGTAGAGCTCCCTCGAATCGAGCATGTAGTGGTAGTGGGGGTCATGGTCAAAACAGTCGAAGCGGAGGTATTCCGCGAGCTCGTCGCCGTCGTTCCCGAAGGCGTGAATGGAGACGCCAGTGTCGTTCAGCGCGACACCCCGCCGTTTCATGTCGGCGAGCATATCGAGTTTTTCCTGGTTGCCCTTGTAGACGGCTGTCGCGACCTCGTAGGTCAGGAACCGAAACTCGACGCCGAACGTCACTGCCCCCGCCTCGACGTACTCGGTATTCTCCGGCAGCGGCCGGATCCCCATCCCATTGACCTGTCGCATCCTCGCGTTGTTCATGACGTTCGCCCCTCCGCTTCGGAACTTGCTCCGTCTTCGAGATCGAAGCCAAGATGATTGTACGCTGATGCGAAAGTCAATGTGGTACGCGACCCGCGATGGCCGTCGTGGCTTCCGTTCCCGGTTGTGACGAGCAGCACAAACCTATAGAATTAATCGATTCTCCTTATCAACAATCTTCATAAGCGCCCTTGACCCGCTCCTATGGACCTCGATCTCGCTCTCGCCGGTATCATCATTGGGACGTTGGTAGGCCTCACCGGAATCGGCGGAGGCTCGCTCCTGACCCCGGCGCTGATCATTATCTTCAAGTTCAACCCGCTGACGGCGGTGGGCACGGACCTGGTCTTCAACGCGGCGACCAAGCTCTTCGGTAGCCTTCAGCACTCTCGACAGAGCACGATCGACTACCGGCTTGCGTTCTCCCTTGCCCTCGGAAGCCTCCCCGCGTCGCTCGCCGGTATCGGGCTGATCACGCTGCTCGAGAACGTCTACGACGTCGACATCGAAAAGACGATCACGCGAGTCCTGGCCGGGACACTGATTCTCGCCGGAGGGACCATGATCCTCCGTCCGCTGCTGGAGCGGCCCGACCAACGGCCCGACGAGGCCAGAATCCAGCTGCCTCCCGTCGCACTGCGCCGGACCACCATACTGCTCGGCGCCGTCGCCGGCTTTCTCGTAGGGCTGACCTCCATCGGCAGCGGGGCCCTGATCGTCCCGGTGTTGAGCCTCTTTTACCCGCTGGCGATGAAGCGCATCGTCGGCACCGACATCTTCCACGCGCTGCTCCTGTCCACCGTCACCGCATCGGCCCATTGGGGCGCAGGCAACGTCGACTGGGACCTGGCGGGGAACCTGCTCGTGGGCTCGGTGCCCGGGGTGCTGTTCGGCGCGAGGCTGGCGGTCGTCGCGCCGGACCGGGTGATGCGCACCGCCCTGGGTCTGCTGGTGGTCTTCTCGGGCGCGCGGCTGTTGACGATCTAGGCGGGACGGGGACACCCCCAAACCCCCTGAAGGGGGTTCAAGGTAGCCCTTCGGGCTATCTAATATGGAAGGGGTACATCCCCTTCTACCCCTGCCAAAGAGGGCTCCGCCCTCTCTGGACTCTCCGGGTTGCGAGGCGTCGGCTGCCGGAACCGCTACCCAATGTCGTGGAGGGGTAAGACGAAGCGCTTCTGGCTTTCGGAGGACGGCGCACATCCCCTTCTACCCCCGCCTGAGAGGGCTCCGCCCTCTCAGGACTCTCCGGGTTACGAGGCGTCGCCTGCCGGAAGCGCTACGAGATCCCGTGGAGGGGAAACACGGAGCGCTTGAGCTCGTCGACGCTCGCCTGGGCGAAGACGCGGACCGCGTTGGCGGTCTCCGGCCTCGCCGGTCGCGGGCCGTCCCGAAGCCGGTCCAGGCCATACTCCAGCCGGTACCGCTCGGGGATCTCGTCGGGCCATTCGGCGCCCATCATGATGCCGTAGTCGAGGCTCCAGCCTCGGGCGACGGCGCCGATATCGTAGCCGCCTCCGCCGAGGGCCAGCCAACGCTTGGACAGTCCGCCCAGTTGCCGCACAACTTCGGCGTGCCCCTCGACCGTCAGCGCCAGGTGCGTTATCGGGTCGTCGAAATGCGTGTCCATGCCCAGCTGGGTCACGAGGACGTCGGCATCGAAGACCCTGAGCAGCGGCGGCACGACCTCGGAGAACGCCCACTGGAAGGTCTCGTCGTCCGTGTAGGGCGCGAGAGGCAGGTTGACGGAGTAGCCGCGGCCGTCGCCGGACCCCAGCTCGCCGACCTCGCCGGTCCCCGGGAACAGGTAGCGGCCCGACTCGTGCGTTGAAATGGTCAGCACGTCGCTGTCGCCATAGAAAGCGGCCTGCACTCCATCGCCGTGATGGCAGTCGATGTCAACGTAGGCGACGCGCATCCCTCGCCGTCGCAGGTACTCGATGGCGACAACCGGGTCGTTGAAGATGCAGAACCCGGAGGCGTTGCCTCGCGCGGCGTGGTGGAGCCCACCGGCGACGTTGAAGGCGACGTCGACCTCTCCCGCCGCGACCAGCTCCGCCGCGACCAGCGAGGCCCCCGTGGCCAGGGTGGCCGCTTCATACATTCCCTCGTAGGGAGGGTTGTCGCCATGGTCGCTGAAGTTGTAGCGCTCCGGGGCCACGCTACCTTCGTTGCGGCTGATGGACGCGACGGCGTCGACGTATTCCGGAGTGTGGAACCACGTCAGCTCGTCCGGAATAGCGTGGCGCGGGGCAACCAGGCGCGACGTCTCGAAGGCGCCGTAGGCATCGAGGAGCTCGTAGGTGTAGCGGAGGCGCGTGGGACGCATCACGTGGCCCTCTCGCAGCACGTGCTGCGAGACCTTTTCGTCGTAGACGAAGGCGGCCTTTCTCAATCCAGGCTCCGTTCTTAACGCTAGAGGTCGATGACCATGTCTTCGTAGGCGAGCTCTATGGACACACCGAGGCGCTGGGCGACGCCGGCGAGCTCATCTCGAATCTCACCTTCGAACTCGGGCGTCATGTGGACCGTGACCACCCGCGGGGCCGAGCCCTTCATTTCCACGTACCGCCGCAGCTCTTCCTCGAGGTCGGCAGGGGACATGTGCCGGCCGCTCTTCCTTCTGGAGTCTGGAAACGTCACCTCGCAGAGCAGAACATCGGGCGCGATGTGCTCCCAGGCCTCGGCCAGGTCGCCGCTGGTGTCCCCGGTGTAGAAGAGGCTCTTCCCGTCAGGCCCACTGACCTGATAGCCCACCGCGGGCACGCCATGTTGCACCGGCGTCGCGACGACCGCATAGCCAGCGACCTCCGTCTCCTCGAACGGCTCGATGGGGCGCAACTCCAGGGAATGGTAACGCGAGCCGAGGGGCTCCCGGAACGTGGGGAAGATCACGCCATTGATGATATGCGTCGACAGCGCCTCGAGCACCGGAGCGATGGCGTAGACGTCGGTGGTTACGCCGCCTGCCGTGGCGAGGGCGAAGGTCGGCAAGCCTTGGATATGATCGAAGTGCCAATGGGTGAGGAGCACGGCCTTGACCCTTCCCTGTTCCTCGAACGTCAGGCCGGTGGACAGGCTTCCTGCGTCGATGCAGAGCACACCGTCGATGAGGATGGAAACGGAGCGGGTGTGCTTCGAGTGAAAGTTGTGGGCGCCCAGAACGCGGACCTGCATGCGGAATTCTAGCATGGGGGCCTCGAAGTCACGGGCGCCACGCAACAACGTCGTCCTGAGGAGACCGCCTCAGGCGGACGACAAAGGATCTGCGGTGGGTAGATCCTTCGCTTCGCTCGGGATGACAACCGGGATTGGCATCGTGCCCTGTCGTAGAATTCGCTGTCATTTGCGCCTCCTGGAGGAAGCATGCCCAGCTACCGAGTCCTCTCCAGCGATTCCCACGTCGTCGAGCCCCCTGACCTCTGGACGAGCCGCATCGAGGCCAGGTATGCGGAGAAAGCGCCCCAGGTGATCTACGGCGCGACGGAGCTTGGCGACTGGTGGTACGCCGACGGCGTGCGGCTGTTTTCGGCCCTGATGGGCGCCGACACCGGGGTCCGCTTCGACGACCCGGCCAAGATACGCACCGAGGCCAGGTACGACGAGGTCCGCCCAGGCGGCTACGACCCCACCGCGAAGTTGAAGGACATGGAGATCGACGGCGTCTCCGGCGAGGTCGTGTATCCGACTATCGGACTTCTCGTCTACTGGCTCAGGGACAGCGGCCTGCTCAGCGCGATCTGTAGGGCCTACAACGACTGGGCCGCCGAGTTCGGGAACCAGTACCCGGACCGGATCAAGGGCCTGGCGATGGTCAATCTCGACGACATCGACGAGGGCGTGCGTGAGCTTGAACGAGCCGCGAGGCTCGGGCTCAAGGGCTCCATGATCAGCGTGTTCCCACCCGAGGAGCGGGGTTACGACTCGCCCATCTACGACCCGTTCTGAGCGGCGGCCCAGGACCTCGGAATGCCGTTGAGCCTGCACGTCGCCACCAACCGAGGCAAGCGCGACGCCGAGCATGCCACCACCGATACCCTTCCTTCCGACGACGGCTCGAGGCTGTTGGGTGGCACGATGGCCATCACGACCGTCCGGCCCTACTTCGTCCAGCTCTCCCTTGCCAAGATGATCTTCTCCGGCGTCTTCGAGCGATTCCCCGGCCTGAAGGTGGTGTCGACGGAGAACGACGCCGGGTGGGCGGGCTATCTGCTGTTCGCGATGGTCTACAACTACACGCAGAAGGCGCGCCCTGCCGAGCGGCCCCGGTTCAAGACCGACCGCATCCCCAGCGACTTCTTCCACAGCAACGTGATGATCAGCTTCCAGGAAGAGGCCCTCGCCATCCAGACCCGGTCGATCATCGGCGTCGACAACCTGCTGTGGGGCTCCGACTACCCCCATCAGGAAAGCACCTTTCCAAAGAGCATGGACATCCTCGACCGGATCCTCACCGGCGTGCCCGAGGACGAGGCCGCAAAGATCGCCGGCGGCAACACGGCCCGCGTTTACGGCTTCTAAACGGGCTGCCGCGGCACCCCCAACCCCTGAGGCGGATTCCCTCCAACCCGGGAGTCCAGAGGGGCAGCGCCCCTTTGGCAGGGGTTGAAGGGGATGTGCCCCTTCTCCAAATTCCTGCCCGAAGGGCTACCTTGAACCCCCTCGAGGGGGTTTGGGGGTACTCGCTGCGAGCCGTCGGCGGCCAGCGTGAGCGTGCCCCATCGCAGACGGCCGCCCTGGCCCGCTGCTTACAGGAAATAGCCCGCCGCCACGACGGCTAACGGTCCAGCAGGTGCGTCAGCAGCACCTTCGCCGCTTCCTTGTCGAGGGGGCTGTTGTTGTTGCCGCACTTCGGTGACTGAACGCAAGACGGACAGCCGTCTTCACAGGGGCACTCCTCGAGCGTCGCCAGCGTCGTGTCCCAGAGCCGCTCAATGATGTCGTAGCCCTTCTCGGAGATGCCGATCCCGCCGGGATGGCCGTCGTAGATGAAGATCTGGGGCCGCATCGTATCCGGGTGGAGCGGCGTCGACACGCCGCCGATGTCGGCCCGGTCGCACATCGCGAAGAAGGGCAATAGTCCGATGCACGCGTGCTCCGCGGCGTGGAGACCACCGGCGAGGTCCAGCCGCCTCCGGTCGATCTCATCGAGCGCCGAGTCCGGGACGTCGAACCAGAGCGCCACGGTGACGAAGGACCGGGTCGGGAGATCGAGGGCTTCGTCGGCGACGACCTCCTCGGTGAGCTGACGCTTGCGCTTGAACCCGACCACGGTGTTGGAGACGTCGACCTCGCCCAGATACACGCCCGTTCCGTTGACCTGCATCTCCGACGCGAGCTTCACGACACTAATGTCAGTGGTGTCCCGCGCAGTCGTGTAAAAGGGCTCGCGATAGCCGCGGGCCCAGGCGGTACGGCCCGGGATATCGAGCTCCGATATGGTGTAGGGATCACCCTGGTGGAGATACACGGCCCCGGTGTGAACCTGGGAGAAGGCCACGGCCCCGTCCACCGTCTCGAGGAGCGCCCCGGTGCCTTCCTCGACGATCTGGTAGTCGTCAGCCGAGCTCGAGCGGATGTTCACCAGCTCCGCGGGGTAGGTCACACCGACGGTGGGGAACCAGCGCCCGTAGCGCGTGCGGAGCAGTCGATCGCGCTCCAGCTCGGCCAGCAGTGGGCCGAGCGTCTCACCGAACAAAGGTTCGTCGAGCCGGGTCAGCGGCTGCTCGAAGGCGGCGCATAGCAGGTGCGGCTTGAGTATTTGCGGGTTGGCGGGCGAGATGAGGGCGTTCTCCTGGGCCTTCCCGAAGAACGCGTCGGGATGGCGCATCAGATACTGGTCCAGCGGGTTCGACGAGGCGATGAGCACGCTCAGCGATCGCTCGCCGCGGCGCCCGCTACGGCCCGACTGTTGCCAGACGCTGGCCAGGGTGCCGGGATAGCCGTCGATGATCGTCGCATCGAGGTCGCCGATATCGATGCCGAGCTCGAGGGCGTTGGTTGCCGAGACGCCCAGGAGCGAGCCGTTGAACAGGCCCTGCTCGATGGCGCGACGGTCCTCCGCAAGGTAGCCGGCCCGATAGGGGCGCACCCGCTCCGCCAGACCGGGGCCGTCCTCCCGCAGCCGGTCGCGGGTGTAGACGTAGATCAGCTCGGCGAGCCGTCGCGTCCTGCTGAACGCAATCGTCCGGACCTCGCTCCGCAACAGCTCGGTGAAAATCGAGGTGGCCTCGGTGTGGGGGCTGCGGCGGGCCTGCTTGGCCTCGTCGACGAATGGCGGGTTCCACAGGAGGAAGTCCTTGCCCCCGTATGGGGAGCCGTCATCGTCGATGACGGTGAAGTCGAGGCCGACCAGGCGCTCGGCGTGCTCCAGCGGGTTGGCGATGGTCGCCGAGCAGAGGACAAACTGGGGCGCGCTCCCGTAGAGGGCGCAGACGCGACGCAGGCGGCGGATGACGTTGGCAACGTGGGAGCCGAACACGCCGCGGTAGACGTGAGACTCGTCGATAACGACGTAGCGGAGCTTTGAGAAGAAGCGGCGCCAGGCCTGGTGGTTGGGCAGGATGCCCATGTGCAACATGTCCGGGTTGGCGAGGACCGCCTGAGCGGACCTGCGTACCTCGGCTCGCTCGGCCGTCTGCGTGTCGCCGTCATAGGTCGAGCAGCGGATCCCACCGGGCAGGAATTCGCCCAGGGAGTGGAGCTTTCGCTTCTGGTCCTGGGCCAGGGCTTTGGTCGGGAACAGGTAGAGGGCGCGGACGCCCTTTTCGCGATGGAGGGCCTCGAGGACGGGCACATGGTAACAGAGGCTCTTGCCGCTGGCGGTGGACGTCGCGACAATGACATTCCGGCCTTCGCGCAGGGCGTTGACGGCGTCGGCCTGGTGCGAATAAAGGGTCTCGATTCCCCCTGCAGCGAGATGGGCCTCGAGCGCGGGATCGAGAGGCTCGCTGAGCCGACCGGTGCGAGACTCCCGCTCAGGGATGGTCTCGGCGTGCGCGATCTGGTCCTGATACCAGGACAGGCCCTGCAGGCTTCCGAGAAACGCCTCCGTGTCCATTCGGGCTACCCTTCCATGACCTCGACCTCGTAGTCGACGACCTCGAGATCGCCCCGGCTTCGAGAGATGTACCGCACCACGGTGGACAGCATGGAGTTGGCATGCCTGCCATCGTTGCTCACGCAGGAAATGCCGAGAACAATCGTGCGCCACGAGTCCATCTCCTCAACCTCGGCGACCGCAACGTTGAACTTGGCCTTGACCCTGGAGGTGATGGACTGCAGTGCGCGACGTTTCCCTTTGAGGTCGTTGTTCTCCGGGAGGCGGAGAATGAGTTTGCACACGCCCACGTGCATGCCACCCATTATAGGGACAACCCGCGGGGTTTGAGCGAGGCCGCGATGGCACGACAGTCTGCAACCGCGGAGCGGGCTTCTCGTTGACTACGTAGGAGTACGGCGGTAGAATTTGTGAAAATCGTTGCAATCCGGCTCTGTCCTCCTGAATCTCCCTTATGGTCCAGCTCTCAGGCGCCGAAAAAGCCCGCACCATCAGCCGAATGTTTGGTCGTATCGCCAGGCGGTACGACACTGGCAACCGCCTCCTCAGCATGGGCCGGGACCAGAGTTGGAGGCGACGAGCGGTCCAGCTACTGGACCCGCAGCCCCAGCAGCGCATCCTGGACCTGGGCGCCGGCACGGGGGACCTGTCCCTGGAGATAGCACCCTCGGCGGGATCGGTCGTCGCCCTCGATATCAGCGGCCCAATGGTCAGCCTGGGATCGCGAAAGGCCGCCAGGGCCGGCGTCGCCGGCAAGGTGGGGTTCATGGTGTCCGATGGGCTGCGGCTCCCCTTCCGGGACAGGACCTTCGATGGGGTTGCCACTGCCTTCACTATCCGTAACCTCGCCAGTATCGAGGACGGTTTCGCGGAGATCTTCCGAGTCCTCAAGCCGGGCGGGCGTCTGGCCTGCCTCGAGTTCACCAAGCCGCGTTCCAGGCTCGTCAGCGCGGTCTACTTTCCCTATCTGAACCACATCTTGCCCTTCCTCGGCGGACGCATCACCGGCGACCCCGGAGCCTACCGCTATCTGGCTTCGTCGATCAGTGAATTCACCACCGCGGAGACACTGGCCGACTATATGAGAAACGCGGGTTTCCCCCGAGTTTCCTGGAAGGCGCTGAATATGGGAACGGTGGCCATCCACACGGCGCAGAAGCCGCGAATGGCCAGGTGTTGACCGTGAAGCGGGGAGGGCCCTCGTGACCCAGTCCGGCGACCCGAACGACACGCAGATCCCTGAAGTCGTTATCGTCCGCTTGCCGCTCTACGTGCGAGTGCTGAGCCAGCTCCGCGACGAGGGGCTCGAGGTCGTAAGCTCGCGCGAGCTCGGTGATCGTCTCGGCGTGACCCCTGCTCAAATCCGGAAGGACCTGAGCTATTTCGGTCGCTTCGGAAAGCAGGGACGCGGCTACAACGTCACCTACCTGATCAGCGAGCTGCGCCAGGTTCTGGGCCTCGACCGCGAGTGGAACACCGCCGTAATCGGCGTGGGAAGGCTTGGCCGCGCGATCATTAGCTATCCGGGGTTCGCGCCGGAAGGATTCAAGGTCGTCGCCGCCTTCGATGCCGACCCCGGTCAGATCGGACGCATGTTCGGCGACGTCACCGTCCAGTCCATCGCCGAGCTGGGGAAGATCGTCGAGCAGAAAGAGGTCGACATCGCCATCGTGGCGGTGCCCGCGCCCCAGGCCCAGGCCGTCATCGACAGCCTTGCCAGCTGCGACGTCAAGGCCATCCTGAACTACGCGCCCATCGCGCCCCAGGTCCCCGAAGACGTGCGGGTGCGCAACATCGACCCGGTGCTCGGTCTGCAGACGATGACCTTCCACCTCAAGGCCCGGAAGGACCGCCGCACTCGGCGATAGACCGCGGCTGGGTGACGCAGGTCTCGTCCCTACCCGTGATTTACGTTCCGTCTGCCAGCGCTCCCGTTGCTTTTCTTTTACAAGCCGCTTACCGTTCCGACATCTGGTATTCTTGCCACACGCAACGTCCAACCACCGGAGGTCCACTATGGGCGCCCTCGAAGGTAAAGTCGCCATCGTCACCGGATCGAGCAAGCACATCGGCCGCGCCATCGCGCTGCAGATGGCTGAGGAGGGCGCCCGGGTCGTAACCAACAGCCGGAGTCCCGACAGTCCCACGGGCACAGCCCAGCAGGTGGCCGACGAGATCGTCGCGGTCGGTGGCGCCGCCGTCGCCGTCTACGCCAACGTTGCCACCCTCGAAGGGGGCGGTCGCATCGTCGAAACCGCGCTGGAGCATTTTGGGACGGTGGACATCCTGGTCAACAACGCCGGCTACGCCTACAACGACCCCATCGAGGAGATCACCGAGGAGCGCTGGGACGAGATCATCGGCGTCAACGTGAAAGCCCTGTTCGCGACGACACGCGCCGTTGTCCCCGTCATGAAGGCAAAGGGCTCGGGACGCATCGTCAACATCGGCTCCAGGGTCGGGGTGAACGGCAACGTCGGCTATGCCTCGTACGGGGCCGCGAAAGCGGGAACGTACGGCTTCACGTTCTCCATGGCCCACGAGCTCGCCCCCACGGGCATCACCGTCAACTGCGTGATGCCCACGGCAACGACGGCGAAGACGGAGCAGGCGCGACGGCGACGGGCGGAGCTGACCGGCGTGTACAACCCGCCGTCCCAGGAGACACTGCCGGAGCACATCGCGCCCATCGTCGTCTACCTGGCGAGCGACGAGGCCAGCGGGCTCAACGGACAGTTGTTTCACGCCACGGGCGGGGATATCAGCCTCTACGCGCCGCCCCTGGCGACACGAGTGCTCCACAAGCAGGGCAGATGGACCCAGGAAGAGCTGTCGCGCCTGGTGCCGAGCGCCTTCGGGACCGAACTCAAGCCACCCAGTACGCCGCGCCTGCCGAAGCGCTAGCTGCGGGGCGCCACCGAAGGCTACGCGCGGGCGCTGGGGACGCCCGTGCCTCGACGACGTCGAGCGATCTTTAACCGGATCGTGGCCCGCCGTTGCGAATGGAGGGCCCGTTCCAGGTCGATGTCCGCGCCCGCCATCCGGATGCGTTCGTCGGCGCGGCGCATTGCTTCCTCGGCACGGGGGATGTCGATCTCGTCGACGTGCTCGGCCGCGTCGGCCAGGATCGTGGCCTTGTTGTCGCGCATCTCGAGGAAGCCGCCGGTGATGGCGTAGTGTGTCTCGCCGCTATCTTGCTTGAGGCGGATCTCTCCGGGGGCTAGCGCCGTTAGAAGGGGCGCGTGTCGAGGCAGAATGCCCAGCTGCCCCTCGCTGCCCGGCGCGACGACCATGTCGACGTCGGCCTCGAGGACCGTGCGCTCGGCGGTGACGATTTCCAGGTGTATCGTGGCCATTGGTCGGTTGCCGGCGGTCGCCTAGCCCTCCGCCGCCATCTTCTCCGCTTTCTCGACTGCTTCCTCGATCCCCCCGACCATGTAGAAGGCCTGCTCCGGCAGCTCGTCGTGCTTGCCGTCGAGGATCTCGTTGAATCCGCGCACCGTCTCGGCGATCGGCACGTAGCGCCCGTCCTGTCCGGTGAACGCCTCGGCCACGAACATCGGCTGAGAAAGGAAGCGCTGGATCTTGCGGGCGCGGCCGACGGTGAGCTTGTCCTCGTCGGAGAGCTCCTCCATCCCCAGGATGGCGATGATGTCCTGCAAGTCCCTGTAGCGCTGCAGCACCTGTTGCACGCCTCGGGCCGCCCGATAGTGGTCCTCGCCGACGATGTTCGGGTCGAGGATTCGGGAGGTCGACGTGAGCGGGTCCACGGCGGGGTAGAGGCCTTGCTCAGCGATCGAGCGCTCCAGCGCAATGACAGCGTCCAGGTGACCGAAGGTCGTCGCGACACCGGGGTCGGTGTAGTCGTCCGCCGGCACGTAGATGGCCTGGACGGAGGTGATGGAGCCCGTCTTGGTCGTGGTGATGCGCTCTTGCAGATCGCCCATCTCCGTGGACAGCGTCGGCTGATAGCCCACCGCTGAGGGCATACGGCCGAGGAGCGCGGAGACCTCCATGCCGGCCAGGATGTAGCGATAGATGTTGTCGATGAACAGCAGGACGTCCTGGCCTTCCGTGTCGCGGAAGTACTCGGCCATCGTCAGCCCGGTCAACGCGATGCGCAGCCGGACGCCGGGAGGCTCGTTCATCTGGCCAAAGACGAGCACCGTCTTGTCGATGACTCCCGAGTCCTGCATCTCGTGCCACAGGTCGTTGCCTTCCCGGGAGCGCTCTCCGACGCCGGCGAAGACCGAGAAGCCGCCGTGCTCGGTGGCGATGTTGCGGATGAGCTCGAGGATGACGACTGTCTTGCCGACTCCGGCGCCCCCGTAGGCGCCGATCTTTCCACCGCGAGTGAAGGGAGTGACCAGGTCGATCACCTTGAGGCCCGTCTCCAGCATCTGGGTCGTGGTTTCTTGCTGGTCGAACGGCGGGGGCGGGCGGTGGATGGGCCACCACTCCTCGGCCTTCACGTCGCCGAGTCCGTCGAGCGGCTCGCCGGAGACGTTGAACAGGCGTCCGAGCGACGGCCTGCCGACCGGGACCGCGATGGGCTGTCCTGTATCCACAGCCTCGACGCCCCGGGCCAGGCCCTCGGTGGGGCCCAGGGCGAGGCATCGCACCCAGTTGTTGCCGACGTGCTGCTCGACCTCGAGCACCAGCTTGTCGCCGTTTTGCTGGATCTCCAACGCGTTGTAGATACCGGGAAGCTGCTCGGGTGGGAACTCCACGTCGACCACCGTCCCGATGACCTGTACGATTTTGCCACTTGCCATGGCTACCTCCGCCTTTCCTATCCCTCGAGCGCGGCGACGCCACCCGTTATGTCGAGCAGCTCGCCGGTAATCGCCGCCTGCCGCGCCTTGTTAAGCTCAAGCGTCAGGCCGTCGACCATCTCGGAAGCGTTGTCCGTCGCATTTCTCATCGCCACCATGCGCGCCGACTGCTCGCTGGCGTTGGCCTCGAGCATCGCCTGGTATACCTGCATGTCCACGTACCGCGGCAGCAGCTGTTCGAGAACGGCTCGGCCGTCGGGCTCGTAGATGTAGCCCGCCGCCGGACCCGCCTCGGCTTCCTCCACGGCGGTCGGCTGAATTGGGAGGAGCTGTTTCAACGTCGGCCGCTGCACCACTACGGAAACGAAACCGGCGTAGAGCAGGTACACCTGGTCTACCGAGCCGGAAACATAGTCGTCGGTAATAATCCGCGTTATCGGCAGGATATGGGCAAGGCCAACCTGGTCGCCGAGGTCGGTGAAGACCGCTCGGACGTCCTGACCGTGGCGGGTCATGAAGTCGCGCCCTTTCCGGCCGACGGCGATCACGTCGGAGGGCGTCTTCTCCTCCAGGATGAATTGCGCGGCCCGCCGGTTCAGGTTCGCGTTCAGGCCGCCGGTGAGGCCGCGGTCGGGCGTGATGAGGACCAGCCTGATCTTGCTCACCTCGCGCTTCTCTAGCAACGGGTGGACGTCATCCATCTCTTCGACCTGTCCCGCGAGGTTGCCCAGCACTTGCTCCAGCTTCCGCGAGTAGGGCCTGCCGGCCAGCACGCGCTGCTGGGCGCGACGCATCTTCGACGCGGCGATCATCTCCATGGCCTTGGTGATCTTCGCCGTGTTCTGGACGCTGCGGATGCGTCGTCGTATTACGCGTACGTTTGCCATCGGTTAATCAGTCCGGTCTGTTTCCTTCGCTGAGCGCCTTTCCCGCCTGGTTGTCGAGGGACACCCCCAAACCCCCTGCAGGGGGTTCAAGGTAGCCCTTCGGGCTATCTGTTAAGAGAAGGGGCACATCCCCTTCAACCCTTGCCAAAGGGGCTCCGCCCCTCTGGACTCCTGGTTAGGGACTGGGTCGCCCCCGCCTTTCCGGCGAAGGCCAGAATCCAGTCTCTCTTTTCCTATAATCCTGATTCCTTCTCGGTCCTAGTACGGCACCGACTGCTTGAATTCCTCGATCGCCCTTTTCAAGGCCTCTTCGTTCTCCGGCGAGATGTCTTCGGTGTCGGTGATGGACTTGCCGATCTCTGGGTGGTTGGTGCGCATGAACTCGGAGAAGGCGGTGTCGAGGTCGGTCACCTTCTCGATGGGTACGTCGTCGAGATGGCCGTTTACGGCCGCGTAGAGGATGATAACCTCCGAGGCCAGGGCGTAGGGGACGTACTGCCCCTGCTTCAGGACCTCGGTGATCCGCTGGCCGCGCTCGAGCTGGCGTCGCGTCGCGGCGTCGAGGTCCGAGGTGCCGAACTGGGCGAAGGCGGCCAGCTCGCGGAACTGGGCAAGGTCCAGCCGCATGCGGCCCGCGACTTTCTTGATCGCCTTTGTCTGCGCTGCGCCGCCGACCCGGGACACCGAAAGGCCGACGTTGAGCGCGGGCCGGATCCCGGAGTTGAACAGGTCCGCCTCCAGGTAGATCTGGCCGTCGGTGATCGAGATGACGTTCGTAGGGATGTAGGCCGACACGTCGCCCGCCTGCGTTTCGATGATGGGCAGCGCGGTCAGCGATCCGCCGCCCAGATTGTCCTCCAGCCGGGCCGCCCGTTCCAACAGGCGGCTGTGGAGGTAGAAGACGTCGCCGGGATAGGCCTCGCGGCCGGGCGGGCGCCTGAGCAGGAGCGACATCTGGCGGTATGCCCAGGCATGCTTGGAAAGGTCGTCGTAGATGATGAGGGCGTCTTTGCCGGACTCCATGAACGCCTCGCCCATGGTGCAGCTGGCGTACGGGGCCAGGTACTGGAGCGCCGCCGCGTCGGAGGCGTTGGCCGAGACGACGATGGTGTGCTCCATCGCCCCGTTCTGCTCCAGAATGGCCACCGTCTGTGCCACCTTAGACGACTTCTGCCCGATCGCGACATAGATGCAGACGAGGTCGCCGCCCTTCTGGTTGATGATGGTATCGATGGCGATGGCGGACTTCCCGGTGGAGCGGTCGCCGATGATGAGCTCGCGCTGGCCGCGGCCGATGGGGATCAGGCCGTCGATGGCCTTGATGCCCGTCTGCACGGGTCGGTCGACGGACTTCCGCCGCACGACATTAGGGGCGACTCGCTCGATGGGCTGGGTATCGTTCGTGTTGATGGGGCCCTTGCCGTCCAGCGGTTGGCCCAGGGCGCCGACAACGCGGCCGATCAGGGCATCGCCCACCGGGACCTCGGCAACCCTGCCGGTCGAGCGGACCTCGTCGCCCTCTTTAACGAGCGTATCATTGCCGAAGATAACGGCGCCGACGGTCTCTTCCTCGAGGTTCAGGGCCATGCCCGACACGTCGTTTGGAAACTCGAGCAGCTCGCCGTAGCTGGCCCCGGAAAGGCCATGGATACGGGCGATGCCGTCGCCCACTTCGATGACAGTGCCGACATCCACCATTGTGGTCGTGGCGCCGTATTGCTCTATCTGCTGCCGGATAATGGCAGCGATGTCTTCTCCTCGAACAGCCATCTCTATATCTCCCTGTGCGCTCTAGGCCGAGCGCTCGATCAGGCTCTTGCGCAGTCTTCCCAACTTCGCGCGAACACTCCCGTCCAAGACCCGGTCCGCGACACGGACCACCATCCCGCCCGTAATGGCGGGGTCCACGCGGTGCTCGAGACGCACCTCCCGCCCCGTGGCCTGGCCCAGCTGCTGGGCCAACTGACCACGCTGGGTGGCGTCGATCTCCACCGCGGTGATCACTTCGACACGAACGATGCCGCGATGCTCATCGAGCATGCGACCGTAAGCTTCCACAATGGCGGGGGCAAGCGCCTGGAGGCGGCTTTTCACCACCAGCATCGTCGCCAGATTCACGGCCTCTTCGCTGGCGCCCGCGAGCGCCTCGCGCAGCCGGCTTCGCTTGTCCGCCGCCGGCAGCCTCGGGCTTTCCAGCATGGCGACGAAGGCAGGGTTAGACGCCGCCTCGGCGATCGCGTCGAGGTCGTCTTTCCAACCGTCCAGAGTGCCGCGCTCCATAGCGATCTCGAAGACCGCCTGAGCGTAGCGCCTGGCCGATGCGCCGGATGCCGGCATGAGTCGCTCCTCTACCTGCCCCTAGTTCTTCCCGATATTCCCACTGTCGCGCAGCACCTCTTCGATGAGGCGCCGGTGCTGCTCCGCATCGAGGGAGGTGTTGATCACGCGCTCGGCAGCGATGATCGTCAGGTCGGCGAACTCCCTCCGCAGCTGTTCCACGGCTTCATCGCGTTCCCGTTGCACTTCCTGACGGGCCCGGGCGATGATCGTCTCGGCCTCGGTCCTGGCCTGCTCTCGGGCCTCTTCGCGAACGCGGTCGGCTACCTGGGTAGACTGCGCCACGATGTTTCGGCCTTCGGTGCGGGCCTCGTCGATCTGCTGCCGGACCTGCTCTTCGGCCTGCACGCTCTCTTGCCGCACCCGGTCCGCCTCTTCCAGACTCTCCTTGATCTTCTCGGAGCGCTGGTCGAGCATCCGGATGATCGGCTTGTAGAGGACCATGTACAGGATCCCCAGAAGCAACAAGAAGTTGAATATCTGGGCGATTAAGCTGGGTAGGTTAATGCCGAGTCCCAACTCGCACCCCTTTCTTTGCGCGGCACGGGCGTTTCACGCCCATTCAGCCGCTGCTGGTCGCTTCGCCTCGGCCCGCTAAAGGACGAAGGCGATGATGACGCTGACGATCAGCGCGTAGATCGCGATGGCTTCAGCGAACGCGATTCCCAGAATCATGTTCGTACGGATGGCGTTCTCCGCCTCCGGGTTTCTGCCCAGGGCCTCCATCGCCTTTGCCACCAGCAAGCCGATGCCGAGCCCAGGACCCACCGCTCCGATGGCGATGGCCAAGCCGGCTCCAAGGGGCTTCAGGTCAATCGGCTCCGAGGCCGCCTGAGCCAGTACGGACAGCAGTGCTTCCATAGTCGTTCTCCTCCTGACACCTTTCTCGCATGCTTCAAGATAGATACGTTGGTTCTTTGCGCGTC
Source organism: Dehalococcoidia bacterium (assembly GCA_965248515.1). Classification (GTDB taxonomy): domain Bacteria; phylum Chloroflexota; class Dehalococcoidia; order SHYB01; family SHYB01; genus CBDFJU01. Next base: position 689,312 of record CBDFJU010000002.1, on the reverse strand, counting down.
TTGGCTAGTGTCCTGGGCTATGCTCCTCCTCGCCGTGACCATTGTGCGAGGTGACGGCAAGTACCGCGAAGACCAGGGTCAAGGCGGCGAAGACCACCGCCTGAATAAAGCCGACAAAGACTTCGAGCAGGAACGGGAATACGAGTACCCCGGCCATGATCGGGAGCAAGAAGACCATCGAGAACAGCAGCACCTCGCCGGCGAACATGTTCCCGAGAAGCCTGAAGCTGAAGCTAATTAACCGCGAGACCTCGCTTATGGCTTCGAGGATGCCCACCACGAAACCGATGGGCCCTTCCTTGAAGTTGATGAAACGCGAGGCGTAGTTAAAGAAGCCGTTGGCCCGAATACCCCAGTACTCGATCATGAACATGGCGATAATGGCCATGCCGAGCGGGACCATCAGGTCTGTGTTCATGCTGCGCAAATAGGGCACGAGCCGCCCCACAGTCTTCCCGCTGAGGTCGACCTCATCGGGATCGTCGTCGTCGCCTACCGACACGACGCCGGATCGAGCGTGCCAGGCATCGAAGTCCCAGTACTCGCCGAGGCGGATCGACTTTCGCTTGCCAAAGCCCAGCGGCACGGTGAAAGGACTCCCGGTGCCATCGAAGATAAGCAGCTTCTCGTCCGCCGCATCGCGACGCACGACGGCCAGCACCTCGTCCTCCGGCTTCGCGGGGATGGTGTGGCCATCAACTTCCTCGTGGTGGACTTCGAACTCGTGAGCCCCGTCCTCGTTCAGCTCGTCGACGACCTCTTCCAGCTGGTGCTCCAGCACCTCGTAGGCCGGCTCGACCTTCCCAATGTTGCCGAACACCGGCAGCAGGGCCATCCAGTTGGCGACCAGGATGAAGATGAAGAGCGTGGCGAGTAACGGGAAAAACTTCCGTCCATTCGCCTTCCCGGCGACGTTCTCGAAAAAGCCCAGCAGGGCGCCGAGGACCGCCTCCACCAAGTTCTGGAGCCCGGTGGGAACCACGGTCATCTTGCGCGTCGCGAAGAACGCGATGACGATGATGACGACCATCGCGACCCATGCCGCGATGATGCTGTTGGTGATGTTCCACAGCCCAAAGACGTCCGCGAAGACTGTCTCGGCGGCAAGCTGAATGTGGGCGATGGGGGAGTTGAGGAAGAGACGGCCGATAACCGTCACGAAGATGGCAAGCAGAACGATAAGGTAAATCTTCTGCTTCCGGGTCACTGGGGACTCTCTCCCTGGCCGTCTCCGCCCTGCGATCTTCGGTAAAGTGGCATCAACATCTTGAACATACCGTAGAATCCGACGAGAGGCCCCAGAATCAGACCGCCGATCAGGAACAAGGGTTCGCTATCCAGCCAGCGGTCGAGGGCGATGCCACCCACAATTCCGCCGACAAGGGCGGTGGCAAAATACCACCCGAAAATCGTTAGTCTGAGTACGTCGGCCTGACGAACGAGCTTTGGAGAATTCTTCGGTTGGCCGTTTGCCTTGTGCATATTATCACAGAGTCGCTTACTGTCAACGGAACCGCAGAAACGCCCCAGGACGGCCCGGGGCATTGAACTCTTGAGTGGCGTGCTCGACCCGTTGGGTGCGAGGCGATGCGGGGTTCTTCGGTCAACGTCGGGCTAGCTACCCTCCGCGTCGCCCTCCTTGTCCTTTTTTTCGTCCTCTTTTTCTTCCTTGCCCCCCTCGACGTCACCGAGGTCGCTCAGGTCGAGGCTGTCGATGAAGTCGGTAAACGCCGACATGCGCTTCAGCTCGGCCTCGTCCAACTCTCGAGGGGCCTCGCCCTCCTCGCTTGAAGCCGGGATGGGCTTGCCGGTTTCCTTGTCGAGGAAGATGGCGGCCCTGGAGAGCACGCTCTCGTCGACGAAGATGGGCACGTCGCTGCGCACGGCCAGGGCCAGCGCGTCGCTAGGGCGAGAGTCGATGGTGAGGTCTTTGCCGTCCACCTGGACCCGGATCTCCGCGAAGAACGTGTCGTTCTCCAGGTTGCTGATGGTGATGCTGTTGACCGAACCCCCAAGCGCGCCGATGACGTTACCCAGCAGGTCGTGGGTGAGCGGGCGGGGGACGGAGACGTCCTGGAGCTTCACCGCGATGGCATCGGCCTCGGCTGGGCCGATCCAGATCGGCAGGTAGCGGTCCGATTCCTTCTCTTTGAGGATGACGACCCGCTGATAGTTCATCAGGCTGACCCGAATGCTATCGATCGTCATCTCGATCAAGACGCCACCAACCTTCCGGCGAGCGAGGGCTATTCTACTGCACCCCCACTCCTGTTGTCAACGAATTTGCCCTGTTGAGCGGAGCCTCAAGACCCCGGCGTGGCGTCCGCTCGCTCGATCGACTTGATCCGCCGCGCAAGCTCGGACCGGGGCATCAGCAGGCGTCGCCGGCAGCCTTCGCAGCGCACCCCGATATCGGCCCCCAGGCGTACGACATGCCAGCGGTTGGAGCCGCAGGGGTGCTGCTTCTTTAGCACCAGGACGTCGCCGATCGAAACGTCGAGGATTCCCCTAACCATGGCCCCTTCACCTGAACTCGCTCCCGCACGGCGGGGCTAACCGGCGCGTTCCGGCACGGCGAGGCGCATCCGGTCGCGGAGATCGAGCGCCGCGGTGCGCGCCGCGGCGGCGAAGTCGCGGCCCCGGGAGGCGTAGGTGATGCCTCGCGACGAGTTGACGACAAGAATCGACAATCGGCACGCCTCCAGATCCGTCTAGCCGCTCAAGAACAGGCGGGCCGGCGCAGGCCTACGTAACTCGCATCGCCAATCAGCGCGCCAGGGCGCCCAGGGGAGTGTCTTCAAGAGCCTCGGCGTAAAAACGCTTAGATCGGGTTGCGGCCGAGTTCTCAATGGCTGAGTTTGCGCGTGGTTCTTTAATGCCGGGGAGACCTCTTCGGTTTGCGTTTATGTTGCGCCGAAGGAGCCTAGCTTGCCCACGCATTCGATTTAGCGCGTCTTTCCGCAGCTTCACTTTCCCTGTGCGGTTCATTGCAGCATACATAATCTGACGCGAAACGCTAACGATGAATCCACTGCCATTCGCATCTTTAGCATTGTTCACCGTGGCCGAAAGGTCTCCACCTTGAGCACCGATGCCCGGAATGAGGAACGTCATGTCTGGACAAATCTGCCTAATACGGCCCATTTGTTCGGGATAAGTGGCTCCGACGACTAATCCGACGTTGCCATTTGAATTCCAGGTCTTTGCCAATTCTGCAACCATTTCGTATAGGGGCCTTGGGCCTGCGTCGTCGCCCCCGTACACCATTAACTCTTGGAGATCCTTGCCTCCTGGATTCGAGGTCCTACACAGCACAAAGACGCCCTTCTCTTTGCGCTCCAAAAATGGTTGAAGCGAATCAGATCCCATGTAAGGACTCACCGTTACGGCATCAAAGTCGTATCGACCAAATAACGTCTTGACGTAGGCCAGCGAACAGTTCCCTATATCGGCCCTCTTTGCGTCACCGATAATTAGTATCCTAGGATTGACCTCGCGTATCTTGTCTAATGTTTTCACTAGTTGGTCCATGCCCTCGGACCCCATCGACTCATAAAGAGCAAGATTCGGTTTGAAGGCACAAGCGTAGTCGGCTGTAGCCTCGATCACTAGGCTATTAAATTCAAAAACCCGATTGTCAGGGATCAGTTGTTGCTCAGGATCTAACCCGATACACAGCAAACTGCGGTTAGCCTTCGATATGATTGCTAGCTTTTCGACGAAGCCATTTACCACGAATTAGACCTCAACCTGCCATCGCGTAGTCTACTGTCTTGTGTGGCATTCCACAATTGCCGCCATGCGTAATCATACCGCCTATCCCCAAGACCAGGAAGCCAGCGAACCGGCCGCGATAGCCCGTGGCGCCTCTTCACCCTCGGCGTCCAGAACGTAGACCCGGCTCTCGGGAGCGACCTTGTTGCCGCCGTCCGGGTTCAGGAACACCTGCCCGCTCATCGTCAGCTGCCGGCTGTCGGGCGACCACAGCGAGTTGGAGTTGGCGTACTGGTCGAAGAACAGCAGGTAGACGAAAAGGTCGTTGGACGGCAAGAAGTCGACGAGCTTGCGGACCTCGCCCGTCGCCGAGTCGGCGACCTTCCAGGACAAGCGATCGGCTGCCGGGCCGGCGACCGCGAACGCGATCTTGCTAGCGTCGGGCGACCACATGAACGCAAGGATGCGTTCTTCGGCGAGCAGCAGCGATTCCCCCGTCGCCGGATCGAGAATGCGCAACGACTCGAAATAAAGGCTGGCCGGGTCCACCGCATCGGCGATTGCGACACGCTGGCCTCTGGGCGCCCAGAGAAAAGCAGTGCGCTCGCCAACGTCGCCAACAGAGACAGCGCCGCCCCCGCCTGGGTCGGCGAGCACAAGGACGTTGAACCCGTGGGAGGCGCGAGCGATGTAGCTGATGGCTTCGTCACCCGGGACCCAGGCCGGGGTCAGGAAGGTGATGGAGCGAGGTGTCAGCGACCTGGGCCCCTGGTCTGTGTCGAGGTCGAGCAGGAACAGACCTTCGGCCACGTGCATGAAAAGGTTCCGGCCATCGCCGGCCCAGGAAAGGTAGAACGGAGACCCGGACATGATGGTCTTGCTGGCGTCCGGCTCCCCGGCGGGACTCAAGTGCAGATTGAAGGACCCGCCGCTGAGTGCCAGAAAAGCGAGCTGCGAGGAGTCGGGAGACCAGTACAGGTAGTGAGGAACCTGGTCGGAGATGAACTGAGTGGTGCCGGCGGGGGCCTCGAACAGCCGCGTCGCTTCCCCCGTCTCGGTGGCAATCGAGAAGATAGAGGAATCGATGGCAAGGCCCTCGCCGCGGGTGACCTGGGACACGGCGAGCTTGCGGTTGTCCCGTGACCAGGTGGGCCAAAAGTGGGCGGTGGGGTCCCGGTTTTCGGTCGCCGACCCGTTGCCCACGCGACCGGCGAGCCGCACGCGGCCAGTCCCGTCCGGACTGATGGTATAGAGCGCGCCGTCGCTGCCGATGTAGGCGATGCGGTTCAACGCCAGGGGCTCTTCGATCACTCGAGGCCGGGGCGTGACCGTGGGGAATGGTGTCGGTGGCGCCGGCGGCGTATCGGTCGGCGACAGCGTCGGGAAGGGCGTCGACCTGGCATCGGGCGCGGAGGTGGCCGTCGGCTGCGACCCCGAGCAGGCGGCCGCCAGCAGGGCAACCGCGCCGCTCAAGGTAAGCCATCGGAGCGCTCTCCACATCGGCCAATCATAGGGATTGCCGCTGCCCCAGGCAACGCTCCGTCCCCCATGGTACACTGAAGCGAACTCCTACAGGTGTAACAGCGCGTTGTCGGGCCTACGATTCCTCACCTCAGGCGAGTCCCACGGCAAGGGCCTCACCGTCATCATCGAAGGCATGCCCGCCGGTCTCCCCCTCAGCGAGGAGTACCTGGCGCGAGACCTTGCCCGTCGTCAGAAGGGTTATGGCCGCGGCGGCCGCATGAAGATCGAGCGCGACTGCGCCGAGATCCTCTCCGGCGTTCGCCACGGCCTGACGCTCGGTAGCCCGATCTCCCTTTGGGTCCAGAACCGCGACTGGGAGAACTGGAAGGTGCCGATGAGCGTGGCGCCCGTCGACGAGCCGACGAACCGCATCACCCGGCTGAGACCCGGCCACGCCGACCTTCCCGGTGTCGTCAAATACGGCCTCGACGACGTGCGCAACGTCCTCGAGCGGGCCAGCGCGAGGGAGACGGCGGCCCGAGTCGCCGCCGGCGGCGTGGCGAGACGATATCTCGAAGAGTTCGGAGTCGCCATCAACGCCCATGTCGTCTCCATAGGAGACGTGACCTCGAGCCCCAAGGGGACCATCGACTGGGAGCAAGTCGAGGAGTCCCCGGTCCGCTGCGCCGACCCCGAAGCGGAGCCCCGCATGATCGCGGCGATCGACGGCGCGAAGGAGGCCAAGGACACCATCGGCGGCGTGTTCGAGGTTATCGCCGAGGGCGTGCCCATCGGCCTTGGCAGCCATATCCAGTGGGACCGCAAGCTCGACGGCCGAATCGCCCAGGCGATGATGAGCATCCACGCCGTGAAGGGCGTCGAGATCGGCGCCGGGTTCGGACAGACGCTGTTGCCCGGCTCCCGCGTGCACGACATCATCGAGCCCTGGGCGGGAACGGACGCGCCGCGCTGGCAACGCCGGAGCAACAACGCCGGCGGACTCGAAGGCGGTATGACGACCGGCCAGGCGGTCACCGTTCGCGCCGCCATCAAGCCTATCTCCACCCTCGCTAAGCCGCTTCCATCGGTCGATCTCGAAACCGGCGAGACCGTTCAGGCCCACTACGAGCGGAGCGACGTCTGCCAGGTGCCGCCTGCCTGCGTTATCGGAGAGGCCATGCTGGCGCTGGTCCTCGCCGACGCATTCCTCGAAAAGTTCGGCGGCGATGGTCTCGAAGAGACCCGGCGCAATGTCGACGGTTACCTCCGGCAGAGCGGCCTCGCCACCTAGGGGAGCCCGGTGCGCAACATCGTTCTCATCGGCTTCTCCTACACCGGCAAGACGGCCGTGGGCAAGGCCATTTCCCAGAGGCTCGGCCGACCCTTCGTCGACACCGACGACCTCATCATCCGCCACGCCGGCATGCCCATCAAGTCGATCTTCTTCCAGGGCGAGGCCTACTTCCGCGACCTGGAGCGCAAGGCCCTGCACGAGGCCTGCACCCGTGACGACGCCGTGATCTCGACGGGAGGCGGCGCGGTCATCGACCCGGTCAACAGGGCGCTGATGGGCGAATCGGGTGTGGTGATCTGTCTCGAAGCGCGACCGGAGACCATCCTGCGACGCCTCCACCGGGAGCAGAGCACCCGAGGCGCATCCGAGGCCGTCCGCCCTCTGCTCGAAGCAACCGACCCGCTGCAGCGGATCAGTAGCCTCAAGGAGCACCGACAGGTGTTCTACAGCCTGGCCGACTGGACCGTGCACACCGACGCCCTGACCGCCGACGAGGTCGCCGCCGAGTGCGTACGCGGGTTCGAGCTGGTCGACAAGTCGCGGCGGAGCAAGGCCGGGGCTGAATACGGGGCCCGACGAGCGGCCTATGACGTCTCGGCAAGCTCCGGGAGCTACCCGGGCTACGTCGGCTGGGGCATCATCCCGTCCCTCGGCTGGCACATGAAGGAAGCCGGCCTGGGCGGGACGGCCCACATCATCGCCGACAGGACTGTTTTCGATCTTTACGGCCAGCAGCTCGTCGCGTCGCTCAACGAGGCGGGGTTCGCGACCGAGAGCTTCCGTCTCCCGCCGGGCGAGGCGATCAAGACCCCGGAGCACGCGGGGCACCTGTACCAGTGGCTCGCGGGACGGAAGGCCGAGCGCAAACACTGCGTCGTCGCGATGGGCGGCGGCGTCGCCGGCGACCTCGCCGGGTTCGTCGCCGCAACCTATCTGCGCGGCATGCCCGTCGTCCAGGTGCCGACCACCCTGCTGTCGATGGTCGACGCGTCCATTGGCGGCAAGACGGCCGTGAACCTGCCCGAGGGTAAGAACCTGGTTGGCGCGTTCCATCAGCCCCGCCTCGTCCTCGCCGACGTCGAAACGCTGGCGAGTCTGCCGGAGCGCGAGCTTCGGGCCGGGTGGGCCGAGCTCGTCAAGCACGCCTTCATCCTCGACCGCGATCTGTTCGCCTTCCTCTACGAGAACCTGGACCCGCTCAAGCGCCTGCATCCCGAGCTTGCCACCGAGGCCATCACCAGAAGCGCCGCGATCAAGGCGCGGGTGGTCACGGCGGACGAGAAAGAGACATCGGGGTTCCGCGCGCTGCTGAACTACGGCCACACGGTCGGCCACGCGCTCGAGTCGGTGCTCGCCTACGAGGGCCTGCTCCACGGCGAGGCCGTCGCCATCGGGATGACGGCCGCGGCCGACATCGCCGTCCGCATGGGCATGCTCGACCCCGGAGCCGCCACGGAGCAGCGCCGCATGATCGAGGCCTTCGGCCTGCCGGTTCAGGCGCCGCCCGTCGACCTGGACCGCGTGCGCTCGGCCATGGCCCTGGACAAGAAGGTGGCGGGCAAGCGGATCAACTGGGTGCTGCTCGAAGAGATCGGACGGGCCGTCACGCGCAACGACGTGCCCGAAGAAATCGTCGACGCGGCGCTGGCCGCGGTCGTGGCGACCTAGCGTCAAGCAGGGGACTGGCGCCGCATGCTCACCTTCACGCTCGAATCGACCGACGGCGCGGCGCGCGCGGGCCTGCTGCGGACGCCCCACGGGGAGGTGCCGACCCCGGCCTTCATGCCCGTGGGGACGCAGGGCGCCGTCAAGGCGCTGACGCCCGACGACCTTCGAGAAGCCGGCGCGCGCATCGTCCTCTCCAACACCTACCACCTTTACCTGCGCCCTGGCATCGAGGTCATCGAGAAGCTGGGCGGGCTGCACAAGCTGATGGCCTGGGAAGGCCCTATCCTCACCGACAGCGGCGGCTTCCAGGTGTTCAGCCTCGGCCACCTGCACCAGCTCTCCGAGGAGGGCGTTCGGTTTCGCTCGCACCTCGACGGCTCCGAGCACCTGCTCACGCCCGAGCTCGCGGTGGAGTACCAGGAGCGCCTCGGTCCGGACATCGCCATGGTGCTGGACCACTGCCCCGCCTACGGCGAAAGCGCTGAGGAGGTCGAGGCGGCGGTGGAGCGGACGTATCGATGGGCCGCGCGCTGCCTCGAGGCGCACCGGCGGCCCGACCAGGCGCTGTTCGGCATCGTCCAGGGCGGCTGGTCGGCGGAGCTTCGGCGACGCTCAGCGGAGCAGATCGTGGGCCTGGGCTTTCCCGGCTACGCCATCGGCGGCGTCTCGGTCGGCGAGCCCAAGGCCATGGCCTATGAGGCGGTCGAGGCCAGCGTCCCCCACCTGCCGGCGGAGAAGCCCCGCTACCTGATGGGCGTCGGCGCCCCCGACGATCTGGTCCAGGCCATCGCGCGGGGCATCGATCTCTTCGACTGCGCCCTGCCCACCCGAGTGGCGCGCAACGGCGCCCTGTTCACCAGGGAGGGTCGGGTCAACGTCACCAACGCCCGATTCCGGGATGAGGCCGGCCCCATCGAGGACGGCTGCGACTGCTACACCTGCCGGACCTTCTCCGCAGCCTACCTTCACCACCTGTACCGCTCCGAGGAGCTGCTCTCCTACCGGCTCGGTACCATCCACAACCTACGCTTCGTGCTGCGCCTCATGGAGCAGGCGCGCCAGGCCATAGCGGAGGGACGGTTTTCCACCTTCGCCGCGACGTTCCTCGCCTCTTACCGCACGACCAACGAGGAGACGAGAATGGCGCAGAAAGACCGGTGGCTCGCGGCGCGTAGGGCGAGGGCTGAGGCGGAGCCTGGCGAGTCGTAGGCGCTGAGCAGAGAAAAGCCCCGGCATACGGGGGCTTCGGTCTCCGGCTAGCGGCGGTGCTAGCCGCCGGCGACCGCGGGCACGATGCTGATCTCGTCCCCTTCATCGACAGCCGTGTTCATGCCGTCGAGGAACCGCACGTCCTCGCCGTTGACGTAGATGTTGACGAAGCGGTGGAGCTCGCCCGAGGCATCGATGATCCGCTCCTTGATGCCCGGGAACTGGGCTTCGAGGTTGTCCAGGCCGGCGCCAAGGGTCTCGCCCTCCACCTGCACGGTGTCCTGCCCATTGGTGAGTTTCCTCAATGGGGTCGGAACGCGGATCATCCAGTTCATCGGCGAACCTCCGTCAGTCGGGCCTCTCGGTCATTCTACGTGCCGCGGTGGCAAAGCGCCACCGGCGTGCTATCCCTCGACGATGTCCCCCACCACGGGGTCGACACGGACGCCGCGGTTGCGTACCCAGTCCAGCCCTTTCTCGATATTGTCCCCGTCGCCGTCGAGCTCCATGATCACCCAGCCCTGGTCGTCGGTCACGTCGGCCCGACGGATATTGGTGATCACGTCGAAGTCCTTGCCGAGGAGGTAGATGATCGGGTCGGTGACCAGCTCCTTCGGGAAGGTGAATCTTACTCGTTGTTTCATTGGATCTAACCTCTCGTCTGCGAACGACGTACCCGCATCATACCCGCTCGTATATACCCTGCACAGACCCTCGGCATCGGCTAGCCCCGAGCCGCCAGGGCCTGTTCGAACGAGCTCATCGTCGGCTTGACCAACAGCGGCTGGACGGAGTCCTCGACGACCTCCTGGGTCTTCAACCCATTGCCGGTGATATATGCCACCGTTAGCTCCTGGGGCTTGATCGCGCCCGACTTCGCCAGCCTGGCGAGACCGGAGATCACGACGCCGACGGCGGTCTCCGCGAAGATGCCCTCGGTCTCGGCGAGGAGACGGATTCCAGCGATCACCTCTTCGTCGCTCACGGCCGTCGCCGTCCCCTTGGAGTCGTTGAGCACCTTCAGGGCGTAGTAGCCGTCGGCGGGGTTGCCGATGGCCAGCGACTTGGCGATGGTGTTGGGCTTCACCGGTCGAACCTCGGTGCCTTCGTTGAAAGCGGTGACCACCGGCGAGCATCCCAAGGGCTGCGTCATGTGCATCCGTGTCTGCACGTCGTCGATCAGGCCCAGCTCCTTGAACTCGTTGAGCCCGCGCCAGATCTTCGTGAACATCGACGCCGAGGCCACCGGGACCACGGCGTGGTCCGGCGCCTTCCAGCCGAGCTGCTCCGCAACCTCGTACGCGAGTGTTTTGCTGCCCTCGGCGTAATAGGGCCGGATGTTGATGTTGACGAAGGCCCAGTTGTAGCTGTCCGCGACTTCGGAGCAGAGGCGGTTGACCTGGTCGTAGTTGCCGTCGACGGCAACGATGGTGGGACCGTAGATGGCCGCGCCGACGACCTTCACCTTCTCGAGATCGGCCGGGATGAAGACGTAGGCGTCCATGCCGGCCCGCGCGGCGTGGCCCGCCACGGCGCCGGCCAGGTTGCCGGTGGAGGCGCAGGCCAGCGTGTCGAAGCCCATCTCGCGGGCGACCGTCGCGGCCACGGTAACGACGCGGTCCTTGAACGAATAGGTGGGGTTCACGCAGTCGTTCTTGAGGTACAGGTTCTCGAGTCCCAGGCGCTTGCCCAGGTTGTCCGCCTTGACCAGCGGCGTGTAGCCGGCGTGCAGGTCGACCACGGGGCCATCGCCCACCGGCAGCAGCTCGCGATACCGCCAGACCGTCATCGGCCCCGCCTGGATGCTCTCGCGGCTTATCGCCTTGCCGATGGCCTTGTAGTCGTAGACCACCTCGAGGGGCCCGAAGCACCACTCGCAGATATTCATCGGCTCCTTCTCGTATTCGCGGCTGCACTCGCGGCAACGAAGGGCGGTGGAGTATCCCATGGCTAGGTCCTCAATTCCCAGGCTCTGGAGGCCAAAAAATAAGACCGCTTCGAGACGAAGCGATCTTGTCGGGTCTTGGCACTCGGGCGCAAGACCGGCTCGTCAGGGCATGTATGCTCGCTGAAGCATTCCCATTACGTCAAGAATTCTAGCGAACCTGGGGGCCAGGTGTCAATTAGAGTATCCCCGTTTGAGCACGTGCTATCGTCCTCGCGGAGGGCGGGAACCGATGGCTAGCTGTCGCATCCCGGTCAAGGTCCAGCCTCGCGCCAGGCGAAACGAGGTCGTCGGCTTCCAGGGCGATACCCTCCGGGTCAGAGTCACGGCGCCGCCCGACCGGGGTCGCGCCAACGACGCGGTGATCGAGCTTCTCGCCGAGTCGTTGGGCGTCGTCAAGCGAGACGTAACGCTAGTACGCGGAGCGACTTCCCGCGAAAAGTTGGTGGCCGTGGAAGGGCTGGCGATGGGCGAAGTGCGGCAGCGGCTAGAGGTTCTGGGCGAGGACGCCGCCGATCACCTGTAGCAGGATGATGGCGACCATCGGCGTGATGTCGATCATGCCGATGCGGGGGATGATGCGGCGCAGCGGCGCCAGGATCGGCTCCGTGACCGCGACCAGGAACTGGACCAGAGGATTGTCCGGGCTGGGTCTGAACCACGACATCAGGGCCCGCGCCAAGACGGCGAAGGTCAGTACCTGGAAGACGGCTAAGATGATCTCGCCCATGTTCTAGCTCTTCGCTCCCAACTCCTTCGCCTTCTCGTACGCGGCGATCACGGCGCTCATAACGGTGGCACGGAAGTTCCCCTCCTCCAGCGCAAGGAGGGCTTCGGCCGTGGTGCCGCCGGGTGAAGTCACCTTCTCCCGCAGGCCGGCCGGGTTATCGCCTGTCTGTACAGCCATTGTACCGCTCCCGGCGACTGTGTGTACTGCGAGCTCGCGGGCCACGTCCCTCGACATCCCGAGGAAGACGCCCGCTTCGATGAGCGCCTCGATGAACAGAAAGACGTAGGCGGGGCCACTGCCGCTGATCGCCGTGGCGATGTCGATAAGCTTCTCGTCCTCCATGTAGACCTCGCGGCCGAGGGCCGAGAGCACGTGCTTCGCTTCCTCGCGCCGGGCCGACGAAACCTGAGCGGTCGCGGTCCAAGCCGTGATGCCCTGGCCCAGCTGGGCCGGCGTGTTGGGCATCGCTCGCACCACTGCTCTGTAATCGAGTCCGTCCGCGATGGTGCGGATCGGCGCTCCGGCGACGATGGAGAGGACCGTTTGCGGTTCGGAGAGAGCGCCGCGCAGCCCGCCGAGGACCTCGGCGAGGTGTTGCGGCTTGACTGCCAGAATCACGATATCGGCGCCCTTGGTCGCGGCGCCGTTGTCGCCGACCGTCGCGACGCCGTAAGTCGATTCCAGGTGTGTGCGCCGGGCCTCGGCGACGTCGCTGACGACGATCTCGCCCGCGAGGGCAACCCCTTCCTTGAGGGCCCCGGAGAGGATCGCCTCCGCCATCACGCCGCCGCCGATAAACCCGAGTTTCATCTCTGTCCTTCCGAAAACAGCGCCCGGCCGATCCTCACCACCGTGGCGCCTTCTTCGATTGCCACCTCGAAATCGTCGGTCATGCCCATGGACAACCCGGCCAACCCCAGCTCGCGTCCGAGCTCGCGGAGACGGCGGAACACCGGGCGCACCGACTCGGTCTCGGACGCCTGCGGCGCAACGGTCATCAGGCCCCCGATCGCCAGCATCGGGAGCGCCGAGAGCGTTCGGTATGCGTCCACAAGCTCCTCGATCCGAAAGCCATATTTACTGATCTCGCCGGCGACGTTGACCTCGAGGAACACCGGGATTGGGCGGTCTGCATGCCGGTCCAGGGCCTCACCGAGCCGGACAGAGTCAACACTTTGAATTATATCAAAAACCTGCATCGAATTTTTCACCTTGTTGGTCTGGAGATGCCCCACCATGTGTCTGGTTATCCCAGGGCGGAGGTCCTCGAGCTCGGCCAGTTTACGCACGGCTTCCTGGAGCCGGTTCTCGCCGAAGTGCGTGACGCCTGCCTCGAACGCCGCCCGAATGCCCGCCGCGTCGGTGGACTTGGCGACGGCGACGAGGGTGACCTCGTCCGGCGACCTGCCGACGAGCCCGGCAGCCCGGGCGATGCGCTCCCGAATAGACCGTACGTTCTCAGCGACCGTCATAGCTGAATTATAGCCGTCGCAAACCCTCGGGGCCGCGGCGTCGCTGGTGCTATACTCTCCGTCGACGGCTTTTGCGCCCCTGTAGCTCAGCGGATAGAGCGCCGGCCTCCGGAGCCGGAAGCGAGAGTTCGAGTCTCTCCAGGGGTACCACCTCTTTCGACAGCACTGCAGGGCTGTCGAGCTACTGCCCGGGTGTCTCTAGGCCAGGCGTCTAGCCCTTGAACGCCTCGGAAGCCTCGCCTGCGTAGCGGATGTCCCGGAAGCCTTCCTTGGCGCCGCGGACATTGAGAAACCGTACTCCCTCACCGCCAACAGTGAAGCCGTACTCGGTGTCCTTCTCCATGAAGATCAGCGTGCCCGGGCCGCAGTCCTGGCCACCTTCCAGGGTCAACCCACCCTGAACGATGTAGATGATCTCGTCCTGGCTGTGTGCGTGCGTCCTGGAGACGAAGTCAGCGTTCAGCGAGTTGATCATGACCCAGGGCCCCTGCTCCATGTCGCCGAAGAACTGGTTGCCCCGCTCGATGGGGCCACCCATCTTGTTCGGTCCGCCTCGGTTCCAGGGCGCGTCATCGATATGCATCACGATAGCTCTGCTCATGTCTTCCCTCCTAGTCCGTGTCCGGTATCATACGCCGCGGCGGGCGACGTTGGAATCCACCGGGAGGCCGATGGCCGGACTCCATCCACGATCTTCGGGCAGCCGGCGTCTTGTCCCGCTTGTGGTCGGGCGTTGTCCGCTGCTATCCTGAGTCGCGCCCCGTCCCGAAGGACGGGGTAGTTTCACGCCCCGAAGGAGACCCCATGTCGCACAAAGGGAAAACGTCACTCACGTTTGATTTGTTCGTAAAAACCCCTCGCCAGCCTGGGGCAAGGTGGGGATAATGTAATAAAAGGTCGTGGGCGCTGTGCCTGGCCGAGGGAGGGGAGGATGTTCCGAATACGAGACCCGCAAGAGAGCCTCTGGCGGTCCCAGTTCCTGGTGACGCCGAAGAAGGCTAAGCGCCTGGAGAGAAGTTGGGCCGAGGTTTTCCGAAACGAGGCGCTCCCCCTGATTGACGAGGAGCGCTTTGCTCCCATGTACTGCGTGGACAACGGCCGTCCCAACCGGGCGGTGCAGACCGTCCTCGGGGTCCACCTCCTCAAAGAGATGTTCAACCTCACCGACGATGAAGCTCTGGAACAACTAGAGTTCAACCTGCTCTGGCACCACGCCCTGCGGCTAGACATCGAGGAGACCCACCTGCCCCAGAAGACCCTCCACAACTTCCGAGTTCGCCTGATGCAGCACGACGGTGGCCGGCTGGCTTTGCAGGGGACCACGGACCGGATCATCCAGGCGCTGGGCATACGCACCGGAAAGCAACGGCTGGACTCCACCCACATCATGAGCAACATCGCCACACTCACCCGGCTGGGCCTGTTCTGTGAGACGATGCGGTTGTTCCTGCGGGCCTTGCGCTGGGAGCACCCAGAGCTTCGCCCTGGGGTTCCGGAGGGCCTCCTAGGGCGCTATTTGAAGGAAGAAGACGAGGCGACCCACTACGAGGACGCCCGCACGGGGGAGGGTCGGCGACGCCTTTCGGTCTGTGCCCGGGACCTCTACCGGCTGGTGGACCGGTTCCATGGCACGACTGCTGCCCAGCTGGAGGAGTACCGGCTGCTGGAGCGGCTGCTGCGGGAGCAGTGCCATGTGGGCAGACACCAGGACGGGCGCCCCAGGGACGATGACGACGATGCTGGGGAATGCAAGGTGCCCGTGGCCTTGAAGGACCCGAAGCAGGTGTCCGCCGACTCGCTGCAATCGCCCCACGACCCGGATGTGACCTACAGCGGCCACAAGGGGAAGGGGTACGAGGTGCAGGTGGCGGAGACCTGCCACGAGGAGAACGCCACCCAGCTCATCACCCACGTGGAGGTGACCCCCTCGAGTGGGAGCGACACCGACGTGAGCGTGCCGGTCGTTGACGGGCTCGCGGAGCGGAAGGTCCGACCGGACGAGCTCTTCGCCGACACGGCGTATGGGTCGGGCCGCAATGCCTTCGAAGCCTCGCGCCGGGGAACGGAACTGGTGAGCCCGGTGGCGGGGTCGGCGCCGGGGAACTCGCACGAAGGAGAGGGTGACGGACCACCGCCGCTCACCGTCGCGGACTTTCAGATCGACGTCACAGGGGAGCAGGCCACGGTGTGCCCCGCCGGCCACCCGTCCATCGAGGAGTACGAGCTGAAGGATGCGCCGGAGCGGGTAGAGGTCCACTTTGCCGGGACAACATGCGAGCCCTGCCCCTTGCGATCCCGTTGCCCAGTGAAGCTGGACCGGCGTGCGGGGGCCTACGTCCTCAAGGCGGACCTGGTGAAGGTGAACATCGAGCGGCGCCGTCGGGCCGAGGCCACCGAGGAGTGGCGCAAGCGGTATGACATAAGGGCTGGTATAGAGGGAACGAACTCCGAGCTGAAGCGCGCCCACGGGCTTGGGCGCTTGCGGGTGCGAGGGGGCCGTCGGGTGCGGCTTGCCGTCTACCTGAAGGCGTTGGCGTGCAACTTCAAGCGGATGGTCCATGCACGCCTGGTGGAGATGGAGAACACGGCTCAGCGGGCGGTCGGGACGGTACCTGCGGTCGCGGCCGCATGAGGGCGCCGCTCCACAACTTCCACCGGGTGCCCTGAGCCACGGAAGGGGTACCGCAACGGGATCACGCTTGTCCTGAGCGCAGCAGATAGGGCGGTGAGGCCAGCAGCCGGCATCCCGTGGCCTCCTCCGCTCCAGACCACCTTCGCACGCCAGGGCTCATCTCAAACAGGCCTTGTTACGAGGGAATCACGTTTGTATTCAACGCAGCCCCCGACCAGGTAGCAGAAGGGGACCGCATCTTCGCCAGTCACGCCGCCTGGATGGAGAAGTCGCATCACCGGGACGGCGAGCTGGCCCTGTTGCTCTACAACGTCGTGAAGGGCGCGGAAGTCTCGAACTCGTTGGACCCGTCGTCGGCCCCGACCGGGAAGACGACCTTCACGGTCACCGAGGTATACGAGACGCCGGCAGGCCTGGCTGACCACTGGAGAATGGGGATGGAGGACTGGGCCGACTTCGGCGCCCTCATGGAATGGATCGGCAAGGTCGAGTTCACCGTATTGCACGGGTCCCCGGTCGTCTACTCCCTCTGGTAGGCCGGTCGCCGTCGCCGATCTCGGCCATGGGGCCACCGTCCCAAGCTGCGGAGCACGGCCCACAAAACACGCGGAATCTTGCCGAGCGCCCGGGGTTCCGGGCGCTCGGCAGGCCGCGGGTCGACATTCGCCAGAGGTGCGACAGCGGACTAGCCCGCGGCGAGCACCGGTGCGGGCTGGACGACACCCCGCGAATAGAGTTGCCTGAGCGAAAGCCTCAGCACGCTCACCGGGACCACCACCGCGAAGATGATACCGGGAACGATGAGAAGCACCGGGGCGCCGACGACGTCCGCCAGGGCGCCGTTCATCAGGTTGAACGATGCCATCATCCCCCCGATGTGCCACAGGTACACGCTCATCACCCGGCCACGGATCGCATCGGGGACCTCGGCCTGGATAAAAACCGCGGTGAGCGCCATGAAGCCCGACTGGGCCGCGCCCATGCCCGCGGCGGAGACCAGCGCCAGCGGCATGGCCGATGATAGCGCAAGGCCGATGGGAGCGATCCCACTGACCAGGCCGGTGACGACGAGCAGACGGCCCCGCGTTTGAGCCCTGTCGATCAACGATAACCCCAGGACTCCAACCAGCGCCCCAGCGCCCACCGCCATCATCAGATAGCTGAATCCACCGTCCCCGCCCCCGAGCTGCTCGTCCGAGATGACTGGCAGCAAGGACTCGAACGACATGGTGAGACAGCAGTGCAGAAAGACCACGATCATTAGCGGCAGGATCGTGGGGTGGCCGTAGATGAAGCGCACTCCGGCGAAGAAGTTATGCAGCGCGCTTTTGTCACGCTCCATCTCTCCTTTCGATGCGGTGCGTATCGCGAGACTGAACAGCAGCGCCGCGGCATAGAGTCCGGTGGTGAGGATAAACGCACCGCCGGCGCCGGCGCCGATGAGGAGGGGGGCGATCAGGGCGGCGCCGAAAAGCCGCGAGCCGTGGACCGTGGACGCGTTGAGCGTAATGGCGTTGAGCAGGTTCGCCTTCGGGACAACGTTGGGAAGAAGGGCCTGGGTTACCGGCATCTGGGTGGCTCGAACCGAGCCGTTCAGGAACGACAGCAGGACAATGTGCCAAATCTCGATCACCCCGGTCAGGGCCAGGACCGCCAGCACCAGATTGTTCAGGATCTGCAACGCGTAGACCCAGGTGAGCAAGACGCGACGCTCCAGCCTATCCGCCAGGAAGCCGGCGACCGGAGGCATCACAAACATCGGAATCATTGCCGAGAAGGTGGCGAGACCGACCCAGATCGAAGAGCCGGAGATGTCGTAGACCAGCCAGCCTCGAGCAACGATCAGCGCCCACGCGGCGGCGCCCGACGAAAGGCTCGATAGCCAGAGAAACCGGTAGTCCCGGTAGCGCAGGGCGGGGAGGTAGCGGGCGAGTGTCGAAGACTGAGGCATGCTCGAGAGCCGGGCGCCTGTGGCGGGCGCCATGGGAAGACGCTCGGTACGCCCTCGCCAATATCTTCGATTGCGCCGGCTCCAGTCAAGAAGCAGGCGGCCAAACGGCATCGATCGACCGAGCGAGCGGCCGTTGTACCCATCTCGTCACCAGACTGTTACCAGTCTGTTACTTCCAGACCGCGTTTCAATGATACGCTGATCGAGTAGCACTTCCTCATTACGTTGTCCGGGACCCGTTGCTTGCTCTCTAGCGAGCGAGGCCGACTCCGTTGAGCAAGGAATCTGGCATGATCCAACGCGGGGCCGCGAAGCCGGAGGTCACCCCCACAGAGGAAGCTACTATCCTTCTGCGCGTTCGCACGACCCCGGCCAACGCCCGCCGGCTGCCTTCACGTCTCGCCGTCCCAGACGAGTTCGGCAAGGGAGTCGTCTCTCTGCTGCTCGACATCGCCGACTCGGAGCCCGGCGACGACGACGCGTTGCGCTGGTCCGAATCGTCGCGCCGGTAACCCGCTAGGGGCTAGACCACTCCTTCAATCGGCTCGTCGCTCCAGTCGTTGACCAGGAAGTACCTCGCCTCGCCGTCAACCCGCCGGACGTCAATCAGCGCCCCATTCAGATCGTCGCGGACCGCAAGGAATCGCACCGCGCGCGCAATGTCGACGGGCTGAAGCCAGCCGACGGTCCTGGCGATCATCGAAGCCTGGCCAGCCTCATGGTCCACGAGCGGAGTGTCCACGCCGGCAGGACAGACCGCATTCACTCTAATCCGTAGCTCCGCCAGCGCGGGCGCCGTCGAGCGAGTAAGCCCAACGACGCCGTGCTTCGACGTAGCGTAGGCCACCCCGTTGGGGACTCCCTGGAGACCGCCGACGGACGCCGTGTTCACGATGACGCCCCCTCCCTGTTCGCGCATGGTTGGAATCACCGCCTGGGTCAGGAGGAACATGCTGGTGAGATTGACGTCGAGCATCCAGCACCATTCATCTTCGCTGACCGCTTCGAGATCGGC
This sequence comes from Dehalococcoidia bacterium, assembly GCA_965248515.1. Taxonomy (GTDB): domain Bacteria; phylum Chloroflexota; class Dehalococcoidia; order SHYB01; family SHYB01; genus CBDFJU01. The sequence continues at coordinate 670,218 of CBDFJU010000002.1, read as the reverse complement.
GCGCATCTTACCGACGCCGGCGTTGTTGTGGAGCACGTCGATTCGGCCAAGAGCCTGCCGCACGTCGGCGACCAGGGCCCGCACATCGGCGCTCTTCGACACGTCCGCCCTCAGGAAAAGCGCCTCTCCCCCAGCCGCTTTGACTGTCTCCACCGTTTGCCGGCCCGCAGCCTCGTCGATATCCGCGACGACGACTTTCGCGCCCTCGGCGGCGAACAGCTCGGCCGTAGCGCGTCCGATGCCGGAGCCAGACCCGGTAATGATCGAGACTTTACCGTCCAGTGAACTTGCCATAGGCTCCTCACAAGAATGGGCACGACGTGTGGCGCATTGTAGCGGGCGGGGGCGAGCCCATCGCGCGGGCGGCGGACGGACGCCGGAACGACTACTCCGTTCGATGGATGTTGAGCACGGGGTTGTTGTAGCCGACCGAACGAAACAATCGATCGATGGTGTATCATCCGCGACGCGGACCCGCGAAGGAGGCCTGTATGGAGCCCAGTCTGGTCGACGGGAGCGGACTCGTCCTCAATCACGTCGAGATGGTCTACCGGCCGGGAGAGCGGGAGTTGGCGGGCCGCGCCCTAGAGCTGCTGGGCTGCGAGGTCGTCGACTCCGGCGGACACTGGCTCCTCGCCAAGGTCGACCAATCGTCGCCCTCGACGAATAACAACGTCCTCTATGCATCGGAGGTCCCCGAGGAGCAGTGGCGGTTCGAGACAGCGTTGCAGCGGCGCCTCGCGGCTGGCGACGACCTCGCTGCCGCCCACAGCGCGTTCCAGGAGTTCCTGGTCAGCCGGCCCCAGTTCGCCACGCATTTCGGGATACGATTCCCGTCGATAGGCGCCTGGAGTCAAGCGGTCGCCCGAGTCGAAGAGTGCGCCGACCCAATGCTCCGCGGCCGGCTTTCGCTTTCCGGCGAGTTCCACCCCGGCGATCCCGGCGCGTATAGCCGCGACCTGGCCCAGGCCTTCGTCAAGACGGACATCTTTGCCGCGGGGCTGCTGACCCTGGGCCAGCACATCGAGCTCCAGGTCGTGAGCGAGGCCTAGGCCGGGTTCCCGACGGGCGGCTTCTCGGTCGCCGACGAGAGCGTTATCCCGGCTCCCGCCCATAGATCAGCGAGTTCGGGTAGTTCGCATACCAGCCGAACCAGAACGCCATATGGGTGGGCAATCGAGCAAGACGGACCGAGGGATCGCTCTTGAGCTTCAAGGCCTCTTCCGTGACGAGCCAGGTCCCACCCTCGGTATCGAAGATGGTGTTGGCGCCGAGCTCCCCACCGAGCTCCGCGGTGAAGGTCACGTCTTCCCGAGCGTAGCCGCGGGGGCCGCCCTGGTCCGGCTCGGTTACGACCACGATATCGATCTCCCCAATCGAGTCGTTGACGACGGGCTCCGCAACAAGGTCCACCAGCGGATAGGCCCGCGGTATGCCGCCGACGAGTACGCCCAGGACAGGCGTTTTGGCCGGCAATGCGTCGCTTTGGCGCCACACCGGGAACATGGTTCCCGGCGTCGAGAAGTAGAAGTAGTAGATGGCGCGTGGGTCCGGCTCGGGGTAGTAGGTCTCGGCCGGGTACCACCCCGTGTCCGCGCTGAGGACTGTTGTATCGGGGTTGGCGGCGAGCCACTCGCCCCAGGTGGTGAGCGCCACGGGAAACGTTTCCAGCTCAATGCCGCTATTGGCCAGGCGCCCGACCACGGGCTCGCCGGTGAACTGGCGCCAGAGGGTGTTGGTGACGCGGTCATACATGAGCTTGTTGCTACGATAGAGGAGCCCGGAGGTGCCGAATTCCACCGGCTTGTCGCTTATCTCGGGGATGTCGGTGGAATACACGATTCCAGCACCGCAGAGGGTTCAGTAGGCCAGTGCGAAGGGCTCGCCCCCGAGCACGTCGTTAGCCATTTCGTGCGCGTTGAGAACGCGCAAGGGGTAGGCGCGGTGCTCGCCGTTGATAGAGACGCCGAACACCCGGTCCTCGGGGTTTAGATAGTCCGCTCGGTCCGGCGACAAATGGGGCGGATTCCTCAGGTCGGGGATGCCGTCCTTTGGAACACCTCCCCAGACGATCTCTTCCAGCCTGATTCGGGTTTCGACGCCGTTCCGGAAGAACGCGCCGATCGCCGGGTCAATCCGCGTCATGAGTTGCCTCTTGAAATTCGCAAACTCCGACGGTGGTTCGAACTCCGGGTGTCTCCCAACCCACTCGATCCACGAGCGCCAGTCATCGGCGCTGAACGACTCTCCTGAGAGCTGGTGCAGGGCCCTCTCGAGCAACGAGTCACCGCCCGGTATGAGGAAATACGGGTTGAGGAAGAACTCCACGAGCACCGGGACCAGCCCTGGGTCGCCAGATTCGGCGACTTCCAGGAGAGCCTCTGGGTTGCCGCCCTCGAACGCAGCCAGCGTGTCCCACATCAGATCGTTCCGGCGGCGTTCGGCGGGGTCGGTCACGGGTGTCGACGTTGGTGGTCCCTCGGTAGCCGTCGGCCCGGGCGTCACTGTCGCGGCTGCCGTCTCGGGCGGTGCCGGCGTCGGCGCGGACGTGGGGGCCGCGGCTGGCGTCTCGGCAGCCGGAGTCGCGGTCGCGGTCGGAGGCGGCGAAGCCAGGGGCCGTGAGAGCGTGGGCGTTGCCGCCGCCCCGCCGCTGCACCCCGCTGCCACCAGAGAGACGCATCCCAGAACCACGGAAAGCGAACTCAATCGGAACCGAAGACGCATCAAACGACCCTTCGCCCAGGGGGCTCTCTACTAGGGGTTACGAAGGGCTCTCTCCCGAAGTTTCTTTCCCAGCTGAACTGTAATCTTCCTGTAAGATTCGGCCGGATATTACATCCGAAGCGCAAGTTGGCGCGGACCGCGTGTGGTCGACTCCTGAAGATGGGTCTCCCGATCAGTCAGGTGAAACCGCTCCCGGTACACGTCCACGGACCGCTGGACCCGATGTCCGTAGCGCTTCGGCGGGTACTGACCAGGATACAGCGTCTCGTATCGCGGCAAAAGGTGAGGATACTCGCGGTCCAGGAAGCTCAGAAAGTGCTCCTTGACGCCCATCTGCAACCGGAGCGGCATCGCGTTGACGAAGCTGGCGTGGTGCGCGGACGCGGCACGGACGACGGCGTGGAGATTATCGAGGTCGTCGGTCAGGCCGGGCACGACCGGCGCCAGGTTGACCCCGGCGTTTACCCCGGCTTCGACGAGACGTTGCATGGCGCGCAGGCGCTGCCAGGGCGGCGGGGTCCCCGGCTCAAGACGGCGCCACGTCGCTTCGTCGAGGGTAGTGATACTGAAACCGACCGTGCAACCGGCCTTGCTCGCGAGCTCGGCGAGAACGTCGATGTCGCGCACGATCATCGAGCCCTTGGTGATGACCGAGACCGGGGTGCGGTAGTCGCGGAGCGCCTCGAGCACGCCCCGCGTGAGGCGATACTTCCCTTCAATAGGCTGGTACGGGTCCGTGGCGGTGCCGAGCACGACAGTCTCGCGCTTCCACGACCGTCTGGCCAGCTCCCCACGAAGCACCTCTGGAGCGTTGACCCGCACCAGGATGATCCCGGAGAAGTCGTCCCCGGCGTTCAGGTCGATGAAGCTGTGAAAGCGCCGGGCAAAGCAATAGTGACAGCCGTGCACGCACCCCTTGTAGGGGTTGATGGACCAGCCGAAGCCCATCCCTCGCACGCGGTTGAGAACGCTCTTGCACTCCGTCTCCTCATATCTGGGCCTCGCCATCGCCTCCGCCTCCCAAAAGGAAAGTGGCAGGCAGCATAGTACAGCACATACGTTCTACGCAAGCGGTTGTCAGTCCTGTGTACAGAGAGTCCAGAGGACGGGAGCCCCTCACCCCAACCCTCTCCCAGCGGGAGAGGGAGCGCGTCGCAGCCGTTCGGTGAGGGAGCATAAGACACGCTGTCACCGGGAAGTCCAAGAGCACGCCGCCACTGCGGAGGCCAGAGGGGGCGGAGCCCCGGAGTTAACCCTGAGCGAAGTCAAAGGGGCAGGGGTCGAAGGGGATGTGTCCCTTCTCTCAGAAAAGTCCGTTGGGTTAGTATGCGCCAGCCTGCTGGGGTGCAAGTCGGGAAGTCCAGAGGGGGCGGAGCCCTCTTTGGCAGGGGTTGAAGGGGATGTGCCCCTTCTCTTAACCAATCGCCCGAAAGGCTACCTTGAACCCCCTTCAGGGGGTCTGGGGGTGTCCCGCCCAGCGTCCCGCTAAAGCACCAACCCCACGTCGGTCAACAGCTCGAGCGTCGCCCTCAAGTCGGAGAGGCTGCTGAGGTCGAGGTCCGGCGGGTTGAGGCTTCCGAGAGAAGGGACTCCGGCTGGCGAAGGGACGCCCGCGACCAAGGGAAACTCGAAGGTCTCCTCCGAGAAATAGGTCTGGGCCTGCACACCCAGCATGTATTCCACGAAGCGCTCCGCCTCGGTTGTGTGCTCGGCGGTCTTCAGAACGGCCACGCCAGCAACGTTCACCAGGGCGCCGGGGTCGCCGGAGCCATAGTAGAAGTTCCGAGCCCCGAACCTCTCGCCTCGTTCGGCGAGGAAACGGTGAAGATAGTAGTGGTTCACGAACCCGACATCGATCTCCCCGCTGGCCACGGCGTCCACCGTCGGGGTGTTGCTCCCATAGCGCTTCGGGTCGTTGTCCTTGATGCCCTTGAGCCAGTCCCGAGTCGCTTCCTCACCTATCTGGAAGCGTAGGGCCGTGACGAACGCCTGAAAGGAGCCATTCGTCGGGGGAAAACCGATCCGTCCCTTCCAGATCGGGTCGACGAAACCCAGGATCGAATCGGGCAGGTCGGTGGCCGGGTCGATGTTCTCGACGTTGTAGACGACGGTCCGGGCCCGGCCCGAGGTGCCGACCCATTCGCCAATCGGCGAGCGGAACCTGGGGTCCACCAGGTCAAGGAAGCGGCCAGGTAGCACGGCAAGGAAGCCCTCGTTGGCGAGGGCGCCGAGGGCCCCGGCATCCTGCATGAATACGACGTCGGCGGGGCTGTTGGAGCCCTCCTCGAGGATCGTCGCGGCAATGGACGCCGAGCTGGCGTAGCGGACCCGAACGTCGATGCCCGTTTCCTTTTCAAACGCCTCCAGGGCCGGGCCGACCAGCGACTCGGAACGGCCGGAGTAGACGACGAGGCTGCCCCCGCCGCGTTCGATGGCAGTGGCTTCAGGCCCGGGGTCCGGCTCGGGGTCCGGGCCGATGTCGGAGTCACCGCCGCAAGCGGCCAGACTCAAGGCCGCGGCCAGCACGAGCGTCGGTAGCAGCCACACCCGGTTCAGACGAGTTCGGAATCGCACGACTTCCCTGCTTATCGTGTGTACATAGTACAGCACTACGTATACACAAAGCCTACGATAGCGAGTGTACGACTGCTGTCAAGTGGGGGTTTCTCACGCCCGTCGCGCCTTGACCCTCCACGCTGCGTCCCGCTATGCTGACTCTGTCCGACGCCGCCTCCCGGTCCAGGAGTCGCCGCGGGCCGATTCCGCCGACGGGGAGTAGCGCAGCTTGGCAGCGCGCCTGCCTTGGGTGGCTGAGCTTTACAATACCGCACGACGCCCGCGCGTCGGCTTAATCGGGGAGTAGCGCAGCTTGGCAGCGCGCCTGCCTTGGGTGCAGGAGGTCCCGGGTTCGAATCCCGGCTCCCCGACCAGCAATCCAAACGGCCACCCGCACGGGTGGCCGTTTCCTTTCGACCAGTGCGATCCCCGTAGAATGGACGCCCGGGCGCGGACCGGCGAGGCGCCGCGCAGCTGCTGTTTACGAATTGTACAGACTGAGTACGCCCGCGCGGTCTCCCGTTGCCTCTAGTGGTCTCCAACAGGAGTGTGAATAGCCTGCCGTCGTCTCTCGTTGGTCCGCGTTGTGTGGGGCACGTTAGCAAAACGGTTAGCAATCAAGAACCCGTCAGCGCGCTAGTTCCACCCAGCCGCCTTCTTGAAGCTTTCAACTTCTGCCTCGATCCGGGTGTCTTTGAAAAAGTTAGGGTTGCTGCCCGCGAAGGCACCCGAAGAAGTACGATGGCATCATTGTCTCGACCCTTCCTGTCCAGCGTTCGCGCTGGGCTGCGTTGGACCAACCTCGGCGGATCGAGCGCCGGTTCAAGTTGCCCGTAACCCACGTGGTTGGTCATTCGCTGACCATGACCCGCGAAGAGCTTATAAGCGGCCTGAACGAGGATTTGAACCTAGAGCTTGCGTCGATCCTGAGGGGCGTGTACCACGCCGCAGCAGGTCGCGGAATGCTCGGCCATGAACTACGGGAACTGCTCAAGAAGGATCTGCCCGACGAGTTGGCTCACGCCATGTATCTGGCCGACAAGATTGTAGCGATCGGCGGGCAAGTCAAAGTCAAACCAACATCCCCCCGGGACTGGGAGGCAGCGCGACAGCTGTTACAGGAGAATATTTCAGCCGAACGCGAGATCATCGATAACTACAGCAAACGCATTGACCAGGCGGCGGAGTTCGGCGACAAGGGTCTCGTTATCCGCCTGGAGGAGATCTTGGCGGCGGAGACCGATCAGCTGGAGCAACTGGAGCGGCTGGGTCGATGAATGGGCAGGAGTCGCAATCCAGGGACTTTTGAGATCGTGACGCATGGGCTGGTGGGGCGCTGAAGGGCCCACCCCACCCTCGACGCTCCCACGCCGGTCCCCAGGTCCGCTTGCTGCTCCGCTGGCAGTCGTTGAAGGTCCGTTGGCGATCAGTCTTGGGTGTCGCCTCGACGGCAGTCAGCTGAGCAATGTCCAGTCGGAGAGGACTGGAACGCTAATCAGCCAGAGCACCAGTGCAGCGACGATCAACGTGAAGAACGGAACTGCAACCAACCTCCGGATAGTTGGGTTCTCCATGTACTGGGTCGGGTCTGCCGCCCTTTCGCCGCGAAGCATCATCAGCGCGTAAGCCCAAGCGCCGCCAAGGAAGATACAGAAGATGATGCTGACCGCAAAACCGAACAAGCCTATCGCATAAGGGAACAGATTATCGCTGCCCGCAAGAGCGCTGAACACAGTCAAGACAACGGCTAGGAAGAGACCCATGGCACTGACACCAACGTGGGCGACCAAATATCCGATGGTCCAAGTTGGTCGGCTCCGCTCGGAAAGGCGCTGATGCATCAGGACCAGGACCTGAATCATCACGATCTCGCAGGCGACAAGCAGGGAGCTGGTGATCAGGAACGCTGAGATCGACATGTCGCCATGATACGTCGCGCCGCAAAATAATCGCCGGGAAGGGGCGTATCCCCGTCTTCGACGCTTTCCCCCGGAGTGGAGGGGAATGCGATCGGAAGTCCAGGTGCACTCAAACCTTCTTTCGAGGCAGGTCCTCCATGTCCCAGTGTGCCAGCTTGTTGATGCGCTCGGTCATTTCGCGCTGCAGATCGGCTGGTGGCGGCAGGTAGGGACGGCGAATGATGCCCATCTCGAAGCCCAGATGGTTCAGGATGGGTTTGATGGTGCGCGGGTAGGAGTACTTCGGGTCGTGGATGATGGCTCCCAGCTGATCGATCGCATCGCAGAGCTGCTTGGCCTTCGCCTTGTCGCCGCTGTGGTAAGCCTCCGGCGCGGCGCTGGCGAGGCGGGGCGAAATCGAGGGCTGGATGGTGTGGAAGCCGTAGAGTCCCGCCTCGAGCCGGCCGTACCAGTCGTGGTGGCCGGTCATGCGGACGGGCCGACGGTTGCCAACGGCCTGGATGAACTGCTTCAGCTCCGCATTGTCTTTGACCTTGGGCCCGGTGATGCCGGCGATATGCGGGAAATCGTCGAGCAGCTTGAGCAGCAGCTCCAAGGGCACCGCGCCGGTGGGGGAGTCGATGATCTCGCCGCCGTGGTAGCCACAGACGAACATGGGGAAGCCGGGAACGGCTTCCAGAACGTCGCGGTAGTAGCGCTCGGCCTCGCGGATGTAGAGGCCATCACCGCCACGCCCTTCCTGGGCGCCCGGATAGAGTTGGGCGCCATCGAAGCCCATCGACTGCGCCATTTTGAAAAGACCGATCATCTCGGTGGTGGAGGCGGGGCCGAAGGGGATGGCACAGACCATGCCCTTACCCTTGACTTCCTTCACGGCCAGCTCCCACAGGTGGCGGCGCTCCTGACGATCCATGTTCACGAACTCGGTGGCGTGCGGACCGCCGACGAAGACGTTGGTGCCGCCTTCCGACATGTAGCGACACATGCGGCGGAAGCCCTCTTCGTTGATGCCTTCACCGCGACTGTCCATGGGGACGACGGCGTTGCCGGTGGAGGCCTTGTCGATGGCGGCTAGGGGACGCTGGGGGTCGTAGTTCGGCATGGTGTTTCTCCTGGTAGCGTCAGCCAGCGGCAACGGCGACTGCGGCCTTGGCAAGATTGTATACGCCGACCACGTTGCCGACGAGGATAGCCCGCCGTTCGTCGTCGGGTACGCCCTTGAAGTCACGCTCGATGATCTGCCGATCATTGGGCCATTCGCAGACGGCGTGGAAGAGATCGTTGGGCCACATCACCTGGCTCACGCCGACCAGGCCGCGGTTCCTGACGGCGTAGGGGTCGATGACGAAGGTGGTGAAGATGTTGTGGTCCATGTAGTAGCTCGGCTTTTCCTTATGGGCGGTGGAGCCGTAGCGTTTGTAGCGGTCGTCGAAGGACTGCTTGGCGAGCGGTACCCAGTCGGATTCGCACTCGGCGAAAACGATCTTCAGGTCGGGGTACCGGTCGAACACGCCGCCCTGAATGAGTTCCAGGCAGTTCAAGGCTGTCCCGGCGCTGATGCCGCGCGTCTCCCCCTTGACCATCAGCCGGTCCATCGCGCCCCCCTTCGCCCGGTCCGAGCCCACCACTTGAACTAAGGAATCCCGGCACCGGGCGTACCGACCTGCCCGGCTTCAATCCATCCTTCGGACTTGGGCGTGTACGTCTTGTCGGCAATCGCCTTACCAATCTCCTCTCCCGTCGTCCGGCTGGTGAGGGCGTAGAGGGTCCGCCGGTCCTCACCGCCGAGAACGCACGCCACACAGCCCCGGTCCAGGTGTATGCGTGCGGTCACCTGACCTCCCTCGGCCACACGCAAGAACTCGTTGGTGCTGGAGGCGGTGCCGACCCAAACTTCTTCGTTGGCATCCAGACAGATGCCGTCGGCGATGGCGTTGCCCAGGGTCGCGAATACCCGGGAGTTTTGAAGGGTTCCATCCTCGGCAATGTCGAACGCGCTCAGGCGGCGCGCCATGGTTTCAGCCAAGATTAACGTCTTGCCGTCAGCCGTGATGGCCATGCCGTTGGGCGCCGTGACACCCTCGGCGGCAAGGCGGTAGGTCCCATCGGGATAGACCAGGATGACATTGTCACTATCGAACCGGGGGAGGCCGGGCCGCCGGTCCATGTTCCCGATGTACGCCCGCCCTTGAGTGTCTACCACCATGTCGTTGAGGAACGCTCCAGGAACATCGGGGAAGTCGAGCCAGACCTTGAGGCCGTTATCGTCGAACCGCATCACGTTGCGCTCCTGCATGCCGACGATCAGGAGCGTCCCATCCGGGAGAAACCCCAGACCCCCGGGGCGGTCACTGAGCCGGACCACCTCCTGGGTGCCACCCGCCTCGTCCATCTTAACGATACGCCTTCCATGCATGTCCGAGAACCACAGCATCCCCTGATGCCACCGAGCACATTCCGGGTAGACCAACCCGCTCACCAACACCTTGAGTTCAGGTTCTTCCACGACGCACCCCCTCCCTTTCAACCGCCGACCGGCGCCTCCGTCACCCTTTCGTGAGGCCGTAGAGGCGCGCGGTGTTACCCGCCAGGATCGCGTGCCGCTCGTCCTCCGGCACGCCGGAAAAGGTCTGGTCGTTGATCGCGAGGGAGTTGGGCCAGGTGGTGGCGCCGTGGGGGAAATCGCTGGACCAGAGCATCTGGCTGACACCGATCGCGTGCCGGCTCTTCACGCCGAAAGGGTCATTGATGAAGGCGCAATGGATGTTCCTCTCCAGGTAGTGGCTTGGCGTATGGTCGAGCTTCAGCCCGGGCCACATCAGCCTCCTCCTGTAGGTGATATCCATCTGCTCTTTCAAACAGGGAATCCAGGCACATTCCACTTCAGCGAACACGATGTTGAGCGCGGAAAAGCGGTCGAAGACTCCGGAGATGATGAAGTCCGCTGCGGTGCCCGGAACGTTGATGAACCGGTCGGCTCCCCCAGCCTTTCGCCTGAGCGTCAGCGCATCGGGAGGCGTCGCCAGCGAGATGTGGATGGACACAGCCACATTCGCCGCTTCGGCTTCGGCCCAGAACGGGTCGTCTTCCTGTGAAAGGTTCACTCCTCCGTGCGGGAATTGCCCGATCATGACTCCCCGGATTCCCGGGAGGTCGATGGCGCGCCTCAGCTCCTCCACGGCGGCATCCGCGCCGACGTTGGGCATCATCGCGAGCCCGACGAGACGCTCGGGGTCGTATCGGCAGAAATCGGACAGCCAGTCGTTGTAGGCGCGCACGCATTGGACGTGAAACTCAGGGTCTTGCGTGTTCCAGTAGATAGCGTTGGACAGGCCCGGCGTCGGATAAAGGACATCGGCGTCTACCGAGTCGCGGTCGAGGTCTGGGAGCCGGGCGGCGGGGTCGTGGGCGCCGGGTCGACAGTCCTCCCACTGAATCCAACGGGAACACTGCTCGGGGGGATCGCTGGCGCACTGGTTGAAGCCGAAGTTCATTGGTTCGGCCACGCCTTCGATAATCCAAGCGTCACCGAGTTCCATACGGGTCACCCGCGGGGCCCGGTCCCGATACTTCCTCGAAACTCGGCTCTCCCATAGATCGGGTGGTTCCAAGATGTGGGAATCCGCCGAAATCATTCGGTACTCACGCATCTGTCCCTCCCTTACTCTGGCCTCAGGACTCGCCGTGGACGATGAGCTGTTGGATCTTCCACTGGCCGTTCTGCTTTACCAGGCGGTCTTCATACCGTGCGTAGGAGGCCACCGCCGTCCCTTCAGGGCGTGTTACGAGCACGGCCAACCCGCATTCGGCGGTGGCCTCGTCGCCCTGGACTGAGATGACGGGCGCGGAGATCATGTGCTTTGCTTTCAGCGGCGGGCTATCGTATTTGGGGCGTTCCGCGGTCCACTGTCTCAGCGCCGCGATCCCTTCATATTTTCTGGGTGAGGCCCCTTTCCCCAGACGGATTTCCAGGACCGCGTCTTCGGCGAACAGGTCAAGCCAGTCTTGGTCCCGGGAGTAGTCGAAGCCGTAAGCGTAGCGGTTGAGGATGCCGAGAATGTCCCGTTCGTCTTCGAGGAGCTGCAGCCTCCTCGCGAGCTCATCTAGTGTGGCCTGAGTAGCGCCCATGGCCTCCCCCTGCTCGGGTAGCTAGCGCTTCCGCGCCGCCGCCTCGCGCTCCAGTTCGTGGACGTTCAACGCCTCGAACGCCTTCCGCATCTTCTCGATGGTTGCATCGTCGACCGGGATGCGGGGTTTGCGGGGCGGACCGACGTCGTACCCGAGCGCTTTCATGGCCCCTTTCGGACCATCCGCCGAAACACGGCGTCCCATGTCGATGATTTCCCCGATGCGCAGGATATTGGCGTAGGTCTCGGCCGCCTTCTTGATATCGCCGGCCATGTAGTAGTCCAGGACTGCCTGGCTCAGATTGGGGACGTGGTTGGGCTCCGCGACCAGCGCGCCCCAGGCACCCAGCGGCAGCAGCGTGAAGATGTTGGCCATCCCGCCGTAGATCTTGACGTCGTTCCGGACACCATCTTGAAGCGTCATAAAGTAGCCGTTGGAGGGACCGAAAGGCAGGTTGACGGCCTTGATCTGGGGATAGTCGTTGCAGAGCCGGATCGTCAGATTGACGGGAGCGAGGTAGCCCACCGCCTGGTGGATGGAGAGGACCACTGGATGGTCCGTCGCCTCCAGCAGGTCGCGAAAGTAGCCCTCCTGCTCGGCGACCACCGGAATGCGACCGTGGCCGGCATCCATCTGATAGAGCTGCACGCAATCGATACCGGCTTCGACAGCCAAACGTACCGTAACCAGCATCTCTTCGGCGGACCTTGCTTCGGGCGGGTTGCAGTATACCGGCACCTTCCCCTGGCACTCCTCCACACCTATCTGGTAGAGGCGGAAGCGTTCCTCGTGCGTCAGGGCGTGGCCCTCCCCCGACCCGCCGCTGCCCAGGTAGACGCCGACACCGGCTGCCACCTGCCTGCGCAGGTGCTCTCGGATACCGCGCTCGTCTAGCTTTCCATCCTTTTCCATAGGGGTGACGATCATGGAAAACATGATTGGTTTCTTCGGATGCTCAAATTTCGAAGCCATTGCTTTCCCTTTCTCGCACGAAGGCGGACAAATAGCGCCGTTGCCGTTCAGCGAGGAATGCCGCGCGCGCTCTTCATCGACCGGCTGCAGTTTGTCCCGCCGGACGGCGAGCAATTATGCACATCCACCCACCCATGATGTCAAACCCCGACCGTTAACCGTGCTGAAAGAGTCGAAATCCTTCTCTCAGCGCCAATAATAGTATCCAAACACGTCGTTTCGGCGTTACTATGGCGGCCTGCAGCGTACCCGGCGGTCGCTGAGGGTGGAGAGGAGGCGCCTCATGCCGACCATGGAGCTACCGGGCATTTTTACCATGTCGATTACGCCGTTCGGCACCGATGGCAAGCTCGATGAGGCTGGGCTCCGCGCTCACCTGCGGCGGGTGGCCAGCGCCGGTTGCGGCGTGCTCCTCGGAAGTCCCGGCTCTGGCGAAGGCCAGGTCATGGACGCTGATGAGCTGCGCCGGCTTTACGAGATCGGCGTCGACGAGCTCAAAGGGAAAGTGCCCGCGTTTGCCGCAGGCAGAGAATCGCGGGGAGCCAAGTACCTGCTGGAAGTCGCGCGGGAGGCCGAAGCGGCGGGCGTGGATGCCGTCCAGGTATACCCGATAGACATCGGTCACGGCCATCGCCCAACGGGCGCCATCGGAGCGGCGCCGGGGCGCGAGTTGGAGCAGTACTATCGGGACGTCCTCGAGGGGATCGGAACCCGTGTACACCTCTCCAGCCACCAGGGCGTGGGCTATCTGATTCCCATCGAGTTGCTCGATCGCCTGGTCCGAGATTATCCCCATATTATCTCCATCATGGTCAGCAACGACCGGATCGAGTATGTCACCAGGGTCATCGACGCGGTGGGGGACCGCATCAAAGTCTTTGTTAGCATCCACAACCTGATCAAGGCGATGGTTCTTGGCGCGCACGGGTGCCTGGACACCGTCTCCAATATCGCGCCGCAACTAGCCATCTCCATCGTGAGGGAATTCCGGGCAGGCAATATCGAAGCGGCCGCGGCCGCGTGGGCCAGGCTCATGCGCCTGGGCATGGCCATGGGATCAGACCGCAACGGTAACTTCGTCCACGCCACTCCCAGGTCTATCAAGGCGGCGCTGAGAGTGCTGGGACTCCCATGTGGCGAGATGCGGCGCCCGTTCCTGCCCATCCCGGAGGAAGCCCACCTCGCCATGGCCGACTATTTTGACGCGGACGGCATCAAGCAGGTGGAAGGGATAGCGTGATGGAGAAGCAGGGGCACGGCCCCGACTACCTGGGAAGCGGAGACGACCAATGAGCACCTATCGACAGTTCGCCGAACTGGTCACCCCCTTTGATAGCCGCGGCAACCTGGATGAACGAGTATTCGTCGAGCAAGTGCGTCGTGTGAGCGCCGCGGGAGTGGGGATTTGCGTGGGGAGCTCGGGCGTCGGTGAAGGCCATACGATGAGCCTGGATGAGCTCGGCCGGCTCTACGCCCTTGCCGTTCAAGAGCGAACGAGGACCGTCGATGTGTTCGCGGGCGGCCGCGAGCCGAGGACCGCCCGGGAAGTGCTAGAGCAGGCATCCGTCGCGGAGTCGGCCGGCGTTGACGCGCTCCAGGTCTATCCAGTCGACGTTGGTCACGGTGAGCGGCCCACGGGATCCGTCGCCTCCGCCGGGTATGTGGGAGGCGTCATAGGGCTGCCTGCTCCCGCCGTCGGGCCCGGCCGAGAACTGGAAGCCTACTTTTCGGAGGTGTTGGACGGGGTGCGTCTTCCTGTAGTGATATGCAGCCACTCCGCGCCTGGGTATGTCGTGCCAGTGGACCTGCTCGACAGCCTCGTGGAGAAGCACGATCGGATCGTCGCCGTGGCTGTTGGCGTTACCTCCAACCGCTACCTTGCGAGGGTCGTCGACGCTGTGGGGCATCGGTTGCCCGTCTATGTAGACGGCTGCCCGGACATGCTGGACAACCTGATCTATGGCGGCCAGGGCTGTATCGACTACCTGGCAAACCTCGTACCGCGGTTCTCCAAACAGGTTGGCGAGAACTTCATCGGTGATAAGAAGGCCGAGGCTACGAAGGACTGGGCATTGCTGATGCGGCTGCACTTGGCGTTGACAACGGACCGGCACGGGAACCGTTTGTACGGACCGACGCGCGCCGTCAAAGCAGCGATGCAACTTCTCGGACTACCCGGCGGTGAGCTCCGGCCACCTCTGCAACCGATGCCTGGCGAGGCACAGTCGACGATCGAGCAAGCGCTTGACGAGATGAATGTCAGAACGCTCGTCTAGCACCCGCCCTTCCGGTGGCCGCTGTCAGTTCATGAAGGTGCCGGCGTTGACGTTGAGGGCCTGGCCCGTGACGCCGCTGGAATCGTCGGAAACCAGGAAGAGCGCGGGCACCGCTATCTCTGTGGGGGTCACGAAGCGCCCCATGGAAGAGCGGGCGGCGATCTCGGCGGCCACTGTCTCGTAGGGAACCCCCCGCTCGGCGGCCCTGGCCTCGAAGGCGCTGCGGCTGTGCGGCCCTTCCACCGTGCCCGGGCAGAGGCAGTTGACCCGAACGCCGAACGCGCCCACCTCCTGGGCCAGCGCCTGAGTCAGGCCAATGAGCCCCCACTTCGACGAGCTATACGCGCTGCTCATGGGGAAACCTCGCCTCGAGCTGGTGGCGCCGATGTTCAGGATTACCCCCTGCCCGCGAGGCAGCATATGGCGCAGGACTCCCCTGCAGCACAGCATGGCGCCGGTGAGATTGAGGGCCAGAACTCCGTTCCAGACGCTCAAGTCCATCTCTGCCACGGGGCCTTGCGGCACCACCATGCCCGCATTATTCACGAGAATATCGATGTCCCCCAGGCGTTCGGCGACGGTGGCCACCATCCCCTTCACCTCGTCTTCCCTCGTCAGATCGGCGGCCACTGGGACACACTGAGCCCCCGCCGCGTCAAGCTCGGCGGCCAGCGCGTCTAGCCTCGACTGGCCCCTGGCGGTGACAACAACCCGAGCGCCCTCTTGACCCAACGACCATGCGATAGCGGTCCCCACGTCTCCCGTTGCACCGGTCACGATGGCGACACGCCCTTTCAGTCTCATGGCTCGGTCGTCTCCTTAATGATAGGCGCGGCCCCGCTCCCTGGATCAGGGTGACGTGCCAATATCACATGCCGCTCTGCATCGTGTGATAGCTTGGATGTGCTCGTCGGGGGTCTTGAGGCCCGCATTCATCGTGTTGATCGCGGCATGGGTAGCGCCGAGCGACTGCCAGCGCTGGATTTCTTCCGCTACCTTCTCCGGGGTCTGGCCGGCCAGCGCGCCCCGCCCTTCAATACCGAACGACACGGCGTCGCGGCCGGCGCCGTTCACATAACTGCGCAACCGCTCGAGCACGCCTGCAGTGTCTTCGCTGACGGTCCCGAAAATGAACCCATCACCTATCCGTGCTGCGCGTTTCATGGCTGCGTCCGTTTGCCCGCCAAACCACAAGGGGATGGGGCGTTGTACAGGCAGGGGATTGATGCCCGCCCCGATGACGGTATGCCACCGGCCTTCGAAAGTGACGCTCTCCTGCGTCCATAACGCACGGAGTAGCGCTATCTGCTCTTCGATTCGGGCCCCCCGGTTATGGAAGTCCATGCCCAGCGCCTGGTACTCGACGTCGTTCCAGCCAATGGCGACGCCCAAGCGGAGCCGCCCCCCACTGAGCACATCGACCTCCGCGGCCTGCTTGGCGACCAGGGCGGTTTGTCGCTGGCCCAATACGAGGACTCCGCTCGTGAAGCCGATCTTCTTGGTCAGCCCGGCGAGGAAGCTAAAGAGGACGAGAGGCTCGTGGAAGGCGTCGGAGAGCTGATAAGGATTCACTCTGCCGCCCGGCTGCCAATCGGGCCTGACCCGCCGGTCGGCGCCGAGGACGTGGTCATAGGCGAGCAAGTAGTCGTAGCCGAGGGCCTCGGCGGCTTGGGCGAAGTCGCGTATCCCAGCGGGGTCGTTGCCGATCTCCGTCTGCGGGAAGGTCGCGCCCAATTTCATTCCATATCGAAGCCATACATCGCGGCGGCATTCGACCTGGTGATCTTCTCGCGTTCATCCTCCGGGACGTCCGCGAGCATCTCCTCCAGGATCTGCCGGCTGCGGTGGAAAGTGCTTTCCGGTTGCGGGTAGTCGGTGCCGAACATGAGGTTATCGACGCCGATCTCGTGCCGGAGCTTGATGCCGATCGCATCGGCCTGCAAGCTGAAAAAGACGTTTTGGCGGAAGAAATCGCTGGGCACGGCATCGGACCGAAAGCGCTGCCAGCCCGGCCGCCGCGCCTGCTGGGTATAGTCCTGGTCCATCTTCCAGATGAGGTACGGGGCCCAGCCGAAATCGTTCTCCACGGAGACGACGTGCGGCGTGCGGTCAGCGAACTTCTTGTCGAGGCGCTTCTCCCACAGGTCGGGTGGCTCGGTGAAATGAGCGTCGGAAGAGACGATGCCGGTGAGTTCCACGTGCGCCGGCCCACAATTTCCTGCCGACTGATGGCACCATGATAGTCGAATGAGGCGGTCTCCGGGAAGGTGGCCGGACAGACGTCGAGGAGATCTCCATCGTCTTCTGAAATCGTCGGCCGGGGCGCCACGTTGCGACGGCTTCCGAGCGCCCACCTTGACAGTCCCGAAGTCCTTTTCTACTCTTGCCGGGACCGGCTCACGACGAAGGTTCTGCTGGACACACTGCCGACGACTTTCAGAACGATATGCTGAGCGATCCGCAGAATGCGGAAGCACTCGGGCGGCTTCAAGCCTGACACACCGACTTTGAATGAAATCTGGAGGCCTGCATTGAACCAACAGGTTGAGAAAAAGGTTGAAGCCCTGGAGCAGGAGGTCGGGGAGCTTAGGGCCAGAATAGATAAGGTAGCGGTGGAACGAGAACTGGTGAGCATTCTCTACCGTTACGCGCACTACCTTGATAGCGCCCGGGAAGAAGAGTGGCTGGATCTCTTCACCGATGATGCGGTCCTGGATGTCCAACGGCGCATCCCTTCCGCCATCAACCATCCTCACAAACATGTCGGCCGCCAAGAGTTGCGGGATTTTGTCAGTCACCATTCCACGGTTGCGGCTCCTCCCAACTCCTACTCGAAGCACTTCTACACGGCTCCGCTCATCTCGATCAACGGTGATGAGGCAACGGTCGAACAGTATGCAGCCGGTCTGGACGACACGCTGGATGGCCCCGTGTTGGGGCGGTTTGGAAGGACAATCGACAAGTTCGTGAGGCAGGACGGAAGGTGGCGGATCAAAGAGCATCGCATTATCACCGATGTCGCGAGGCTGTAGCGGGGCCGTGTTGACTGGCATCTCGAGAGGTAATCCTGGTTCACGCCGGAGTATACCGGCCTCGACAAGGGATCAAACGCAGCCCGTTCCGCGCTGCAGCTCCCGCTCCAACGTCATTCTCAACGGACCAATTGGGTACACGTCGTCACTGGCGTGTCGAACCGTGTGCGGGTCGCGTGATAGGCCTGCTATTCCCGTAAGGCTGACGACCCATGACCAACTCCAGCTCCAGCGTGAACCGTAAGGGTAAAATTGCGACTCGTTCGTCACCACGAGCAGGTCGCAAAACGTCGTAGTGGTCGCCGCCAGTGGGTACGATAGTCTTGACCTTGACGCGGCCATCCCGGACGGCGATGCGCTCCACGAGTAATAGCAGGAGCTGCTGCTGCTCTTCGAAGCGCAGTGGAGTACAGGTGTAGGCGGCCCCACCGAACCCGTCAACCCCCTGGTACGGTTTCGACGCCCAGGAATGCCGATCTAGGCGAATTGGAGTCGAGTGGAGTAGAGTAGAGCCGCGAGCAGGAAAGTGGACGCCCTCCCGGACACCCTGGAGCTCGAGAGGTCACAGCTATGGCAAAGGGGATCTACCTGACGTTCACCGATTGCACCGACCTTGATAGGGAAGAGGAGTTCAACCGGTGGTACACCCACGCACACCTGCCCCACATGATGGAGGCCCGCGGTGTCGTTTCGGCCAGGAGGTTCGTCCAGGCAACGGCGGGTGAGGGGCCGGCCAGATACCTGGCCCTGTACGAGCTGGAGAGCGACGACCTTGCCGCGACCGTCGACGAGATGCGACGCATCGGCCATCGCTCCCGGGCCGAGGGGACGCACATCGGCTGCATTACCGGGCCCGGCGGCTACATCTACGAAGAGATCGAGCCCGGCAGCCTCACGCCTCTTGAAAGAGTCGATTACCCGAAGCTCGCCTGATGGGGCAAGGCCGAGGGTCAACTGCCGTTGAGCTTGTAGGTGCGGACCGCGTTGTCGCAGAAGAGCTTTCGCCGCTCCTCTTCGGGGATACCGGTGGTCTGGTCCTCCATCACCCTGCGGCTGAAGGGCCAGTCGTTGATGTGGTGGGGGTAATCGCTGCCCCACATGATATTGTCCACACCGACGGCGTGACGGTTCTGGAGGCCGTAGGCGTCTCGCACGAAGGTGGCCATCAAGTTGCGCCGAAGATAGTAGCTGGGGTGGTGTTTGATGGCGAGGCCGGTCCATCCTCGGTTCCGCCAGTAAGTGTCGTCCATGTCCTGTGCGACGAACGGAATCCAGCCGACGCCCGTCTCCACGGAAATCACGGTTAGGCCAGGGAACCGGTCGAAAACGCCGCTGTAGACGAACTGCGAGAGGATTCCCGGCATAGCGCCAATGCGACCGCTGGTGTGGTTGAAGAGGTTCTCGGGACCGAGGACCCGAGAGCGAGTCAGCTGAGGGGGCGCCGGCCCGGCCAGCCGAATATGGATACTGACCGGGATGCCCATTTCCTGGGCCGCTGCCCAGAAAGGATCGTCCGCGCTGCTAACCGTTGCCTTGCCGCTTGGCCACGACAGTAACCCCACTCCCCTGGCGCCTTTGCGGGCGCACCTCTCCAGCTCCGCAACCATGGCCTCAACTCCCAGATTCGGCATCTGCACGATGGAGACGAGTCGGTCGGGCGCCACGGCCTGAAAGCCATCGAGCTGCCAGTCGTTATAACCCTGGAACCCCGCCGCGTGGAACTCCGGGTCCTGGTCGTTCATGAAAGAGAGCAACGCCTTGACGGGTGGGTAGATGACCTCGGCGTCCAGCCCATCCAGGTCCTGATCCTCGAGCCTGGCGAGCGCGTCGAAGCAGCCTTTGCGGATCTCCTCGTACCGCACTCCGGTCCACTTGGCCTGATCGTACGCCTTGTTGGACACGGTCACGAGGCCAATCGGCTCGACGTTGGGATCATCACCGTAGAGCCAGGCATCGCCACCTTCCTCGTCCTTGACCAAGCGCGGGGCCCTGGCCTGGTGCTTGGCGGGAAGCCACTGCTTCCACAGGTCTGGCGGCTCGACGATGTGTCCGTCCGCCGACACCATCTCGTAGACCCTCATGGCTTCCGCCTCCTATCGAGCGCCAGCCGCAATCTGGAGCACCTGGTCTGCGGCGGACTCGATTCGGGTTCCCTTGAAGAAATCGGGGTTGACGCCGGCGTGGAGCATGACCGGGTTGACGAACACGAAGTGCCGAAAGTCCTCCTCGGCCAATACCCCCCGTTCCACTTGCTCATAGGCCTCGGCGACGACCTCGTTCATGCGCGTCACGTCCCAATGGCCGATGTCGGAGCCGAAGATGGCCCTGAGCGGAACGCCAAACGGGTTCGCCTCGCGATGGAATGCCATCGCGTTCATCGGATCGTCGGCTTCGCAGCCGAAGTAGAAACGCGGCACGAACAGGTCGCGGACGTCCTCGGCCCGCTCGATGCCAGCCGCGGCGAAGTCGTCGTACGTATCGGGCCTCGACGCCTTCTTCCCGTAAAACTCGGCGATCTCACCGAGCTTGGCTTGGGTCGCTCGGTCTCCGTACCGCTCGATCAAGTCAAGGACCAGTTCCCGGTCCAGATTCGCGGGGTCCAACTCATCGAGGACCTTGATATTGCGCTTCCGCCAGTGGCCGATGATGTCCGCGTAGAGGGCGGAGGCCCAAGCCACGCCCCCTTCGAGGAAGGCGAATCGAAGCGTGGGGAAGCGGCGCGTCACGCCGCCGAGGAACAGGGCCTTCGCCAGGGCGTGGTGGCAAGCGGCCAGACAGCCCACATGGTTGTACACCATGTTGGAGATGGAGCGATGCAGCGCCTTCCCCATCACAGCATCGTGGAAGGTCGGAGCGATCTTCAAATCGGCGCAGGTGGCCCAGAGCGGGTCGTAATCGTAGTCGCTGTCGAGTCCCAGGAAATCGAAGTGATACGCGAGGTCCGCGGCGTGGGGTTGCTCCCGGGCGATCCGGGGTACCTGCCGGTGGACATAGCCTTTGAGGACAGCGGCCTTCATCCCCAGGGTCCCGGCCGCGAACTCGAGCTCCCCAATGGCTGTCTCGGGTGTATCCACGGGGATCGTGGCCACGGGGGCCATCCGGTCCGCATACGGCGCCAGGAGCTCCGAAACGAAGGTGTTGTACGCCCGGCACGCGACCTGGCGCACCTCGGCGTCGGGGATGCGAGGGGCCGAGAGCCCCTCACTGGGATAGAGAAGCACGAAATCGATGCCCAGCTCCTCGAGACGCTCGTTGAGGAGGCCGGGAATCGAAGCGGTGGCGCGGTCTATTGTGTTCTTTGTTGGCTGGCCCCACCAGGAGTGCATATGGGTCCAGCTGTCTCGCCGTTCGTCGAGGGTCGTGCTCGTGAACTGGGCATGGTACAGACCGTTGATCGGTGGCGACTCCAGGTATCGGCCCACCATGTCGCTCCCGCCGATCTGCTTGACGTACTCGAGCAGCACGGGCGTCAGCTCGGTGATGTGGCCGTCCGCGTCGACGACCGGATGGTCGAGCCGGGCCCGCACCTTGGCTGACCTCGATGCGTTGGCCGTGGTCAAGGTACACCT
The DNA here is from genome assembly GCA_965248515.1 of Dehalococcoidia bacterium. Taxonomy (GTDB): domain Bacteria; phylum Chloroflexota; class Dehalococcoidia; order SHYB01; family SHYB01; genus CBDFJU01. The sequence continues at coordinate 649,042 of CBDFJU010000002.1, read as the reverse complement.
TCCCGCCGCAGTCTAGCATGTGTTAGGCCGATCTCAGCCCGCTCGTGTATCGGCGCGAGGAGCACCCCGTCTTGAAACGGCAAGAGTAACTAGATTCGCACGCACGACCGGCTGTGTTGAAGTTTCATACAGGCGATGTTAGCTCTACGACATCGAGGGCCTCAAGAGGTTCTAGCCACCTCTACCGGTTCAGATGCCGCCTGTCAGAGGGGCCACCCATTCGCCGGTGTTGTCGAACGCCCCCGGCTTGATACCGGAGTGGTCCTCGCCGGCGCCCTCGCTCGGGTAGATCTTGCCGGTACATGATTCTTGGACGATGCGTCCGCCGGGCCGCGCTCCAGCCCCACGGACGCATCGTCTTCCTCACCTCAGCGGCGTGCCAATGAGCTGGGTGACGTTGATCGAGTAAGCGTACCGGCCCAGCGTCCAGGTGTCGCCGCCGATGCCCGGTTCGGCGGCCCAGACGTCGCCGGTGTAGAAGAGCGGTATCAGCGGTACGAAGTCATGCACCAGCTCCATCAAGCGCTGGCCGTTCTTTACGTAATCGTCCAGATTGGGGGACTCAAGGTAGGCTTCGGCGGCATCGTTGAGCGCGTCGTCTTCGACCAAACGGTTGATGGACACCTTCAGCATCGTACCGGCCGCGAAGATGGTGGACAGTGGCCGGTTCGCGATGTAGAAGGTGGACGACACCAGGGGTTCGGTGAAGGCTTGCGCCTTCCACGGCGCCAGGAAGGCCGAGATGCCCATTGGCCGCCGGTTGACCTTGACGCCGATATCCTCCCACCAGAGGACGACCTGCTCCATGATTTCCAGGCCCTCCGGCAGCCCGCCGAAGGGGAACATGGCCACCGCTATCTCTGGACGATTCGACTCCGAATAGCCGGCCTGGGCCAGCAGCTCGCGGGCGCGGGCGGGGTCAAAGGGCGGAATCTCGTAGTTCACACCCTGGCCTGCAGGATCCCACTTGGTCACGGGATAGTCGTTCGTCAGATCAGCGAGACCGCCCATGAACACGTCGACGATGGTTTCACGGTCAATTGCTAGATTGAGGGCCTCTCGCACCTCTTTGATGTTCAGCGGGTTGCGAACACCGTCGAACTCGGTCATCCAGGTTTGGCTGAAGAATAGGTAGACGATCCGTCCGGCGTCCTTCACCACGACGTCGAATCCCTCGTTGGCGAGGATGGGCCCGTCCTTGCGGTCGACCAGGGCGAGGGAGACCTCGCCGGTCCGCAGCAAGGCCAGCCGGGTCGAGGTCTCAGGGATTTCCAGGTATTCCAAGGTCTCGTAGCGCGGGACGCCCCAGAGCCAGTGTTCGTCGATGGCTTCGACGACCAAGTTGTTACCGGGGTTGACTTCGTGGACCGTATAGGGGCCGCTGCCAACCGGGGCGCGGTTGGCCTCGTTGACACCCACTCTCGAAGTATAGCCCTCAGGGAGCAGGTACCCCAGACCGCCAGTGGCCGCTCGGCTGAGGAAGGTAACCGGGAGGAACAGGTCAGTGGCATTCAGCCTGACGATTAGGGTGTTGTCATCCGTGACTACCGCCTCGTTCAGGGCCTTCTTCAACTCGGTGCCGCCGGAGATGATCTTCGGCTCGGTCGACCAGAAGTCCAAAGTGAACTTGAAGTCGTTTGCGGTCGCTTGGGTGCCGTCGTGGAAGACGACGCCTGAGCGCGTCTTGAAGGTCCACTCCGTAGCATCCGGGCTGGTCTCCCAAGACGAAGCGAAGCCCAGGTCTGAGTTCAAGGCGCCGCCCGGGTCCATGCCGACCAGGTTGTCGAACAGCGCGTCCATGAACATCCGCTGGAAGGCAACGCCCGGCAACAGGTTGAAGTCTCGGGTGTCGACCGTGGCGATGCGGAGCTCGCCGGTCGGGACCGCCTTGGGAGTGGGTGTCGCCGTAGGCGCCGACGTGGGGGTCGGCGCAGCGGTCGGCCTGGCGGTTGGCGCGGGCGCGGCGGTCGGCGCAGCCCCAGTAGTCGGAGCGGGTGCGGCCGTCGGCGCGGGCGCCGCCGTTGGCGCCGGCCGGCTCGTCGGCGTCGCATCGGCTCCCCCTCCGCACGCCGCCACCACCAGGGACACCGTTGCCGCCAGGAGCACCCACCTGGTTAGTAGTAGTTTTCTCATCATCCTTTCCTCTCCGAGTCCTAGCGGTCTCGTGGCTCTGGCCCCTGTGACTGATCAATAAAGAGATGCGTGATATGCCGGATTGTATCGGACTTGTCAATTTTCATGCAGCTTTGTTGAGTTAACCCCACTATTACTCACGGAATCAGTCACTTGCCGGTTAATTCGTTGTGAAAAACAGCACAAAGGGTACGCGTCGGAGAGCTTTTCGATGTCCTCCTCCTGATGCTTCCAACCCAGCCTGGCGGTTGTGCTGTTACACAGGGCTCGCAAACGCTGTCGTCATGATCGACGCCCTCAGAGCGTGGCCACTCGAAGTGGCTCACCGACGTCTAGCGACGATGCATTAGATAAGGCTCCATCTCCGCGGGAAGAGTCCCCATCTGCTGCATTCGGCCGAGTTGGTCGTGGAGGCCCCAGCGCTCGACGATCTTCCCGTCTGAAACGCGAAACAGGTCCATCGCCTCCCACGAAAGCTTTCTCCCGGTGGCCTTGCCCCCCATGAACTCGCCGCCCGTGTGGGTGACCTCGGCGCGCCCATGCCAGAACACCAAGTCCCCCTCACAGATCAAGGCGAGCCGCTCGGCGCGCCCGCCAGGAAAGGCTTCGAGGAACCTACCGTACACACGCTTGGTGCCCTCGGTCCCGAGCGGCGGTCCGGGGTCGAAGCGGTGGTCCAGGATGTCGGGGGCCATCACTTCGTCGACGACGTCCAGGTTCCGCTCGTTGACCACGCCGTTAAAGAACCGCCAGACGAGCGCCTTGTTGTCCTCGATAGCCATGGCATCTCCCTTTAGAACGTGGCAATGGGGTTGATGGGACTGGAGGTGGCATACATGATCGGCAGGGGATTGATGGTCAATAGATACTCCCATCGGTTGCGGCTGGCGCAGGCCTCGGCGAGCTCCTCGAGGTTGGCGTTGTCCAAAAGCGGCAGGCCCATGGCGACGAGCCCGACCTGGTGCACGGGAATGGGCAGCTCGGGGATCAGGGGTGGGATGACGTCGTTGGCCGTGTCGCCGCCGAGAAGCGCGACGCCGCGTTCATGAAGCCAGGGCAGGACCTCGGGGTGAAAGCCGTTGCGCCCCTCCGCCAGGCTCACCGGCCCCACTTCCTTCCGCATCTTGTAGTAGCCGGTGCGATAGAAGAGGATGTCGCCCTCTTCGACGCGGACGCCCTGGGCCTTCTCGGTCGCCTCCAGGTCCTCGATCGTGATGGCTTCCTTCATTCCCATCCAGTCGACGCCCCGAAGTCGTGCGATGTCGAGGAGAACGCCGCGGCTCATGATCCCGTGACGATAGGAGTGGACGCCGCCAACAGTAGCGCCCTCGTGAGTGTTGACCAGGCTTGAAGAACGGTTGTTGTAGAGCTTGCCGTCGCGGAACACGTGGGAAAGGGCGTCGAGGTGGGTGTAGCTGGGGCCGTGCAGGATCATCCCCAGGAAGTCGGTGCCGTGCTGGAGCTCGCCAGGCTTGTTCTTGTGGCCGGCGTACCGCTCTCCACTGCTCTCGATCAGGTGAATGAGCGGCATGCGAACGTCGGCCGCGGTCCCCTTTTCGAGGAGGCGGCAGCAGGAAACGGCGACGCCTTCCTTGACCAGGCCCACAGCCCGAAGACGCTTCTCCGGGGTGATGAGGTTGATCGTCCCGAGCTCGTCATCGGGGCCCCACCGACCCCAATTCGACAGCTTGTCGAAATAAGTCAACACTTCAGCGTAGTCGGCGGCTTTCGTCGTCATAGACTGATCTCCCTTCGACGTTCGGCGTCCAACTGGGGACGCATCATGATATCGGCGAGTCCGGTGGCAGTCAATGACGCATTCGGAAACTTCGGAGCCCCTTGCCGTCGGTTCTCGGGCCGCTTGCGCCCCGCGGTTTCAGCCGACGGGATGGATTGAGCTCAATTTCAAAATCGACGCAGATCGGGTAAAAAATGCCGAATTAGCTCATGTGTAGTCACCCATATGGCGAGAAACAGTGCTCAAATTGACGTGGTCATATACAATGCGTGCACTTTGTAGGGCGCGTGCTCTGTCGGCGGGCGGAATTCCATCGGTGGACGCCGTTCAACCTAGGACCGTTTTGGTCTTGCGTTGGGAGCACGGGGAGGGGAGTCGTGGCTGGGATCGACCCGAATCCTCATGTGATCTGCAACCCGATCACGCCGTTCACCGCGGATGATCGGGTCGACGTGGAGACGCTCCAGGCCCATCTGGTTCGCGTACGCGAGGTCGGCTGCGCCATCTACCTGGCGGGCGGCGGCACGGGCGAGAGTCACAGCTTGACTCTCGACGAACTCGAGGTTGTCTACGGTACCGGCGTCGACGTGTGCGGAGGCAAGGTGCCCGTCTACGCCATGGCCCGCGAAGGGCACACCGCGGCACAGGTGCTGGAGGTAGCCAACATCGCCCACGGAGCGGGCGTGGATATGGTGCAGGTCTACGGCGTCGACATGGGCCACGGCCTGAAGCCGACTCTCGAGGAACAAGAGCGTTACTACCGCGATCTCCTGGAGCACATGGACTATCCCGTCGCTCTGTCTATCCACCCCATCGGCGTCGGCTACGTCACCCCCAGCAGCCTAATCGGGGCCCTGATTAAGCAGTACCCGCAGATCGCCGCCCTCAACATCATGGCAGGCCAGCCCATGAGCACCTTCGTGGAGTTTCGAGACGTCGCGTGGAGCATTCGGCCCAGTATCAAGCTATACACCAGCATGGCCATGCTCATGGAAGGAATGCTCAACGGCTCATCAGGCACCCTCGCCACCGAGCCGAACATCGTCCCGAAACTGTCCAAGTCTATTGCCGACCGTTTTGCTCAACGCGACTTCGAAGGGACAACCGAGGGCATGTCGCATCTTTACCGGCTCAACAAGATCCTCGGTAAATGGGGGCCGGGCCCGGCCCGTAGCATCAAGACCGCGCTCAAGGTCCTTGGCCTGCCCGCCGGCCACCTTCGTCTCCCCTATATGTACCCACCGGAGGCGGAGCAGCAACAGGTCCTCGCCGAGCTGGAAGCCATGAACATCCGAGAGCTCGAGGGGCTGCCCTCGCCCTGACGTCTCGTTCCGAAAGGTTCCGGCGCTGGGAACGACACGCAAAGGAGACGTACAGATGTCGATCGAGGACAAGAAGGCGGTGGTTGTCCAGTTCTACGACCAGGTCGTCAACAACCGCAACCTCAGCGCCATCGAGGATGTCGAGATTCATGAGTTCATGGACCACCGGTTCCCCTTCCCGGACGGCTGGGGTACCGAAGCCACCTATCGGGTCTACGGTAACTTCGCCAAGACCCCGGGCGGCAGATCGGATTGCAATCTGCTGGTCGGCGAGGGCGACTTCGTCTTCCTATTCGCCTCGGGAACCGCGATGCCCCCGGGCGGGAAGAAGATGATGTGGGATGTGATTGACCTCTTCCACATCATCGGCGACAGGATGGTCGAGAAGTGGGGCATTCCGGATGGCTATCACCGCTTCCAACAGCTGGGGCAACTCCCCGATGAGAACATGCGCCCCGTTGGGAGGCCGCCCATGCCCTTCTCCGTGCGGAACCCCCGCCCAGACGTTCCGCGGGAGGTCCTCGAGCGGAACAAGATGCTGGTCTGGCGCTACCTCCATGGCGTTCTCAACGACAAAAACCTGAAGCTAGTCGATGAGCTTGTTTCGTCCACGTACCAGGACCATCATCTGGACCCCGACGCCGCCATCGGCGCCGCGGGAGCGCGGAGTAACTACGAGAAGTTCCTCTCGGCCTTCGGCCAGGTCTGGTTCAAGTGCAACTGCATCGTGGCCGACAACGATTTCGTCGGTGTCTATGGCGCGGCCATGGGTAAACACGACAAGGGCGAGTTTCTCGGGACAAAGCCGACCGGGAAAGAGCTAACGATGAGCGCTATGAGCATTTTCCGCGTCGCCGATGACAAGATCGCCGAACGTTGGGGCACCTTCGATCGCGTCGGTGTCATGCGGCAACTCGGCACTCTTCCAGCGAGCCTACAGTGACGAATCGGACGATCCCTCGCGCGCCTTCAAACCGTGAGAGGGCAACCAACCAGAGGAGGTTGAGATGAAGCGAGTTCTGTTACGTTTCTTGTCCCCCGCGACCATCGTGGTGGTGACGCTGGCCTTGGTGGTCACCGCATGCGGTGGTGGAGCTGACGACACCGCGACGCCGGCGCCACAGCCGACCGCCGCGCCAGCACCGACCGCGGCGCCGGCGCCGACCACGGCGCCAGCACCGACCAGGGCGCCAACAGCTGTCCCGACCGCGACCCCCCGCCCCGCCCCGACGGCCACGCCGGCCCCGACATCCTCGGGCGAGCTGAACGTGGCCCTGGCAACCCTGGGGCCGTTCGGCCTGGTCCCCGCGATCAGCAACGCCCTGGCGCTCTCCGCGTATATCGAAACTATGTACGACTACCTGATCGGCGCCGACGAGAACGGGAGACCTGATGGCGAGACCGGGTTCGCGACCGAGTGGTCGTCAAACCCCGAGGCCACCGTCTGGACCATCAAGTTCAGGGACAACGCCATCTTCCACAACGGGGACGTGGCCACGTCGGAGGACGCGGCATTCACCTTGGGCATGGGTCTCGATCCTGAATCGAAGTTTGGCGCCACGGGGGCCCTCAGGGCGGCCGTCGTCAGTGTCGAGACCCCCGACGCCAGCACCATGGTAGTCACGATCAAGAACGGCAACATCTTCTGGCCGGTGGCTAGTATCAGCAAGGTGGCCGGCGGCGATACTCCTGTCCAACTTCTATCGAAGAACTACATCGAGGCCGTCGGGGTTGCCGAAGCCAACAAGGAACCCGTTGGCACCGGGCCCTACAAGCTGAAAAGCGTGGCCGTAGGCGACCGGATCGTAGTAGAAGCCGTCGATAGTCACTTCTTCTTCGGCGTTCCCAGGACGAAGACCGTGACGTTCATTGACATCCCGGAGGAAGCTACGCGGCTCGCTCTCGCAAGAACTGGCGAGGTAGATCTCACGCCGATAAGCTTCGACGCGGTCGAGGGCATCACGCAAGAAGGCCTGCGGGTCATCGGACAAACAGGCGGCAGAATAGGGGTTATCTGGCCGAACGAGCAGTATGAGACCCTCACCTCCGGCGAGCCCAATCCGATGGCCAACCTCGACGTCCGCAAGGCGCTCTGGTGGTATGCCATCGACCGCCAAGCCCTCGTCGATTCGTTCCTCCATGGCTTTGGCATGCCTTCCCTTAACTACAGCATCACGTCGATCGACATCGTCTTCTACGAGCAGCTCCCGGTGCCGCCCTATGACCCGGCCAAGGCCCGAGAGTTGCTGGCCCAAGCGGGGTACCCCAATGGCTTCGAGCTGGACCTGTACAACATCTCCCCCAACCCCTTCCCCGCAGGCCCTCTCGTGGTCGAGGCGGTAGCTGGCTACTGGGAGGACATCGGACTCAAGGTAAACCGGATCCCAACCGCGATAGCCCTTTTCGGCGGGGTGCTTACGGAGCACCGGGAATCGGGCTGGTCCAGGGCTTCGGTCGGCGGCATGTACTCCTCAAGTCCTGGCACCATCGGGTACGGCTATGCCTCGCTGAGCTTCAACACAGCGAGTGTCTACTCCGTTAGCGCCGACCCGGAGGGGGCACGCCTCTCCCAGGAGTTCAGCCAGTCGAGAAGCTACGAGGAGTACGCGGAGAGGGGCGCCAGGTACCAGGAATACGCGTACGAGAACGCGGCCTCCTGGTGGACGCTCTTCGAGCTGGGGGAAACCTGGCTCGCTAGCGAGGCCATCCCAGAGAGCTTCACCATCGGCAAAGGGAAGAACAGCACGAGGATTGCTTACGCCGCCGCGCAGCGGTAGCTCTCGCCTCTAGTCGGACTAGAAGATCAGCGAACCCAGGCATCCCGGAGATCCGGGATGCCTGGGTCGGCGGGTTAAGGCCCTTGAGGGGCTGAGATCGCTGTCTCGGACCGACCCCAAGGTGTCACGTGCCAGACGACTTCAAGCATCTCTTCCAGCCCATCGATATTGGCCCGCTTCGGGCGAAAAACAGGCTGGTCATGACCGCCCACGGTGGCGGCATCGGCCCCTCGGGCTACGTGCGCCACATCGAAGCGATGGCCCACGGCGGCGTTGGCATGACGATCGTCTCCGGCGCGAGCTTCGGCGTCGATAGCTATACCACCGCCGTCGCGCCCTTCAACCCCAGCGAGGTCGGCGCTTTCGGCGCCGTTCTCCCGAACCCGGCCACGGCCGAAGGCGCCGCCTTCTACGACGAGCGCGTCATTCCCCACCTCACGAACCTTGCCGAGGTCGCCCACCGGAATGGCGCCCTGTGCATCTCGCAGATACACCACCTCGCGGGAAACCCCGATTGGGACGATTACCAGCCTGCTGTCGGCCCATCGGCCTTCCATTCCGCCGCGGACCACTACATTCCTCATGAGCTCGATGCAGACGAGATTCAGGTCATCGTAGCCGCATTCGCCCACGCGGCCCGTCGGGCGAAGACGGCCGGCATGGACGGGGTCGAGCTCCACGGCGCCCACGGCTACCTGATTAACAAGTTCCTCTCGCCCTACACCAACCGGCGCACCGATCGTTACGGCGGCACCCTGGAGAAACGACTGCGTTTCCTCTTGGAAATCCTGGATGCCGTCCAGGAAACGAACGGCGCCGATTTTCCCATCGGCCTGCGGATCAGCAGCGATGAGCTACCGGGCGGGTTGACCATTGCCGATATGGAGGATATCGGCAGGCGGGTCCGCGATCGCATCATGTACGTCAACGTCAGCGAGACAAACATCCCCGGGCTCAACCTGATCTACCCTGCTCCGTGGCTATTGCCCTTCGGATACAACCTGCCCCTGGCAGCCGCGGTGAAGCAGGCCGTCGGCTTGCCCGTCATCGTCACGGGTGGTATCCGCGACCCTCACGACGCGGAACGCATCCTGTCCGACGGTTCCGCCGACCTCATCGGGATGGTCCGGGCCCTGCTCGCCGACCCGGAGCTTCCCGAGAAGGCCCGGACCGGGCGCCTTGACGAGGTTCGGTGGTGCATCGCGGCCGGTGAGTGCCACCAGTGGCACGGGACCAGGGGCTCCGTCGTCTGCGCGGTGAACCCGGACGTCAGCCGGCGCGAGGAGATGCAAATCATTCCGGCTGAGACTGCTAAAACGGTCCTGGTTGTCGGCGCGGGGCCGGCCGGGATGGAGACGGCGAGAGTCGCGGCGTTGCGGGGGCATCGCGTCTATCTCTGCGATCGCGAGCGGGTCCTGGGAGGGGCCGTTCGAGCCATCGCCGCCGATCCCAGCCACCATGTCTTCGCCGACATGATGGTCTACTACGACGGCGCGCTCAGCCGGGCCGGAGTGGAGCTTGTGCTGGGTGACGAAGTCACGGTGGATGTCGTGCGCGAGATGGCGCCCGATGCGGTGGTCGTCGCCACCGGGGCCAGCCCGTTTATCCCTGACGTGCCCGGTGTTAACAACCCGAACGTCGTGACCGCGATCCAGGTGCTGACAGGCCAGGCCAAGGTAGGTGACCACGTGCTGGTGGTCGCAGAGCTCGAAGAGTTCTACGCCCCGCTGATCGTCGCCGAGTTTCTCGCCAATCAAGGCAAGGCCATCGAGGTAGTCTCCGGACTCTTGACCGTCGGCCTGGCCGTCGAGCCCAGGACGCTTCACATGATCGTGAAGCGGCTTCTGGAGAAGGGCGTCACCCTGACCCCGCACACGACGCTCGCGGAGCTGGCGGACCATACCGTAACCGTGATGGACCGCTTCACGGAGTCGAGGAGAGTCCTGGAAGGGATCGACAACGTCGTGTTGGCCTGCGGCTCTCGGTCCGATGGCCGGCTCTATGAGCAGCTCAAGGGAAAAGTTGGGGAACTCTACTCGGTGGGCGACTGTCGCTCGCCGCGGAGAATCGTCCACGCGGTGCTGGAGGGAGCCCGGGTGGCTCGGCTCCTCTAGCGGTAAGGGGAAGGGACGGCGCATGATCGATAGGGTTCTGTCCAGCGACTCCCACGTGTTGGAGCCTCCGGACCTGTGGACAAGCCGGATCGCGCCCCGGTTCGCCGACCGCGCTCCCAAGGTGGTGTCCGAAGAGAGCGCCGACTGGTGGTACGCGGACGGCTACAAGATCTTCTCGTTCCCTGGCGGCGCCGACACCGGCGTCAGATTCGACAAGCCCGAGGAGTTGCGCCGGGAGGCCAGGTTCACGGACGTGCGCAAAGGGGCCTACGATCCCGACGCGAAGATCGAGGATATGGAGACTGACGGTGTCCAGGGCGAGGTCGTCTACCCGACGATGGGGCTCCTCTTCTACCGCCTGCCGGACAGCGCGTACGTCTCGGAGGTCGCCAGGTGCTACAACGATTGGCTATCCGACTTCTGCAGCGCCCATCCCGACCGCATCAAGGGGATCGGCATGATCAACGTCGACGATGTGGATGAGGCCGTCAACGAGCTGTCCCGCGTCGCCAGGCTTGGCCTCGCCGGGGCGATGATACCGGTTATGCCCGCTGAAGGCCTCTCGTACGATTTGCCACGGTATGAGGCCCTATGGGCCGCGGCCGACGACCTCGACTTGCCCATCAGCCTGCACGTGGGGACGAACCGTGCCGCTCCCAGCGGCCACGTCGTTGAGGGTGACAAGAGCGCGACATCGATCGACTTCGCTCCTCGGCCGTCGCTGCGTTCGCTCCTCGCCCACTGGGTACAGGTGGCCCTCGCCGACATGCTGTTCGCCGGGGTCTTCGAGCGGCACCCCAAGCTGAAGGTCGTCTCCGCCGAGCACGAGCTGTCCTGGGCGCCTCATTTTCTCGAGGCCATCGACTACACGTACACCCAGCGACCGATGCGGCCCACCTGGCACCGCTTCGCTTCCGATGCCGTCCCCAGCGATTTCTTCCGCTCCAACGTCTTTTTAAGCTTCCAGGAAGACGCGCTGGGCATCGAGTTGAGGCATGTCATCGGCGTGGACCGCCTCATGTGGGGCTCCGACTACCCTCATCAGGAAAGCACCTGGCCTCGGTCCAGGCAGATCATCGAGCGGATTCTCGACGGCGTGCCCGACGAAGAACGGTCGAGGATCGTCAACGGCACCGTCGATCACGTCTACGGTTTTGGGCGGGGAGCGCCCGCCGAGTAAGAAAGGAACAGGACCATGGTAACTCTCGATCCCAGCCCGCAAGTTCTTTGTATGTCAGTGACCCCGTTTACCGACGACGACCAGGTCGACGAGGAGGCGCTCCGAGTCCACCTGCGCCGAGTCGTCGCCTCGGGATGCGGCGTGTACATGGGTAGTGGAGGCTCCGGTGAGGGGCATACGCTCACGCTGGAGGAGATGAAACGCGTCTACGAGATCGGCGTCGAGGAGTGCAAGGGCAAGGTGCCGACCTACGCCAATCCCCGGGAGGCGCGGAGCGCCAAGCAGATGCTGGAGGTGGCCAATATCGCGGCTGCGGCGGGCATCGAGATGGTGCAGCTCTACCCGGTGGACGGCGGCCACGGCATGCGTCCCAACTTCGCCGAGCAGGAGCAATACTACCGCGACCTCCTCGACCACATCGACTATCCCGTCGCGATCTCGGTCCACCCCATGGGCGTCGGCTACGTGACGCCCAGCGCCCTCATTCAGAAGTTGTGCGGCGACTATGATCAGATCAAGGCCATCAACGTGATGGCGGGACAGCCGATGAGCAACTTCGTCGAGTTCCGAGAGAGCGTGAAGCCCGGCATCAAGCTCTACACCAGCATGTCCAACGTCCTCGAGAGCATCGTTCAGGGGTCGTCCGGCTGCCTGGCGACGGAGCCCAATCTCGTGCCGAAGCTCTCCAAGTCCGTCGTCGACAACTTCGCCAGGGGCGATATTGAGCAGGCCGGCGAGGCAATGTCCGTTCTGATCAAACTCAACAAGCTCCTGAACAAGTGGTCGCCGGGGGCCGCCCGTTCCATCAAGTTGGGCATCAAGGTCCTGGGTCTCGGCAACGGCAACCTGCGCCGGCCCTACCTGTTGCCAAGCGAGGATGACCAGAAGCAGCTCGCTGTCGATCTCGAGGCCTTGGGCCTGATGAAGCTGGAGGCTGCGCTCTAGGTTGCCGGACACGGGTTCCCTGTAGCTCTGCCAACGGACCACTTTGGCCGCTTGTACTAGAGCTCCCGGCCGAGCTTGTGGCCCTCATAGATGGCGTGCTCGACGCCCCGCGGGACGAGGCAGTCGCCGATGCGGTGCAACGACTCGACGCGGCCCTTGAGTCGCCAGTACAGCGAGTCGTCGGCCCTGGCGCCCACCGCCATGACCACCCCATCGACGTTCTCGATCGTAGTTACCCGACCGAGTTGCGACTCCTGCACCGTGACCGAGCTTTCCGAGATCATGGTCACGGAGGTCATGGCGTGGAAGGTCACATCCTTGTCTTTGAGTTGGCCGAAGAAAGAGGGACGCTCGGTATACATCATCTCGGCGGCGAACATCGGGTTGGCGGTGACAGCGTCGACCCTGGATCCCCGGGCGGCCAGGTACTCCACAGGGTCAGAGCTTTGATAGTAGCCGACTCCATCGACGACGACGACGTGCTTCCGGTCGTCCAGGGCTCCCAGCAGGACGTCAGTGGGAGTAACCACGTGGGGCAGGTCGATGCCGGGGATTGCCGTATACACACGCGGTTGAGTCCAACCCTCCTTGGTCGGCGTCGAGCCCGTGGCAAGTACGACGACATCGGCTGCCATTGAGGCGACCATATCCTCGTCGGCATCGGTAGCCAGCTTTACCTCGATCCCCAGCCGTTCGATCTGTTGTCGCCGCCAGTCGACAACAGCGGCGAACTCACTGCGTCGTGGGATTGTGGTGAAGAGGTTGACCTGGCCGCCGAGCCGGTCGCCCCGGTCGCAGAGGACCACGGAGTGCCCGCGCTGCGCCGCGATCATGGCCGCCTCCATGCCCGCGGGCCCCCCGCCAACCACAAGGACTCGCTTCTTGGCGCGGGCCGGCCGTAAAGTTCCCGCGCCCCAGTCCCGCTCCCGCCCCGCCGCTGGGTTTTGCGTACAGGCGATGGGGCCGGTGGTGCTTCCCAGGCACCCTTGTCCGGCGCCAATACACGCGCGGATGTCCGCGAACCGGCCCTCGCGAGCTTTGTTGGGCAGCTCCGGGTCGGCGATGCTGGCCCTCGTCATCCCGACAACGTCGGCATGACCTTCCGCCACGATGCTCTCGGCGTGGACCGGATCGACGATCCTTCCAACCGTGAATACCGCGACGTCCTCGACGGCGGCCTTGATGGCGGCGGCCAGCCGTACCAGGTGACCTTTCGGACTCCCCATCGGGCCGATAGCCGCCGCAATGGGCCAGGCGGTCACGTTGATGAAGTCGACGTTCCCCGTCGCCGCCAGCCGCCTGGCTATCTCGACAGACTCTTCCAGCGTCCGGGCCATGGCGCCGGGCAGGGCCGATTCGCCGTTGAGCCGGACGCCGACCGCAAAGCCGGGACCGCACGCCGCCCTGATCGCCGCGAGGACCTCGAACAGAAAGCGCATCCTGTTGTCCAGGGAACCGCCATACTCGTCGGTCCGGCGGTTCGTCGCGGGACTCAGGAATTCGTCCAGCAAGTAGTCGTGGGCCGCGTGGACCTCGACTCCATCGAACCCTGCTCGCTGAAGGTTCAATGCCGTCTCCGCGAAGCCCTCGGTGACAGAGCGGATGTCCTCGTGCTCCATCTCCTTGGCCAGTTGCGAGTGGACCGCCTCCCGGCCGGCGTCTCCCTGGGTGGGCAAGGCGCTGGAGGCCCAGACAGGCGCCCAGTCGTCCGGCCCCGAGTTTCGATGTCTGCCAAGGTGGTTGATCTGGACAAACGCGGTCGCCCCGTGCTCGTGAATGGCGCCCGCGATCTTCGCCAGGGCGGGCTGATTTTCCTTCTGGAAGCCTGACGGTCGCCCCGTGCCGTTGGACGGGTGCACGACCGCCTGCCCCACGATGATGAGCCCAAAGCCCCCCTTGGCACGCTCGGCGTAGTAGTGCGCGGCCCGCTCACCGTAAACGGACCAGAGGTGATACCCGTCTGGATCGCCTTCCACGAGCTTGTGCCAGTGGGCCGTCACCATCAGCCGGTTCTTCACGGTGACGGGGCCGACTTTGATGGGGGAGAAGACGTGGCTAAGTTGACTCGTCATCTTGTATCGGTCCTCGCCTGGGTCGGTCGAGCGGTCGCCGGGGCAAAACGGACCGCCCATCCCAGTTCCGAGACGGGCGGTCCGTGCCGGTCAGCGAAACCGGTTAGTAGTTGAAAGCCCCTTCGTAGTTGAAAGCCGCTGCATAGTTGATGCGGAACGAGTTCGAGTCCCGCCCCATCTTCCAGGCTTCAGGGATCTTGCTGTTCCCGGCCCAGACATCGCCGACCTGGAAGATCGGGAGCCAACTCGTGGCCCCCTCATAGGCCCGGTCCTGGTAGGCCTGGCCGGTCGCGATGTATTGCCGCAGGGTCTTTGCCTGCTGGTATTCCGTGGCCAATCTCGTCGACTCGGCGTCGTAGCTGATCGCATACGGCGACTTCGTGTTGTGGGGGTTGCTGGCGTAGGACGTGGCGATGAACTTGTTGCCGATGGCGTACATCCCGCCTGCCATAGGCCGAGGCCAGCCGTTCTCCTTCCCGTCGATCAGCTTTGTGGCGAAGCCCGCGAAGTCGATAGGGTGGCGGTTTACCTTCAGTCCAATATTCTCCCAATAGACGGCCAGGGCTTCGATCACCTCTTTGCCCTCCGGAAACGCGTTGGGCTGAAGATTGTAGAAGTCGATTTCGAACCCGTTGGGATAGCCAGCCTCGGCGAGCAAGGCGCGGGCCTTGTCCGGGTCGAACCCAGGGACCGCGTGTTTCTTGTAGGCCGCGTCCCACGGCGACACCGGATAGTCCATGGTGGGCTCGCCGATCCCTTGCAGGAATGAGTCGACGATCGCCTGCCTATCTATGGCGTACCACGATAGTGCCTTCCTGACCTTCTCGTCGCGCAAGGGGTTGGGGACGCCGTTGAAGTCTTCCTGATACTGAAGGGTATAGACGGTACCGACTTTGCTCGCGTCCTTCTGGACGATACGGAGCCCGGCGTCTTGTACGAGCGACGTGGAGGCGATGGAGATCGGCGCGAGGTCCGCGTCGCCGGTCCTCAAGAGCGCGATCCGCGTGCCCTCCTCTGGGATATGGCGGTAGGTCATGGTCTTGGTCCTGGGGACCCCAAAGAACCAATGGTTGTCCGTGGCCTCCACGGTGATACTGTCGCCAATGATGACTTGTTTGAACGCATATGGTCCGCTGCCGACGGGTTTCTTGTTGGCCTCGGGGATCCCTACGGCCTCAAGGTAGTTCTTCGGTAACAGGAACGTCGGGAGATCGCCGGGCGCCAGTCTCGACAGGAAGCCCAGAGCCCAGAAGATGTTAGTGCTGTTGAGCGTCGTGACCATAGTGTAGTCGTCGGGGGTCTCAAGCGACGCCACATCGCGCTGCAAGTCGCCCCCCTGTCCCCACTGGGAGGTCTCGGCCAGCGCCAGACCCAGCGTATACACGACGTCGTGAGCCGTTGCTTGATCGCCATTGTGGAAGCCGACTGTGTCACGGAAGGTCACCGTCCATACCGTGGAGTCGTCGTTGGTCGACCATGACGTCGCGAAGCCGGCGGTGTCGTCCAGGTTCCCCCCGTCATCGGTCCCGATCATGTAGTCGAACATGCTGTCCAGGTAGGTTGCCGTCGACAGGGTGAGGCTGATCGCCGGCGTCAGTCCAAACTGCCCCATCTGCTGCAAGGCGATGTTGAGCTCGCCGGAGGACGTTGGGGCCGGGGTTGGCGTGGGCGGCACGGGCGTCGGCCTCGGCGTCGCCGTCGACTGGGGCGCCGCAGTGAGCTGTGGAGCGGAGGTCGCCGTGGGGTCAGCTCCCCCGCCGCACGCGGCGAGAACAAGACTCAACGCCACCCCCACAAGTAGCAACGATCGGATTCTTCGAGTCCTCATCAACACCACCTCCTCGAGTCATTCATGCAATTGGGCAGGGCCATGATTCCTGTGACGGCGCCTGCTGATTGTGATGTCGATAGCAATCATAACTCAATAGGTTTGTGTCGAATCACGTCTATAACCTGGCTAATTGATTCGTTCTCTATACAAGTTATCGGAGAATATGTCAAGATATCCGTCATTCATTGGCTGCCTCTTCGACTACCCGTTGCATTCAGCCGATCTGCAGGAGTATCCTCGCTCCACTTCAGGCTGGCGTGAGCGGCCGGTGTGCTCTAGAGGCCCCTGGACATCGATTCGCACGTCGATGTCGACTTGTTCGTGCCATCGGCGACGGGTGGAGCGCAAAAACTGTGGAGTAGTTAGGCCTAGCAAGGGAGAAGGAAGCAATGGAAATCATCGATGCCCAGGTGCATGCCCCACATCCCGGGCACCACCTGGACGAGAAATACGGCGACGAGCTGCCTTATTTCATCGGGATCGAGCTCGCACGCGAGGCGATGGACAGTGTGGGCGTCGACGTGGCGGTCTTCACGGACACGCTCCCCTGGATCGAGCGAGCGGTCCAGATGTACCCCGATCGCTTCGGAGGCTCAGTGCAGTACGACCCGAAGACGCCGGACCCGGATGAATACATCGCTCGGATGAAGAAGGTTCCCGGTCTGGTCTCGGTCCGGCTCTCCGTCACCAACTGGCAGACGATGGGAGTGCGGGAGCCTTTCTCATCGGGCGAGCTCGATCCGGCCATCGCCGCGGCCGAGCGGCAGGGGATGCCTGTGTTCTTCAGTGCGACGGGCAACTCGAAGTCTCTCGAACCGGTTGCGCAAAAGCATCCGGGCCTGACGATAGTTCTCGACCACCTGGGGCTGCCGTCGCCGCCGCCTCAAGGGCCCGCCGCGCCGGACCTGTGGGGCACTCTGCCTGATGTCATTGCTCTGGCGAAGTACCCGAACGTCTCGGTCAAATTCACCGGTGTGACCTGCCTGTCCAAGGAGGCTTACCCGTACAGCGACATTTGGCCCGGTCTGAACCAGATTATCGAGGCCTACGGGCCCGACCGGCTGATGTGGGGAAGCGACTTCACGCGCTTGCGAATGGGATGGGGAAGCCTTGAGCAAGGGCCGCGGGACAAATGGGCGGGTCTGTACGGCGAGAACGTCCACTTCCTCCTCGACACCAACGAACTCTCCCGAAGCGACAAGGAGAAGATCTTTGGCCTCACGATCCGGCGTGTGTTGCAGTGGCCGAAGGTGGAGTCCACCGACGGCGTGATGCATCCGTAGGAGGGCTGGCTGGAGCGACACAGACGCTAGTAGGTGACGGGCCTCTGATGGTTATGTGACGGGTTACGGGTTGCGAGAAGCTGAGCCTGAGCTAGTCGACCACCTTACAATTCGCGCTCCACGGTGATGCGGAACGGGGCAATTGCGTACACGTCGTCACTGGCGTGTCGAACCATGTGCGGGTCGCGTGATAGGCCTCCTATTCCCGTAAGGCTGACGACCCGTGACCAACTCCAGATCCAGCGTGAACCGTAAGGGTAAAAATGCGACTTGTTCGTCACCACAAACACCTAGGGGATTGGGGGCTTCTGTTGCGCAGGACGATCACTCCAGCGCGTGCTGCTCGCGTGCCTCATCGAGGCGCTCCGCGTAGTAGTCGAGTCGACTCGAGACGTCCATCTTGTTCACGACGATGTCGTTCCAAGCGTTGCTCAAGATCTGCTCCACTTCGTTCCAGTAGGGAACGTTCGGCCTAGCTCTGGCCTTCGACAAGGCCTCGTTGATGGCATCCCGGTGGGGCCGTAACTCCGGGCGGATATTGTCGTAGGCATCCCCACGGATGGAGGGCCACGAGAGTTCGCGCGCTAGCACAGACTGCACTTCTTGGGACATCAGATATTCCGCGAACTGGAGGGCCTCGTCTCGGTTTGTCGAGCGCGATGGGATGGCCAGAACGTCTCCACCCAGGACATGGACTTCTCCAGCGGGGCCGCTCCAACCCGAGTACGCCTTGATGTCCTGTCTGCGTCCCTTGACCACCTCGCTAATGCCGAAGGTCCAGTTTGGCGCTAGGTAGGCAACCCCCTCAAGCAGGTAATCATTCATCGTGTCGAACTTCGCATCCTTGGTCTTGTCGCTCAGGTACGGATACAGTTGTTGCAAGAACTGGAATGCACGCTTTGAGCCGGCGTCGTTGAGCACCAGCGGATCCCCGCCCGCCTGCCACAGAAACTCGACAACCTGAACAGAATTGGGGCCGCCGGGAAACCCCTTCAGCACCACGCGCTTGCCAGCTCCAGCATCGACGAGCCCCTTGGCGGTCGAGTAGAGACCATCCCATGTCAGTGGGGGCGCGAACCCAGCCTCTCGCAGCCGCGCTTCGTCGTAGTAGATGATTTGCACATTAGGCCGGAAAGGAAAGAAGAACGTGCGATCGCCAAAGCGGGTTACGGCCAGCATAGAGGGAAGCACTTCGGAGGGGATGCGGCCAGTTTCGACAGTCAGGTCCTGCACCAACTGGAACTCGACCAGGCTGCCAAGCTGGTTGTTGTCTGTCGCCAGCAGGTCGAAGGGGTTACCGGCGCCAGCGCGGACTACTTCCAACAGGGCGCCTGGCTGCATCTGCACAAACGTCACGTCGATGCCGCTCTGTTCCTTGAACCGCGGCAGGATGAAATCCTCGAACACCTGCCTTTCTGGCTCATCCAGGCCGACGCCAACCCTCACCTGGTTCGCCGTGCGCGCCGCGCCGATCTCGGAACCATAGGCGACGTACAATACCTGCTTCGAGCGTCGGTTGTACGCCATCTCGACGAACTCGCCCTCGCGCACAACCCCAAATGTCCTCTCACTCACAGACCACTCTCGCCCAGCGACCGTGAGGTAATGATGGTACTCCCAGGTCTCAGGGAAGCACATCGTACCGAGGCCAGTGCGAGTGCAATCTTCCCCGTGGATGTGGAATTCTAGTCGCTTGCTCTCGACGACATCGACGATCACAAGCGAGTCCGCCAGCAAGTCGCGCCACGCGTTCACCGGCCATGCCGAGCCCAGACCTAGTGGGATCAAATAGCTGGCGATATAGATGGAAAGCGCACTCGCCAGCAAGATCCGACCACCACCGAAAGCCAGGACTCGTCGGAACGACCGAAAGCCGCACATCAGGGTGAAGAGGACGGGAATCCCCACCCACGCGACCGTAACGCCAGCCGCGGCTTTTAGCTCCCCGGAGCCATCCCACATAACCATCGCGGCGATCAGCGCCCCAAGCCCCAAGAGCGGGATCGCCCAGAGTGCCCAAGGTACCGCAGCCAGTGCAACCCTAATGCTGCGCGGACAAGGCTCTTGCCCGACGTTCTCGTGGCCGCTCGTCGTCATCCTCCACGGTTACTTCCACTGAGCTACCGGCCCATGATTCCGGGGCCTTGCCATTGTAGAGGTGGCGAAGGTCCACCACCAGCAAAGGGTCCGCGACCCTAGTGCCGGTCTCCGTCTCGTCGTTGTTGTCTTTCTTTTTGCTGTTGTTCACCGCGTCAACAATCTCGTCCAGCTTGACCTCAAACGGGGTCATCTTGGGCTTCAACGAGTCCGTCTTGGCCTCTAAGGGCACGAGCTGACCGATCCAGTCGGTACCGGGCCAGCCGCTAGCCCCGCCACTCTCCACGCCGACGCTCCAGGGGCTGATACCGGCGCCGGCCAGCGTGTTCGAAGCGGCGATCAGCTCGTCCCAGGTGGTAGGCGTGCCGATCCCCAAAGCCGCGAAAGTCTTCGGATTGTGCCAGACCGTCGATTTGTTCGACGCCTTCCAAACGAGGCAGTACAGCTTGCCGTCCACGGTGCAGAGGTCGATCCAGGCCGGGGAGTACTCGGTCCTGATGGTGTTCATGTCCAGGAACGAATCAAGCGCGACGAGCTCGCCGTCTCTGGCGAACTTCTGCATCGTGCCCGGCGCAGCCAGCACTCCGATGTCGGGCGGATCGCCTCCCTGGACCCGGGTGGTGAGAATGGCAAGCAAGTCCCGCGTGCCCAGGTCGTCGACTTCGCCGCCCGTCAGAGCCTCCCACGGCTGGACCACGGCGCTGAAGCCCCCCGGCTCGCCGCACGAAACCCACTGGTGGACCACACTCACGGTCCCGATCTTAACGGCCGTTGGGGCAGGCACAGCCGTCGGGTCGTCGTCTCCTCCACATGCAGCGATCACTAGGGAATGGCAAGGGCCACCGCCACCACCCATTGCTTCGATCGCATTCTAGGCATTGCTGCAACCTTCTCCTCAATGTACGGGTCGCTGCCTGGAGTCTTACTGCGATGGAAGGGTTCGGCGGTCCGAGGCCAATAGCTACTCGCCTACAAGGATGGCGACAAGGTGTTCACACTGATAGAGCCCGTGTGTTGGTCGGATCTGCATCATTATGGCATGGAAAGTCACCGCTAGGTATACTGCCCCGCATGCGGAAGAGATAGAAACTAGGGGCGGACCAGGTGGCTTCGAGGCGGGCAGTAGCCATCACCGTGGCCTATGCAGGAATGATTATCGAGGTATGAGCGGTGGGTCAGGTCACCTCTCGTCAATCGCCAGGTAGGCTAGGAATTCGCGCCCTGTTAGAGGTGCGCGCTCCGACATCACATGATCGTGTTTCAGGTAGAGTTCGACTCTCCCCCGTCTCCACGATGAAGACCGGTCTGGCCCCAACAGGATTGGGGGGCTGTCTGTCCGGCAGTCACTTGTCAACCGCGTGTTCTGCGAAACCGAGCTGCCCCGCCCCTCGATCCCTCCGCACCGACCCCAGCGTCCGCATCTAGACGGATTCGTTGTTATCGCCTCGCCCGTCGGCTCGCCCTCCCCGTTGGCCGCGTCATGGAAGACGTTGCAGGACCGGCCGCGATCATTAAAACTAGTTGCCATCGCCGGGAGCCGTCGCTACGTTGACGCTGTGACTATCCTTGCGACATGAGGTGAGGTGTTCCGCGTAAACGGGTTCCGCGAAGGCCGTGGGACTGACAAGGGGCGTTTGGTGTTTTCGCCGCTGCTCAGGCCGCTCTCCGCCATCTGGACAGCCATCACAGCTCCAAGGCCAGCGAACGTGGAGCTGACGGGACGCGTCAGCCACAAGTACGCGGTGGGGTCGGACGGGAAGGTAACGGGTCATGCGACGTCGGCCGATATGGACGTCGCCGAATACTACGTTGCTGAATACGCCGTTATTGTTTCTCAAACAAAATTCCTCGTGTCTGGTAGGCTCTACGATTCCGTTGAAGTAGGTGACGAGGTGGTTGTCACCGTACACGGTGGTAGGTGGGTTGAGGACCCGTCGCAGGCTATCCCCAACAGTGTGAAGAAGATCATCACGATCGGGGCATCATCGGCTGCGCTGAGAGTAGCTGACGTTGAAGCTCGACAGGCTGACAGGAAATTTCCACAACGCCACACTGCGCGGCGATTGGCACGCCGCAAGAGAGCCAGAGGGAACGCAAGAGAGACTTCGCCTAGTGATGTTGCGATGGATCCGGGCGCGGTGGGAAGAGCCAGAGCAACCCTCGGGGGAGCTTCTTACAAGCGGCGCCTGCGACAGCTGTCCGCTACCCTAAGCGACTTGGGGATCGAGGCACACGCAATGGAACCAACTACAGGACCAGACGCAGCAGACGGGGAGGAAGATCTTTGGGGTTGGCTCGAGGTAGCTGATGGCCCAATTCGCTGGGTGGGAATCACACCGACCTGTTCCTACTGCTGGGTACCGGACTCACGCATCGGGTCAGGCAATTCGACTGTGTCAATCGCATGGGATCGCGCGGACCACTGGTATGTGAACGATGATCCTCAATTCGCGAAGGGTTGGTCCTCCCTCCCATTAGAGCAGGATCTTAGCGCACGCATTGTCCGTGATCTCGGTCAGGACGCTACCATTCTGGTGGGTTTCGATCTCGAAACGGATCTTGCCCAGAGCAGTTGGATACTGGTGGTGGACTCTGAGTTTACTGGCGGAATATGGCACAGTTGCCAGAGGGTAGCCGAGGCCCTGCTAGTGTCGTTGTTCTACGATTATGTCAGTAGCTAACTGGTCAGCGAAAATGTCATCCCATGGAAGGAGTGACATTGACGCAGAAGGAGCAGACGAGACTTCAGGTGCTCAACAGCGTTCTGGCAGATCAGGTGCCGGTATGTCAGGCGGCCGAGGTCCTGGGAGTGAGCGAACGCCACATGAGGCGTATTCTGGCGGCCTAGAGGAAGGAGGGCGCCGCCGCACTCGCCCACGGGAATCGTGGCCGCCGACCGGCCAACACCACGACGGAGACCAAGATGACTTACGTGGTGCAGCTGGCCCGCACTCGCTACGCTGGAACGAACCATACGCATCTGACCGAGTTGTTGATGGAACGGGAGGGGATCGACCTGAGCCGCTCTACGGTGCGCCGCATCCTGGTCAGCGCCGGGCGTGGACAGCCCCCGCCGCCGCCGGCCGCCCAGACACCGTGTCCGGCGCAAACGCATGGCCCAAGAAGGGATGCTGCTGCAGATAGATGGGAGCCACCATCGGTGGCTGGGGGAACAAGGACCCCGGTTCGTCCTGCTGTTGGCCGTGGACGACGCCACCGGCACTGTGCCTGACGCTCTGTTCAGCCAGGAGGAGGACACCCGCGGCTACTTCCTTCTCATGGAGGGGTTGATCCGGCAATGCGGGATACCGCTGGCCGTCTACAGCGACCGACACGCGGTCTTCAAGCATACTGGAGAGCCTCGCCAGAAGCCGGCCGGGCCAACCCAGTTCGCCCGCGCCATGGAGGAGCTGGGGATACGCCAGATATTCGCCAGGTCACCGCAGGCGAAGGGCCGGGTCGAGCGGACGGCGGGGACATTCCAGGACCGGCTGGTGACCGAGCTGCGCTTGGCGGGCGTCACCACCATCGACGAGGCCAATGAAGTCCTGCACCGCTTCCTGCCGCGCTTCAACGAGAAGTTCGGGGTTCCGGCAGAGCACTCAAGCGTTGCTTACCGCTCTATGGAGTCATCGGTGTCCCTGGACCAGATACTCTGCTTCAAGCACCGCCGCAAGGTGGCCAGGGACAACACCGTCAAGTACAACTGGCGTACCTTGCAGCTGCTGCCTGGTAAGGAGCGGCCTAGCTACGCCGGAGCGCAGCTGGAGGTCCATGAGGGCCTGGACGGTCAGCTCCTCGTGCAGTACCGGGGACGCACGATCCCCACACAGGAGGCGCCGCCGCGCCCTGGAGTTCTCCGTGCCTCCAATGGTCCTCTCCGATATGGCCCCGGCCTTGAGCGTAGGGTCAACGGCGTGGGCAGCCACCCCAAGGAGAGCTTGGCATCCCTCGACGCCATCGAGGCCGACAGCGCCACATTGAACGGCGGCGGCAGAGTTTGCAAGCCTCCGGCATCGCCACGCAGGAAACCCACGCCGCGACAGAGGGTCCGGTGGAAGGCCGTGCAGCAGGCTAAGCTTCGGGGCCTCTCCATTCGGGCAATCGCCAGGGAGTTGGGCATCCACAGGAACATGGTCCGCAAGTACGCCGAAGCCAAGAGCCCGCCCATGATGCGCACCAGGGGCAGGTCCCGCGTATCACAGTCCGATGGTATGACAGCGGCCTAGATGGACATTTTCCCTGACCACTTAGGCGGACATAATCGCTGGACATCGACACAGGTCAATTGGGCGCATCTTTGTAGGCTCGAACCCTGCCCAGTCGCCAGAGGAGTCAAGCTTTGTTCAAGCCCGAGTTTGATCTCGGAGAGGGCAGTGACGAAGAAGAGGATTCGTCGGAGGGCCGCGCCACGCCTCAATGGGGCTACAAAGGCCGCTACGGGCCCGAGCACTGGGGCGACATCGCGGGCTTCGAGCTCTGTCGCGAGGGACCAGCAGTCCCCCATCGACATCAACTACTCCTTCCCCGAGGACCTGCGTGACATGGAGTTCCACTATCAGGCGTCGCCGCTCCAGGTGGTGAACAACGGCCATACTATCCAGGCCAACTTCACGCCGGGAAGCTCGATGGTCATCGACGGCGAGGAGTACCACCTGCTGCAGTTCCACTTCCACACGCCCAGCGAGAACTTGGTGAACCACAAGGCGTACGCCATGGAGGGGCACCTGGTGCACCAGAGCGCCAGCGGCGAGCTGGCGGTGCTAGAGAGTGGCATGGTTGAGTTCGTTCTGAATATCGCTCGGCCGTTTGATCGGATTGTGAGCAGAAGTGGCTGGCTCGGAGGTGGCTTCTCTGGAACCCGAGGCTTCATACAGGACGCCTGCAACCACTTTTAGAGCGGGAACCACTCGGACTACTACCCGCGAGATATTGGCGAGGTCAGCGCGGTCATTCAAGGATCGTTCGACCCATCAGCGGTTGTCACGACCCAGGACTGGCTCCAGGGATTGCCGTACTGGATGCGGATACGATACTGGTTGCTCCACCGTACGCGGGTGCTGAAATAGCAAGCGGCACAACTCGCTGCTATCTGCACTGCCCCTTTCGGGTCTCAGCTCGGTGGACTGACGTAATTGGCGCAGGGAAGTGCTTGTCCTCGGCTTCGTGACGTACGCATAACGGCACTTATATGCTCGGGTCAAGAGTCCCCTACAGAGAAGACTTGACGAGGAGCACGCACATAAGAACGGGTTGAGCCGGGGAAATTCGGCGCACCTAAAACGGACCGCATGTGCTCAATGGACGCCGTCGAGGTGTCCCGCGCCGTCAACTCCACGGCCCAGGATGGGCCTGAGTTCGTGGTGCCGGCCAACAACCCCTAGCGCCCGCTCTCTCCTCCTTCGTCTCGCTCAGCCTCCGACTCTCAAACCATCCCCATCCGTTTGGGTGATGCGTGCCCTCTGCGAGCTCGTGGCCGGGTGTCACTTCAGGTGGCGGAATGCGAGCTAGAGCAATCAGGCGCTCGTAGGAACCTGCCAGACGCGTCTGTCATTCTTAACGATGGAGCGGGGGACGGGATTCGAACCCGCGACGCGCCATGCCCCTGACCAAGAGCAGCCGCGCGACGCACTGATGCGGGCCGTGTCCGGGGTGGTGTGTAGTCCCGGCGTATAGGTGGGACAGGGACTCGACATCCGGCGCTCGGAAAGGCTGGGTAGCTCGCCCAGGTTCGGGGGACGCCGGAATCGGGGGCTCGAAAAGGACTCCCTTTCTGAGTAAACCTGTGTGTCGCAGCACGACAGTCGCCCCGACAGCCGCGAGGGAAGACGCCGGGATGATCCTTACCGACAACGAAACTAGCGTCGATCTCCTGAACGACGAGGCAATCGCGGCAACAATCATCGAGTTGCTGCGTACCAAGCCTGACCACCAGATGGGCGTGCTGGTCCGAGAACCACAGCTTGCCGTCGTACCACCTCGGCCTCAACCGCTCCTTCACCCTGGTGACGAGGCTTCGGCCTGCAGCCTCGGGCGAGAGACGAAAAGCGTTGAATTATTGTCAATATCCGTCACGATAGAAAGACTATACTGGCTATTCCGCAGCCAAAGCCCTTGCTCCTGGTGGCTAGGGACGGAATTGTGACCAGGGCATTGAGATTGTCCCTTTCGTCGTAGCAACGGAATTAAGCGTTCACCGCGTATTCCTCGCTCCCGTTATTCCTGTTGAGCTTGAACGGGGAGTTCGGGATAGTTGTGCGGATCTAATCCGATCATCTGGTTCGCCCAAGCGCCGCTACGTCCGAGAGCCGCGCCTGGCACGACATGTCGTGATAGATTGCCCCAGGGGAATTGGTTTTGGACCCAACCGGCTTGACTCTCGCCACCCACCACTTAGGTGACAGTCTCTTCTCGTTGATCCGAGTTCATCAAGCCCCGAGTCGGAGTCCTGACCCTCGCCCCGCGGCCTAGGCAGTTATCCTCGATCCTTCGGCCGCACCAGCATGACGGGGAACTCGCCGGCACGCACTACAGTTTCAGCGATGCTGCCTGCGAGGAGCCTGGACAGCCCGGTGCGCCCGTGGGTCGCCATCGCGATTTTGGATCTCGCCACGTCGACGTTGCGGGTCTCACGCTAGTGTGATATATGAAGGTCGTACACGGGTCAGCGCAGGCCTAGCTGCCCGGCCGCGACGTTCCGGTCTTTCCCGCGGGGCCCAACAGCAACTCCTTAGGCTAGGTTTGCGGGCCAAGCGCGGTGAGCGGTTCGCAGCATGAGCGACGGCGGGGACGCTGCGGCGCGATCGGGGATTCCACAAGAGCGTATCGAGGCATCCGCTTGGGAAACGCTCTACAACTCTTGAGCGAAGAGGTGATTATCGCCACGGGAGCGACCCCCGCGCCCCGGCCGAAGCTTCACAAAGCGACGGTCCCGGTGCTGGCGGCGTGGGAGGTGCTGGAGCAGGGTTTCGAGGCGGTCGGCGGGTGATCGTCGCCGGAGGCGGGGCTACCGGGTGCGAGGTGGCGGAGCTGATGTCCCACCACGGGAGGACCGTAACCGTCCTCGAGATGGAGACGGAGCTGGCTCGGGACATGAACCCCTTGGGTGAGGGGATGCGCCACTTTCTGCTCAAGCGAATGCAGCGCCTTGACGTACACCTGCTGCTCGGCACCCAGTTGCTCGACGTGGAGGGCGCCGAGGTGGCGGTGGGACATGGAAGGGAAGCGGAACTCCTCCCGGCGGACACCGTGGTCATGAGCATCGGCGTCCGGCCCAATGACGAGCTCGATGAGCTCGCCCTGCGAAGGGTCGTCCCCCAGGTCTATCGCATCGGGGACTGCCTGAAACCTCGCAACCTCTTGGACGCGGTCTGGGAGAGTTCACTTATCGGGATGGCAACCTAGTTAGAGGGAGCATTGAAGAAAGCTATGAAACGCGGATACGCGGACACGAAGACGGGACAGATTCATTACATGTCCGAAGGGTCGGGAGAGGCGCTGCTGCTACTCCATCAAACGCCGCGGTCGTCGGAGTCCTTCTACCGAATGCTCCCGCTCCTCGGCAAGCGGTACCGGGCGATCGCCATCGATTCGCCCGG
Source organism: Dehalococcoidia bacterium (assembly GCA_965248515.1). Taxonomy (GTDB): domain Bacteria; phylum Chloroflexota; class Dehalococcoidia; order SHYB01; family SHYB01; genus CBDFJU01. The sequence goes on along the minus strand of CBDFJU010000002.1, from coordinate 621,952 downwards.
CTTTGGGGCATCGACGCCCCTGCCCCAACCGTTCACGGTGGAGGACCTGGCGGCTACGATGATCGAGGTGCTCGACGACCTGGGCATCGAGAAGGCGAACGTGTTCGGGCACCACTCCGGCGCCGCGATCGCGGGCGAGATGGCAGCCGGTTGGCCCGACCGAGTGCGGGCCCTCGTGCTTTCGGGCTTCCCTTACATGGAGCAGGACGACGAGCGCCGGCTCTGGCTGCAACGGGCCCGCCCGAGCTTTGGACAGCCTGGAGGACTCCCCGTCGTGAAGACGGAGATCGACGGCTCTCACCTGGTCAAGCTCTGGCAGCGGGGACTGACGCGGCTCTGGTGGGGCCTGGGCGCGGTGCCCGAGGAGCAGATCGATCCCGAGGACCTGGACTCCCTCGACGTCTACGTCATCGAGGCCCTGAGAGCCCGCCGCGGCTCGGAGCCGACCTTCACCGCCGTCTTCGACTACGACGCCGACACCCGGCTCGCCAAGGTCACGACGCCAACCCTCTTCGTTCAGGGGACGAGCCCCTATGAGCGGGCGATCTGTCAGCGCTCCGACCTTCTCCTCGGCCTGATAGCGGGGAGCAAGATCGCGAGCGTTCCCGGCGCCGACGCGAACGTCATCTACTGGAAGGCGCAGGAGTTAAGTGATATCGTGCTGAAGTTCCTGGCTGATCCGGCGGGGTTCCAGGGTGAGGCTGTGGACACCCTCGCCGGGCAGACAGGCAGAAGCTAGCGAATACAGTATATGCGACGAGACGACGACACGACGGGGATCCTGCGGCAACCCGATGGCCCGATCGCCCTCGATCTTTCCACGGGACTGGGAGCCTACTCCTTACAAGGTAGGGCAGGAGTAACTCTTGATCTGACCGCATGCCAGAAACTCGAGGCTCAGGTACTGTCGGGGTAGTCGCTCATATCAGCAGTGCGCCCTGTCGCACCCGAAAGCCAGAACCAATCTGTTCCCACCTTCAAACCCGCTGAATAACCGGTCTCCCGCGCTCCCTTCGGCAAGATCGGACTCTTCTCTCGTCCTCCAGCCTGTGCCACAGCGCTGACAGCTACAAGCGACGCTGAGTTGGGTATGCCATCGACTATTACTCCCGTGACCTGCCCCCAGACTTTGTACCACTGGTTAAGTTAGTCCGAAAGCCCCTGCCGGAGCCAGCTTGGGCAGGAAGGCCTCAGGTGCCGGCGGCCGGTAACCCAGTGCGCTGTGGGCCGGACCTGGTTGTAGACTCGACGCCACTGCTCCAGCAGCACCTGCACTTCCCGCAGGGTGGAGAACAACTCCCCATTGAGGAGTTCGTTCCGGAGCTTCCCGTTGAAGCTCTCGTTGTAGCCGTTCTCCCAAGGACTCCCCGGCTCGATGTACAGCGTCTTCGCTCCAACCCGCCCCAGCCAGCGCCGGACCGTCTGCGCTGTGAATTCACCACCGTTATCCGACGCAGATGCTCCGGCACGCCGCGCCAGGTGAAGAGCTCCGTCAAGCACTCCAGCACATCGTCGGACCGGAGGTGACGCTCCGCCCGCAAGGCGAGGCACTCCCGAGTGAACTCGCCGATCACCGTCAGGATCTTCACCAGCCGGCCATCCTGGGTCCGAACGAACACGAAGTCATAGGCCCAGACATGGTTCGGTCGCAGTGGTCGCAGGCGGATGCACGAGCCGTCGTTCAGCCAGAGCCGTCCTCGCTTGGGCTGGCGCTGCGGGACCTTGAGCCCTTCACGCCGCCAGATCCGCTCCACACGCTTGTGATTCACGGACCAGCCCTCCGCCCGCAGGAGCCCGGTGACCCGTCGATAGCCATAGCGGCCGAACTCCTTCGCCAGTTCGAGGATCGCGGTGGTCAACGGCGCCTCCCCCACGGCCGTGGTGCACTGATAGGGCTGCGTCGCCCTGGCTTGACCAGCACCCGGCACACCCGGGGCTCCGACACGTCCAAGCGACTGCGGACTTGGTCGATGCAGCGCCGGCGGCGGGCCGGGCTCAGAAGTTTCCCGCTGCCGCCTCCTGCAGGATCCGCTTATCCAGCGTGAGGTCCGCCACGACATGTCGAAGCCGAGCATTCTCCTGCTCCAGCTGCTTGAGCCGCCGGACTTGATCGATCCGGAGACCCCCGTACTCCCGACGCCACCGGTAGAACGTCTGCTCCGTCACCCCGATCTGCCTGCACATCTGGGCCACCGTCTCTCCCTTGGCCAGGCGTATTCCGCCTCCCGTAACTTGTTGATAATCTCTTCCGCCCCGAATCGCTTCCCGGGCATCGCTGCCTCCCTTTCTTTGTCCAGGCTTTTCTAACTCTACACCTGGACTAGTTTTTGGGGGGCAGGTCAGCCGTCTCAAACCCTGATGACTGGGGAGGATATGGGTACTGCAACAATGAGGTGCATGGCCGGTGGTGTGGCTACCAGACCAAAGACAAGCGGATCTATTTCGGTCTGGATACCTGTACCTCTGAGCAATATTCCCAACTCTTGGGAGAACTCGGGATGTTGGAGGAAATTGCTGGATATCCCCACTTTGCAAACGGCGGGCGCGATGCCGTCGGAACCGCCCCGCGTGGTCTAGAAGTCTTGCCGATTTGGGAGAAGTATTTCAAGCGTCTGCCCTCTTCTGAGGCCCTTGGGATCCTAAATGCCCATGGTGCCCATGCAGTGGAGATGCTCGGGCTAAATGAGGTATTTGACCATCCTCAGGTCAAGAGCTTGAGCCTCTCGGCCAATCTAGGAAATGTGAGTTCTACGTGCGTGCACCGTGGCAAGTTTCATGGAGCCATATCGAGGTGGCACCACCGCCCGCTTGTGGTGAGCATACGGAGTGGCTATTATCTTCCCTTTTGCCCTCGGATCAACGAGGATGAAGCCAGAGGGCCCCAGGACGGCAACGGAGCCAAGTAAGTCGTCAATGATTTTGGCCGCAGCGACTGTGCGGCCGAGGTTGTATGGCCGTCAGGCCTGAAGTTGTGGAGCTGCCGAATCTGGAGCCAGCCGCCGAGCTCATGGGCAGCTTGGTCGAGCTATCGCGACATCCCGGTGTGACGGACGATCAGCGTGAGGCGATGCTGAACGAGATGTTCACCGGCATCACGATCTCGGCCCGGCGAACCCACTGGCCGAGCGACTCGGGCGACACCCCCAAGTCGCAGGCGATCTCCGTCAGCGGCTTGGCGTCGCTGCGGACCAGTTGTACCGCCTCAGCTCGAAACTCCGGCGCGTACGCCGGCGTGGATCGCTGCATCGTGGACTCCCTTCCTGGGATTGCGATCCCCAGTCTCAAGGTGTCCACTAAACCGGGTCAACTCCAACCTCGACTCGAAACAAGTGACCCTGCGTTGAGGACATAAACAGACCATCTACTACTTTGCCGGCTTGGCTGGCATCAATGCCCTGGACACGTTACCCAGTGGCTATCAGATCGTCGAAAACCACCGTACCGGGCTTCCTCTTCTGAAGAAAGCCTAGTCTTTACATGTCACCCATTCACGTGCCCCTCTCTTGCAGCTCAGAGGGTTGATCATTTTCGTTTCTTGAAGCGAGAGAGGAACCTGGCAGCCCTAGGAAGAGATGCCGCACCACGGTAGGTCCATCTCAACCAGCCCGCACCCGGGAGGACAGGCCCGATGACCTCGACGACGTCCCCTGCTGGCAATTGATCCAGTCGAACCGAAGGCCTCCCACGGGTCGTTGACAGTCATCAGCAATCGGCTTAGCCTTGACCCGACGTGGTGTGAACCGAGGCCCAAACCCTATGAAGCCGATAGAAGCCGCCCGCACGGCCGTCCTCGTGGTCGACGTCCAGAACGACTACTGTAATCCTCAGGGGGCGGTCGCCTCTAGTCAGGACTTCGGACTGATGGAGCCAATTCTGGCGCCGCAGATGCGCCTCCTGGAAGCAGCCGTGGGAGCCGGGCTTCTAGTTGTCTTCGTCAGAGCGACGATCCTGCCTGGCCACGTGGACGAGTCGCCCGCCAGGCTCCGTAGCAAGTCAAGTACCCTGGCCAAGTATGCGATCCCAACCCGGGACTACGTTATCGCCGGGACCTGGGGCCACGACGTGGTCGACGAACTGAAGCGCTTCGCGCCCGACGCCGTCCACGTGTTCAAGAGCCGGAATGGCGCGTTTGTGAATACCAACTTGGACCTCATCCTCCGCAGTAACGGCGTCGATACTGTGCTCGTGACGGGTATGGCGACCGACGGGTGCGTGGCCGCCACGGTCAGAGGAGCGGAAGACCACGGCTATCGTTGCATCGTGCTGCGGGACTGCGTCTCCTCGTTCAAGCCGGAGAATCATGAGCATACGTTGAAGGTGCTCGCCTCTCGGATGGAGGTCGTGCCGTCAGCCGACGTCCTCCCGCTATTGGGCCCCTCCGAAGCGGTCACCAGCAGCAAGCGGACTGGTGCTGAGATCTCCAGAGGCGCAACTGGCTCCTAAGGAGGACCCGAGCAAGATGCGCATGCTCTACGGGAAAACGGTGCTGGACAGCCTCGGCGAGGTAGTTGACCCCAAGCATACGGCTGTCTTGGTCGTGGACATGCACCGGTCGGGGCATAGCGACATCTGCTGCCAGGGCGGAGACCATGACATGTCGATGGTCCAAGAGATGACGCCTCGACTAGAGGCTTTTGTGGATAGGGCGCGCGCCGTCGGGACCACGGTGGCATGGGTAAGGAACGTGTCCGGGGTGGAGGGCTCGGGAGGACACGACCTGGGACGTGAGTTCCCCGGCCAGTGGACGGAATTGCCGGGTGAGATTGTCGTTGCAAAGACCCGTTGCAGTGCCTTCGTGGGTACCGGGCTGGAGTTGATACTCAGGGAGAGAGGTGTGCTCACCACCGTGACAACGGGTATTGCAACCGAGGGCTGTATCGACGCGACCGCTATTAACGCGGACCACTTGGACTTCTATTCGGTCGTGCTCGAAGACTGCATTGCCTCATTCAACCGCGATCTCCACGACAACGCCCTAGCCGTTCTGAGATACCGCTGCGAATGTGTGTCGTCTAACCACGTCCTGGCCGAGTGGGCGCGGCATTAGCCAAGGGGAATCGGTCTCCTCTGAGTCACATGCCGTACAGGCGCAACGTGTTGTCCCACAGCGTCTTCTTGATGAGCGACTTCCGTAGGTCGGTCCGCGAACCTCCTCAGCCTTCCCGGTTCGTGGTCGGCGTGGGGGAAGTCTGAAGAGATGACCGTACGGTCATCACCCACATAGTCGGCCACCCGCTGGACCTCGGGTTCCTCCGCCTCCACCGCTATCCAACACTGGCGCCGGAAGTAGTCGCTTGGCTTCATGGTCAACGACGGCGCTTCGAAGGCTTGCCGCTCGTATCGCTCGTCAAACCGCCAGAGCATATATGGCAGCCAGCCTCCCCCGGATTCCAGAAAGGCAACCCTCAGAGCGGGGTGCCGCTCCAGCACGCCGCTGCCGATTAGCGCTACCATGGCGGTCATCATCTCCATCGGGTGGGAGACCGTGTGGCTCTGGAGCCTGGTTGTGAACCGATATGCCCCGAGAGTCGGCAGAATACACCCGCTGGTGATATGCACTCCGACGGCAACGCCGAGACGCGCCAACTCAGCCCACTGCCTTGTGTAGACGAACTTGGAAAAACGGCTCCATGCAAAGTCGTGTTATTACTCCATGCAGTTTGGAGACAGTTCTCGAGAGAACCCATGTACCGTCCACATTTGCCCAATGGTCCATCTGGGCTGGGCCAGCTTAGATCTGGAAAGGGTAGCAGGGATCGGTGCCTAGCTTGCGCGCCACGCCCGTTCCCAACGGCCCACGAATAACGAAGGGAATCGTCGCTATCGTACGATTGCCATGAACCCAACATGAAACCCCACGAGTTGCACGGCTCATCGCAGCTTTTCAGGGAGATATGAGCTGAGCCGACCTCATGGACGCTCTGGGTTGAGAGGCCTACCCCACTTCTAACGCGCACCTGAAACCCGTCCTTGATGCGGGCTTGGTCGAGAGCCCCTCCCGACAGCGCAAGGAGCAGGGCCCAGCGATACCGGCTAACGGCCCTCGGCATACACATGCGGGACTCTCATCTGGATATCCGGAACGAATGACTCGAGGGGTCGCGTCAGCCGCAGGCCCGTTCGCAGGGGATCGAACTAAACATCATCCCTTGAACTACCTTCCTAGTCAACCGCCTCCTAGCCCGACCGCCCACGAGTATCTGAGTCTTACGTTGCTATTGTGTCTGACGGATGAAGGTTCTTGATTTTGTCAAGTTTGGTGGGCCTACGTGTACTGTACTGCGAACTTTTCGGTGGGAGGTGACGCTGTAGGAAGCAGGGTGCGGGTCAGATGACGGACTTGCTGGTGGTCTTCTTGGTCCTCCCGCTTTCCTCCGCACTGCGAATCGGTTCCGCGCCAAGCAACGGTAGGTGCTTCACACGATGATATGTCAGAGCGAGCGAGACACAGTGCTTCAGCTTGTCGGCTGGTAACTGGTCGGTTCCGCCGAACACGATCGCCCTGTTGCCCTCGAATGTGAACACATCTCCATAGAGTGCTTTGAAGGTGTCGACCAGCGACGTGTTGCAATTGAAGTACATCGCGTATTGGTCCGGCTCTCTGTCCTTCCAGTCCACTCTGATGTTGCTACCGCCCTTGGCGAGATAGCTGGGCTCTCCCCACTTCAGGGTCTCCTCTAGCATATCGACACCCTCTGTTTCCGAGGCTGTGTCTAAGACCAGCTGCCGGAGACGCATCATCTTCTTGCGGATGGGCTCTGGGTAGTTGTCGAATATTCGTGCGACGGCAGGGTTCTCTATCTTGGACATGTCTATTCTAGCTATCTCCTACGTAAGCTCTAGAGGTCGCATCGTTATTATAGCAATGTCAGCAGCTCATATCTTCCGGGCACGGCCCGACTCGCAGTTGATGTGCGGCTCGCGGGGTAGTGTGTCCCTGCGGGGGAGGCGATGGACTTGGACGTGCTGATCGGGAACGGTCGTATTTCCTAGCTGCTTCGGCGTGCAGACCAACGAGCTGGCGCTAAACGGCCTGGTTTGAATGGTTCGAGTCTCCGATCAGAAACCCTATCCCATCCGTCCAAGGGCGTGACTATCCTCTCGACGACATAGTATCCCAAGGAGAAGGAGATACTAGAGGCGAAGGATTGAGTTAGCGCTGCCAGAAGCACGCTCAGCGGGATCAAAGGGTCAGCCCGTAGCGCCTCGCCGAACATCCCAGCGGCGGCGGGCCACCTGCCAGAGTCGAAGAGTTCTCCTGCCTGGTCCAGAGGAATGACGGCGATGGCGAAGCTGGAGATGTCATTCAAGACGGATGCGACAGTAGCTTCCTCTCCTATCTCCGGCTACGTCGCACCACAATTATGAGAACGACTCCAGCGACTACCCCAATCACTACCACGACGATAGCCCACCAGGGGAATCCTTTGTCCCCGCCGTCCGCCTCGGACGGCGCTGGCTCCGCCGTGGATGTAGGCGTAGGCTCCGCCGTGGGTTTAGGCGTAGGCTCCGTCGTGGGTGCAGGCGTAGGCTCCGCCGTGGGTGCAGGCGTAGGCTCCGCCGTGGGTGCAGGCGTAGGCTCCGCCGTGGGTGCAGGCGTGGACTCCGCCGTGGGTGCAGGCGTGGACTCCGCCGTGGGTGCAGGCGTAGGCTCCGCCGTGGGTGTAGGCGTGGACTCCGCCGTGGGTGCAGGCGTGGACTCCGCCGTGGGTGCAGGCGTGGACTCCGCCGTGGGTGCAGGCGTAGGCTCCGCCGTGGGTGTAGGCGTAGGAGTAGGTGGGGGCGGCGCTTCTTCAGTCTCGCCACTGCCTGATTCCGACCAAGGGCTGACTCCCTCGGCGTTGACAGCCCGCACCTGCACCTCGTAGCCGGTCTCAGGCTTAAGATCGCTCAGGGTCATGGATATGCCGGTGCCGCCGTACCCGACGTCTTTGAACTCCCCGTCAGCTTCACGGTATTGCAAGTCGTAATCCGTGATCTCCGGTCCCTGGTTATCGGGCGCCGTCCAGTTTACTGCCAGGGTAGAGTGGCTGGTGGCCTTGAGGTCGGGTGGTGCTGGACGTGCCGGTGGCTCATCAACGTTCTCAACGCTGATGGTAACTATGATCCCATCGACACCCCCTCGGCGGTCCCGGGCGCTCACCCGCACCGAGTATTCGTTCTTGACCTCGTAGTCCAACGCTGTCTTGGTGGTGAGCTGCCCTGTGCTAGGGTCCACGTCGAAGGAGGCTCGATCCATTCCCCACAGCCAGTACTCCAGCCGGTCATTATCCGAGTCCCTGGCGTTCACTGGGTCCCCCACAGCCATGCCCACTTCTGCGTTCTCCGGGACGGTGCGGGTGGTGTTGAGGCCCTCGTTGAACCTAGGCGAGCGGTTGGCAGGTTCGTCGTCCACCGCAGTGACGGTGACGGTGACCGTACCGGTGTCCGTACTCCCGTTCCCGTCGCTCACTGTATAGGTGAAGGAGTCGGAACCGTGGAAGTTAGCATTAGGAGTATAGGTGACGGTGGTCCCGGCGCCTGTGACCGCGACGCTCCCGTTGCTTGGTGTGCTCACCTCGATGACGCTGAGGCTGTCACCGTCCATGTCCGAGTCGTTGTCCAACACCCTAATGACGATGGCCGTGTCTTCGGCAGTCGTGGTGGAGTCATCCACCGCCACTGGCGGGTCGTTGGCTTGAGGGATGGCTTCCCCTTCTGCCTGAGGCCCTGGGCTGCGGAGGTTCACCGCGCGGACCTGGAAGTCATATACTCGGCCATTAAATAGGTTTTCCACCGTGTGCTCGGTGGGAAGTTGGCCTCCGATTCCGGGGACGGACTCCCAGTCATGGATGTCCAGCACGTGGGCCGAGCCGGCCCCCACCAAGGCGGTGTGAGCGGCAGTGTCCACCGCTACGGAATACCCGAACCAATCGCCCGCCTCGCCGTCTTCGTCGGTCAGCTTTTTCTTCTGGCTCCACTCACCGTTGGAATCCCTGGTGAAGACGTAAGCCGAACCTGAAGCAGAGCCGTTGTCGTCGTCCCCGTACGCACCAACCACCACGGTATCAACGTCCACCGCCACCGAATACCCGAAGTAGTCGAGAGCATCGCCATCGTCTGCAGTCAGCTTTTCCCCACCGTCCCACACGCCTCCCGAATCTCTGGTGAAGACATAGGTCGCACCGGCATCCAGAAGGTACAAGGGTGAATCGGGGTCTGAATGGGGGTCAATGGGGTCGTGCTGATACGCTCCCACCACGACGGTGGCAACTTCCACCTCGGCACCACTAACCTCCACGGTATCAACGTCCACCGCTACGGAATACCCGAAGTTATCCTGCGCCTCGCCGTCGGAGGCGGTCAGCTTGTCGGTCTCATTCCCGTCGGCCCAGGCACCGGAGGGCTTCACGAACACGTAGACCGAGCCCGAGTCAATGCCTTTGTCATCGTCCCCGGACGCCCCGATCACAGCGGTTTTGCCGTCCAATGCTACGGAAACCCCGAACCAGTCGTCATCGGCGCCGTCGGAGGCGGTCAACTTGGCCGTCTCAGTGTCTTCCATGGGGTTCCAGTCGGCCCAGCTGCCACTGCTGTTGGGTTTGGTGAATATGTAGGCCGAACCAGAATCTTCTGAGTCGTTTTCCTCGTCGTCGTCCTGGTACGCTCCTACTAGGACGGTGTCACCGTCCACCGCCACGGAATACCCGAAGTAGTCGAGGGCCGCGCCGTCGGAAGCCGTGAGCTTGGCGGTCTCAGTACTGGTGGCCCAGCCCCCTGTGGGCTTCACGAATACGTAGACCGAGCCTGAATCAGCGCCGGCGCCGTCGTTCCCAGGCGCCCCAACCACGACAGTATCACCGTCCACCGCCACGGAAATCCCGAAGTTGTCGTAGGCCGCGCCACCGGAGGCGGTCAGCTTTACCCCATCGTCCCACACACCGTCATTCCTGGTGAAGACGTAGGCCGCGCCGGAATCAGCGCCGTTGCCATTGTCCTGATAGGCCCCGATCACCGCTGTGTCACCGTCCACCGACACCGCATACCCGAACTTGTCGCCCCCCACGCCGTCCAGCTTGCTGGTCTTCAGCAGGTGCAATACCTCGTATCTGAGTATGGTCTCTTTTGTCTCAACGTGTGTGTAAGCCCATTTCAGCTTCACCTCACCATTGCCCTCCTCTGGGGGCTCCAAGGCCGGGCGAACTAGTTGAGGCGGCAGAGGCTTGGCGTCGATCGCCGCCGAGGCAGGGCCAACGCCGGTTGCGTTCTCCGCCGAGATTTGGAACGTGTACGTGGTGCCGTTGGTGAGGCCGGTAATGGTGTATGTGGTGGCGTCGGCACTGATGTTGGTTGAGTTCGCGACTCCGTCGATGCTGTAATGGTATTTATCGATCGAAGCGTCGTCGGGGTCGCCCCAACTCAGACGCACCTCTTCGTGGCCCGGCTCCGCCGCGAGATTCAACGGCGAGTCTGGTAGCGTACCCGCCGGTGTCGCGGTGACGTCCGAGGCATCGCCGTATGGCTGAAGAGCCTGGTTGTCCACCGCGCGGATATGGAACGTGTACTCGGTGTCGTTGGTCAGACTGGTAACGGTGTAACCGATGGTGTTCGCGACGCTGTAGTCGATGTCTTCGACGTCGATGTCGATGAAGCTAGTGCCGCCGTCGGTGCTGTACTGGTATTTATCGATCGAAGAGTCGCTGGGGTCGGCCCACTCCAGCTTCACCTGGGTGTCGCCCGCGGTTGCGGAGAGGTCCGGCGCGGCCGGTGTCGCACTTGCGGGCGTGGCATCTTTTGTGACCGAAGGACCCTCTCCGATTACGTTCACCGCCCGCACCGCAAACGTGTACGTGGTGAGGTTGGTCAGGCCGAGCACCGTGTAATTGTCGGTGCTCGGCCCGCTGTCGGGAATACTCGTGAAGGTCGTGCCGCCGTCGGTGTTGTACTCGTACTTCGTGATAGGGGCGATAGTGGCGTCAGCGGTGGCCGCAGTCCAGCTCAACGTCACCTGGCCGTCGCCCGCATCCGCGTTCAGCCCGCTCGGCGCGACCGGCTTCCCCAACGGAGTGGCGCTGGCTCCGTCCGAGGCGGGGCCTGCGCCACTTCGGTTCAGCGCCCGGATTTGGAACGTGTACTCATCACCATTGGTCAGCTCGTCCTCGATATGGGAAACCGTCGATTCTCCGCTTCCGGTAATGGGTCTCCAACTCGGGATTCCGAGCACATAGACCGAACCGGAATCCACAACAGCTACGTTGTCGTCCTTGTATGCCCCAACCAGTGCCTGATTACCTTCTACCGCTACGGAAACTCCGAACCGGTCGTTGGCCGCGCCGTCAGGGGCGGTGAGCTTGAGCGTCTCATTACTGGCGGCCCAGCCGATGTCGGGTTCGATGAAGACGTAAGCAGAACCGGACCCGGAACCGTGATCGTCGTCCTTCCACGCCCCAACCACCACGGTCTTGTCGTCCACCGCTACCGAAAATCCGAACTGGCCGTCGACCGAGCCGTCGGAGGCGGTGAGCTTGGCCTTCTCACTCCACGCTCCGGATTCCTTGACGAATACGTAAGCCGCGCCGGAACCGGCTCCGCGCCGGGAATCATTGTGCAGCCTTGCTCCTATCACCGCGGTGTCGCCGTCCAGCGCGACGGAATACCCGAACCAGTCGCCCGGCGCGCCGTCGGAGGCGGTCAGCCTGGAAGTGTAATCACTGCTGTCGACCCAGCCGCCGTTCGGCTTGGTGTATATGTAGGCCCGGCCGTGTCCATCGCGGTTGAAGCTATCGTCGGACAGGTACGACCCGATCAATATGGTGTCACCGTCCACCGCCACTGAAGACCCGAACAAATCGTTCGGTAGGCGGGTGTTGACGGGAGTGATGGGCGTGGTGAGCTTGGCCGACGCAATTGTGCCGGTCCAGCCTGTGGAGGGCTTGGTAAAGACATAGACCGCACCGACGAATATCAGGTCTCCCAGGGACGCGTCGCGCTCGTAGTTCTGGAAGGGCGCCCCAACCACCACGGTGTCCCCGTCCACCGCGACGGAAAGGCCGAACAGGTCGTCGGTCCCATCGCTGGCTGTCACCCGGTCAGGAGCGGTCAGCTTGACCGTCTCAGTCGCGTCGGCCCAGCCGCCGCCGGGCTTGATGTATACGTAAGCCGCACCTGAATCATCGCCGTGGTCGTCGTTCCGGTACGCGCCGACCACGATGGTGTCGCCGTCGATCGCTACGGCATACCCGAACCGGTCGCCCTCGTCAACCCCCTCGATATCCGGGACATTCGCTCCGTCGGAGGCGGTGAGCTTGGCTTTCCGGTCCCATTCGTCATTCGAATTCTTGACAAATACGTAGGCCGCGCCGACCTCAATGATATCGTTACCATCACCGTCAACCCCGTCTTCCTTCCAAGCCCCGACCACAGCGGTATCGCCGTCGACCGCTACGGAGACTCCGAACTGGTCGCCCGCCGCCCCGTCGGCGGCGGTGAGCCAGTCCTCCGGGACCACCTCCGCTAGCTCGTACCCGGTTATCGTCGAGTTGCCGGGGTTATCCCAGCTCAGCGTCACTCGGGTGTCGCCAGCCACCGCTCCCAACCCGGTCGGCTTGCCTGGCTTCCCAATCCGGGGCGTAGCGCTGGCGCTGTTCGAGGCTGGGCCGGCGCCGGAGGCGTTTACCGCGCGAATTCGGAACCAATACTCCTGGTAGTTGGTCAAGCCGGACACTGTGTGAGACGTGGTTGTCGATTCGCTATCGGAGATATCGTCCCAACCCTCGATGTCGAACACGTAGGCCGCGCCGGCGTTCGAGACGCTGTTGTCCAGATCGTCGGTCCCGGCGGCGTTGTCCGCCCCAACCATTGCCGTGCCACCGTCAACTGCGACGGCCCCCCCGAACTTGTCGTTTGCCGCAGCATCGGAGCCGGTCAGCCTGGTCGCGTCATTACTGTCGGCCCAGCCGGTGCTGGGCTTGGTGAATGCGTAGGCCGCACCGGTATTGTTGACGGCGTCACTCTGGTCGACTCCGTCCGCCCCGACAACGACGATGTCACCGTCCACCGCTACGGAATTTCCGAAGTTGTTGCCGCGGCCGTCGTGATCGGGGTCGTCGGACGAGAGCTTGGCTTTTTCGACCCATCCTTCGGATTCCTTGATGAACACGTAAACCCATTCCTGCAGTTCCGCCCCAATCACGGCGGTGTTACCGTCTATCGCTACGGAAACACCGAATAAGTCGTTGGTCCCACCGTCGGAGGCGGCAAGCTTGGTCACAGTATTGGCCGCCGTAGTTGTGTTGGTCCAGCCGTTGCCGGGCTTGTCGAACACGTAAGCCGCGCCCTTGCCGCTGTCTCTCCCGCTCGCTCCAATCAGTACCGTGTCACCGTCCAGTGCCACGGAACGGCCAAAGTAGTCGTTCGCCAATGGGACGGAGGCGGTGAGCTTGGCAGCCTGGCTCCACCCGGTGGAATCCTTGGTGAATACGTAGGCAGAACCCTTGTTGCTGTCATCACGCCAAGCCCCGACCCCGATGGTGCCGGTGGATTCGTCAACCGCTACGGATCTTCCGAACTCGTCGCCCGCTGCGGCGTCGCCGGCGATCAGTTTGGCCGTTAACCCGTCCTTGGCAGTATCCGTCAGGCCGTCCCAGTTGACCCAGCCTCCGGTAGGATTGCTGAACACGTATGCCGAACCGGCACCGGCGGCAACGGTTCCGCTGGCTTCCCCAGCGGTGAGGTCATCCTGAAGGACGCCAACCACTATGGTGTCACCGTCCAACGCTACGGAAAATCCGAACTGATCACCCACCTCAGGATCCTTAGCTATGAGCTTAGCCCTCCGGCTCCAACCATCGGTACCTTTGGTGAATACGAAGGCCGCACCAGTCTGAACACCGTTGTTCACGTCCCCGGGCACCCCGATCACGGCCGTGTCGCCGTCAACGGCTACGGCGTTACCGAAAACGTCGTTCGTCGCCGCGCCGTCGCCTTCGACCAGCTTTGCGATTTCGGCGTGCCGCCATAGCTGGTACTTCTCAATTGTGGCGTTGCCCGGATCGTCCCAGGAGAGCGCGACCTGCCCATCACCCGCCGCGGCAGACAGCTTCGGGGCGGCCGGTATCATCAGAGCAGTCACCGCTGATGTCATGCCGTTGCCGAAATCGTTCACCGCGCGCACTGCCAACGTGTGCGTGGTGCCGTTGGCCAGGCCGGTGACGGTGTATGCAGTGGTGTCCGCTTGGCTACCTGGGATGTCGCTGAAGGTCGCGCCGCCGTTGTTGCCGTTTCCGCCGCCGTTGATGATGTAGTCGGTGCTGTACTGATATTTCGTGATTGTGTCGTCTTCGGGGTTGTCCCAGGTAAGCGCAACCTGGCCGTCGCCCGGCGTGGCCGATAGGATCACGGGGGCAGCTGGCGCGGGCATGGGCACGCCGGTCACAGTTGATGCCGGGCCGTCGCCGGAAGGGTTCACCGCACGCACTGCGAACATGTATGTGATGTCGTTGGTCAGGCCGGTTACCGCGTGGAACCTGTTGTTGGCGTCATTTTCGGGGACGTCGGTCCAGCCCTTGATTTCGAACACGTAAGCAGAACCGGCGTCGAGAACATCGTTGCCGGTGTCGTCGTCGTCATCATTGGCGTCGTTCCTGGGCGCAGCCACCAATGCAGTGTCACCGTCCAGCGCCAGCGCGATTCCGAACCGGTCGCCCGTCGCGGCGTTGGAGGTGGTGAGCTTGACCGTGCCAGTAGTGTCGGTCCAGCCGTTCGTGGGCTTGATGAATACGTAGATCGAACCGGAGTCCGTGCCATCGTCGTCGTTCTGGTGGGCCCCGACCACGATGGTGTCGCCGTCCACTGCAACGGACCGACCGAACTGGTCGCTATCGGCGCCGTCTGACGCGGTGAGCTTGGCCGTCTCGGTGCCTGCACTGTTGGTCCAGCCGTTGTCAGGTCTGGTGAATACGTAGGCCGAACCGGTGCTGGCCTCAGCCCCGTCGACCATGTTCCGGTCTCCGGACGCCCCAACGACTATAGTGTTGCCGTCCACCGCGACTGAGCGACCGAAATTGTCGTTGGCGGCCCGGTCGGACGCCCTGAGCTGCACGGTTTCAGTCGTCGTGGCCCAGGCGGCGCCCCCAGACTTGACGAACACGTAGACCAAACCGGAATCGGTGAGGCTGTTGCCGTCCTTACCGTACGCCCCGACTGCGATTGTATCGTCGTCCACCCCTACTGAATTCCCGAACAGATCGTCCGCACCGGCGTTGGAAGCGGTGAGCTTGGCATTCTGGCTCCACTCACCAGTCTCACTGTTCCGCGTAAAGACGTATGCCGAACCGGTGCTGACGTCTGTGCCACCAACAGAGTTTTGATCTCCTGGCGCTCCGATCACGATGGTGCTCTCACCGTACAATGCCACGGAAGCTCCGAACAGGTCGTCCGCCGCGCCGCCTGTAGCGGTGAGCTTGGTCTCGGTAATGGTGGAGGTCCAGTCGCCATCGGAAGGCTTGGTGAACACATAGATTGCGCCCGTTTTGCTGACGTTGCCACGGGCCCCAACCACCACGGTATCGCCGTCCACCGCCACGGAGATTCCGAACTCGTCACCATCCGCGCCATCGGAGGCGGTCAGCTTCGCCTGCTGGCTCCACGCACCGTTGGAATCCTTGGTGTAGACGTAGGCCGCGCCGGGCCTGCTAACGTTAGTACCGGAGTCCACATAATCGGGCTGGAACGCTCCGACCACGGCCGTATCGTCGTCCACCGCAACCGAAACGCCGAACCGGTCGTTTTTAGCGGCGTCGGAGGCGATCAGCTCACTCTCCTCGGCGAGCTGCAATAACTCATACTTGGTTATGGTCGTATTCGCGGGGTCATCCCAGGTAAGCGCAGCCTGGCCGTCACCCGGCGCTGCCGAGAGGTTCGCCGGGGCTGCCGGCGCTGTCGGGGCGGAGGCCTCGCCGGAGGCAATGCTGTTGCCCACTGAGTTCACAGCCCGAACCAAGAAGGTGTAGGTCTTGCCACGGTCCAGGCCGGTCACGGTGTGGCCTATGGCGTTGTTTCCTCCGTGGGCACTTTCGGGGATGTCGGTCCAGTTGCCGTAGTTGTCCGTGCCCGCTTTTTGGCGATACTGGTGCATGGTAATCGCGCTGCCGCCGTCGGAAACCGAAGCGGTCCAGACAAGTGTGACCGAGGTATCGGCGCCGGTCGCCGTCAAACTCGTCGGGGCGTCCGGTACAGTCTCCGGCGTGGCGGTCACGGTCGATGCCGTGCCGTCACCGCCATCGTTCACCGCTCGCACCGCCAAGGTGTACTGTGTGCCGTTGGTCAGCCCGGTCACGGTATAGGAAGAGGTGGTGTCATTGCTGCCAGCGATGTCGGTGAAGTTCGTGCCGCCATTGGTGCTGTACTGGTATTTGGTGATGGTGTCGTTGCCGGGGTCGTCCCAGGAAAGCGTAACCTGGCCGTTGCCCACCGTGGCCGAGAGGTTTACCGGGGCGGCCGGGGCGCGGTTTTCCCCTTTGACTTTGATTTTTATCCTAGCGTTATTAGACTTACCCCAATTGCCGGTCGAGCCCGTGACCCTCGAGTGGCGTTCATTGGCGATGCTCCACCCTGCGTAGGCGCCAGAATCTTCCTGGGTGCGATCCGTAAGGTTCCATTGAGGTTGAGTTGGATTGAGCCCGACAGCGAAAGTCATGTGCACGAAGTAGGTGGTTTCTGCGCTGAGACTGGAGTTGGCAGGGGCGGTGAACTTCCGGAGTCCTGTCCCTAGATTGCTCGGGTTGGTCAAGGTATATAGGACCGTGTCGCTGGGGTCTTGCCCGTCGGCCTCCCTCACCGAAACCGTCAGGGTTCCATTAGCTGGAGCCGTGTGTACCTGCAATTCGATACTGGTCAAGACGTAACCCAGCGTATTCTTGCCGGTGGTGAACCCCTGAGCATGGTCGTAGGCGCCTACGGGTGTCCCACCGTAGGCACTTTGGCTGGTGTTGCTCACCAGCACGATCTCTGCGGCATCGGACGGCGCAGGAGAGCCGAGCAGCAGCGCGGCGGCGAGAAGCGCGCCGATGATTGTCAGCCGCGGAAAGGTAGTTATATGGACTGCCCTCATATAATGTCCTGATCGTCGGCATCGGATGCGGTTAGCTTGGCCGCCAAGGTCCACCTACCGAATTCCGAACCCCTGATAAACACGCCAGCCGTACCGGAATCGTCGCCGTTGTCGTCGTCCCTGTACGCTCCTATCACCCCAGTATCTCCGTCCACCGCTACGGTATACTCGGATTTATTATGCTGGGTTGGGAAATAGTCCGTCAGCTTTGCACACTTCGCAAGCTTCCATAGCTGGTAGTTGGTTATGTATGGCGAGTCGGCGGCAGGATCGTAACAACTCGGCCTCGGCTGGGTGTAGAGCGCCTCCGTGGACAGACCGGTCCGCTGGCCCGGAACCTTATCTGGGGTTTTAACTCTCGCGAATGTGATCATTGGCACAGTAGGCCGGAAGACCATGCCCAGATTCAACAGAGTGGACAGCACCAGCGGCAGGGGTTGAGCTGCCACTGGCTCCAGTGTGTAGAAGCCGTACAGCTCCATGCCAGTTGTGCCGGTAAAGATCAACGTCACGTTCAGCATGAGCAGCAGGCCACCCAACCAACCATGGCGCGGGCTTATCGCTACCACCCGGTCCGGCCCTAGTAGACCTGCCTCCACGCTGGCGGTCCTCTGTGGGAGCCGATATCCAAAACTCTGATGACTTTTGAACCCCATCCCCGCCAGACGACGCCTCATAGCACCCTCCACCAGGGCGCAGCAAGCACATCCGGTGCCAGCCATTCCAGGGTATTGCCAGCGTGGAGCAACAGGCCTGCCCTGGCCCTATCGCCATACTCGGCCCGGAAGGTGCGCAGATGGGCTACGTCTCGGAGACGCGGCCGCTCCGTCGCCTTGACTTCGATGGGCAGCAGCCGATCCCCAGCCTCAATCACGAAGTCTACTTCCTCGCCGATGGCCGTGCGCCAGTAGAGGACCTCAGCCCGGTCGAGCCGAGCGTCCCGCCAGGCCAGCAGATCGTGAAGCACCAGGTTCTCCAGATGTGCCCCTCGGGGCTCCTCCTCCTGGGTGAGATGCAACGCCACCCCGGTGTCGCCCCAGTAGAGTTTGGGAGATTTGATCAGCCGCTTGGTGCGGTTCACCGCGTAGGCGGGGAGCCGGACGAGGAGATACGACGTTTCCAGCAGGTTGAGGTAGCGGCTCACCGTCGGCTGAGGCAGCGCCACGTCACGGCCAAGCTCCGCCTGGTTGACAAAGTTGCCCATGCGGAGACAGACGGCCCGCATCAGCCTGCGAAAGTCTGGCAATGCCGAGATGGAAGAGAGGTCCTGGAGGTCCCGTTCCAGATAGGTGCGCACGTAGCCGTCAAACCAGACGGCCCTGTCCTGAGCGGCCTTGAGGTGGATGGCCGGTAGCGGGAAGCCACCGCGAAGCGCCAGCGCCCGCCAGTCCTCCGGCTGGTCAGGTTGGGCAGCCACCAGGTCGAGCCATTCCTCGTCGCGGGCCTTCAGCAGCTCCTCCCAGATGCCCCCACGTCCGAGACCCAGCTGCTCTCGCCGGGTCATCGGCCAGAGGGTCAGATAGCTGGCCCGGCCAGCAAGGGACTCGGAGACCTGTCGCATCAATAGCAGATTGGCCGAACCGGTGATGAGGAACTTCCCCGGCTGGCGCTGCTGGTCTATGGCCCGCTTCACCGCATGCAGAAGGTCCGGCTCTCGCTGCACCTCATCGAGAGTCACCTGCTGGCTGCCCCCCAGGAGCACCTCGGGATCGCGGCGGGCTGCATCTACCACGTCGAGGTCGTCCAGGGAGAGGAAGCGCCAGCGGCGGCAACCGCCACATGGCAGTGTCGCTGCGTGGGGGGAAGAGTCCAATGGCCCAGGGACTACTGTCTCCCTCCGTACTCAGAGCGCGTCGTCTGCCAAGCATGGTGCGCATGGCCACTATCCACAGATGGCGCTACTAAGGGACCCGTCCAGAAAGCCCGCGCATTTCACAAACCAAGGCGATGGCCATCGTCGTTGACCTCGTTACGGCTTCGGAACGTCGGGGCGCCTCCACACACCCCGTCATTCCTGTATAGAGGTCTTCGCTCTCTGCCAACCTATCGCCGGGTCCCAGTACTTTCCCAGAACGAGATGTCGGCTTGGGAGAACACGTAGTACGTCAGGCGGCCGCCTCTAGTCGTTTCGCCTCCCCGTTCGCACCACCTTTCGGACCACGGCGGTCACGTCGTGGGCTATGGATCTGGGTGAACCATCGAACACCCATAGCGCCGCTATATGGGCGGCCGTAGCTAGGGCACGAGCTGTGGAATCGAGCGATCTATGCAGCCAACGCACCGCCGTGGCTACCCCTCGTGCCATCGTTGTCGGCAGGCTGTCGGCTCCCCACAAGAACCTCGTCCAGCCCCACTTACGCTGCACCCCAGCTACTACGATGCCTCCGGTGATTGCGCCAATAGCCATACCCCCGATGGCTACGAGCGCCAGGGCCAGCGCAGAAAGTTGTGGGCCACTATCATTCGTCACCGAGGGCGTCGGCCCGGTGATCTCTGCCGTGTGCTCGGCCGTCGACGTATCGCCGAATTCAACAAGGGCAGAAAGTTGTGGGCCACTATCATTCGTCACCGAGGGCGTCGGCCCGGTGGTCTCTGCCGTGTGCTCGGCCGTCGACGTATCGCCGAATTCAACAGGGTCGGACCTCGTGATCCTGTCGCGGCCGACATCGAGGTCTGTTAGGTGGACGAGGTCACGCAGCGCTACGGGGATGGGGCCGGTTAGCTGGTTGCCACCGAGGTCGAGGACTGTCAACGCGGTCAGGTCATCCCATGCTGCGGGGATGGGACCACTGAAGCGGTTGCCGCCGAGGTGAAGCTCGGTCAGGTCCGTCAGGTACCCCAGCTCGGGAGGGAGCGGACCACTCAGCCCATTCGCATTCAAGCTGAGAACCGTCAGGTTGATGAGGTTGCCCAGCTCTGCAGGGATAGGACCGGTGAGCTGGTTGTCGCTGAGGTAGAGCTGCGTCAGCTCGGTCAGGTTGCCCAGCTCTGCAGGGATAGGACCGGTGAGTTCGTTGTTGTTCAGGGTAAGCTCGACTAGCTCAGTGAGCTCACCCAGCTCGGGAGGAATAGGACCGGTGACTTCATTGTTGTGGAGGTTTAAGGCCGTCAGGTTAGTCAGGCTGCCCAGCCCATCAGGGATAGGACCGGTGAGCTGGTTGTCGCTGAGGTAGAGCTGCGTCAGGTCGGTCAGGTTGCCCAGCTCTGCAGGGATAGGACCGGTGAGTTCGTTGTTGTTCAGGGTAAGCTCGACTAGTTCAGTGAGCTCACCCAGCTCGGGAGGAATAGGACCGGTGACTTCATTGTTGTGGAGGTTTAAGACCGTCAGGTTGATGAGGTTGCCCAGCTCTGCAGGGATAGGACCGGTGAGCTGGTTGTCGCTGAGGTAGAGCTGCGTCAGCTCGGTCAGGTTGCCCAGCTCTGCAGGGATAGGACCGGTGAGTTCGTTGTTGTTCAGGGTAAGCTCGACTAGCTCAGTGAGCTCACCCAGCTCGGGAGGAATAGGACCGGTGACTTCATTGTTGTGGAGGTTTAAGGCCGTCAGGTTGGTCAGGCTGCCCAGCCCATCAGGGATAGGACCGGTGAGCTGGTTGTCGCTGAGGTAGAGCTGCGTCAGCTCGGTCAGGTTGCCCAGCTCTGCAGGGATAGGACCGGTGAGTTCGTTGTTGTTCAGGGTAAGCTCGACTAGCTCAGTGAGCTCACCCAGCTCGGGAGGAATAGGACCGGTGACTTCATTGTTGTGGAGGTTTAAGACCGTCAGGTTGGTCAGGCTGCCCAGCCCATCAGGGATAGGACCGGTGAGCTGGTTGTCGCTGAGGTAGAGCTGCGTCAGCTCGGTCAGGTTGCCCAGCTCTGCAGGGATAAGACCGGTGAGTTCGTTGTTGTTCAGGGTAAGCTCGACTAGCTCAGTGAGCTCACCCAGCTCGGGAGGAATAGGACCGGTGACTTCATTGTTGTGGAGGTTTAAGGCCGTCAGGTTGGTCAGGCTGCCCAGCCCATCAGGGATAGGACCGGTGAGCTGGTTGTCGCTGAGGTAGAGCTGCGTCAGGTCGGTCAGGTTGCCCAGCTCTGCAGGGATAGGACCGGTGAGTTCGTTGTTGTTCAGGGTAAGCTCGACTAGCTCAGTGAGCTCACCCAGCTCGGGAGGAATAGGACCGGTGACTTCATTGTTGTGGAGGTTTAAGACCGTCAGGTTGGTCAGGCTGCCCAGCCCATCAGGGATAGGACCGGTGAGCTGGTTGTCGCTGAGGTAGAGCTGCGTCAGCTCGGTCAGGTTGCCCAGCTCTGCAGGGATAGGACCGGTGAGTTCGTTGTTGTTCAGGGTAAGCTCGACTAGCTCAGTGAGCTCACCCAGCTCGGGAGGAATAGGACCGGTGACTTCATTGTTGTGGAGGTTTAAGGCCGTCAGGTTGGTCAGGCTGCCCAGCCCATCAGGGATAGGACCGGTGAGCTGGTTGTCGCTGAGGTAGAGCTGCGTCAGGTCGGTCAGGTTGCCCAGCTCGGGAGGAATAGGACCGGTGAGTTCGTTGTTGTTCAGGGTAAGCTCGACTAGCTCAGTGAGCTCACCCAGCTCGGGAGGAATAGGACCGGTGAGTTCGTTGTTGTTCAGGGTAAGCTCGACTAGCTCAGTGAGCTCACCCAGCTCGGGAGGAATAGGACCGGTGACTTCATTGTTGTGGAGGTTTAAGACCGTCAGGTTGGTCAGGTTGCCCAGCCCATCAGGGATAGGACCGGTGAGCTGGTTGTCGCTGAGGTAGAGGATGGTCAGACCGGTGAGGTTGCCCAGCTCCGGCGGGATCGGGCCGGTCAGCTCGTTGTTGTAGAGGTAGATGCGCGTAAGGTCGGTGAGGTTGCCCAGCTCCGGCGGGATCGGGCCGGCGAGCTCGTTGTCGCTGAGGTGGAGCGTGGTCAAGTTGCCGAGGTTGCCCAGCTCCGGCGGGATCGGGCCGGCGAGCCGATTGTTGTTGAGGTAGAAATGCGTAAGGTCGGTGAGGTTGCCCAGCTCCGGCGGGATCGGGCCGGTGAGATCGTTGTCGTTGAGGTAGAGCCTTGTCAAGTCGGATAGGTTGCCGAGCTCCGCGGGGATCGGACCGGTGAGATCGTTGCCTTGAAGTTGGAGGTTCGTCAGAGACGCCAGGTCCCCAAGCTCGGCGGGAATGAGGCCGGCGAGTTCATTGTCGCTGAGGTAGATGCGCGTCAGGTCGGTGAGGTTGCCCAGCTCAGGAGGGATCGGGCCGGCGAGCTGGTTGTTGAAGACGTGGAGGATGGTCAAGTTGCCGAGGTTGCCCAGCTCCGGCGGGATCGGGCCGGTCAGCTCGTTGTTGTAGAGGTAGAGCTGCGTCAGGTCGGTCAGGTTGCCCAGCTCAGCCGGGATCGGGCCGGTGAGCTCGTTGTTGTAGAGGTAGAGGATGGTCAGACCGGTGAGGTTGCCCAGCTCCGGCGGGATCGGGCCGGTCAGCTCGTTGTTGTAGAGGTAGATGCGCGTAAGGTCGATGAGGTTGCCCAGCTCCGGCGGGATCGGGCCGGTGAGCTCGTTGTTGTAGAGGTAGAAATGCGTGAGGTCGGTGAGGTTGCCCAGCTCCGGCGGGATCGGGCCGGCGAGCCGATTGTTGTTGAGGTAGAAATGCGTAAGGTCGGTGAGGTTGCCCAGCTCCGGCGGGATCGGGCCGGTGAGATCGTTGTCGTTGAGGTAGAGCCTTGTCAAGTCGGATAGGTTGCCGAGCTCCGCGGGGATCGGACCAGTGAGATCGTTGCCTTGAAGTTGGAGGTTCGTCAGAGACGCCAGGTCCCCAAGCTCGGCGGGAATGAGGCCGGCGAGTTCATTGTCGCTGAGGTAGATGCGCGTCAGGTCGGTCAGGTTGCCCAGCTCAGGAGGGATCGGGCCGGCGAGCTGGTTGTTGAAGACGTGGAGGATGGTCAAGTTGCCGAGGTTGCCCAGCTCCGGCGGGATCGGGCCGGTCAGCTCGTTGTTGTAGAGGGAGAGGATGGTCAGACCGGTGAGGTTGCCCAGCTCCGGCGGGATCTCACCTCTGAGTCCCTTCCCAGTCGCAGTGAGGCGCGCGACCCTACCGTTCGACACGGAGATGCCTTCCCAGTCGGCGATGAGCGTGTTGACGCTCCAGTCCAGCACGTTGTCTGGATCAAGACTTGTTTTGGCATCAAGCAGCGTTTCGCAATCGGCGGTCAGCAGGGTTTCCTGGCCGGGCACAGCAATATCGTTGTCGCAGCCGTGGCTGCTAGCGGAAACGGGAAGATCGGATGTGGCAACAGCCGCAAACAGGCAGACCATAAAGGCAGCGGCAATACCCAACTTGATTAGGATGTAGCGAGCTCGCTGACTCGTGATGGGAGCGCGATTGACTAACATCTGCCGAGGCCTGGGGGTGATAGCCGTTGTTTCAAGTTACATTTACCCAACGATCCTTCTTGGCGACTTTGTGGAGAGCCATACTCCAATCGCAAACATCCTCACCCATTCTTCCCAGTACAAAGGCAGTGAAGTGCGAACTTCGACCGGAGGGTGCACCACAGGACTGCTTCCGATGCGCCAACCAGCACAATTGCCCAAGATAGATGTTAACGGCATTTTAGCTAATATTAGCCATCCGTTTACAACAATTCAATACAGTCGGAATGCCGAAGGCCGAACGCCCCCTGGCGGCGGCTATCGAGTTCCGCAACACTGGCATGCGAGAAGCCCTAGAGTGTAGACCGTCAGCGATAATGGGACACGTGAGAGGGGTAGAAAACCCGAGAGTCTGAGAGTGGTGTGAGCTCCTGAAGTGAGGGTAGAGTACCTCATGAAAGGAGCAGCGATGTCCCAGTCAGACGTCAGCAAGGCCGAGGCCGCCGATCAGCGGTCGGAGCAGACTAGGTCCTTCGTTCGACGAGTTAGAGCGGCTACCCGGCGCAAATACACGCCGGAAGAGAAGATCCGTATCGTGCTGGAGGGCTTCCGCCGCGAGGTCACCGTGAACGACCTGTGCCGGCGGGAGGGTATCAAGCCCCACTCCTACTACTCGTGGACCAAGGAGTTCATGGAGGCGGGCAGGGAGCGGCTGTCACCGTGACACGGTGCGCGATGCCACCCGGCAGGAGATCCAGGATCTCAAGCGGGAGAACGGCGAGCTCAAGCAGCTGGTAGCCGAGCTATCCCTCGAGGTCTACCGTCTGAAAAAAACGGCCATACCAATGCCCCAGAACGGCGTCGGTACCAGCGGATGAGCGCCGTTGAGAAGGCGACGGTCCTGGCCAGTGTAGCCGCATCACCGCTGGCCAAGCGTCGGGTGCTCAGAGACCTGGGTGTTCCCAAGAGCACCTACTATCGGTGGTTGATGCGACAACAACATCAACAAGGTCTCGAGGACCGACCTGGAGCCAGCGCTCCACCGTGGAACCGCCTTAGACCTCAGGAGGAACGGTCGATCCTGGAAGCGGCCAGGGAGATGCCGGAGCTAAGTAGCCGCCAGTTGGCAGCGTGGTCTACAGACAACCTGGCCTTCGCTGTATCCGAGTCCACTGTGTATCGCATCCTGTGCAGAGAAGGTCTTGTGAAGTCACCCGAGATGCAGCTCAAGGCCGGCAAAGAGTACCATCGCAAGACCAGCGGCCCTCACCAGATGTGGGCTACCGACGCCTCCTACTTCAAGGTGATCGGTTGGGGCTACTACTACCTGGTCACCGTGATGGACGACTACTCCCGCTTCATACTGGCCCACAAGCTCCAGCGGGACATGACCACCGACTCTCTCATCGAGGTGGTCCAAGAGGCCGTGGACAAGACCGGCATGACTGAGGTCCCAGTGGCCGACCGGACCAGCCTGCTGAGCGATAACGGCTCAGGTTATGTGTCCCGTGGCTTCAGAGACTACCTGCACCTGGTGGGAATCAAGCACATTCTGGCCGCGCCGTTCCACCCTCAGACCAATGGCAAGCTCGAGCGCTATCACCAGAGTATCAAGCGGGACGTCAAACAGGTCCCCTACGAGATGCCTTCTGCCCTGGAAGCAGCAATCGCCGCCTTCGTGGCCTACTACAACTACCGACGCTATCACAAGGCGCTGGGCAACGTGACGCCCGCAGACATGCTCAACGGAAGGCGGGAGCAGATCCTCCAACGGAGAAAGGAGGTGCAGGTCCAGACGTTAGAACGGCGAAGACGCTACAACAAGACCCTCAGGGAGCTCCCACGCAGCTCTTCATAATAATAATCTTCTCGGGTCCTAATCTGTCCCACTTGTGCTGATTGCCAACACTCGGGACTACAATCTAGCCCGCTGCCAGGGCATGATGGAACGATTTTGGCGGTAATGTGGACTATATGTAGATAGAGACCGGTTTCTCTGGGTGAGGCTCCTATTGTGTGAAGAAGAGCTTATCCGTCGCTCGCAGGCGGGGGATTGGAGCGCCTTCGAGCTGTTAGTCGAACGGTATCGAACGGTGCTCACAAGAACGGCGTACCTGATGACACGGGACCGCGAGTCGGTTCAGGACGTCATGCAGGAGGCGCTTGTCCAGGTGTGGCGGGATCTGCCCTCTTACAGACCTATCGGCAGTTTCAAGTCCTGGATGCTAAGAATACTGGTAAACAAAGCCAGGAAGCACTACCGGAGGAAACAGGTGCCAACGGTGGCTTTGGAGTCAGCGGCAGAGGTTCCGGAGAACTCGGAGGGACTACAGGAGACGATTGAGAGAGAGGAAGAGGCCCACCGATTGAGGCAGGCCCTGGAGCTGCTCACGGTAGACCATCGCCAGGCCCTGGTTCTACGGTACTACAACGAGCTAACGGTGCCGGAGATTGCGAAAGTGCTGGGCTGCCGGGAAGGAACCGTGAAGTCCCGCCTGAGCCGGTCGCTCGGCCGCCTCAGACAGATCCTCTCCAGCCACGAATCCTATGACAGGGAAGGTGATGCATGATGCACGAGGAACGACTGAAACGCTACTTCGAGCAGGAGAGCGTCAAGGGCGACTTGTCGGCCCAGCAATGGGAGGACGTGCTTCTCCACGTGAAGTCGCAGGATCAGAGACGCGGAATCTGGAGGTTCGTGAGGCCCCTTACGCCTCGCCGTCCTCTCCTTGCCTCAGCCGTCACCTTTGTCCTCCTGGTCGTGGCTGGGGGGACGTCCCTGTGGGTGACTGCACCCTGGGAGGTGCCGCCTCTTGATGGGCCTATTCCCGTTCGGGGACCGCGTTCTATGCCCGCACCCAGGATTCTTGAAGACGTGTGGAAGGTCGACAAGAGTCTGATAACTCCCGGTGATCCGATCACCATTGCTCTAACGTTGAAGAACGTATGGGATAAGTCAATAGAGATTCGCGAGCTCCCCGCGACGACGCCGTTGACCAATGTCGACAGGGCTGGCGACGAACCGGTTCTGTTGGAGTGGGAAGATGGCGAGGCAATCCCCCGTTCCATGGAACCCGGCGATGAGCTCACGTTCGTTGCCAATATGTCATCTTCTGTGAGCGCCGGGTTGCAGCCTGGAAGGTATCACTTACGTTTCGACCTTCGGTTCGCCAAAGAGCCGGGCAACCCCGAGAGGGGCGAAACCGGGATGGGCTTTGGCGGTGGCCGTTTCGTTGTCGTTCCCCCGGAGGGAGCGCTGGACAAGACCGTGATAGTGGACCAGGTACGAGAGGCAAGCGGGACCAAGATAACTTTGGAGAAGATACATTTCGCCCCGGAGGAATCGACCATCGAGGTATTGGCGCCACCCCCGCCCGGCGAGTCGGCGGAGGCTCAGCCCATTCCTGCACCCGCGCCCACCGCCACCGCGATTCCACAACAGGGAACTCCCACGCCCACGGCAGTGCCATTGCCCGCCGGCTTCGACGTGGACGTAACCGACTTGGGGGCCCGATACCGGATAGACGGAGGCCCGTGGCGCCAGCTGAGAGGTCACGGATACCGCGTAACGGCGGAGGGTGTTCACCATAAATGGACGTTTGGCCCCGTGTCGGCCAACGCCGGTATGCTTGTACTCGCCATCGCGTCCGATGATCGCCCAGGAAGCGAGTGGTTATGGGAGTGGACCGTGGCGCTCCAAGTAAGTCAGTAAGGCTTGAAGGGGTGCAGCGGATCAGCGAGAAGAGTCACAATTGGTCGTATCGTAAATGTAAGATCGTGGCAACCCAACGAAGGATGAGAGATCATAAAGAGTCAGAAGAAGGCGAGAGGCACCAGTCTAAGCGGAGCGGACCTTCCAAGAAAGACACGCCTTAGGGCGAGAGTTTCTACGGAACGATTCCGGCTCTAGCACCGTATATATCAGGTAGAGGCTGTCGTTGCAGACCAGAGCGCCTTCTGGTCGCTGTGTGTGAGCGAGCCCGGTCTTCGTGAGATGGCGATTCTCAAGATGTGGCATGAGCGACCGCAACAAAGATTGACCCATTGGGAAAGGGCCTCGATAAGGGCGGACCCCTTGCTCGTTCGTCGTCTGTCCAATTGGAAATCGGAGCACAACCATTAGAAAAGAAAAATGCCGGAAGCGAGTCGGGAACCTTTCCATCTCGGGACCGTCTTATTCACCAGAAGAGGAGGACTTAACATGAGATCTCGCAAATTGCTCTATGCATACGGTATTGCAGCCATCGCAATCGTGGCTCTGGTAACCTCCGCGGTATTTGTAGGGTTGAGCGGCGGTAACCCCACACCTCTTCAGAATTCGGGTGCTCGGGTGGACGAGCACGTTCAGTTAGTGGGATCTGAATTCGCTCCTGTGCTTCCCGAATCAGAGGCGAGAGCACAGGCAGTAGCGTTCCTGAAAGGACCCTGGGGCATTGACGAGCCAACACTGTTACCCATCCGAGTGGCAACTGGAGCATTCACTGGTCTCCGCGAAGACACTAACACGCAGACTTCAAACTTAGGAGTATGGGTCGTGGTTTTCCATGATTTTCCTGCACACGCTCGTGTTGCGCGCGGGGCGACATCCATTCCGACAGATCCCCGGGTAACTGTCATAGTTGACGACAACAGTGGGAACGTGATCTATTCCGCTCTGTCATGGGACCACGGCATCATGACGCCGATCCCCACGGGAACGGCAGTCCCTACCCCGACGCCGTTGCCGTCCGGTATTACAGGGGCTACGCCGATTCCCACAGGCGGCGGACAGCTTCATCCCCCGCAGTTGACAACAGTGGCACCGCAGCCCGCATCACCCGGTAGCCAGATAACCGTGACTGGGACGGGCGGGTATATCAAGATCACAGGTGGGTACAGCGAAGGCTCGAGGCAATTCCACCTGTATTTCGACGAACAGTTGATTGGGACCATCCGGTGCATGATGAATGCATGCAGAGCGACAGCTCGAATCCCGGAAGATGCAACCCCCTGGTGAACACAAGCTTTCCGCTGAGGGCGGCTCCTCAATAACCGTGATCGTCGAATAACGCCGCAATTACACGGTAACCTCCCTTATTGTGAAACCGCCAACCTCCGACGTGGACGAGTTACTCCTCCCGCTGTAGGGTAGGCCGTAGCGCAATAGCCCTACCGTCCGGCCCTCGGCATGGAGTCCGAACGCCGCCTGACCCTGATCGCTGCCTCCAATGTATGGAGCAGTAATGAATTCAGGCAACAAAAAAGGCCAGCACATATGAATAGGCAGGGGCTGCCACCGTATTCAAACGATGGCTGCCCCCGTGGTTTTGTGGTCAGCGCCTCGGGCCGACCATCTCCTCCTCCCTTTCCTCTTCCAAGCTGAGCGCCCACTCGAACAGGGAGAGCGACGCGGGCTGAGGCTTCCCGTTCCTTCTGGACGGCTTCGGCGGCTCCTCGGCCATGAACTCGGCCCAGGAGAACATCGACTGCTGGGTCTCTTCCACCACGTCAGCATGACCGTTAGCCGCCGCAGTCTCGACGACGATCCCGGTGCCGTTCCGATGCACCTCCACCGTCTCCGGTTCCACCTCCACCGCGTGCCACTCCTCGTCCACCAGCAGCTCCTCGGAGACGGCCTCGGCGTTTCGCGCCTGGGCGAAGGCATCCTCCACCGACTCTCCTTCTTCTTCCTCCTCTCCGTTGACGATCTTCCTCGCTAGGGCCAGCATGATGTCGTCGCCGTCGTCGCCGTAGGCCGCCAGTCCGTCCTCGGGCAGCTCACCCTCCACCGCCAGGGAGCTTTGGAGCTTCTGGGCCACCAGCTTCAGGGCATCGGCCTGGAGGGTGCCCCGGTAGGCCATGAAGATGACCTTGACGGGCCGGGTCTGACCGATGCGCCACGACCGGCGCGACGCCTGCCGCATGGTGTAGACGCTGTAATCCGTTTCCGCCCAAACAATCGTTGGGAAGTCGATCAGGTCGAGGCCCGTCTGCACCAATCGGGGATGGCAGATGAGGACGTCGATACCCTCTTTGACCTTGTTCTCCACCCACGCCTCTCTGCGGTCCGGGGCCACGGCGTCGGCCTTCATCACCGCCACTCTGAAACCGTGCCTGGTCAGGATGTCGCTCATCCGCTCCGTAATGTCCCTGGTTCCCGTGTGGGTGGCGTAGACCAACACCCTCCGGCCCTCCATTCTTTCCGCTGCCACCAGGTCTAAGAGCGCCTTCTCCTTTGGGTAGAGCTTCTCCTCGGAGAGCGGCGGCATCTGGACCAGCACGTCCCGGGAGTCCGGGTCGAAGACGGTCTCGCCCCGTGTGCAGCCGTCGGGATAGGCCAGCAGCGATTGAAGGTAGGTGGACAGGAGTTTCCTAGAGCCCTTGGCCAGCGCATCGGCGAGGGCGGCCCGCAGCTTGTCGTACAGCGTGCCGTAGGCTCCCCGCTGGGTGTAGCCGTTGCTGTCGGGCTCGGAGTCCATCGACGAGAGGAGAATCTGCTCCTCGTAGGAGGGCAGCCCCGACGCCACGTCGGAGAGTCTGAGGAACACCGAGTTGCCGATCAGGTGGAACAACGCGGCTGGTGCGAGCCCCGGCCGCTCCTGCACCACCTTGCGGTAGCGCCTGCGCCGGCTGAACCGTCCATCCTCCACCGACTCGTCGTCGTCCTTGCCGATGGTGTGCTCCTCGAAGCCGTACCGTTGTATCCACCTCCCCTCCTCGGAGCGCCCGAACTCCGTCCTGATGGCCGGGCTGAATTGAGTAGGGACGGCGCCGCCGGTGGCCGGATTACTCCGGCTGGTTTGTGCCATCCCTCTCACCGAACCGGACTTGCCCCTTTCAAGGCATCCGGCTCTCCATTAGACGGTTTGTTGTTGGCTTGGTCGGTCTACGGCCTGATGGCACGTCCGGCAGAGCGTTATCAGGTTGTGGAGCGCGTGAGACTTCATGCCCTTGGTGTGGTGGACATGTAGGTCTGTCCGAGAGCCACACTGTTGGCACTTCATACTGTCACGCACCTTTGCTCTGAGTTTCTGTTCGGCGAGTTCGAGGGGTTCGCTGCGATTGCTGCTGCTAGCCCCAATAGTCGCCGTGTAGATACGCTCGTCTGGGCCGGTTACTCCCTGTGGATGGTCGCCCGTCGCCTCTGCGTGGCCGGACAGGTAGGGATGCGGGAAACCCGCTTTGCCCTTCATCCGGTAGCGTTGGCGGTCAAGCTCCTGTCGGGTGGGGAGCCATTGGTACGCCTCCAGCGTGTTATCGCCTTCGTGTACCTCAGCGTGCCAGCGGATTCTGCCATGGAGCCTCTTAGATTTGCTTCGGATGGGCTGTCCCTTGAGACTTCCCTTGTGCTTCTTCCGCAACCAGTAGAGGTAGCGGAACCATACGAAGGACGTAACGTCCTCGATGTCCGTCACGAGGCTGGTATACCGGTAATACGCGGCCCAGCCCCGCACGATAGCGTTCAGGGTCGTCAGTCGGTTGTACTCGTCCATCCACGTCCAATTTCTGGAAGTCAGGTCTTTGAGCTTCCGTTTCACTCTCTCCTTTGCCTTGGCCGTCGGTCGAAGATGCACCGCCCACCTGTTGCCGTTTCGCCTCCGCTGGATGTGAAAACCCAGGAAGTCGAACCCGTCATTGATGTGGGTGATGACAGTCTTTTCTTCCGACAGTGTCAGGTGGAGTTTGTTCTCCAGAAACTGCTGTATGGCCGCTTTGGTGGCCTTGACCTCGGCTTTGGTGCCGTTGCTGACGACCACGAAGTCGTCCGCGTAACGCACCATCTTGTAGTTGCCGAGACCCGTCCTTCTTCGCCGTTGTCGAGCGTTAATGTCGAGGTCCCACTGTGTCGCGGCCCACCAATCAAACTCGTTGAGGTAGACGTTGGCTAGCAGCGGGGAGATGACCCCTCCCTGTGGCACACCGGATTCGGTGCGACCGAAGAGGCCCCCTTCCATCACGCCCGATTTCAGGAACTTCCAGAGCAAGTCCAGTAGCGCCCTGTCCTTCAACCTTCTCCGCAGCAGCTTCATGAGCGTCCGATGATGGACGGTGTCGAAGTAGCTTTGGAGGTCGCCTTCAATCACGTAGTACTGCTTGACGCGGCTGTTGAACAGGGGCATGAGGACTGCGATTGCGTCCATGGTGCGACGACCTTTGCGGAAGCCGTAGGAGTGCGGATGGAAGTCCGACTCGTAAATCGGGTCGAGGATTGCCCGAAGTGCTTCCTGCACGATGCGGTCTCGCAGGGCGGGGATGCCCAGCGGGCGCTTGGTGCCATCGTGCTTGTGTATGTAGACTCTCCGGACGGGACGCGGCTCGTACGTTTTGCGCTTCAGTTGGTCGATAAGCGTCGTCATCTGATGCTCGTAGTCCGCCTTGAACGCAGCCCGTGTCACATTGTCCACGCCGTCGGTCTGGCTACCCGGTCGCGCCAGTACCCTTTCAGCCGATATGTGCATCCAGTAGTCCCAGTGCAACAGGTCGTACAGGTTGGTAAACCTATGGTCTGGATGCTCATTGGCCGTCTTTGCCAAGAACCTTTGCTTTTCTGCCATCTTTGTCGGGTTCATACATCCCTCCTCTGGCTTAGTTCGCTTGTGTTCTGCACTCGTCTAACTGCCCTCCTTCGCCATGTGGTCGGCTTTCCCGACCTCGGACTACTACGAGGGCTCTGCCCCACGTCCGGCATTGGCCGCAGGCTGGCCTACTCCGGCTTTGGCTCCTTGTTGACCGGTAGGTGTGGGTGTGGTGTGATACCACCAGGAGGTAAGAGACTCATGAGCAACGCAGCGAAGGCTGCTGGCCGATGGCTGAGGAACCGTTGGATTCCTATCCTGCTCGGAGTAGTCGTCGGAGTGTTCCTCGGCCTGGTGCTCTGCATCAATGTCGTCCTTGACTGGCCCTGGTGTGACACGCTGCCCAGGAGGTATAAGTGTCCTTAGCCCTTAGGGGGTAGGGAGACGGTCAATGGTGGTCGCCATCATCGGGGAGCCGAACGTGGTTCCCAAGTTCACGTAAGTTGCGTCTACGTGTCGTGTTAGGTCCTGCCT
Source organism: Dehalococcoidia bacterium (assembly GCA_965248515.1). GTDB lineage: Bacteria > Chloroflexota > Dehalococcoidia > SHYB01 > SHYB01 > CBDFJU01. Next base: position 589,488 of record CBDFJU010000002.1, on the reverse strand, counting down.
GTACGCCTGGCACGGCTCCTTGCCGCGCTCGTCATCGGAGGATGCCGGTCAAAGGGAGGACGATATCCCTGCCCTAGAAGGACTGTCCCTGCATCAGCGAGACAGGAACTCCGGTGACTCCACCCTCGCCCTACCGTGAGCGGGTGGTTCGTGGTGCGACGCTTCAAACAGCAGTTTCTTTCGTGACCGTGACGACACTCTGGCTAGCGGCGCGCGGCTTAGTAGGGTGACCGCCGCTACATTGTCGGGAAGGCTTCAGACATGGTTCTGCCTCTGGCCCCCGTGCCTGCTTCCCTAGCCACCGGCCCACTCCTGGCCGGGTTCCACACCTGGAACGTTCAACTTATGCGCTTCTTGGCGCACCGCCGATGACCACGTGGTCCAGCAGGGCGATCTCCAGGAGCTTGCCCGCCTCGATCAACTTCTTGGTAATAGCCACGTCCGCCGGGCTCGGTTCGGGGTCGTTCGAGGGATGGTTGTGGATCACGATGATCTTGGGCACCGCCTCCATGACGGCGGGCCGGAACACCTCCGCCGGTCTGACGGTGATGGAGCTCACGCCGCCCTGGTAGACGACCCGCTGGCCCACCACTTCGGCCCTGGTATTGAGGAGCAGGACCCGTAGCTGCTCCTGGGCGAGGTGGGCCATCTCCGGCGCTAGAAGCAGCCGCACCGCCTCGGGCGAATAGACCGCCGGAGGGTCGGCGGGGCGCGGTGGATGGGTCTCCACCCCGTAGCGCACGGCCAGCTCCCCCAGGATGCTGACGTTGCGCCGGAGGGTCTCCAGTAGTGTGTCGGTGTAGCGTTCCGTGGTCATAGGGACCTCCCGTAGGTGTGAATAGCCTGAAACGAGAAGCGGGGCCGATCCCGAAGGTGGGAACGGCCCCGTGGAGCGCCCGTGTTAGTGGGCGGCGGTCATGCGGTTCGCGGCTAGAAGGGTGACTTGGCCTTCACCGGCTCCTCGACCTCGGCGTCATCCGTCTCTCTCGTGGAACTGTTCCCGTTGCGGGAGTCGAGGAATACCACCTCGGAGGCGTGAATCTCGGTGCGGTGCCTGCGCTGTCCGTCCTCGGTCTCGTAGCTGTTTTGAACCAGCTTGCCGGAAACGTACAACCTGTCGCCCTTGCCCACGTACTGGTTCACTGCCTCGCCAAGCTTGGCCCAGCAGGTAACTGAGTGCCAATCCGCCTCGACGCTCCCGTCCTGGCGGTGGCGGTCGGTGGCCAGCCTCAGCTGGGTGACGGCGGTGCCGCCTTGCGTGTATTTCATCTCCGGGTCTGCTCCGACCCTTCCTAGCAGTTCTCCTTTGTGTGTGTAGTAGTGCTCCATCGCCCGCAGCACCACCTGCTCCAGGGCCTGCCCCGCCTCCATGACGGTCAGGGGCTCGTCGCTGGGAGGGTTGGTGGGCTGCTGTTCAGTGGCGGCATACCACAGGGCTCTGCGACAGCTGCTGGCGGCCGATGCCCGCACCACCAGCGCCCCGTCTCCGTCGAAATAGGCCGAGGGGCGTGAATAGACCTCCGACCGGTCGTTGGTCAGGTCTTCGTTCTGGCTCATGGTCACTTCTCCTTTGCTCCTGAATATGAAGAGCGGAGCCGCCCCCGTAGAGACAGCCCCGCCTTTGCGCAACGCTCGGTTGTCTGTGCAGCTCATGCGGCTGCCTTAGCTTCGGTTCCTTCTTTCTCTCCTTGTATCTTGATTTTGGTATGGGACAATCACTTCACTTAGGTGGATCTGGGTGCGGCAGACCGGTTTCTCCTTGGTCATGGAAGACCGTCAGAAAGCGAGGGTCGCCGCACCCATTCCGAATAGAGCCCGAACAGTTGCCTGGGCCAACGGAGCCCGCATCGTGCAAGGACGGGCCAGTAATTCGCAGGAGGTGCTCATGGAGCAAGAACCGATCTACGTAGGCATTGATGTAGCCAAGGCCCAGGTGGACGTCGCAGTCCGTCCCACGGACGACAGCTGGGAGGTTTCCCATGACGAGACAGGAGTCCGGCAGCTGGTCTCCCAGCTGAAGGCCCTTGAACCGGTCATGGTGTTGCTGGAGGCTTCGGGCGGCTTGGAACTGCCGCTGGTGACTGCCTTGGCAGCCGAGGCGGTGCCTGTGGTCGTCGTCAACCCCCGCCAGGTGCGGGACTTCGCCAGGGCCACCGGGAAGCTGGCCAAGACCGACGCTCTGGACGCGGCGGTCCTGGCTCACTTCGCCGAAGCAGTCCGCCCGCCCGTGCGCCCTCTTCGAGACACCGAGACTCAGGCCCTCAACTCCCTGGCTGCCCGCAGGCACCAGGTGATGACCATGCTGGTCTCGGAGAAGAACCGCCTGAGCTCCGCCACCATTGCCGTCCGTCCCCGCATCGAGGCTCACATTGCATGGCTCGAGCAGGAGCTGGACGATCTGGACGAGGGCTTGCGTCAGACTCTCCGTCAGAGTCCCGTATGGCGGGAGAAGGATGACCTCCTGCGCACCGTCCCCGGCGTGGGAGAACAGCTCTCCCTCACCCTCCTGGCCCACCTGCCGGAGCTGGGCACGTTGGACCGCCGGGAGATCGCCGCCCTGGTGGGTGTGGCTCCCTTCAACCGGGACAGCGGCACGCTGCGGGGCAAACGTACCGTCTGGGGTGGACGCGCCCGGGTCCGAGCCGCCCTGTACATGGGAGCGTTGGTAGCCAGCCGCTTCAACCCCCTCATACGGGACTTCTACCAGCGGCTGCTGGCCGCTGGTAAGCCGAAGAAGTTGGCCCTCACAGCCTGCATGCGCAAGCTGCTCGTTATCCTCAACTCCATGCTCAAGCATCGCTCCCCCTGGTGCGACCTGACTCCGACAGTCGCCGGCCATTCCTCTTGACTTTCAAGACAGTTGCTTTCTGTCCTGTAGATGAAAACGGGGCTGCCCCGGTGTGGAGACAGCCCCGTTGCGTGGGCTCGCTATGGTGCGTTGGGCTCATGCCGCTTCCGCCACCTCTGCTTCCCGCGTCTGCTGGAGCTTCCGGGTCGCCCCTTGCACCAGCGGCGTCAGCTCCGATGCCGATACCGCCTCAAGGTCCTTGCCCGTCTTGCCCTTGACCGCAGCCCGCACCTGCTTCTCGTCGAACCCCTGCATCGCCCCCAGGTCGATCAGCGTCGCCCGAAGCGACGGAGCAAGGGAGTCGGCTGCGCTTTCCTGCTCCGCCGGTTGCCCGGTGGCCGCCTGGTCCCCATAGAGGCAATTCCCGAACTGGTCTCCGAAGCTGCGCAGGGCTCGTTTGAGACCGTCGGTAACCGACCCTTTGCAGGCCGTGTCGTGACCCTCCGCCGTCTCCTCCGCCACGGCGTGGAACCCGATGTCCGTGCGGGGCGGAGCGCCGGGAACGGTGACCCGCACGGGAGCGCTGTAGGCGCGGATGCGGCTGATCTCGCCCGTCTTGGGATCGACCTGCTCGATCTCTCGCAGGGTCACGTCGCCCACCACCTCGTATCCCCAACCAGCGAACCCGAAGATGCGGTTCGCCTGGTCGATGACGGTGTGGCCCTCGATGTACTGGTATGTGCGACCGGCCCGTCCCTTGCGCTGGGACACCAGGCTCGGGTCGAGGGGCTTCTCCAGCTCTGTCACCACCCTTGGGGACAGGCTGTCCCAGAGCAGGTCGTGCTCCGGAGTGATGGCAGCGTCCGGGTGGACGCCGTTGCTTCCGTTCTTGGTCGATGAGGTCGTCATTGTGCTTCTCCTTTGTGATGTCTCTGCTGTTTCTCTGGTCGGTGCGGGTTTCCCCGATGGGAAGCCCGTAAGCGGGGCAAGCCCCGGCATTCATTGGGCATAGCGCCTCCTTGGGTAATGCTGTAGGGGTCGATGTTGCAGGTACAGAGCCTGCAAGACGGTGGGCTGCGTGGGCACAAGAGCGGGCGGGAAGCCCGTGTGGAAGGGGGCCTGTGCTACCTAGCGGTGCGGGCCGCCCTGGCAAGCAAGCGGAGGAAGGCGGCGCGGCCCTGGGGCTGCGTGGCAAGCTCGGCCACGTCCGCCACGCCGTCAAGCAAGGTAACGACGGCGGCCCGCCGTCCAAGCAAGCTCTCAAGCCGCTCGGCGGCCTCGCGGCCCGCATCGTCGGCGTCGAAGGCGAGGAACACGCGGGGGAAGGCAAGCAAGCTCCCTGCCACCCGCTCCATGCCCTGGGTCCCCAGGGCTGCGACGGCGGGAAGGCCCCACTGGGTCAAGGCAAGCCAGTCGAACACCCCTTCAGTAAGGACCACCCAAGACGGCGCAGCCCCAAGCCGCCCAAGTCCAAGCACCGGCTTGGGTCCGGGCAGCGCCTGGAACCTCGGCGTCCGCTCCGGGTCAATGGCCCGGCCCGCAAGCCAGCGGACGCGTCCCGAGGCCAGGTCGGGAACCACCGCCATCCCTGCGAACCGCTCGCCCCGCTCGGTGAACAGGCCCGAGGCCCGTATCCGCTCGCCGCCGAATCCGTAGGCTTCAAGGTACTGGCGCAGCCCGTCCCCTGTGGCGTAGCCAAGACCCAGGCGGCAGGCGGTGTCGAAGCCGATGCCCCTGGACGCCAGGTACCCCCGCGCCTCACTGCTGCGCAGCATGGACCGGAGGTAGAACCTGGTTGCCGCCAACAGTGCCGCCAGATCCCGCTGGGGAACCACGGGAGCAGCGGTACGCCGTGGCGCGGCCTGCGTCCTCGACCGGACGGCTGGGCTGGGAGCCAGCCCAGTCCCACCACCCAGCCTCTGTATCGCCTCGGGCAGGGTGAGGCCCTCGGCCCGCTGGATAAAGTCCAGCACGTCCCCACCAACTCCACAGCCGAAGCAGTAAAACCTGGACGTGTCGGCGTACACCGTAAAGCTGCCTTCCGACTCCTGGTGGAAGGGGCAGACGCCCTGTCGGACCCTGCCCCTTCCCCTCAGCTGCACGCCCGACGCCTCCACCACGTCGGCCAGGGAATGGCGGCTCTTGAGGGCCGCCAGGTCCACCTGTGTGTTGGCTACGACCATGACCCACCTCCTTTCAGGGGCTTCAGGCCCCGCAGGCTCCTCGCGGAGACCACCTTGCCCGGCTGCCACACCATCCCCAGCACGGCCAGGACTTTCACGGTCCCGTCGCCGTGGGGAGCGAGCGCCGCAGCTCTGCCGGCGCCCTGGCTGTAGACCAGGAGCTCGCGGTCTCCGTATGTCCTGCGCACCAGGCTCAGCCACTCGGCGAAGGCCCAACGCGTCTCGTTTGGGGCGGTCGTGTCCGGTTCGACGCTGGCGAACACCGCCAGCGCTCCGTCCAGGTCGCCCGCCTTGCGCAGCCGCCGTGCGTCGTGGACGCTCTTGGCCACGCTCTGCGCCGTTGACTGCTCGCGGTTGCTGGCAAAGAGGGCATCCATCACCCGGTCCACCAGCTCCTCCAGACTGTGCCTGGGCCTTCCGCCCACTACCATCGTTCCGTTGTTCATCACTGCCGTTGTCATCGTGCTCTCCTTTCTACTTTCGATTGCCGTAGTGCTTGTATCGCCTGTTTCCTGTTCCTTGCGCCCATGAACCGCCGGAGCATCAGCGCCCCGCATCCAAGGGCCAGAGCGTTGACGGTGAAGGCGTCAACGCCTGAACCGGTCAACAGGGGCGTTACCAGGAGCAACGCCACGCCTGCCGCCAGCGTCCTCCGCTTGTGCCGCCGCATGGCTCTTGCGGTCCCGGCGACGGCGGCCAGGACCCGTGGAACCCGTTCCTTCGTGTGCAATACGCACCTCCCTTTGTGTTGCCCGCACCGGCATCCGTGGCGCGGGTCTTCGCTACTGGGTTGACTGTCGATTTGTGTTGCCCGCACCGGCATCCGTGGCGCGGGTCTTCGCTACTGGGTTGACTGTCGATGGACACACTCCGCCCACGGTGGGATGCCAAACGCGGAGAACGGAGTGTGGTTGTGAAGAAGACGCAGCTCGGCCAGGGTCTCTTCGTCGTAACGCGAGTTCTGGGGAGCTACGAAGACGCGGCGCGGCTGTCCCAGGATGTGGCCACAGAACAGACGCGGGTGTAAAAGGGCACAGCTCGACCAGGGTCAATATGGCGCGCCGACTCTGGGGAAGCTGCGGTGACGTGAAGCGGCCAGCCTGCGATGCAAATGGCAGACCGGCGCGTGTCGAAGCTGCGGCCTAGCTGTCTGAAGAGCTATGCCGCAGGCATGGGGGGACGGTCAGAGGGCATGGGCACTCCAACCGTCGTATCGAAAGGTCGAAACGCAGGACGCACTCCCGCCTTTGTGGAAGCATCCCTCTTGGAAGACCGTTGGGAGAGCCTGGCTCGATCCCTCTGGTACATCCCGGGCTCAGGGAAAGGACCCCCAGGTTTCTAAGGCAAAGAAACACTGGAAAAGCCTGATAACAATCTCAGTATTACGCCCCATCTCCCCTTTGGCAATACTTTTGGGGCCTTACCACCCACATCACTTGCACGCATGCAGCAAACATGGTGCGGAGATGACGCAGCGCCTACTTCCACCACAGTCCCACGGTGAAGAACCGCCGCACCCACCTGAGCCGCTCCCTCCTGGTCCGCGCCCACCGGGTGTCGCCCAGGGCCGCTTCTATCGAGCGTCGCTGCCCGTTCCTCCACACCCCCGCGAGCGGCTGGGTCTCGGGCGGCAGGGTCAGCCCATGCTCCTCGGCCATAGCCAGCTCCAGATTCAGGATGCGCTCCTCCGTCACCAGCCACGACAGGCTCCTGCCGTCGTTGGGATGGCCTTCCCTGAGCCTTCGCCACTCCTCGACCAGCGGCCACGCCGCGCCATAGACCTCCTCGTCGTCTGGCGCAGGTTCACGGATCACCAGCTCGGGATACTTCCGCCGAAACGTGGTATTACCAACCGGCTTGCGAACCGCATTAGCCCCGCTCCCCGACCCCTGCCCGGCCCCGACCTCAGCCACCCGTCGCTCCAACTGGCGCAGAGCCCTGGTGTGCTCCTCTCCCAGGGCCTTCACCTGGCCCTCGACGAAGGCTCGCACCTTGCCGAGACTGCTCTTGATCTTCTGTTCCAGGCCCTCCACCCGCCCCTCCAGAGCTGCGATGCGTTCCTGCTGCGCGGCCATAGCTTTGGACTCCCTGGACAGGAGCAAACGATCCAACGCATGGCTCATGCGCGGCGAAAGGCTGCCGGTCTCCACGGCTCTAGCCAGGGTCTTGTAGTTGACGCCCAGCAGGTCCGCCGCTTCCATGCGCCCTTTCTCGCGTATCACGTCGAGCAGCAGCGCCATGAGCCGCAACTCGTGCAGGTTCTCCAGGCTCCTCGTCTTTTCCATCGCTACAGCCCTCTCTTTCATCGGTCCCTCACTCCCACTTCCGAAAAGGAAACTTCTCCACGACGAAAGGGAAGTCGGCTCACAAATCGGCACTTCCTTTTCGGGAAGTTTCCCTAGCCCGTTCCTGGCACCACCCCCTGGAACCCGCTCTGGACACAAAGTGCTTGCTGAGATGGTCCTATAGGGGGTGGTTTCTCCCCGAATTAGCTTGCTCAGGACCCCGACTTCCCTTTTTGGAACAAACTCAAATCTCTGTACACGTCCATCACACCACGAAGGCCCCTGGAAACGTCAGGGCTTGAAAGGGAGGGTGAGCGCGCCCTCCCCCACACCTCATGAATGAAGCTGGGTCAATGCTTATGATCTAGGCGCCCCTTGCTTCAGGTGTCCAGCAAGGTCAACCGAGACCGTTTCTGGGTGCGCTGCCGGGCCCATGCTGTAGGGAGGGTATTTTGGGCATCTCGCTCGAAATTGCTCGCTCACATGCAGCAATCATTTAGCAATAGGGGCCCCGGAGCGCTGGGTCTTTAGCTCTGCTCTACATTTAGGTCCTACAGGGGAGGACTCAGCAGAACCCTAAAGGAATCGAAGGAGTTCTTCCCAGCATATCCATACCTGTGAAGGTGTCTCCGGGCCGTTGACAGCGGGTCCATCGTCGGTGCAATATTAGAGTAAGACTCGGTAACATAGTGTGGAGGCCGACATGCCAAGAACAACGAAGACCATCACCTTCTCCCTGCCTCCAGAGATGGCGGAGCGGGTGGACGAGGTGATGAAGCAAGAGGGACGCACCAGAAGTGAGTTCCTGCGGGAAGCGCTGATCCGCTACATCGAAGAATGTGAGTGGAGAGCGCTGCTCCAGTACGGAGAGCAGCGGGCCAGGGAGCAGGGTCTCGGACCCGAGGATGTGGTACCGCTGGTGGAGGAATACCGCTCTGAAGTCGGTCCTACCCGGGCATGAGGGTCGTCCTGGACACCAACGTCATCGTCTCAGGTCTCAACTTCCCTGGGAACGAGCGCCTAGTGCTGGAGCTGGCCCGCAGGGGGCGCTTCGAGCTCTGTCTCTCATCTTTTGTCCTGGAAGAGGGTGCAGGGGTATTGACTCGCAAGTTTGGCTGGGAGGAGGAGAACACACACAGGGCCATCGAGATGCTGCGGGACGCGGCAAACATCATCGCCCCCCAGCAGGTGCCACAGGTGATCGAGGGAAACGAAGCGGACAACCGGATCCTGGGGTGTGCGGTAGAGGCTTCTGCCGACTACCTGGTCACGGGAGACCGGCGGCATCTTCTGCCACTTGGAGAGCACGGCGGGATCAGGATACTCAACGCACCCCGGTTACTGTCTACCCTTGAGGGCTGATAGCAAACGCCAGGACATGAAGACGATATCGATCTCATTGCAAACCAACTTTCAAGGGAGTGAGGATATACATGAAGCAACAAAATGACCCAACACCAGCAGCCCTCTACGCACGGGTGTCCAGCAACCGGCAGGACGTGGACCTGTCCGTGTCCGCCCAGCTCAGGGCGCTTCGAGACTACGCGGAGAAGAACGGCTACGTCGTAGCGCGGGAGTATGTGGACGAGGCCGAGAGCGGACGCATCGCCGACCGGCCCCAATTCAGAAAGATGCTGGACGAGGCCAGCAAGCTCAACTCCCCCTTCCATGAGATTCTTGTTTGGAAGTTCTCACGCTTCACCCGCAAACGGGAGTACGCCGTGGCCTTCAAGTCCATGCTAAGGAAGCGGGGCATCAAAGTCGTCTCTATCACCGAGCACGCCGACGACTCTCCCACGGGCAAGCTCATGGAGGCCATCATCGAGAGTGTTGACGAGTTCTACTCTGAAAACTTGGCCCAGGAGGTGACCAGGGGGATGAGAGAGGCCGCCATACGGGGCTTCTGGGTCTCCACCTACGCTCCCTTCGGCTACAGGAAGGTGTCGGTCCAGGACGGAGCAAAGAAGCGGCCCAAGCTGGAGCTGGACCCGCCGGCGGACTCAGTGATCCGGCGCATCTTCCAGATGGCCCTACAGGGCAAGAGCACCCTGGACATCACGAAGACGCTGAATGGTGAGGGCATCCCCACCTCAACGGGCAAGCACTGGTTGAAGTCCACTGTGCACCGCATCCTCTCCAACGAAGCGTATACAGGAACGCTGGTCTGGGGCGTCGATGCCAAGGACGGAGCGCCGCCTGTGCGGGTGGAGGACGCATTCCCCGCAATAGTCACCAAGCAGGAGTTCCGACGCATCACCCGCTCCCTTCGCTCCAAGGCCCCGGCCAGGGTCAACCCCCGGCGGGCATCCAGCCCCTACCTCCTCAGCGGCTTGGTGAAATGTGAGAAGTGCGGAAAGGCGCTCACTGCGGCTGAGGCCAAGAGCGGCAAGTACAGCTACTACGTCTGCCACTCACTGCTGAAAAAGGGCAAGGGAACTTGCAAGACGCCTCGCCTCAACTCAAAGCGCTTTGAGAAGCTGATGATCGACCAGATTCGCGCAAACATCCTCACGGAAAGCAACATCCGGGACCTGGTTAGGCTGATGGACGAGGAGATGGACGGTGTGGCTGCCGAGCAGCGGGAGAGGCTGGAAAACATTGAAGCGGAGCTTATCGAGGTGCGGCGGCGCTTGGACCGGGTGTGGCACGTCATCGAGAACTCGGAACTCGACATATCCGACGCCACCTCCCGCATCAGAGAGCACCGGGAGCGTCAGGAGAAGCTGGAGATCGCCGCAGAGGAGGCCAGGGCATTGCTCTCAGAGCGCCGGGCCGTGCTGGACAACGTGGACACCATCGCCGCCTTCGCCGAGGACATGAGCGACTTCCTGATGACCAGCGAAATCACCGAGTCGCGGGCCTTCATCAAGTCCTTCGTCAAGGAGATAGCGGTCAAGCCAGGAAAAGCAACGGTCTACTACACCCTACCCACGCCGCCGGACAGCCCGATAGGGGGCGGAGACGCCGCAGAGGTGGCTCTCCACGGCCCAGTTCGCAGTTCAGTACACGTTGGTGGGCCGGACTTGACGAAATCAAGAACCGAGGCCGATTCGCTGGTTACGCCGTCGTTTGGCATGGGGACGGTGTACGTCAGGGTCGCCTCGTCTCCGACTACCTCGATGCCCTCCACGAAGTTGCGGATGAGCGCCTTGCACTCGGGGATCGTCCCCTCCTGCAAGAAGTCCCGGAAGTCCGCAACGTATCGGGCGATCTCCTCGGTGTTGGGTAGCTCCACTCTGCGCTGCTCAAGCTGGGTCTCGGCATCGTCTCTCGCAGCCTCCAGCTGCTCCTCACGGTGCCTCAGAGACATGATGCGGGGCGATAGGACCTCCAGGGTCAGCTCGCTCGTCTCAATGGCATCGTAGAGCTTCGAAAGCCTCTTCCTCACGTCGGATAGCTCCGCCTCGATTACCTCCAGCCTGCCGGACAGCTCCCCTGCCATCGCGTCGATCTCCTCGGCAACCAGCGTCACCAGCTCGATGATGGTCTCCTCGGTCAGTATCCGCTCCCTGATCTTCTCCACCACGAAAGCCTCCAGCCTCGGTGCGTTCAGGTAGCGGGCGCTGCACGTCCCCGCGCCCTCCCTGAACAGGGTGCCGCAGATGTAGTAGGCGAACTGGCCGCTCTTGGCTCCCTGGGCGGAGTAGGGCTTGCCGCAGACGCCGCATCTGAGCAGTCCGCTCAGCAGGAACCTGCTCCCCACTCTCGCGGGCCTCCGCACCTTCGGAGCACGCTCCCGCATCGCCTGCTGAACGTCGTCGAACAGCTCCCTCGAAATCAGCGCGGGCCACGCTCCCTCTACTCTTACAGGGTCCTGGGTCTTCTCCCCCTTGCTGGTGCGGCCCCAGACGGCGGTGCCGGTGTACGCCTCGTTCCTCAGCACGTAGTGGAGCGTTCCCTTGTACCAGCGTTTACCACGGTTGGTAACACCCCGGTCGTTCAGCTCCTTGCATATCTCCTTGAGGCCGCTGCCCCGCAGCGACTTCTCGAATATCTCCCTCACCACGGGGGCTGTGGCCGGGTCAACCTCCAACGTGGGACGCTCCTTCCCCCCGTCGTTCACCTTGACTCGCTTGTAGCCGAAGGGGGCCGTGGAGCCGAGGAAGAATCCGCGTGATGCGGACTCCCTCATACCCCGGACGACCTCCTGGGCAAGGGTCCCGATTATTCAATCAACACAAAAAACTGCGCTACTCGTGGGCAGTGGGGCTAGGCGCAGTAGAAGGCGGCGCCACCGGGACTTCCAGCTAGTCAGATAGCCCGCCCCGGCAAAGGGAACAGAGGTGGTCTCGTTTGTCTGAACAGCGCTGCCCGGTTTGATAAGTGGAATCGCGCTGCCGTGCGTTAGGCCGCCGCGGACTCGGCAGGCGCTCTGTCAAAGAACTGGTCCGGCGTCATTCCCCCAAGGCTCGAATGGGGCCGTCCGGCATTGTAAAACTCGAAGTACCGCCCGAGTCCAGTTCTGGCTTCCGGGACCGATTCGTAGGCTCTCAGGTACACCTCCTCGTACTTGACGCTCTTCCACAGTCGTTCGACGAACACGTTATCCTTCCAGCCCCCCTTCCCGTCCATACTGATCTGGATCTCACTGGCTTTCAGCAGGCCGGTGAAGGCATCACTTGTGAACTGGCTTCCCTGATCTGTGTTGAATATCTCCGGCGCGCCGTGGCGTCCCAGGGATTCTTCGAGCGCCTCCACGCAGAAGTCTGTGTCCATTGTGACCGATACCCGCCAGGCCAGCACCTTGCGGCTATGCCAGTCCATCACTGCGGCTAGGTACACGAACCCCCTGGCCATCGGAATGTACGTGATATCCATTGCCCACACCTGGTTGGGCCTGCTCACCTCAAGCCCGCGCAGCAGGTACGGATACACCGTATGGCCGGGCCGTCGCCGGCTGGTGTTGGGCTTGCGGTACAGCGCCTCGATGCCCATCCGCCGCATCAGTGTGGCGATGTGTCTACGCCCGGAGGAGAGTCCCTCCTGGCGGAGCAGGCCTCGCATCATCCTACTGCCTGCAAACGGATACTCAAGGTGCAGCTCATCGATGCGGCGCATCAGCCCGAGACCGGCTTCGCCCACCGGCCGTGGCCGGTAGTAGATGCTCCCGCGGCTGATGCCCACTGCCTTTGCCTGGCGGGCGAGAGGCAGCTTGTGATCGCGGTCGATCATCGCCTTGCGCCCGGCAATCCCGCCTTCGTGAGCGCGGCCTCTAAAAAATCGTTCTCCAACGCAAGCTCACCGATCTTAGCGTGAAGGACCTTCATATCTACCAGCTTTTCAGCCTGCCCTGTCCCGGCGCCAAATAACTGCGCCGCCCGATCCAGCAACTGGGTCTTCCATTGCGTGATCTGGTTCGGGTGCACATCGAACTGGCTTGCCAGCTCCGAAAGTGTCCGGTCGCCGCGTACTGCGGCAAGAGCCACCTTCGCCTTGAACTCTGCCGAGTGGTTACGGCGGGGTCGTCTGCTCATCTCTCGCTCCTGTCTCCGAGAGCACTATCATGCCCTCAATCAGGCAGCGATTCCACTTATCCCCCTGTTCAGATTTCCGGAGCCACTTCTTAGCGCTTGGTACGGAGGGACATCTGAGGTCTATCGGCGTAGCGGCAGTATCTGCATCGGTCGCCCATGCCCTGGCCTGGGTTGCTGGGGTCTGGTTGGCGTTCTGGCCCACCTATGAGGGTGCGTCGGTAACGGCGACACTCCCTGGTGAGCCTGGCGGGGAGGTGATTCGGTCTAGCGCTACGGCAATAGAAGTGAATGGCCTGCACGTAATCTTGTTGCTGCTAGTGCCTATCCTGTTGACCGCCATCACTTTGTTGGGCCTTCGGCTCCAACAGACCACGATGCGCAAGATACTCCTCTGGAGCCCCGCCGTCGTGCTTCTGGGATTCTGTTTTGTAGCGATATTCTCCATCGGCATGTTCTATTTGCCAGCGGCGCTCGCGCTCCTTGTTGCAGCCATTGCTGATCTCGGAGGTCAGGAAGGCAATGAGCCGATCTAGTCTCTCGGTCGTCACTGGGGCCTTTGGCTACAGTGGCAAGTACATCGCGCGGCGGTTGCTGGAACAGGGAGCAACTGTAAAGACGTTGACCCGTACTCCTATTTCCCACAGCCCCTTCGGTGATCGGGTGGAGGCTCTACCTCTGGACTTCGGCGACTTTAACGGTTTGGTGGAAAATCTTCGGGGAGCCGCCACTCTGTACAACACCTATTGGATTCGCTTCGCACGAGGCACGGTTACTCATGACGTTGCGGTTCAGAACTCCCGCATCCTGATAGGAGCGGCGGCCGAAGCCGCCGTTAGCCGCATCGTCCATATCAGCATCACCAACCCCTCGGAAGACTCGCCACTTCCTTACTTCCGGGGGAAGGCGCTGGTGGAGAAGGCAATCCACGAGTCTGGGTTGTCCTACGCCATCCTCAGACCCACGGTGCTGTTCAGCCCCGAGGATGTGCTGATAAACAACATCGCCTGGTTCCTGCGGCGGTTTCCGGCGTTCCCCATCGCAGGGTCTGGGGACTATCCGATCCAGCCGGTGTTCGTAGACGACCTGGCGCAACTTGCCGTGAATGCCGCGACGGGAAGTGAAGATGTCGTATTAGACGCGGTGGGTCCAGAAACATTCACGTTTGAGGAGATGGTACGGCTCATAGCTAGACGAGTGGACAGCCGAGCCCGACTGATTCACGTACGGCCTTCCGTGGCGCTGCTGGCCGCCCGAATGGCGGGTTGGTTGGTGCGGGATGTGGTGCTGACCAGGGATGAAATAGACGGACTGATGGCGGGCCATCTGGTTTCGGTTGACCCGCCTACCGCCTCCACCCGGTTCACCGAATGGCTGGAGGCCGAGGGCTCCAGGCTGGGACGCCGATACGCATCGGAACTGGGCCGCCACTACCGCCGCCCACGACTGGCATTGAAAGCGAACAAATCAAGAGAAGAAACTATGGATTCTTCGTGACGGAGATGCCGCCAAAATGGGATAATTGAGAGGAACAACGAAGGGGAATGGAACGGCGATTCTGCCTGGCTAATTCTAATGGGTTCGGGCTATGGAATCGTCTTTTCCAACTGAGCGTAGATGTGCGGAAGATACAGCCTGATAGCGGACATAGGGGAGCTGCAAGAGCGGTTCGGATTTGACGGCTCTGAACTGACCCACGCTCCCCGCTACAACGTCGCCCCCACGCAGATGGCGCTCACCGTGACCAACGGCAGCGAAAGGCGGGGTTCCTACATGCGGTGGGGACTGATTCCATCCTGGGCCAAGAGCGCATCCGTCGGCAATCGCATGATAAACGCCCGCGCGGAGACGGTCGCCGAAATGCCCAGCTTCCGCACTGCGTTACAGAGACGACGGTGCCTGGTTCTGGCCGATGGCTTCTACGAGTGGCAGGGGAAAGGCTCCAGCAGGAGGCCCATGAGGATCACGATGGCATCGGGTGAGCCCTTCGCCTTCGCGGGTCTGTGGGATACGTGGCGGGACCCGAAGGGCGAGGTCGTCCGCTCCTGCGCCATCATTACCACGTCGGCCAACGAGTCGCTCAGTCCCATCCACGACCGGATGCCGGTCATCCTGCCAAGGGAGCTGGAGTCCCTCTGGCTGGACCACGACATCCAGGATCCGGCTGCCCTCGACGGTATCGTGAGACCTTATCCCGCCGAGGCGATGGAGGTCCATGAGGTCTCCTCCATGGTCAACAGTCCCGCCAACGACGGACCGGAAGTGGTTGTTCCTTTAGGGCAGGTCAGGCCAGGCGACGGCCCTGCTCTGAGGTTGCTATGAGGAGGACGCCGTGACGATTGCTCTTCCCAAAGGGGATTTCTTGGTGACGGCTGGATTTGCCGCTATTACGGGCGCGGGTGTCGCGTCGGGTTTCACGGTGCTTAGTACTACGAGCACCTGGCTGCTCATCCTTGCGGCGGACTGCTCGCGGAGTAAGGGAACGTTGGGGCGAAGTGGAGCATTCTGGTGAATAGACTGTTGATGGTGATGGTCATGCTCGCGTTAGGAGCAGTTTTAGCCGCCTGTGGAACAGCAGACGACCCGGAAGTCCCTCCACCCACCTCAACGGAGCTTCCCGCCAGTGCCACCGACGCCCCTAGTGAAGCTCCGCTCAACGCTACGGAGATTCTTGCTCATACCCAAGAGATGATGGACCAGCAGAGCTTCCGGGGCAGTTTCGCCTTTGCACCTTCGAGGCCCATGCCAACGTTCACCTATGCTCCAGGCCTCACTCTCCTTCAAGACATGGGCGGCGATTGGCCTCCATTCCTCCTCCTCTCCCGTGGGACGGCCTTATCCTCGGAAAGCGGCACACGTTGGCTAACGTCGCCTGACAACTCCAGCTCTGGGCTCTTCTTTGGCGTCATATCAGACCCACGGGTCGCACTGCGCTTCCCCGACGCTCCGGAGATCGTCGGGGAAGAGGCCATCGACGGCCACACCTATCTGGTCGTGTCTACCGGCCTCGACGTAGAGGCCCTCGTGGATACGACACCTCCCCAGGAGCCTCACGTACGGGCTATCTTGAGCTTTTCCTACCCGGAAGGGGCCGACGCCCAAAAGCTTGAGGGGCTGGGCTACGAGGTATTCGGGTACCCTCTGGAAGACTCTGCCGAGTGGGAGGCGTTTAAAGGACCTTACCATCTGAGTTTCTCCGAACGTGCCGACCGTCCAGGTCAGCCGCGAAGCGAATGGGACGTACGAGTCACTGTCATCGTCCAGGGGATCACCACGCTGGAAGCATCGGCCAAGCAAGAACTGCGTGCAGCTTTGGCAGCTTACGGCGCCGACCCGGACCTCGTGGAGAACGCGCGCGTTATGCCCGTTGCTCAGGACGCAAGTGAGTACATGAGTCAGCAGCTACAGGAGGTGAGGGTCCAGCTGTGGATAGACGAGGAGACGGGCCTGGTTCGACGCATGGCTATCGGGCAAGGCTCTTCAAACACGGACGAAGGTGTGGTCGGGTTCTGGGGCTACGGCGAAAACATGCAGCTAGAAGCGCCCACCCAGGTTATGGATTTCCGGCGGGCCGATGCCTTGGATGGGGTAGCTCAGCGGGGCTTTCACGCGCTCAACGAGGCGTTGCAGTATTACGAAGAGCAACACGGCCGCTACCCAGATGCGCTGACGCCGGAGTCGGTGGGGGATGCCCTGGAAGCCCTGAGACTTGTCTGGCCCATCAACCCATTCAGCGGTGCCCCCATGCACCACGCGCCGGACAGCCCTGGGAATTACAGCTACACGAGCTATGGGAACGACTACACGCTCCAGGTCCAGGGCTGGGACCACCCGGTCACATCCAGAACGGCGGTGTCCGGTGAAACAGGGGATGCTCCGAAGGCGGACACGCTGGAGGAGGACCTGGACTACGTAAGATCCTTGGACTTCCCCGTGTTCTGGCTGGGGTTGAAGTCCGGTGCACCGGCCCAAGGCGAAGCGGCGCTACCTCCGCTGACGTTGACCGAGGCTGTCGCATGCCCACCGGAGCCAGCTTGCATTTGGCCCGTCCGCTTCGTCTACGGGACGGCGGAACACGGCTCCAGGCTCTTGTCGTTTTTGGAAAGACCCCGTGGTGCTAGCGATTCCCCGGAAGGCGAGCAAATGGAGATTGCTGGGCTTCATGCGACCGTAGCTATCTCAAAGGAACCATTGCCTGCCCGCGCCGATCTCTCTGTATGGCAGGCCACCGTTTGGCTGCCGGTGAGCGTCATACGAGTGGTAGCGACCACCATCACGGAGGACCCCGAGGGAAATCCCTTCAATAGCGAGCTTGGCCTCACTGCGACACTAAGCCTGCTGATGGAGTTGCGGTAGAACACCGCTGGCGATGGAAAGGGCATGCGTAAAGTGAGCCGCTGGCAACTATCTGGGGTTCCTATGCTAGGGCTGGCGTCCATCCTGGAGCAAACGGTGAAGAGCCTTCACGAGGCCAACGAGCACCCTTCAACCGACGCCTCCGAGCAGTACACTATCCTGGACGGGCTGAAACTGCTTTCGGATGACAAGTTCAGAAGCAGATGTGACTAAGTAAGGGAATGGTCGTCCATCTAGAGAATCGAAGGTTGAAGGTCACCGTTGAATCCTGAGTACCGGACTCATGTTCTGCTCTTAAGCCTGAGGAGTCGCGGAACAGATGGGCAGCACAACACCGGTCGTGCTCTAGGAATTCCTGGACCTAACACTGGAGACAGGTCACGTGAGGTCCGGTAGTAAAGGGCTAGCGGTATGGCCCAGCCGCTAGCGAACAACATCATGTCTTTCTTGCAGACCACTCTCGTCAACTGTCGCTCATCACAGCAGTGTAGGGAACCTATCGTCCCAATGGCCTGTATATTCCTAATGAAGGCCGCTGGCGACCAGGAGAGAACGTGATCAACGAGCAGGATGCGGTCCGGCGCTGCCAGACCGGCGACCGCGAGGCATTCCGTCCGATAGTGGAGTACTACGGGGACGTGCTGATGGGTACGCTCTATCTCATGACACATGACAGGGCGGTCAGCGAAGAGCTCGTCCAAGAGACATTCGTGCGAGCCTGGAAAGGCATAGCAACGTTGCGTCTCGGCGAGCCCGTTAAACCTTGGTTGGTCCGCATCGCGGTCAACCAGGCGCTCAACGTGAAGGCTCGCCGTCAGCTGTCGGTCGAGCCGTTACCCGAGGCTGATCAAGGCAGCACGGACCCAGAGTTCGGCTACGTGGACGACAAAGACGAGGTTCGGCGAGCGCTCAGCCAGCTGTCCGACGGTCACCAGCGAGTAGTTGCTCTCCGCTACTTCGCGGACCTATCGACGGGGGAAGTGGCGGAGGCCCTCGGCGTCCGTGAGGGAACAGTCAAATCGCGCTTGAGCAGGGCGCTTGAGCACCTGCGAGAGATACTGGCAGACTGCGAGGATGAGACATGAGCGAACAAGACGAGAAGACCGAACGCAGGCTGCGGACGGCGCTCCACGCGGCGGGGAGTGAGGCGCCCGCCCCTGCAGACCTGTGGGTACGCATCAAGCCGAGGCTGGAGGGATCCACCACAACTTCCACCTGGTGGCAACGGCGATGGGCCTCCCTAGCAGTTAGCGCTGCCGCTACCGTGGTGCTGGCCGTCGGCGCCACTGGTATCGTGCTGGTCGCCGCTGGTCTGACGGCAGGCAACGGCGATGGGCTGCTCGTCGCAGGCGATGAGAACTCATTCAACACCGCCATCAGATCAGATGACAGCGCTGGACTCTTCGAATACTTAGATGTTGACGATGGAGCAGACACGCGCCTGTCGCGGGCGTTGGAGGAAGAGCAGTCGGGCGCGCTCGTGGTGCCGGCACCGCAGCCCACCGGGACACCAGCGCCGTCGATTGTCTGGGGTCCTGCTGGAAGTCCAGGGCCTGTGGGCACGCGGGGGCCAGCCCCGAGTCCCTCGGGCGACGCCCAGGACTTCCCGGTCTTCAATAGCGAGCGCCAGGTCATCTCGCAGGCGTCGCTGACGGTCGAGGTAGAAGACGTCGGCACGGCCATCACCGAGCTCCGCGCCTTCGTGGAGTCGGTTGGAGGCTTTATCGAGCACGTCTCCACGACAGACGGCCCTCAGCCCGGACGCGGCTCCGCCACCATCCGCGTGCCTGCCGAGCAGTTCAACCACACGATCGACCGCATCGAGGCGTTCGGCGAGGTGCTCGGACAGAGCCTTGGTCAGACCGACGTCACAGGTGACGCCATCGACCTCGCGGCCCAGCTTCGAAGCGAGCGGAGCGCTGAGGCGAGCCTGCTGAAGCTGCTCGACCGGGCCGTATCCGTCAGCGACGTGCTCACCGTGGAGCGGGAACTCGGGCGCGTGCGGGCAAACGTCGAGCGCTTGCAAGGGCAGCTCGACTTCATCGAACGTAGCGTCGCGCTCGCGACGATCACGGTGACCTTTGCGCTCCCTCCCGACCCAACGGCCTCCGCTCCCTCAGCGTCCCTGCGGATCGAAGTGCGCGACGTGGAGCGTTCGGTCAGGCGCATCCGCGACCTGGTCGACCAAGCCGGCGGGACGATGGGTCAGGTGGTAACGGTCTCGACCCAACAGGACGGCCAGGAGGCGTTCCTGAGTTTCCTGGTGCCCGCATCCGCCTTCGACAGCGTCCTCACTTCTCTGGTGGGAGACGGAGTCGTCCTCCACCAGGAGGTGCGGAGCGACGGGCGACTACCCAAGGACAAGCCTGACGAAGATGCACAAGCGAGGATCACCACCGAGCTCCAAAGCCCGGAAGAAGCGAACCCCTGGCGTTCCATCGGGATCCCTGTGGGTGGAGCGCTTGTGGTCCTCAGCCTGGTCGGGGCTCTAACGCTCGCGTTCCGCGCGAGGCGACGGGTCTAGCCAGTTCCGCAACGCTCGGCAATTATGGCCCATGCAGGATTGGGGTGTCGAGCGTATACCCGGCGGAGGCATTAGCGTACGAGTCGTGCAAGGGAGCGTCAGTTCGAATCAACGTTTTCTTGGTTTGAAACGTACTATCAAGTAGGACTTACTTGAACGTGGTGGGGAATCGCCGCAACTGGCACGCCCTCAACTGGGAGACTGACGAGCAGATAGGCAGGAAGCGGAGCGTGGATAAGCGCGGCGCCAAAAGTGATGAGGCCTACGTCCGTGACGTGCTGGACGAGATGGCTCCCGCCCGCAACGTCCTGGTCATCAACGACGAGGCACACCACGCCTGGCGGGTCCCCGCTGAGTCCAAGGTGAAGGGCGTGGCGAAGGCTGACATCGAGGAAGCCGCCAAGTGGGTGGGCGGCCTGGACAGGATTCATCGAGCGAGAGGAATACTCACCTGCTACGACTTCTCGGCTACACCCTTCGCCCCGTCCGGCAAGCGAAGCTCGGAAGAGGCCTTGTTCGACTGGATAGTCAGCGACTTCGGGCTGAACGACGCGATTGAGTCCGGTCTCGTCAAGACGCCGCGAGTCGTGGTCCGGGACGATGCGCTACCCGACGCCAAGACGTACAAGTCGCGCCTGTACGACATCTACAACGACCCGGAGGTGAAAGACGACCTGAACCGCCGGGCCAAGCCAGACGAACCGCTGCCCGATCTCATCGCCAACGGCTATTACCTGCTGGGTTATGACTGGAGGGTGACGGCCAAGGACTGGGCGGAAATGGGGCACAAGACGCCGCCGGTGATGATCACCGTCGCGAACCGCACTGAGACGGCGGCCCGGGTCAAGCACGCCTTTGATCGTAAGCGAATCCTCATAGACGAACTCTGCGATGCCGAACGGACACTCCACATCGACTCAGGGGTGCTGAAGCGGGCTGGGGAGTCTGAGGAACCCATAGCAGAGGTCCGTATAGACGATGAAGATGATTCCGACGACGGTGCGGCCAGCCCAAAGCTCACGGCAGACCAGAGGGCCGAGCAGCTGAGGAAGATGGTCGATACCGTGGGGCGAAAGGGGCAGCCCGGCGAGCAGATACAGAACGTGATTTCGGTAGGAATGCTCTCGGAAGGCTGGGACGCCAAGACCGTGACTCACATCATGGGCCTCAGGGCGTTCACCAGCCAACTGCTGTGTGAAAGAAGGTGGTCGGGCGAGGTCTCAGGCGCACGTCCTGCGAGTTAAACAAGGAGACCGAAATGTTCGACGCCGAGTATGTCAACATTTTCGGCGTGCCGTTCACCTTCCTGCCTCATGAGTCGGACGAGAACGTAGCTCCAAAGCCGACCTCGCTTCCCCCTTGATGGGGGAAGGTTAGGATCGGGGTGACACGTAACGCGATGTCATCCTTGCGCACAACGGTGATCTTTGCCACCAGCTTTGAGGCCGCCAGTTTTGAGATAGTTTCTTAGTAGTGGCCCTTGAAGCCTCGGTATTTCGCGGATGGGCCGGCCCCGACGTTTCTAAATTGAGACCTCCCAGCGAAAAGTTCGCAATTGAGCCTGTCTCAGAAGTCTCCTGCCAGGATTTTGGGTGGAGGCAGTCCTACGGTTAGCGATCACGACCACCCTGATAGAGTATGAAATACTGCAAAATAAGCCGTCATTCCCGCGAAAGCGGGAATCCAGAAAGATAGCATACTGGAGCTCTCAGCTTTATGAGACAGGCTCAATTCAGTACGTGCAGGCCCATCAGACTTGACGAAATCAAGAACTTTCAGCTTGAGATTCAAGCTGGCCATATAGTAGGTGCTCGGCCTCCAGCAGCAGTAGTGCTCCGGGGCCACGTCCCCAACCAACCTTCCAGTCGGGCACGGATCTTGCCATTGACTTCGGTCGGTAGTATGTGTAACGATATTACACACTCACCTTAGCCCGGTTGGAGGTCGATATGGCCAGAGTGCAGTTGGTAATGGCGGACAATGACCGAGACCGCTTTGTTCACCAGGCGCGGCAGGAGGGCATGTCCCTCAGCGCCTGGCTGCGTGAAGCTGCGCACGAGCGCCTCGAAAAGCGCCAGATCGTCAAGCTATTCCAGTCACCTGAGGACGTTGAGGAGTTTTTCAGGTCATGCGCTACGCTGGAAGGCCCAGAGACGGAGCCGGACTGGGATGAACACTTGCGCGTCATGAGCGAGTCGCGCGGCCGAGGAGTTGCCAGAACGTGATTTTCGTCGACACCAACGTCTTCATGTACGCCGTAGGACGCCCCCACGTTCTCCAGACAAATGCCCAAGGATTCTTCGTCGAAGCTAACCGAAGTGGCACACCGCTGTGCACTTCAGCAGAGGTCATGCAGGAACTGGCCCATGCGTACTTGCCCATCGGAAGGCTGCAAACCTTCGATGCAACGCTGGACTTGATAGCAAGCGCCGGAGTTGAGGTTTGGCCGCTGGAGGAGGCGGACGTGGCTCTGGCCCGTCAACTCCATGAGCAATATCCCGCGTTACAAGCCCGAGACCTCTGCCACCTAGCCAGTTGTCGAAGGCGTGGAGTCCGAGAGGTCAAGACCTTTGACCAAACATTCGCGGCCGTATCCAGCAATCCAGCAATCCCATAGAGGAGAGAGAAACAGGGTTGGCCGCAAGCTAACTGCCTGAATGTAAGTATGCCACGCCAGACCGAGCCGAATGCCAACAACACGCTGGGCGACCTGCTGCGGAGCATGATGCCGGGCTGCGAAGTCCGCTCCGAGAACACCCAGACCTTCACCGACCATCCGGGCCGCCACGCCGATGTGCTGATAGCCGCGCCGGGGCGCTCGCCAGTAGTCGTCGAAGCCGAATATGCGCCGGCCTCTGAGGTCGAAAAGGACGCCTCCGAAAGGCTGGGGCTTCACGTGCAGGGACAACCCCGAACTGTCGAGGCTGCTATCGCAGTTCGCTACCCGCAGGTTGTAGAGGACGCCTATGACTTGCGCCAGGTCCTCGCCGAATCCCGTCTTTCCTACTATGTCCTGCACCAAGACGGCAGCCGCTTCCCTGAATCGGGATGGCTTGAGGGTTCGGCAACCGATCTGGCTGACCTTGCACGACTGGTATCCATACCACAGAAAGCCGTGGAACAGGCGGCCGATACCCTCGAGCAAGGCATTGGGCAGGCCGCCAACCTGTTGGAGGACATGGCCAAGCTCCGCCCCAATGTCACTCCTGTCATCGCTCGGTTGCTGGGAATGAGCGACGTTTCCCAGACCCGCCGCATGGCCTGCGCCATCATCGCTAACGCCATGATCTTCCACCAACGCATCGCAGGGATGCACCAGGAGGTGAAACCTCTGCGGCTGGTGTGCGGCCCCAATGTTGCAGACCCCCAGGGTGAGGTACTGGCGGCCTGGGAAGATATCCTGAAGATCAACTACTGGCCCATCTTTGCCATAGCCAAGGACATATTGGAGCAGCTTCCCGGAGGCACTGCCGCCAGCATCCTGCGGGAACTGCTGGAGACCGCCCAGGGAGTTGAAGCAACCGGCGTAGACAACGCCCATGACCTTACGGGGCGCATATTCCAACGCCTCATCGCCGACCGCAAGTACCTGGCCACCTTCTATACGCTGCCTGCATCCGCAGCGCTTTTGGCGCGGTCTAGCCGTGGCCAAGATGGATTCTGTGGACTGGTCCGACGCCGGGGCCATCGGCAGGCTGCGCATCGGGGATTTTGCCTGTGGTACCGGTGCTCTGCTGTCGGCGGTGTACGAGCAGGTTGCTTCCCACCACGAGCGCGCCGGGGGCGACTCTACTTCGCTGCATCCGATGATGATGGAGGAGGTCCTGTACGGCTGCGACGTCATGCCCTCGGCTATTCACATCACCGGCTCCACCCTGTCCGGTATGCGGCCCAACGTGGGATTCAATCAGTCCCGTCTCTACACCATGCCCTACGGAAAGCAAAAGGACAGCACGGTGAAGATAGGTTCCCTGGAGTTGCTCCAAGCCTCCACAGCCTTGACCTTGTTCAATACCAGCGACCCAGCTCTGCGCACCGGCAGCGTGGGCGAAGAGACTGCTGCCCACATCAACGTGGACATCCCGGACGCGAGCTTCGACCTGGTGATAATGAACCCCGCCTTTCACCCGAGCCACCAATCACGAGGGTGCTCACGCTGACATCACCAATCCCGCCTTCGCTGCCTTCGACGCCACGCCCGTAGACCAGACGGCGATGGGCGACCGGACCAACCAGTTAAGGAAGGACTCCTGCTATCACGGCAACGCCGGAATCGCATCAGCATTTGCAGCATTGGCCCACAAAAAGCTCAGGTTCGGTGGGGTCCTTGCCCTGGTATTGCCACTGTCGGCAGCCGCTGGTCTTTCATGGCAGGGGTTCAGGGAAACGTTGGCCAAGAACTATACCGACCTTACCGTGCTGAGCGTGGCCGCTTCGGACAACGACCACTTGTCGTTCTCGGCCGATACGGGCATGGCTGAGTGCCTGGTCATAGCTCGTAAGCTCAAGCAAACCGAGGCAACGACAGGGACAAGACGCGGGCACTTCATATCGCTGGGCCGCCGTGCCCAAGGGTTTGCCCATGCCGGTTCGCTGGCAATGAACGTCTCCAATCTCGAACAGGCGAGACGGGTTGAGGATGGGCCTTATGGCGGCACCGCTTTAATGATCGGTGACGAGCTGGCCGGCGAAAGCATGACCGTCCCGGTCCAGACGGGCGGGGCATCATGGGGTGCGGTCCGTCTGTCCGACTTGTCGCTGGCTCAGACAGCTTTCGCATTGGCCCAATCAAAGCTATGGCTTCCCGGCAGCCCCTCGGCGTTGGACTTGAAAGTGGCTCCGTTGAACACGCTGGCCAAACTGGGCATGGTCCATCGTGACATTACGGGTCCACGACCTCGCGGCTCTTTCGACAAGACCGCTCCAAGCCCGACCGCCACTTATCCATCCCTGTGGAACCACGATGCTAAGAACGAAACCCGGATGGTCTGCGAACCTGATTCTCAGCTCAGAGTCAGGTCGGGGATGGAGGAGAAAGCCGCCACTGCTTGGGCTACGGCCAGCCGAACTCACGTCAACCTCGATTTCAGGTTCAACTCGCAGCCGTTGACCGCCGCGTTCACCCAGTGGGAGAGCATGGGTGGCAGAGCGTGGCCCAACGTAAGGTTTCCAGACAGCCGGTTCGATTACGCGTTCACGCTGTGGTCTAACTCTACGCTCGGGCTGCTGCTGTATTGGTGGCACTCAAACCGGCAGCACAGTGGTCGAGGCACCACTACTATCAGAAACGTTGAATCACTGCCCGTCCTGGACCTCCACGCCCTCAGCGACGAGCAGCAGCGCACCTCTGAGGCCATCTTCAACGAACTGAGAGACATGGAGTTGAAGCCCGCCTATCTTGCCGACGCCGATCCCAACCGGGCGCTGCTGGACCGCAGGATCGTCTGCGATCTTCTGGGCTTCGACGAGGATGTGTACGAGGGAGTTCGGAGGCTGTCGGCCAAATGGTGCGCCGAGCCGTCGGTGCACGGCGGGAAGGCGCGGCCAAAGGCTGCCCAGCTCGTGATCTAGTGTCGGTGATCCCGCCGAAGCCAGAGAAGGCGCTTTCCATTCACCGGTGCTGACATGTAGTGGCTGCGCACCGTATATGCACGTTGCTACTATTGATGCATGGCTCTCACCGAACGACAGCTTCTCGACTCCCTCAGCAGGATGCCTTTCATCGACTCAGCAGAGTTGGCAGGCATCCTGGGGGAGCCTCACACGACCATCCACCGCGCCCTAACCGGCCTGCTGGCCGCCGGCGTGGTCGGCCGAGTGAGTCACGGGACTGCCCACCTGCCGTCGAGCCAGAGGTACTACCTGACGGCCAACGGCATCGGGGAGGCCGCCGGGATACTCGGCTTCGACACCCCATCGGACTTCGTGCGAATCTACCCGGTGTCCAGGGAGTGGCTGGCGCTTCTCATCCGCCGGATGGACGCGGTGGCCGCCGTCTATCGTCTCGCCGCCTCACTCTCCCCCGGCATCGACGGCCTACGGTCGCACGTGGAGTTCCACCGCCGGGGCCGCTTCGACGCCACGATCACCCTCCACGACGGGCGCAGCTTCGGAATGGTACGCCCAGAGCCTGGCTCTTCGTCGACGCTCGCTCTACGACCGGCTGAGGGCCATAGCGGAGTACGACTACACGCGCCGCCCTGACACGATCCTGGTCCTGACCCCCAGCGTCTGGGAGCAGAGACTGACAACGAGGTTCTGCATGGAGCTGAACCTTGAAGGCTCTTACGTCGGCGAGGAGTCTCGGGACGTACTCGAAAGACGGGACTCCCACGTCTGGCAGAAGACCTCAGGCCTGTTCAGCGGCTCGTACTACAACCTTGGTTTCGTGAGCTCACAGGGTGGCCCAGCCGGAGCGCTTCATACGGAGTCGCCGGAGCGGAAGCGGGCATCGATACCCCATCCTGAGCGGATGGTGCGGGCTGCGGCGACCTTCGGCATCAGCCCGTCGGAGAAGCGGACGCTCGACCTGGTGACCGACCACCCGATGATCCCTCGTCAGCATCTAGCCCGCTGGCTCGGCGTCTCCGAGGGACGCATCAGCCAGATGACGCGCAGCCTCGTCGATACCTGGAGCCTTGTCGAGCGACGAGGAAAACGTGGAGACACTCGCTACACGCTTTCTGCCGAGGGGATCCGCTACATCACTCACAGGGACCGTGCGCAACTGCCGACCACGCGGGGCATCTGGAGCACTGACCCCACCACAGATCGTCAGAGCCGGAGACGATATGTGGGCCACCGCATCGACACGTGGGCGCGGCAGACGAGGCACGCAGTCGGCATCACGTGGTTCCTCTCGAAGCTTCAGTCTGAGGCCAGGGCCGACCCTGACAGCGAACTGCTGTGGTCGGTTCCAACCGCGAGATCCGACCGAGCCTACAACTGGGGCCAGTCTGCCATCGCCCCCGACGCCGTGGGGCAGATGACTGCACAGGGCCTCGACGTACCGTTCTACCTCGAGTACGAACTGCGGGCCCGTCACCCCGAGGGAGTCATAGCCCGCCTGAGTCCCTACATGAGCTACTACTGGTCCACCGAACCAGGGGAAGACCAGCCCCCGTTCCCCACCACCCTGTTCGTCGTGGACACAGAGGAGGTCGAGGCAACTTACGTGCGCACGGCAGCCCGGATGAGCCGGATGTCGCTGCCCATTCTCGTGTCGTGCATGCCCGTGCTGTCCGCCACTGGGATACTGGGCCGGTCCTGGCATCCACTGTGGAACCCGGAGTCTCCACGGCTGGCGCTGTCCGGGCTGAGCGCCTACCAGTGGGACTCGCTCTACCACCGGATGCGTCATGTCCTGTAGGAGGAAGATAGATGGGGCCGATGCGTCCCTATCTTCCCATTGTGTTGTCTGGGGGCTGCAAAGTTGCTTCGACGGGGTGCTTTTCGAGGTCTGCCGGTGCCGTAAACTGCCCCATCTGCCCCTGTTTTAGCTACGAAAAGGGCCGAAAGATCCACTGACCGGTCAACGCCTGGAAAATGCAAATGATTGGGAAGCTGCGCTAAACTACAATGTCTCTCCTACGACGACTTGTTTGCACTCTTGCAACCCCTGACGTGTCAGCCGATGGCGAGGAAACAGCTATGAATGAAGCTGTCGGGCGGGTCCGGAGAGCTGATGGGGGCAGGATTTGGCGTGTTGGCGACGATTGCGGCCCAGTTTGGCCCATCGGTTTTGGCGCGAAACGATGTCGGGGTGCATGACGCGAAATTGAGGCATGGATAGGAACGGACATCCTGGGCCAGCCAGCTAACGCTTTTTGCCACATTCGGAGTGTATTGACCGAAATCTGTTAGCAGTACCTGTAAAGGGCTGGTTCCACCGAAAAATGGATAAAATTGCAGAAGCGGTCACCCCCTGTAGAAAACGGAAATGACTCCTGGGAAGCCAAAGAGCAACGGCGGGCCAGCATCGCGGGCCGACGACAGTCAGCCCGACCTCAAGTGGGTTGTGGAGTGGCTGGTTGAGCGGGAGGGGCAGCGCAAGACAGCGGCCCTTTTGGGAGTGAACCGCAAGACAGTGGCGCTGGCCCTGCGCCGGGAGCGACTGACGGGCAGGATGACCCTGGCCGTGCAGCGACTCATGGCCAACCTGGACAACCCCGGATGGGAGAGAACGACGCCACTGGACCGGTTGGAGGCGAGGATGAGACTGGCGATTGAAGCCGTGGACGATCTGGCTAGGCTCGTGGAGCGTCTGACCCGGCGCGTGGAGGCCCTGGAGGCGGCTCGGCAACCCGAAGACGACGTCGGAGACCAGACGGCGAATGCGCCCGAGTCCGAGCGCCGGGGTCTGAGTCTATTCAACTGGAGGCGGAGGCGCTAGCCACGTAGCGAGGAAGGAGCGATGGATGAGCAGGTTCGCTGGGTCTCGAAAGCGGAGGCGGCGCGAGAGATGGAAATATCCCTGTCCACCCTCGACCGGAGGATCAGGAGTGGAGAGGTCGAGGTGGTCAGGGAGGGGCGCCGGGTCTATGTGCGTATGCACGGGCTAGAGTACGTGGGCGACGACGAACTGCTGCGTCGATCCCTTGGTCGGGAGGACAAGCTTCAGCGGACGGTATGGGAGTTGGATAGGACAGTCACAGAGTTGGGGCGAAAGCGAGACGTGGCCAGGGAAGCGGCGTTAGCCAGCAGACAGGTGCATAAGGAGCTTGAGGAGGCGTACCGGAAGGAGACCGCCGCGCACAAGGAGACGAAGGATCTGCTCAACATGATCCGCGTGATCGCCATCGTGCTGTTCGTGCTGCTGGTCGGCAGCGTTCTCGTGTGGTGCTTTGTGCTGAGATAGGGGCGCCGCCGCCAGCCCTTCGACGTTCCTGCCAGCCCGGACCTCCGGTTCTTCCAACGCCATCCGCGTCTCTTACGCGTCGATGTTCCATTGTCCCCAATCCGTAGCTGCCGATGCCCCATCGCGCAATCCAAAGCCCATGTTCCAATCACACCCGCGAACGCCACTGCCATTTTGTCCACTTTCGTAGCTGCGACTGTCCAGTAGGGGTGGAACGAGTACCGGAATCAAATTGCTCGCTCCGATTTAGCAGGATGCCCCATTCACCCCGATTTCAGCTACGGAATCGCCCGAACTGCGACTTGGTGTCCCGTGCGATCTCCTGTACACGGGTATGACACCGCCAGCGACCCCTGGAATCTCGCGCCTTCTGAGGGGGGTCTGTGCGCGCGAGCCCTACCCGGTCCGTTGCCGTTGTCCAGGCGCTTGCGCTGGAGTCACTAACTCACTACAATGTATCTGGACATCTACCCTCCGGCTAGGGCAAGCTGAGACGAAGGAGGCACGACATGGCCGTAGACCAGAAGGACAAGTACCGAGAAATGGTGATCCGAGGCAAGTACCAGAGACTGTACACGTACCTGAGCAGTCTTCAGGTGCAGGAGTGGAGGACCTCCTTCAACGAGGTCGAGGCAGTCATCGGATTCGAGCTGCCTCCGTCCGCACGGCTGCACCGGCCCTGGTGGGGAAATCAGAGAGGCGGCAATGGCCACAGCCACGCCCTTGCCTGGAGCGTCGCCGGCTGGGAGACGGCGGAGGTCGATATGGATGGCGAGATGCTGCTGTTCCGGCGAACGCACCCGAAGCCCATACCCAGGCTTTCTCTCGACGAAGCGTGGCCCGTCCACCCCACCGCGGTGTGGCCGGAAGGTCTGAGCCTCAGACGTGAGGACCTCTACGAGGAGAGGGTTTAGTCCCGCCATGTTCATAGACACCAACGTGCTGGTGAAGTCCCGTATCCCCAGCGCGCCTGACCACGACGCGGCTCGGGCGAGCCTGGAGCGTGCTTTTCGAGACCCTGAACCGCTAAGGATCAGCCGTCAGGTGATACGAGAGTACCTGGCCGTCGTCACTCGACCGCAGACCTGGCCAGTGGCCATCACCCGTGAGGATGCCCTGGATGACGTGAGCAGGCTGATAGGCAGCTTCGAGATACTCGAGGACGGTCCCGTGGTGACCGAATCGCTCGTGGGGCTGTGTCGAGAGATTCCCGCGGGGGGACGGCAGATTCACGACGCCAACATCGTCGCCACCATGCTGGCGCACGGGGAGCATCGGCTACTGACGTTCAACGCCGCAGACTTCCGCCGTTACGGTGACCGCATAGAGCTGGTGGACGGGTAGCAGGTTGGGTTGGAAGCAATCACTGAGGAGGACAGCATGAAGAAGGACCTACAGCCGCTCACACCGGCGGCGCTCTACGCCAGGGTATCAAGCGACCGGCAGGACGTGGACCTGTCCGTGTCCGCCCAGCTCAGAGCGCTCAAGGACTACGCCGGGGCCAACGGCTACTCCGTCGCCAGAGAGTACGTGGACGAGGCCGAGAGCGGCCTCGTCGCAGACAGACCTCAGTTCAGGGAGATGATCGAGGAGGGTAGCCAGCCCAAGGCCCCCTTCGATGTGATTCTCGTCTGGGAATTCAGCCGCTTCACCAGAAAGCGCGAACACGCCGTCGCCTTCAAGTCTATGCTGCGGAGGAAGGGTATCAGGGTAGTCTCTATCACCGAGCAGGCCGAGGACAACGCCACGGGCAGGCTGCTTGAGGGAATCATCGAGAGCGTCGATGAGTTCTACAGCGAAAATCTGGTATCGGTGTTTCAATCGAGACAAACTCTTCCGTCGGGATGGCCAGCGTAAGATTGACGTTGTTCTCCCCGTCGATAGTCACCCCGTCGAGAAGAAGCCGTAGCACCTCCCGGCGTCCCTCGTCGGGCAGATCGTCCAGTCCATCCCCAATCCTGCTGACCCACTGGACGACGTGCTCCATCGCCAGTCGCTTCTCGGTCTCAGCCGTCTCCCGATTGCGGTAGTCATCCAGCCTAGCCCTGAGATTCTCGAGCCGTTCGGTAATGTACCTGCGCTGATGGTCCATCTGGTCCTCGGTGATCTTCCCGGACACGAACAGCCTGATGACCCTCTCCTCTTCGAGCTGGACCTTGTGAAGATCGCGCTCTGCTATGGCAATGTCCTCAGCTAGTCCGCCGTCTTCCCGACTGTCCAGGGCCTCGATACCAGCGACGATAAGGTCGGGGTTCTCCAGCACCCTCTTGACCTCGCCCCAGACCAGCCCCTCCAGCCGCTCCGCCCGGATCATCGGCTTTTGTCGGCACATTAGGCGGAGTTGCTGATAGCCGTAGCACCTGTAGTACCTGCGAGGAGGGTCGAGCTCGTACTTGTAGAGCTTCCCGTTGCGCTTGACTTCCTTCTTTGTATTCGCCGAGCCACCCATCAGCAGCCCGCATTCAGTGCACCTGACCAGGTGCTGCAACAGGTAGAACACCTTGGTGTTGCGCTTGGCTCGAGTAAAGCGCTGCCTCCGGAGAACCCTGGCCCTCCCCCAGGTCTCCTCGTCCACCAGGGGCGGGAAGGGCACCCCGATCCAGTCGTCCTGGGGCTGCTCGTAGACCCTGACACCTTCCTCGGTGGAGACGTAGCGGGCCTTGCCGTACCACCAGGTGCCCTTGTAGGTCTCGTTGCTCAGGATACGATGGATGGTGCCGTCGTACCACCGCTTTCCTAGTTTCGCCAGGGGCACGCCCTCAAGGTTCAGTTGACGGGCAATGAGGTACGCTCCCAGCCCATCGTTGACGCACATGCGGTAGACGCGGCGCACCACCTCGGCTTCCTCCTCCACAATTACGGGCCTGCCGTCGTCTCCGATGCGGTATCCGTAGGGGACGTTGCTGACGGGAATGCGTCCCTGCTTGGCCGTTCCCCGTTTGCCCATTGATGCCCTCTCCCGGAAATTGTCCAGCTCGATCTTGCCGATGGCCGCCATGAGGCCGAAGGTCTTCATGTCGATGGCGTCCATGACGGCCTCCAGGTTGATGTGGTACGCCTCGACGACCTCCATTAGGGCGGCGGCGGGGTACATCCCCCGGCTGAGCCGGTCCGATTTCCAGCAGACGATGGTGTCGAAGCGTCCCCGCTTTGCATCCGCCAGCATCCTCTGGAACTCGGGACGCTTCTTGGACCAACCTCTGCCCACCTCCTGGTAGCGGGCGGCAACGGTCATGCCCTTGCCCTCGCAGTGGGCTTCCATGTCGCCGATCTGCTCGGAGAGGGAGGTCTTGTCGTCTTCTGCCTGGCTCTTGTCCGATACCCGGGCGTAGATGGCTGCCCTCTTACCGTGTGCTTGTCTCTGTGCCTTGCTTACTGCCATGATTGCCTCCTTGTTCGTAGCTGCCTGAAATGAAAAAGACCCGGCTCCTATCGGGAGCGGGTCTGCGAGTAGTACAATTCCATTCGCATCACCTGTCCGTCAGGTGGAGCCACGGCCCGGGGTGTTTGCGCATCGCCGGGCCAACTTCTACCCAGCATTTTACCGCGATTGGCGGGCCAACGTCAAAGCGCGGCCACTCCGATTGAGGCTGTCCGCGTCAGAGCCCACAGTGTCCCTCGCACTCGTTGCCGAACCCGTCGCGACGCTGATCGGGTCCCACCTGCTCCTCATCAAGACTCACAGCCTCGGCAAGGGGTATCCGTAGGGGGTGCAGGTAGGGCTCCTTGGCGAAGGCCAGGCGGCCCCGCATGTTCGAGTCGATCTCCACCGCTTCGCGGAACAGCTCCGGGAACCGCCGTTTCGTCTCCACCCAGCGCTGACGGGACTGGTAGGGACAGCCGACGCAGGCCGATCCCTCCAGGGGCCTGTCGTAACGTGCCTCCCACCAGTCCAGGCAGTCCTGCCTCGACTTCTCGCCTCGATCAGAGGGTAGCGGTTACGTATCCACCTGTCGCGGGACGTTCGCATCCGGATCGCCTCGTCGGTCGAGATGCCCAGTCACAGCTCGACGGTCGTGTCGGCAGGGACCCGCTGTCCCCTGCTGAGTCCCAGCAACTCCCGAATCTTCCGGCGGACTGGCCTGATCTTGTAGTGCTCGGTGCACTGCCGCCGTCCCATGCCGTCGCCCTGTCCGTTCCGCACTCCTGCACGGGCAGGTCCCTTGAGGTATAGGGGAAGGTCGATGAAGCCCCGGTTGCCGGAGTGGTTGGTGAGGGCTTTGGCGTCCTCGCGGAGGCTGCGCCCGTTGTCCATGATGTATAAGGGGAACGCCAGACGCTCGGCCAGCCAGTCCAGGTGGGTGTAGATGGTGGAAGGCTCCCAGTGGGTGTCGGCGAAGATGGCGCAGTCCGGGATAGCGCCGAACGCGCCCCCGTTTGCCATGAAGGACATGACCGATGACTGGACGCCTCCTCCCAGGCTGATGACCGTCAGCGAGTGGGTGGACCGCATCAGCCTTCGTCCTCACTACCGTCTCCGGGAGATAAGTCCGCCTCGGATGTAGGAATCTTGTCGCGGGTGGCGTACTCAACCAGCAGGGTGAAGAGGCGGCGCAGCCGGTCCTGGGCATCGGGACCAGGGTTGAATTCGATGGTCACCGTGCCAAGTTCCGGCGCGCCTCTATTGGAGCCCTTCGGCTTGTCTTCGCTCTTGGTATCTTCCATATCGCTATTCCGGTGGTCGGGCTCTCTAGGGATGGTGCGGGAGCAACTGTCCTTTCCTTCGGCTCTGAGTGTTGGACTTGCGGCGTCGTACGCCCCTCCCATTCAAGTGTGGGCTTCCAGCGATCTGGGCATAATCCCTTGAAAGGGAGGGTGAGCTCACCCTCCCTTTCAAGCCCTGACGTTCCCAGGGGCCTTCGTGGTGTGATGGACGTGTACAGAGATTTGAGTTTGTTCCAAAAAGGGAAGTCGGGGTCCTGAGCAAGCTAATTCGGGGAGAAACCACCCCCTACAGGACCATCTCAGCAAGCACTTTGTGTCCAGAGCTGGTTCCAGGGGGTGGCAGCAGAGTTCGTAGTGACGAGCGACACCGCTGCGAGGCGTGAAAACGGGCCTCATTGCAGGAAAAGCGGCCAAAACGACATCGTTGCAGGGAAGGAGGGGTAGGTTATGAGTTCGAGAGGAAGGCCGTTGGAAAGAACGAGGAGCATCGAGGACCTGCACGAGCTAAGGCTCATGGCGCTGCTTCACGACCTGGTGAGGAAGCATCAGCGCAAAGGGGCGGGGGAGATGCTGGGCGTCGATCCCCGGACGGTGAAGGCGTGTCTGGAGCAAGGAGCGCTCTCCAAGTGGATGCGGACCGCATTGGAAGCGCAGCTGCTGTCCAGGGAGAAAGCGGCGATGGCGGCCCAGCAGGAGCGCATCGAAGCCCTGGATCAGCGCATGGGGGCGTTGGAGCAGCAGATCACCAGCGGCCTCGGAGAGATGCGGACCACTATGGAGGGCGAGATCAAGGCGCTCAAAGACGAACACGCGGGGGCGCTGCGGCAGTGGGAACGGCGTCTGGCCCAGGTGGAGGCGGGATACGGCGGAGCGTCAGCGGCCAGTGGGGTCAGAAAGCCTGTGGCCCGTGTCCAGTCCCGGCGGAAGTATCCCGAGCTGGTGACCCGTGAACCTGCGCCAGACGACGAGGAGGTCTATGGCGCGGCGTGGCCGTTGGTCGAGGAGTGGCGAAGGCTCAGGGAAGGCCATCCCAACGACGGCAGGAGCCTGTCGTGGCTGGTGACGGAGGAGCGCATCCTGAATCTGGAGCTGGCTATGGCCGAGGAGCACGGGCTGACCCTGCCGCCCGAGACCCAGCCCCTCGCGGGGGTGTGGAGGAACGGGCAGCGACGCTCGATAGAAGCGGCCCTGGGCGACACCCGGTGGGCGCGGACCAGGAGGGAGCGGCTCAGGTGGGTGCGGCGGTTCTTCACCGTGGGACTGTGGTGGAAGTAGGCGCTGCGTCATCTCCGCACCATGTTTGCTGCATGAGTGCAAGTGATGTGGGTGGTAAGGCCCCGAAAGTATTGCCAAAGGGGAGATGGGGCGTAATACTGAGATTGTTATCAGGTTTTTCCAGTGTTTCTTTGCCTTAGAAACCTGGGGGTCCTTTCCCTGAGCCCGGGATAGACTAGAGGGATCGAGCTAGGCTCTCCCGAAGGTCGCCCAAGAGGGATGTTCCACAAAGGCTGGAGTGCGTCTGCGCTTCGACCTTTCACTGGACGGTTGGAGTGTGGGTGGCCAGCGACTCATTCTATACATGCCTATCTCATCGCCAACGGTGTTCTACCGCAGTTCCGTCAGCAAGCGGACAGTTGCAGTGAGGCCAAGCTCGCTGTTGAACGGATTTCCATCGGGGTCCTCGGTGATGGTGGTCGCTGCGATTCGTAGAACACTCTCCGGCAGCCATATGGTCGCCTCCCATACCGAGAGGTCGGGTCGGGCAGGAAGTGGCTCTTCGCTGACCAGCATGACCGCCTCCAGCCCAGCTACTTCAATACCCTCGCCCTCAGGCATGTCGCTGGCATCGCGGGGCCTTTCCAGGAACGACAGCAGCCTCTGCCCGTGTTCCTCCGTCCCGTAGACGAAGCGGACGGGCCAGATGCAAGCCGGCTCGGGTGGGCATGCGATAGCCTCGGTCAACGTCAGCGGAGGTAGCGCCGCTTCGCCTTGGGCCGGTGCACCGGACTTTAACCCCAGCCAGAACACGGGGAAGTCCAATGGCCTGACGTAGTCCAGGTCTTCCTCCACGGTGTTCCGCTTCTGGACTTCCTCTACGCCACCGGACGCCGCCGTTCTGCTGGCCGTCGGAAGGTCCCAGCCGTAAACCTGGAGGGCGTAATCGCTCCCGTAGCCGGTGTAGCTGTAATCGCCTGGGCTGGCCGGTGTATGGCGCATGGGGTTGCCCTTGAAAGGGTTCGTGGGCCAGATAAACCCCAGGGCTTCCAGTGCGTCCCCCACCGTCTCGGGCGTCAGCGTGTCGGGGTAGCGGCCGTGCTGAGCCTCGTGGTACTGCAGTGCCTCGTTGAGCGCGTGAAAACCGCGTCGAGCTACCCCATCCAGGGCATCTGCCCGCCGGGCATCCATGACCTCTGCGGGTACTTGCAGCTGTATCTCGTCACCGTAGCCCCAGTACCCGACCACACCTTCACCGGTGTATAAAGAGCCCTGTCCAATGCTGAGGCGACGCACAAGGTGCGTCTCCGCGTCTATCCATAACCCGACCTTCAGGTCTTGAAGCTGCTGACGCATGCTCTCACTTGAGTCTTGGACAACGGACCTGACACGTGCGCTCTCGATGAGGTCCGGGTCGGCGCCGTAAGCCTTCAGAGCTGCCCGGAGTTCCTGTTTCGCCGAAGCCTCCAGCTCAGTGGTTCCACGGACAATCACGGTGACCCTTACGTACCATTCCTCCCGTGGCTGGCCTGGACGGTCACCCCGCTCGAAGAAGCTCAGGTGGTAGGACCCCTTGAAAGCCTCCCATTCGGCGGAGTCCTCCAGCCGGAATCCGGACACCTCATATCCCAGCGCTCTAAGCTCCTGGGCGTCGGCTCCTCCTGGGTATGGGAAGCCCAAGCTAACGAGGACGTGCGGCTCTTGGGGAGGCATAATATCCAGGAGGGCATCGGCGTCGAGGCCGGTAGACACGATCTGGTAGTTGCGACCGTCGATGGCCTCCGTCCCGACGATCTCCGGGCCATCGGCGAAGCGTAGTGCGACCCGCGGGTCGGATACGATGCTCAAGAAGACCCTAAAACCGGAGTGCCCAGGCGACGTGAGCCAACGAGCGCCGCCCTCCGAGGAGAAGACCTCGCCTTCCGAGAGGAGCATGTATCGGGGCCAATCGCCGCTCATGTCCCTCAGGAGAGTGAGGCTTGGAACATAGGTGAACTCTGTCTCAAGTTGCGAAGGTGAAAAGGCAAAGCCGCCTCGGAAGCTCTGCTGGTCCATCGCCTCCTGAGCGCGAGCGACAAGCGCCTTTGCGGTGGGGGGACCTCCACCGGGGGCGTCTGTAGCACTGGCAGGAAGCTCAGTTGTGGTGGTGGGCGGAGCGACCTCGGGTTCGTCTGTTGTTCCGCAGGCGACAACGAATGCGCCGAAGGCGAGCAAGATTATCACGACCAACTGTCTATTCACCAATAGGCTCCACTGTGCCCCGCGCTGCCTCAATGCGCGAGCAGCTCCATGTATCCTTCTTTAACAACTACAGCCCCTTCTGGAATCCCGAGTCTTTTCATTATCTGGAGCGCGTCGTCAATTTGATCCGCATCGCGCAGTCCGATCCGGATGCGGTTTTCGACCTCTCGCACCGATGCCATGGCTGGGGGTATGCCGCTCTCGATCAAAGCTATGTCGAGGATGTAGAACCATTCGAACAACTGGTCGAAAGAGTAGTCGCCTTGAACAGGGATTATCTGGGTGATCTCACGATCACCGCTATATGCTGCGCGGAAGGCCGCCTCCGCAGATGCCGTCTTGGTGACGTCCAGCATGTACACGAAGACGATGCTCCTGTCAGTCTCGTGGAAATAGTAGCCGCCAAAACCGCCTTCGTGATCCCTCGCCACATCGGCTAGCTGCCGATCCGGATTTATCATGTTGCCGGCACTGTCGAACAGGTTCCTGATCGCTTCCTCTTTGATCTGCTTTAGATCGACAATATCTGAGTCCGGCGGCGGTTGGCAGTTGGGAGCTGCTACGTCCCCGACGTAGAAATCGACATCCCGGAGTAGATGTGCCGCGTTACCGCCGAATACTACTGCGACATAACCCGCGTTGCTGACGGTGATATCAGACGTTTGGAGGGTGATGAGATACCGATGGCCTGCCAGAGCATGGTCTGAGAGACCCCATCGTCCGTTACCCACTTCTACTACAGCCACCGTTTCCTCAGGCACCAGGTGGTCTTCTGCCTCCTCCAGGCAAGTGAGCTCCTGGGGAACATAGAGCGAAGTATCTTCCGGCAACGGAGGACCGCCGATAATATAGAGCTCGTTTGGTACTGGTGGCAGGCGTTGTATCCGAACTGTGGCAACGGCCCCTTCCGGTAAGCCAACGATCCATCCCCCGACGCTTCGCTCAGGAATCCAGCCTGTCCCACTGGAGAGGGCCTTATCAGAGGCGTCTTTGGGGCGGAAGAAGGCGAATCCTAGGTCCCTCTCTCTCCATTCCATACCTTCGGTAGGCACCTCGAACATCAAACCTCGGGTACGCTTAAGGGGAAGATAACCCTCGGCCTCGGGGACCAGGATGTACGTCCCCTGAGACAATCGTAAGCCCGTCTGCTCCCATGGCCCATCACTCAGCGTCCACTCGGCGACCAGGACACCGTTTTCTTCCCGGTGACTTCGGCCAAGATCAAGAAGCCGGATGATGGCATGGTCACCATTATCGAGGCCGAATATCTCTCCTGCCAGCAGACCCGGCTTGGCGAGGGAGAGGCGGGCCGCCTCGATCCACGCCGCTACGTCATCCAGCGGTTCCGGGCCGGGTTTGGATGCGGGATATGGGACTGACACGCGTTCGCCCTCCACAGTAAGTTTTCCCCACAGCAAGCCGCCACCGGTGATCACGAAGTCTCTGCCATCCAGATCAAAGTGGGAATCTCGTTGTGTCAGGAACAACATGACGGTGTCGCCCGGCTCCAGAATGGGAGCTCTCGTCACCATGCGATGGCCATTGTCTGCCAGGTAGTACACTGCCACGTGAACAGCCACTCTACTGTAATGCGAGCCGAACAAGATTCGGTCTACTTCCACCGTGGCCTCTAAGTATTCGACTTGGCTCGTAGTATCGCGCGGATGGGGCATTGTTTGGAGCTCAGATACCGCCTCGACCTTGCCAATGATGGAAAGGTCGGACAGCTCGACAAGTCGATCAAGGCCCTGGAATGGCGGCTCCATCGTTGAGCCAGAGCCATCCCCACTGCATGCCCCGGAGATGATGACAGTCATCACACCGAGGATTAGAGTCCCCAGAGGCATCCATCGTCTGCAGGTGTTCACGACCGTCATGCAGCGGTGCCCTATTTCCAGGAGTTCGCACACAATTTAGGTTCCTGCATGCTTGTCCTCAAAAAACTCTTACCCACCGCCGTCTTCCTGTTTCACGATGTAGGGTCCGCCCCATCGGATGCAACCATGCTCAAGAACGTGTTCGTTCCACTCTCTATCCCTCTTGGCCTTGGTTTCCGGGTCGAACTTGCCAGGCGAAAAGGAGAGATTGATCCTCTCAGGGACACCTGGAATAGACTGTATCTCCTTCTGCAGGGACGTCACGTCCAAGGGAGACGTCGAGGAGCCGTCGCCGGACTCCGGTAGGACCTTCACAGATATCAGCGGCACATGGTTACAGGCCTTGCTCTTGGGCGTGTTGATGAAACGCACACTGTATCCGCCTATTGTGGCTGGAATGTTCGCTACCCAGCTGTCGTCGTAGTCAGCATCGAGAGTGGGCCGGTAATAGGGCTGCTCCGAGCCACGACCCGTTGCACTGTCAGATTCCGACCGCCCCGGCCTGGGAGTGTCCGTTTCGGTCGGTCTAGCAACGCAACGTACGTTGCCTGGCTGACCCTCTGTGCCGTGGCCCGGCGGTCCTGATGGGGCCGGGGTTGGCACTCCCTTTGGCCAGGGAGGCCGCTCTATCTCATCACACCAGGGGAGCAGATCATCGAGGTGGACAGCAGCGCTCTCGTAGGCTGGAACACCGGAGATGTTATTCGAGACGGGAGTCGGAGTCGGCGCCAAGCCATCCCCAGTGGGCCGGACGGCTATGGCCTCCACGGATGGGAGCTCTAGAGGCTCGTCGAACGCCGAGAATTCCGCCCGGTACCCATACTGAAACGGCAGAAGCTCCCCGACACCAGGGAAGGCCCCACTCACTTCAAAGGCGTGCAATCAGCCCATCCTCAGCGCCGATCCAGCCCACGAACTCCTCGACTCCCGCCAACATCTGGTCGCGGACCTGGGCCTCCTCCGAGTCTTCACTTGGGGGAGGGTCACCATCCTGGACGTCACTCCAGAGCTTTTCCGCCCTGGCTCGCAAGTCCACGTTGCCCTTGACCTTGGTGACCCGGACGCCGTGGAGGGTCTCCTCGCCAACAACTACTGAGTCAACTAGGCCGTCAACCACGCGTGCATTCCTAACAGAGTCCACCGTGGCCATCTGGGAGACGCTGAAAGCAGTCGGCGTCACCTCCCAGGGGCCTTCAGCACGGGTCCGGCTGTACTGTTGGCCCTCCATCAACAGTGTTTCACTGTATGGACCATCCTTCCGTTGGGTCACTACGTGCAGGCCTTCATTGGCTACTACAATCCCTTCGGTGAAGGTCTCATACCGAGGGGGGTCTCCTTCCGTCTGAGGTGTTTGCCAGAGTTCTATGGAGAATCGATAGGTTTGAACAGCGCCATTCTTGGCCTGAGCAAGCTCAAGCAACTCATGCCGCGATGGCTGCAACTGCCACCACGGACAGACCAACAACCATGAACCTTAGTCCCTTAGACATATCTACTTTGCCCTTTCTATCACGGTAATGGCCCTTCCTCGATCCCTCAATCGCTTAACTCCAGACATCAGCATCTGCCAGCAGTGGAATCTCTCCATGTCATGGCCGTCCCGTCCCTATCTTCAATCATAGGTCGTTCTTCCTTATACGAATATGGTCCCACCTCAGCACGGTGGATCGACCGCTTCCTTTGCCTCTATTGGGGGCTCCAGGCCAGGCATGAACTCGGGCACGACGCCGCTGACTACGTTTGAGTAGACTGCGCCGCCTGTCGGAGTGCAGGCATAGATGCGGTAATAGTAGCGCTCTCCGGGAGGTAGCTTGGAATCTGCCCACCGATCATACCCGCCCGGAGGCTCGTCCTGAGGCCGTAGCTCCCCGGGACGCTTTGCCGCTATGGCCTCCCAGGGTCCGTCCTGGGTAATAGACCGCTCCACCACCCAGTAGGTGACCTCCCAATCTGGGTCCTCCCACCAAAGGGAGATGGAGTTGTTGTCGTAGTGGGTGTCAATGGCTGTCAGCTCAACCGCTTGCGAAATTGGGTCGTCATCGTCGATATGAGCCTCGGCCTCCGTTGGCAGATAGAGAACGAACTGGTCTCCCTGTAGGTCAGCCGGGCACTGGTCGACCACGATGACCTCGCTGGCTGATCGGTCTGCCAGCCGATAGACGCGGACGTAGTCCGTAA
This sequence comes from Dehalococcoidia bacterium, assembly GCA_965248515.1. GTDB lineage: Bacteria > Chloroflexota > Dehalococcoidia > SHYB01 > SHYB01 > CBDFJU01. Next base: position 548,848 of record CBDFJU010000002.1, on the reverse strand, counting down.
CCGTGCCGTCCGAGGCTATCTCCTCCAGTACGGGAGACGGCAACGGCCCCATGTCGATGAAGTAGGATATGGACAGCGTCTCCACCTGCTGGATGTCGACAGGCGAGATGGATGTGTCGGCCCCTCTCTCGTTGATGTATCCAGAGCCCGTATAGTGATACTCGACTCCCCGGAATTCGAACTGGAGCCGTTCCATGTTCACCACCGGCCAGCCCAGGTCCAACAACCCTTCTGGGGAAAGGCGTGCGTCCACAATGGGGGAGGTGGGCGTGGGGAACGGGGTGGGAGTAGGTCCGCCCGGATAGGCGAGTTGGGGGGATGAGGGCCACCAAGGCGGCGGCGAAGCGCCCTCCGCCGTGTAGACGTAGGCGCCCGACCCTTGCTGACACACAGGGTAGGAGGTCTCTCCCGTTCCACCTGACGGACTGAGACCGTACCCCCTGTTGATGGAGCGGACCAGGAACCCATGCTCAATGGGTAACCCGGACAGGGTGTAGACTGGATTCCCTTCGCCGCCTTGCAGCAGCTCTCCGTCGTGAAGTACCAGTCCGGTGGGCTCCAAGCTATTCAGGTCCAGCAGCTCCTCTCTTATCGGCCCGGCGACGGGCACATACTCGATACCCTCGTAGCTTAGGGTAAATCTAGCTGGACCGCCGAGACTAGGGGTTATTTGAGGGGTAGGCGCAGAAGCGCCCAATTCCTCAATGGAACTCCCACCGGCTACGTTTTCGCTACGGATGCTCCTGAAGATGGCGATGGCGGTGCGTTGCTGCTCTGGAGTTAGGTCATGGCCAATGAGGTTGAGGCTGGGGCCGTCCAACCTGGCAAAGTAAACCCCGGTGAACCCGCCCGAGGTGTCCACGGGAATGAGCAGCTTCCCTTCCACGCCGCCGATTTCCTGGTAGACCACGGCGTAATCGTGCTCGGGATCGTCGTCTGGGTCCAGGCTCCACATAAAGCTGCCGTAGTCGAACCCGAGCCGCAGTCCATCCCCCAGGACCTCTCCCACGTAGGAGTCGATGCCCTGCTTCTGCACTACCCGCCACCCGGGAGGTACGCGCAGAGAGAAGCCCGGTTGGCTGGCCCAGCCGGGTATGTTCACCAACCTCCAATCCAGCGCTGGTTGGGCGAGGAGCAGAGGTCGAAGGGACCCATCGGACATCACCGTTCCTCTAACCTCGGACAGGCGGTGTTCCGCCTCCTCCAACGTGCCTACCATGCGGGGTGTCACCAGGTCTCCATCCAGACGATCGAACACACCATTGTCCAGGCTTACGGTCACGTAGTAGTTGTCATAGGCCGTAATACCGGGCGCGTCTTCCCTCACAAGAAACAGGAGGACCTGCTGACCGCTTCGCAAGGACGTAGCTTCTCCCCCCATGGATATCTCGTCCACGTCTGGTGCGGCCATGATGACGGTAGCTCCTGCTTTACCCCGCAGCGTCTCATTCACCTCGACCTCATAGAACACGACCGGCAGACCCTGTCCTTGGCCTTCTCCGGGGCCCTTGGAGCCGTAGTCGACCTCCCGGGCCACTACCTCCTTCACGGTGCCGACGATCACCAGGTCGGAGGCAGCCGAGAGCCGCTCAATGGAGGAGTAGACCGCCATGTCCGCTGTCTCCGACAGATTAGGGCCAGCGGTCTGGGTTCTTTCCAGCGGTTCCGTTGGTGCGGCGGTGGAGCAGGCGGCGATGAGGATCAGGACGATGCCCAGCGACCCAATGAGAGCGGCATATCTCACCTGAGCACCTCCAGCTCGTGGGCTGCCGTTACAAGGGCATCAGACGGTTCCGAGTTAGGCCGCCCAACATTCAAAACACCCCGCATAAGATAGGTGCCTGGGGGAACGGGCTCTCCCCGGTTGTCCACCTGCTCCCACTCGCCGATGAACTCCAGCTTCTCTCCAGGGTCCAGGGTTTCGCCATCCAGCACGTCCAGGGTGATCCTGCCGCACTTCCATTTCCAGACCCCTTCGCCGTCAGACGTCGTTACTACAAAGTCATAGGCTGGCTTGCCGCCGAGAGCGACCTTGACCTGCTCATTGGTGACGTTTTGCAGCGTGAGCTTCATTCGCACAGTCCCTCCATAGGGGACCTGGGACACTACATCCAGCGAGTAATCGAAGGATCGAAGGAATGAATCCTCCGAAGCCTGCCCTACCTCATCAGGCCATTGGATAACGCGCTCACATCCAACCTCGATCTCGATGGCCTTCCGCGGCACGTCCAGTGTCCCCAGGGCGGCCTCGAATCTCTCACGTACCCCGCGCAATGGACGCAGGCCGATCTCAATGCGGTTCTTCGCTTCGCTCAGATTGGTCCACGCGATGCCAGGAATCTGCCAGACCGTATCCTTTACGTCTTCGTACCACGCTGCCAGATCGACTGCGCTGTATTCCGGCGCCGGGGCTGCAGCAGAAGGCGTAGGAGTAACACTTGACGTGATGGGTCGTGCATCGCCGCCCGTTCGCAGCAACGACTCATTTACTTGGCTCATGCCGTATTTTGACCCTGTGTCAGCATCGAACGCCACAACACCGACGGAAAAGTTCTGCCGCTTTTCCTTGGGTACGATACCGGCGTCACGCCAGGAGCCCTGGGCTTCCACCACCCAGACCAATGGGTCTGAAGGCATCGTCCGTGCCGACTCTCTCATCGCCTGGAACTCGCTTCTCCGCATCAACTGGACAACGGGCGAATGGGGTTTGCCGGTGACTACAACCTCGGGCATGCCGAATCCCAGATATGCCAGGCCCAACCGAGCGGCCAACCGTTCGGAGATTCTCGGCCCTCCGTCGGTCGCCACAGGCCGGTCGTCCTCGCCCAGTGCGCGCCACACAGAGAGGGTCACGGCGGGATCCGTCATGATGCCCCGCGAGAGCTCGCCCGACTCCAGCCAGAGCGCCCGCACGACGGACGTGCCGTCAACCTGACGAAAGTCGAGAGAGTAACGAGGCCCTTCACGCTCGCGGTTACCCTGGTCCACGGGCGAATCCAACACCATTTCGACGAAATGTTCGATAGCGCGTTCTTCGTCTATCGTCCCGAGGACCGTCCTTGCGTCCTTTGGGCTGAAGATGTCGATGGCCTTAACCTTCCCTCGAATGTCCAGCAGGTCTTCGCCAATCTTGGCCGCAGGGTTCGTGTCCGCTTCGAACAGGGTGACCTCGCCGTCCTGTAATGTCGCGAGTCGGAACTCCGGCGAGTAGCCCTTGACTGCGTACACAGGCGTGCCCGGGCTAAGGTAAGTCGCGTCACCGTCCTGGTAGCGGTAGCTCGGACCGACAGATCCATCGGCCTTGAAAGCGACCCGGAACATCTCCGGCCCTAAGTCTTCTATACTTAGGGAGCGCTCCTCTTCGCCATACCTTGCACCGGCCCGCATCCAATGCGTCAGGTAGGTGATGCCACCGAATCTTATGGAATTGGCCCAGTATATGTCCGCCTCAGAGGGCCGGGCTTCCTCGTCACTCTGGAGGCCTCCCATGATGGGGCCCATGGCACCAGGGTCCGCCAGGACCGCGTCAAGGCGGCCTGGGCCGTCGTCTCGCCCGTGGTGCCGCTCAATGATCCTCCCATGGCGGTCCAACACAAGCTGGGAGCCGGAGGGAACGTGGGTCACATAGGCTACCTTGTCCGGGAACTCTGGTGACTGGCCCTCCACGAAAGCGACCACTACGCCCTCGCCCAGGTCCAATCTATATCTTTCGGATACCGACACCGGTGTGATGGAGCCGGGAAGCTTCGGAGTAGGCGTCAGGGTAGGCATCTCCTCGGTCTGGGAGGCGGGAACTATCGGCTCCTTAGTAGCTGTGGGGAACGAATTCGCATCTCCACAGGCCGCCAGGACAAGAGCCACTAATCCCACAACCAGGGTCATCAGACGAGGTAGCATGTTCCTTCCTTCAAAGGGAGTCTTGATACCTTTCATATAGTAAGATGGTGGTTTCAATGAATAGGTTTCCGACAACCTTTGTTGCGGCAATCCCACTAAGCGGTGCCATGTCCCCACCATTTGCATGCACCGCACTATTCAACTTGCACAACATCCACAAGCTCGGAGAAACCGCCACCAGACACGCGCAACCAATAGCGGCCCCTTGGGGTCTCGTCAGGTACTACAACTTGTTCCTCAAAATAGCCCCAGCCAGCTTCGATCGGGAAATCAGCCAGCTCAATTTCATGCCCATCCGCGGGCACCAAGCTCAACTCCATCGTGGGCGTTTCAATTTGATCTGCCCAGTCGTACCCCGTGACGGGGAATGTATCCCCTGGCTTGATGCTCTCAGGGGCGATAATTCCGCCAATGGGGACCATGAAGGAGGTCATATCCTCCCACCAAGAGCCGAGATCGGAGGACTTCACCATGCCTGTTCCCTCAACCCACCAGGTATCGGTCAAAGGCTTGTGTTCACCTCTGCATGCCCCGCCGATGAAATCCCTTCGACCGCCCCAATCCTCACACCAAGAGACTTGCCTCACCATCAATTCTGCGCCATTCCGGTAGCGAATTGTGAGGTAGCGGCCCCTATCATTGGCTGTGAGATGCTCAGTTGGGGTAATGGGGATGGCGCTCCCAAGGGCTGATGCAAGCCGATCAATTGCAGGGCGATCTTCCGGCCAATCTGCAAAGAGCGGACTCAACGGTTCACCACCAATCATAGAAGCGACAATGCTATACACGACGTCGACGGAGTTGGCAGTCAAATCTTGATCGGCCAAAAGGGGACTTGGACTTATCGACGGATTCTGGCCCACTGCACTCGAATCAGTTGGCGTGGCCGCTGGCGTGCCTACCTGAATCCCGGTCCCGGCACCCCCCGGTATGTCACTCGCGGGCGATGGCGTTGCCGTGGCGCAGGCCGCTAGCGTAAGAACCGCTACGCCGAAAACGATGATCATCCTTTGGCAGAATCCTGTGCCTGGTGCTCGTTGGCGGCGCACCTGGCGAGTGGGCGAGTGGCTCTCCGACCCCGTAACCCCGCTCTTCTCGACGCTCTTGCTTCCGGTTCTGGTCGCTGGGCGAGAAGAGCAGGGTTTCAATCATCTTGGGTGGGAATTGCCCAAGTCGTTCGAGATGGCCAAGCCCTGGTATTGCATCATCAACGGCTTCTTCTTCATGCGATACGACCCACCGCATCGAGGCGGGCCCCCCCAAACGGACCTGGCGTCGCGGGCCAGCGTTTTGACCGAGCGTAAGCCGGCATATTTGCGATGGCAACAGGAGCACCTTCCTATCTGGCTGGAGCGCTTGGAGGGCTTCCGCAAAGTCGACCTGGCCGCCGCGGAGTGGAATAGCATCCTGTCGCTCATCGACGAACTAGCCATGGATGCCGGAGAGTTCTGGTACCTTCAGGCGCCTATCGGATACGCCTTCGAGGACGTGTTCTTCCGCGGATTCTATGAAGAGCGTTTCGATGAGCAACAGCGCCCCCACTACACGGCACTCTTCAGCGGCTATGACAGCCTGTCGCTCAAGGGACAACGCAATCTCTTCCAACTTGCTCAGCGGGTGCGGACGAATCCGCGACTGTCCGAGCTGGTCCGTGTGGAGAGCCCCGCTGAAGTCTTGGCGATACTCCCAACGATGGAGGGAGGCGATGAACTCCTCGCCGGGCTCAACGAATACTGGCGGGGGTACGGCCATCAGCTATTCAGCTTCGACTGGTACTTCCCGACACTCGGTGAACAACCGGAGCTCGCGATCTCCCTCCTGAGGAGCTATCTCGATCCTGACGCACCCGATCCCGCCGACACGCTCACGGAACAGCAACGGCTTCGGGAGGGGGCCAGGGCCTACGTCAACGGGGCGATGAACGAATGGGATTCGACAGACGCTGACGCCTTCCGGACGCTCATCGAGTGGCACGAGCTCTGCGCGGGACTCCGCGAGGACATTGCCTTCCACCAGCAAAAGCTTTGGCCGATCATGCGCGCTGCAGTCATGGAGCTCGGCAACCGGCTGGTCCGTGATAGCAGGCTATTGTCCGCGGACCTGGTCTTCTTTCTCCATCGAGACGAGCTTCAGAACGCGTCTCGATCGTCGGGAGCTCCTGCAGGGGCGCAAGACCTGACCTCGGTGGCACTGGCGCGGCAGGCTGAATGGGAGGGGAGGCGGGCGCTCTCGCCACCCGATCGTATCCCGCCCGCCACCGATCCCGTATGGGGCGAGGAGTTGGGTCGAAGGATGCGCGACTACGGCGCTCACGACGGCGAGACAGGCCGCTACCTGGTCGGTCACGGCGCGAGTCCGGGCAAAGCCACCGCGCGAGCAAGGATCATGGACGACCCGGCGGACTTCGGCCTGTTTCAAAGGGGCGAGATTCTTGTGACGGCGTCGGCTAGCCCGGCGTGGACGCCGCTCTTCTCCCTAGCGTCGGCAGTCGTCACAGAAGTGGGTGGTGGCGCGTCCCATTCGTCGATGGTGGCCCGCGAGTATCGCATCCCGGCAGTCATGGGGACAGGTGCAGCTACCCGGGAGATCGAAACAGGGCAGATCATCACCGTCGATGGGACTCTGGGCGTTGTCCACCTCCAGTAGGAGGGCTTGGGCCTAGAGCCCGTTATAGCGCGCCACGATCCCTCGCGCCCCACCTGTAGGTTTAAACCACACTTTCGGAACCGGAAGACCACTGGGGGACTCTTCGAGGCCAAACTCGCGGCGGTATCGGTTGACGTAACCCCGATTAGGTGAAGACGGCTACAATGCCAGGCTCACCGGGTCGAAGGCCCACGGGCCCATCGATCGTGCTTGTCCGATCCCTGCACGCGACCGTCGATCAGGGGGTCCGCAGCCGCGGGTTGACCCACCGGTAGCAAAGATCGGCCATGAGATTCCCGGAGACGACCAGCAGCCCAACGATGAAGATATCGGCCTGGACGACCGGATAATTGCGGAGGTCTATGGCCACGATGAGCTGCGAGCCGATCCCTGGCCAAGCGAAAATCGTTTCCACGATGATCGAGCCGCTCAAGAGAATACCGAAGTCCAGACCCACCAGGGTAATCCATGGCAGAATGGCGTTCGGGAGTTGGTGGCGGCGGGTAATGATGGGGCCTGGGAGTCCTTTCGAATGAGCCGTGCGAATATAGTCCTGAGCGCCGACCTCCAGCATTTGCGAGCGGAGGAGTCGTACCTGCCGGGCCAATGGATAGGCGGCAAGGCAGAATGCCGGCAGGATGAGGCTCGTCGGTCCGCTAAAGCCGAACACCGGCAGCACGGGCCACATCACACCGAACACTGTGATAAACACCAGAGCAAGCAGGAAGCTCGGTATTACCTGCCCCAGAAGGCCGAGGCTCATGATGAAGCTGCCGAGAGCTCGGCCCTGAAACCGTGCTGCCGTGACGCCCAGGGGAATGGAAAGGGCCATAGCTATGCCCAGGCCGGTCGCCCCCAGCGCCAACGTTGCTGGTAATCGATCGAGGACCAGGTCCATGGCTGGCTGAGGATTCGCCAGGGACGGCCCAAAGTCGAGGACCGACCACTCCCCATCCGAACGCTGCGGCAGAAGGCCCTTGAGAAAATCGCCATACTGGACCAGGACTGGCCGGTTAAGGCCAAGCTTTTCCTGGATGGCTTCGACCGCTTCCTCCGTTGCGTCGTCACCAAGCAGGAGAGAGACCGGGTCGCCGGAGACCCGTAGGGCGAAGAAAAGAATCGTTGCCAACACCCAGGCAACGACGACGAACTGCAGGATTCGGCCTACGATGAGCCCGATCACTGGTTAACTTGTCTCCTCGAACATCTTGTTCGTCAAGTCGTGCTCCGGCACACGCCTAGTCCACACTCCCGCGCAATCGAGGGTCCCAGATTTCCCGAAGCCGGTCCCCTATCAGATTGATAGAAAGGACCGAGAGGACCATCAGCGTTCCGGGACCTATCAAAAGCCAAGAGGCTATCTGGAGCTGAGTACGGCTGTCGGCAAGCATGTTGCCCCAGGAGGGCGTAGGCTTGGGGATTCCAATGCCCAGGAAGCTCAACGATGCTTCGATGATGATTAACTGTGGCAGCAACACGGTGGCGACAACGATCACGGGAGTCAAGACATTTGGGAGGACATGGCGGAACATGATCCGCGTTGGGCTTGCGCCCAGGGCCTGCGCCGCTGTGACATATTCGTTGTTGACAGCCGACATGGTCTCTCCTCGAACCAGGCGAGCGTAGAGCGCGAACCCCCATACGCCCAGCAAGGCGACCAGCTGCCACGTTCCCCCACCGATGAACGCGATAGCGGCGATAGCGACAAGGAGCAGGGGAACGGCACCTTGCACGTCTACCATGCGCATGATTAGATTGTCGACCAGACCTCGTTTGTACCCCGCGTAGAGGCCCACGACGGTTCCGATCGTGGCGCCGATGAGCGTAGCTGGAATGGCGATGCTCAAGGAGATTCGCGCCCCGTGCATCGCCCGGCTCAGGACATCCCGACCCAATCTGTCCGTGCCAAGAGGATGGCTCCAGGTCCCGCCTTCCATCCAGGGCAGCGGCCGCAAGATGCCAAGCAAGTCGATCTCCAGAGGGTCGTGGGGTGCGGTCCACGGGGCGGTGATCGCTATCAGAACAATGATCGTGATGATGGCGAGGCTGACAGCGGCGGGAAAGCTTCGACCATACCTCTTGAGAAAACTTCCAACTGAGCGACCCGCCTGGCGAAAGGCGAACCACAGCGAAAGCGGGAGGCTCGCGGCGGTTTCAGAGGTAGTATTCATCCGTTGGCGTCACAGCAGAAAGACACAGGCGTGAGCGCTTCTTCTGCCTCTGATCGAGGCCGGAGAGTCGGTCGAGCACTCTCAATGGTGCTGCTTCAGCCAAAGTCACCCAAGGCGATCAAAGGTGGAGCACCGCTCTCGGGGCAACCTGAATCATAGGGGCGCTTGAAAAGACGTGTCAAGCAAGGCGCCGAGCCACCTGCGTCGGTGTCATGCGGCTCGAGTCGCGCCTTGCAGCGCCTCCAGAACCACCGCGGGCGTCAGGGGCAGCCTGGTCATTCGAACGCCGACCGCGTGGGAGACCGCATTCGCGATCGCGGCCAAAGGGGGAATGATTGATGCCTCGCCGACGCCGCGCAATCCAAAGGGATGGCCCGGGTCGGGGACCTCGACGAGCATGGCGTCGATCATGGGCGTGTCCAGGGACGTGGGCAATCGATAGTCCAAGAAACTGGAGTTGGCCACCCCCCCGGCCTGCGTGTAGACGTAGCCTTCATGCAACGCCCAGCCGATCCCCTGAACGGCGCCACCCTGTAGCTGACCCTCCACGTAGCTCGGATGCCCTGCTTGCCCCACGTCCTGAATCACCGTGAAGCGCAGGACCGTCACCTTCCCCGTCTCGGGATCGACCTCGACATCAACGATGTTGCCCGCGAACGTGGGACCGATTCGCCTCGGGACGACCGAGGTGGAGGTGGTAACCGGACCCCCTGTCTGGGGCAGTCTTCCCGCCAGTTCCTTGAAGGTGATTCGATCTTGTGGGCTCTTCCGGGAAAAGAACTGGCCCTTCTCAAAGATCACGTCGGCCGGCTGCGTCTCCCACAACATGGCCGCGCGCTTCATCATCTGCCGCTTGACGTCGTCGGCCGCCGCGATGGCCGCCTGCCCGGTGGCGAAGGCGGTCCTGCTGCCGCCGGTCAGGGCCGTCCAGCCAACCGAGTCCGTATCGCCGACGCTGGGGATCACATCCTCCGCGGCCAGGCCCAGCACCTCGGCGGCCTGCATCGCAACCGAGGCACGGGTGCCGCCAATGTCGACGGAGCCGGTAATTAGGCTGACCCTGCCGTCCGCGTTTACATTCATGGTTGCCGACGATGGAAGCCCGCCGTTCCACCAGTAGCCAAGGGCTACCCCTCTCCCTCGGTTGGGCCCTCCAAGGGGAGCTTGGTAGTGGGGGTGCTCCTTCAGGGCTTCCACGACCTCGCGGCACCCGATGCGCGAGAAGGGGACTCCGTTGGGGTCCCGGTCGCCTTCTTTCACCGCGTTGAGGAGCCGGAAGTCCAGAGGGTCCACGCCGAGCTTTGCCGCCAGCTCGTCGATGGCGGATTCGACGGCGAATGCCGCCTGGGGAGCCCCCGGAGCGCGGTAGGCCGCCACTTTCTGCTTGTTGCAGACGACGTCGTACGCGTCTACGAGAAAGTTATGCACGACATATGGGGCCACGCCCGTCGACGCCCCCGAGCCAACGGGCGATCCGGGAAAGGCGCCTGCCTCGTAAACGAGGTGGAGTTGAGCCGCCGTGATGCGCCCTTCTTTGTCCGCGCCAAGCTTGACTCGCGCTTCCGCCGCGGAGGTGGGGCCACTTCCTTCGAACACCTCTTTTCGAGTCATGGCCAGCTTCACGGGTCGCCTTGTCTTCTTCGAGAGCAGAGCGGCGACGGGAGCGAGATAAGTGGTCGTCTTGCCGCCAAACCCGCCCCCTATTTCCATCGGGACGACCTTGACGGCCGATTCCCGGATCCCAGCGATTGAAGCCACCATGCGGCGCACGCCGAACGGCGCTTGCGTGCTCATCCAGACCGTAATCCGATCGCCCCGGTCCCAGAGGGCCGTCGCTACGTGGGGCTCGATGTAGCCCTGGTGGACCGTCTGCGTGGTGAACTCCCCTTCGGCGGTCGCCGCGGCCTGTCGAAACCCTTCTTCGACGTCCCCCCGCTTCAGTTGAAGATGACTAGCCACGTTGCTAGCCGTCCCGGTGTCCGACCGCTTGCCGAGCCGGCGGTCCAACGATTGCGTCGTCAGGTCCTCGTGGAGGAGCGGCGCGTCCGGGCGCATGGCTTCCTGGGCACTCAGCACCCCCGGGAGCTCCTCATACGAGACGTCGATCAGGTCGAGCGCCGCTTCGGCGATGTGCACGCTCTCGGCGGCTACCGCCGCCACGGCGTGCCCTTTGTAGAGGACTTTGCCCGACGCCAGGATATTCTCTGCCTGCATTCGATGGTTATCCAGAGCGGGAGTGAAGTCGATTTCCTGCGTCTTCTTTATGGGCATGTCTTCCGCCGTAACGACCGCTTTCACCCCTGGAAAAGCGAGGGCCCGGCTGCAATCGACGGCGAGGATTCGAGCGTGCGCATGAGGGCTGCGAAGCACCTTGCCATGGAGGAGGCCGGCCATGCCAATGTCGGCGCCGTACCTGGCGCGGCCGGTGACCTTGTCCAGGCCATCGTGGCGGACAGGCCGGGTGCCGACGACGCTCAGCGCGCGGGAGGGTGCGGAGCCTTGCTCCGCTGCTCCGGACATAGGTGCTTTCGCCCTCTCCACCCCACCCCGGGGGCCTCAGCCTCGCGACCATGATACCGCGAACCTGGCTCACCCGAGGGATCGGCCGGACCCTCGGAAGGGGGTCCCCAGGTTGACGTGACAAAAACCGTCAGCGTAGACTCGGGTGTCGCCGTTCCCAATGGGTAGTCGTCGCCGCCCTTGTTCTGCGAAAGCAGCGAGGCTCCGGGAGATCAGTGATGTTCAGCTTTGGCTTTTCCGAGACGCAGAAATCGCTGCGCCGGTCGTTCAGCGAGTTCCTGGAACGCGAGAGCCCCCTGTCGGAGGTACGACGAATCGAGGCCTCCGGCGAGGACTATTCAACTTCGCTGTACCAACGGATGGCCGATCTCGGGTGGGTTGGGTCGCTGATACCCCCGGAGCTCGATGGCTCGGGGATGGACTGGCTCGATCTGGCGATCTTCTACGAAGAGGCAGGCCGTCATCTCGTTCCCAGTCCTCACTGGGTCAGCTCGGTTGTCGCGGCACAGACGATCCTGGCTCTCGGCAGGGACGACCAGAAGCAGTCCTTTTTGCCGAAGATCGCCTCTGGCGAGTTGATAATCTCCGCGGCGTACCTCGAACCATCGACGCGCTCGGACCTTGGAGCCGTCACCACAACCGCTACTCGCTCGAACGGTGGATACGCCATCCATGGGACCAAGGTGTTTGTGCGGGCCGGCCACCGGGCGGACTACCTCATCGTGCTGGCCCGGACAGCGGAACGGGAGACAGGACTGTTCATCCTGCCCAAGGACCGCGAGGACTTGAAGGCCACCCCGTTATTGACTCTCACCGGTGAGCGCATGGCGTTGGTGGAGTTCGAAGGGGTACAGGCCTCCGCCGACGAAGCCCTGGGGCCGATCGGCACCGGAGGTCAGACCTTCGTCGAGCTCCTGGATCACGCCAAGCTGTTGCTGGACGCGGAGATGATCGGGGCCTCGGAGCGGGCACTGGATCTGGCTGTCGAGTACGCCAAGCAAAGGATGGCCTTCGGTCGTCCCATCGGAACCTTCCAGGCGCTGCAGCACAAGATGGCCAACATGCACCTCGCCATCAATGCCGCCAAAGTCATCCTGTACCACGCGATCTGGTTGACGAGCCAAGGACAGCCGGCCGCCTCCGAGCGGGCAATGGCCCACATGCAGGCAGGCGAGGCGTTCCGGCTCGTGACCGCGGAGGCAACGCAAGTCTTCGGTGGGGTTGGAGTTTCCAACGAAGCGGATATTTCACTGTATTTCCGCAAGGCAAAACCGATGCAGCTGTTGCTCGACTCTCCAGAAGGCCTGCGAGAGCAGCTACTGGTCGCACAGGGCGTATAACGAGGCCTGCACAGATGGACTTCACCTACACGAAAGAGCAGGAATCCTGGCGTCAGCGCGTGCGGGAGTTCATGCAAGCCCACGTCACGGAAGAGATCATCAAAAGGTCCGAGGAGGACTACTCGGAGTGGGATGAAGGCCTGTATATGGAGTTGGCTAAGGCCGGTTTCACCAGGATCGCCATCCCCAAGGAGTTCGGAGGCGAGGGGCGGAGCTATACCGAGCTGGCGATCTTCGCCGAGGAGGCCGCCAAGGCCGAGCTGCCTCATGGCGTCGACTCGGTCTATTCGGGGTCGTGTCACTTCGGGGCCATGGCCGTAGTCCGCCTCGGGACTCCCGAGCAACAGGCCGAGTTCCTTCCCAAGATCATGAGCGGCGAGATTCGTCTCGCCCTTGGTCTCACGGAGCCGGGCTGCGGCTCCGACCTGGCAGCGGTGGAGACCAGGGCGGTGGCCGACGGCGACGAGTTCGTCCTCAACGGCAGCAAGTCGTTCAACAACGGCCGTATCTCGAGCCATATGTTCTGCGTCGTGAGGACCGACCCCGACGTTCCTCAGCACAAGGGAATCAGCCTGTTCCTCGTCGACCTGAGGTCCCCCAACGTTTCGATGACCAGCTTCCGCGTGCTTCGGGGATTCGAGCGGGCGACCGTGCACCTTGATGACGTCAGGGTGCCGAGGACCGCTCTGCTGGGCCGGGAAAACATGGGCTGGTACGACCTGATGGGGGTCATGGACCTGGAGCGGTCGATGGCGGGGCGGCCGGCGATGTTGGAACGACTCTGGCGTCTGCTCGTGGCATACACCCAGGAGACCGAACGGGACGGGAAGCCACTGGTCACGTTTCCAGAGGTGCGCAGGCTCCTCGCGGATACGTACCGCGAGATTGCGATCGGCCGGCTCCTGTGCTACCGGGTGATCGCCATGCAGGAGGCAGGGGAGGATGCGACCGACGGCGCCTCGCTGCAGAAGCTTTACAACAGCGAAGTTGTCGAGCACCTGGCCCTGGCCGCCATGGACATCATTGGGCCGCTGAGCACCCTCGAGTGGGTCAACGCGGGGGACCACAACAAGCGGCTGGCGCCCCTCGGCGGCCTCATCGCCAGGCTGTACAAGGACAGCCGGATCAACCAGATCGCCGGCGGGTCTTCCGAGATCCAGCGCAACATGATAGCGACCCGCGCGCTCGGGTTGCCCAAAGGCTAGCTAGCTAGCAAGCAGGACCCGACAGCACGTCGGAGCCGATTTTCCGCGGGAGCCATTCCCCATCGTTGGGGTCGCCCAGCAGCTTGCCGTCGTCGACGATGACCTTCCCGCGCAGCAGGGTCGTCACCGGCCAGCCCTCGACCTCCCAGCCGTCCCAGATGCTGTAGTCCCCATCGTGATGGAGGTCCGCCATCGTGATCGTCTTGCGAACGTTGGGGTCCCAGAGCACGAGGTCGGCATCGCTCCCTACCGCTATGGCGCCCTTCCGCGGATAGAGCCCGAGAATCTTGGCGGCGTTGGTGCTGGTAACCTCAACGAACCGCTGGAGGCTGATCCGCCCCTTTCGATACGCCTCGGAGAACGTGATGGCGAGCCTCGTCTCGATCCCCGCGTGGCCGCCGCACACCGACGTGATCGTCCGGCCCCAGGTCTTGGCAGCGTAAGTGGTGGTCCATTCGTCGGTGGCTACCGTGGCTATCGGCCCGCGGATGAGTCCGTCCCACAAAGCGTCCCGGTCCTCGGCGTACTTCATTGAAGGATAGGTGTGGTAGATACCGCCGTCCTCGGCCTTATAGTTCTCCGACGTGAAGCACAGATAGTTGTGCAGGGCCTCCCCATACACCGGCAAGCCCTGAGCCCGGGCCTTCGCAATCGCCGCAACCCCTTCCTTGGCGGTTACGTGGAGCAGGTCGACGGCGGCGCCGGTCGCTCTGGCGAGTCGAATGACGGTGTTGAACGAGACCTCTTCCGATAGGTTGGTGTGGGCCAGGTGCACGTTGTACCACTGGTCCTTGCCATCCCGTTTCAGCTTGTGCTCGTTGTAGGCGATGATCTCCTCGTCCTCGGCATGGACCGCCATCATGCCACCGTGCCGGGCCGTCTCGTTCATGAGCGCCCAGAGGTTGCCATCGTCCACCTTCATCGGCGGATCGACGCCAGTCAGCGTACCCATGGTCATGAAGATCTTGAACGAAGGCACGCCCCCGGAGATCGCTCCTCCGATCTGGGCGAGCGTCTCGTCGGATATGGGACCCGGGATCATCGCGTGAAAGGCATAGTCGCAATACGCCTGTCCGTTGAACTGGGCGGACCGGCGTTCGATCCCACTCAGAATCTCCCGATCGGACCGAATGAATGCGAAGTCGATGACTGTGGTGGTGCCGCCAAAGACGGCGGCGCGAGTGGCGGGCGCCGGCGCCTGGGTCATGACGCCCTCTTGCCCAGTCCACGTGGCGGGGACCGGGGTGAGGATGTGGGCATGGGGCTCTATCCCACCCGGCATGACGATCTTCCCTGAGGCGTCGATCGTGGTTGCCGCCTGGGGCAGCTCCGCCCCCGGCTGGGCGATGACGACGATCTTTCCATCCTTCACACCGATGTCCGCGTCGCCGACCGACTCCGCCGTCGCCACGGTTCCGCCCTTGATCACTAGGTCGAGCATTAGCTCTCTCCTCGCCCCGTTTGTCGTTCTAGATCTCGACGCCCTCGGCTCTCGCCTGTTCGTCGGAGATGTACTTGAAGAAGACGACGGTGAGCTTCTGGACCACCTCGCCATGCTGGTTCTTGAACTCTCGCTCTACCGTGGCGAAGTGCCCGACTCCGAGGCGAGTCCGCTTGAGCGGCGAGATGTCGGTGATGGTCTCCTTCTCCGTGATCAGGTCCCCGGGGTACAACGGGGCGAGCCATTCCAAGTCCCAGCTCTGTACTACCCCTGCTTCGAACTTCGTGCCCAGCGGCGCCGTCTCGATGAGGTGCGTCCCGGCCTTGGCCGGCCAGGAAAGGGGCGCGGGTGGAAACATCGGCTGCCTGACCCATGCCAGGATCTTGGCCGTGGGAGAAATCACGGTGCGATAGCCCATCTGCTTGGCGACCTCTTCGTCGGTATAGATCGGATTCCCGTCCTCGAAGACTTCGCACCATTGGCGAATGGCGCCCTTTTCCACCTCGTCGGGGACGGTCCATTCGGCCGTGATGCCGACAAGGGCTTTTATATCGGAATCGATTTCGCCGAGCTTCATGAGTTCCCTCCGGCTCGAATCCCCGCCGCTTTGGCCTCGTCGGCCGTCGGAAGGATGAGCGTGGCCATCCCCTGTAGGGCGTATTGCACCGGCAACATCGAGAAGTGGGGAGTCTTGTTGACCAGCATGACCGCGATATCCACCATGTGCTGACCACTGTCCTCGTACTTTTTCGTCACTTTACCGGTAGCGCAAAGCGTGTCCCCGGGGATCGCCATCTGGGATACGTTGAACTTGAGCCTCCTGACCTTGGCAGCCGGACCAGCCCAATCTGTGAGCATCCGTGACAGGATACCCCCGTGGCAGGACGAGTTCATGTTGGGCCCGGGGTTTCCGATGTGCTCGGCGTACGCCTGGTCGAAATGCTGCGGGTCGAAGTCCCGACACACCGCTGCCAGCAGCACCAGGCGCACGGTGTCCAGGGGGAAGATCACCGCCGGAACGTCGTCCCCCTCGGAAACCTCTTCCCACGTTAGACTTCGCAGTCGGTCAATCGACACGATGTGTGACCTCCATCACGAGACTCAAATGTTCGCAGGCGACCTCGACAACGGTATGCGAAATGCATCGAGCGAGTCTGTCGTTGCTGTGGACCGTTTGATTCCAAGGAGCAAGACGCCTTGGAATCTCGTCGGGTCGCGGTCAATAGCTATACCGCGAGCTTGGCCTGTGCCCCGCAACTGATGCCCATGATCTCACGGTTGTTGTCCGTTTCTTCCAGGTCAAGCATGAGTTGGGCGGTGCGCTCACACTCTTCGTCGGATAAGTGCCGCTGGGCGTTGTCGCGGAATTTGGCGAGCACCTCTTGCTCGCCCAATGGGTCGTCCCAATCCCCGTGAGGGACGTCCACCTGTCCGGTGAACTCTCGGCCGTCCTTCAGTCGCAAGGTGAGGGGATTTTGGACGTGCCTGTATTCAGATGACATGGACGAGTCAACCTGCATCACCACGCGAGCCATCAACTGCCGTATCTCTTCGGAATGCACCCGGTCGTGGTTGAAGCTCTCGATGGTGATAGTCCCGTTGAGCAAGACCTCGGCCAGATTGTGCTGAAGGCTCAGCTTGGCCCGCAGTCCGGTGGCGGGGTCCGGGTCGTTCATCCATGTATCGTTGGGCACGGCGACGATCACCTGCTCCACCTGGTCCGGACGGACCTCATGCTCGTTCGCGAGCTCGAGGAGCGCGTCGATGGCTCGATGGTTCAAATAGCAGGTAGGGTATTTCTTGAACCCAACGCCCGGCTTCAGGACATGGAACGGGTTGCCCAGACCAGCGATGGTGCGGTCTGGATCGAACCCGCCGGAAGGCATCACCGACTCCAGGAGCCCAAGGGGGCCCTCCAGCGGCTCGGGGTCGGCGGTCCATCCAGCCTTGGCAAGCAGAGCGGCTCGGATGCCTCCGCCGGCCGAGTTGCCCGCGTGGTAGGGTTTGGTCATAGTGCCGGTGTTTTTTCTGAGGCCGCCGGCCTGGGACGCCGCTATGCCGAGCGCCATGACGGTCTCTACGTCGGTGAGTCGGAGAAGCTTGGAGGCTGCCACGGCCGCGCCTAGCACTCCGAGTACGCCCACGGCGGCGAACGAGAAAGAACCCTCTCCTGATATCCCTTGTCGCACCTTGCCCCATACTTCCAGACCCAACAGGTACGCTTCGATCAACTCTCGACCCGAGGACTGCAATTTTTCGCCGAGGGCCATTGTCGCCGGGAAGATGCAGCAGCTTGGGTGGCCGAAGGGGTACCAGGTGTCGTCAAAGTCGAGGACGTGGGCCAGAACGGCGTTGGCAAAAGCAGCATCGGCCACGCTGGTCCTATAGCCTCCGCCGATGACGCTCGCCTCGGGTGAGCCTCCCGCTTCCCGCGTATAGTCGACGATGATCCTTCCCGCGGGTTCATTCACGGCGGCGATTGCCACCCCCAGGTTGTCGAGGCCCATCCGTTTCACCACCTGCACCGCCTCGACCGGCAGGTCCTCGTATCGGGTCGTCGTGATCCAATGAGCGATTGCTGGCGTCACTGACATGGTCCCCTCCGCTCCAACGCCCATACCCCCGGAGTATGCCGGGTTACCCGTGGTATCGCCATCGGTTGCCCACCATATCATACTCCGGCCACGAAATAGTGACCGCTCCTCCGTTTGACACGTATCTGGAGCCGATTGATAATCCCGAAGCGGTCACGGTGCTAATTTTCGGTATGTTCGAGAAACGTAGGCTCACCATCCAACCTAGAACCGCAGCCCTCGTAACTTGCGGGCCTGGGAACGCCTCGTGAAGCAGCTTCCCCTCCATGGAATCAGGGTGCTCGACCTCACCCTCGCGTGGGCGGGGCCCTACAGCACGATGGTCCTGGCGGACTGGGGAGCTGAGGTGTTGAGGGTCGAGTCGTGTCAGGTCCCATCCCCGTCGACGCGGTCGGCGGAGCGGACCCTGCGGCCGTCTCGTGAGCTCATCCGACGGCAACCTATGGTGAGTCATGCCTATCCCGACTGGGAGCCGGGTGACCGTCCGTGGAACCGGACCCCAATGTTCAACTCCCATGGTCGCAACAAGCTCTCCATGACGGTGGACTTGCGCCTTCCAGAGGGGAAAGAACAGTTCTACAACCTGGTTGCCATTTCGGACGTGGTGATCGAGAACAACCCGTCAGCCACCATGGACAAGCTGGGCGTCACCTGGGAAGCCCTGCGTCAAGCCAATCCCACGCTTGTCTACGTGCGCATGCCTGCGTTCGGGCTATCGGGGCCCTATCGTGATTACCGGGCGCTCGGATACCACATCGAAGGGGTCGTCGGCTTGGGTTGGCGCCAGGGTTATCGGGATGCCGACCCCTCGTTGCGAGGCGAAACGGTGGTGCCCGACGCCGCCGCCGGCATCTCGGGCGCGCTGGCGATTCTCCTGGCCCTCCGTCATCGCCGTCGGACCGGTCGTGGCCAAATGATCGAGCTTCCGCAGGCCGAGAATTTTCTTCCATTCATGGCGAGCTCCTTGTTGGACTACATGCTCAACGGCCGCATCGGGAGCCCTATGGGGAACCGTCACCAGTGGAAGGCGCCCCATGGGTCTTACCCCTGCGCCGGGACGGACACGTGGGTGACTCTCGCGGTCAACTCCGACGAGGAGTTCGAAAAGCTGTGTCACGCTATCGGACTCCCAGAGATCGTAGACGACCCTCGCTTCGCCGATGCCCTGTCGCGTTGGGAGAATCAGGACCAGCTCGACCCGTTGATCTCCGAGTGGACCCGAGCGCGGCCACCAACAACGGCGGCCGAGGCGCTACAGGCCGCGGGGGTCGCCGCCGGGCCCGTATCCTCCGAGGCCGATCTGTTGCGAGACCCTCATTTGCAAGCCCGGGGCTTCTTCGAGCCGTTGACCCAAGAGGAAAGCGGCACTCACCTCTACTGCGGCCCGCTCTGGCGAACGGCGAACATTCCGAATCACCTGCGCCTCCCCCCCTGTAGACTGGGAGAGCACAATGAATACGGATACAAGGGGCTCTTGGGCGTCGACGACCAGAAATACGCTGAACTGGAACAGGCTGGGCACATTAGCCTTGACTATCCAGCAGACATCCCATAGCCCGTCCGTAAGCCCCAGAGGGCGGGGGTTCCGTTCCGCACGACCCAAACTGGAGGTGGTCTGTGAGCTATTCCACGTTGATCCTTGAGTTCGATGGCCCGGTGGCGATACTGACCCTCAACCGGCCGGGCCGCCTCAACGCCATAAACCGGGAGACGCGCGAGGAGTTCGTTGTTGCGCTGGAAGAAGTGAGGGAGCAGCAGGCGAGGGCGCTGGTCGTGACCGGGGCGGGAAGAGGCTTTTGCTCAGGGGCCGATGTGGAAACGTTGCCTGGAGCAGCGTCTTCCGACGACTACTCGAAAGGCGACGTCACCAATCGGTTCCGCCCAACGGAAGTTCCGTGGATATTGCGTCTCAAGGACTTCGAGACCCCAACTATCGCCGCGGTCAACGGGGTCGCCGCCGGGGCCGGCTTCTCACTGGCGATGGCCTGCGACATTCGAATCGCTGCAAAGAGCGCCCGGTTTACCGCAAGCTTCGTAAAGCGGGGCCTGGTGCCGGACGGGGGCTGCACATGGCTCCTGCCTCGCATCGCCGGCGTGGCAAACGCTTTCGAGTTGATGTACACCGGGAAGATGGTTTCCTCGGAAGAAGCGGCCCAGATGGGTCTTGTCAGCCGTGTTGTGCCGGACGACCAGGTCGTTGCCGAGGCCACCAGCCTGGCTGCGGAGATTGCCAAGGGCCCACCTATAGCCCTCGAGTTCATCAAGAGAATAACCTACACGGCCCTCAGCGCCACCCTGGAGCAGGCTTGCCAATACGAGGTCTACAGCAACGGCATCTGCCACGACACCGAGGACCATCGGGAAGGCGTCCGCGCCTTTCTCGAAAAGCGTGACGCGGTCTTCCGCGGCAACTAGGCGCGCCGGTCTTCCTAAAGCCCGAGCAAGCGCTCCTGGTTCCTCCAGAGGATGAGCTCTTTCTCGTCAGGGGTAAGGTTTGCCTGATCCATGATCCAGGAAACCGGCCAATCGATGCCCATGTCCGCGGGCCAGTCGGTCCCCAGCATCACCCGGTCGGCCCCGACGCTGTCCACCAAGAATCGCAGGGCCGCTTCGCTGTGGGTCAGGCAGTCGTAGTAGAAGCGACGAAGATACGCGCTCGGGGGTTGCGGAGCGTTCACGCGGGCATCGGGCCGCACTTCCCAGCCACGGTCCAGCCGGCCGATTCCGTAGCAGGTGTATCCCCCGCCGTGGGCGAGACACACTTTCAGGTCTGGGAACCTCTCCATCACGCCGCCAAAGACCAGGCTGGCAAAGCTTACGGTCCGCTCGACGAGGTTGCCGATCGTGTTCGGCAGGAAGTAACGGGGGTTGCGTGACCGGACCATGGTCTCTGACCCCTGGTGGAGAAAGAGCAAGGCCCCGAGACGCTCGGCCGCCTCGAAAAACGGGAGGAACGACGGGTCGTCATAGGTGCGGCCGTTCACATGGTCGTCGATGATGGCGCCCTTCAGGCCCAGCTTCCGCACCACCCGCTCCAGCTCATCGATACTCGCCTTCACGTCTTGCATGGGGAGAAGGGCCAACCCCGCGAAGCGGTCCGGGTGGGCCCGGACCAGATCGGCCACGTCGTCATTGGCGTCCCTGCATGAAGCCCAGCAGACCTCGAGGGGAGCGTCGTACCGGTAGAGAAACGGGGCCGTCGAGAGGACATGGACGTCGACGCCCATCTTGTCCATCTCCTCGATACGCTCCTCCGCGCTCCAGCGATGAACCGGACGGATGGGTAGGCGGGCCCGCCCCGACAGTAGAAACTCGTTGCCCTCGGCATCTCTCTCGAGCGTGCTCCCGTGCCAGTCGTGGCCGGCATCGACGGCGCTGAAGTAGGTCCGGGGGAAGTGATGGGCATGGATGTCGATGCTGCGCACTGATGCCTCCTCGATGATTAGCCCAAGCTCACCCAACCGCTTCGCGACGCCATGATGCCCTCGAGCACCTCGTGGACACGAACGCCGTCCTCGAAGTTCGGTGTCACCCCCTCGCCCTCGTCTATCGCGCGACCGAGCCTCCTCATCAGCTGGGCGGTGTTGAAGCCTTCGCTATCGTGGGGCACCTCGCTCACCCAGCGCAATCGCTCGGGCGGATCGAGGATTTCCGGGGAGTCCGACCCCCTCCGCATACCGGTTATCTGGATGGGCAGCATCTGGGGCCCTCTCGTCGACGACGCCACGAGCTTGCCCTCGGTGCCCGACATGACGAACCGCCAGCCCTCCGCGGGGCTCACCGTCCTGCTGGTCTGGACAACCCCCATGGCACCGTTGCTCAACTCGGCGACCAACGCGACGTTGTCGGCGGCGGTGACATCGATCTCTTCGCCGGTGTCGGTGAGGACCGCAAGGCGGACCAGGGTGTCCGCCTTGCCGCAGAGCGCGGTGACGTCGCCGAGCACGTAGCGGAGGGCATCGACGCTGTGTCCCATTGAGATCAGCAGCTCGCTGCCGCCCCCCTCCTCTTTGAGCAGGTACATCATCGAAGAGTCCCTTGCTCCCATGGCCGCGCCATGTAAGAACGACATGGTGAAGGTCAGAGGCTTGCCGATGTAGCCGCCGTCCACGAGCTCCTTGAGATACATCACCCCTGGAGACGTCCTCGCCTGTAATCCCAGACAGTGCTGAAGACCGTTCTTGAGAGCGAGACCTTGCATTTCCCTGGCCTGGTCAACCCCCATCGCCAGGGGCCATTCGCAAAATACGTGCTTCCCCGCTTCGAAGGCCGCGAGAGCAACCTCGTGGTGGAGGCTGCCCCGCACGGCAACGGTCACGAGGTCGACGTCCGGGTGAGCTACCAGCTCGCGGTAGTCCGTGAAGGCGTGGGGGACGTCGAACCGCTTGGCGGCTTCGGCAGCCGACTCTTCGTGGGCCGTACAGACGGCGGTGACCTCAAACTCAGGCAGGCTCGTGAGCACCGGCAGGTGTACGCGGGCGCCCCATCTCCCCCCTACCCCTCCACCAACGACTCCTACCTTTAGCGTCCCCATCGGCGATACCTCCACTCCGGCTTCAGCGCCCGGCCTGCTTAGAGACCAGAGTTCTTGAGGAAAGCGAGAACTGCGTCAGCATATTCCCGGGGCCGCAGGCGGCTCGCGTGGCCACTCGTGTCCGGAATAACCTGCACCTTGGCCCTGGGGAGTCGATCCTTGACCTCGCCGGCCCATCGATAGAACCCGTCATTTGGAGCGGTAAGCACCAGAGTCGGTGACTGGACCATCGGGAGGCGGGCCTGGGTATCGTGGCGGAGCAGGGCGTAATGGGCCTCCTGTCCTCGACCCGGCGACAGCTGAGACAACAGCGCGTCGACAACGGCGCGCTGCACCTCTTCAGGAGCGGCCCCTGGGAGCTGCCGCTCGTAGTGCGCCCAGACGCCCGCGATGTGGGACCCATCTCCCTGGAGTTCCACCGGCGTGAACATAGGACTCTCTTGCGCCTTCAGTCGAGCCGCTTCGTCCTTCCAGTAGGGACATCCAAACAGCACGAGCTTGTCCACCCGGCTGGGGTTCGACGCCGCCATCTCGACTGCCACTGTGGCTCCCGTGTGGTCACCGAGTATGTTCGCACGTTCGATCCCGAGGGCGTCCAGCACCTGAAACGCACTCAGAGCATATTCAGCGATGTCGCGATATGGCTCGGCTGGCGGTGGCGACCCTCCATAGCCCGGAAAATCGGGGGCCACGGCGTGGCATCGGCCGGCGAGCAAAGGCATGATCTTTGAGAACGCCTCAGACGACGCCGCGTTCGGATGGAGCAGCAAGACGGGGTCACCGAACCCGGTCTCTCGATAGTGAATCTGGCCACCGGGCACGTCAACATAGCCGCTCTTCATGCGCTTTGCTCGATCCGGCCCACGTCGCCAAGCGATAGCGGGTGGGCTCTCACTTGAGCTCCGCTGATGCGATCGCCGCCCCTTCGACCAGCGAACGGAGCTTGAGCCACACGACCTCAGAGTCCACCTGGACCCGGTCGGCGAAGGTGCCAAAGCCGCAATCGACGCCGGCGATGACCTGCTCGTTTCCGACAGCGCCGGCGTAGCGCAGTATCCGCTCTGCGACCGTCTCGGGGTGCTCGACGATATTCGTCGTGTTGTCGATCACGCCTGGGATGATCACCTTTCCCTCGGGCAGCTTCACCTCTTTCCAAACCTTCCATTCGTGCTCATGGCGACCGTTGGCGCCCACGAACGCAAAACCCGAGGGCCGTGCCTTGAGCACCACGTCAACTATGTCTTTGAGCGGGACATCCCGGTGATGCGGGCCGCCGCCGCTGCCCCAGCACGCATGCATCCGCATCCTCTCCGGCGGGATGTTCGCGACGGCATAGTTGAGGACCTCCACGTGGAGCTCCGCAACTTTCCTGAACTCCTCCAGACTCAGATGGCTGAACTGCGTATGTCTGCCCAGGGCCAGGTCCGGACAGTCGAGCTGCAAGACGAATCCGGCGTCGGCTATGGCGTGGTATTCGCGCTTCATGACGTCGGCCAGAGCATACAGGTAAGACTCGTCATCCGGATAATGGCGATTCTGAAGGAATCGAGCGATCTGACCGGGGGAAGCGGAGGTCATGAAGACGTCGCGGCCTTCCTGCCCCGCCGACGCCGTCTTGAGGACTTGAATGTCCCTCTCCACAGCGTCCCAGTCCTTCCACGAAATAGGCCCGACGCAGGCCGGACGTTTGCGAAACGGCGTTCCGAATAGCTGCTGCATCGCGGCCCATTCGGGAAACTCGAGGGTATCCGGATCGGTGAGGGACTCGCTCTCCCCCTCGAAGCCATTCAGGCGGTGCTTGACGTACGTGGTGTAGTCGACCTTCGCCTGCTCGCCATCGTTGATGACATCAAGCCCCACTTCGGATTGCCGGCGCACCGCTTCTGCCACAGCCGAACGGGCCTCGGAGTCCAGAGCATCCGCGTTCTGAAGCCGGCCCTCCTCCTGCTCCCGGAGCAACGCGATCATCGTTCTGGAACGGGGAAGACTACCGGTGTGCGTAGTAAGAATTCTCTCGCCGCTACGCTTCATAGTCCCTCCGCCACACAAGGCCGCTCCACTCCGTAACCAGGGTCCACACGAGTTGAGGCTGAGAAGCGCGTCCGTCCTCACCGACCGGCCCTAAAGATACCCGTTTCCAGAAGCGCTGTCGATTATATAAGGCTGAATTCCTCTTGACACTCTGTTACCGGGTATGATAAAAGACGGACAACTGCGCCCTGCCGAAAGCGGGCTCCCATGTTCGTCTCACGGTGACGGATTCCGAAACGGGGCGTGCGCAACTCGGAGCTTTCTGGTAAGGACCTGACTCGTCTGTACATCTGATCCGTCGGCTCGCTCTGGATAACCGAATAAGGAGGCATCATGCGAAGAATCAAACTGTCCTGGAGATTCCTGGCACCACTGCTCGTCGTGGCCCTGGTTGTGGCCGCGTGTGGAGGGGGCGACGACGCAACCTCGACCGCCCGGCCAGCGCCGACGGCAGCGCCGGCCCCAACGGCGACCCCCGCGCCGCCGCCAACGGTCGCCGTGCCGCAGGTGATACGCCATCTGGCGTTCAGCGGGCCTCCAAACGACCCTCACTTCACCGTCGCCTGGATGGGCACGCTGCGGACCGTCTACGACAATCTCTTGCTCCTCGACGAAGTGGGGCTCCCACAACCCAGCCTGGCAAAGTCCTGGGAATCCGTCGACGCAAACACCTGGCGCTTCAAGATCGAAGAGGGTGTCAAGTTCCACAACGGAGAGGACCTGACAGCTGAAGACGTTGCCTTCTCCATGAACCGGATCGTCACCGAGAAGCTCGCCGGCCTGAGACATTTCGGTACGGTGTCCGAGGCGATAGCGGTCGATGACGTCACGGTGGACCTCAAGACACCAAAGGCCGATGTCTTGATTCCTTCCAAGCTTCAGAACCTCCGCATCCTCCCGAAGGACTACTTCGAGTCCGTGGGGGTCGAGGATTTTTTGGCCAAGCCCGTCGGAAGCGGACCGTATCGCTTCACCGAGTTCGAGTTCAGAGTGAAGTGGACTGCCGAGTTGACAGGCCAGCCGCATGCATTCCGTACCCCGATCCTCCAGCGGATCGAAGCGAACATCATCAGGGAGCCGGCGACGATGGAGGCCGCACTCCGGTCTGGCAATGCCGACATATCCCACACGCAGATCGAGCCGGCGAATCTGACAGCCTTGGAGAACGACGGGTTCGTCGTCGTGGCTCCCAACGCCCGGTCCCTGGCTCACCTTCTGGCTATCGGAAAGCATACAAGGGAGGGCGGACCTCTGGCTGACAAGCGTGTCCGTCAGGCTCTCATCTACGCGGTCGATGCCGAGAGCATTGCCACGAACATCTGGAGGGGCTACGCGGTAGCCGTCTCTTCGCCGACGCTGTCTACCAGTATTGGCTACGACCCCAGCGCGCCGATTCCTTTCAATGTGGACAAGGCTAATCAACTGCTCGACGATGCCGGTTACCCGAGAGGCAGCGACGGTATTCGCTTCAGCTTGACCTACCGGTTCAATCGCGCCGGCGCCGCGGAGGATACCGCCTTCGCCTTCCAGGAGATGTGGAAGGCAGTTGGCATCGATGTGGACACGGCCCAACTGGACCGGGCTGCGTTCGTCGACCACCTCTTCCGCAGGGACGGCAAAGAGTGGTTCGACATCATGGGGCAGGTCGGCATCGATGGCTACCTCAACAGCGTCTACTACCTGACCCAAATGACACGAGACGCTACGGGTGGGACCATCGAATACCAAAACCCGGCGTTCTACGCCAAACTCGACCAGATTCTCGCGGAGTTCGACTTCGACAAGCAGGCCGTTTTGATCCGCGAGGCGATGAAGATAGTCAGCGTCGACGGCGATCCGCCTTACTTCTACGCCATCACCATCCCGGAACCCTACGTGATGACCGACAAGGTCGCGGATTTCGAGCTGGCGGGAGGCCTCGCGGACATTCAGTGGGAAAACATTAGACTAACGGCCTAGCCCGCACAGGGCGCCGTTAGGTCCGAAGCGTTAGCCCGGGCGTTCGAAACGCCCGGGCTAACTATTCGGGAGCAGAGCGGTAGACCAGGAGAATCCATTGAGATTCGGCTATTTCCTGCTGTACAACAGCCCTGAGCCCTCGCAAGATTCCCGGCGAATGGACGAGGCGCTCCAGGTCGCGACGCTCGCGGAAGAGTTGAGCTACGACACGTTGTGGTTCGGAGAGCACCACTTCAACGGCGACACCGTCTACGCCGACCCTATTGTCTTCGCGGCGGCCGTAGCCAGCCGGACCGAGCGAGTGCGGTTGGGCTTCGCCGTCGTTCAGACGGGGCTGCATCACCCTGTCCGTCTCGCTATTCAAACCTCCGTGCTGGACAACCTGAGCCACGGGCGCTTGATGGTGGGCGTGGCTCGGGGGACGAGCGGGAACGACTATGAGTATCGAGGGTTCGGGACCACGGCCGAAATCGCCGCGGACCAGAACGATGAGGCTGAGGAACTCCTCGTAAAAGCCTGGACCCAAGAGAATATCGACCACCATGGTCGCTATTGGGACGTCTCCATGCCAGGCATTCGGCCACGCCCAATCCAGAAGCCTCACCCCCCTCTCTACCGGGCCTGCCTGACACGAGATTCCATCTCGGAGATGGGTCGACTGGGGAGGCCGGTGCTGATTCGCAGCAGAACCGCGGTGGACGCGAGGGAGAAGATAGGCCTCTACGCAGACAGTATGCGTGGCGCCGGCTTCGACAATGATGCGGTGGAGCGAAGCCTGGACCAGCTCTGGGACTGGCGGGACTGTTACCTGGCGGAGACCGACAACGAAGCCCTGGAGGAGTTCTTGCCTGCCGAACAGAAGCGGCGTGAGCGAGTCGTCGAGTCCCGAAGGCGGTGGAACTCGCCGGACACCCCTGTTGCATCGCCACCCGCTATGTTGCCGGCTTCGAGCTACGGCGAGGCGCCCGATCCCGCTGCGCCCGAACTGTTTGTAGGCTCGCCGGGCCGCGTGCGGGAGCAGATGACCCAGTTGCGCGAGGCCGGCGTGCGGAACCTTATGCTCACCCATTACGGCGTATTGCCGCCGGAGCATGCTGCCAGGTCGATGCGGATGTGCAGTGAACAGGTTATGGCCCACTTCATGTAATTTGTCCCCTTCCGACAGGCGCCAGCGCCTGTCTCCGCCTTGCCCATACCATGCACCACCCTCTCTTCCCCGATATGCCATGCTGAGCCCGTCAATGCCCGGTGGGAAGAGAACCAGGCGAGGGACACGCTCCCGGGCGACGCCAGCAAGCGTCTCTCAGTTCGAAGCTGAGGCGCGAAGACTCCTACCGAAGGCCGTCTACGAGTCAGCGGCCGGCGGCGCATTGGACCAGGTCACCCTGAGGCGGAACCGTGACGCCTTCAGCGCCCTCCAGCTGCGCCCTCGAGTACTGGTCGATGTCGCCGATCGACGGCTCTCAACAACCGTCTTGGGACAGGTTGTGGACTTCCCCATCCTTCTGGGTCCAGCCGGGTTCCAGGGTACGATTCACCCCGATGGCGAGCTGGCCACGGTGCGCGCCGCGGGCGCCATGAGGACCGTCGGCATCGTTAGCGGAAGCTCCAGCTTCACCATGGAGGAGATTGCCGAGGCCGCCACGGGCCCAGTGTGGTTCGAGCTAGTGTCATATCGGGACGACGGACTGAGACAATCCATCGTTGAGCGGGCCGGCGAGGCAGGCTACAGCGCCCTCTGTCTGTCCGTGGGCGTCCCGCCGAGAAGGAAGCCGGGTTCGCGGAACAGCAAAGCCGCGTCGGTCTCTCCCAACTACGCCGGACTGGGGCAGCTCAAGGACCTGAAGTCTGCGTCAGCCACCTGGGCGGAACTGGACTGGCTGGCCGCCAATTCGTCGCTGCCGCTCACAGTAAAGGGTATTATGACCGCTGAAGATGCCCGGTTATGCCTCGACCATGGGGTGAAGGGCTTAATCGTCTCCAACTACGGGGGAAGGCAACTAGACTCGGTCCTCTCCACCATCGAGGTCCTTCCCGAGGTGGTGGATGCGGTCGACGGGAAGCTCGAGGTGTACTTGGACGCCGGTATCAGGCGAGGATCCGATGTGCTGAAAGCGCTTGCCCTGGGGGCGAAGGCGGTCACGATCGCCCGGCCGTATTTGTGGGGCCTGGCCGTGCAAGGCGAAACAGGCGTGCAGGCGGTATTGCGGATTCTACGAGACGAGCTGGACACGGCCATGGCCCTGAGCGGGCGTCCAACGCTTGAGAGCATAGACCGCAGCCTGCTGGCGAGGGCGCCGCTCCCCATCCCAACGATGGCCGACGACCGATAGGGAGAGCACGTGGAGAGCGCCCTAGACGGAGTAGCGATCCTGGACCTGAGCGAGGGCGTCTCAGGGCCCTTCGCCGCACGCCTTCTCGGCGACTTTGGGGCGGACGTTTTGAAGGTGGAGCTGCCTCCTGGTGGCGACGTCACCCGTCGCTGGGGCCCGTTTCCGAACGACGCCCCCGACTCGGAGGCCTCAGGCACCTTCTTCTTCCTCAATTTCAACAAGGCCGGTATCACCCTCGATTGGAAGACCCGCACTGGGCGCGAGTTGCTGAGAGCCCTTGCCGGGCGAGCCGACATCGTGATCGAATCATCCGAGGGCAGAGCCCTTGCGCAGGAGCTTCGTGAGGGTAACCCTGGTCTGGTTGTGGTCTCGGCAGTCGGATACGGTGAGGGGCCCCTCGAGGACTGGAAGCTCGAAGAGATCGTAGCCGTTGGCCAGGGCGGTCCAATGCATGCCACCGGCGTCCCTGAATGGGAACCGCTCAAGTACGGCGACGATGTTGCCTCGTACCAGTCCGGTCTGCTGGCGGCCACCGCTGCCCTCACCGCCTTCTCGCTGGCGGAGGGAACGGGAGAAGGCGATTGGGTAGAGGTATCCCGACTGGACGGCCAAGCCGGTACTATCGATCGCCGCCTCGCCTTTACCCTGGGCTACCAGCACACGGGCACGGTGTTCGGGCGCTCCCCCAGCGCCACAGGAATAGCCACGGGGACCTGGCCCTGCAAAGATGGCTACATCAACATTTGGGGAAGGGGCGCTCGATTTCCGCTGGTGCTCGACATGATGGGGCATCAGGACCTCCTCTCAGATCCTCGGTTCTCCAAGATCGAGGAATGGTCAAAGCCTGACAACTCATTCGCGTTCAACACGGAGTACTTCCTTCCCTGGCTCCTCGAGCGGACCATGCAGGAGGCCTGGGAGGCGGCGCAAGAACATAAGATCCCTTCTGGTCCGATGTTCACCCCAGAAAATGTCCTGGCGGACGCCCATTTCAAGGAGCGGGGCGTCTGGGAGGAGATCGACCACGCGGTTTTGGGTCGAGTCACGATACCGGGCCGGCCTTTCCTCATGGAGGAGACGCCCTGGCAGGTCCGTCGGCCAGCGCCGCTCCTTGGCGAGTCGAATGCACAGGTCTTTCAGGGCGAGCTTGGGATCAGCTCCCAGGGACTCGTCCGCCTGCGCCAGCTCGGGGTAGTCTGAAGGCCTGAGCCCGCTCCACGAAGTCATCAGCGGCGGTCTAGGCCCATGCGGAGCCTCATGCTCCGGTCCTGTGGGGAACGAGGTTGGAAACCAGGAGGACAGCTGTGACGTTTGAAACGGTGCTCTACGAAAAGAAAGATGGTATCGCCGTCATCACCCTGAATCGACCGCAGGTACTGAATGCCCTCAACAATCAGCTGCATGAAGATCTCGGCGCATGTTGGGAAGATGTGAAAGAGGACGATTCCGTGCAGGTAGCCATCGTCACGGGCGCCGGACGGGGTTTCTGCGCTGGGGCCGATATGAAAGAGCGGGCGCTGCACAGGGAGCAGGGCAGCCAACCCACTCGTTATCTGGGTAAGCGAGACTGGAAGAAGTGGGGCTTGCCCGGGCCCCACGAAATCGAGAAGCCGCTCATCGCCGCTATCAACGGGTTTTGCGTCGGGGGAGGCCAGGGAATCGCTATGGACTGCGACATCCGCATCGCCAGCACCGCAGCCCGGTTCGGGGACATGGAGATCCAGGCCAATCTGGTGGGCCCGATTTGGACGATGGCGCGTCTGTATCCTCAAGCGGTGGCCGCCGATCTGGCCCTGACCGGAAGCCATATCGACGCCCAACAGGCCTACCAATGGGGTTTCGTCAGTCGCCTGGTTGAGCCGGAGCAACTGATGCCCGAGGCTCTCGGGATGGCCGAGAAGATCGCATCCTATTCTGCAGAAGCGGTGCAGGCCTACAAGGCGCTTGTGAAGAAAGCGCAGTACACGCATCCGGTCGAGGCCAGGGACCTCGCCGAGCTGTGGCATGAGAAGCTCAGCTGGACGACAGAGAATCTCGAAGCTGCCCAGGCTTTCACGGAGCGCACCAAAAACCCTGGTCGTGAGGAATAGGCGACCAGGTTGTTGGTCAGCTTCCGCTGCGGCGCGGGCCTAGGACTTGACGGTCACCTTGGCCTTCTGCTCCAGGCCGTACAGCATGTCGGCGGATCCCCCGAACATGAGATCGGTCTCTTCCTGCGTGAAGGTGTAACCGTACTTCTTGCCCCTCGCCGGCAGGTCCCGGAACAACTCCACCCAGTAACGGTCGATCTCGAGTGAGTGACCCTTCATGTAGTCGGTGCACCACATGATGCGGTGCGCTCCCCACCAGTCGCGGAACGAGTGCAGCACCCGAAACAGCTCTTCTTCCCGGTGCGGCGATCGGTCCGTGGGGGCCACGCCGAACTGCCACTCCGAAAGGTCGAAGTAGATGTTGTGCAGCAGGCCGATTTGCCGGCATTCTTGCCACACCCCGTCCAGTCCTCCGCCGGTATGGGCGGCGACGAATTTGACGGTAGGAAAGTCTCTTGCGGGCGCCGCCATGTTGAAAGGGTGCGCTTCCTTGGGATAAGAGGCCACGTCGCCTTCGCCGGTGTGAATGACAACGGGGAAGTCCAGGTCCCGGGCGAGCTCATAAAGCGGGTAGCATATACGGTCATCAGGGTAGAAGCCGTTGGCCACCAGCAGCTTGACCCCGACGGCTCCCCATTCCTTGACCGCCTTTTCCAGTACGTCCGCTGCGTTGTTGCGTCTCGCATCAACCCCCGCGCAGTAGAAGTATCTCCCGGGGTACTTCTCCATGAGTGAGCTTGCGTGCTGGTTCACCTGGTAGACGTCCCATTCCGGCTCCATGCCCCAGGCGAGGCCCCAGTCGACGACCATGTTCACGACCCTGTCGATTCCCATGGTGTCCATGTACTGAATCAAGTCGACACCCTCGGGGTCCCAAGCTCTGGGGCCTACTCTCGGTAGGATGTCATTAGGATCGCGGTACGGTAGTCGGGAGAAGGCAGCCCAGCGAGCGTAAACCAAGCGATTGCCTTCGGGCAGATTCTCGTTGGCCCAAAGATGAACATGTGCATCGACCGCCATGATGAAACCCTCCTTACAACTCTTCGACAATGAGTTCTTCGTGGAACTCGATATCGCCTCCGGAGAACATGCGTCCTACCGGGCAGTACTTCATCGTGTTTCTCAGAACTTGCACGTCACGCTCGCTGAGGCTTCGGCTCGGCTTCAGGTAAACGCGCTTGAAAACTGGCCTCTTCTTGTCGCGGTCGGTGCCTTTCTCCGCAGCCTCCTCGGCTTCCTTCTTCGTCGAGAAGATGCGGTGAAGCTCGAGCTCGACGCGCAAGCTTTCTATCCCAATCTCCCGCCGACGGGCCACGCCCGCTAACGTGACGACGGTTCAGGCGGCGAGCCCTGCCATCGCCAGGGGGCCCGGGGAAGGGCCTGCCCCAGTCCCGCCAGCCGCTGGCCCTTCGTCGACAATTATGGACCAAGGGCCGTCGCCCTGTCCGCCTTCGCTGCGCCGAATGGTGACCTGCGCCTGAAACCCTTTGAGGAGCTCGGCGGTAATCGACGTGAAGAGCTTGGACACGGCACTCGCCTTTCCTATCCGGCGGCAACGGGCTTCGCCGAGTCTAATGGGGGCACCCACCTTTGTCAACGGAAGTGTAGTGTGGCTGAATCCGGTTGCAGCGCCTGCAATTTTGTTCACGCCATCTGCACGGACAACACCGGCCGTTTCACGCAATTAGCCTTCTCGCGAAATGATACTCTAGCCTGGCGATTTCTAGCTTGGAGGTGTCCGATGACGAGTAACGAAGCGAGCTCAAACGGTCACGGAGATTTGCGCGGCCCTCTTACCGGCATCCGCATCCTCGACGTGAGCATCCTTCAGAATGGTCCCTTTTCGACCGTCCTGTTGTCCGACATGGGCGCAGACGTGATCAAGATCGAGCACGCCCAGGACGGTGATCCAGCGCGGAACGCACGCCTGGTGCCGGCGGTAGATAGCCCCGTGTTCAACCTCTACTTCGAGACGATGAACCGCAACAAGCGCTCCGTCACCCTGGACCTCAAGAACCCCAAGGGCTATGACGTCTTCAAGACGCTGGTCAAAGAGGCCGACGTCGTGGTCCAGAACTTCCGAGTCGGCGTCGCGCAGCGCCTCGGCATCGACTACGAGAGCCTCAAGGCCATCAACCCGCGCATCATCCGGGCTGCCAACTCGGGGCTTGGCCATCGTGGGCCCGAGGCCACGCAGCCCCTTCTCGATGGCATCGGCCAGGCCCGTACCGGCTTCGCTCACGTCATGTCCGACCCGGACGGCACGCCCAGCAACATCGGCAGCATCGGCTTCGCGGACCAGACGGGCGCCATCGTCATGGCCTACGCCATCACCCTCGCGCTGCTGGCCAGGGAGCGCTACGGCATCGGGCAGAACATCGAAACCTCCCAACTCGGCGCCATGATGATCCTGATGCAGTCCGGAATCCACCAGGCCTTCATCGGCAAACACCAGCCGCGCAGAATCCCTCGCGGCCAGACCAAGAACCCTCTCTCCAATGCTTACCTGTGCAGCGACGATAAATGGATCACCCTCGCAGCGGTGCAGAGCGACCGCTGGTTCGCCCCCGTCGCCAAAACGCTGGACCGTGAGGGGTTGCTCGAGGACCCGCGCTTTTCAACCCTCGAGCTCCGCCAGGAGCACCAGGAAGAGCTCATCAGGATCTGCGACGAGGCCTTCGCCGAGCAGCCCAGGGAGCACTGGCTGGAAAAGCTTCGAGAGGTGGGCATGATCATGGGGCCGGTCCAGACATTCGCCGACCTCGAGACTGACCCCCAGTGCATCGCCAACGACTACATCGTCGAGCTTGACCACCCGACGCTCGGTAAGCTAAAAGAGGTCGGCACTCCCATCTACTTCAGCGAGACTCCCGGCAGGCCTCGATCGACTGCGCCGGAGTTCGGCCAGCACACTGAGGAGGTGTTGCTGGAGCACGGTTACACGTGGGAGCAGATCGAAGGGTTGCGGACCGCCGGCGCGATCTAGCCCCTTTGATGGTGGCAGCGCAGGACATGCCCGCTGGCGCGATGCTGGCGCACGACCCCGATATCCCGGAGGAGCGAATGGCAAACATAAACGGTGCGGAGATACTGACGAAGCAGCTCAAGAATGAAGGCGTGGACGTCGTCTTCAGCTTGACCGGCGACCCGATGGCTGCGATTCATACGGCCATGCGGGAGCAGGGGACAAGGCGGATCAACTTCAGGCACGAGCAAGCCAGCGCCCTGGCAGCCCAGGCGTACGGCTATGTGACCCGGAAGCCGGCGGTTGCCATGGTCCCTTCAGGACCGGGCATGACTAACGCCATTACCGCCCTCGAGACCGCGCGCTCGAATTGCTGGCCGTTTCTCCTCATAGCTGGGAACGGGGACCTTTCGCGGCGCTTCCGCGGCGACTTTCAAGAGGCGCCCCAGGTGGAGGCTGCGGCGCCCTTCTGCAAGTGGTCGATTAGCGTGGATGACCCTCGCCAGATTCCATACTACGTGCACTCAGCTATGACGAAGATGCTGAACGGCCGGCCCATGC
Organism: Dehalococcoidia bacterium; assembly: GCA_965248515.1. Taxonomy (GTDB): domain Bacteria; phylum Chloroflexota; class Dehalococcoidia; order SHYB01; family SHYB01; genus CBDFJU01. Next base: position 514,561 of record CBDFJU010000002.1, on the reverse strand, counting down.
CCGTGTTCCTCGACTTGCCGTCTAACGTGATCACAGCCCAGGTCAGAGAGGAAGACGTCCTCTACCATCCGCCAGTGCCGCCGATCCCGCGCCCCACGGCCGATCCGCACCAGGTGAAGGAAGCGGTCAAACTCATCTCTGAAGCGCGAAATCCTCTCCTCCTGCTTGGCAAAGGCGTGGCGTGGTCCGACGCCGCGGACGAGGTGCGGGAACTGGTCGACCGGCTCCAGATCCCCTTCGTGCCTTCTCCGATGGGCAAAGGTATTGTCCCCGACGATCACCCCCTCAACGCGCAAGGTGCTCGCAGCTTCGCACTGCAAAACGCCGACCTGGTGGTGCTTGCCGGCGCCCGCTTCAACTGGCTCTTCCACTTCGGCGAGCCGCCCCGGTTCGCGCCCAGCTTCAAAGTGGTCCAGATAGACATCGACCCCGGCGAGCTCGGGAACGGAGTGCCCGCCGAGGTCGGCCTGGCCGGCGACGCGAAGGCGGTGTTCCGCCAGATGCTGGACGAGATCGGAAAAACCAAGAGCTCGATAGAGACCCCGTGGCTCCAGTCTTTGGAGAACGAAAAGAGGAAGAACACCGCCGCCGTAGCGGAGTTCATCGGCTCCGATCAGGCCCCGATGAACATGTACCGGATGTATCGAGAGGTCGTGGCCGTGATGGACCGTGACGCCACCATCACCGCCGACGGCGAGAACGCCATGGCCATCTCCCGCGTCATGGTTCCGAACTATCTGCCTCGCCATCGGCTCGATGGCGGCGTGAGCGGGTGCATGGGCGTCTCGGTCCCGTACGCGCTCGGCGCCCAGGTCGCTACGCCGGGGAAGCAGGTGGTCTCGTTCAACGGCGACTATGCCTTTGGGTGGAACGGGTTCGAGGCCGAGACGGCTGTCCGTAACGACCTCCCCATTGTGTTCATCGTCGCTAACAATGTGTCCGTCGGTGGTCCAGACAAGATGGAGTTACCGAACCTCATTCCGAACCTGGACCATCAGCCGGAAGGCATCCGCTACGACAAGATCATGGAGGCCTTTGGCGGCCACGGCGAGCACGTCGAGCGCCCCGAGGAGGTCCGGCCAGCCCTGGAACGCGCCATCTCCTCCGGTAAGGCCGCGCTCATCAATGTCGTCATCGACAAACGCCCTGCCCGGAAGAAGCAGGAGCACCACTGGATGACTGGGCGAAGCGACCGGATGAGCTACTAAGCAGCCGGGCGGTTGCTCGAGTATCGCGACCCGCTACCGTCCATCACAACCCTCTACAAGGAGTGTGCCAGATGAGTACCGAACAGTCAGGGATCCCGCCAGAGATTTTCTCAACGATCAAGGCAGAGTTGCAGCATGGCTATCAACAGCAAATCACTATCGACACCTCCGTGCCTCTGAAGGGCTATGGTCCATGGAGCTTTATCACTGACGAACAGCCCGGAGCCGGCGGCGAGGGCGCAGGACCGGCGCCCGGTCCCGTGGCCATGGCTGGACTCGCATCCTGAACGGTCGGAAATGTGGCGGGCGTGGCCCGTCGTCACAACGTCGTAATCGCGGGCTTGAGAGTGGAGATCGAACTTCACCGCATCTTTCAGAACAAGGCCGAATCCGAAGAGGCGGCGTCAACCGGCAAAGGCCTCGATAGGAAGCGCAAGGCCTACAAACGGGTTATTCTCACGACACCGACAGAGCTCAGCGAGCGCCAGCGCACGGCCCTGCAGAACACCATCAAGTTCTGCCCCGTAGGTCGAATGTTCAGTGGCGGCGACATAGACTTCACGAACGAATTCATCGTGGAGAAGGTCGACCAGCCACAATGATCGGAGTTCAGCCCTTGTTAAAGTTCAGCGTGCTCAACCAACCGCCTTGTGGCTGAAGCGTTTGAACGGGGGGTGTATACTTCCGGCGGGGCTCGCCGCCATTGAGGTTGATGCAGTTCCGTGACCGCAGGACGTGCTAGTTAAACCTCCAACCGGACGATCGAGACCCCAAAAAGAGGAGGATATCTTGAAGTTAGTGGGCTATGAGTTGACCGGCGAGGCTCGGGCTTGACCCGCTCCAAGATCCCCGAGGAGTTCCACCAATCCGCTACTCCAGGTCCCGGGTTCGAATCCCGGCTCCCCGACCAGCGAACATAATGGGCGCCCTCGAGGGCGCCCATTTTCTTTGACCCATGGCGATCGGCGCATAACACCAGGCGGTTATCAAGTTATGCCCACTGAGTACCGTCGCGTTGTCTCCAGTTGCCTCCGGTGGTCTCCAACAGGAGAGCCGATATCTGCCGTAGTTTCTCGTTGGCGTGCGTCGTGTGCGGCACGTTAGCAAGACGGTTAGCAACATCGACGGCGACAGTGGTCGGGTTCGGGTGGATTCCGTTCGCTGATCATCGCCCCATGCCGCCTCCTAGAGCTCGACGCAGCCAAGGAAGCAGGGAAACTGCTCACGTGACCCCTGTCATCAACCTTTCAACCTCAGTCTCGACCCGCGTGCCCTTGAAAAAGTCAGGGTTCGCTCCAGCGAAGAATCTCGCGGCGTTGGCAAAGGTGAAATCTCGAAAGTCGCTGGCGGTCATGAGCTCATGCTCGACCTGCTCATACGCCTCACTCAGCACACTGGCCATCTCGGGAACATCCCAATGTCCGATGTCGGAGGCGAATATGGCGTTGAGCCTGACCCCCATCGGAAGCAGCTTTTCGTTGAAGGCCACTGCGTTCAACGGGTCGTCGGCTTCGCATCCGAAGAAGAATCTCGGCACGAAGAGGTCGCGGATGTCTTCCTTGCGCTGGATGCTGCACGCCGCGAAGTCATCCAGCTCCGTTCCGCCAAGGGCCTCTTCGTCGATCGCGACGCTGTTGGTGAGAACTTGCTCCAGCCTGCCCTCCACCGTCTCGCCCCCATACCTGGCGTGCAGATCGTAGAAGAGTTGCCGGTCCAGGTTAGCCGGATTGCAGTTCTCGATCCCGACTCGGCCTCGCTTCTCCCAGTGACCGATCAGGTCACAATAGATGCGCGCCGCAGTGCTGGCGCCCCCTTCCAGGATCGCAAAGGCGAGACTTGGAAACCGCCGCGTAACTCCGCCCATGAACAGCGATTTACACAGCGACTCCCCGGCATCGGCGAAGTGGCCGATGTGGTTGTACATGTAGTTCGTCGGGGAGCTTCGCCCTGTGTAGCCCAACCCGACACCATGGGACATTACCGCGACCTTCAACTCCACACATCGTCTCCAAAAGGGATCGTAGTCGTACTCACTGTCCAAGCCGAACGTGTCGAGCCAGGATCCTCTGCCATCGAAGTGGGTTTCAAAGTCCCGGATGCTCGGCAGCTTTTCATGTATTGCCTTGATCGGGCGCCGTACCGCACTGATGGCAATAGCCTTCGCTCCCAACTCTCGTACCGAATACTCGAGCTCCTCAATGGCCTCTTCAGGAGTGTGCATCGGTATCCCATGTGCCGGAGTCATCCGATCGGCGAACTCCCGGCAAATGTCGGCCCGGTAGGCGTTGACTGCACGCGATGCCACCCGCCGCAGCTCTGGGTCGTCCGCCCGATCCTTGGAATCCGACCCAACACGATAGACCTGTGTACCCATGCCGCTCGGGAAAAGCACGGAATAGTCGAGGCCAAGTTCATCCATGCGTTCGTATAACAGCCTCGGCAGCGCCGAGGTGGCCCGATCCACTGTGTTACGAGTGGGGAACACCCACCACACTGGACGGGTTGTCCTGGCATTTCTCCGCTCATCGTCCGAATCAGGCGTCACTCTTCTGTCCCGCGGAGACTGCCTCACTGCATATCTGGCGCCGCCGATGGCCCTCACGTAGTCCTCGATCGGCGGCTCGAAGTTCACCTGGTGGCCATCGGCGTCGATCACCGGGTGATCCAGCCGCTCTCGCACAGTTCTTGACCTGGACGTGGAAACCATCGCCATCGCTGCGCCTCCTCAGGGTTCTCGCGCCGCCAGTGTAACGATCTGGTCAACGGGCGGCGACCTATGCCGTGGACGCCCGGAGTGCGGAGCCGTTCCGTGACCGACACCGACGCCCGGTGCACTCGTCTTGACACACTCATGACATCGGGAATACCGTTGCACTCCAGAGCGACGCCGATACACCACCCCAACGATGACCACCGAGACCACCCAGACGACCCGCTCCATCGGCAACCAGCCCCTCCTGACCATGGAGGACTTCACGACCCATTTCTACACGTCGGAAGGGGTGGTCAAGGCGGTCGACGGCGTCACCTGGGACGTTAACGAGGGGGAGACGGTGGCGTTGGTCGGCGAGAGCGGCTCGGGCAAGAGTGTCAGCGCGCTCTCGGTGATGCGGCTCGTCCCGGAGCCGCCGGGACGCACCCTGGGCGGACGCATCATGTTCGAGGGCTCCGACCTGGTGCAGATGCCGCAACGGGACCTTCGCCGGATCAGGGGCAACCGGATCAGCATGATCTTCCAGGAGCCGATGACCTCCCTCAACCCGGTGCTGACCGTCAAGCGGCAGCTCACCGAGACCATGGAGCTGCACCTCAAGCTCAAGAAGTCCGCGGCCAAAGAGCGCGCCATCGAGCTGCTGCACCTCGTCGGCATCCCGGACCCCGAAACCAGGCTGGACAACTATCCGCACCAGTTCAGCGGCGGCATGCGGCAACGCGTGATGATCGCCATCGCGCTCTCCTGCAACCCGCGGCTGATCATCGCCGACGAGCCGACAACGGCCCTCGACGTCACGATTCAGGCCCAGGTGCTCGAGGTGATGAACGGCGTGGCGCGGCAGTTCAACACCGCGCTGCTGCTGATTACCCACAACCTGGGCGTCGTCGCGCGCTACGCTCACCGGGTGAACGTGATGTACGCCGGCCACATCGTCGAGCAGGGCCTCGCCCGCGAGATCTACGCCAACCCGCTCCACCCCTACACGCTGGGCCTGCTGCAGTCGGTCCCCCGGCTGGACGAGCCCAGGAAATCGAAGCTGCTGCCCATCGAAGGGTCGCCGCCCGATCTCTCGAACCTGCCTCCCGGCTGCCCCTTCCAGCCCCGTTGCCGCTTCGCGGTCGAGCGCTGCAGCGAAGAGAACCCGCCGCTCTTGCCCCTCGGCGACGGCCGTATGTCGGCCTGCTGGGTCGCGGCGGATACAGGGAAGCTCGAATGACCACGGAGATGAGCGCCGCCGCCGCCACCACCGCCGCACCCGGTTACGACACGAAAATCCTCGACGTGCGGGGCCTGCAAGTCTACTTCCCGGTGACCGAGGGGATGTTGCTGCAGCGGCACGTCGGCGACATCAAAGCCGTCGACGGGATCAGCTTCTCGATGACCAAGGGCGAGACGCTCGGTCTGGTCGGCGAGAGCGGCTGTGGGAAGACCACCGCGGGCAGGGCCATCCTCCGGCTGGAGCGGCCGACGGGGGGTGAGGTGCTGTTCGAGGGGGAGGACCTGGCCCAGCTCTCCGGGAACGGCCTGCGGAAGATGCGTCAGCAGATGCAGATCATCTTCCAGGACCCGTTCGGCTCACTCAACCCCAGGATGACGGCCGGCAGTATCATCGGCGAGCCCCTCGTCGTTCACAACCTCGAATCCAGCAAGGCCCGCAGGTCCGCGCGCGTCGATGAGCTGCTCGATATCGTCGGCCTCAATCCCTACATGAAGAACCGCTATCCCCACGAGTTCAGCGGCGGCCAGCGTCAGCGCATCGGCGTCGCCCGGGCGTTGGCGGTCGAGCCGAAGTTCATCGTCTGCGACGAGCCGGTCTCGGCCCTCGACGTCTCCATCCAGGCCCAGATCATCAACCTGCTCGAAGAGCTCCAGCAGCGGCTTGGCCTCACTTATCTGTTCATCGCCCACGACCTCGCCGTCGTGCGCCACATCAGCCACCGCGTCGCCGTCATGTACCTGGGCAGGTTCATGGAGCTGGCCGATCGGCAAGAGGTCTACGACCGGCCCCTTCACCCCTATACCCAGGCGCTCCTCTCGGCGGTCCCCATCCCCGACCCCGTCGTCGAGGAGAAGCGCGAGCAGATCATCCTCGTCGGCGACGTGCCGAGTGCCCGCTACCCTCCCGCCGGCTGTGTGTTCCATACCCGTTGCCCCATCGCCATCGACATCTGTCGCGAGGCGATCCCCGAATGGCGCGAGTACTCGTCCGGCCACTGGGTGGCTTGCCACCGCGTGTAACGACGACGGTCGCACCGCGGCGGCGCTACACTGCGTTGCCTGTACTCTCCCTGATCGACGACCTCGAGTGACGTGGGGGTCCGCTCGTCCTGCACAGTGTTGAAGGCCGCAGCCCGGGGATCCAACTACCCTCCGCATTCCGGCTACTCCCTGGGGATGACGGGTAGCACCAACTGGGACGGGAACCGGGTGCTGTGTAGCACCTCTTGCTGCGCGGACCGCACCTCGGCGTCGATGCCAAAGTCGTGACCCGTATTCGGATTGCGGTCGAATTGAGGGAAGCTGCTGCTCGACACTTCCAGACGGATGCGGTGCCCCGCCAGGAAGAGATTGCTGGTGGCCCACATCTCGATGTTGAACTCCTCGACCTTGCCGGGGGTGATTAACCTGGGAGCCGCCGTCGACTCGCGGTAGCGGCCTCGGAGGATCCCATCGCAAACATTCACCGCATAGCCGCTCGGATGCACGTCCACGAGCTTGGCGGTGAAGTCCGTATCCGCCGCGTCGGTTCTGGCGTAGAGCTTGAGCAGGACTGGCCCTGTAACCTCGACGGCTCCCGCGAGAGGCTCCGTGCTGTATACGAGGACGTCCTGTCGGCCCTCCACCGTCCGCTGGTCATAACTCCCGGCGAGACTGGGGCCCAAGACTCTTGGAGTCGTGCCGGTCTCGGCCACCGTGTTCATGGGTCCGTACCCGTTGCCGCCCCTCGTTGGCACCGGGTCCAGCGGATCGTAGACGAAACGGTCCGCCGGCTCATCACCCGGGGCCTCGATCGAAAGCGCACCATCGCCTCGAACGCTGTTGGCCCCTCCCCTGCTGTGCAGATAGAACGGCGTGTACTGAGTGCGAGCCAGGGGCCATTCGGCTTCGTCCCGCCATACGTTGGCGCCCATGACAAAGAGCCGTACGCCCGGCTCCTCGTCTATGCCATTGCTGATGCCCCGGAGCCAACCATCGAACCACCGCAGCTCCTGGGCCCGCGGGTCGACGAGAGAGCCGAAGCCGAAGTCGACGCCTCCCGCATTCGTACGCAGGTTGCCGGCGTGGTACCACGGGCCCAGAACGAGCCTCTGATTGAGCCGTGCAGCCTCGGAGCCGCCCCGTTTCCGCATGCCTGTGTATCCGCGGAGCGTGCCGCCCAGGAAGTAGTCGTACCACCCGTTGGCCTGAAGAGCCGGGACGGTAACGTTGGAGAAGCGCTCATTGATGGACACGCCCTTCCAAAAGTCGTCGTAGGAAGGGTGCTGTAACACGAGGTCGAGATGTGTATCCGGTTGCCCCGCAAGCCCAGGGATATCCCGCAGCGGCAGGACCCGTTGCAGCTCGTCGAAGTTGTACAGTCCCAGGTTTTGCGTGGAGCGACCGGTCATTCTCATGTTCCAGTGGAGGAACAGCGCGAGATGAAAGGCGCCGCCCGGGAACAGCCAGTCGTCGTAGATACTGGTGCCAACAATCCTGGGGGCAATACATTTGAGGTAGGGACTGCCCTGGCTCGCTGCCAGCCACTGCACGCTTCCCATGTAAGACGCGCCGTGCATGCCGACGTTGCCATCGCACCAGGTTTGTTGCCCAATCCACTCGATTGTGTCGTGGCCGTCCAGCGCCTCGTTGATCCACGGCGTGAACTGCCCCTCGGAGTCGAAGCGTCCACGACAGTCCTGCGCCACGAACGCGTACCCTCGTTGAACGAAGTAGGCGGCGTCCTCGGCGGTGCCCATTGTCGAGGCGTCATATGGTGTGCGGCGGAGAAGAACTGGAAATGGCCCTCGCTGGCCCCGGGGGAGGTAAATGTCCGACGAGAGGCGGACACCGTCTCGCATCGCGGTCTTGACGTCGACGCGCACGTCCATGCCCGCATAGTGAAAGACGCTCACAGCGATCTCCTTTGCCGGGAGGGCGCCGTTGCCGTGCCGCCCACCTCCCGACCCTCATCCCAAGCGGCTTGGAAGATCAGGACGCCTTTGCTTCAGCGTCGATTTCCTGCCACACACCCCGGACCAAACCCGAGAAGACCCCTGCCTTTGGCGTTCCGATGTAGCCGTGAAGATGGATAAGCAATTCGATCATCTCCGCCCGAGTTACGCCGACGTGCTCCGCGTTACGCACGTGGCCCTTGAACGCGGTCTCCATCCCCATGCCTGCCAGGGTCGAGAGTGTAATGAGGCTGCGTGTCTTCATGTCCAGGCCCGGCCGAGACCATGAGTCGCCGTACGTCCGCTCCGTGCCGAGGTGGGCGTAGTACTCGGCCGCGGGCGAGGAATCGAGGAGCGCGGGCACGTACTCCTTCCCGGTGTGCTCAAGCAGGGCCTTCTTCCCAATCTTCATCCGTTCCGATTCGTTAGCCATGTTTCCTCCTCGTTGAGTCGAATAGGTCTCAGGTTGGATCGACGTCTAGTTCAGGCCGTTTCTCCGGCCAGAGCACACGTGGCGCTCGGTCAGATGAAGACCTCTTTCGAAGTCAGATCCACGAACTCCTCGTCGGACATGCCCAGTAGCTTCGTGCAAACGTATTCGGTGTGCTGACCGATGCACGGGGCGGGCATCATGCCCTGTGCAGGGGTTCTCGACATGACGCTCGGCTCGCCCAGATGGACGAAGTCACCGATCTCGTTGTGAGGGAGTGTCCACAGGAAACCACGCTCGCGCAGTTGCGGGTCCTCCGAGACGTCCTTGCCGGTCTTGACGACACCAGCCGCAACCCCCGCGTTTTGCATCATCTCCATCACCGTCTCGGCCGATCGCTCCCCGGTCCACGCGCCGATCAGCGCGTCGAGATCGGCCTCGTGCTGTTTACGGCCGTCGAGGGTGGCGAATCGGCTCTCCCTTGCCCACGGAGGGTCGCCCAGCACGCCGCGACAGGCCTCCCACTGGGGGTCGGTGAAGACCGCGATGGCGCACCAGCGGTCATCCCCCCGGCACGGATAAACGGCGTGAGGCGCGGCGCTGGAATGTTGATTCCCTTTTCGCCCTGACTCCTCTTTGTTCGCCTCGTATTCCAGGAGGTAGGGGGCCAGGAACTGGGCGCAGACCTCTGCCTGCGAGAGGTCGATCAGCTGCCCTTTGCCGGTCACCCGCCTGCTCTCCAACACCCCTATAAGGATGGCGTTGGCGAAGAAGGGCACGAAGAAATCGGGGTAGGCGAACATGAGGCCGGTGGGGTCGCGGTCGGGCCAGCCCACGAAATGGGCGATTCCGAGCAGCGCATGAAGGTGGAGGCCGTAGGAGCGGCTGCCGCGGAAGGGCCCGGTCTGGCCCTGGGAGGAGAGACGCAGCATCACGACGCCCGGCTTGATCTTCACCAGGTCCTCGTAGCCGAGACCCCATTTTTCCATCACGCCCGGACGGAAGTTCTCGACAACAACGTCGGCCCAGGCCACCAGCCGCTTCGCCACTTCAACGCCCTCCGGCTTGGCGAGATCGACACTCATGCTGTGCTTGTTCGCGTTGTTGTAGGCGTGCTGCGTCGCCCGATCCGGCCCGGGAACCCCGTCTTTGAACGGTCCGCTCGTCCTCCCCAGCGCGGAGCGCAGCGTCTCGACCACGACAACGGTCGCGCCGTAATCGGCGAGCATCTTCGTGGTGAGATGCCCGGCGGTCAGCTGACAGAAATCGGCAACCTTGACCCCCCCCAACGCTCGCTCGGTTGTCTTCATCGCGCTTCTCTGCGCTGTCCCCGGACGATCGCTTTCCGTCGGCCCAAGCTCGCCGTACACCTCGGCGTTATGCTCTCCGATGAGCGGAGGGCGGCGGCGCACCTTGGCTTCAAACTCGGTGGTGTTGAACCAGCCGGCCGGGTACGTGAGAGCCCGTCCCAGCTCGGGATGCTCGACGCTGGCCCAGACTTTCCGCGCCTCGAGTTGGGGGTTCGCGGCCACGTCTTTCGGAGACGAGACAGGGTAGGTCATCATGCCCCGCCGCACCCCCTTGTCCAGTAGCTCGGACTTGGTGTGAGCCATGAAGAAGCTGGCGAAGTAGCTTTCGAGCTTGTCGTGCAACGCCTGATCGGACTTGTAGATATCGTAGGCGCCCCACTCGAAGCTCTTCACGAAGTCGTCGGCCATCCCCTCCTCGTCCATCCACTGCACCAGTGGCCCCTGCTCGCGCTCGCCGCGACGGCCCCCGAAGAGGGCCCAGACCAGGTGGCCGTCCTTGCACGGCCAGATGGAACGCTGACGCACCGCCCGCATGCCTTCGAGCACTCCCCCCTGGCGCTGACGGTTCTGGCCCGCCGTCAGCCAGAACGGCACAGCCGAGGAGATGCTCCATGCCACCGAGGCATGGATGGATACGTCCACGTGTTGTCCCTCGCCAGCGGTCTGCCGATGGTAGTGGGCGATCATCGCTGCCGCTGCCGCCTGGGAGCCTGCGAGGAGGGGAGACTGGTCGAAGCTCACCCGCAGGGGCGCCCGGTCGGGATCGCCTCCCATGTACGAGAATCCGCCAATCGCCATCTGCACGAGGTCGGAGGAGGCGTGGCCGCTGTACGGTCCCTGCTGCCCGAACGGGGTGATGGAGACCATGACGAGACCGGGATTCACCGCGCTGAGGGCCCCGTACCCCAGGCCCAGGCCGTCGAGGTAGCCGGGCCGAAACGTCTCGATCAAGAACGCCGCCTCGGCCGCAAGCCGTCTGAGCAACCCCCTACCGTCCTCGCTTTCGATGTCGAGGGTGACGCTCCTCTTGTTCAGGTTGTGAGCGAACCAGTAGAGGCTTTTTTCGGGGTCGGGGACGTTTCCGTAGTACGGGCCGATGGACCTCGATGGGTCGCCGGCGGGCCGCTCGACCTTGACCACGTCCGCCCCGAGGTCTGCGAGCATCTTGCCGCAGAGAAAGCCGGTCTCGTCCGCCAGGTCCAGGACGCGGACTCCTTCCAGCGGGAGTGGAAGGCCTACCATATCGAGCTAGTCGCTCGTCTGCGGGACTGGGAAGTTGACGGGGCCATGCTCCTTCGAGGGCAAGATGATCGTCGCGCTTCCATTCTGGACGATCTCGCCGCGTTGGTTCTCACCCCACGACTCGATGTCCACACAGTGCCGGCCATCATGGACATATTTCTTGGTCACTTTGCCCCTGAGCCAAACGGTATCCCCGATGATCTTGAACCGGTTCATCCGCTTCGCGAACTTCCAGAGAAAGCCGTCGTCGCCCATCCAATTTGTGTAGACGACCATGGCCTGGGCCATTCGGTGCATACCGATGACGACCGCGCCCTGAAGGTTATGTCGCCAGTTGGCGATCCTCGAGTCGATGGAGAAGGTGAGGTGGTTGGCGAAGCCACCGGTGTCAGGATGCGGGGGCATCGGGAAGTCTCTCGCGTAGGGGGAGGCCAGCTCCATACTGTCAGCCTTCAGGGAGTAAAGGCCGAGGCCAGCAAACAGCGCGGCGTTGTCCATTGGGCTCGAAGGCCCCTGAACGACCGGCGCAAGCTGGTCGTCCACGTTGACGTCCTCCCACCAGCGGGGCTGCGGGCCGCGGACCTCTTCGTTCGCCTTCGCCGCATAGATGCGCTCCAGCTCCTCAGGCGTGTTCTCGTGAATCAACACGTCCTTCTGCTTGTTGGTCTCGCGAAAGCGCTGCGCTTCCGCCTTGATGCTGTAGCCGGTCCCCACCGCGACCAGCTCGCCGCGCTGGTTGTAGTAGTCCACCCGGGCGTGGACCAGGATCATCTTCCCGGTGTGCGTGCTTTCCTTCACCTCGATCTTCGCGGGCGACGTTAGCTTGAAGGTAAACCGATCGCCTTTGAGGATGGGCTTGAACCACTCCATCGCCCCGCCCGAGTTGAACCCGGAGAAACCCTGGACCATCTTGCGCATGAAGGTGCCCGTGGGGTACCAGACCGTGTAGAGGAAGCTCGGCGGGGCGATCAGGGCACCGTACCGAGTCGTCTCGGCGTAACCCTCGTCGCGGTACAGGGGGTTTATGTCACCGAGGCCGTCGACCAGGTGCACGATCGTGTCCCTGCTGGCCTCGGTGTTCCAGGGAGCAAAGTGCTCCCCATGCTGCATCTTGAACTCCTCGGTCGTGATGACAGTACCGACCTCCGCCCTCAGGATGTCGGCCCATTCGTCGAGCGTTAGCTTGCGGGGGTCGAGGAAACTACCTGTGTCTGTCGCCATTGCTTTCCCTACCGTGTTCTCCTGGCCTGATTGCCGGCTTTACGCCTTCCCACCATCTACAACTCCGCCATCCGAGGTACCACCTTCGCGAGATCGTCGACATTCCAGCGTCCGGCGGGGTGGAAGGCAGACGGCTCCATCACCGGAGGAGCGATGAACGCGATCCTGCCTTTCTCGACGAACAGGATTCGCCCGGTAACGTCACGACTCTCCGGGGTAGCGAAGAAGACGGCAAGGGGTGCGACGTCCTCCGGCTGTTGGAACGACTCCTCCAGCGCCGCGATGGTCTCGGCCGGGGCGTTTTGCGCTCGAAGATTGACTATCTGCTCCTCGGTCGCCCTGGTGCGGGCACGTCTCGGGGCCAACGCGTTGACGGTGATCCCGAACGGCGCGAGCTCCAGTGCCAGCGTCCTGGTCAGCGAGTAGATGGCACCTTTGGAAACGGCGTAGGGAGCCAGCCTTTCGACTCCGTTTGGGAACGAGGGCGACGTGACGTTGACGATGGCGCCGCTTTTCTGCTCGCGCATCACCCTCCCCGCCTGAACGGAGCAGTAGATGGAGCCGTAGACGTGGACTCTGAGGGTCAGGTCCCAGTCCTCCGGTGTCAGGTCGAGGACTGGGCCGCGACGGTCGGTCCCAGCGTTGGTGACCATGATGTCCACTCGACCGAAGCTGTCGAGGGCGGTCTGGACGATTCTCCCGGCGGCCTCGAAGTCAGAGACATCCTCGTAGTTGGCGACGGCCCGACCTCCCGTGGCGTGAATCTCTTCGACCACGGCGTCGGCTGGGCTCTGGTCCAGACTGACGTCGCCGAGCGGGCCTCCACGGTCGTTGACGACAACGCTGGCGCCGGCAGCGGCGAAGGCCAACGCGTACGCCCGTCCAAGACCGCGGCCGGAGCCGGTAACAACAGCGACCTGCCCGTCGAGCTTCTGCATTGGGCTAGGCAGCGGGCGTCCAGGCGAGGCCGCGGACCTCGTTGAACTCCCGCTTCAGCTTTGTCCACGAGTCCCCGGCGTCTTCACTGCGGTAGATCTCGCCGAAAAGAGTTGACGCCAGGATGCGGCTAGGGTTCGCGGGGTTGGTCGCGAACATGAAGAAGTTGGAGTTCGTTTGCTCAACAGGCAACGGGCACGCGGCCCAGGTCTTCCCGCCGTCGATCGACTTCTGGATCAGGCCTATGGTGCCGATCGCGGTATCGCCGTTGCCGAGGAACCAGACCTTGGGGTCGTCCGTCTTGACGGCCAAACAGCGACAGTACGGGATCGGGAGGTCCGTGCTCCCAACAACGCGGTGCCAGCTATCGCCTTTATCCTCCGTCGCGAACACCTGGTCGACCGTACTGATGATGATTCGATGGTCTTCAGACCGGTTGCTCACGATGGAATGCACGTCCAACGTGGGCTCGGGGTCGGCGCCGTTGCTGTCCTTGTTGACGAGGTTCACGCGGCGCCAGGACTTGCCTCCGTCTCTCGTCTGGAAGACGCCCCCTATCTCGACACCCACCCAGACCGTGTCGCTATCCGTGGGGTCCACCAGCATCGTGGTGATCCGGGTGGTACCGAATTTGCACTCCTTGGGTAGGTCGACCGGGAGCTGCTCCCAACTGTCTCCGCCGTCTTGCGTTCGGTAAACGTAGGCCGGTCGCGTCCCCACATAGACCGTGTCAGCATCTCCGGGATCGACGGCGATGGCCCACACGTGGAGCGTCGTCATCTCCGGCTCGGGTCCATAGCCACTAGCGGGACCGACTGTCTTCTCGTGATCTTTGGTTAGCTTGGAGGGGAAGTTGAGGCGCTCCCACGCCGCGCCTCCGTTTCGGGTGCGGAAGACACCGGTCTCGTCGCCGGCATAGATCGTCGATGGGTCGTTCGGGTCCAGCGTCACCGGCCGCACCTGGCTTTCGAGCCAGAATGGAGCGCGGATGTGTGTCCACGACTCGCCGCCGTCGGGGCTGTGATAGATTCCCTGGCCGACCGTCCCGACGCAAATGTTGAACCGCTCGCCCATACGGCACTCCTTGGTCATAGTCGACCGATTCTCGAGGTCAGACGCCTTCGGCGGGAGCTATCGTCGCGGTCGCGCCGGCCCGGCGACAGGGGGCTTATCCGAGAGCGGGATCTTTGCTCCGACGCCCCGGCCCGCTGTCGATATCATGCACCGCGATGTCAATACTGTGACGAGGCCGCGGCGCGGGACCGCGCCCGCGCGGCTCACCGCTGCGAGTTATGTCCGCTCTAGGAAGCTGTAATCGAAGGCCGTGACGGTCTCATACGGCGACACGAAGGCCAGACGGCGAGCCTCTTCGAGGCCCGGGAGATAGCGCCCCTGCTGCTGCAATCCAGGGATCGCCTCTCGAAGGGCGGCGACCGCCGCCGCTGGGTCGCCCTCGAGGTAGTAGAGGTTCAGGGAGTACGCGCCTGGTGGGGGACCACCATCGACCCCAAACGAGCTGAACCGATGGATAGCTAGAAACCCTGGCAGACGGAGGATATCCGGGTGGTGGGTCTCGTCGTACCAGCGCGCGACCTCGTCAGTTCGGTCCGTGTCCAGCGCCTCCGCGATGCCGGCAAGTAAGCCTTGATGGGCCAGGAACGGCGCGGCGGCCTCTCCAAGGCGCAGGTCCCCACGCACGAGGGAGCGCTCGAGCGTAAAATCTTGCGAGTGGGCGGCGGTGGCTCCAGGAAAGATTCGGTCCTGCTCCCGAAGGCGCTGGCCTACGGCCCCCATATGATCCCGGGCGGCTGCCATGTCCTCGCCGATCAGATACAACGTGCAGTACGTGCCTTTGCCGCCGTCGAGGCCCTCGATGGAGGTGGGGCGTCGCGCTTGCTTGCAGGCCTTCGTCGCCACATAGCGTCGACCGCCGACCACGCCGGGCGATGCCACGACTTCCGGGAAGTGGTCCAGGTCGTACCATCGGTTGTAGTCGTGGGCTTGCTCGGGATCGCAGTCCACGAAGACGATTCTGGCTCCGGTCACTTTCATCGATGACCTCCTGCGCCCATGCTCGGCTCCCGCGATAGTGTATATGCTTCTGGGATCCTGGAAGGACGTCAACGGCGAACTTTCCTCATGTGGTATCGTTGGGCATTCTCGAGGTTTGGGAGGGGTGAGATGGCGCAAGACCGACTAATCCTTCATGCGGGACCGGGGGGTCCAATACCCCACGTAGACAAGCAGACCGAGTACATAGAAGCGGGCGCCGTGACCTTCGGTGTCGAGTTCCGCCTGCTCGACGATGAGATCAGCGTGGCAAACGGCCGCGCGCCGAGAGACGACAAGGCAGAGCAACGTGTCGCCGACCGAGGAGTGTCGGTGCATGTCTTCGAGAACACGGACGGTAGCCTGAGCGAGCGGCTCCGTTTCGACTGCTTCGAAAACGATCCCCATGTTCATTTCATCAACAAAGCAGAGGGTGTGAACGACCTCATGGGAATCGATCCCGTGGCGAATGGGGACCCAGCGGCCTTCGCCGTGGACCGCATTCACACAAGGCTCGTCGACATGTTGATCGCGGCCGGCGCCCGGGACCTGGCGAAGCGCGTCGACCCGGCCAGCGTCGACGAGGTGATGCCTCGCCTCGCCGAAGCCGTCTACCGCGCCCGGTTCCACACCGATGTCGAGGCCGTGCGCCGCAACGCGGTGAGCATCTAGCAGAGGAGGACCGCCCTGGACCGCTACGTGTTCAAGCCCAAAGTGATGCCGGGACCAGTGGTCGAGGAACAGACGGAGATGATAGAGGCGGGCGCCATCACCGTCGGGATCGAGTACCGCCTCACCGGCGGCGACATCTCCAAGGCGGCCTTTGGCGAGGAGTACTACCGGAAGGTCAAGGCCAAGGGCGGGTTCAGCGGCGCCGATCGCGGGGTTACGCTTCACGTGTACAGCAACAAGGATGGAAAGCTCACGGAGCATCTCCGTTTCGACTGCTTCGATGAGAGCCCCCACTACCATTACATGAATTGGCAGAAGCCGAACCAGGAGCTAAGGGTCATCTACCCCGGCTTCCAGGGAGACCCGCTGGACTGGTCCCTGGACAGACTCCGCACACGGCTACCCCAGATGCTGGCGTATGTCGATGCCGGCGACGTCGCCGCCCAGCTGGACAAGGCCGTCCTCGAACGGGTGATGCCACGTATCGCCGAGGCCGCTTACCGCGCCCGCTACCACAGCGACGAGCAGGAGATCCGCCGAAACGCCGAGGTTCCCCGGGGCGTCGCAGTCGCGACGAAGTGGTAGCCCGGCCTTCGGGCCACGTTCGACTCCGCTAGCTCGAGAATACGGGATACGCTCTCGCGGCGTTGTCGACGACGATCTTACGTTGGTCCGTTTCGGAGAGGCCCTCGAGCATCTCCTCGAGGATGGGCAGGCTCCTGGGAAACGTCGTCTCGATGTGCGGGTAGTCCGAGCCCCACATCAGGGTATCGATGCCGATCTCGTCGCGTATCTTCATAGCCAGGCTGTCTTCCTGGAAGCTGACGAAGACGTTGCTCTTGAAGAAATCGCTAGGCAACACGTCGCCCTTGAACCTGACCCAGTCCGACCGCTGGCGCCGCTGGGTGTAGTTGTAGTCGAGTTGTTCCTGGAAATAGCCGGCCCACCCCGCTCCGTGCTCGGCCGAGACCATCTTCAGCCCCGGGTACCGCTCGAAGACGCCGGCGTAGATGATCCTAGCGAGCGACATCTCCACCCAATGGGCGGCCGTGGTAAAGTCGGCGCGGTCCTGCGCTGGAGTGAACCGCGAGATAGCTGTGTCCGCCGAAATTCGCGTTGTCTCGGGGACCTGTCGGTTCGTCCCGATGTGGAGGCTCAACGGGAGACCGGCCTCCTCGGCGGCTGCCCAAAACGGGTCCCACATCGGCAGATCGTAGCCGCGGTCGAGCTCGGGGAAGACGCTGATCATCGCGCCGGCCAGCCCCGCCTTCGCCGCTCGCTTCAGCTCGTTCGTTCCTCGTTCGATATCGACCAGGTCGATCATCGCGATGCCGCCGATTCTGTGGGGCGCTGCGTTGCAAAAATCGGCAACCCAATCGTTATAGCAGCCGAAGATTTCAGCGATCGGGTAGGTCGGGGGCAAACGGAAAAGCCAGAGCCCGATCGTCGGGTAAAGGAGCTCCTGGTACAAGCCATCCCGGTCCATGTCCTCGAGCTTCTTTTCCGGTAGGTAACCACCCTCGGGGGCCAGGCTGAACCTGGCCGGGCCAGCGAGCTTGTCGAGCCCTTCGAACCTGGCGCCGGGTTTTCGCGCCGAGATGGGGGCCAGGCGCAGGTCGCCAACGTACCACCAGTCGCCGGCGTCCTCCGGGACCAGGCGCGGAGCCATGGCGGCGGCGGCGCCTTTCATGTTGTCCGTCCAGAGATTCGGCGGCTCAACGATGTGAGAGTCGCTGGAGAAGATCTTCATATCACGGAGTACCTTCTGCTGTTCCACGGATGCGACCATCGCGAGCCCCCCTTTTGTTCCTCTCATCAATCGGCTGATCCTCGATTGAGGGATGCAGGCCTATGATATCGTCCGCAAGGAGCGAGCGCCGCTCTGCTCACTACTCCCGAGACGTTTGACAATGGTTCAAGGCGGATTGTACATTCCGGCAAATCGTCGAGGTCTAATCTCTGCAGGGCGGAACTAGAGATGGCGAAACCTCGTCAGGCATTCTAACCGCTGTCGACTGGTTTCGGACGACCGGACCGTCTGGAGGCAACCGATGCTGAACGGACAAGTGATTATCGACGCGGACGCCCATATCAGGGAGCCACTGGACCTGTTGGACGTGTGGCTGGAGCCCAGCCTCCGCGAGCGTGCTCCGCGACTGCTTCCCGGCGGGTCAGGACGAGTGTATGGGTACGGCGACGAGCAGTTGCCCATGGTCGCAGCCGAGGTCAAGAGGACGAGCGACCCAAACAGACCGCCGAGCAAGTACGCCGAGTACGAGAAGATGGGTTTCGACTCGGTGTCTCAGCTGAAAGCCATGGATCTGTTCGGTGTGGACATGGCGTTTCTCTACCCGACCGCCGGTCTGTACCTCTGGTTCTTCAAGACCATGGATGCCGAGATGGGGGCTGGGATCGTCCGGGCGTACAACGACTGGCTGCACGACTTCTCTCAGACCGATCCGAAACGCCTCCGTCCGGTGGCGGGCCTGGACCTCCGTGACCCTCAGGGAGCCGTCGAGGAGGCTCGACGAGTGGCGAAGCTGGGCTTTCGGGCTGTCTACGTACGTCCGAACCCGGTGAACGGGAGGGTGCTGAGCAGCCCCGACTACGAGCCGCTGTGGGCCGAGTGCGAGGCGCTCGATATTTCGGTGGGGGTGCATGAAGGGTCGCCATCGCAACTGCCGGCCACGGGATTCGACCGCTTCGAGACGTATTTCGGACGTCATGCAACCTCTCATCCGATGGAGCAGATGATGGCGTTCTTGACCCTCGTCGAAGGCGCGGTCTTCGAGCGACACCCGAAGCTGCGCTTCTCCTTCCTCGAGTCGGGCTCGGGGTGGCTCCCGTACTGGCTGTGGCGCTGTGATGGCGAATATAAGACCCGCAAAAAGACGGTGGGAGCCACCATCAAGCTGAAGCCGTCCGAGTATTTTCAACGCCAGTGCTACATCGGCTGCGAGCCGGACGAGCCCTACTTGCCGGCCGTTATCGACCACATCGGCGAAGACAGGCTGCTGTTCGCCAGCGACTACCCGCACGAAGACCACGGGCCGGAGATCATGGACGAACTGACCGAATTGGAAGGGAAGATCTCGAAACAGGCCTTCCACAAGCTGATCTACGACAACCCCCGGGCCTACTACGGCCTTAATTGAGCGCCTGCATCGGAGTTCTTCAGTAGCTGTTCGAGGAGGTGTAACGTGGTCTCCAACGGTGTTACGGGCCCCTTGAAGGGGGTCAGAGTGCTGGACTGGACGATGTGGCAGTTCGGTCCCGTCTCGACCTCGATGATGGGAGATATGGGCGCCGACGTCATCAAGATCGAGAGCATGGATGGCGACGCTGGTCGGGTCATGAACACCGACGTGCACGGCCGAAACCCGTATTTCGAGGCGTGCAATCGAAGCAAGCGTGGCATCGTCGTCGACCTGAAGACGCCCGAGGGGAAAGAGGTCATCTACAACCTCGTGAAGACCGCGGACGTCTTCGTGCAGAACTTCCGGCAGGGCGTGGCCCAGAGACTCAGCATGGACTACGCCACGCTGAAGCAGCACAATCCAATGCTCGTCTATGCTTCCGCCAACGGCTACGGCCCCAAGGGCCCGGACTCGGCCGAGCCGTCCTTCGACGGCTGCGGGCAGGCCCGCGGCGGCCTGATGATGGCGGCGACCCCGATCGATGCTGAGGAGCCGTCGACAGTACAAGGCGGCGTCTCCGACCAGATCGGGGCGATCATGGTGTGCTTTGGCGTCCTCGCCGCGCTGGTCGCACGGCGCGAGCAAGGCGTCGGGCAGGAGCTCGACGCGTCTCACCTCAGCAGCGTCATGTGGCTTCAGGGGCTGCACATTACGATGAACGGCTTCTCGGGCAGGCGCGAAAAGGAGGCCTTCGACCGAAAGCGTCCGGCGAACCCACTCACCGGCTATTACAAATGCAAAGACGACCGATGGATCCGACTGATGATGCTCCAATCCGACCGCTATTGGGAGCGGTTCACCAGGGCGTTGGACATCCCCGAAGTCAAGGACGATCCCAGGTTCAATACCCTGCAGCGGAGGACCGAGTACAGCGCCGAACTCGTGGCGCTGCTCGATACGCAATTCCTAACCAGGACGTATGACAAGTGGGTCGAGGCCTTCCGCGCCAACGGCGACTTTGTCTATGCGAAGGTGCAGTCCATCGGCGAGCTGCCCGACGATCCACAGGTTATCGCCAACGACTACATCACCAAGTTCGATCACCCGGTTTACGGTCTGGTGGATGAGTGCCGGCACCCGATCAACTATTACGAGACGCCGGCAGGGATCTGGCGGGAGGCCCCGGAGTTCGGCCAGCACACCGAAGAGGTGCTGCTCGAAGCGGGGTACGGCTGGGGCGATATCGAGAAGCTACGGGAAAAGGGCGCGATCCTGTAGCCGGCCGCTTCAGGCCATCCCGTACAGCTCCGCGACGTTGTCGCGGACCATCCTCTGGCGCTCCGGCGCGGGGATGTCGCCGAACTGCCACTCGATGAACTCTCCGGATTTGGGCCACGTGCTGTCGCCGTGGGGATAGTCGGACGCCCAGAGCAAGGTCTCGACGCCTATGTTGTCTCTCTGGTCTACCGCGACCTTGTCGTACATGAACGTCAGGCGGAGGTGGCGGCGGATGTACTCGCTGGGCAGCATGGTGAGAGGCGATGGCGTGCTCTTGTAATGGCGGCTTCTGTCGTAGGCATGGTTCAGGCGAGCCACGTAGTTGGGGATCCAGCCGGCGTCGTTTTCAACCGATACCACGCGGAGTTCGGGAAAGCGCTCGAAGACGCCGAACTCGACCAGATTGGCGACGGTCTCCTGGACCCCGGCAGGCGTTGTCGCGTACCTCGCAAACTTTCCTTTCGTGATTGCGCTTGTCCCCGTGAGCGAATGCAAGCTGATCGGCATTCCCAACTCAGAGGCCTGGCCCCAGAAAGCATCGTACTCGGCGGCCCAGTACGGCTGCTCGATCCCCGCCGCGAGGTCGAGAGAGATGGCGGCGCCTTTCAGGCCCTTCTTTGCGATACGGCCTAGCTCATCGACTCCTGTTTGAAAGTCCAATAACGGTATCAGGCCGATGCCGACGAGCTTGTCAGGGTACACAGCGCAAAAGTCGGCGAGCCAATCGTTGTAGGCGCGGAAGCAGGCCGCCTGGTAGGCTGCGTCGCGGACCTGATTGAGGGGCATGCTGAGACTGCTATAGAGCACCTCCGCATCCACTCCGTCGGAGGCCATGTCCTTGACGCGCTTGTGCGGGTCCCAACCCCCAGGATTCGCATCTCGGTGTCGCTTCAATTCGTGAAGGCGCTCGTTGGGAACTCCAGCGGAACCCAGCAGTCCCAGCTGGCCGACCCATTGCAACGGGATACCGTCGACAACGAACACCTCTTGGCCGTCTTTCTCCTCTACGTGCGGAGCTCGGTCGCGAAACTGTGGGTCGATCAGCTCGGTCCATAGATCGACAGGCTCAACGACATGAGAATCGGCGGAGATTACTGAGTGTCGGGTCATTGCTTCGCCCTCTCTTCCTTGGGCACGTAGGTCCTTTGATAATACGCGATATCCTTCGGTTGAATGCCGTCGTCGCTCGATAGCTCCCACATGTTTCCATCCCGGTCGAAGCCGGTGCTGGCAAACCCGCGCGTCGTCTTGACCGGCGGACTGATCACCGTCGTGCCGTAGTCATGGATCCGTTGATAGTCCGAATCGATGGCATCGGTGAAGTGGTCGAATTGGACCGCCCCGACGTTGTTCATCGGGGATTGTCTTTCTGAGCCTTTTCCCTGGAGATACTCGAAGTACTGAAAGCCTACCGTTCCCAGCCTCATGCCGACGGCCTTATGGTCAGCGTCGGCCTCGTCGAGCTCCGGTAGTGGGGTATACCCGAAGTTCGCGTAGAATGCCGCGCTGCGCTCGGCATCGTTCACCGTGATCGTCACGACCGCATCGATGCCCTCGGGAACATTGTCCACGAAGCCGGCGAAGACCCCATCCGGGTCCGCGGCATAGCATACGGTCCGTCCACCCCGAGAAGTTGGCGGCATCACGATTGTCGCCGCTTTCGCGCTTAGCCGATGAAAGTCCTCCTCGATGTTCTTGCTCGGGATCCCGAGGGCCAGACTCCCTGGATTGTTTACCGGAAGGGCCTGCTGCCTTCCCCTGGGCTCCATCTCGAATAGTATTAGGTAGAAGGCGCCCCTGCCCAGGCGGATTTGCTTGCGTAGCATTCCTCCGGGCACGTCGAACACTTCGCCGACAGTGGGGTTGAACGTGTCGCTCGCCCTCCGAGAAACGCGCTCCATGCCCAGACAGTCCGCATAGAAATCGGCGCTGCGGTCTCCCTCACTCACCATCAGAGCTGTCCTGTCCAGTTGTGTGATCATGCGCGCACCTCGTGGCGGATTCTGACCTAGGACCGACTTTTCGGCAGTCTAGCACGTATCGGTGACCGCCAATATATTCCATTTCGCAAATACAATTTGACTTTTCGATAGCCTGCGCTTTAGCATCTCCTCTCTTGGACATCGGGTCGGAAGCGCCAGAGACCGCCTTCCCGGTCCGGCAACGACTCCTCAGGGGAGCATCGCTCGCCGCTCCGGAAACGCAGCCCGGTTCTGGTCACGGGGCAATCGAGGCCCCGCACATTCGGCCGAAGCCACATGAGGGGGTCGTCTCCGTGCCTATTCATTACGAGGTCAAGGACCGCATCGCGCAGATCGTCATCGACGGCCGAGGCGACTACAACCTGTTCAACCCGGACATGGTCTATCGCCCGCTGAAGCAGACGCTGGAGAGGTTTCGAGACGATTCCGAGGCCTGGGTCGCCGTCGTCAGCGCGCCCCAGGACAAGAAGGTGTTTACCTACGGAGGGGACGTCAAATCGGTGGCGGCGATACGAAACAAAACCGTGGGAGAGGCCGATCCGGACAGGGGATACAACCTGAGCAAGGAGCGCCTCTTCCGCCACGAATACGCGCAGAACGAGTGGACCGGCGTCCTTCGAGTAGGCGCCTTGCAGTTGTACAAGCCGCTGGTCTTCGCCGTTCACGGGTCCTGCATCGGAGCCGGCATGATCTTCATGATGGCCAACGCCGACTACGCCGTCGTGACACCGGACGCGAGGTTCGGAATGCTCGAGCTGAAGCATGGGATCGGCGGCGGTGGCGGTGGCTCGCATGAGCTGCTCCGTCAGCTCCCATGGAGGATAGCGTTCGACATGATGTTGCGAGCCAGGTTCATGCACGCCGAGGAAGCCCTTCGAATCGGGTTTGTGAACGAGATCGTCCCGAAGGAGGAGTTGCTCGCGGCGGCAAATCGTGTCGCGGCAGACTATGCCGCCATGCCGCCACTGCACGTCCAGTCCGTAAAACGGATGGCCCTCTTCTCCAGAGACCTTCCCGCTTCGGCAATGCAATTCCCTGGGATGCTTATGAGCGCTATCATGCAAGACACTCCGGACTCCAGGGAAGGGCCGAAGGCGTTCGCAGAGAAGCGAAAGGCGAACTACACCGGGAAGATGGAGTAGCCCGGGCCCATCCACCCGAGCCCTCGCAACGTACAAATGTGATGATGGCGATACCCGACACTACCGGGATGCTCGACGGTTATCGTGTGCTCGACCTCACGGATGAGACCGGCTTCCTGTGCGGAAAGGTCTTCGCCGACCTTGGAGCGGAGGTCATCAAGGTTGAACCCCCTGGCGGGGACCGAGCGCGGCAACGGGGTCCCTTCGCGCACGACATAGTCGACCCCGAGCAGAGTCTGTTCTGGGCGGGATACAACGCAGGGAAGCAGAGCCTGGTCCTGGATCTGACCGTGACCCACGATCGAGAGCGGTTCCGGGTTTTGGCATCGGAAGCCCACTTCGTTATCGAGTCGTTCCCTCCGGGGACGATGGACGACCTCGGGATCGGCTATCGCGACCTCCGTGAGAGCAACCCGGCCCTCATCTTCACTTCGGTCACCCCCTTTGGCCAGGAGGGCCCGTACCGGGACTTCGTCGGCGGCCAGCTGGTGGCTGCCGCTCTCAGCGGCGTCATGTTCATGGCGGGCGACGAAGACAAGGAACCGGTGCTCACCGGATACCCGCTGATGGCGTACGGCTTGGCCTCGTTGGATGCCGCCGCCGGCGCGCTCATCGCCCACTACTACCGCGCACAACATGGAACCGGGCAGCATGTAGACGTCTCGGTGCAGGAGTCGTTGGCCGCGATAACCATGGACGCTCCTCTGCACTGGGAGGCCAACGGATTCACGTACTCTCGCAAAGGAGCGGCAATGCTGTCTGGCCGGGGCGGATGGCCGCGACGGGTCCACTGGCATTGCAAAGACGGGTTCGTCGCTTTCACCGTGTTCCCCGCCCCATCGGCGATCATCTCGGCTCAAGGCCTGACCGACTGGATGCGCAGTGAAGGCTTCCCAACTGGGGCCTTTGGAGATGCCGATTGGGTGAACATGAAGTTCGGAGCCATCAGCCGAGAGGAAATGGAGCGGCTGGAGGAGCCGGTGAAGGTGTTCTTTGCCGCGCACACCATGGCCGAGCTGTACGAAGGCGCTCTCCAGCGGCGCATCCTGCTAGCACCCCTCGTCACTGTCAAGGAAGTTGTCGAGAGTCCCCAGCTGAGAGCGATGGACTTCTGGACGCCGATCGAAGACCGTCGTCGAAATGGGACTCTCGAATACCCCACCTTCCTCCATGCGTCTGAGACGAGCGCGGCGGTGCGCTCCGCAGCCCCTGGGATTGGGGAGCACACGCATTCGGAAGTCTTCAACCCGAGCAAGAACGGGATCGACCAGGCCATGCCCGTTGCCGTCGCGTCACCTCCCTCGGAGAACGGCCGCGGAGCGCTCGCGGGGCTGAAGGTCGTCGACTTCGGACGCTCCATAGTTGGCCCGGTCGTCTCGCGGTTCTTGACGTTGCACGGCGCGACGGTCGTGCGTGTGGAGAGCCGAGAAGCTCCCGACTTGAAGCGGCTGTCGGGGCCTTTCAAAGATGGCCAGGTCAAGGAAGACCACAGCGTCGGCTTCTCCAACATGCACTGCAACAAGTATGGTGTGACGCTCAACTTGAAGCACCCACAGGGCAACGAGATGACGAAGAAGCTCCTCGCGTGGGCCGACGTCGTGGTCGAGAACTACTCCGTGGGCACCATGGAAGGGCTGGGCCTCGGCTACGACGAGCTTCGGAGAATCAACCCAGGCCTGATCATGGTCAGCTGCTCGGGCCAGGGAACGAAGGGGCCGCATTCCCGCCAACCCGGATGGGCGATGTTCATGGTCGCCCTCACTGGTATCAGCACGCTGACCGGGCTGCCATCGAGCGACCCTTCCTACCCCATGGCGCCCTTCCCCGACGAGTTGCCCCCTCGGTTTGCCGTCGCCGGGTTACTCGCCGCGCTCGACCATCGCCACAGGACAGGCAGGGGACAGCACCTCGAGCTTTCCCAGCTGGAGAGCTGCGTCTACCTGCTGGCCCCGCTCTGCTTCGACTACACAATGAACGGAAGGGTCGCCCAACGCCAGGGCAATCGAACCGACTGGGCGGCCCCTCATGGCGTCTTCCGATGCAAGGGAGACGACCGCTGGTGCGCGATAGCCACCACCTCCGAAGAGCAGTGGCACAGGCTATGCGATGTCCTCGGTAAGCCGGAGTGGGCCAATGATGAGCGGTTCGCCACCCTCGAATCGAGAAAGCAGAACGAAGACCAGCTCGAATCGCTCATCGGGGAGTGGTCGCTGAGGCATAGCCCGGAAGAGGTCATGGAGCTGCTTCAAAACGCTGGGGTTCCCGCTGGGAGAGTGTCCAACGCCGAAGACCTCTACAACGACGCGCAACTCCGCTTTCGCCAGCATCTCGTTACGGTGGAGCACCCGCATATGGGGAGCCACAGCGTTGAGGCCCCGGGGTTCCGGCTTTCCGCTACCCCGGCGTGCGTCGAGAGGCCCGGCCCTGACCTTGGAGAGCACAACGAGTTGGTCTTCTGTCAATGGCTCGGTGTGTCGGGCGCCGAGTTCGTTGATCTCATGGAACAGGGAGCCTTCAACTAGCACGTTGATCTGAGCGTCCGACGAAGAGAGCGTCCGGGAGGCACCGAGGCTATGTATCGTAATCATTTGCTAGAGCGGATCAACGAGGGACGGCTCGTTCTCGGGATGTTTTTCATCTCCGCAAACCCGATGGCGCTCGAGGTGATCGGAAAAGCCGGGCTCGACTGGGTGATCATCGACATGGAGCATGGCCCACTCGGCCCACTCGACCAGCGCCCCCTCATGGAGCTGGTCAGTGTCGCGCGCCACTACCAGTTGACGCCGATCGTGCGGGTGCCGGAGAACAATCCCATACACATCGGCAAGGTACTGGACGCTGGCGCTCAAGGGGTAGTTGTCCCGCATGTCACCGACAAGGAAAGCGCGATGCAAGCGGTGGCGGCGACCCGTTTCCCGCCTCGCGGGATACGCGGCGCCGGTCCGCTGGCCGCCGCCAATCAATACGTTGGCGACCCCGGGCAGTATTTCGGAACGGACCCCGACATTGTCGTGTTGACTTCGATGGAGGACCAGGAGAGCATCGACAATTTCGACGATATCTCCGACGTGGAAGGCATCAGCTGGTTCAGGGCTGGAGCCTGGGACCTCGCGCTCTCCATGGGGTATGACAACCCGGCGCATCCAGCGGTGCAAGAGGCCCGGAAGGTGATCTACGACACTTGTCGTAGAAAGGGCCTGCGCATGGCCGAGAGCGCGCACACGCCGGAGAAGATGCAGGCCCATCTGGAGGCAGGCATCCGGATCTTCACCGTGTCCGATGAGCCGCATATGTTCTACAACGCTTGCAAGGCCCAGGTTGACGGGGCTCGCGCGGCTGTCAGGGAGATCGAAGAGGAAGCCAAAAAACGATGATCCAGGCCTGCGGCAGTCTTCGCCGCACAGGCTGAAAAAGAGGTCCTGATGTATCGGAATCTACTGAAGGAAAAGATCGAGCGGAACGAACTGGCCATGGGGATGTATTTTGTCTCCGGGAGCCAGATGAACCTCGAGCTTATCGGTCTGGCCGGCATGGACTTCGTCATCATCGAGATGGAACACGGGGCGCTCGGACCACTGGACCAGCGCGCGTTGCTTCCCCTGGTGAAGATAGCCCAATCGCACCAGATGACGCCGATCGTGCGCCTGGCCGCCGGGAACCCGATCGCCGTCCAGAAGGTCTTGGACGCTGGGGTTGGCGGGGTCTACGTCACCCATGTCCTCGACAAGAAGGGGGCCGAAGAGGCCGTCAGTTCAGCGCGTTTCGCGCCCGAAGGAACCCGCGGTGGAGGACCTCTGGCGGCGTCAAACAACTACGTCGGAGATCCGGGCTCGTACTTTGCCAATACGAACTCGCAGATCATCGTGGGGTTGCTCATTGAAGATGAGGAAGCCGTAGAGAACTTCGAGGAGATCTCCGATGTCGAAGGGATCACGTTCGCATCTCCCAGCAAATGGGACCTGGCTCTGTCGATGGGCTACGATTCACCCGGGCATCCCATGGTGCAGGCGGCGAGGGAGAAGGTGGTCGGGATCTGTAAGCGGAAAGGCATCCCCATGATCGACAGCGCTCCCACACCTTCAAGGGGCGCCGCGTTTGCGTTCGACGTGGAGAAGATACGCGGCCTTTACGAATCCGGCCTGCGCCTCATCACGGTATCGCCCGAGCCCCACATGCTGTATTCCGCTTGCAAGGAAAAAGTGGACCACGCCCGCGAGGTCGCCAGCAAGCTGGACGCTAAAAGGAATGACTAGCCGCGAAGACGTGCGATAGAGCCTCGTGGATCGAGGTAATGAGGAGGGTCCCATGGACGGTATTCGCATCATTGACGCTGACGGACATGTCGAAGAGCCGGAGTCGTTATGGCCTGAGTATCTCGAGGCCAGGTACCACCATCTGGCGCCGATGCGGGTGATCGACAATCAGGGGCGAACCCGGATCATGGTGGGCGGCCAAATGATTCCCTACAAGGGGCCGAAGGCCCCCAACGCCGAACCGCCCAGGCCGGGGGGGTCCTACTCGGACGCGCGTATACCGGACATGGAGATGGAAGGTCTGGATGTCGCGGTCCTCTATCCGAGCCTCGGACTGCCGATGGCCGCTATCGACCGCCTCGACGCTATTGTGGCCCTGGACCGGGCCTACAACAACTGGCTTGCCGACTACTGCAAAGGCCGAGAGGACCGACTCATCGGCATCGCTCTCGTCCCGCAGATCGACATCTACGAAGCGATGGAAGAGACCAAGCGCTGCGTGGACCAGCTCGGCTTCAGGGGCATCGCGATGCGACCGAACGTCATGAATGGACGGACGATCGACCACCCCGCCTACGATCCGCTGTGGAACCTGCTGGAGGAGTTGGATGTCCCGGTGACGATCCACGAGGGCACCACCCAGAACATCCCGCTACAAGCGGGGACAGAGCGATACGACAACTACCTGATGGTCCACGCCGTCTCCCATCCTCACGAGCAGCAGATGGCGTTGATGAGCCTGATCTGCGGCGGTGTGCTGGATCGCCATCCCAAACTCCGCGTTGGGTTCCTGGAATCGGGCGCCGGGTGGATCGGCCACTGGCTGGACCGTCTTGAGCATCACGTGGAGCACCTCGGCTACTTGAGCTTTCCGCTGAGCCTCCGGCCCAGGGAATACTTCTTGCGGCAGTGCTACATCTCGGCGGACCCGGATGAGTCGATGATTCCGGGGACGATTGCCGCGTTGGGCGATGACAACCTGCTCTTCGCGACCGACTATCCGCACAGCGACGGCTTCTTCCCGACGGCGGTCTCGACACTCAGCGCTCGAGAGGACATCTCCCCGGACAGCAAGAGGAAGATGATGCAGGACAATCCGATCAAGCTGTACAACCTGCCTGCGGCCTAACGGTCCTACACGGAGAGGGGATAGAGCATGGGATTCATTGATGCTGACGCTCACGGCATCGAGACCGGCAGGCTCACATGGCAATACTTCGATCCGAGTGAGCGGGAGTATGCTCCGCCGGCAGAAGGCCCCTGGTTCTTCGAGGGTGCGGTTCATCGACTTGGAGTGTTCGACGACATTCGTCCGGACCGCAATCCCGCGTCGGAGGTTCTGAGGACCACCCATGAATTCGGCCAGGACTTCTATCCCCCAGGGACCCGCGACCTGAGCGACATCCCCGCGCGGCTCCGTCACATGGACGAGTTGGGAGCAGACGCCCAGATCTGCTACTCAACGTTCTGGCTCATAGACCCCGTCCAGGACCCGGTCCGCGAAGCAGCCATGGCGCGCAGCTATAACCGGTGGGCGGCCGAAGGCACTGCACCGTCCAAGGGCCGGATCCGCTGGATGATCAAGGCGCCCGCCCGGATGATGGACCGCGCCTTGGAGGAGTTAGAGTTTGGCGCGAAGCACGGTGCGGCCGGCGTTGAGCTCACGGGATACAAATACAACATATCTTCGGGCAGTCCCTATTGGTGGCCGCTCTACGAAAAGGCCCAGGACCTGGGCCTCGCGATAGGCTTCCACATCGGGGCCAGCTCCCAAGATTACGCTCCCTTTCCGAAGGACACGTTCTACAGGACCTTGTCGCGTGTGCCTGGAGCCTTCGCTTCGTTGCTGGCGTGGGACGTGCCCAGGAAGTTCCCGAGGCTCAACTTCGCCTTCGCCGAAGCCGGCTCCACATGGGTGCCCACGGTGCTGCAGAGTCTGTTTCGAGGTAAGAGCGATGCTACGCTGCGCGTCTTCGGCGACTGGAGAACCATGGCCAAGGAGTACATGGACGAGACGGACAACATGTTCGCGACGTGCTACCTGGACGACGACATCAACTATGTCGCGCAGGTCGCCGGGGGCGACCGGCTGATGATGGGGACGGATTACACGCATCTGGATATCGGGAGTGACCCGGACGGCCTTCGGATAACCGCGCGCCGGAGCGACGTCGACCGGGAGCTCCGCGTCAAGATGCTGGACGTGACCCCCCGCAAATGCCACGGCATTCCTTTGGACCTGCGGCCCGCCGACCGGGAGGCCCTTGCGGCCCTGGCCTAGCCTCATGGCGAAAATGTAGGACCCGCGTGAATATGACACAAATCGTCACACTCTGGACACATGGTGTATCGTTCCCGCAAGAC
Source organism: Dehalococcoidia bacterium (assembly GCA_965248515.1). Taxonomy (GTDB): domain Bacteria; phylum Chloroflexota; class Dehalococcoidia; order SHYB01; family SHYB01; genus CBDFJU01. The sequence goes on along the minus strand of CBDFJU010000002.1, from coordinate 484,470 downwards.
AGGCAGACTCGTAGGGGACTTCGGGGCCTCCTCATGGAGGCAGATCTCTCAACCGCCGACCGCAACGGCCTTAGGGGGCCGATTCCGGGAAGAGCGGTGACTTGAATCAGTTCCCAATGGACACCCGGTATTTTGTTCTAGTGTTATGAACAGTATTCGACCAAGAAGAAATGGAAGAGGAGGAACGTTTATGAAGATGTCGAAGCGTCTAATGAGATTGGCGGCGGTGGCCCTTGTGGTACCACTGGTGATCGCAGCCTGTGGCGGAGGAGATGATCCAACGGCCACACAGGCGCCAGCGCCAACGGCAGCGCCCGCGCCAACGGCGGCGGCCCCAGCAACAACGGCGATGCCCGCGCCGACGGCGATGCCCGCGCCAACGGCGAGGCCCGCGCCAACGGCGAGGCCCGCGCCAACGGCCACCGAGGTGCCGCGGATGCCCGAAGGGCTGTTAACCGTAGCTTATCCATCGTTGGCCAGTGCGGTGTTCGACCCGGTCCGTCTCTCCGGCACGCCGTTGTGGGCCTACGGCATAACCATATTCGATTCGTTGCCCTGGTTCGAGACGGATGGCACCCGAAAGGGCGGGGTCGCCACGAGTTGGGAGCTCGGCGCCGACGGAAAGGCCTGGGTCTTCAAGATCAGGCAAGGGATGGAATGGCACGATGGCACCCCGTTGACCTCCGAAGACGTCAAATTCGACTTCGAGCGCGAGGCGCTTGAAGACGCACGATCAAGGCTTGCACGGCATTGGAGAACGCAGGGACACCCGGATAAGGTGACGGCTCCCGATGCGGAGACGGTCATCGTCAACTTGGAAACTGTTTATCCAACCATGCCCATAGCGGTCTTGCAGCTCGCCTACCCCAAGGCGCCGTTCCCTGCTGATCTGTCAGGCGATGAGTTCGCAAAAGCTCCGATCGGCAGCGGACCGTGGAAGTTCGTGAACCAGGAAGTAGGGATCAGTATCGACCAGGAGTGGACTGGGAAAGAGCACCCGTTCCGACCGACCCCCGACTTCGCGGCTCTCCAATTCCTCCAGGTGCCTGAAGAGACCACCCGCGTCTCGTTGTTGAAGACCGGCGGCGCGGACTGGGTGGAAGTCGGTCCGCAGGCTTCTCGAGACGCGGAAGCCGATGGCTTCAAGACTCTGACGCTCGACGGTATCAAGCAGATCGTCTTCCGGATGTACGGACTGGGGAACCCGGAGGGGATGGAAGGACTAGCGCTCAACAACGTCAAGGTCCGGGAAGCGCTCGACATCGCCATCAACCGCCAGGAAATCCTCGACGAACTCTTGCTCGGTAGGGGGAGACTGTCGGCACGCGATCACGTCGCCAACGCCGCGGTCAACGGATTTGATCCGAGCTGGGAGCTCCCGAAATACGATCCTGAGAGGGCCAAAGCGCTGCTGGCCGAGGCTGGGTACGCAGGCGGCGCGGGCGTCGAGGTAAAGATCGCGAGTATGGCCATACCCGGGGCGGCCTGGACCGCACTTGCTACCCAGGCAATCGCGGGCTATTGGTCCGAGATCGGCGTGGACGCCTCCATCACCCCGATTGAATACGAGACCTGGCGTCAGCTCTACCGTGAACACCCGACCGTGGAGATTCTGGGCATGTACGGTTGGTCCTGGACCAACAACAGCTCCTTTAACCACGGCGTGAGTAACTTCTCATGGTGCGGCTCTTGCAAGTCCGGGATGCACCTGCTCGGTGTCGATGCAGACGTGGATGGCTGGCTGAAGACACAGGTCACGTCATTCGATGAGGACGAGCAGGGCGAGATGGCAAGGCTCATCTCCAACAAGGCTGCAACCTACCATCTGGGCTCTCCAATTGCCGACACTCCGATCCTGTACGCGGTGTCGGACAGGGTTGACAGTTGGACGCCCATCCAACAGGGTGGACCAGCCTACTCGTTCGAGACTGTGAAGCGCACGTTCTAAAGCAATAAGGGTTAACAAGAGGGCCGGCGTGTGGAACGGCACGCCGGCCCTTTTGTTCGTCAGCCATGACAAAGGACTTTACAATTCTCGCAGGGAGCGTGAGCCAGGGTATCTGGCGCAGCGCCGACGGTGGTGAGACCTGGCGGAACTTCCATGGAAAGGGCCAGCTGCCGTGGGAGCCCTTTGCGCTCGAGAGTCAGGTGCGGGCGCTCGCAGTCGATCCGAACAACCCGGCCGTCGTCTACGCAGGCGACGAAGAGGGCGTCTACAAGAGTGAGGATCGTGGAGATAGCTGGGAGCGGCTGCACGGTCCCATGGATGGCCTCACAGTGTGGTCCATCGTCGTAGACCCCACCGACTCCAATGTGGTCTTCGCGGGCACCAGGCCTCCGTATCTCTTTCGCTCCAGGGACGCCGGGAAGACGTGGCAGAAGCTGCCGACGGACCTACCCCAGGAGTGTGCGATCGGAACGACCCGAGTGACCGCCATGCGCATCGATCCGCTGGACCATCGCAATATCTGGGTGGGGATTGAGATCGGCAACGTCCATCGCAGCACGAACGGCGGCGACAGCTGGGAGCGCGTCTACAGTGGCTTCGACGAGATGGACACCCACGGTGACATTCATGACGTGACGCTGATCCCGGGTACCGAGGTTCGAGAAGAGAACGGTCACGTGACTATCGGGCCAGGTAAAGAAACGACGGTGCTCATCAACGCCCAATTCGAGTTTCTCGCCACCAGCGACGGGGGCAAGACCTGGCACAAGCTCTTGAACAGCAAGGAGACGTTCCCGCTTCCGTACATGCGCGCAGTGGCGTTCAAGCCCGATGAGCCGCACACGATCTACATAGGCAAGAGCGACAAGGCCATAGGCAGCGTGGGTGACCTGGCTCGATCCCGCGACGGCGGCGCAACCTGGGAGCAACTGCGGTTGCCGGTGGAGCCCAACTCCGGGGTCTTCGGCCTTGCCACACACCCCTCGAATCCGGACCGTGTCGTCGCCTGTACCCTGTTCGGCCAGTTCTACGTCAGCGAGGATGCCGGCGACACGTGGGTCAAGCTGAAGCGAGAGGTCAACGAGCTCCGGGCCCTGGCCTGGATTCCCAACTAGCGAAGGAACGGTGGCCTCGCCGGAGACCGATGCGCTAGTCGAAGACTCCCTGGGCCGTAAGCTCCGCGAATTCTTCGCCGGACACGCCCAGCCACTGACAGAAGACCAGCTCGTTGTGCTCACCCAGATCAGGGCCCGGCCTATCCACCAACGTCGGAGTGGCGGAAAGCCGGAACCCCGGAGCTTCGACGCCACGGGGGCCTCTTTGCGGGTGGTCCACGGTGACGATGTGCCCACGAAACCGTAACTGTGCGTCGTTGTAGACGTCTTCGGCGTCGAAGACCTTGCCGGCGGGAACCCCAGCGTTCTGCAACAGCTCCATGACATCCTCTGCGCCACGCATCGACGTCCATGCTTCGATCAGGGTTTCTAGCTCGTCCTCGTTCTGCTTTCTTGCCTCGAGAGTCACGAACCGCTCGTCGCTGTACCACTCTGACTTGCCGAGGACGTCGCAGAGCCGCTTCCATTGTTCCTCAGAGGTAACGGCGATGGCGCACCACCGGTCGTCGCCATGGCACCGAAAGACGCCGTGAGGGGCCGCCCAATCCGCTCGGTTTCCCTGGCGTTGGGCGACTCGTCCGTTGGCCGTGTAGTCGAAGCACAGCGGGGCCAGCAAGTAGACGCAGCTTTCTAGCTGTGAAAGCTCCAGGTTTTGTCCCCTACCCGTCCTGCGGCGGTAGTCGAGCGCCGCCAGCAGACCGGTGGCGGCAAAGCGTGGCGGAACCTGGTCGGGAAACGGCACCGTGGGGTAGGACGGTTCGCTCGAACGCAGTCCGGTCAGGCCGCTGATACCGGTGAGGGCCACCATGAACATCGCCCATCCCGGCTGGCGCGCATGCGGTCCCTTGGCCCCCTGCCCAGACGAGCTGACCATCACCAGGCCCGGGTTGATCTTCGATAGCTCGTCGTAGCCAAGCCCCAGCCGGTCCATGGTGCCCACGGAGAAGTTCTCGACAGCGACGTCCGCCCAGGCGAGGAGCTTTTTCGCCAGCTCTTTCCCCTGAGGGTGTTTCAAGTCGAGCGTCACGCCATATTTGTTGCAGTGCATGCTGGAGAAACCGATGAGGTTCTTCCTCGTTTGGCTGTCTTTGGACCGGTTCTCGACCCGAACCACGGTTGCCCCATGCTGGCTCAAGAACCGCACGATCGCCGGCCCGACGATGACCTGTCCGAAATCGACGACCTTCAGGCCTTCCAACGCGCGGACACCGGTCCGCGACGGTGATTGCGAGATCGTGCCAGCGGATGGCAGGTCGACTCCGTTCTTCTCCTGGCTGAAGACCTCAGTATGAGCATGCTCCCCAATCGCCGGGGCCGGAGAGCGCACCGCCACGCTCGTCTCAGAGGCATGGAGGAACGTGGGGTATTCGAGCGTCACACCCCCACGCCGGTCTTCGATCGGTTTCCAGTAGTCCATGGCCCGTAACTGCGAGCTCTCGACCACTTCCTTGACCGTGACGAGCGGGGCCAGAAGAACGCGCCGCTTTAGGGCTCCCTCGTAGAGATCCGCCATCGTGTGCTCGGCAAAGAACGCCTTCAGCGGCTCCTCCAGACGCTCCATCTCTTCCCGGGTGATCTTCCCGAACTCGATATGCTCCCAGTCCGCTTCGCCAAAGGCCCCGGCCGAGAAACCTTCGTTGCGGATCCATTCGGTCAGGCTGTTCGCCGAGGCAACCGCAGAAGGGGCCGGGAATACCGTGAAGGCGACAAAACCGTCCTTGCATCGCCAGTGGACTCGTCGTGGCCAACCGCCAACGCTGGACGACATCGCGACGCCTTTCCTGGCATGCTTGAACCCGCTCGCCTCCCAGTGCAGCGGAGCGTCCAGCGCGATCGCCGCCAGCGACTCCTGTACCGAGACGTCCACGCGCTGCCCGACTCCATATCGGGACCGGTGATAGTGAGCGATGAGCGAGCCGACAGCGGCGTCGAGCGATGCCATCCCATACCCCATCAACGGGTACCCGGTGAGTACCGGGGCCTTGTCTTCGTCTCCAGCCATGGTCATGACGCCGCTGAGAGCGGCAGCCACCAGCTCGGAGCCGGCGAAGTCTCTGTAAGGGCCGTCGGAGCCAAAGGGGGTGACCGAGGTGTAAATGAGGGCCGGGTTGCTCTCGCGGAGGTCGCGATAGCCGATCCCTAGACTGTCCATCGTCCCGGGGGAGAACGATTCGATAACGAAGTGCGCTTTTCGCGCCAACCCGCGGAACGTTACCCGGTCTCGCTCCGTGGTCAGGTCGAGAACAAGACTCTGCTTCCCGGCGTTGTACGCCGCCCAGAAGAGACTTCGCTCAGGGTCGACTGTGTCGTGCGCGAAGGGGCCCCGCCGACGCGTCAGGTCGCCGCCAGGCGGTTCGATCTTGATGACCTCGGCTCCGAGGTCGGCAAAGACCTTCCCGCAAAGAAAGCCGGTCTCGTCCGCGAGGTCGAGCACCCGGTAACCTTCGAGCATGCCGACCTCAGACTTCGTTGCCATCTCCGCTCCCCAGCGTGGGTCTCACGAGTGATGCGGTGCCAGTCTTTCGGACCGGCGATCGTCCGCTACTCCATTTTCCCGGTGTAGTTGGCCTTTCTCTTTTCAGCGAAAGCCTTCGGTCCTTCCAGGGAATCAGGCGTGTCCTGCATGATGGCGCTCATAAGAATCCCGGGGAAATGCATCGCCGAAGCGGGAACGTCTCTGGAATACAGGGCCATCCGCTTTACGGACTGGACGTGCAGGGGGGGCATCGCAGCGTAGTCCTCGGCGATGCGGTTCGCCGCCGCAAGTAATTCCTCTTTCGGCACCACTTCATTCACGAACCCGACCCGAAGGGCCTCCTCGGCGTGCATGAACCTGGCGCGGAGCACCATGTCGAGCGCGACGCGCCATGGAAGCTGACTGAGGAGCTGTTGAGTGAGACCACCACCACCGCCGACCGCATGCTTCAGCTCGGTGAGCCCGAATCTCGCGTCCGGCGTAACAACCGCGTAGTCGGCATTCGCCATCATGAAGATCATACCGGCGCCAATACAGGAACCGTGGATGGCGAAGACGAGCGGTTTGTACAGCTGCAGGGCTCCCACGGTAAGAACGCCAGTCCACTCGAGCTGGGCGTAGGCGTGGCGAAAGAGCCGTTCCCTGCTCAGGTTGTATCCCCGGTCTGGACTGTCATCTCCCACGGTCTCGTTCAGAATCGCCGAGACGGATTTGACGTCGCCTCCGTAGGTAAAGACCTTCTTGTCCTGGGGGGCGCTAACCACAGCCACCCAGGCCTCGGGATCGTCTCGGAACGTCTCCAGGGTCTGCTTCAGCGGGCGGTACACCATGTCCGGGTTGAACAGGTTGTAATCGCCGCGGCCATCGATGACGATCTGCGCGATGTGGTCCTTTACCTCGTAGTGGATAGCCATGGGCGTGTGTCCCCTTTTCTGCGCCGCTCCGGCTTGTGGGGCGCTGCCGGGCTCGAATGTAGCTCAATTCGCCGGCTTCGGCAAATTCTTGGCAGTGCCCTCGAGCCCGGCGGCGTATCCTGGTCCCAAGTGTTCGTCACGATCTGATATGTCTCGATTGTCCGTGCTATCGTTTGACCAATACGCGCGCCACCCTGGAGCTAGCCGATGCCAAACCTTGAATTGAAGCACCTGTTCGAGCCCATCGAGGTAGGGGGCGTCCGGATCAAGAACCGGATCGTGAATACGGCGAACGCCTCCGGCTTGCGGCATATCGAAGAGCGAGCCAAGGGCGGAGCAGGGTTGTTCGTCCTTGCGGGCCCAGACCATGGAGTCGCTCACTATACGGGTTCGCCGTTCCACTATGTCACCGGAGCCGTGGGAGAGGCTCCTGGGCTACCCAATCCGGCCACTTCCGAGGGGCGAGAGTTCTTCGACGCCACGGTCACGCCGAAGCTCAGGGCTCTGGCGGAAGCCGTCCACCGCCACGACTCCGTTTGTTTCGGTCAGGTCTACCATCTCGGCGCGGGGCGAACGATCGATAACATGAGCTCCAAGGTCGCGCCCTCGCCCGTGGCGAGCGAGTACGAGCGTGGAGTTCCCCATGAGCTTGCGCCAAACGAAATCGCCGAGCTGGTCGACGCGTTCGCCCAGAGCGCCCGTCGGGTAAAAGAGGCCGGCATGGATGGGGTGGAGATTCACGCCGCTCACGGCTATCTGGTCAACGAATTCCTGTCGCCGCGTATGAACCTCCGGAGGGACGTATACGGCGGCAGCCTGGAAAACCGCATGCGGTTCTTGATGGAGATCTTGGAGGCGGTACGAGGAACGACCAGCGCGGACTTTCCTCTCGGCATCCGGGTGAACGGAGACGAATTTGTAGAAGGCGGGCTCACGGGCCTGGATGTGCAAGAGATAGTCCGACGCATCGAGGACAAGCTCTCCTACGTCAGCGTCAGCGCGGGAAACGACATGGGGACGGACAAAGGCATCACGCTGCCATACGTCGCGCCGTGGCTTGTGCCGGTGGGCCACAACGTCGCGCTCGCAGCCGGCATGAAAGCGGCCGTTGGTCTGCCGGTGTTCGTGGCGGGACGCATCAACAACCCGACGCTCGCGGAACAGATCCTCGCCGATGGGAGCGCTGACATGGTCGGCATGGTGCGCGCGCTCATCGCGGACCCCGAGCTTCCGAACAAAGCGAGCGAAGCCAGACTCGGGGACATTCGACCATGCGTGGGGTTCAACGAGTGTCACAACAACCGGGGGTTTGCAGCACGGGGGTGTGTCGTCAACGCCTCCTTCGGTCACGAAGACGAGATGGAGATCGTGCGGGCCGAGAGGTCCAAGCGAGTCGTTGTTGTCGGCGCCGGGCCTGCCGGGCTGGAGGCTGCCCGGGTCGCCGCGCTTCGCGGTCATGACGTGGTCTTGCTGGAGCGGGAACGCGAGCTTGGAGGACTGCCTGCGATTCTAGCCCGCGACACGACGATGCCCGAGCTGCGTCGATGGGTCGACTACTTCGAACGTCAGGTGGAGCGTGCGGGGATCGACCTACGCCTTGGCATCGACGTCTCGCCGGTAACAGTCGAATCGCTGGCCGCCGATGCCGTCATTGTCGCGGTAGGCGCCGACGACCACTTTCCAGACCTGCCTGGTGTGGGTGCTCGCCATGTCGTATCGGCAACCGACGTGTTTCGCGGTGTTGCCGAGCTGGGCCAAAACGTCGTCGTTGTCGGAGGGATGAACGACAGCTTGCCGCCAATGACGGTGGCGGATTTCCTGGCACGCCAGGGGAAGAGGGTCGAAATCATCTCCGAGCTCATGACTATCGGCCAGAACCTGGACCCCAGAACGCTTTATCTTCTGACGAAGCGGCTGCTGGACCAGAAGGTCACACTCACGACGATGACCGAGCTCAGCGCTGTGGGCCAGAACGACGTCACCGTCGTCCATCGCTTCACCCGCGAAGTCCGTCGAGTGCCAGAGGTGGATACGGTGGTTTTCGCTGCCGGAGCACGCGCGAGGACTGCCTTATCCGAAGCAATCCGGGGCCGCGTGAAGGAGCTTTACGCAATCGGCGACTGTAACGCGCCGCGGCGTATGATTCACGCCACGCTGGACGGCGCACGTGTCAGTCGAATCCTCTAGGGCCCTGAGTCAACCCCCTGCTCCGGCGATGAGAGACTGGCCCTGATGTAGTCCAAAAGGGCGTGCTCCGCGGCGGTCATATATCTGTTCCTTTGGCGCACCGCGTACATCGCGGTCATGTAGGAAGGCGCGTCGAGCCGGAGTTGGATTACCGGGTAATCCGGTCCCTGGTCCATCGCCCTCCGCGCCAGCAGGGCGATTCCGACGCCCTCCGCTACGGCTTTCTTCACCCCGTTCAAGCTCTCGATCTCCATCACGTAGTCGGGCTCCACCCCCACCTCTCGAAGATGTTGGTCGATGCCGGAGTGTTGAACGAACGAGTATCGAACGAACGGGTAGCCGAGGAGCATCGCAGGCGTGACCACCCGATTGCTCGCCAGAGGGTGACCGGAAGGAACGATGACGTTCAGAGCCGTCTCTCGCTTGTATAGCGCGATAACCTCCAGGCGCGTATCGGCCGAGTGGGCGCCGACCACGGCAAGTCCCAACTGGCCTGATGTGACCATGTCGCACATCGTTTGTGACCCCCCGAAGTGAACGGCAAGTTTGACCTGAGGGTGTCGCTTGATGAAAGCGATGAAGATGTCCGATAGCTGGTCCGCTATGGTCTGCGTGCCGCCAACGAGCACCCTGCCGCCTACGGCGCCGTTCAGCGCTTCTATTGAGGCGTCCATCGTCTCCGAAGCAGCGACCAGCCTCTTGGCATGACCATAGAGGACCTGCCCAGCGTCGGTCATAGAGATTCGCCGGCGTCCGCGTTGGAACAGCGCTTCTCCTGCGGCGTCCTCGAGTCGTCTGATCAAATTAGAAACCGTGGGCTGAGATACAGACAGCAACTCGGCCGCCCGCGAAAAACTCTGCTGGTCCGCGACTTCGAGGAATACGCGGAGGTGGTAGACCCGGGCTACGTCTGAGAAAACCATTCACGAACCCCTATGACAAACATAGTATTCTGACTCTTGACATTATAGTTCGCCGGAGTGGAGAGTCCACACTCAACGCGGCGAACCGTTTTCGGCAGGGGTGGAAACCCACTACTTGCCGCCTCCAGTCTGAGGGACTCTCCGAATCGGAGTCGTCGACTCTCAGCGATAGCACAAGTGACTGCCGGGATCGCGCCGTGAGTACGCCGTGCCCCTGGCCCGCTCTGGCTTCGGCTTGCGGCGTCGTGTACACTCGTGCGGTTGTGCTCCGGACCCCCTGTATATGCGTCGGCCAACAGTATCGCTCTTGCGGGGCAGACGTGCCCGAGAGTCGCGTCGGGCCCGGCTCCCCGCGGCCCTTGGCGAAAGGGTCGCGTCCGCAGGCACGGAGTTAGTTGATTGACGAACTACATCTTGAATCGGGTGTTGCAGTCGATCCTCACGTTATTCCTTGTGATGCTGGTGGTCTTCTTCGCGTCTCGTTTCAGTGGAGACCCGGCCCTCTTGATCCTGCCGATCGACGCGACCGACGTTGAGGTCGAGCAGATGAGGGAAATTCTGGGAACCGACAAGCTGGTCCTGGTACAGTTCGGAAAATTCCTGGCCCGCGCCGGCACCGGGGATTTTGGCGAGTCCATCCAACACAGGGTCCCGGTGGCTGATCTGCTCAAGAGCAGACTGCCGAATTCCTTCTATCTTGCGACGGCGGCGCTGGTCGCGACGATCGTCGGGGCGTTTGTTCTCGGCACGGTTGCCGCGGTGTGGAGAAATAGCCCTATCGACCTGATCGCCCGACTCATCGGAATCCTGGGGCTCTCTCTACCAAGTTTCTGGATCGGGATTCTGCTGATGAGCCTGTTTGCAGTACGGTGGGAGGTTCTGCCCGTGGCCGGCACTGGCGGGCCGTCGCACTACGTGCTCCCAGCTATAGTGATCGGCTCGACGGCGGCAGCCGGAATGATGCGCCTCCTTCGTTCGCAACTGATCGAAGTCTTGAGCAGCGACTACATTAGAACAGCGCGGGCGAAGGGTCTCGGTGGGCTGACGGTCGTGGGGGGACACGCGTTGAGAAACGCCCTGATCCCGGTCCTCACCGTAGCGGGTGTCTTCTTCGCGGGCCTGCTTGGCGGGTCCGTCGTGGCGGAGACAATTTTCGCCTGGCCGGGCGTAGGTCAACTGGCGTTTCAGTCGGTCTCCTCTCGTGACTTCCCGCTGATGCAGGGCGTTGTGCTTGTCACCGGGGTCATCATCGTGGGCATAAACCTGGCCGTGGATCTTCTTTATGGGGTCATCGATCCCAGAATCAGAATGGCCAGGTCGGGCCAATGACAACTACCCAGGTACAGAATATGGTTCAGCGAATGGCGGTGCTGCAAGTCAGGACCGCCCGCAGGTTTTGGAAAGCCCGTCATAGACCCCCGATCCTCCCGTTGCTCATCCTTGTGTTCTTCGCGGTGCTGGCCATCTTCCCGAGCTTGATAGCGCCAGAAGACCCGTTCAAGACGTCACTGTCGAACCGATTGTTGCCTCCCGCTTGGCTCTCAGAGGGCAGCACCGACCACCTCCTTGGTACCGATTTGATTGGCAGGGACTTGCTAAGCAGACTCATTCATGGGGCCCGCGTGTCGCTAACCGTCGGTTTCTTTGCCGTCACGGTCGCAGGCTCCATCGGGCTCATCGTGGGGCTGGTCTCGGGGTACAAGGGTGGCTGGATCGACGCCGTGCTGATGCGGCTGGTGGACGCCGTGATTGCCATTCCATTCCTGTTGATTGCACTACTCTTTGCGACCAGCTTGGGCCCGAGTCAGCAGAACGTGATCATCGTGATCAGTGCTTTCGTCTGGGTGGCCTATGCTCGAGTCATACGTAGTGAAGTGCTCTCCCTTCGAGAGCGCGAGTATGTAACCGCCGCGATCGCAATTGGGGCAACTACTCCGAGGATTTTGGCCCGACACATCTTCCCCAACGTGGTTCCGACGTTCCTCGTTCTCCTTTCACTACAGATCGGAACGCTGATCCTCGCGGAAGCCGCACTCAGCTTCCTGGGCGCGGGTGTTCCGCCGCCCACCCCTGCCTGGGGGTCGATGGTCTCCGAAGGGAGGGGCGTAACGCTCACCGCGTGGTGGCTTAGCCTGTTCCCAGGGATCTGCATTCTTCTGGTGGTGCTGGCTTTCAACCTCATCGGGGATTGGCTAAGAGATGTCCTCGACCCGAGGATTCGGCCTGCTTGATCCTCGAATAACCACCAGCTGTGGCGAAGACAGCCCTGATGCGGACGGGAGAGCGCGAGCACGATGTACATCCGTAACGGGCACATCGACGTCGAGTCGGCGCACCTGGGCGAGTACCTGGAGCTCATTGCTCAACACGCGTCGCTCGCGCAGCAGGAGCCGGGCGTAGCCCGTTTCGACGTCCTGCAGAACCTCGATGATCCCAACCTCATTCACACCATCGAGGTCTATGACCGCAAAGAGGCATGGACCCGGTACGCCAGTCAGCCATACGCCGTCGAGTTCATGAGCAATCCGTACGTGAAACGGAGCGTGGTAAGCGAGGCCAGGAACCTGGAGCCGAACGACGATGAGTGGCGATAGAGTCGTCCTGACGATCGGTCCGAGGGTTTGATTCGTGTACGTCCACAACTCATGGCTCTATCTGAAACCAGAGCATCGCGATGAATACGCGGAGCTCCTGGTCAAGGAGGTGCGCCAAGCCAAGGAGATGGAGCCTAACCTGCGCCGGTTCGACGTCTACCGGAGCCTCAACGACGGGAGCCTCATCCATACGTACGAGGTCTTCAACGATAGGGCTGCGTGGGAGTTTCATCACGAGCAGGCCTACCTGAAGGAATTCCAACAGGCCACACGCCACATGTTCGACCAGGAGAAACAAGGCAAGCGGCGCCCCATCGCGTGCCGGAACGTGTGGCCCGCGGACGAGGAGTGGACGGCGGAGCGCTTGAGGAGAGGCTGATGGAGCGCCCAATCTTCAAGCCGGTAGGCACGCCGGTCGACGAGCTCGACACGCCGTCCTTTCAGGTTGATCTGACCGCACTGGAGCGCAACGTCGAGACGCTCCACGCCTTCTTTCGACAACGAGAGGCGAAAGTTCGTCCACACATCGAGGCCCACCGCTGCCCGGCCATTGCCCACAAGCAACTGGCTGCCGGTGGAACGGTGGGCGGCATCTGCGCCACCACGGTTGGGCAAGCCGAAGTGTTCGCGCAAGCCGGCTTCACCGACATCTTCGTTGCCAACGAGATCGTGACCCGGCAGAAGATCAGCCGCCTGTGCGCGCTTGCGCGGAACGCAGCCATTACGGTCGCGGTGGACAGCCCGGTCGCCGTCAGCGACCTTTCCGATGCGGCGACAGGGGATGCCGTGACGCTCGGCGTGGTCGTGGACATCAATACTCGACTGAACCGCTGCGGCGTCGAGCCGGGTCAGCCGGCGGTCGATCTGGCGAGGTCGGTTACGAAGGCCCCGAACCTCGATTTCGCAGGCCTCATGACGTATGAGGGTTCCATCTTCGAAGAGGACCCGGAACTGCTCGCCGCCGAGTCGCGCAAATGCGTCCAAAGGGTGCTCGATACCAGGGAGATGATCGAGAGGGCCGGAATGGAGGTCCGCGTGGTGAGCGCGGGCGGCACGTCCAACTACGAGATCGTTGGCAACATGACCGGCGTCACCGAAGTCCCGGCGGGTTCGTATGCGCTGATTGACGGGCGACACCTCAAACACCGGCCTCAGTTTCAGCCGGCGGCCCGGGTGATGTCCGTCGTAACCAGCCATCCGGAACCGGGGGTCGTGCTTACCGACGGGGGCGCGAAGTCGGTCGGTGTCGATGCTGGCCTCCCGGTGGTCGACGAGATTCTCGGAGTGAATACGGAGTTGCTAGCAGATATCAAGACCGCGAACGCCGGAGCGGAGCATGGCAAGCTGAACCTGGCGGGCGATGCCGAGGACAAGGTAGACGTCGGGGACAGGGTGTGGGTCATTCCTTCGGACGTCGGTATGTGCGCCAACCTGCACGACTACGCCCACGCCATCCGGAACGGCAAGTTGGAAGCAGTCTGGAACGTCACGGCGCGTGGAGCGTATCGCTGAGGATCCGGGAGGGGTGACATGGACGTGTATCGGCCCGGGATCGGAACGCCCATAGAGGCACTGGACACACCGTGCCTGCTCATCGATCTCGACGCGCTAGAGCACAACCAGAGGGTCATCGCGGACACGTACCGGGACACGGTCTGCAAGATGGCGCCGCACGTGAAGAACACCAAGTGCCCCGTGATCATACACATGCAGTTTCGGGCTGGCGGGACCGCCGAAAGCGTGTGCAGCGCCAAGGTTTCCGAGGCGGAGGTCATGGTGGAAAGCGGCATACACAGCATCTTCATCGCCAACCAGGTAACCGCCGCGGACAAGATCGAGCGACTCTGCTCCCTGGCCAAGCGCGCCGCCATGAGGGTCGCCATCGACGACACGCGCAACGTTCGCGCGCTGTCTCAGGCGGCCGTTCGGCACGGCGTGACCATCGGCGTGATCATCGAAGTGTCCGTGCGCGACTCCGGGGGCAGGGCTGGCGTGAGAATGATGGCTCCGGGGGGGATCGAACAGGGGGTTGAGCTGGCGAAGCTGGCCCGGGATCTGCCCGGCATCGAGTTCAAGGGCGTGATGAGTCACCAGACGCTCCCCGGCAAGCCCGACAGAGAGACCCGGTTCCTGGATGGGCCACCGCTCATCCAGCGGTGCCTGGACGTGAAGGACGCCATCGAGGCGGCGGGCATTCCGGTCGAAGTCGTGTCCTCCGGCGAGACGTTCTCTTACGACATCTCTCCAACCATGCCCGGTGTCACCGAGGTTGAGGGCGGGACCTACATGTTCATGTCCCACCCGTTCGACTACATGACCGACTTCGAGATTGCCGCCAAAGTGCTGGGAACCGTGATAAGCACACCGCGTCCGGGGACTGCAATCGGGGACGTTGGATCAAGAGCCCTCGCGTCCACGTCCGCATTGCCGGCGATTGACGGCATCCCGGGGGTCGCGGTGGACGAGCTGCACGAGGAGCACATCATCCTGAAGGTTGAAAGCCCCGCTCGGCTAGGAATCGGCGATCAGTTCCTGCTCACGAGCGGGCAGCAAGACTTCATGACCGATAGGTGGGACCAGCACATCGCTGTACGCAACGGCGTGGTGGAAGCGGTGTGGCCCATCCTGGCACGGGGGTGCTATCACTGGGCGGCCTCGATCAACTCAGGAACGTACTCAAATTCGGAGGGCAACATGACGACACAGACCAAGGAAGACAAAGCGCAGCTTCAGTACTTGATGGACGAGCAGGCGATCATTCGAGCCTTGCACGAATACGCCCACAGCTTCGATTACGGGCCCGAGGAGCGCTTCCGAGACTGCTTCACAGAAACCTGCACCACGGAGAAACGCTGGCGGGGCGAGTTCGAAAGCCGGAACCTCAGTCAGAGGCGGGACTCCTCTCGGCCGTGGACTCCAACGAAGAACGCCAAGCATGTCGTCTCGGTTCCAATGGTCAAGAGCATCGAGGGGGACACCGCCTCCACGGAGGCCTACTGGACCTACTTCGTCGAGGGCGGCGACAACCCGCACCTTCAGTCCTTCGGTCGATACATCGACAAGTTCAAAAAGGGGTCCGACGGTAGATGGCGGATTCACGAGCGCATCATCGACGTGGAAGCGCGGACGCTGGCACGCCAGGCGAAGATCGGACAGTAGTGGTCTCTGCGCGGGGCTGCTCAGCTCCTGCACGTGAGACCCCGACAGCAACGGGAGGAATCGAGATGGGACGACTCGACGGTAAGGTAGCGATCGTGACGGGGTCAGCGAGGGGCACGGGGGAGATCATCGCGAGGCTGTTCGTCTCGGAAGGGGCCAAGGTCATCGTGGCCGACGTCCTCGACGATCGAGCGAAGGCCTGGGTGGGCGACCTGGGAGACGAAGGGGCCTTTTTTCACCTCGACATCACCGAGGACGAGGACTGGCAGCGGGCCGTTGCCTTCGCCACCGACCGGTACGGTCCGCCTACCGTCCTCGTGAACAACGCCGCAGTGCTCTACCGCGGGTCGGTTGTCGAGACGCCGAACGATGAGTTCGATCGCCTGTACCGAGTCAACCTCCGCGGGGCGTTTCAGGGGATCAAGGCGGTAGCGCCGTCCATGCAGGCGGCGAACGGCGGGTCGATCGTCAACATCGCCTCGACGGCGGGGCTCACCGGGCCGGCCGACTATGTCGCCTACTCCGCCACCAAGTGGGGACTCCGGGGCGTGACCCGGGTCGCGGCCGTGGAGCTAGGGATGTACGGCATCCGCGTCAACACGATCATGGCCGGCGGCGGCAACCCGGAGATGAGGCTCGCCTTCCACCCGGGCCAGAACGTCGAGGACCGCCGCAAGATCAACCGTGTTCGAAGCGGTTTGCCGCAGCTAGCGGAGCGAGGCAACCCGCAGAACACCACCGCGGCAATGGCGGTCTTCCTGGCTTCGGACGAGAGCTATCACTGCCACGGCCAGGACTTCCCAACGGACAGCGGCAAACACGCTGGCATGCCCGCGATCACACCGGAGATGTTGGCCGAACTCGGCGTCGAGCACGGTTAGCCGTTCAGGTTGTAGAACTCGACGGCGTTCAGTCCCCGAATCCCGTCCTGTTCGGCCTCGCTGAGGCCAGAGATGTTCCCGTTCAGCATGTCCAGGAACTTGGGGTAGAAGGCGTCGGCGTGCGGCCAATCGGAGCCCCAGATGATCCGGTCCGATGTACTCCGCATGGGCCTTGAGGGAGAACTCCTATGGGTCGAAGGATATCAACCACTGCCGCTTGAAGTGCTCGCTGTCTTCACAGCGTCGGCCTGCGCGCGTGCCAGTCCGTGGCCGTCTCGTACGCGTGGCCAATGTTGAACACCGTGGCCTCGTCGAAGGCGTGCCCGGCGATCTGCATACCGATTGGAAGCCCCGCTCTGGTGAACCCGCACGGCACGGAGAGCGCAGGAAGGCCGGTCATGTTGAAAGAAGGCGTGATAGCCTTGTTGGGCGTCACCTCGTCCAGCCTTGGGGCTGTCTTTGCCGTCGTCGGCAGGACCATCGCATCCGTCCCGTTCATAGCCTGACGAAACTCCTCGATGAGAATGGTACGAATACGGTGGGCCTGAATGTATGTGATGGCGGGCGTGATGACGCCGCGCGTGATCCTCGACCGGACCTTTGGAGCGAGCTCGTCGAGCCGGTCTTTGACCCTCTCCCAGTGATAGGCCGCCCCCTCAACTTGCATGATCGTGACCATCGAGTCCTGGGCTAGGGAGACCGTGGGGAGCTCCACCTCTTTCAGACGGGCGCCCAGGCGCTGAAGGACCCGCAGGGCCTCCTCTATTGCCGCAGCCACCTGAGGGTCCAGGTCCTGGTAGAACGCCTGTCGCGGCACAGCTAGCGTGCGCCCCTCGAGGCTACGCGCGATGCCTCGCGAGAAATTCGGGACTCGCTCTCGGCTGGAGGTAACGTCGAGGGGGTCGTGTCCGGCGATTGTCTGCAGAACGATCGCGGCGTCACGCACTGTCCGGGTGAGCGGGCCCGCGTGGTCCAGAGTCCAGCTCAACGTCACCACCCCGTAGCGGCTCACCCGGCCATACGTGGCCTTCATGCCGACCACGCCGGACAGCGATGCCGGGGTCCGGATGGAGCCGCCGGTATCGCTTCCCATGGACGCATAGCTCATTCCGGACGCAACACTGGCGCCGGAGCCGCTGCTGGACCCTCCGGGGTACCGCGTGATATCCCATGGGTTGGCGATGTCGCCGAAGACGCTGTCGGTCCCGCCGCAGGCGAATGCCGACATCCCCACCTTCCCCAGCAGTATCGACCCGGCCTCTCTCAGCCGGCGGACCACAGTGGCGTCCCTGTCCGGGACCCGGTCCGCCATGGTCCGAGAACCCGCGGTGGTGAGCAACCCCGCGGTGTCGTAGAGGTCCTTGAGCGAGATGGGGATACCGTGAAGGGGACTCGTCGCACCATTCCGCTTCAGCGAACGGTCGGCTTCTTCTGCCGCAAGGAGCGACTCCTCCCGCTGAGTGGTGATGAACGCGTTGAGCATCGGGTTGACCTGGTCGATGCGGGCCCAGGCTGCCTCCGTGACCTCGAGGCAAGAGACCTTGCCGTTGCGGATGAGACGGGCCACCTGACTGATCGGCAGGTAGTGGAGCTCCTCGCTTGCCACTTACCGGGACTCCGCGTCGGTGGGCAGGAAGAAGACCGGCTCCGCCTCTCCGACCTCCACCGCGCTCAGCTTCGAGATCAACGCTGCTTGCTCGGTGAAGTCGATGAGCGCCGCCTCCAGCTGCTCCTTCGTTAGCTCCGTGCCTGCGAGCCTAAACAAGGCTTGAACGGTGTCGGAGGACGGTGGTCGCTTCTCGTCTGGCATTGTGGACCCCTTCGTGTGCTACCCGACCCGCAGGCTGCCCGGGTTCTAGTCGAGCTGCGCCTCCAGCTTCAGGTCTGTCTGCAATCGTGTCAACTCGTCCAAAAGCGAGGGGCTTATCGGGATGCCGCTCACGGCCCGCTCCGATCGGATGCGCGACTCCGGCTCGCCGGGAAGCAAGAAGACGGCGGTCGCTCCCTCCTGTGGCCTGCGAGCGATGATATCATCTGTCAGGCCGCGTATTCGCAGATCGTAACTGTCCGCCGACATGTACCACGTCGGATCGAGAGCGGCATAGAAGTGGTTCTGCCTGCTTGTTTCATAGGGCTCGGAGCGGGACGGCATTCCCTTACGAGCCGGACCGCCGCTGAGGATGCCCGCAAACGTCTCCATCACGAGAGCCAGTCCGTATCCTCGGTACTCACCCATCCACCTCGGAAAGCCGTCGGCGGCTTCGCGTGGGTCTTCGGTGGGCTCGCCGGCCCTGTCCATCGCCCAGTTCCACGGCAGCGCCTCTCCCCGGCTAATCAACTCCTGGAGCTCGCTCGCCGGGGCGTTCGTGAGGCCCGTGTCCAGCAACAGGGGATCCCTGCCGGCAGCGGGCACGCCATAACTGAGATAGTTGTCGAGAAGCGGCATCGCGCTGCCATAGGGCGGGACCAAGCGCGCGCCGCTGGTAGTCGTGAAGCCGATGAGCCGCTCTCGAGCTGCGATAGAGGAGTAATAGGCCAGAGCGCCGTTGTGGGTACTGTTGTGCACTCCCACGGCGCCGAAGGCATGGAGCTTGGCCTTGGCGACAGCGGTACGCATCGCCTTCACCCCGGCTACCTGTCCGAACCCGCCGTCCCCATCGAACACCGCGGTGGCATCGGTCTCCGTTATCAGACGGAGCTGCGCCCTGGGGTTCACCTCGCCAGACTGAAGCGCTCGGATGTAACCCGGCAGGTGGGCCACGCCCTCGGAGTCGGTGCCGCGCAGGTCCGCCTCGACGAGACTATCGCCGACGATGTCAGCGTCATCCGCCGGCAGTCCCGCGGCGACCAAAGCCCCGAGGCAGAACCGGCGGAGGGACCGCGCGTCTATCCCTTTGTGCTGTGGGTCCATGTGCCTACCTCATTCCAGCCAGGCTTCCACATCGAGCTCCCCTCGAAGCTCCGAGAGATCGTCCCAAACCGCGTCACTGACCGGAACGCCATCTTCCAGTCGCTGCCGTTTCGTCCGCGCCTGCGGCTCCCCGGGTAACAGGACCTCGGCGCCCGGGATTGGGGGACAGGCTTTTACCTCGTCGATGAGCTCCGCGATTCGAGCTTCGTAGACGTCGATGGGCAGGAACGAGCCGGGGTTCAACGCGAACAGGAAGTGGTTCTGGTGGTCCATGCCGTAGGCCTCCCGCAAGTTGGGCTCGGAAGTGATGCCTCCGAGACGAGGGAATCGTCGGCGGCCGCCAGTCAGCACGCCCGTGAACACGGCGCCTATCATCGTCAGATCGTGACCCTTGTAAGCGCCGATGGGCGCCAGAAAACCCTTCAGCGCCTCTTTCGGGTCTTCGGTCGGCAGGCCGTTGCTATCCAAGGCCCAGCCTTGTGGAATCCGGTCCCCGCGCTGGGCCATGGTCCGAAGCAGGCTAGGTCTAGCGTGGGAGAGAACCGAGTCGAGGATAATCGGGTCCCGGCCCCCGGCAGGAATACCGTAGGAGAAGACGCCCCCGCCGATCGCATGCTCGACGCTGGTGACGGTATAGCCGATCAACCCTTCCCGCGCCGCCATCAACGGATAGTAGGCGAGGGACCCGCTGTGGGTGCTGTTGCGAATCCCGACGCCCCCGAACGTCCCCTTCTTCGCCTTGTCGATGGCGATCTCCATCGCCTTGACGCACGCTATCTGGCCCAGCCCCCCGTCCGACTCCAGGATCGCGGTCGTCGATGTCTCGTGGACCAGCCGGACATCCGGGCGCGGGTTGATCCAACCGTCGCGGATGGCCCGCATGTAGCCTCCCAGATGGAGGATCCCATGCGAGTCGACGCCTCTGAGATCGGCGGTGAGCAGGCAGTCGGCGACGATCTCGGCGTCGGAGCGGGGCACGCCGACGGCGCCGAGCATCGCCCAGTAGAACGCCCGCAGCCGATCAGGATTTACGATTCGCGGCCCTTGTTGCGCCATGCCTCACCTGACCCTTCGACAGCTACTCCAGCCCGTACAGCCGGGCAGCGTTGCCCGCCAGAATCAGCTGCTTTTCCTCGGCGGGCACGCCTTTGAAGTTGCGGTCGTTGATCTCTTTCGAATGGGGCCAAGTGGTCGACGTGTGGGGATAGTCGCCGGCCCACAGTAGCTGCGACAGGCCAATGGCGTGCCGGTTCGCGACCCCGAACTGGTCATTGGTAAAGGTGAAATGGATGTTGTTCTCGATGTAATGGCTGGGCGGGTGTTCAACCTTGGTGTCGCGGTAAAGGAGACCCCTTTCCCAGTGGATGTCCGCCTGCTCTTTGAAGCAGGGTACCCAGCCACACTCAACTTCCGCGAACACTATCTTGAGGCCCGGAGACCGATCGAACACGCTGGCCAGGATCAGTTCCAACGCTGTTCCGGGGGCCTGGGCGAAGCGAAACTTCTTCTGCCGTGCGGCGTCCTCCGCAGAGATTGCCAGTTGGATGTGGATGGAAACCGGCGCATGGGCCTCGGCCGCCGCGGCCCAAAACGCATCATCCGCCGCGGTTGGCTTCTCGCCGCCGGAAGGGTAGCGGTAGATGAGCGCCCCGCGAATCCCGGGGAGCCGCATGGCCCGATGCAGCTCTTCAACGGCTGCGTCGGCTCCGATACTCGGCATCAGGGCCAGTCCGACCAGTCTGTCCGGCGAGTAGCTGCAGAATTCCGAGAGCCAGTCGTTGTACGCGCGTATGCAGGCCAGATGGAGCTCGGGGTCGCTGGTGTTATGGACGATCGGACTGGCCAGGGGAGGAGAGGGAAACAAAACATCGGCATCCACATGGTCGAGGTCGAGGTCGATGAGACGGGCGGCGGGATCAAAACCGCCCTTCCTGCAGTCCTCCCACCTGATGACCAGTGGAGACTCCTCCACCGGGTCGCTTGCGCACTGGTGCCAACCGAAGTTGATGGGCCGGGCTACGCCTTCGATCGCCCAGGCGTGGCCCCCCTCCACGTTCACCATGTGAGGCGCTCGGTCCTTCAATCTGGCGGGCACGCGGCTCTGCCACAAGTCCGGGGGTTCCACGATGTGTGAATCGGCTGATATCGTCCGGATGTTCGCCACGGAATAGCCTCCGCCTCAAGCGGTCCCTTTAGCTCGAACCAGGCCACACAGGTGCGGTGGACGGCCTCGGTCTGATTAGCTCGGGAGCGATAAGCCGCACCTCGAACTCGGAGATCCGCCACCGGTCCGGTTGTTTGACCATCGTATAGTAGTAGCGCCCGCCGCTGATCACCTTGAAGGGCAACTCGTCTCCGCCGAATCCAATGTAGTCGACTTTGACATGGGCCGTATCGCCAGCGATGTCGATGATGGGATTGAACGTACCCGGATCGTCGGGCGGCGCCGCGGCTGCGGCCATGTCGCGCCCGGTCCGCCTGGCAAGGTAATTTCCGATGTTCTCGCGGCCGACGATGGGGCTGGCTCGGCCCTGGACCCGGAATACCGCGTCGTCGGTCCAGATGTCCTGGAACTCCTCGTAGCGCCCATCGGTTTGAGACTGGGCGTATTCGACAACGGTCCGGCGCACCGACTCGATGTCGCTCTGCTCTCGGTGGGGTGTGCGCCTCACGGGTTCCAGAGCGGGTGGAGAGGCGATCTGCTTTGGCCACGGTGTCCCGTCGAGCCTCGGCCTGGCGAGGTTCGAGGCCAGTAGCCTGGTTTCCAGGTCCGCGATGCGCCAGCGGTCCTCCTGTTTCACCATCTGGAAGTGGAAGCGGCCCCCGCTCGAAATTCGAAACGCACCGTCGCGTATTCTGAAGCTGAGGTAGTCCGCCGCCGCATGTGCTCGATCGCCATCGATGTCGATCGTCGGCGTGAACACACCGTGGACTCCAGGGAAGACGGTCTGTGGGCCGCGCTTGGCGCCGGTCCCTCTCTTCTCCAGATAGGCCGCGATCTCCTTGCGCCCCCGCACGCCTCCTTCTCTGCCCTCGACCCGGAACGTGGCGTCTTCGGTCCAAAGGTTCTCGAAGTCATCGAACAGACGCTCGTCGTAGAGCTCGGCGTACTCCGCTATGGCTCTGCGCACCGCCTCGTTGTCGGTCAGTTCCTGTGGCGCCGCTCGCAGGCCTCCGACGCCCCGGCTGGGAGCCTGCGCTTCGGCTACCTGCATCGGCCAGGTCGAACCTTCCGGCCGCGATCGGATGTGGTCTGGGGAGATCAACCGGGTTTCGAGATCGGCTATGCGCCAGCGGTCGCTTTCCCGGACCATCCGGAAGTGGTAGCGTCCACCGCTCCCGATCGAGAGGACGCCGTCGCGTTCGCCGAAGGCAACATATTCGGCCCAGGCGTCGGCTTCGTCGCCCATCACGTCGATGATCGGGTTGAAGCTCCCGTGTACGCTACGGAGCGTTGGTTGGGGACCTCGTTTGGTCGCGGTCCGCCCTTCCAGGTAGGCGGCGATCGCCTTGCGCCCACGCGCACCGCCCGGGCGGTCCTGGACTCGGAAAGTAGCATCCTCGGTCCAGATCTCCTCGAACTCGTCAAACAGTCGTTCGTCGTAGAGCTGGCAATACTCAGCGATGGTGCGCCTGATCGCCTCTGTGTCGGACATCGTCACCGCTAATCCTCGTCCTCATGTGGGACGGAGGTCCAGAGGTTCCAGAACTCCGTAGCTTCTCGAGGACTGGTGTCGCCAAGCTCCGATTCCTTCGGACCGATTCGCGCCGCGATGGACTCCAACCGGCCCTTGTCGAAACCGTAGACCCGCACGGCATTCTCGCCCACCATCAAGCGGATATCGCCCACCGGGGCGCCGGCGAACATGGCCTTCATCCGGTGCTGGGTGTAAGGCCAGCTACCCTCGCGATGAGGATAGTCCGAACCCCACATGATGTTCCGTGTCCCCACGCTGTCTCGGGCGCGGACTTCACGTGGGCCTACCGGGGGCGAGGCCCCCAAATAGCCTTGTCGGTACCAGTACTCGCTGGGTTTCAGGGGAAGGATCTGCCGCACCGCTTCGGGGTTCTTCCACATGTAGAAGTCGTCGAACATCTCCAGCATCTGGGCCGCCCAGCTTCCTGCCTCGGTTATGACGACGCTCAACCCGGGGTGCCTCTCCAGGACGCCACCCCAGAGCAGGAACCAAAAGAGCCGGTGGGCTGTCAGCGAGATCTCGGTGCTGAATATCCAGCGGGTTCCAATCGAGTCGCCATAGTTGGGAGTCCCGGTGAACGTGTGGTTCTGAACGGGCAGGCCAAGCTCTTCGCAGGTCGCCCAGATAGGCTCATACCTGGGATGGTGGTAGAACATCTCGGGTTCCCCGGCCTCGAGCCCCATGTTCGGCATCATCAGGCCCCCATAGAGTCCGGCCTTCCTCGCCCGATAAACCTCTTCAACCGCCTCGTCGATGTCGTCGAGCTCGATCAGGATAGCGCCGGCGTGCCGAACGGGGTCATGCGAGCAGAAGTCGGCGAGCCACCGGTTGTGGGCTCTGGCACCCGCGGCTCGCAACTCATACGAATGCCCGGGGAGCCCAGTGCGCGAGTCGACGCCGACCACGGGTCCGAAGCCGCCCATGAACGGGGGCTTGGCCCCGCCGGCCTCGATGGGGACCGGGTAGAGGACCTCTCCGGCTACCCCGTCCTGGTCCATCTCCCGTCCGCGGACCTCGGCGTCGTAGGCGCCGAGGGCCCCGCCCTCCTTTACCTTGTCCGATTCCGCATACACCTGTCTCCGGGCCTGTCCGTGCCCGTCGGTGTTGGTGCCCTTCGACCCCCAAACAACGGCCTTCTCCTCAGCCTCTTTCAGGGCACGCAGGGAGTCGTCGTAGGCTTCACGGTACCTGGGTTCGAGATACTCTCGATACGTCTCGGGGGGCGGACCACAATGGGAATCGCTGGAAACGACGACATAGGGTTGCGAAGAGCTCATTACGATGCCTCCTGGGAGGGGCGCTGTCGCTCCGATGGCGCTGATTGTGTGACGCCCAACCTATGATGTCAAATACCGGGTAGGAGTTGTTGGCATAGCTCGCGGCGAATACCCGCTCACAGGGTGGCGGGGATGCCTCGGCGGGGCCCCACGGCGGCCTGGTTCATGGGATAACTACCTGCCCAGGGCATAGCCGATATTCCCCTTCGCGGAGACGGCGCCCGAGATGACTCCCCTTTTTCGGTCCAGCAGGATAGTCATCGGCCTGGCGCATCGGTCGTCGATTCGGGCGTCGGGCGACGAAGACAACAGTCGCTTGACACGCTTGGGACGAGCTTACAGTATACGAGGGTCGCGGCCCGTCTATTCTCGGCTGGACCGAGACGAGTAGCGAGACGCCCGAGACGTGGGTTGGCAGCTTCCGGGCTATGCCGGGCCCGTAGCCCATCGGGGAACGTGCCGACAGGAGAAAGGTCATGACAACCACTACACCCAAGAGAGCCGCCGCAGTAACCACGAAGAACTACCCCGTTTTCGACTGCGACGCCCATATCAACGACCCGGCCCAGATATGGGACCGCTTGTCCGAAAAGGAACGGGAAATCGTCAGGCCCTGGTACTGGCTCGAGGGCTCGCCCATGTCCACATACGGCACCCGGTTGAAGCCACTCTACTGCAAGCTCTCCGGACCGCAGATAAACGACCCCGGGCGGGTGAAGCTGGTCGAGATTGCCGGCCCGGGCATCGACCGAGCGACGATCCGGAAGTTACGTGAGATGTCTCCCCTGACTCCGGAGCAGGCGAGGTATGTGAACCGCCTGGGAGCGAGCGACCCCGAGGCGCGGCTCGACGATTCCGACCTTCAAGGCATCGACCAGGTGATGGTGATCCCCTTCGGAATGTTTGGCCAGTTCCTGTTCGTCGAGGACCACGAAGCCGCCGCGCTGGTCGCCCGCGCCTACAACGACTGGGCCTGGGACTGGTGCTCGACAGACCCCAATCGTCTCTTCCCGGCGGCAGCGTTACCGGTTCAGAATCCGGCCTTCGCCGCGGAGGAGGTGCGAAGAGTAGCCAAGCGCGGGTTCAAGGCGGCGTTGGTTCGGCCGGTGGACGTACGGCGGGGCTATCCGAACCAGGCGACCTTCGACTCCCTGTGGGGCGCCTTCTCGGAGACCGGAATCGTGTGCGGGATGCACTCGATGATCGCGGGAGAGAGCGTCCCCACCGAGCTCGACCCCACGGTTCCGCAATGGACCCCTTCTATCTTCCAGGAACGTGTTCTCGACAAGCGCCAGCAGCAGTCGGAAGGCGCTGTGTCTCAGAACCTCGGATTCATCCACGAGGCCATGGTCTGGCTGACCAGCGTGCTGCTCTCGGGACTCCTGGAGCGGCACCCCGGACTCAGGATGGCGACCATGGAGTCCAACGCGGGTTGGTTGCCGATGCTCCTCGAGGAGTGTGATCAGGCCGTCAAGCGGTACAAGAGCGAGCGGAGGATCCAGCTCAAGCGGCTTCCCAGTGAGGCCTACCTGGAGCACGGATTCATCGCCTTCGAAGGGGACGAGAGTCTCGTCTATCAGCAGCACGAATTCTTCGAAGACATCGGTATCTGGTCCTCGGACGTCTACCACGCCGACGGCGCTGATGCCTGGACGGCGATCCGGAAGATGGAGGAGCATGACGTACCTCAGGAGGTCCAGGCCAAGCTGATGGGCGGTAACGCGCGGCGAATGTACGGGATAGAGCCGGCATCGTGCATAGCTGCCGAGCCCGAGTCCTACGCACGGCCCGATTGGTTTCCCAAGGCTGAGGATATCCAGCGCGAGTACGCCCCGCTCGCGGCCAGGCGCTAGCCGGTCGCGACGCGATCGCAGGAGACATGGTCAACACGGAGAAGCGCGAAAAGACGTTCCCGGTTTTGGATGCCGACAGTCACGTGCTAGAGCCACAAGCGCTCTGGACCGATTACCTGGAGCCGGAATACAGAGTCATCGCCCGCTCCTGGTTCTGGTACGAGGATGGGGAGTTTGGGCCGCACACGATCCTGAACGGCAAGCCCGCGCCGGACCTCCCCACCCACAACATCCCTCGGCACGCGGTCTGGCGTCCCGGCATGACGGCGTCGGACATTGGCGGCCTCGATCCCAAAGCGAAACATCCCGTCAACCCCGGCGCTGGCGACCCCCAGGCGCGGATTCGGGACATGGACACGATGGGAGTCGATCAGGCGTTGCTGTTTCCAACGATCTTCGCCGAATACTATCCGTTGATGACCAACCCGGACGTGGCTCATGCTCTCGCCCGGGCGTACAACAACTGGGTCCTGGACTTCTCCCAAGCCGCGCCGGGCCGCCTCGTACCTCTGGCCGTCCTTCCGATGCAGGACGTGACCTTTGCGGTCCAGGAGGTTAGAAGAGTCGCGGACCTCGGCTTTCGCGCCGCGATGATCCGGCCGGTGTATTCCGGTGGACATTACCCCTCGGACCGGTACTACCTGCCGTTGTGGGAAGCGCTGGAACGGGCCGGAATTGCGGCCTGTGTCCACCCTTCAGCGGGCCCCGCGACCCCGGAGACGGACTCCAACTCCGGATTCGTTGAACGCGTGTCCGCGAATCTGGACCTGGGGCACCCGGTCGCGGGGGTCGTCGCTCCGGCCATGGACAGCGCGACGCTGTTGGTTGGGATCATGTTCGAAGGGCTTCTGGAACGATTCCCGGGATTAAAACTGCAGTTCACTCACTCGGGCACCCCATGGCTGCATACGGCCCTGGACAAGAGCGAGGGCTATCTCTGGGTAACCGAGCAAGAGCACCCCGTCAGCCTGGACCCCACCGCCGTCTTCCACAATCGGGCGACCCTGGTGAGCTTTTCGGCGGGCGATGGGACGATCCGCCGTTTGCCCTCGTTGTTCGAGCGGATGGGGGCGTGGGGCTCGCGCTACCCGAACCACGATACCTCGACCCCGTCGGAGGCGATCGCCGACCTGCGCCATGGTGGCGTGCCCGAGCCGACCATCGAATTACTCATGGGCGGCAACGTCAGGCGGGTACTCGGGGTCCAGCCCCTTTCCAGGCGGCGATAGCCAACGGTTGCCGGCCGGCTGCAGCCTGCCGGGACTCAATCGAACGTCAGCACGGAGCGCGCGACTTCTCTGGCCTTCATGGCGCGGATCGCTTCGTTGATATCTTGGAGGCGGCCCCGCCGGGTAACCATCTCGTCGAGCTTGAGCCTTCCCTGGCGATAGAAGTCGATATACCGCGGAATGTCGATTCTGAACCTGTTAGAACCCATGCTACTGCCCTGCAGCTTGCGGTCCTTGAGCAGCAGCCGACTCTCGATCTCTATCTTCGTGCCCATCGGGGTGATCCCGATAATGGTGGCGGTACCGCCGGCCCTGACCGAGTTGAACGCCTGGGTATTGACCTCAGCCAGGCCGATCGCCTCGAAGGAGTAGTCGGCGCCCCCCTCCGTCAGCTCGTGGACGGCCTCGACCGGGTCGCCATTCGAAGCGTCGACGATATGCGTGGCGCCAAGCTCCATCGCGGTGGCGAGCTTGGACTCGCTGACGTCCACGGCGACGATCATACGAGCGCCGGCGATACGGGCCCCTTGGATGGCCGAAAGGCCGACGCCGCCCGCCCCAAACACCGCGACGGTGCAACCGGCCTCGATCTTCGCCGTGTTGAGCACCGCGCCAAGCCCGGTCGTGACCGCGCAGCCCAGGAGCGCCGCGCTCTCCATTGGCATGTCGTCGTCAATCTTCACAATTCCATTCTCGTGGAGCAGCATCACCTCCGCGTACCCACCGATCCTTCCAAGCTGGAGCACCGGCTCGCCCCGCTGACTCAGCCGTGGGGGCTGGTCGGGCGTTCGATCGAGACGGCTCACGCAGAGGTTGGGCCTTCCGCTCAGGCAGTTGACGCAGTGTCCGCAGAACACCGAGAGGCAAGCGATCACGCGGTCGCCTGGCTTGACGTAGGTCACGTTTGGTCCTACCTGCTCCACCACTCCCGCGGCCTCGTGGCCAAGGACAGCTGGTGTCGGCATGGTCATCAGGCCATCGACGAAATGGACGTCGCTGTGACAGACGCCGCTCGCGCCGGTCCTGACCAGAACCTCGCGGTCGATGGGCGTGTCTATGTCGACATTCTCGATGGTCAGCGGCTCATGCGGGGCGCGGAAGACTGCTGCTTTCATGGCGTGTCCTCCCTACTGTCCAATGCCTCGGGGTTGCCAGGCTCGCAGCCCCCGAAATGGAGTTGCTCCGCGGATTGTACCCGAACGGGACAGGCCCTCGTCCGAGAAGGTCTGCTAGTCCAAAATCGAGGACCGGCGCTGGTGCCAGTCGGTGGCCCGCTCGTAGGCGTGAGCGATGTTGAGGATCGTCTTCTCCTCAAAGGGCCGCCCCACGATCTGGAGGCCTATCGGCAGTCCGTCGGCGCTGTAGCCGCAGGGAAGCGACAGAGCAGGCTGTCCGGTCAGGTAGAACAACCTGGTGTTTCGTCCCATGACGTTCAACCCAGACGGGTCCTTCCTCCAGTCATATGCGGGTATCGGCGTCGTCGGCGTGACCAGGGCATCGACCGTCTTGAAGACGGCGGTCATCTCGTGTATCAGCAGCGTCCTTACCTGCTGGGCCTTTACATAGGCGTGAGCCGGCATTGCGAAGCCCTGGATCAGCCGCGTCCGCGCTGCCTCGCCCAGCGATTCGAGGTGTGGCCAGAGCTCCTTCCCGATCGCCGCCGCCATCTCGACATGGATGATCCCGAGCCTCGGGGGGTCTGAGACCTCGACGTCGACCAGCCGAGCGCCGAGCTCCCGCAGCGTTCGGTGCGCCTCGTCCATCGCCGCACGAACGTCGGGCGCCAGCTCTTCGTAGTAATAGCCCCAGGGCACTCCGATCACATAGCCTTCGAGGCGTCGCGACAGCCCTCGGGAGTAACTGGGCACAGGCTCTCTGCTGGATGTTGGGTCGGCGGGGTCATGTCCGGCGATCGCCTGAAGAACGATTGCGGCGTCTCGGACAGACCTGGCGAGGGGCCCGAAATGGTCTGAGGACCAGCTCAAGGGCACCCCGCCGCGGCGACTCACGCGACCGTAGGTAGGCTTGATGCCGACGGCACCACAAAAGGAGGCCGGGATTCGGATCGAGCCGCCCGTGTCGCTGCCGATCGAGGCGTAGTTCATGCCGCTGGCGGTACTGGCGGCGGAGCCGCTGCTCGAGCCCCCGGGGCTTCGCTCGAGATCCCAGGGATTGGCCACGGGTCCGTACGGGTGGTCCGGCCCACCGATGGCCAGCTCCGCCATGTTGGCCTTGGCAATGAGGATGGCGCCCGCTTCCTTCAATCTTCTCACCACTTCGGCGTCTTCCCTCGGCACCCTGGTGGAGAAGGCCTTCGTGCCCGCCGTGGTGAGTACCCCCTTCGTGTCGAACAGGTCCTTGACGGAGACGGGAACGCCGTGGAGAGGACCGACGCGCTCGCCGGATTCGAGTCGACGGTCAGCTTCTCGAGCGTCGTCCAGGGACTCCTCGCGGAGCATGGTAATGAACGCGTTGATTTCCGGGTTGAGCGCGTCGATTCGGTTCCAAGCGGCCCGGGTCAACTCAACGCTCGATAGCTTCCGGCCGCGCAGGAGCCGGCCGACCTCGGCGATCGTCAGGTCTTGGACTGGGAGATGGGGCATCAGCCGTCCCACCGCTCGACTCGAAAGCCAGAAGCCGGTTCCACGCCGGTGACGTCAAGGGAGTCGAGCTGAGCCATGAGCCTTGCCATGTTGGCGAGCTCGGCCTCGACCATTGGCATTTGAGCGTCGCTCAGCTCGATGCCGGCCATCCGGAAAATCGCCTTGATGGCCTCTGGATCGAGCATTTGGGGATTGTCCGTTGCCATGACGACCGATAGTCTAGTCTCGCGTCTCGAGGAACTCAACGGGGGGGGGGTGCTCTGTGCAAATTGGCGTCAACTTCCCTCAGCACGAGATTGGGACCGATCCCGGGGCTATTCGCGCCTTCGCTCAGGCTGTAGAGGGCCTCGGGTATGCGCACCTCACTGCGATCGACCACGTGTTGGGAGTCCATCTCCCGAGCCACCCGGGCTACGAGCCGATCAAGAACGTCACCCCACGTTACTCGCTCGACTACCCGGTGCACGAGCTGTTCGCCCTGTTCGGCTTTCTCGCGGGGGTCACCGAGAAGATCGAGCTCTTCACCGCGATTCTGATCCTGCCCCAGCGACAGACGGCTCTTGTCGCCAAGCAGGCGGCGGAGGTGGATATCCTTTCCGGAGGACGCCTCCGTCTCGGCGTCGCCGTCGGCCACACCGACGTCGAGTACGCGGGCCTCGGGATGAGCTTCCACGACCGCGGGGCGCGGATCGAGGAGCAGATCCAGCTCATGCGCATGTTGTGGAAGCAAGAGGTGGTCACCTTCACGGGAAGTTTTGACACCCTGGACGGCGTCGGCATCAACCCGCTCCCGGTGCAGCGTCCCATCCCCATATGGATGGGCGGTTGGTCCGAGGCCGTACTCCGTCGCGCGGCTCGCCTGGCGGACGGCCTGATGACGCCGCGACGGATCGACGACATGCGACGGTACGTGAGGGAGGCAGGACGGGACCCATCTCAGTTCGGCTTCGCCGTGGGCATCTCGGTCGGAGCCGACGATGTGTCGGGGGCGGTGGCTCAGGCCGAGGCTGAAAAAGCCCGGGGCATAACGCATCTCGCGGTGGGTACGCAGGAGGCAGGCTTCACAAGCGTGGACCAACACATCGATGCGCTGAAGCGCTTCAAGGCTGAGTGCAGCTTCCAGTCTTGGCCCGTCGGCTGAAGGCCAACCGTAAAGGGCCGTCCAGCTAGGGCTTCGTTCGCCCAATCAAGGCATGAAGCTCATGTTGGCGACAATCGTTTCCCCCAACGCCTTGTCGCCATCGACTCGAACCTTGCCGGACCGGAGTGTCTCCTGGGCGTTCCAGCGCCCGCACCCCAGACACGCAAAGGTCTCAACGTCCATCGTCAGCCGCACGGTGGGCGCCTCGGGGGACGCGTCGACCTGTTTGGCCCGTCCCCCTTCAACCTGGATGCCTATCTGGCGTCCGGCATCTCCCGTGACCTTAAACACCACGGTCGTGCCGTCGCTCGCTCCGGCCTTCTTCCCAACCGCGAACGGCATCGCCATCGCGATTCGTCCCAACGCATGCTCCACCACCGGTCCCGCGAGGTGTCCGGCTCGCCCGACGGCGCGACGCATATCTTGCTCGTGTACCCAGGCATCGAGGACCCGTATCCGCAGAAGGTCGTTCACGGTGCCGGGGCCGATGGGCGTCTGGGTCTGGGCCTCGAAGTCTTCCTGACCCATGCCGCGAAGCACGCCCAAGCGCTCCTTGGTCACCTCCCGGAACTCGTCGAGCACGTCCGTGCCGGACCGAGGGCGTCTCCAGTCCACAACCACCTCGTTGCGGGCTCCCATCTCGTTCTTCACCCAGGAAACTTCCCCTGGAACATGTTCTGGAATCGGGCGCCCCAATAATCTCGACTCGCTTCCAACGAGGTGTGCGACCTGGTCCTGCACCGACCACCCAGGACAATCCGTCGGCAGCGCCCACTCGGCTGCCGTAATCGACTCGCAGAGGCCGTCGATAGAGCGCCACACCGTCTCTTGCAGGTCGACGAGCTGTTGGCCTTCCATGCTTGAACTCCTCGGGTTGATTTACGTCGGGAGGCTGTCTCGCTAGGGGACGAGCATGGCCCGAGTCACTGCCGTTTGGTGGTCCGCCCATTCGGCCTCGGCCATGGCGCGATTGACCTCTGCCAGGGGGAAGGTATTGGACACTATCTTGTGGTATGGCACCTTGCCCTGGTTCTTGACGAGTGTCTCCATCATCATCGGGAGCATGCTTGGCCGGTACATGGTCGAGCCGATGATCTTCTTCCCGTACAGGATTGTGGATGGGTCGAAAGCGACCGTATGGCCCTGTATGATGTCGCCGATCTCGACGAAGGTCCCGCCGTTGGCCAGGAAGCCAACCCCCTCCAGCAGGAGCTCGGGGCGCCCGACGAGCTCCATGACGATGTCCGCCCCGCGACCGTCGGTGAGCTCCTTCACGCGCTGGCTTCGCATCTCCGGGGTGTTGAACTCCTCGATGTTGATCGTGTGGTCGGCGCCGAACTCCTCGGCAAGCTCCAGACGGTTGTCGAGGCGGTCCAGGGCGATGACCCTATGGGCTCCCTTGTCTTTGGCCATGGCTACCGCGTTAAGGCCGAGGCCCCCCGCCCCTTGGAGGACCACGTAGTCTCCCTCGCCGCATCCGGCCCGAGTGAGCCCTTCCGTCACCGTTCCCATGGCGCAATTGACCCAACCCAGCACGGAATCGGGCAGCTCCTCCGGGACCGCAAAGAACGGATGGTTGGGCACGAGGTAGTAGTAGTCGGCATACGTGCCGTTAAAATAGGGCCACTGTCCCGCCCCCTTGCGACCGCTGCCCCCTGAGCACCAGTTCTGGTTGCCATTGAGGCATTGATGGCAACGGTTGCAAGGCCTGACGACGTGGTGCATGACCCGGTCGCCCTCCTTGACGGAGCGGCCGGCCGAGTCTGCGGTTACCCCCTGGCCGAGCTTGTAGACCACCCCGGTGCCTTCATGGCCCGGGCAGAATCCGGTCGGGGGCAACGGCTTGCTGACTAGGTCCCCCCGCCACTTGTGAAGGTCGGAGCCGCAGATCCCCGCCTGAGTTATCTTTAGCACAACGGCGCCCGGTTCGGGATCTGGAACGTCGTACTCCTCGATCTCCAGGGGCTTCATCTGCTCCCTCATCACGACTACGCGGCCCTTCATGCGCTCGCCTCCTTCATGGCCAAACGGCTCGCGCTTCGTTATAGACACAGCGCCCGGGCCTGTCAAGGACGGCGCCGTAATCGGAGCTCCTGTGTTCTTGACGTCCCATCCCTCGGGATCTTCACTCTCCGTCACCAGCCGGGTGGTAGGCTAGGGCTCATTCCGCCGCAGGCTGCGTGACAGGACAGACGAGGATGCGTGCCGCGTCTCAAGCCACCGGCGGCGGGCCTAGTGTGAATGACTGCTGAAGCTAGAAATGGATGAACCGACAAGGTCGACCGGTGCCGGAATAGACGGCGATCCGGAAGACGTGCCGCGGTCTCCGGGTCGTGGAGCTGTGCCGCCGCCTGGGGGCTTCAAGCAGGCGTTTATCTCGTTGGGTCAGCCGGGGTTCCGGAACCTCTGGATCAGCATGCTGTTCCAAATTGGTGGACAGCAGATGCAGGTATTTACCCGTGGGTACCTGACCTTCGAGCTGACCGGCTCCGCAACGCTCCTGGGCGTCGTTACCGGCGCGATGTCCCTTCCGATTGTCACCCTCGGTCTCTTCGGCGGGGTCCTGGCGGACCGCCTGGACAAGCGTCGGATGATCCAGGTGGCCCAGGGGCTATCCTTCTTCATTACTCTCGGCCTGGCCGTCGTGATCACCGCGGGCCTCGTCACCTGGGTCCACTTGCTGCTGGCCTCGCTCGCGCAGGGGGTCGCGGTGGCGTTCATGATGCCGACGCGGCAGGCCATCATCCCTCAACTCGTCCCGAGGGAGCAGCTGACCAACGCGGTTGCCCTCAACACCATGGGAATGAGTATCCTCTGGACGGTAGCGCCGGCGGTAGCCGGAGGACTCGTCGGTGTCATCGATGTACAGGGCGTTTACTACCTCACGGCCGGGTTGCATCTCTGCGCGATAGGCTTCACCGGGCTCTTGCCGACCCTCCCGAAGGTCGCCAGCGCTGGACGCGGTCTGGTGCAGGATCTCGCTGACGGCATTCGGTACATCCGCGTCACACCCCTGATTCGCCTGTTGCTGATGCTGACCTTTGCGACGACGCTGTTCAGCGAGCCGTTGAGGTCGATGCTACCCGTCTTTGCCAAGGATGTGTTTGAAGTCGATTCCGTGGGACTTGGAATCATGCTCAGTGTGATGGGCGCCGGTGGCGTGATCGGCTCGATCGCGATCGCCGGCGTCAGCCGAGCCGAGGGACGCGGCCGGCGTGTGCTGCAGGCTAGCCTGATTTCCGGAGGAGTGCTCCTCGGGTTCAGCCTGGTGTCATCCTTCGTCCCCATCTTCTGGTTGGCGGTTGCTTTGCTGGCAGTCTTTGGGGCGACGCAGCCGGTCCGGAGAATCTTGAGCAACAGCCTCGTGTTGGAGAACGCCGACCCACAATACCGAGGCCGCGTCATGAGCCTCTTCTTCCTCTTGTTCGGCATGACCCCAGCGGCGGTGCTCCCGTTGGGCGTCCTGACCGACGCGATTGGAGCGCCCTGGGCGTTCACGGCGATGGCTGCAGCTATGATCGGTTCGGTGACAGCGTTTTCCGTCGCAAGTCCCGTCTTGCGGCGAATGCAATAGTCACCAGGTACACAGGGGCCGGCGCCCGCGTCAGCGGCCGTTTTGGGTGAACTCGGTGCTCCGCACCAGGCGTCCGGGCCGGTCGCCGGTATCCTCGCCATGGTCCTGGACGATCCGGCCATTCACCACGAGGTATTCATAGCCCCTGGCGCCATTGCCGAATCGGCTCCCGTCCCCCGGGAAGTCAGTGAAGCGCTCCGTGGGAAGCCACGCCAGCTCGTCGAGGTCGAAGACCACGACGTCGGCGCGAAGCCCCTCCACGATCATGCCGCGATCCCGGAATCCATAGAGGTGCGCCGGAACGAAGGAGAGGTCCCGAATCGCCTGCTCCAGGGAGACCTCGCCCTGGTCCCGGACCCAGTGGGTGAGGTGATACGTTGGGAAGTAGACCCCGCTGAGGCGGTCGGTGTGAGCGCCGGCGTCGGAGATGCCGAGGAGCGTGTGCGGACTCCGTATGATCTCGGCGGCCGCGGCGGGGTCGCCGTTGCGGACACCGATGTAGACGAAGTCGGCATCGAGCCCTTCATCGACGGAGAAGTCGAGCAGGATGTCGACCGGGGCCTTCCCCGTCTTCCGGCTGATCTCGCCGAGATTCATCCCCTCGTACTCGGCGTATTTCCCGCTGGGGCTGAGAGCAAAGCCCAGGTTGGGCAGGTGCCGCCACTCGGCCCTCTGCTTGTCCAAGCGCTCCGCTTCCTCGCGGAGTGTTTCCCGGACCTGGGCGTCGCGGAGCAGTTCCATCTTCTTCTCGTGAGGCTGCAGCAGCACCTCTTCCCAGGTGGGGAATGCCTCCCAGCCGCTGGCTGACCGCAGGCTCAGCTGTGTGTCCAGGCGCTGGCAGCGAGCGACTCCGTAAACCCGGGCGCCGTGTTGCGAGGCACGTTCCATGTACTCGAGATGCTCGCGCCAGAGCAGCGGGCGCTCCCATCCGTGGGAGACCTCGTTGAAATTCACCGGCCGGCCGCTGCGGAGCGAGAGCTGCGTCAACAGATTCTGGTCATTCTCAGAGAAATGGTCCTCGCCCGGCCCTGGCGATGACGCAATGATCTCGATGTTCCCGATCTTGTAGTCCCGCAGTACGGAGCCCAGGGCCAGCACTTCGGACTCGGTGGCGAGGCGGCTGGGGACGGGTTTGTCGTCCCAGCCCCGGTGGGTCGGCGCCATGGAGGTGCTGAAACCAAAGGCGCCCGAGGCCATCGCCTCACGCACTAGGGCCTCCATCCGGCCGACTTCGTCGTCGGTAGCGGGACGCTGGTTGCCTTCTTCGCCCATGACGAAGCGGCGCAGAGCGGAATGTCCTACCATCGCTCCAACGTTGATCCCCAGACTCTGCCGGTCGATTCGCTCCAGGTATTCGGGGAAAGATTGCCAGTCCCATTCGATGCCTTGATTGAGGGTGTTCAGGTCCATCCCTTCGACCTTGGCGAACATGCGGGTGATGTAGTCGCGGTCCTGGGGCCGGCACGGCGCGAGCGTGTAGCCGCAGTTGCCCATGACGATGGTGGTCGTGCCATGCCACGGTGAGCAGGTCAGCAGCGGGTCCCAGAGAATCTGGGCGTCGTAATGGGTGTGGATGTCGACAAAGCCGGGAGCGACAATCTTGCCTTCGGCATCGATGACCCGAGCCCCGTTAGGGTTAAGGTTGCCGATCTCCACGATGCGGCCGTCCTCGATGCCGACGTCACTCCGATAGGGCGGTAGACCGGTGCCGTCGACGACGGTTCCGTTCTTGATGACGAGATCGTAGGCCATGGACGCGCTCCCTTCACGCAAACGCTCGGGCGAGCGGGACATTGTGTCGGGTATCGTGAGTGAGCTTAGGGAACGACCCAGGGGGTGTCAAGGAGCGCCGGGCATGTTAACGCGCCCCCAGCGTCAGGGTCGTATCAAGACCACAGAGAGCCGAATCGTCAACGAAGCCGGTCTGGACTTCGATTATCGTCGGCGACGTTGACAAAAATGACAGCACTACCTATAGTTGCAACACTATAGCTCCAGCGTTATGGAGTTCTATAGTTACCATAGCTTTTGGCTATGGTAAAACCCTCGCGTCAGGAGGAGACACATGGTAATTAAAGACGTTGCGCGACCGGGACTCGACGAAGAACAGCGCCCGCTCGAGCGGTTAGCCGAGCACGGCTATCCAAGGGGTGCGGTGATTCCCGATGATTTCGATGAAGACGACGATCCGTATCTGTCCCTCCCAGGGTACGTCGAGCGGATCGATGAGGCTTGGAACGAGATCAATCGCCTTGGCCTCCAGCGCCACGCCCTCGAGCTCCAGACGCTCGGCTTCACCAGTATCGAGCCGGAGCGGATTGGGCCGCCGGAATTCACGCAGGAGATCCTGCGGGCAACCCTTGAGGTCGCCAAGCGCCGGCGGGGCATCGACTACAACTTCAAGGACGGCGTTCCGGAATTAAACTTGTATGGCCGCGGCTCCGACCGAGACGCTAACCAAAAGTTCATCCTTCTCGAGAGCGACAAGTTCCTTCTTTTCGAGGACCCCGTCTACGAAAAGGTGGCCATGAATGAGCAGGTCCTGGCGTTGGTCACCCTGCTGATCGGGCGTGGTTGTCTGCTCGATCGAATGTATTCGTTGTTCAGACATTCGAACACGCCTCCGCTGCCGCTCCACACCGAGACCGGGCACATGTCGCCGTTCCCCTCGTTCCCGACCTTGGCATCCATAACCTGGTGTCTCACCGATTTCAAAGGCGTCTATGACGGTGCGACGTGCTACGTGCCCGGAACCCACAGGTTCAATCGGCGGCCTACGAAGCGCGAGGGCTATGCAGGTCTGGCTCACGCTCGAAGCGTTAACGCGCCGGCTGGCTCGGTGTTGATCCACAATGGAGCAACCTGGCACGGGGCGCCGACGCGTCAGGCCGAAGGCATACGCGTATCGGTGAACATGTTCTACATCAAGGGCAACCTGCCGCAGTCGGAAGGCTACCGGGGCAGAGAGCCCGAAGGCGTGCTGGAACGCAACCCCGCCAGGTTTGCCCACTTGATCGGCCACTCCTTGACCCGTGGCCACGGTGACGAAGGATACGGCCTGGAGATGCGGGCCAGTCAGATCGAGACGAACCTGCTCTAAGACTGCCCCGCCGGGCGAAGAATCGCTCAGGAAGAGCTCGCATGAAAATCGGGCCCCGTGATTGATCACGGGGCCCGATTTGGTGCCGGCTTTGGTCTTGTTCGAGTAGTCGTTGACTTCCAGACCCTGCGCAGGTGTTGGGGAACCAGGCGCCAGCTCCCAGGCGACTCCCGCCTTGTCGGGCGCCACCGGGCGCGTCGACGATGGAGGCTTCGCAAAGCTGTTCGTCGTGGTTGACAAGCCGCGGAGCCCCGCAGTACCATGCCGCCGCCTGTCAGAAGTGTCTCCCTTTCGAATACGGGCAAGCCGAAGCGAGGGGCGCCGAAATCCGACACCAAGACGTGTGCCTCCTTCCCATTACAGAGATATCAACCCTGCTCTCGAGCCGCCAGTTGTCCCCGGTCGAGCTCGTCGAGGCCCATCTCGATCGCATCGATGCGCTGGAAGATACCCTCAACGCCTTCATCACCGTAGCCCGCGATGAGGCCCGTGCGGAGGCCAAGGAAGCCGAGCGGTCGATCTCCCGCGGTGAGTATCGTGGCCCACTCCATGGCGTCCCCATAGGGTTGAAAGACCTCTTCGCCACGAAGGGCCTACGCACCACGTCCGGCACAACTGTCTGGGCGGACCACGTCCCCAGCGCGGACGCGTTCTCGGTAGGGAGACTCAGGGATGCGGGTGCGGTTATCGTGGGTAAGCTCAACATGAACGAGCTGGCCTTCGGGGCAACGGGCGAGAACTCCCACTATGGCGACTCATGCAATCCCTGGGCCCCGGAGCTCATGAGCGGGGGCTCCAGCGGAGGCTCGGCGGCGGCCACAGCGGCGGGAGCGTGCGCGGCGGCCCTGGGAACCGATACCGGGGGGTCCGGTCGCATCCCCGCGTCGCTCTGCGGGCTAGTCGGACTCAAGCCGAACTATGGGCGCGTCAGCCAGCGCGGCGTGACCCAACTGTGCTGGTCGCTGGACCACGTCAGCATCTTCGCCCGGACGGTGGCGGACTCGGCCCTTCTGCTGAACGCCCTCGCCGGCTACGACCCAGAGGACCCAACCTCGGCCGACCTGCCGGCGCCCGACTTCACCGCCGGACTCAAGGACGGCGTGAAGGGGCTCCGAGTCGGCGTGCCCCGTGAGCTGGTGTGGGAGGCCCTCGACCCCGAGGTCGAGGCAGCGGTAAGGGCGGCCATTGATGCGCTGGGGGGTCTCGGCGCCACGATCGTCGAGGTCTCCATCCCGTCGCTTCCAACCGTCATCGATCTCGCGGCAACTTTGCTGGGGGCCGAGGCCTTCGCGTCGCATGGGGGTCTCCTCGAGGCTCACGGCGACGAGCTCGACCCACGGATGAGGCCCCGGCTTGCGGCCAGCAGGGACGTTAGCGCCGCGGACTATATCAAGGCCCAGAAGGCACGGTCCGGGCTGAACCGGGAAGTCCTCGACACGTTTCAGGACGTGCATATCCTGGCCTTCGCAACCACCGTCGTCCTCGCACCGAAGCGAGGCGATACCGAGGTGCAGGCGGGGGGTGAGCGGCTATCAGTCCTGAACGCCCTGGGCCGTCTCAACAGGGTGGGGAACCTTACCGGGTATCCGTCGATAAGCCTGCCGTGCGGTTTTTCGAAAAGCGGGCTGCCCATCGGCCTTCAGTTGATGGGCCGTCCGTTCGACGAGGTGACCCTTCTCCAGGCCGCCAACGCCTACGAGCGGGCCACGGAGTGGCATGATGCCCATCCGCCGGTCGTTGCTCTGGGCGAGCAGTAAGCAGAAGCGCAAGACGAAAAGGAGGCCATGCCCTGAACCTGGTGCTCGCAGGCCACAGCGGCCTTGCCTCGGCGGCGGACACCTCGCCTTTCGCCGCATGACTTTCGACGGTTTACCTTCCACCACGTCTTGGCTGACCGACACCGACGCCCGGTGCACTCGTCTTGACACACTCATGACATCGGGAATACCGTTGCACTCCAGAGCGACGCCGATACACCACCCCAACGATGACCACCGAGACCACCCAGACGACCCGCTCCATCGGCAACCAGCCCCTCCTGACCATGGAGGACTTCACGACCCATTTCTACACGTCGGAAGGGGTGGTCAAGGCGGTCGACGGCGTCACCTGGGACGTTAACGAGGGGGAGACGGTGGCGTTGGTCGGCGAGAGCGGCTCGGGCAAGAGTGTCAGCGCGCTCTCGGTGATGCGGCTCGTCCCGGAGCCGCCGGGACGCACCCTGGGCGGACGCATCATGTTCGAGGGCTCCGACCTGGTGCAGATGCCGCAACGGGACCTTCGCCGGATCAGGGGCAACCGGATCAGCATGATCTTCCAGGAGCCGATGACCTCCCTCAACCCGGTGCTGACCGTCAAGCGGCAGCTCACCGAGACCATGGAGCTGCACCTCAAGCTCAAGAAGTCCGCGGCCAAAGAGCGCGCCATCGAGCTGCTGCACCTCGTCGGCATCCCGGACCCCGAAACCAGGCTGGACAACTATCCGCACCAGTTCAGCGGCGGCATGCGGCAACGCGTGATGATCGCCATCGCGCTCTCCTGCAACCCGCGGCTGATCATCGCCGACGAGCCGACAACGGCCCTCGACGTCACGATTCAGGCCCAGGTGCTCGAGGTGATGAACGGCGTGGCGCGGCAGTTCAACACCGCGCTGCTGCTGATTACCCACAACCTGGGCGTCGTCGCGCGCTACGCTCACCGGGTGAACGTGATGTACGCCGGCCACATCGTCGAGCAGGGCCTCGCCCGCGAGATCTACGCCAACCCGCTCCACCCCTACACGCTGGGCCTGCTGCAGTCGGTCCCCCGGCTGGACGAGCCCAGGAAATCGAAGCTGCTGCCCATCGAAGGGTCGCCGCCCGATCTCTCGAACCTGCCTCCCGGCTGCCCCTTCCAGCCCCGTTGCCGCTTCGCGGTCGAGCGCTGCAGCGAAGAGAACCCGCCGCTCTTGCCCCTCGGCGACGGCCGTATGTCGGCCTGCTGGGTCGCGGCGGATACAGGGAAGCTCGAATGACCACGGAGATGAGCGCCGCCGCCACCACCGCCGCACCCGGTTACGACACGAAAATCCTCGACGTGCGGGGCCTGCAAGTCTACTTCCCGGTGACCGAGGGGATGTTGCTGCAGCGGCACGTCGGCGACATCAAAGCCGTCGACGGGATCAGCTTCTCGATGACCAAGGGCGAGACGCTCGGTCTGGTCGGCGAGAGCGGCTGTGGGAAGACCACCGCGGGCAGGGCCATCCTCCGGCTGGAGCGGCCGACGGGGGGTGAGGTGCTGTTCGAGGGGGAGGACCTGGCCCAGCTCTCCGGGAACGGCCTGCGGAAGATGCGTCAGCAGATGCAGATCATCTTCCAGGACCCGTTCGGCTCACTCAACCCCAGGATGACGGCCGGCAGTATCATCGGCGAGCCCCTCGTCGTTCACAACCTCGAATCCAGCAAGGCCCGCAGGTCCGCGCGCGTCGATGAGCTGCTCGATATCGTCGGCCTCAATCCCTACATGAAGAACCGCTATCCCCACGAGTTCAGCGGCGGCCAGCGTCAGCGCATCGGCGTCGCCCGGGCGTTGGCGGTCGAGCCGAAGTTCATCGTCTGCGACGAGCCGGTCTCGGCCCTCGACGTCTCCATCCAGGCCCAGATCATCAACCTGCTCGAAGAGCTCCAGCAGCGGCTTGGCCTCACTTATCTGTTCATCGCCCACGACCTCGCCGTCGTGCGCCACATCAGCCACCGCGTCGCCGTCATGTACCTGGGCAGGTTCATGGAGCTGGCCGATCGGCAAGAGGTCTACGACCGGCCCCTTCACCCCTATACCCAGGCGCTCCTCTCGGCGGTCCCCATCCCCGACCCCGTCGTCGAGGAGAAGCGCGAGCAGATCATCCTCGTCGGCGACGTGCCGAGTGCCCGCTACCCTCCCGCCGGCTGTGTGTTCCATACCCGTTGCCCCATCGCCATCGACATCTGTCGCGAGGCGATCCCCGAATGGCGCGAGTACTCGTCCGGCCACTGGGTGGCTTGCCACCGCGTGTAACGACGACGGTCGCACCGCGGCGGCGCCACGTTGCGTGGCCTGTCTACCGGGCACACCGCCGTCCGTTACCGGCGCGCTTCGAAGAGGAACTGGGGATAGGCCATCGTTAGCATAGACGTAACAAAGCCGACAACCATCAGGAGATGCTCGGCCGGATGCGGAGGCGCGCCATCATCATGCACCCCTTCCCGCGCATCGATGGTATCGCCCCGGAAGTCGACGCGGACCCGTGGGCCCACTACTTCCAACAGATCACAAACGGCCTGTACGTTCGCATGGCGCTGCTCCAGATGCTGCTGGCTCCGGGGCGTTAACCCCTCGCGGCCAGGGCAGCGTCGGCTCTCGCCGAAGCGTCAGACGCCTTCTATCTGGCCTATCCCAAGCTCGTCCAGCGCGGACGCCAGCGCCTCGATAGCCTCGGGCCCCAACGGGAGGTAGGGCCTGCGGACGTGGGGACCGATATGCCCCCATAACGCATGAACGGCCTGCTTTTCTGATCGGACCGGGTAGGCGCGGAGAACACCGCTCAGTTTGCGCAGCGTCTCGAAGAGGCTCCGGGCCTCATCCAGATCTCCCCGCGCATAGGCAGCGCATATCGACGTCACGAGGGTCGGGGCGACGTTGCCTTCGCTGGTCAAGCATCCGGCGCCCCCGGCTTCCAGCAGCGTCAGTAGCTGGCTGCTCCCCCCGCCGCGGACGGCAACCCTGGAGCCGAACGCCGCGATCACCGCCTTGAGCTGCTCCTCCGGCGCGGCGCAGTTGATACCGGCGATCTGAGGGTAGTCACCGATGAGCCCTTCGACGAGATCGGTCGGAATCACGCCGCCGGGCATGTTTCCGGCCTGGAGGCCGAGATAGACCGGCGTCGCAACGGCATCCAACAGGTCGCGGTAGAACGCGTCGACTTCCTCCCATGTAACGAGGCTCGACTGCCCAGGCCGTGGTGGATAGAACTGGACCGCATCCATCCCAACCTCGGCGGCTTCCAGGGCCATCTCGGCGACGATCTCCGTCGCCGTGTAGCCCAAGGAAACGGCGACCAGCGGCGTCTTGCCACCCACCTCTTCCAAGCCGATCTCGTAGAGCCTGCGGACCTCGTGGCGTCGAAGGAGCATCCCCTCGCCGCTATTGAACGCGCCCAGGCAGAGGCCGACTCCTTTCGAGGCCAGGAAACGGAGGTGGCGGCGGAGCGCCGCTTCGTCGAGGCGTCCGTCGCCATCCATCGGCGTGACGCTGGCGCAGAAGACGGGTGGTCCGAACGAGTCGTTCAAGGTCTAGCTTCAGGCCGACGCCATCCGTCTCGGGGCGGACAGGCCGTACAACTCGAGGAAGTTCTCGCCGAGGATCTTGCGCTTCTCGGCATCGGGGACTCCCTGGAGCAAGTCGGCGATGACCGTTTGGGAGCGCGGCCACGTCGAGGTGCTGGCGGGATAGCTGGAGGCCCACATCAACGCGTGCACGCCGATGTCTTGCCTTGCCTCGATGGCGCTTTTCTCTTGCTTGACGGTCGTTTTTACCTGGGCCTGGACGTAGTCGCTGGGCCGGCGCTTGAGCTGGGGCCATATCTTCATGTACTGGGAGTACCGGTGTTGCCAGTCCATACCCTCCCAGGCACAGGCGAGCCAACCGGCCCCGTTATCGACCTGGACCACCTTCAGTTCCGGGTTGTGGTCGAGCACGCCGGCGCCCGCCATGAACTGGAGCACCGTTGGGTTGGCGATGACGCCCTGAAGAATAACCTGCTCCGGCGGCAGGTCGGAGGGCCGCGCCCTGGACCCGTTCGGCCCGATGTACCTGCTCGGCGCTGTCGGAGTTCGGTCGGCGCCTGTCTGTCCGCCGCGAACTAGGTTCACGACGATTCCCGCCTCAACGCAGACCGACCAGAAAGAGTCCTCCTCCATGTCGGGAAAGTCGCCGCCTTTGGGCCACCCGGGAAAGACGATGCCCTTGAAGCCCATCTTCGCGACCCTTTTCAGCTCGGCCGTTGCCGCATCCAGCC
Source organism: Dehalococcoidia bacterium (assembly GCA_965248515.1). Taxonomy (GTDB): domain Bacteria; phylum Chloroflexota; class Dehalococcoidia; order SHYB01; family SHYB01; genus CBDFJU01. Next base: position 440,856 of record CBDFJU010000002.1, on the reverse strand, counting down.
CGGTCGCCGGAATGAGAGCCTGGGGAATGAGCCGGTCGGCGTCCCCGGACTGCGCCCACTCCAGGACCCCATCGTTGTACGCCTCGACACACGCTACGTGCAGCTCGGGGTCTTCAATGAACCGTACGTCGAGTCCGTAGGTTGGAAACACTGAGGCGATGTCCACACCGTCGGCGTCCATCGCTTTCAACCGCTCTCTTGCATCGGCGGCGCCTTTGGCGATACTGGAGTACGAATAGCCGTGATCGCGGACCGTTTCCAGCCCCACCGCGGCCTGCAGACCGAGCGGACGCAGCCAGGCGCCGCCTCCGAAGGCCCATCCTTCGCCGCCATCTGGCATCGTCACCACTTTCGGCGCCTGCTCTCGGTGCTTCGCGCTCACGCGCTCCTGCCAGAGCCCAGGGGGCTCGACGATGTATTGACAGGCGTCAGCGGTGACAGATTCGGTCGTCATGCCGATCTCCTAGTTGATTCCGTAGTAGTCCGCCGCGTTACTCCACAAGATCTTGTCTGCCTCTTCCTGAGGAACGCCGCTGAAGATCAGGTCGAAGTACCAGCGAGTGTGCGGGAAGCGGGTCCCGAAGTGGGGATAGTCGGTCCCCACCGTCAGGCGATCAACCCCAACCAGGTGACGATACTTGATCGCTTGAAGCTCGATGTCAACTGGAATCCTGATGTTCTTGGCGTATTCGCTGGGCAGCTTGCTGAGAGGGAATTCGGCCAGTCCCCGGTGCTGGAGGTAGGCCTGGTCCAGCTGCTCCAAGAAAGAAGGAAGCCAGGCCGCAGAGGTCTCGATGTATGACATCTTCAACTCGGGGAACCGCTCGAAGACGCCGCCCATGATCAGCTCGCCGAGATTGTTCGCGGTTCCCTGGCCGGAACCCCTGCCGCCGATGCCCTGACGCGGCGGCGGCACCGAGCCCGCCGAGCGTTCCGCTTTCTTGATACTCTCCCCCTGGGTTAGCTTTGCGCCCCGCGGCTGCGCCCCATGGTTGCTGATAACGAGGCTCGCCTCCTGAATCGCCGCGAAGAACGGGTCATCCTCCTGCGAGGGGATCAGTCCCGGACCGAGACCGAAAGCCACGGCCGAAGGCTGGGCCATCCGGTTTCGAGGCAGCCCGCACCAGGCCACATGGATGTAGCCTTTCTTGGCAGCGCGCTGAATCTCTTCGATCGCGGCGTCGTTGCCCAAGCCCACGGGATAGAGCGCCGCGGGGATGAGGCGCTTGGGGTCGCCTTCCTGCGACCACTCCCAGATCGCGTCGTTGTACGCCCGGATCACCTGCACATATAATTCGTCGTCCCGAATCGTGTGGTAGGACGAGACGCTGGGGAACTGGAGCGCTACGTCAACGCCGTCGGCGTCCATGGCCTTGACGCGAGGCTTCGCCTGCCAAAAGCCCGGGTCCATGCTCTCGTAGGTGCACTCCCAGCCGTAGTCTTTGGGCTCCGCCCCGCCGACGCACTCCAGTCCGAAGGCACGCAAGGTCGCGCCGCCTTCGAACGACCAGACCTCCCCGTGCCTCTCGTCCGGGACTACCTGTGGCGCCACGTCTTGATATTTTTTCGGTAGCCGGCTGGTGAACGTGTCCGGCGCAGGCATCCAATGATGGTCCGTGTCGAAGATGCGCTTGATTTCCATCGGATCCTCCCCTTTTGTTGCCGCAATCAGTTACTTTTGCCGGAAACGCTCTATGGCCGACCGACGGGCCGGTGCAAGCAGTGAATTCAGGCCGCCATTCTACCAGACTTCGTCCCCGAGAAGGCCGATGAGGCGCCGATTGGTCAGGAAGCAAGGCGCCGCCGATCGATCTCGACTTGGAAGCTCCCCGGGTTCGCCCACCTCGAGAGGATGTATACTCCGTCCGCATGAGTGGCCTTCGCTGGCTGCGATGGATCGAGATGAGGGAAGCCCATGTTATTGGAGCGCCTGATCGAGCCCTCCATGCTGAAGGCTCGGTTCTTCGAGGAGGAGGAAGGGGAGGAAGAGGCCGTCAAGGTCTACCTCAACGGGACCGATGGCGGGCCTTGTGCTGTTCTGTGCGGCCACTCCCAGGGCGCCGTCGGCCAGCCCCACTTTCATCACGGCTCCCAGTTCCAGCTCATGTTGCGTGGGACGACCGAATTTCCCGATGAGACGATCGTCGCTCCGGCCGTCCACTACGCCGATCACAACACCCCATACGGCCCCTTCACCATGAACGATGAACATCTCATGTTGGTCCTTCATGGACGTCCCGCGGGCCAAATGTGGATGGACGAACCCGCCGCTGCCAAGAGAGTCTTTCACGACGGGAGGCAGATTCGGGGCGCAGCGGACGTGATGACCTGGGAGAACGTGCCTGGCCACTCCGGCATCCGAAGGAAGTGTTTCCTTCCGGCAGGCTCGGGGCCCACGGTAGAGATGTTCGAATGCAGTCCCGGCGAGGAGCTCCCCAGCAGCCGACCGACCTTCGGCCGGTTTGAGTTTGTGTGGGAAGGCCAGGTCGCACTCAGGGGAAAGCTCCTCGAGCGCAGGACGCTGCGTTATGCGCGCGGGGACGAGACGCCCAGCCCGCTGAAGGCGGGACCTGATGGGGCTACGGTCTTTTTCTGCTCGTTCGACGCAGACGTCGACAAGGGCGTGATGGGCGGCCTGAGTATCGCCGACCGTATGGCTTCATTCAAAGAAACCGATCCATCTGGATTGAAGGTCTTTGGAGCCGGGCGAGAGATCTGAGCACACGCTCCATATCCGCTGCCCCAACACTGTAGGCGAGTAAAGCTACTCTACTCTTACGTAGCCAACGCCGTCCTTGACCTCCACCGTTGTCCCATAGGCCTCTGCCCTGGCGCGGGCCCGCTCCAGCATCTGCTCCGCGGCGGGGCTGCCCCGCTCCGCCAGCAGGGCCTTCCCCCGCTCGGTGTTCCGGCCGGTCCTCCGGTATTCCAACGGATGGATGCGGACCTCGGTCACGTCACCGTTGCCATCGAACACCACCTGTTGCAGCACGCTGCCGCGACCGAACTCGCCGGGGTCCATTCCGGCCACCGACCCGACACGCCCCTCAGCCTCCGCCCGCTTCGCCAGAAACTCGGCCGTAGTACTGGTGGAGTCGAGTCCATAACGCATCTTCAGCTCGGGCGGGTTGTGCCGGATGCTCTCGTTCTGGAAATAGAACGGGGGACAGCCGAAGAGGATCACCTTGCCTTTGTATATCTCGATGCCGCCGTGCCGGCCTCCATGGGCCAGAAACACGTCCGCCCCGGCGTCGATGCAGCCGTGTGCGAACTCTTTGACGTGGTTCTCGTCGGAGGGGCGCCGCGAGCCCTGGTCGTGCAGAGCGGCCACCACCCAGTCGGCGCTGCGCCTGGCCTCCCGAATCCACTTGTAGTTGCGCTCCAGGTCGTCCTGGTACGGCTCGGTATAGAAGTCGAAGGCGTCGCCCAGCTCGAACTTCCGGCCCATGAAATGAAACTGGGTGTCGGTATCCTGCTCGCAGTCGAGAATGGAAGGGCTGATGAACGCCTCGGCGCGGGCGCCGCCATTGCGACGCGTGTTCTTCGCCCGCTCCCAGCCCCACTTCTCACTCAGGCGCTTCAGCGCGTCCATGCCCTCCCGGTCCAGGGTGTTGACCGCGTCGTATCGGAGCAGGTTCACCCCGGGGCGAGGCTTGAAAAAGGCGTCGCCGTCGGCGGGCATCACTCCCACGGGCATCTGGAACGGAAGGTCGGACAGGCCCCGCGGCCCCCAGTCCGACGCCGCCACGAGGGCCACCCGGCCCTTGGGGGCCTGATAGTAGCCTGGAGACGTGGCCTCGCTGAGGCTGGGGCCGATTCCGGCGTAGGCCAGGCCGCCCTGCTCCAGGTATTCGACGGTGGTCATGATCCCGTCTTCGGCGAAGTCGTGGGTGTGGTTGTTGGCGGCGTACACGATGTCGATACCCATCCACTTCAACTCCTCCACCACTAGCGGAGGGGCGGCCAGATAGGAGGCGGCCCGGCCCCCGGCAACGTAGGCGGGGAAGGGCTGGCCCTCGTGGATCACGAACTCCAGGTTCGTGAAACTGACGTCGGAGGACCGCAACAGGTCCACCAGTTGCAGAAAACGAGGCTCGGCATTCCTCCTGAAAAGAGCGGTCGGATGGATGATACACGAGGGGCGTCGGGTTCCGCGGGTTGGGCGCCGCAGGAGGCCTAGCCCCCCCGGTACAGCCGTTCGGCGTTGCCCACCAGTATCTTCTCGCGATCACCGTCGCTCGCCCCATCGAGAAGCCTTTCGAGAGCCTCGCGGCTCTTCGGGAAGGTCGTTTCGTGGTGGGGATAGTCCGACCCCCAGACCAGGCTGTCGACTCCGATAACGGAGCGAAGCTGGATGGCGAGGGCGTCCTCCTGGAGGCTCAACGAGACGTTGCGACGGAAGAACTCGCTGGGCACGGCCTCCGTCTTGAACCGGGGCCACTGGGGCCGCCGGGCCCGTTGGGTGTAGGTGTAGTCCATCGCTTGCATGAAGAACGCCGCCCAACCGCCCTCGTGTTCCAGCGACACGACCTTCAAGCTCGGGAAGCGCTCGAAGACCCCCGAGAAGATCATGTTGGCGATTGACATCTGCACCCAGTAGGGGAAGGTCGAGTACAGCGCCGGCGTCGAGAGCAGCTTGATGTCGGACCAGGACATGTCGCGGGTGGTCGAGGAGGTCGGCGGCAGGGCGCGGTTCGTCCCGATGTGCAGGCTCAGCGGCATGTCCAGGTCCTGGGCCGCCGCCCAGAACGGCTCGTAGATGGGAAGGTCGTAAGAGCGGTCCTCGGCGGGGTAGACGCTAATCATGGCGCCGACGAGTCCGAGCCCGGCCGCCCGCTCCAGCTCCTTGATCCCCTCATCAACGTCGTCAAGCAGCACGAGAGCAATCCCCTGGAGACGGTCGGGTTTCGTCTGGCAGAACTCCGCGATCCAGTCGTTATAGGCGCGATGGACCGCCGAAAGCAGCGCGGTGTCGGGCAGCCGCCACAGCCTCAGGCCAAGGGTCGTGTAGACGATCTCGTTGTCGATACCATCGAGGTCCATGTCCGCGAGCTTCTCGGCGGGGAGATAGGCGCCCTTGCGCACCTCCTCGAACCTGCCCGCGAGGCGGAGTTTTTCGGCGCCTTCGTGCCGGACCCCGGCGTCGATGCCCGCGCTGACCGATGTGGCCCGCAGCCCGTCGACGTACCACCAATCGCCGCTTTCCTCGGAGACGAGCTTCGGGGCACGGTCGATGAGCGCACGCGGCAGGCGCTCGGTCCAAAGGTCAGGAGGCTCGACGACGTGGGAGTCCGTGGAGAAGATTTTATCCATAATGATGGGCCGCCGCGGGTTAGGGGTCTCCACTCAGGAGGCCGGAGTCAAGTGCCTCTGCGACCGCCCCCTCGACCCGGGTACCCTTGAAGAAGTTCGGATTCATGCCGGCGTAGAGCTTGACCGCGTTGCTGAACGCAAACTCTCGGAAGTCGTCCTCGGTGAGGCGGCCACGCTCCACCTGCTCGTAGGCCTCGACGACGACGCCCTTCATATCGGGCACGTCCCAGTGCCCGATATCCGAGCCGAGGACGATGCGCATGCGGGCGTCGAAGGGGTTGGCCTTGGTGTGGAAGGCCAGCGCGTTCTGCGGGTCGTCGGCCTCGCAGCCGAAGTAGAAACGGGGGACGAACAGATCGCGAATGTCCTCGGGCCGCTCGATCTCACAGGCGGCGAAGTCGTCGATGTTCCACTGCTTCGATTGGTTTCGCTTGATGGTCTCGGTGGCGCCACGAATATCCTCCAGCTTGGCCCGAATCCTGTCGTTGCCGTGGCTGCGGGCCAGATCGAGGAGGAGCTCGGTGTCGATCTTCTCCGGGTTGAGGATCTGGATGGCATCGATGTTGCGCCGCTCCCAATGGGAAAGGATACCGGCGTACAGACTGCAGGCCCAGCCGACCCCGCCTTCGAGAAAGGCGAAGTTGAGTGTAGGGAAGCGACGGGTGACGCCGCCCAGGAAGAGGGCCTTGGCGATCGGCTCCTCGCCGGCCGCGAGAACACCGATGTGGTTGAACATGAAGTTGGAGATCGACTGGCGGCTCCCCCAGGCGACCTGGCCGCAATGGAACGTCGGGGCAACGCCGAGCTCGACACAGCTGGCCCACAGCGGGTCGTAGTCGTACTCGCTGTCGATGCCAAAATAGTCGGGGCGGGTCAACAGGTGGGCCGCTTCCGGGTAGTCCCGCTCGCGTTGGGGGATCCGTCGGAAGGTGCACCCCGTGGCGCTGCTCAGCATCGCGGTCTTGAGCCCCAGGACGTTAACGGCGTACTCAAGCTCGGCTATGGCCTCCTGTGGCGTGTACATCGGCAGCAGCGCGACGGGCGTGATGCGGTCAGAGTACTCGCGGTACATCTCACTGACATAGGTGTTGAAGGCGCGGCAGGCGGCTAGTCTAAAATCCTCGTCCTCGAACGAGGGGATGAGCACGCCCTCGGTGGGGTAGAGGACGGTGTAGTCGAAGCCCAGCTCGTCGAGACGCTCGTAGAGGAGTCCGGGGACCATCGCGGTGGCCCTGTCCAGCGTGTTCTCCGCGGGGAAGCCCCAGAACGACGGCCGCTTCGTCCACGAGTCGCGCCGCTCTTCGGGCGGCGAGCCCATGATCGGCGAGTGGTAGTGAGCGTTCACCGGGTTGGGCTTGACGTAGCGGTCCACCATGCGAGGACCACCGACGGCGTCGAGGTAGTCGAGGAAAACCGACGTGAGCTCCAGGTAGTGGCCGTCGGAGTCGATGATCGGGTGGTCGAGCTGGGCTCGAATGCGGGCGGAGTCCGAAGTCGGCGCTTGCGCCATGGAACAACCTCAAAGTCGGGCCTGATTCAGGCCGGATTGCTATGCCTTGGCCTTGATCTCGGTACGCACCACGGTCTTCTTGCCTGGGGCGGCCGGCCTCGCCCGGTCCTGGGCGTCCGCGGGAATGGCGCGAATGTTGAGGTAGGTCACACCGTTGGGGCCGGCCGTGAGCGGGCCATAAGGCCGTTTCTTGGGTTGGTGGAAGAATGTGCCCGGCCCCCATTCTTTGTCACCCAGGATCAGCGAGCCCTCGATAACGAACTGGACCTCGCCCTCGGAATGAGTGTGGCGCGCATTCACCAGTCCCGGCTCTTGCGTGATGACGAATATCTCGGGACTCCCGTCGGCGCCCCGGCTGACGAACTTGCGCCAGGAGCGCCTGCCACCGGGGAAATCGAACGTCTCGTCCCAGTCGATGTCGTTGTAGTTCCGCGCCCAACCTTCCTTGCCCGCCCAGATTCCCGTGTCGGTCATTTGGAATCACCCCTTTGCTGTCGACTTCGTGTCGAAGACACGCCTCGCCTGTCTAATCATATTCGGACGCCTGCTCAGGCGTTACTCTGCTGCATGCCCCGCAGGTAGTCGATCTGTCCCAGGTGCTGGCTCAGCTCGATCACAACATGGGCCAGCGTCTGGTCGACGGTCAGGTTTAGCGGACTTTCCACCGGCTCGCCGAAGCGCTCTTCCGGAAGATTGGATATGGTCTGATCCCAGAGCTGAAACGCCGCCTCGTAATATCCCAGTAGGTCTTCGAGAGGCGACTTCTCTTCCTGGGACTGCTGGTCATAGCTCCATCCCCGGTCCTGCTCCGGCAGTCCGAACCGGTCCGCCCAACCCTCTGTCCCCCATATATCCGAGCCGCCCAGGATCCGGTGAGCCCAGGTATCTTGTACCCGACCCAGGTGGATCACCATGGAGCCAATGGAGTTGCAGCTACTGCACGGGCGCCATGAAACCTGCTCCGGCGTCAGACTATCGAGAGACCGAAGCAACGCCGCGTGGACGCGGGCAAGACTCCACCGGATAGACTCTCTAAACTCCATCGCGCCTCCTTTTAGCCACCTGGCTCGACTACCCCGGTATCCCGTAGAAGGCCATCGCGTTCCGCCCCATGATTCCTTCCACTTCGTCTTCGGGCACGTTCTGGAGAATATAGCGCAGAAACTGCCGCGTGTTGGGCCAGTCGGTCGTGATATGCGGGAAGTCGGTCGAGACCATGATCTTGTCCACGCCGATCAGGTGCCGGTACCGTGCCGCCACGGCGTCGAACTGGATCGTGACGTTCATCTGTCGCTTGTAGTATTCGCTCGGCAACATCTGCAACTCTCTGTCCCACGCCCAACGTTGCTGAACGTACATCCTGTCGAGTTGCTCGAGGAATTAGGGCATCCAGCCAGCGCCGGTTTCCACAGCCGCGATGTTCAGCTTTGGAAACCTTTCGAGTATCCCGGTCAACGCGAACATCGCCAACGGCTGCTGCACGAAGAGGCCGCTTGACCGACCGTCCGCAACCAGCTCCTGGGTCATCCCAGGGATCTCCGGGGCCTTCTTGCTGCTCGGGGAGTCGCCCGATGAGCTCTCGCTTCCGGGCCGAGCATTTGGCCCCTCGATGCTGAACGCCACCTTCCCGGCGCGGCCAGCTCCACCGCCGTGGATGCTGACAATCATGCCGGTCTCCTCACACAGAGCCCAGAAAGGGTCGTCGGCCGGTGTGGGCGATGCCTGGCCGCTGGGCCATTTGTTGAACATGTAGGTCCTAAAGCCCTTCTGGGCGACGCGGGCGAGCTCAGCCATGGCAACTTCGACGCCAGAGGCAGGGATCAACGCGACCGGATAGACCCGTTGCGAATCGGCCTGGGTCGCCCAATCGAACACCCCATCGTTATAGGCCCGGATGCATTCCAGGTACAGGTCTTCGTCCGGGATGATGGCCACCGTCATGGCCACGCTTGGGAAGAGCAGCGTGCGGTCGACCCCTTCGATGTCCATCGCTTCCAGGCGAGCCTTTGGCTCGTAGCAGGCGGGGTCGATGGCATCGTACGTCGTTCGCCAATTGATTCTGGTGGGGTGGACTCCTGCCGTGGACTGAAGACCGACCGGACGGGTCCAGGTGCTCTCCGTGAAGAGCCAGCCCTCGCCACCACCAGGGTAATCTACGACACGCGGGGCCTCCGACTGATATTTCTTGGGCAGGCGGCTTGTCCACAGGTCGGGCGGCTCAGTGAGATGCTGGTCAACGTCGAGAGTGATGCGTACTGTCATAACGCCCTCGTGAATGGCACTCGTCCCTACCGACACGCTCGAGCCGGGAAATGGCCCCGGAGGATACTGCCGGAAGTTAACACCGTCATCGGCGAGAATCAACCGGAGCGATGTCGGCGCCGGTCGTAGCACTGTCAATTGCAGCGCAACACGATTGCGCTTGACACCGTTTCGCTTCCGATGCTAGCCTCGCCCATCCCTTATCACGGCAGCGCCGCGAGGCCCGCCCGATGCAAACCCTGAATCCGTTCGTTTACGACGCTGGCCAACGGATAATCGAGCCGCCGGATTTCTGGACCAGCCGGCTCCCGCAGAGTTCTCAGGCGAACGCGCCCCAACTTGTTGCCGACCCCGGCGGCGGACAGGCATGGTCCTTCGACGGCGGGGCGTGGTTGCGGCCCGTTGGGCTCGAGGTAGCCGCCGGCCTCAGCCCGCTCGACGTCCGACTGTCAGGGTACAGCTACGCCCAGCTGAGAGAAGGGCTGTTCGACTCCACGGCCAGGCTCAACGACCTTCAAGTCGATGAGATAGACGTCGCCTCGATCTTCCCTACCTTCGGGATGTCGCTGCGGCACATCGCCGACGCCGACCTCCAAGGCACCTGTGTGCAAGCCTATAACGATGGCGTCAAGGACTGGTGTGACACCGGCGATAGCGAGCGGCTCATCCCCCAGGCCCTCATCCCCGCCAACAACCCCGTCGCGGCCCTGGAGGAGCTGAAGCGAGTCGTGCGGCTGGGCTTCAAGGGCATTGTCTTCACGGGTTGGCCGAACGGGGGCGATGCTCCAGCCGCCGACGACGACGATGCTTTCTGGGCGATCTGCGAGGAAGCCGAAGTCGTTATCAACCTCGTGGACGGCGGGCCCAACATCGTCGCCGTGGTCGACACCAGCGGTCCTTTGGGCCGGCCGTCACTAGAATCGCTCTGGGCGGGCCGAGCGAGTCCCAAAGGCACGAACGTCACGTGGCTGATCTTCACCGGCGTCCTGGACCGTTTTCCGGGCCTCAAACTGGCCCTCATCGAGACCGGCGCTGGATGGCTTCCTTACTACATGGAGCAGACGGACGATATGTACCGCCGGGGCAGGTGGTTCGCACACGCGAAACTCCGCCTCACCCCGAGTGAATATGTCAAACGAAACGTCAGGGCGACGATCGGCGGGGACCGCTTTGCCATCGAGGCCCGTTCCGAGATCGGTCTGAACAACCTGATGTGGGCATCGGGCTACCCCAGCGCCAACGGCACTCCGTGGCCCGGAAGCCGCCTCGCGATGCAAGAGCTCCTGCACGGCGTGCCGGACGATGAAGCGGCGGCCATCGCGGGCGGAAACGCGGCCAGGCTCTACGGAATGGCGTCATTCACGATGAACCAAACCTAGGGAAAGAGGCAACTGTGGACCGCTACATGATGATCTCCTCCGACTGCCATGCCGGCGCCTTGCCGGAGACCTACCGCACGTATGTCGACGCCCGGCACCGCGAGGAGTATGACCAATGGCTCGGCGCAGCCCGGGCGGCCGGGCTCTCCGGTGGCATCAACGTCGACACCGCCGGAGAGAACCGAAGGAAGTGGTTCGCCGAGCAGGAGGCGGTCAAGAAGGGCGGCATGCACGGGGCGTGGGACCCGATCGTGCGCGCCAGGGAGCTGGACCGGGAGGGTATCGCCGGCGAGGTCGTTTTCGCCGATGGGCAGAATCAGAACCACCCCCCGTTCGGCGTCGGTTTCGCGTCGCCCCGCATGGACGTGCCTTTGACGCTCAGGCAGGCGGGATGCCGCGCCCATAACTGTTGGCTGGCCGAGTTTTGCTCGGCGAACCCCGAGCGACATGCCGGGGTGGCGCTGATCACCATCGATGATCCACAACAGACCGTTGAGGAGATCGAATGGGCGAGGCGTGCCGGCCTGCGGGGCGGCGTCATGCTCCCCGCCCTCAATCTGTGGACGGACGAGCCGGAGAAGTTCTGGAACCACCCACGCTACGAGCCGATCTGGGCGGCCTGCGCCGATCTGGGCATGCCCGTCCATACGCATGCCGCAGGCCCCACTCTGAACTACGGCGACCTGCCGGGGTCCCGATGGATCTTGACCACCGAGGTCTATTTCACCACGTATCGGATACTCTGGTTCCTTCTCTGGCCTGGGGTCCTCGAGCGCTATCCCAACCTCAGCCTGGTGATCACCGAGGCAGGCGGCGGCATCATTCCGCCAGTGCTCAAGCTCCTCGACTATCTGGCCGCGGAGCGCAACGTGGAGATGCTCCAGGAGTTGATCACGCGGAAGCCCAGTGAGTATTGGGACCGCCAGTGCTACATCGGCGCCTCGCCGCCCGCCGACCGGCCCGAGGTCGAGCAGCGGGATGCCCTGGGCGTGCGCAGCATCATGTGGGGCTCAGACTACCCGCACATTGAAGGGACCTGGCCGCTCTCGCATCAGCGGTTGCAACAGATGTTCGCCGGTGTGCCCGAGGCCGAGGTGCGACTGATGGTCGGCGAGAACGCCGCGCGACTCTATGGCTTTGACCAGAAGAAGCTGGAACCGATCGCCGAGCGTATAGGACCCAAGGTCAGCGAGCTGGCCGTCGCCCCGCCAGCGACCTAAGGGTGCATCACGCCGTCGGGGGACTCGACCTTCGGCCATTGCAGCAGGCGCCGGATCGTGAGGCCAAAGATCTTCTCCTTGTCGCTCCGCGAGAGCTCGTTGGTGTCGAGAAGGAAGTGGACGTTCTCGCCGTACAGGCCCCCCCATTGATCCCGCGGCCCCTGCTCGAGGCTTCCCCATCCCATTCGCAGGCGCGTGAAGTCGCTTCCCCACATGAGCCGCTCGGGCCCGTAGGCCTCGATAATCCTGTGCAGACCGGGCCAGAGGTCGCTGTACGGGTAGGCCTCCTTGGAAAGGCACGTCACGCCGGTGAATTTGACCGAGACGTTGGGGTACTCCGCTAGGGCAACGACATCCGGGAGAGTGCCCCACAGGTCCGGCGCGGCGGGCCCTTGGGGCGGCGGTGAGGGCAGCCCCAGGTGGTCCAGCACCATCGTCAGGCCCGGATGCTTTTGCGCCACCGGCTCCAGAAGTTTGGAGTTGCCGGTCGCGCTGAAGAACACAGGCATCCCGTGCTTCTCGGCCGCTGCGATGACCGGATCGAGCTCGCCCGACGAGAAGGGCTCTCGAACCCCCATCGTTTGCCAGTTGGTGACGGAGAGCCGGATCGAGACGAGCCCAGGCACCTGCTTCATCCGAACGACGTATTCTTCCGGGTCCGGCGTCTTCGGGTCGTGCAGCAACGAGCCTCCGAAGCGATCGGGGTACATCTGGACTGCCCGCTCGATCCAGGGGAGCGTGTCCGTGAACACCGCCACGTCGACGCCCACACTGTCCATCGCCTCGCGTGCAAGCTCGATCCCCATGACGTAGGGCAACTCGTCGCCATACTTCTCGTCCAGGTGCCGCCCGGGATGCGGGGCATGCACCTGGGCATCGATGATTTCCATTGCTTCGTTCTCCTCGCTAGGCCTGACTACTCCAAAGCTTTTGCGCCTGCTCTGTCACCGGCGGCAGGAGCAGGTCGACATCGACGAGCGAGTCGATGTCCAATGCCTCTACGATCTGGATCAGCATGGTGGTGAATCCCACCAGAACAGTCAGGTCTACCAGCGCCCGCTCACCGAGCAGGTCACTCACCGCGGCATAGGTCGCATCGTCCATGCGCCGGTGCACCATCCTCGACGCGAAGTCGACGAGAAGCCGTTCCCGCTCATCCATCGCGCCGACATCGTGATCGCGTATGCCCTTGATCACCGCTGCCCGGACGCCCTCGTCGCGTCCCCTGAGCACGTGGATCCCCCACTGCAGGGGCGCCATCAACTCGCGGGAGACCGTCAGGACGACGATCTCCTGTACTTCCTGCGATACGGCCTTCCCCGCCCGGATGGGTACCGCGGTGCCTGCTACCCGACTGGCCAGATCGGGACTCCGCAACATGATGCGGTATACGTCCGGCATCGTAATGCGCCGGTCGCTGGGGTCGAGTCCGCGGGCTTCCTGGACGCTGTCATAGAACTTCGCGTCCTCCGGAGCCAGGTCTTCTCGGTCCAACAGAGATAATCGAGGCATTCTATCTTCCTCCAATCGTGACGTCGTCGACGGGGGAGCTGCCTGGAACCCGTCTCCGACAACCTAGAGCGCCGCCTCAAGCTTCATCAGGCCCAAGGCCTCGAGATCGACGGCGAGCTGCTTCTGGTCATCCTCGCCTGGCAACAGGTAGGGCCGGCGCAGGTTGCCGTTGCCGAGACCCAGGACCTTGATGCCCAGCTTGATGGAACGGGCGGCCCCCGGCGACCACTTGTTCAGGAGCTTGTTGAGTTTGATCAGAACGGACATTGCCTCGCCGGCCTGCTCGATATCGCCCCTGGCGAAGTTGTTGACGACGGACTTGGACAGCTTCGGGACGAGATTGGGCTCCGTCGCCAGGCAGCCGGACGACCCCTGGACCATGCTCTCGAGGACGTTGGACATGCTGGTGTAGAGCTTGATTCCCGGCTTCACGCTCTCTCGGAACTCGACGAAGTTGCTCATCGGCTGTCCCGCCATCACGTTGATGGCCTTGATCTGATCGTAGTCGCCGCAGAGCTTCTGAATGAGGGCGCTGGGCGTCACGTAGCCGACGCCCATGGGGTGGACCGAGATCGCGACGGGATAGTCGATATGGTCGAGGAGGTCCCGGTAGTATTGCTCCTGCTCGGCGAAGTTGGGCCGCATGCCGTGGCCGCCGTCCACCGGGTAGAGCTGCACCATCTCGATGCCCGCCGCGGCCGCGATGTTGGCCACCTCCAGCATCTGCTTGGCGCTCCGAGCCTCCCGGGGATTGGCGTAGGTCGGCACCTTGCCCTTGCACTCCTCGACGCCGATCTCGTAGACGCGCTTCAGCTCCTCCAGGGTGAGCGTATGCCCCTCACCGGAGCCTCCACTGCCCATGTAGACGCCGCATCCCGACGCGACGACCCGGCGCAGGTGGACTCGGAGCGCCTCCTCGTCCACCTGGTCGTCGTCGGTAAACGGGGTCACTGACATACAAAGAACTTGCGGGCTGGGATCGAGGGTCACCATGGTCCTGTTCCTTTCCTACCTGGCGGGCGTTCCCGTGAGGCCGGGCCGAGTGCACCGTTGCGGGGTGTGGGCACGGTGGTCCGGGCCTGGGGAAGCGTCCAGCGACGGTCAACGAAAAAGACAGGCAGGCGGCGCCTGCCTGTCTTTGCGTTCCAGGTCTGTTCTACGCCCCTGAGGCCAACAGTTGGCCTGCGCGGGCCTCGGCCTTCACCCCATAGAGCTCGGCGGCGTTGTCGCGGACGATTCGCTGACGTTCGTCGGCGGGCACTCCACGGAATTGGTCCCCGATCACGACCCGGGACGAGGGCCAGATGGCGCCGGACGCGGCACTCGGATAGCACGAGGCCCAGAGCAAATTCTTCACGCCGATGTCCCGCCGCGCCTGAATTGCGAAGTGATCCCCCTCCACGGTGGCGTGCACCTGGCGAATGAAGTACTCACGGGGCGTGTACTTCAGATACTCGCCGGCCCAGAAGCGGGAGCGACGGTAGATGTCGTCCACGGTCTCCAGGTAGAAGGGAAGCCATCCAGCGCCGGTCTCCAGTAGCGCAACCTGCAGCCCGGGGAACTTCTCCAGGACGTTGGTGTACACCAGCCAGGCGACATTGGACCCCTTGGCGGAGGCGCGTCCCGCCCAGTGGGCTTCGATGGGTGCTGGTATTCCCGCGACGGGAACGGCCTCATCGGGCACGAGGGAGGCGACGTTGGGGCCGCCTTTGACCATGTTGACGACCAGCTTGGCCTCTTCCACACGCGCCCAGAAGGCATCTTCAGAGCGGTCGGCGATAGCCCCGCCGGCGGGCCAGCCGTTGAAGACGATGCCCTTGAAAGACCCAGCCTTGGCGACGCGCTCCAGCTCCTTCGTCGCCGAGTCAAGGTTGGTATGCGGCATGAGCGCTTGAGGGATGCAGCGCTTGGGATCAGCGGTCTTGCAGAATTCCAGGACGGCGTCGTTGTAGGCGCTGACGCAAGCGTTCTGAAGAGCGGCATCCTTGATGTGACGGAGGGCCAAAGCGAACGTGGGAAGGATATTGGCGACATCGATCTCGTCGATGTCCATGTCTTTGATTCTCGCTTTGGGATCGTAGGTGCCCTTGCGGATGACGGCGTAGGTGTAGCCGCTGTCTCTTATGTCAACTGGGCTCTGGCCCGCGGAGACCTCGAGGCCCAGGGGCCGAAGCACGTCGCCGAAGGACCACGCCTCGCCGCCGCCGGACTGAGCTGCCACCTTGGGCGCAGCCGCCTGCAGCTTTGCAGGAAGTCGCTTGCTCCACAAGTCGGGCGGTTCCACGAAATGCTGGCACGCGTCATACACAACCGAGCGAGATTCTTCCACGTTGGCGGCCCCCTTCTCGAAATCGAATACGCAGGTGCGCGTTAGTTCAGGCCGTACCACTCCAGGGCATTGCCGGTGAGGATCCGCTCCCGCTCCTCATCGGTGCAGCCCTTGGTGAGGTGATGCATCCACTGTCGGGAGTTGGGCCAGTCGCACGTGGCGTGTGGGTAGTCGGAGGAGAACATGATGCGCTCGACGCCGATGGCATCCCGGTACTGGATCGCAACGCCGTCGAGCTGGATGGTGCCGCGCAACTGCCGGCGCAGGAACTCGCTGGGCATCATGCTCAGCTCATGCTGTCCGGCCCAGCGCTGCAGCGTGTAGGCGCGGTCCAGCTGCTCCTCGAAGAACGGCAGCCAGCCGACACCCGTCTCGACGACGGAGATCTTCAGCTTGGGGTGGCGGTCGAGAACACCCGTCATGACGAACTGGCCGACTGGCCGGCAGCAGCTGAGGCCGCTGGCCCTGGCGTTGTTAATGTCTTCCTGGTGCGCGGGGCTGATCACCCGGGTCGTCTTCTTCTGTCCGCGTAACGCGCCGGAAGCCCCGGCGACGCGGCCCATGCCAGGGCCGTGCATCGAGATGACCATGTCCAGCTCTTCCAGTAGCGACCAGAAAGGCTCGTCGGCTTCAGTTGGGTACGTGCCGCCGCTGGGCCAGCTGTTGAACATCACGGTGCGGTAGCCCATGTCGGCGCAGCGCTGCACCTCCTGCATGGCCGTCTCGACACCGATGGCCGGCATGAGGCAGACGGGAATGAGGCGGTTGATGTCGCCCTGCTGACACCAATCGATCAGGGCATCGTTGTAGATGCGGAACACTTCCAGGTACAGATCGTCCTCGTCAACACTGGAGGCAGACAGGGCCACGCTGGGAAACATGAGGCCCTTGTCGACGCCGTCGATGTCCATGGCGTCAAGGCGCTTCTTTGGGTCGTAGCACCCCGGCTGCATGCTCGCGTAGGTGTTCTTGAAGTGCACGTCCGTTGGAGCGCGTCCCGCCGCGCTCTCCAGGCCGCAGGGGCGGATCCAAGCGCCGCCGTCGAAGGACCACGCCTCACCGCCAGCCGGTGAGTCCACCACCTGAGGCACCAGGTCCTTGTATTTCCCCGTGGCCCTGCTGGTCCAAAAGTCCTGGGGCTCCACGATATGTTGGTCCATGTCGAAAAGAAGTTGCGGCATCTCGTTTCCTCTCTAAATGCGTCGGCACGCGTTTGCAAAGGATACCACGTACGTCACGTTGCGCCGTGCCGCAACGGGTTCCCGTATTGACAGAAAAGGTCCGGCGTAGTCCAATAGCGCATCCCATTGCCCAAAGATATAGAGGGGGAGTGGACCGTGGATTACGGAGTGATTTCCGCCGATTCCCACGTTGACCTGACATGGCTACCCGGCGACCTCTTCACATCGCGGGCGCCCGCTGAGTATAAGGACCTGGTCCCGGTTGGGGCCCAGACGCCCGATGGCCCCAAATGGCGCGTAGGCGACCGCGAGATGACCGGGATGGGCGGCATCGGCAAGGGCCTCTTCAGTCTCAAGAAGGGCGAGTCCAAAAAGCTCGACCGGGTGATCGATACCGGCTTCTTCGAGGACGGCAAGAACGGGGAGGCCCACCCGACGGACCCCGACCGGCGGCTGAAGGACATGGCCCGCGACGGTGTCGATGCCGAGGTCCTGTACGGCATCGTGAACACGAGCAGCCGCATCCAGAACGACGACGTTGTGGCGGTGGTCCAACACATCTACAACGAGTGGGCCGCGGAGTTCTCCAAGAGCAGGCCGGGACGTTGGGCTGCCCTGGCGGCCGTCCCCAACCACGACCCGGAAATCGCGGCGGCCGAGGCGCGCCAGGCGGCGAAGGTGGGCCTGAAGGGCGCGGAGTTCGACGCCGGGCACTCCGACACCCCGCTCTGGCACCACTCGTGGGACCCGCTCTGGGCGGCCCTGGCCGAGTGCCAGCTCCCCGTTTCGTTCCATGCCATCTCTCCCCAGACATCCCGGCCGCCGGGAGAGCCTGAGCCAACCGAGCTCCACCACATCCTGGCCAAGAAGGGCTCCTCAACCGCTCTCCTCGGCCCCAGCGGGGCTGAATTCCTTGGCGCGATCATCTTTTCCGGCGCCCTCGACCGCTACCCGGGCCTCCGGTTCGTCCTCGGGGAATGCGGCGTTGGCTGGGTCCCCTTCGCCCTCGAGCGCATGGACAAGCAGTACGACCAGACCCTGTTCAGGCTGGGCCTGAGCATGAGCCCCAGCGATTTTTGGTGCCGCCAGGGATTCACCACCTTCCAAGATGAGCGCTTCGGTCCCCACCAGTACGACTACCTGGGCGAGGACACGATCATGTGGGGATCCGACTATCCCCACCCCGACGGCACGTGGCCCGACTCCCCGGCTTACCTCGAGGAGAACCTGGGGGACATGGACGCCACGGTGCGGCACAAGATTGTCGCGGGCACGGCGGCAAAGCTGTACGGCTTCACGGAATCGTAGCGGTTAGTTCGAGAGCGGGCGGGGGATAACGCGCCCGCCTGGAAAAGAGGGACACAATGGCCCAGCGTCTGTTCGATGTTGACCAGCATATCGTCGAGCCTCCCGACTTCTGGACGAGCCGCGCGTCGAAGAAAAACAAGGACCTCGTGCCGCAGGTTGTGGACTACCCCGAGGGCGGCCAGGCGTGGTCCTTCGACGGCGGAGCCTGGCTCCGTCCCTGTGGGCTGGAGAGCGCGGCAGGGCGCGCCCCAACGGACGTGCACTTCAAGACCGGCTACGACAGCATGCAGCCGGGCTGCTACGACCCCAAGAAACGTCTCGAGGCCATGGACATCGACGGCGTCGACAAAGGCCTGTTGTTCCCCAGCGTGGCCCTCTCCGCTTCGAGCGTTGCGGACGACGACCTGTATCTCGATGTCTTCCGAATTTACAACGACGCGTTGATGGACTGGTGCAAAGAGGGCGACATCGACCGGCTACTCCCGGTCGCGCTGGCGCCCGCCATCGGAGTCGAAACGGCCATGCAAGAGGCCGAGCGCGCCTCTTCGATGGGTTACAAGACCGTCATCTTCAATAGTTGGCCAAGTGGCGGCACGTACCCAACCGAAGCCGATGAGCCCTACTGGAAACTCCTCGAAGACCTGGACATGGTGATCTCGATGCACGGCTCAGGGCTGGGGCGCGGCCGCATGGCGTCGGCCCATGGCGCCGCGGTTGGCGCGAAGAAGACCTCGCGCGTCGTCACCACCAGCCGCCAGGAAGATACCAACGACCGCCGTGCCAGCGGCCTAGCCTGCACCCGGCCGGTCGGCCTCTTCGTCATGACCGGCATCCTGGACCGGCACCCCAAGCTGAAGATCTCGGTCGTCGAGACCGGCGTCGGCTGGCTGCCCTTCTTCGAGGAGCAGCTGGACCGGGCCTACACCCTGCAGCGCTGGGCCGGCGGGCACGAGCTGCGCATGATGCCCAGCGAGTACCTGAGGAAACAGGTGCGCGGCACCATCCAGCTGGACGGGGTCGCGATCGTCTACCGCGAAGCCATTGGCGCCAACCGCATCATGTTCTCTTCGGACTACCCACATGCCACCTGCGACTGGCCCAACTCCCGCCAATGGATGCATCACCTCACCAAGGGCTGCACCGATGAGGAGCGGGAGCGGATCCTCGCCGGCAACGCCCTGGAGTGGTACGGCCTGAACTAGGCCGCCCGGCGGCGCTCCGCAAGTCAGTTGCTTTGGAGCAGGCGCGGGACCGTGCGGCCAAAGCATCCCGGGGTGTGAGCACACGGGCCCACGCCCGGTTCCACGAAGATCGGGCCCGGCAGAAACGCCGGGGCCCTCGTTGTCGCCCCGGTTGTACGACGAGACTTCTGCCGGTGACGGGGTGGTCCCGGAACCACCTTCGAGCCATCCGGCGCCGGAGCCTGCTGGACAACACCCACGACACGTGATAAACTCAGTTTTGAACCAAGTTCATAGATGAGTCGCGACGGCAGCGTCAGGTGAGGTCCGCCGGCCCGTGAGCACGATCACCCGAATCACGGTCACGTATCGTAGGTTGAGGGCGCCGGCCCACACGCCACTCGAGGCTATCGGGCAAGCGTTACCGGCCTGGGCCGAGGACGCGTTGCGCCGGGACGCGACCGAAAGAACCGACCAACCCCAGCGGGGGCGAGCACAGTACAGAGAGAGCACGCGAGAAAAGCGGTAAACGAACGCACGATTTGATATTCTCTCCCCACGAATCGAGCCCCCCTCCGGGCAGGCCCCTCGTCAATGACGAGGGGCCTGCCCACGTTCAGGACCTGGCGACCCGGCATCCGAAACGCGCCTCCGGAACGTTAACCCGATAGGCAGCCTTGAGAAAATTCGGTACAATCTGGCCGATGCGCCTTCCAACACATAGCCGACTTCTTTCCCGCATCACCGTCCCCGTCCTGCTGGTAGCGATGCTTGTCGCCGCCTGCGGGGGGTCGTCGGAGCGGGAAATCGACATCGACGCCCGGACCGGGATCACGCAGCAAGGCGACGCCCTCTCGCTCACTGTCTACGTCGTCGATATCGAGGACCAGGTCTACTACCGCGACACCAACGGCAACATCTACGTGAAGCGGCCTTCGGTCCCCGAAAACAAGATCGCAGCGGTGTTCGCCCAGGTCCGGAACCACGGCGCGACCAACGTCATTATCGATGTCGGCGCTGACAGTCTCGAGCTTCGCGACGACGCACCGAACGGGGAATACCCGCCCATCGATCCCTTCTTAGGCCTGGAGCTGGCGCCCAACGTGCCCGCCGACCGCGAGGCCCTAGACGTGATGTGGGGCCCCTATGAGCTCGCCAACACCTTCGCCGTTCGCGCCTGGACCTTCTTCGAGATCCCAGGGGACGTCCTCCCCACTCAGCTCCGCTGGTCCAACGTGAACACGATCTTCGTACGCTGGCTCGAGTTCGAGCGCCCGAGTCCGCAGCCCTAGCGGGACACCGGCTGACCCGGCACGTCATCCTGAGCGAAGCGAAGGATCCACCCGGGGCCTGGTACCCCCAAACCCCCTCAGGGGGGTTCAAGGTACACCCTTCGGTGTTTGATCAGAAGGGGCACATCCCCTTCGACCCCTGCCAAAGGGGCTCCGCCCCTCTGGACTTCCCGGGAAGGCGTGTGAAGTCTCCAGCCCTCTCGGTTGTCAACTGAACGTAAGAGACGTTTCAGGGGAGAGGCTGATCGGCTCATTCTCAGACCCGGTCGTGAGCTGGTCGGGCCGTTGTCCCTTCGCTAGGTTCGGAACCGGAGAGTCCGGAGAGGGCAGAGCCCTCTTTGGCAGGGGTTGAAGGGGATGTGCCCCTTCTCTGCTCGATTGCCCGAAGGGCTACCGTGAACCCCCTTCAGGGGGTTTGGGGGTGTTTCCTCAACCTGTCGACAACTCAACCGGTTACCAACGCCAAACGCCGGTGCGCCCTCCCATCCGCCCCAACGGCTTCATTCCACGGGTTCGTCCGCCCCTCGCGCTCTTCGATTGTGTCTAGCCGAGCTGAAGACCTCTCCTCTTAAGGGGTTCGTCACCTTCAGTTGACACCCTTCCAGGCGCTTGGCTATCATTGTCCGGCTCCTGTTGCCAGTTCCAAATCTGTGTCTCGGAGCCCAATCTCATGTCCCCCAGGTCAGTCATGTACCAGAGGCAAGGCAAGGTCGCGCGCATCGCGCTCGACCGTCCCCAGGCGGGCAACGCGGTCGATGGCTCGATGGCCCGTGACCTGCGTGAAGCCTGCCGCCAGGCCATCGAGGATGACGAGGCCTTCGTGGTCGTCATCACCGGCGCCGGAGAGGCGTTTAGCGTTGGCACGCCGGCACCCGACACGCCCAACGGTTTGGACGGCCTTCGCGTGACCGATGCCATCGCCGCCATCCCCAAGCCGACGATTGCGGCGATCAATGGCGACGCCACGGGTCATGGGCTGGAGTTGACCCTCGCCTGCGACCTGCGTATCGCCGCGGACTCCGCAAACCTCGCCATGGACCAGGTGTTGGAAGGCTCCATCCCGTGGGACGGGGGCACACAGCGCCTCCCCCGGATAGTCCCCAGGGCCATCGCTATGGAGATGATATTGACCGGCAGGCGGCTGGACGCCGGCGAAGCCCTGAGCGTTGGGCTGGTTAACCAGCTGGCCCCCGGCGCAGAGCTGACCGCTCGCGTCGATGCGCTGGCCGAGCGTTTGGCGGCCTCGGCCCCCATCGCCGCCGCGTACGTCAAGGAGGCCTTGAACAAGGGTATGGACGTGCCGCTGGAGCAGGGGCTGCGCCTCGAGGCGGACCTCGCGATTCTGCTACACACCACCCAGGACCGGGCCGAGGGCCTTCGCGCTTTCCTCAAGAAGCGCTCGCCCGAGTTCGTCGGCAGGTAGCCGCGTTGAGCGCGTTCGAGACCATCCTGCTCGAGAAGGCCGACGGCGTGGCGTGGATCACCCTGAACCGGCCACGGGTGCTCAACGCCTACAACGTCCGCATGCGCGACGAGCTTTACCAGGTCCTGGACATGGTGGAGGAGGACCCCGAAATACTGATCGGCGTCTTCCGCGGGGCGGGCGACCGGGCTTTCTGCGCCGGCGCCGACCTGACCGAGTTCGGATCCGCGCCGTCCCAGGCCATCGCCCGACAGGTGCGTTTCGAGCGGGACGTTTGGATGCGGCTGCTCGGCATCACGAAGCCTTTGATAGCGGCGGTCCAAGGGTTTTGTCTTGGCTCCGGCCTGGAGATCGCGCTCGGCTGCGACCTCCGTATCGCCTCGCCCGACGCCCGCTTCGGCCTACCGGAAACGGGGCTGGGCATGATCCCGGCGGCGGGCGGCACGCAGACTATGCCCCGCGCCGTCGGCCGGTCGCGGGCGATGGAGGCGTTGCTCACCGGGAGGATAATGGATGCCGAGGAGGCCAGGGGCATCGGGCTCATCAACCGGGTGACGTCCCACGAGGCGCTCTTCGAAGAGGCCGCGCGACAGGCCCGAGAACTTGCTTCGCTGAGGGCAAATGTGTTGAGACTGGCCAAGGAGGCGGTGAACCGCGGCGTGGACGGCGGTCTGCCTCAAGGCCTCGAGATCGAGCGCAGGCTCGCCCTGCGACTTCTGGCCTCGTGACCGACGAGAGATCTTTCCGAGGGAGAGCTGGATGAACACGACTGAATTTCTGATGGTGACCAGCGCGATCGCCCCCGACCGGGAGGCCATCGTCTTCGAAGACAGCCGGTCCACGTACGGCGCCCTTCAGCAGCGTTCGTCCAAGCTGGCCAACGCCCTCACCGACCTCGGAGTGCAGAAGGACGATCGGGTCGCGTTCCTCGAAGTGAACTGCACTCACTGCGTCGAGGCCTACTTCGCCTGCGCCAAGATCGGCGCCATCTATGTCCCGTTGAACTTCCGGGCGAAGGCCGACGAGGTCGCCTTCATGCTTCAGGACTCGGGAGCGAAGATGGTGATGATCGGAGAGCGCTACCGGTCCATCGTCGAAGAGATCCGGCCGGAGATCGGCGGCGTCCAGCACTTCGTCAGTCTTGGCGGCCCGCTCGAAGACGGGATGCTGGACTTCGAGGCCCTGGTTGCGTCCGGCGCCGACGAGGACCCGTTCAACCTGATCGAGGACGATGACCTCACGATCCTGCTGTTCACCGCCGGCACCACCGGCAAGCCCAAGGGCGTTATGCTCGCCCACCGGAACTTCTCGGAGTACGTGCTCAACAACGTGAGCCCCGTCGAGCCGGACGTCGAAGAGAAGAATCTGCTCACGGTCCCCCTGTATCACATCGCGGGGATTCAGGGCCTGATGGCGGCCATCTACGGAGGGCGCACGCTGGTCATCCAGCGCCAGTTCGAGCCCGAGGCCTGGATGCGCCTGGTGCAGGAAGAGCGGGTGGACCGCGCGATGATGGTCCCCACCATGCTCAAACAGCTGATGGACCACCATAAGTTCGCCGAATACGACCTGAGTAGTCTCCAGGTGGTGACCTACGGCGCGGCTCCAATGCCCCTCGAGGTCATCAAGCGCGCCATCGAGCTACTCCCTGGGGCCCGGTTCATCAACGCGTTCGGCCAGACGGAGTCCGCGGCCACAATCACGATGCTCGGACCCGACGACCATGTTATCGAAGGCTCCCCCGAAGAGATCGAGAAGCGGCTCAAGCGTCTCGGGTCCATCGGCAAGCCGCTGGCCGACGTCGAGGTCGCGATCATGGACGAGGACGGGTCCATACCGCCTCGAGGCGAGGTCGGCGAGATCGTCGCCCGTGGCGGTCGCATCATGAAAGGCTACTGGAAGCAGGACGAAGCGACCTCTTCGACCATCGATAGCGCGGGCTGGCTCCATACCGGGGACCTCGGCTACCAGGATGAAGACGACTACATCTTCCTCGCAGGTCGGGCCAAGGACATTATCAAGCGGGGCGGGGAGATGGTCTCTCCTGAAGAGGTGGAGAACGTCATCCTCAGCCATCCGCAGGTCGACGACGTCGCCATCATCGGCGTACCCGACACAGAATGGGGGGAGCGCGTGCGAGCGATCGTCGTTCCCAAGGCCGGCGAGACAATCGACCCCAACGACCTTATCGAGCTCTGCAGGCAACGCCTCGCCAGCTTCAAAAAGCCCGAGTCGGTGGTCTTCACCGATGAGTTGCCGCGAAACCCGATGGGCAAGATCCTGAAGCGCGTGCTCCGCGAAGAGTACAGCGAGCCCATAACAGCCTAGACCTGGAGCATCCCTTGCAGAAGTACAACGTCGTCTCCGCCGACTCGCACGTCGACATATGGGCCCTTCCTCAGGACCTGTTCACCTCTCGCGTCTCGAAGCAGTGGCAATCCAAGGTCCCGCGCGTCGTCGACTCTCCCGAAGGGCCCACCTGGATTGCAGGGGCCGACGGCGAGTTCAAGCTGGGGCTGGCGGGCCAGATGCGGTCCGCCGCGGGCAGGATACAGCGGATGTTCTCCCTGGGATGGAAGCCGGAGGAGCGCCGGCCCGCCGTCCCCGAGCTGCGCCTCGAGGACCTGGACCGGGACCGGCTGGACGCCGAGGTGATCTACGGCGCCATCACCCTCGGAGAGCTGGTCAAGGACTACGACGTTGCCGCGGCCAGCTTCCGCGCTTACAACGGGTGGGCCGCCGAGTTCTCCAACTCCAACCCCGACCGGTTCTACCCCCTGGGCCTGTTACCGGCGAACGACGTCGAGACCGCCGTCGAAGACCTCGACCGTATCG
This sequence comes from Dehalococcoidia bacterium, assembly GCA_965248515.1. Classification (GTDB taxonomy): domain Bacteria; phylum Chloroflexota; class Dehalococcoidia; order SHYB01; family SHYB01; genus CBDFJU01. The sequence goes on along the minus strand of CBDFJU010000002.1, from coordinate 416,111 downwards.
CCCGGCTCGGCCTGCGGGGCGCCCAGTGGCACTTCACCGTGAATTCGCGCCCCATCTGGGACTCGTACTGGGACCCGCTGTGGGCAGCCGCTTCCGAGAGCGGTATCGTCATCTCGCTGCACGCCCCGGTTCGCGGCGGCACGACGATGGTGAAGGAAGTCCCCGGCGCCGACCCGCATCCGTCGTCGGCGGCCTGGTTCTGCGTGATTCCCCTTCAGCTCGACGAGGCAATCACCTCCGTCATCTTCAGCGGCATGCTGGAGCGCCACCCCGGACTCCGCGTCGTCATCACGGAGAGCGGCACCGGATGGATCCCCTTTCTCCTCGACCGGATGGACGACAAGTGGATCGACCACTATGAAGCCGCCAGGTGGAAAGAGCTCATCGAGACCAAGCCCAGCGACCTGTTCCGTCGCCAGATGTTCTGCACGTTCCAGAAGGAGACTATCGGGCCCCGCCTCGCCTCAGAGTACTGCCCCGATAACTTCATGTGGGGCTCCGACTATCCCCACCGCGACGGACTGTGGCCCGACTCCCACGAGAACATCGAGGAAAGCATGGCCGGCATCGACCCTGCCCTGCGCCGCAAGATCGTCAACGACAACGCCCGCCAGCTCTACCGGATGGATGCGAGCTAGCGCGCGTCGTTCCCGAGCGCTGCGTACATCCTTTCGTCGGCAAGCACGCCGTGGTACGCGGAGCGCTGCCGAAACTCGGCTTCGAGCCTCATGCCGGCCTTCTCCATGACCCGCGCCGACGCCACGTTGTCGATATGACAGGTAGCCTCGATCCGGTTCAGCCGCAGGGTCTCGAAGCCGAAGGCTAGCGCGGCGCGAACGGCTTCGGTGGTGTAGCCCTTGCCCCACTCGGTTCTGCGGAGCGCGTAACCGAGGTCGCCTCTGCTGTGTTGCGGGTAGAGTCTGAACTCGATCGCGCCGATGAGGCAGCGGTCCGCTTTGAGCTCGATGCCCCAGGGCGCCGACTCGCCCGCCTCATACCGTTGGAGGACGCTGGCAACGAACACCCGGGCGTCGTAGAGCGAGCGGTGCGGCTCCCAGGGGAGGTAACGCGTCACGTCGGGATCGCGGGCGTAGGCGTAGACGTCGACGGCGTCGCCAGAGGCCATCTTGCGCAGGATCAGGCGCGGGGTCTCGAGTGTGGGCAGGTCGCGGAAGAAGGCGGCGGGGTCCATCGGGCTGTTACTCCTCGAGGACACCGGCCCACTCGGCGGTCGGGGCGCGGGACATCAGCTCCATCACGGCCCGCTCAGGCTCCATCCCCTCGAAAAGCACCTTGGCGGTGTACGCGGTGATCGGCATCTCGACACCCAGGCCATTGGCCATGGCGAGGGCGGCGACGGTGGTATCGACGCCTTCGGCGACGTTCCGCATGCCGGCGAGGACCGTCTTCAGCGGCCGCCCCTTGGCGAGCTGCTCGCCGACGAAGTAGTTGCGACTGAGGCGGCTGGAGCAGGTGGCAATGAGGTCGCCCAGGCAGGCGAGCCCGGCGAAGGTGAGGGGCCGCGCCCCGGCGGCGACGCCCAAGCGAGTGATCTCCACCAGTCCGCGGGTGACGAACGCCCCCTTGGCGTTGTCGCCGTAACCCAGGCCGTCGCTCATCCCTGCTCCGATAGCGATGATGTTCTTGAGTGAGCCGCCCAGCTCGACACCGAGGACATCGGTGTTGGTATAGGCACGGAAGGTCGGCGACATCACCATGTCGACCCCCCGCTTCGCTACGGCTTCGTTCGTTGCCGCGATGACGGTGGACGCGGGATGCCCATCGATGACCTCTCGGGAGAGGTTGGGCCCGGAGAGCACGCAGATGTTTTCGTGAAGCGCCTGGGGCAGCTCTTCGGCGAGGACCTGGCTCATGCGCTTCGAGGTGTCGCGCTCGAGCCCTTTGGACGCGCTCATCACAAGCATCGACTCGCCGAGATGAGACGCGATCAGTCGAGCGTTCTCCCGCATCGAGCTCGATGGCACCGCGAACAGGGCCAGATCGGCGCCGTCGAGGGCCTCGTCCAGAGCGGCCGTCACGTGCATCGTCTCGGGGAACTCGTGGTCCGGAAGCCTGACGACGTTCTGTCGCTCGCGCTCCAGGCCGCGGGCCTCGTCCTCGGTCCGGGCCCATTGGCTCACGGAGATGCCCCGCCGGGCCATCACGATGCCGAGTGTCGTGCCCCAGGTGGTCGTGCCGATGATCGCGACCTTCACGCGGCGCCTCCCGACTCCGGCGTGAGCTGCTCGGCCTTCTGGCCCAACCGGCGCTCCTCGCCCCGCCATAACCGCACGATATTGTCGCGGTGGGCGTAGAAAATCGCCGGAACGCCTACCGCGGTGTATGCGAAATACTCCCAGGGGCCTTCCCCGAGGGCAGCAAGCACCAACGTTGCGATAAGGGAGAACGCGGCCCCGGTCAGCGAGCCCAGCGAAACGTATCGAAAGGCGGCGATGAAGACAAGACCGGTCCCGAGAGCGCCCGCGGCCAAAATAGGCGTGAGGGCGAACAGGCCCCCAAGACCCGCGTTGACGCCTCGGCCTCCGCTGAAACGGATGAAGACCGACCAGTTGTGGCCGGCCACCGCGGCCATCGGCGCCATGACCTCAACGTATTTCGCATCGCCCAGCCCCTTGGCGATGAACACCGCAGCGACGCCCTTGCCGAGATCGAAGATGAGGACGGCTGCCGCCGCCTTGCCACCCACGGCGCGCAGGACGTTCGTGGCGCCGATCTTGCCGCTTCCATAGGCACGGATGTCGATGCCCCGAAGGACCTTGCCGAGAACGAGGCCGAGCGGCACGGCGCCGATCAGGTAGCCCAGGGCGACGGCGACGGCGTTCTCGATCATTCCTCGCCTCGCCGCCGGAAGACAAAGTTGAGGGGTGTCCCCTCGAAGGCGAAGGTCTCGCGGAGCCGGTTCTCCAGATAGCGTCGATAGGAAAAGTGCAGGAGCTTGGGATCGTTCACGAAGAAGACGAAGGTGGGCGGATCGATGTCGCTCTGCGTGACGTAGAGGATGTGCAGCCGGCGCCGGCCAACCTGGCGTGGCAGGTGCTCGCCGACAGCCCGTTCGATGACGCGGTTGAGCTCGCCGGTGCCCACGCGGCGCTGCCGAGCCTCGTGCACCTTGCCAGCCGCACGCAGAAGGCCCCCGAGCCCGGTGCGCTTCAGCGCCGAGGTGAAGACCACCGGAGCGAACGGCGCGAATTTGAACCGGGCGCGGAGGAACTCCTCGACCTCGGTCTTCGTCCAGTCGAGGTCCGGGCCCAGGTCCCACTTGTTCACGACGAGGATCAATCCCTTGTGCGCGTCGAGCACGTAGCCCGCAATGTGCGTGTCCTGGGCCGCGCCCAGCTCGCTCGGGTCCAGCAGCAGCAGAGCGATGTTCGCCCGCTCGATGGCGCGAATCGCCCGCAACGCGCTGAAGTGTTCGACGCCGACCTGGATCTTCCCCCTGCGGCGGAGGCCCGCCGTGTCCACCAGCACGATATTCTGCCCGCTCCGTTCCAGCCGCGTATCGATGCTGTCGCGCGTCGTACCGGGTATCTCACTGACGACCACCCGCTCCTCACCCACCAGAGCGTTGAAGAGGCTCGATTTCCCGGTATTGGGCCGGCCTACGATGGCCAGCCGCATCCCTTCCAGATCATCCTCGTCCACCCCACCCGGGAGAAGCGCAACGACCGCATCGAGAAGCGTTCCGACTCCGTGGTTGTGGTGCGCGCTCACCGGTAGCGGGTCGCCGATGCCGAACTGGTAGAACTCGGCCACGGCGAGCTCACGGGCAGGGTTGTCGACTTTATTCGCGGCAAGCACTACCGGCTTCTCCGAGCGCCGCAGGGCGTCGGCCACTTCGACGTCCGCCGGCGTGATGCCCACCGCGACGTCGGTGAGGAAGATGATGGCGTCGGCATCGGTGATGGCCTCGTCGACCTGACGCCGGACCTCTTCGCCGAGCGTATCCTCGGGGCGAGACTCGAGCCCCCCGGTGTCGACGATCACGAAGTCGCGGTCTTCCCACTCCACGGGCGCGAAGATTCGGTCGCGAGTCGTTCCCGGCTCGTTGGCGGTGATGGCAACGCGCTGGCCGACGATGCGGTTGAACAGGGTGGACTTGCCCACGTTGGGCCGCCCGACGATGGCGACGATCGGTTTGCTCATGTCACGGCCTGCCGAGGGTTTTCGACGTTGTTACGAGGCGACGGACCCGCCGATGAGCTCGCTCAGCAGCGCCTTTTGTGCGTGCAGCCGGTTCTCGGCCTGGTCAAACACAACGGAGCTCTGGTGGTCGATCATCCCGACCGCGACCTCTTCGCCATGATGCGCCGGCAGGGGGTGCATGAAGATCGCCCCCGGTGCGGCCTTTGCCAGCAAATCCGGCGTTACCTGATAGCCTTGAAACGCGCTACGCCGCTTCGCCGACTCGGACTCCTGGCCCATGCTAGTCCACACGTCGGTATACACGACATCGGCGCCCCTAACCGCCTGTTCGGGTTCTTTGAACAGATCGACTCCGGCCTCGGTCGTCGTGGCCAGGCTTATTGCCTGGCCCACCGTCTGCCACGGGACCTCGTACCCCTCCGGCGAAGCGATGCGCATGTTGGCCCCGCTCATGGCGGCCCCAAGCAGCAGGCTCACGGCCACGTTGTTGCCATCGCCCAGGTACGCAACGGTGACGCCCGCGAGCCCGTCTTTTCGCTCGGCGATCGTCTGCAGGTCCGCCAGCGCCTGACAGGGGTGCTCGCCGTCCGAGAGCCCATTGATCACCGGCACGGTCGAATAGCGGGCCAACTGCTCCACAATGCGGTGGGCGTAGACCCGGGCGACAACCCCGTCGACATAGCGGCTGATCGCTTGCGCCACGTCCTGGGTAGGCTCGCGGCGCCCCAGCCCGACTTCTTCCGGGGAAAGGTAAATGGCGTGTCCGCCGAGCTGGGTGATCGCGACGTCGAAGCTTACCCGCGTCCGCAGCGAGGGCTTCTGGAACAGCATCGCGACCGTCTTGCCTTCGAGCGGGCGGGCCGCGCCGTTGGTCGTCCCGACACGCTTCATGTCGGCGGCATTGGACAGGATCCGCGACAGCTGGTCTGGGGTGAGATCGGCGATGGAAATCAGGTCGAGTTTCTTCATGGCTACGGAAGCCAAGTATAGCACAGGAGGTACGAACGAAGGCCCCCTCCACCAGGTATGATCGCCCCCAATGAAGACCATCCTGGGGGGCCTTACAATAGACCACGACCATGTACGACGACACCATCGCCGCCATAGCCACGCCGCCCGGTCAGGGCGCCCTCGGCATCGTCCGCCTGAGCGGCCCCGACGCCTGGCTGATCGCCGGGCGGCTGTTCAGCGGCAAGCTTGACGACCGACAGGCCGTCCACGGCTACCTGCGGGCGCCGGCGAGCGACGACGTGATCGACGAGGCGCTGGTGACGGCCATGCGCGCGCCGGCCACGTACACCTCAGAGGACACCGTTGAGTTCAGCTGTCATGGAAGCCCGCTCGTGCTGCAGCGAGTCCTCGAACTCGTGCTGACGAACGGCGCACGCCTCGCGGATGCAGGCGAATTTACCCTGCGGGCCTTCCTGGGGGGGCGCATCGACCTCGCCCAGGCCGAGTCGGTGCTCGACGTCATCCAGGCCCAGACCGACGCCGGCCTGAGACTGGCCGTTATGGGGCTGCGCGGCCGGCTTTCCGAGCCCCTGGGCGAGCTGCGCCGGGACCTGATGCAAGTCCAGGCCTACCTAGTGGCTTGCATCGACTTCCCCGAGGACGAGGTGGAGAGCCAGATCGATATCGACCCGAAGGTTGTGCTCGAGGAGACTGAGACGGAGCTGCGGCGGCTCCTGGACTCGGCGGACCTGGGCATGATCTACCGGAACGGCGTCCGGACAGCTATCGTCGGCCGGCCCAACGTGGGCAAGTCGAGCCTCCTGAACCGCCTCCTCGGCGAGGACCGGGCCATCGTGACCCCAGTCCCCGGCACTACTCGAGACACGGTGGAGGAGGCGATCACTGTCGAGGGCATCCCTTTCCTCCTCATCGACACGGCGGGGATCCATCACACTGACGACGCGGTGGAGCACCTGGGCATCGAGCGCAGCCGGCAGGCAGCCGAGCGCGCCGACCTGCTGCTACTGATGCTGGACGCCAGCGCCACCCTCACCGATGCCGACCGCCAGATGCTCGAGCTCGCCGACGGGAAGCCGGCGCTGACGGTCGCGAACAAATGCGACCTGCCGCCCTTGGCCGACCTCGCGGCCCTCTCGGGACCGGTGGTTTACGTGTCGGCCCTCACCGGCGAAGGAATCGAAGCGCTGCACGAGGCGATGGCGCAGGCCGTCCTCGGTGACCGGGTCACCACGTCCGACGCCATGCTGGTGACAAACCCGCGGCACAAGGCGGCCCTGAGCCGGGCGCTGACCCATCTCGAGGCGGCGAGGGGAAGCCTGCGTGCCGGTGTGCCGGAGGACTTCGTGACAATCGATCTCGCGTCGTGCCTGGGGGCCCTGGGCGAGATCACCGGCGAGGGTGTCACCAATGATCTGCTGGACACGATCTTCCAGCAATTCTGCATCGGCAAGTAGTCGCAGCCCGCAACCCAACCCGTAGGCCCAGCTAGTTACTAGCCTTTTCGCACGTCGTAATGAAGCTGGACGACGCCCGGTTTCGGCCGCTTGACGTCTTGCAACTCGAGGTGCAGGTCGAACTTCGCCGTCTCGAAGATCGGAAGCCCCTCGCCGATGACCACCGGCGCGACGTCGATGACCGCGCGGTCAAGGAGACCGGCGCGCGCGAAGGCGGTGTTGACCACCGCGCCCCCGGCAACGAGGAGCTCCTTCGACCCGGCCTCTGCAGCCAGCGCGAACGCTTCTTCGGGGCTCGCGGCCAGTTGCCAGCCTTCCGGGACCTCGAACTCGCGGTTCGAGGTGAGGACGATCTTCTGTATTCCCGTCATCGTGGTCAACGGCCCGACGTATTTTTCATGGGTACGTCGTCCCCAGACCATGGCGCCGGCCGCCACAACCAGGCCCACGAAGGTATCGAAGCTGACCTCGGCGAAATAGCTCGTGTCGTCGTCAGGACCGGTGATCATCCCGTTAAGGGAGATCGACTCGTACAGAGTTACGATGGGTTTCATTGCGGGTACTTCCGAAACGCTATGGAGTCATTCTCCTCATGACCTCGACTACTGCGTGATACGCAGGTTTAGCCTCAATGCTTTCATCAAATAAACACGCGGACGAGTAGCCGGGGTAACGCCCTGGGTCATTAATCCACGAGTACCTATCTGTATGTCCCCAAACCGTAATGCTCTTGGAGTATTGAGACGTCAGGACCGCTTCCATAACCATCGCATAGAGCTCCGCTTGTCTCTCTAGCTTTTCGGGAGTGATCGGCTCCTTGATTCTTACATCCACCTCGGTTACGTAAACGCCCAATCCAAGCTCGCCATAACGTTCAAAATTTTCGCCTATCGTGCTAATGGTTGGTTCAGTTTTCCATGATTCTTCCGGTACCGATAGATGAAATTCCAGGCCGACCGCATCGATAGGCACTCCCTTTCCGACCAGCTCGCTAACATAGTCGTAAAACGTCTCTTCTCTTGTGTTGAATACGTTCTCTTCCAAGTAGTTAGCACCGAACTCGTTCAAGATTAAGATTGCATCTGGAGCCAACTCGTCCGCTTTTTGAAACGCTAATTCAACATAGTCTGGGCCAATCTTGTTGTTCCAAACATTCTCCATTAGTCCGCTTCCGTCCCATGCAGTTGGCTCATTGACAACAACCCACTCCGCCACTCTGGGTCCATATCGGCTTATCACTTCCGTAATATGCTCATTCATGACGTCAATTGCTTCGTCTCTGGTCAGCGTGGCGGAGCGGAACCAGTCTGGTGTGGGATGCCAGTCACCGGTACTACGGGGGCTATCGCCCCATATCAACGTATGACCGCGAACCTTCATGCCGTTAGCTTCGGCAAGCGCCACAACGCTGTCCATTCTGCCAAAATCCCATACTCCTTGCGTCCGTTATAGATCCACCATGTACATACCGTTTTCCGGGATCAGCACGTTGAACTGATCGCCTATTGAACGCTCATGGAGGTCGTCCCGCAGCGCCGGTCCATACGTTCTGACAGCAGTTCCCCAGTCTATCTTTAGTCCGCTTGCAAGTTCCCTCAAAGCAGGTTGCTCTGTCGAGGTTGGAGTCGGAGTAGGGACCAGCGTAGGTGCTGCGGTAGGCCGAGGGCTTGAAAGAGGTTCCGGTGTCGACGTGGGTGTTGCTGTCTGAGATGGCGTAGGTGCCGGGCTAGGCGTAGGTGCCGGGCTAGGAGTCGGCGTCGGTGCAGGAGGAGGCGTCGGTGCCGGCACGGATATTGGCGCAGCGGTCGGGGCAGGCGCATACGTGGAGTTTGGGGACGGTGTAGACGCCGACGTAGGTCTTGGCGCGGGCTCAGGTGCTGTACAACCGGAAATCACCAACACGGTGATCGCAGCCAGGACTGGGCCTGCTTGGCGGAGGTTCATGGCGGAACTACCCCATGTTCACAAAGCTGAACAGGGAATCCTTGCGTCGGACTGCTCGCGCCACTTTCTGGATTGTCAGCATGGCCTCCCCGAGCAGGGCTCGAACCTGCGACCTGGTCAGTGGTGAAGCCAACGTAGAGCCTGCCATTCTTGTTTCGCAGGACGTAAACGAAATACAACGACGACGCACCACCACTTTGGGAATGGCTCCCCGAGCAGGGCTCGAACCTGCGACCTGGCGGTTAACAGCCGCCCGCTCTACCAACTGAGCTATCGGGGAGTGTTGCTGGGCCTCGGCGGGCTGTCGCTTCGAGAGAAAGACGCCCTGCAGAGGCTGCCCCATTATAGCATGAGCTATCGCGCCGCCCGGCCGCCGTCCACCGAGAGGATGGCCCCGTTCACCGGGCCGACGTCGTCCGAGCACAGGTACAGAGCGGCCTGGGCGATCTCCCTCGGCAGTGCCGTGCGCATGGCGTCGTTGCCGATGGCGTGGTGGTCCGGCCAGTTCATCTCCGCCGGAGGCCTGGGAAAGTTGGCCACGAGCGGCGTCTTGACCCCGCCCGGCGCGATGACGTTGACCCGAATGTTGAACGGGCCCAGCTCCGTCGCCAGCAGTCGTGTCATGTTTACGACGGCCCCTTTCGTCGCGTTGTAGGCGATCATACCCGTGGCGTGGCCCTTGAGCCCGGAGACCGACGCCGTGTTGACGATCGCCCCGCGTCCCTGCCGCTTCATGTGCGGCGCCACATACTTGCAACCGAGGAAGACCGCCGTGAGGTTGGTGCCCACGACCCGGTCCCACACTTCCTTTGGGAGGTCCTCGACGTAAGCATAGCGGTAAGGGGCATCCTGCAGGATACCTGCGTTGTTCCAGAGGATATCGATCCTACCGTAGGCCTCGATCGCCCTGTCGACAAGCCGCTGGACTTCCTGCTCATTAGAGACGTCCGTGGTCACCCCAATGGCCGAGCCGCCCGCGGCCTCGATGGTCTCGACGGTCCCCCGCAGGCCCTCTTCCGCGATGTCGGCGCCGACGACCTTCGCGCCCTCTTCGGCGAACAGGATGGCGCCCTCCCGACCAATGCCCGAGGCGGCGCCGGTGATAACGGCAACTTTCCCTTCGATTCTCCCTGGCATGGCGCTCCTCCTAGGGTTCAGCGACCTTCGGCCATACCATAGCGGCAGGCGGAACCAGCGGCAACCGGGACTGCCGGCTTGTCCACATGGCCGGCTCCCGGCATAATGCCGCGAAAGGACCCGATTGACGTCATGTTTGGACTACCAGGCCGATTCGGCGAAGACAGGCTCAAGGAGCTGCTCCACCGCCTCAAGCGGCAGAGCAACCGACGCCCGGTCGATGAGCGCCCCTTCCGGGAGTGGCGGCGCGACGCCGAGAGGAGGCGCCGGGAACCCCGCGACGAAAAGCGCCCCGGGTAGCCTCTCCCACGACGCATGCAGCGGCCCACCTCACCGGCCCCGCGGCGAGCCCGCCCTATCGCGTTTGACAAGCGGCACCCCTGGCGGTACCGTGCACGGCACGTGACGGAAGGGGGTCGCGAGGAGGCCGCCATACCGACGCCCAGTTTCCAAGAGCTCCAGGACCGAGCCGCCATTCACGACGTGATCATGCGCTATGCCACAGCCCTCGATCGCCGCGATTGGCGGATGCTCGTCGACTGTTTCACCGCGGACGCCTACGCAGAGTACGACGGCGTGCCCGCGGGCCCAGGCGTCGACAAGATCCTCGCCCACGTGAAGGGCCTCGAAAGGATGACGGTGAGCACCCACTTCATGCAGAACCAGCTAATCCTGGTCAGCGGCGACACGGCGACCGCCGAGACCTATGCCGCCTCTCATGTGCCCTGGGGACTGGGAGAGCCCCCAGCCGTGCGGGTGCGAGGCCTTCGTTACAACAGCGAGCTCGTCCGACAGGAAGGGCGATGGCGGATCCGCCGGCACATGCATGGACTCGATTGGGAGCGGTTCGACGAGGGAGCGGTGCGGGACGGAGACCGGCAGCCCCGAACACCCATCCCCGCGCCGCGACGGAGTAGCGACTGATAGACGCGCCAACGGAGTTATTCAACGGGAGGAAGCCATGACCACCGCAGCCGATCCAGGCCTACGCGAGCTCCAGGACCGGGCCGAGATTCACGACGTGATGATGCGCTACGCCGCGTCCCTCGATGTCCTCGACTGGGACGGCGTGGCCGCCTGCTTCACGAAGAACGCCCACTCCGTGTACAACGGCACCGACCTGGGCGATGGCGTCGACAAGATTCTGGCCTACATAAAGGGTCTGGCCAACTTGAAAGTTACCACCCACTTCATGGGCAACCAGCTCATCGAGGTCAAGGGCGACACCGCCAGCATGGAGACGTACTGCGTGGCGTACCTGGGCAGCGAGCGCGACGGCAAAGACGTGATGGTTATTCGCGGGCTGCGCTACATCGACCAGCTCGTGCGGCAAGACGGGCACTGGCTGATCAGCGATCGCATCCACACCTGCGACTGGATGCGAGAGGACGCCGTGGTGATCCCAAGCGATGGCAATAACCGCGCCGCCACGCGACCTTCTAGCGCGTAGGCGCGCTGGGACCCGCCGGCTTCAACTCTTGAACCACGATTTCCAGCCGCGCTCGCGTTTGGCGACCGCCGCCATGAGCGGCGCCACCGCCAACCAGAGCCCGATGGTCACGACCATCGCCCTGGTATAGCTAATGGTCTTGACGCCGACGTCGGGCGCAACGATTCCCCAGAAGATCATCACGATCCACGCGCAGAAGAAAAAGCTCGCCCCGGCCGCCGGGATGGCGAAGAACCCCATACATCCCATACCGCGCCTCCTCTGAAGGCCTCGTGGGCCGCCGGGGCGGGGACTAGAAGCGGTTCCTGCCCCTCGATCGCCGCCAGCCGAAGAAGCCGAAGCCGGGAATCATCAGCCCGAGGGCGATCCATCCGACATCGAGCGGGCCGCCGCCCGGCCCGGCGCTGCAGCCGCCTCCGCCGCTCTCTTCCGGTGTCGCGGTTGGGACCGCGGTCGGCGGAACCGCTGTCGCCGTGGCCACTGTCGCAGCCGTCGGCCTGGGCGTCGCGGTGGGCGGAACCGACGTGGCGGTGGGCCTTGCGGTTGCCGTGGGTCTGGGCGTCGCGGTGGGTGGAACCGGCGTCGCGGTCGGCGGTACCGGTGTAGCGGTTGGCCTTGGAGTGGGAGTGGGCGGCACCGGGGTGGCGGTCGGCGGCACCGGCGTTGGCGCCACGCCGGCGGCAATGTCGACGTTGAAGACGCGGTTCGCCCGGAATTGTCGGGTCACCGGGCTCGCCGTCGCCGACCCGGTTATCCGTATCTGGACGGTCACGCTTTCCAGCGAGGGCGTCGCCTGAACATCGATTCGGTACTGATTGGTAGCCAGCGCGCCTGCGCCGGTCTGACCGGAGCCGACGAGGGTCCCGTCTTCGAGAACGATCTCGACGGTTGTGCCCGCAGGGGCCGCGGCCCCGTCCAGTGTCACCAGGCCATGGAAGACGGTGACGCCGGTCGACTGCGCTGAGACGAGGCTTCCGAGGAGAATGATGACCATCCCCGCGGCGGCCAATACGATGATCCTGCCGATGCTCCTCATGGCCTCTCCTTCGCGTGCGTCATCGAAAGCGTGAGCTACAGCCTCTTGGGCCACAGTCTGCTCTTGCCGCTACATCTTGTAGGCGTGATTCTGCCAATGACGATACTCAACATGCCGCACCTCTGTCAAGGGACACGTGGCCCCGTTCGACGTTGACGAGCGTGGACCAGATATATCAGGGATATATTTGAAATTAGTTCAAAACCATATTAAAATAAATAAGTGGCGGCTCCGGTGAGGCACTGGGCCGCTACAAAGTTCGGGGAGCCAGGCTCGGCTTGGCCGCGGGAGGGCTCGCGGGGGCCTGTCTCTCCAGGTCAATAGGGGGTGTTGCCATGCAGCGCACGCACCTGGGTTTGGCTCTTCTTGCGGCGCTCGGTACCGGTGTCCTGAGTTTCGTGTGCTTCCTCAGTTTGGGGAACGTCGCGAGGCATCTCGCCGCCGGCGACTACGCTGGTCAGCCGGTCTGGGAGACAACGGTCTTCCTCATCCTGCTGGCTGTCAACGCGGCCTTGTTCGCCTACGGGCACGTCAGCGTGCTCCGATCGATCAAGCGAATGAGGCTCATCTAGCCCTGACACCGGACGGTTAGCTCCGTCCCGTCGGGCATGTATACTGGGCGGAGCCGCGGGCCCAAACGGGCCTAGCGGCGCCCAGTATCATGGCAAGCGTCGAGCAGGTCGGCAAAGTCGGCGAACTGGCTCCCGGTGACACACGGCGAGTGGAGGTCGGGGGCAAGGGAGTGCTGCTCGTCAACGTCGACGGTCGTCTCCTGGCCGTTGCCGCCGAATGCACCCACGCCGGCGGTCCCCTCGAGGACGGATTCCTCGAAGGCGATCAGATCGCTTGCCCCTGGCACGGCGGGCAGTTCGACCTCAACACCGGCGAGCCGGTGTCGGGTCCACCCATTGTTCCCCTGGGCCGCTACAAAGTTTGGGTCCGAGGCGACGACGTCCTCGTCGACGTCGGCCAAGCTCCCGACTAGCCTAGCCGCCGAAAGACCGGTATGGGACCAGACCCGTCCGCCGTCCGCTGCCTTTTCCACGCCGACCTCGACGCGTTCTACGCCTCCGTGGAGCAGCTCGACAACCCGGCGCTGAGGGGAAAGCCGGTGCTTGTGGGCGGCTCGCCCGAGCAACGGGGCGTCGTCGCGGCTTGCTCCTATGAGGCCCGGGCCTTCGGCATCCATTCGGCGATGCCCATGCGCACCGCCGTGATCCGTTGCCCCAACGCGATCATCATCCCACCCCGATTCTCGCGCTATCACGAGGTTTCGGCGACGGTGATGTCTATCCTGCGAGACCTGACGCCCCTGGTCGAGCCCATGTCGCTGGACGAAGCCTACCTCGACGTGACCGACGCTGTCGCCGCCGGCTCGACCCCGAGGGCTCTGGCCGAGGTGATGAAGCACCGGGTGAAGGAGGAGACCGGCCTCACGATTTCCGTGGGGGCCGCGACGTCCAAGTCGGTCGCCAAGATCGCCTCCGACATGAAGAAGCCCGACGGGTTGGTTATCGTGGAGCCCGGGACGGAGCGCGCCTTTCTCGCCCCGCTTCCGGTGCGCAAGCTCGGCGGAATCGGACCGAAGACAGAGGAGCAGCTCCGACGTCATGACATCGAAACCCTCGGTCAGCTGGCGTCACAGCCCCCGGAATGGCTTGCAAGGGAGTACGGACAGCGGGGCGCGGAGCTTAGCGCCCTCAGTCGCGGCGAGGACAACCGGCCGGTCGTCGTGGAGCGCGAGACGAAGTCGATCAGCGCCGAAACAACCTTTGCCCAGGATCAGGGCGACCCCGAAACCCTTCACGCCAGGCTCGCTGCCCTGACGGAGCGGGTAGCCGAGCGCGTGGAGCGCAGCGGACAGCAAGGACGCACCGTGACCATCAAGCTCCGCCTCGCTGACTTCACGACCTTTACCCGAAGCATGACCCCATCGGTGCCGCCGAGGACCACGGAAGAGATCCAGGCGGTCGCGGGCCAACTCCTGGACCGTGAGCTCGACCCGTCGCGGCGGTTCCGGCTCCTGGGTGTCGGCATTTCCGGTTTCGGCCATGGGGAGCGGCAACCGTCGCTCTTCGACCTGAGCCCTCAGGACGTCGAATCGGCGTCTTGACCGCGCAACAGGTGGGCGGCCGCTACTCCTCGGCGGTCGGCCGCACCAGGATCACGGGGAACTCACCTTTCCGTAGCGGCGTCCCGGCGACGCTTACGGCAACCACCCTGGACATACCTGTGCGCCCGTGGGTCGCCATCGCGATCAGGTCGACCTGAACGAGGCCAAGGGCGGACGAGCGAGGAGCGCTAGACTTCGGACCAGGTGTCAACGAAACGGTTGAATTCCTGGAACAGCCGCGTCATCACCGGGTTGCTGGGATGGATGAAGTAGATACCGCGGACCCAATCGACACCATCGATCGGAATGGCCCGGACCCGGTTGAGCTCCAGGCTTCTCGATGCCGCCTTTTGCGAGGCGAAGGCAAGACCCACACCGGCCTCCACGGCGGTTATCACCGCCTGGTTGCTGCCAACCACGAGGACGCGCTTCAGCTTGGCCGGGCTCAGGCCGGCTTCCTGCATGAGCTCCTCGACTCGCTTCTGCGTACCCGATCCTTCTTCGCGGACGACGAAGTCGAACTCTGCGAGCGCCTCGAGCCTCACCGAGCGGCGCGCCGACAGCGGGTGGTCCGGCGCTGCCACCAGCAGAAGCCGGTCTTGTCCAATCTGCCTGATGGCAAGACCGCGCCGCTTCACCTCGGCGCCGATGAAGCCGGCGTCGCACTCTCTGGCCAGCACCTTCTCCACGATCTCCGCGGTATCGGCGATCACGATGCGCGAGGTCACCTGGGGGTAACGTCGGCGGAACTCCCCCAGGAGCGCCGGGACGATCTGCTCTCCCGGGTTCGTGCTCGCGCCCAGGGAAAGCGTCCCGGCTACCTCATCGTGAAGGAACGCGAGCCGCTCTTCGAGTGCCCGCTGCTCCTCGAGCACCCGCTCCGCGAAGGCATGGAACTCCTGTCCGGCGGCCGTCACCATGATTCGCCCACCCTGACGATCAAGAAGCTTGGTCGCCAGCTCACCTTCGAGCCGCTGAATCTGGAACGAGACAGTCGGTTGACTGAGGCCAAGGGCCTTGGCCGCCTCGGAGAAGCTGCCGCGTCGGACGACTTCGAGATAGCTTTTGAAGTACGTGAGGTTCATCAGGGACTCCGCGCATCAGTCTACGCCAACTCCGCTACTCCCGGCACGTCCAGGAGGCGTCCTGTATACTGGAGCGGCATCCGCCGGGTTCGGAAGGCCGTACGAAGGAATGAAACGACTCGTCACCGGGGCCTTGCAGCTCGGCATCGACCTTTCCCCTGCCCAAGTTGATCAATTCCTGCGTTATCGCGACGAACTCCTCGCCTGGAACCGGAAGATGAACCTGACGAGTATCACGGACCCGGACGAGGTCGAGACCCTTCATTTCCTGGACTCTCTGAGCGTCGCCGCGGGGATCCCCGGCGGTATCGGCGGCGCCGGTCGGCTCCTCGACGTCGGTACCGGAGGCGGCTTCCCGGGAATACCGCTGAAACTGGCGCACCCCAGCCTCAGCGTCACCCTCCTTGAGTCCACCGCGAAAAAGACGCGGTTTCTCTCACATATCGTCAACGACCTGGGTCTGGAGGCCGTCGAAGTGCTGTGTCGGCGTTCCGAGGACCTGGCCCAGGACCCGGCTCACCGGGAACGCTACGACACTGTGGTTGCCCGGGCGGTTGCCTCCATTGCCACGTTGGCTGAGCTGACACTGCCCCTGTGTGCCGTCGGCGGACGCGTCATCGCCCAGAAGCGGGGTAACATCGCGGAGGAGCTGCAGCGGGGAGCGCGGGCCATTGCGACGATGGGAGGCCGGCTTCTCGAGTGCAAGCCGGTATCGCTGCCCGGACTCGTGGACGGCCGGTGCCTGGTGGTGCTGCAGAAGATAGCCCCCACTCCCGAGAACTATCCCCGCCGAGCCGGGGTCCCCGCGAAGCGCCCCCTTTCCTAGGACGAGGAACTCGTGACCAACGGAGAGACGCCCCCACCGGACCCCTCGAGTTCCGGCCAGTTCTCCCTGACGCGCCGCTTTGTCGCCGTCCCGACGCTTTTGTCGCTGGCCATGGCGATCCTCTTCATCGTCTTTCTCCTGACGCGCTTCGACATCGACATCGGTCAGAGCTGGCGGGAGGTAAGGAGCAGTTCGCCGGGCTTCCTCATCCTCGCCATCGTCATCTATTACCTCACTTTCCCGTTACGAGGCCTTCGATGGCGAATCCTGCTGACAAACGCGAAGGTCTATGGAGACCGACCTCGGGTGCCCTCCGTTATCGATCACAGCGCGCTCGTGGTCATCAGCTGGTTCGCCAATTCGGTGACCTGGTTTCGGCTCGGCGACGCCTATCGCGCGTTCCTCCTCTCATCACGCTGGCGGCTTAGCTTTTCCAGAACGGTTGGAACAGTCCTCGCGGAGCGGGGCCTGGACATCGCCATCGTCGCGGTCCTGCTGCTCGTAGCCGGGATCGGACTGCTGCAAGGCGACACGGCGCAGAAAGCGGGCGCGGTGCTGGTCGCGGCCTCGGCCCTCGCGGGGCTCGTCCTCGTCGCGCTTCTCGCGATGCGCCTCTATGGGCTACGCATCGCCAGGCTGCTCCCCCAACGAGTGCAGGCCACCTATCAGCGGTTCCAGGAGGGGACGCTGGGCAGCTTCCGCCGGCTGCCACTCCTTGTGTTGATCAGCGCCGCGATCTGGTTCTTCGAGGCGGGCCGCCTCTATTTCGTCATCGAGACGTTGGGCCTCGAAGTCAGTCTGGCGATGGTGCTCTTCGCCGCCCTGGCCCACTCGCTGCTGACCACGATCCCCGTGACTCCCGGCGGCCTCGGCTTCGTCGAAGCGGGCCTCACCGGGCTCCTGGTGCTGGTCCTGCCGCGGGAGGACGCCGCGACGATCACGCTCCTGGACCGGTCAATCACCTACGTCAGCATCCTAGCGGTCGGCGGCATCGTCTTCGCGGTCCGCCAGTGGTTCGAGGTCCGACGGCGGGCCGGGGAGCCGGACGAGGAGCCCGCTCAGGCGGCTTCCACACGCTAGCGCTTCTGTCAGGATGGCAAGTTGCTTACCATTTCTTAACGTGGCCGAGAACTAAAGCACGGCCCCCTGATTCCTTAGCCGGCCCCTGTCATCGTCCGAGTAGCCGAGCTCTTCAAGAATCTCGTCGGTGTGCTGTCCTTTGCCCCCCGCGAAGGCCCGGAACGACGCCGGAGTTTCCGAGAATTTGACCGGGAAGCCTCCCTGCCGAACCTTCCCGACGGTCGGATGGTCCAGCTCCATTGCCATCTGCCGGTGGATTATTTGAGGGTCCGAGAAGACTTCGTCGAAGTCGTAGATCTTGACGAGACAGGTGTCGTCCTGGCTCATCAGGTCGTGCCATTCCTGGGCCGTCTTGGTCTTGAAACCGTCGTGCAACGCCTTCTTGACCTCGTGCCACCGAGAACGGTTGTCTTGCAGCTCGACCAGGTCGGGACGGCCCAGGTGTTTGCAGACGTTCGAGAAGAACCAGGGCTCATTGGCCCCGACGCCCACCCAACGGCCGTCTTTGGTCTCGTATACGTTGTAGTAGGGCGAGGCCCCGTTGAGCCGCTCCGATCCCGGTTTCGGCACTCGACCGCTCATGAAGTAGTCCTGGGTCAACATCACCATCAAAGCGATGACCCCATCGGTCATGGAGATATCGACGTACTGGCCTCGACCGGTCCGTTCCCGAGCCAGGAGAGCCGTCAACGTGCCGATGATGGTGTTCTGGGAGCCGCTGGCGAAATCGGCTAGGAGATTGAGCGGGAGCACGGGCTCACCGGCGGCGCCGCCGATCACGCCGAGCGCACCAGCGACTGAGATGTAGTTGATGTCGTGCCCCGCGGTCAGGCGATACGGGCCTTCCTGCCCGTACCCTGTCAGCGAGCAGTAGATGAGGCGCGGGTTGATGCCACTACAGGTCTCGTAGTCCACCCCGAGCCGCTGCGTCACCCCCGGCCGGAAGCCCTCGAGCAGGACATCCGCGTCTTTGACCAGCTTGTAGAAGACCTCGCGTCCCTCGGTGTCCTTCAGGTTCAGGGCGATACGCCGCTTGTTCCGCTCGAGGGCGTTGAACGCGGCCCCGCGTTCGTCTTCCATCTTCCTGTATTCGAGTGGCGTTTCTTTGAAGACGGCACGCCGGCCCGTCAGCCCGGGTTCCTCGATGCGAATAACGTCCGCGCCCATGTCGCCGAGAAACATCGAGACGTACAGGCCCGGGGCGTAGCGTGCGAGATCGAGGACCTTCAGGCCCTCCAGAGCCATGACCATTTCAACCTCCGAATGGGCGTCGTTGCCGGCGGGGCCTAATCTATCACACCCTCGGCGACCATATCGGCGACCTCGTTGGCGTCGTAGCCGAGCTCGTCGCGGTAGAAGCTCTCGTTGTGCTGCCCCAGGAGCGGCCCGGGCCCCTTCGGGCCACCAGGCGATCGCGAGAGCCGGAACGCGAAGCGCTCATACGCATGCCGGCCGATCTCCGGGTGCACGTGCTCGACGAAGTGGTCCCTCGATTGCATCTGGGCGTCGGAGAACAGGTCCTCAGAGTTCTGCACGACTCCCGCGGGCACGCCGGCTTCCTGAAGAATCTCCATCAACCGATGGGCTTCGAGCTGGCTCGTCCACGTCCCGATCCGCTCGTCCAGCTCCTCCTCGTTCCGCTTTCGGCCGAGGAGTGAAGCGAACCGGCGCTCTCGGGCCCACTCCGGGTCGCCCATGGCCCCGCGGAGCGCAGTCCACTCGGCATCGGTGAAAACCGTGATCGCGCACCACCGGTCTTTGCCCAGACACGGAAAGGCGTTGTGCGGCGCCGCGCGGAGGCTCCGGTTCCCGTTGCGGCTCGGCGACCGGCCCATGGCTGTCTCTTCGAGCACCAACGGGGTCAGGAACTGGAGCGCGCACTCCAGCTGCGACAGGTCGATATGCATCCCGCGCCCGGTGCGACGCCGGTATTCCAGTGCGCCGGCGAGGGCGGCCGCACCGAACCGGGGAGCGATGAAATCGGTGTAGGCGCCGTAGGTACCCGCGGGGTCCCGGTCCGGCCAGCCGGACAGGTCGGTGAACGCCGCCAGCGAGACAAGCTGCGTCCCGAACCCCGGCTGGGCCGCGTACGGCCCCGTCTGCCCCTGGTTCGTCGAGCTGAAGTAGATAACGCTCGGGTTGATGCTCCGCGCCCGTTCGTAGTCGAGCCTCAGACGGCCCATGGCGCCAGCGGTAAAACTCTCCGCGACGATGTCGGCCCAGGCGATGAGCCGCCGGGCGACCTCGACCCCCTTTGTCGTCTTCAGATTCAGGCTGATGCCCTGTTTCCCGCCGTTGAACGTGGCATAGAAGGCGCTCCGGTTGACCCCGGGCTCTCCGTCGGGGAACGGGGGAGAGGTTCGGAGGAACTCTGGACGAGCCGAGCTTTCGATTCGGACAACGGTCGCGCCGTAGTCGGCCAGATACCGCGTCGTGATCGGGCCGGCGCCCACCCAGGAGAAATCGGCCACCTTGACGCCGTCGAAGACGGTCACGACGTTCCCTTCGCCATGGTCAGATGGCCCCCGTGCGCCTGAGCGAAGCTAGTTGCTGATTGGAGAGCCCGAGCTCACCCTGGTAGACGGCCCGATTGTGCTCGCCGAGTCGCGGGGCCCGCCCATGGACATAAGGCGCTGCCTCGGACGTCTTCACGAAACCCCCGGGATAGGTCAGCGACTCGCCCAAGTCCGGGTCCTCGACTTGGACAAAGAAGCTGCGGTCCTGCAGCTGCGAATAGCCCGGCAGATCGCCGACGGTATAGACCGGGTAGAGGATGAACCGCCACTTGATCGCCCCCGCATAAAGGTCTTCGGCCGTTCGATCGGTGAAGAAGCGCCCGGCCAAGGGTTCGAGCCGGTCGATGTCGTCTTGGGTGAGCGTCCAAGGGGTTACAGCGGACCAATCTCGGTCCAATACGGGGTCGGACGAGAAACCCTCGGCCTGCATCCAGGCCGCGAGCCCCTGATAGTCGTTGCGCCCCATGAACGTCACGTAGCCATCCTTGCACGGCCAGTGAAGTCGAATCCGCGCTCCGTCGGGACGGCGTCGCTGCGCGCCGCCCCTTTTCACGTCGATGCCCATCACATCCCAGAACTGAATCGTGTTCATCAGCGTCCAGCTGACCGCTTCCTGGGTCGACACGTCGACGAACTGCCCCTTGCCGCTCCGCCGACGCTCGGCGTAGGCGAAGAGCGCCCCGGCCGCTCCCTCGACCCCGGCGTGGAGCGGGGCCTGGGGCAAGGCGAAGCCGACAGGAGCCCGATCGTCATCGCCCTGGGTGTACATGAGGCCGCCCATGGCCAATGCGGTGAGATCCGACCCCCGATACCCGGCACGGGGTCCTTTCGAGCCGTAGGGAGTTACCGAGACGTAGACAAGCGCGGGGTTCTCGGCCTCGAGAGCGCCGTATCCGAGGCGGTGGGCGTCCATGGCGCCCGGAGGGAAGGACTCGACGAGGATATCGGCCCCGGCGGCCAGCCTTCGAAACAGGGCCCGACCAGCGCCGCTCTCGAGGTCGAGGGTCACGCTCCGTTTCCCGGCGTTGCACGCCAGCCACCAGGCGCCGCGCTCGTGATCGGGCGTCTCGGCGAGCCAGGGACCGATGCGACGGTCGGGGTCGCCCCCCGGAGGCTCCACCTTGACCACGTCGGCCCCCATATCGGCGAGTACCCGGCCGCAGTACACGCCCTGCTCATCGGCAAGGTCGAGAACGCGACATCCGTTCAACAGAGATTGGGCGGCGTTCGATCGGAACAAAGCGTCGCCAGTATAGAGGTCGCCGCTTTGGAGGGTCAACGCACCGGCTCGCCTTGCGACGACGAATCTGGCTCTGCTATAGTTTCCTTCTGTTCTCGGGCCTGTAGCGCAGTTGGTAGCGCACCTCAATGGCATTGAGGGGGTCGGGGGTTCGAATCCCCCCAGGTCCACCAAGCTATACGAAATCAAGAACTTTCGTGCTGCGGTTCAGATTGGTCCTGTAGGCATATTCGCCAAGCGGCTCCGATTGCCGAACGCGGACCTGTTTAACAAACGCAGTCTTCCGACCCGCCGTTGCCAACTAGCAGAACCCTTCAGCAGACGAAGATACAGGCTTGTGGTGGGTACCTCCAGTACCACCCTCGCATATGTGTCCTGGACTTGCTAGCCATTCGGACTGGGAACCCCCTCGGAGGTGGACCGCAGCTTCACTCGTAGGTGCCGCCCTGCGCACCTCCTTCTGATCGATGGTCTATTCCAACAGCGGGCCACACCTGCTCTCGATTATCAGTGAAGTTACCTACGTGGCCCTGGATGACATATGTATCGTCCTACGATATAATATGGACCATCCCTGTCCATCCCTATGGAGATCACGCGACAGTAATAATGACGAGCCCAGACCCTCAAGACCTGCTTCCTCTTCCGGTGGCGCAACTGCACATCCTGCTGGCGCTGGCGGATGGGCAGAAGCATGGCTACGCCATCATGACCGAGGTCGAGCTCATAACCGAGGGAGCGGTCACCATGGGTCCTGGGACTTTGTACGGAGCAGTCAAACGGATGTTTAAACGGGGCTTAATCGAAGAGACGGATGAGCGGCCTGACCCCCAACTGGACGACGAACGACGCCGCTACTACCAGCTTACCGGTCTCGGGGCGCGTGCTCTCAACTTCGAGGTTGCCCGTATGGAGCATCTCGTCCGAGCCGCTCATGCGAGGCGGGCACCTGCGCGGCTCGGACTCGGAGGGTGGCCAACGTGATCTCCGAGAGCGTGTACCGAGCGCTGCTTATCGCCTACCCGAAGGAACACCGGCGCGAATACGGCGAGCTGATGGTCCAGCTCTTTCAGGATCGTATGCATCGCGACGGAGGTGGATACCGAACGCTGTTCGTCTGGATACAGATGTTCCCCGATCTCGCGTGCTCAGCATTCAATGAACGTCTGGAAGAAGCCAGAAGGTGGGCGCTGCTTGCACGCGACTATACCGTAAGAACAGCGCGTACCGATAAGCAAGTGGTCGTTCCTCTACTGAGGACCCCAATCCTGGCTGTCTTACTGGTCTTTTATGCAGCAGGCATTCTTTCCATACTATTCCCCGCTTTCGATGGACTTGACGAGAGAGCATTCAGGTCCGGCTTGTTCATTTTTGGGGGAATGGTATTCCTGAGTCCGGTGCTTCAGGGCCTCGTGTTCAGATTAGGCGTCAAATACGATCTGAAGAACGCCCTTCGATCCATCGGTACCTACCTACCGTTATGTGTTTTCGCGATCACTGCCTCGGCGCATTGGGTTTGGGCCGTGCTCTATGGAGAGACATCCTTCCTCAGCATCTCCTGGTTAGGGATTCTCCTCGCATCCTATTTCGGTGCAATCGTATGCATATTGCCAGCACTAACTCATCGAGTTGGCTTTGCGCCTGCGATAACCACTCAACGCTCATACCGGCGGACTGATCTAGCCCTATCTGTGGGTTGTTCGCTTGTCGGTATTGCGATCTTCTGCGCTCTTGGCTTTGGGCTCCATCTGGGAGGATGACGTGGACTTCTTGACTTGGCTAGTGCTGGTCAACCTGCTGCCACTAGCAGCGGTGATATGCGTCGCCTTGCCCCGTGCGCGCTTCATAATCCCGTGGTTCGGGCTGGCCACGGTCGTTGTCGGGACCTTCCCAGCCTTTAGCTCGTCGGCGACGCTGGTGGAGAGAGGTAGTATCGGTGTCGGACTCGGCTGGCTTATGACAACCTTCTACGGTCTCATTGGATTAGGCATCGTCGTAGGCTCTGTTCGTTTGCAGCCAGCCTCGTTCGTCTCTCTGGGCGCGATCGCCGCGGGTCTGATCTTAGTAGCATCCTTCTATGCGTACCTGCCTCCCTTCAACTACGGCCCTGCGGGCATGCTGGTATTCGCCACACCAGGCTTGGCACTCGTCGCCTATGGGGCGGTCTTGTGGCGACGCCACGGCTTCGAGGGTTACATGAGATGGCGGAGTGCGAGCCTGCGGCTAGCCGTGGCGCTGGGGATCGTGGCTGGGTTTGGAGTCGTCGGGTTCCTTGCCTATCAGGCCGACCGAAACGATCCCCCTGATTGGGCTCCACCACTTCCTACGGCTTCGTCACCGGCTGAGACAGTCGTGGGGAGCTTCGGTCTACGGCCCAGTTGGGACGTCGAAGACATGGTTAAGCGGTCCGATGCTGTGGTAATCGGGATGATTTCCCGCGATTTGGGAACCAAGCAACAGCCCGGGCAAGGCGATCCGCCGAAGCTCTACTACACGTTCAAGGATTACGAGATCACGGTCGAGGAGGTGCTCTATTCAGAAGCAGACCTTCCGAGGCGCATAGCAGTCCTGGCTGAGACTGGTGCTTCCGCCGCAGCGGAAGGGGTAACAGTTGTAGGCGATGACGATATTCCTACTCTTCAAGCCAATGAACGGATGTTGCTGTTCTTGGAAAGTCTGGAGGGACCCAAGTTCTCTGAAGGTGCTGGACGCCCGGTGCCCAAGGGCTTCACGGAGATTACCTATTTCCGGGTCATCATTGGCAGCCAGTTCGCCGTGATGTTGCCGGACGGAGACAACTGGAAGGACACCCGCAACGACCAGACATTCACCGCCACGCAGCTCAGGAGTGCTATCGATCGATACCCCGCAACGGCCATGGCCGAACTCAGTCCGGTAGACAGAACCAGCGGCAGAGGATAGGCCGATACGGACTTCAGTGTGAAGAACCCGTATGGGTCTGTTCGGGTAATCAAGGTGAAGGTCATCGGCAGGTTCAGCATCACCAGCAGGGAGACGAGCAGCAGGCGTCCCAACCAGGGTTGGGGCCAGTCAGTCACGGGGGTCGGCGCAAGGTTGTCACCACCGGCCCGCCAGGCATCATCGCGCATCGGCACAGTCCGGTGGCTGCTCATGGCGCGAGGCACCTAAGCCGAACACATTTCTGGAGCGTCTGCTCCAGAACCTCTCTCAGCAGCCTCCACAAGTCCGCATCGAGCTTGAGCGGCCTCATTTAGACGAGCCCGACAAACTGTGAGGCTCGGAGTCCTAGAGAGAATCGTAAGCACATCGTCACCCAGGTCCCTATCACTCCTCCTTTATCTTGCCCGTCTTGGGATCGTAGTTTTTGGCGAAGCGCACAAGGACTGCGTGCTGGACAAACCATTGGGTTCCCCGTCGCAAAGCCACCAGGCGCTTCGACCTGATGTTCCGGCGAACGGTCTCCTCACTCACATTGAGAATGGACGCCGCCTGGGGCACGGTATACTCGTCTAGCTTGTTCATGGCACTGTCCCGGAAGGTGTAGACGTTGCTGATGTAGCATACCACACCATTCAATACGCAGGCAGACCTCCCTATGACTTCGTGGTCTCCACGGCTGACGGAGAGCAGGTATGGAATTGGAAGTGCGGCCAGATTATCGAGGAACCGCTGGATGGCAAAACTCTGGAACCCGGTGAGGAGCTGGAGTTCGTTGGCGAGTGGGAGCAGGTGGACAACCGGGGAGAACCCGTCCCACCTGGGGTCTACTTGGTGCGTGGTGGATTGAATTTGGATCCGCCCAACGCGGGGCCGCCTGGCGTGGTTATTACGACGGCCCAGAAGGTGGAAGTGCTCAAGTGAGATACGCCGCTCTTATCGGAGCGCTGGTCATTGGTCTGCTCTTTGTAGCCGCCTGCGGAGATGTGGAGTCGACGCCCACGGCCACTCAGAAATCTCCTGGGGCCGGCAGCCAGACCCAGCAGGTGCCCCCACCTACGGCCACTCCATCTCCGAAGCTCCCGGGCTCGATTACACCGGTGCCAGCCTCCGAGAGGTATAGGTTGGACCTGGGCGTTGGCGTAGTGGTCGCATTCGTAGAGGGCCTGTCGCCGAAGTTTTCAGGCAAGATCGCCTACGTGACCCACGTCCCCACCGGGTCCCAGTTGGTGTTGGACCCCGACGGGGAAATCATCGACCGACACGATGGGAGAGACGACGGACCTGACCGCCTGGACGCCGTGTTGGCGGATCAGGCCACCGTGGATCGAATCGTGGAGGGTCTCCAGGGCGATGGTGACCTGCGGCCCCGCCAGACGCTCGCCGACTGGGCCCACTCTATTCAGTTCGGCGGTATCACCTACCTGGCCAAAGGCAGTTTGGGTGGACCCATCATCACCGAGGGAGAGCGTGCCCTAACTACTGAAGACCTGGGCTCTGAGCTCTACCGGGTCGCCTTCAGAATCGAGGGTTACAGCGGCTATCCTCATCTGGACGGCGACGCCACCTACCTGAACCCGGGCACGCCGGTCTACGGAGTCGAGGGCTACGTGCAGGAGTTCCGACTCGCGATATTGGAGGACGGTGGCGTTAGGCTCTTCGAATCCGACACGAACCCTTTGGCCAAGACCGGCGAGGCCTTGCTGGATATCCGAGGCAAGGTCACGTCCATCGATGTCCTCAGCACCAAGTACTCGATTAAGGTGCTCGGCACGAAAGTGGAAAATGGGGAAGATGTGGTCCTCGGCAAGATAGAGGAAGAACGCGCCATCGAACGTTTCGTCGAAATGGTGTTGGATTCGCCCGTGGACCAGGGTAACCGCGACCGTGAAGGGCCGCGTTACTTCCTAGACTTTCGTCAGGCCGACGGAACATCCGTCGTGCGGTCGTTCTGGCTGGAGTCGGGTGAGATCTCGCGGGGAATCATGACAGACCCTGCCGCGACCCTCTCTGTATGGCGCGCACTGGGCGAGGACAACCGGCCATTAGCGACCAACGGCGGGCCGAGAATCTCCGAACGGTTGGCCGCTCGGTTGGGCTTAGCATACCTGAGCTTCGCCATGCCCGAGGTTGTAGTCACCGGCAAACCCCACTCGCCGGTAGTCCGTTTGATGCGCAGGAGCGAGTTCAATGCGATGAGAGGGTCCGTGTCAGCGATGCCCTCTGACCCACTGGTATGGGTGGTCGAAGCCCAGGGCTCCTGGCGCACCGCTGGCATCGTGCCCGAGGAAAAGCGGCAGAACTTTTCCATCGGGTTGGTGGCCTTCGATGCCGACACAGGCCGAGGTTATGGCGCCTCCCACGGGAATGCATCGCTGCTGGGAACACACAATGACGCCCCACTCATTACGCCAACACCAACTCTGACACCCACGCCGATGCCCGCGGTGGAGCGGGATCGTCCTGAGGAGCCACCACAGGGACCAGGTGTAGAAATTGGGACAGGTTACCCATACACGTTATACGTCCACTGCGGTATTCGCGACGCTCGTTTCGATGGGCGACTCTGGATGGCCGATCCCATGCTGAGCGACGGTAGCGGCAATCCGCCACTGGATTGGGCTCCCGCCGATAGTGTGGGCATCATGGAACTGGTCAACGATAACCTGGCAGTATTCACCGCCGAAAGCGGCCGAACCATACAGTTCAAACCCTGGCCCTTGGATGTCGAATGGAGACCGTGCGCCTAGTGCATCGTGAAAGTAGGATCATGTCACCTCTGATCCCCAGCATCCTTGGGTTAGCGGTGCTAGTGCTGGCCGCCTGCTCCACCGTCACGCCATCTGCAACCCAACAGATTCCTAATACGCAGCCGTCTTCGGAAGAGGGCACGCCACCGGTGTCCAGGGCCCTCGTGAACGCCTGCACCTACCACGCCCCGGAGCCCACACCTACTCCTGCCCCTACCACGGACCCGATGAGGCCGACGGCCACACCGTTCTCAAACACTACTCCCATCCCCTACCCAACAGAAAGCCCTTCGGCGGAGGTTGTGGCCTACCCCGATCTGCCGCCTCCCGCACTGCCAGCATCCGTCGAAGCTTGGCGGGACGCCGTGGTGCGCGTGAGCGTCGAGCGGGCCAGCGGCCGCCCTCGGGACCAGCAGGGGCTAGTCGTCGCCGACGGCACTGTGCTCACCGTGCTTGACCTCATGGAGGAAATCGCTTCGTTGTCGGTGACGGTATCCGGCCGGGGCGTCTTCGCCGCTGAGCTTGAGCGCTTCGACCCCCGCACGGGCGCAGCACTGCTTTCCATCGGTGCTGAGGGCCTCGTCGTGGCGCCTGGGGACCACGGGAGGGTAGCGCCTGGGGAGCCAGTGTTGTTCCTGAGCCGTGACCAGGACGGCGGTGAGCTCGTAGTAAAGGAGACCTACGCCAGCCCCAGTCTCAACGCGCCGGACCATCTCGTCGCGCTGCACGGGGACTACACACCCTCTTACCAACGGGGCACGTTGGTCGTGGCAGGCGATGGCACACCCATCGGTCTTGCGAGCGACGGGCGGAGATTTTATGGCCAACAGATCGTTTTTGGTAGGATTGGTATCAGATACCTGCCAGCAGTGCTGCTAGACTCGGCGATCCGGCTGCTGGAGCGCGTCCCTTCGGATGCCGACATCACCCCCGCCGCAGTCGCCTACCACGGGCCGGAACGAATCCCGCCCGTGGACGGACCTGTGACCCGCGAGCTCTTGGCCGAGCCGGTGCAGAAGGCGCTAAAGGACCTGGGAGAGCCGGTTCCACTGGAAAGTCTTAGCAAGCGGCCGGGATCCACGCGCCCGCCCGAGTTGGGTACGATACTGGAGTTGCTCTACGCCACGCCCCAGGAACTGCGTGGGGCCGATGGGGAACTGCTTGGCAACGCCCGGTACATCGCGCTCTGGTGGGACAGAGAGGGCGGCGCGCCCGACCTCGTCCTCTGCGGCACGGACGATGGGAATCACCTGGGAGCTGCCTTTGCCACCAATGGCCTGCGCTCGTTCGAGGCGCTCATGGAGGGAGCGCCTTCCAGCTCGCCGCACTCAATGGTGACCGCTGCGCGTCTCCGCCCGCCGGGCTATGACTCCAGTGATGACTACCAGTACCCCTACGGGTGGGAACTGAAAACCGACAAATCGGCATACGTCAAGGGCGAACCGGTGATGCTGACTCTTACGCTGACCAACACCAGCGATTGGCCCGTCCCCCTGGATTACGTGCCCCCGAGAGTGGTTATCCACAGCCTTCTGGAACACCGAGACGTGGCTGTTCTGCGCCACGGAGACGAGCGCCGCGTCCTGCAACCCGACGAGACCGCCTCCTTCACCATGACCTGGGACCAGATGCACTTCGAGGGCGGCCGGGCAACTCCAGGACACTACGTTGCCCATGTACACCTGGCCAACTTTGCGTCCAACTGGTACCTGAGTGCGGGACCGACCGCGTATGAGGTGATCTTGGAGTAGACGCGATGACACGATCTATAGCCAACGTGCTTGGACCTAGACCTCCCGACGTGCGATTGAACCGGAGGGACGGATACTTCCGGCCAACAGAATCATGTGGATCTGCGCTGGGCTACTCACTTTTGTCCTGGTCCACCAAACATCTGGTGGCCTGCGGACAGGGCTTGGTGTGTGGCTACGGACGTCGACCTGTACGACAACCATGTTGGTGGGAGCATAGAGTGCGTCGAGGCCGTCCTGGGCGACCCGGACCCGGAGGCTCTTCCGATGACCCCCACCGGCGAATCAGGTGGCATCACCGGAGTGTACTTCAAGCACTTGGGCGGACCGAAGCTGACTATGTGGGGGGAAGACCTGGCTCCAGCGCAACAGCAGGTCGCCTTTGCTATCTTCAGGAGCATTCGCAGTCTCGGCCAGTCAGGCTCCACTAAGGGCCTTGATGATGTAACGCTGGAAGGGCCGGGTGTTATCAGAAACGATTGGAATCACGCTCCCCTAATCAATGGTGTTCGTAAGATCATTCAGGGGACTCGTGTGGACGGCGTGTGTGTTTACACATACAGGATGTTTAGGGGTCCCAACGATCTACCCAAGACTCAAAGGACGCTGGCCTCCAACCCAGATACGTGTGAAGAGCTTGTCGAAGAGGGGACATTAGCTTACCAAGCAGGCAACGAACCGGAAGATGCAGCTATGGAATCAGTTACCGCCATACCCAGAGAGCAGGCTACGTCTCTTGGAGTCGAGTTGGTAGCTAATGATAGCCATTGGGACAACAATGGCATTGCTCTATGGTGGGAAGGTATTGACATAGAGGTTTCTCATTGGATTGTGGAGCGCTCTACCGATGCAGATGGGCCGTGGGAAGTAGTAACAATCAGAACGCCTAGCGAGCTGCTACCTGAAGATGACCCTCTCAAGTATGCAAGAGTCTGGGATTCTAAGCTGCCTCCCGGCCACCACTACTATTACCGACTTTTTGCGTGCACCAATGAAGGTAGCACTGGCTACTCAAATGTTGTTGAAGCGACCGTGCCCGACTTCATGCCTGGCTTGGTACCGCCCATAGAGGAAAGAGTGAAATTGACCGCGCCCTGCTGAAGTAAGCGACCTCTCGCTACTGGCAATAGGTGGTTGCGTCTGGTTAACTCAAAGGCCCAGCCACATCTCGAAGATGGTTCTGCCTACCGTCAACTTAGGCCCACCAAGCTCCCCGCTGCTCGGATGCCGCGCCGTCCTGATCGTCCTCAACTCTGACCCACAGCCCGTGCCGCCCGGGGCGTTCGACCGGTACCCGTAAGGCACCCTGCCCACTACTGGTCAGCGGGGCTCCGCCGCGCCGCGGCAGAGGTCCAAACGCCGGCGCCGGCGTCATTTCGTTCATTTGCCTAGTTATTCCCTACGGATTACAGCTTCGAGCACGTGATATAAAACGTTAAATAGCAGCTTTGCCGAAGTTCACGTGGCGCAGGGGCGGCAATGGACGCCAGAAGCGGAGCGGTGCACGAGCGGTCAGGGCCAACGGGCGACGTCTTCATGGCCCGTACGTACATGCCCGTAGTCAGAGGCCGTCCCGGTACGTGGGTAGTCGAAGAAATGGGGTGCGCGATGCGGGTGTACTCCGAAAGGATAAGGTCGATTGGATACCTCGAACGGCCAGTTGGCTATGATTGCGACTGGTGAGACGGCGGTGAGAGTTCAGCCGTTTTCAGGTGACGTTGGCCGAGGGCTCCCGGCGTGGGACGGAGCTCGACCGCGGCTGCAATAGCCGGCCAAGCGACAACCGGTGGGGTGGGGCAAGGGGAGGTGACCATGGTTGCCCAAAGGCTCGTCAAGAGTGGGGAAGGCAGGCTGCGCGGGCGTCCTGGGAGCGGCGCGGGGCTTGTGCCTGAAGGCGAGGCGGTCGTGATGACTTTCACGCTCCAGGTCCAGCCAGAGCTTCGGGTCGAATTCGTGAGTCCGTCGTCTGTGGCCCTGTCCGGTTACGCGCCCGAGGAGTTCTACGCCGATCCGGAGCTCTACCTGAAGGTGGTCCACCCGGACGAACGGCCCAACGTCGAGCTGGTTACGAGGACAGCCGCCTATGGAGCCCAGCGAAACGTCCGAAGGTGGGTCCACAAGAACGGCAGCACGATCTGGGTGGAGACGACCCGAGTCCTGCACTACGACTCGAACGGGAACGTCGCTCGCGTTCAAGGCACGGCGCGGAACGTCACGGAGCGAAAGGCGCTCGAGGCGGCCGTTCACGGTGACGAGGCGCGGCTCCGCCGCCTCATCGAGAACGCGCGGGACATCGTGTTCAAGCTGCAGCTCAAACCGCACCTCGGGTTCGAATACGTCAGCTCCGCCATCGAGGAGATAACCGGGAAGACGCGACAGGACTGGCTCGAACGCCCATCCCTCGCGTTTCGATGCATCCACAAAGACGACCGGGAGCGGCTCAAGGCCATGATCAGGTCGATCGAAACGCACACAGAGCCAATAACGCTGCGATGGGTGTGCGACGACGGCCAGACCATCTGGCTGGAGTCGACCCATGTCCCTGTCTATGACGATAGTGGCCAGATCACCGGCGTCGAGGGTATCGCTCGAGACGTGACCACGCGCATCCACGCGGAGACAGCGCTGCGTGACAGTGAGCAGCGTTTCAGGCTCCTCGCGGAGTACTCCAAGGACATGGTATTCCACTATCAGCGATGGCCTCGCGCCCAGTACCTGTATGTGAGTCCGGCTTCCATGGCCATCCTTGGCTACACCCCGGACGAGTTCTACGCCGACCCGGACCTGGGGCTAAAGATGGTCCCACCCGACCAACAGCTGGGAATGCCAAAAGGTAGGGCCCCTACGGCTCGCGCCCGATTCACGGGCACCGTGCGGTGCATTCGGAAGGATGGGACGCCCGTTTGGGTCGAGGTAAGCCAGGCGCCGATCTTGGACAACGAGAGCAAGAGGGTCGTCGGTGTCCGAGGAGTTATCCAGGACGTCACCGAGCGGCTCCGAGCGGAGGCGGACCTGAGGTGGTCCAACCTTCGGCTGAAGGAATCGAGGCGGCGTATCGTGCAAGCCCAGGAAGGACTCCGGCGCCTGGTATCGGAGCGGGTCCACGGTCATGTTCAGAACCGGCTGATGGTGGCCTGCCACTACCTCAATCAAGCCGTGAACGATCTCCGGGGCGACGACAACCAGGCCGCCGACCTGGTTGCCAAGGCTGCCGGCATCGTGGACGAAGTGAACAGCCAGGAGCTTCGGGAGATCGCCTGGCAGCTCCACCCCTCCCCAGTCCGCATCGGCCTCAGGCCGAGCCTGCTCTCGCTGGTCAGAAACTTCGAGGACAGCAGCTCCACCGCTATCCGCTTCAGGGTCCGCAATCCTCGGAAACGTGTCCTCGGCAACACCCAGCTAACCGAAGACGTCCGTCTTGCCATCTTCAGAGTGGTCGAGGAAGCCCTGAACAACGTCCGGAAGCACGCGGGCGCCAGCGAGGTGGACCTCTCCCTCGAGTTCCCGCGGGCCGACTGCGTCCGGGTCACCGTCCGAGACCATGGCCGAGGCTACAACATCCGGACCGCCAAACCGGGGTTCGGCTTGCTGTGCATGCAAGACTACTGCGACGCCCTCGATGGCACGCTCATTCTCGAGAGCAAGGTTGGTCAAGGCACGACGGTGACCGCCAGCTTCCCCATTCCCACGACAGATCAGGGCGCCCCGGAGGCCCCTTCCCGCGCCAGGCGCCTGAAGACGGCCTGACCGTCAGGTTCTGGGACCGGTCTCGCCGGCAACCTGGGCCAGCAGCCGCATCGTCCGCTCCCTGGCGGCGGACGGGTCGTCGCCGGCGAGGATCGGCGAGATCAGGACCTCGTCGGCGCCCAGCGAAAGCAGCCCCTTGATCCGTTCGGCGATGCGCGCCTCGTCGCCCCAGAACACCACGGCGTCGATCATCGCGTCGGTCCACTGGCCGTCGGACGCCTCGGGAAAGCCCGCCGCGACAAGCATCCGCTGGTAGAACTTCAGCCGGGGGTTCATCATCTGGGCCGACACCGCTTCCTTCACCTGGGCACGGTCGGAGTGCAGGCACACCGGGGCGTGGGCCATGAGTGGCGGGACGGGACGGCCCGCCGCTTCGGCCCCTTCCCGCATCGCGGGTAGTCCCACGTCGCGGAGGTAGTCCGGTGGACAGATCCAGCTGATCGCCCCGTCGGCCACCTCGCCGCAGACCTCGAACGACTTCCGTTGCAGCGCCGAGCCCATCACCGGCACGTCCACCGGCGTCGCCAGTGACTCGTGGGCCTGGTACTGCTCTCCGTCGAAGTCGACGCGGCCCTCGTGAAGGAGCGGCCTGAGCACCTGGATGTACTCGCGCAGGTTGGTCAGCGGCGAGCTGAATTCGAAGCCCATTCCCTCCATGTGGGGACGGTGGCTCGGCCCGACACCGAGGCGGAAGCGGCCGGGAGCCAGATGCGCGATGACCTGCACCTGCGCGGCGGTGACGAAGGGGTGGCGCGGGTACGTCGGCACGATGGACGTGCCCAGCTTGATGCTGCTGGTCCGGGAGGCCGCCGCAGCGAAGAGCGTCAGGCTATCCATGCGCACCCCGCCGGTGGTGAGCCACGCGGCGTGGATGCCCAGCCGCTCGGCCTGCTCGATCGTGCCGAGTACCTCCTCCACCGTCCGCCCGCTGGCCACAACGCCGATGGGTCTGTCGCTCATCGTCTCACCTGCCTCTTTCTGTTGCTCCGCGCGGCGCGCCCGCCCACTATAGGATGAGCGTTCGGGAGTGTCCAGAGTGGCGGATGCAAGATGCGTCCGAGCGTGGAGCGACTGTTCGGCGGCTGAGAGCGCATCGTTGTCTGAGCAGCGTGTGGGTCGTGGTCGGTTGGTTTGAGGTTCGCGTTCACCTGCTGCTCCCGGTCATGGGGCTTCAGGCGCAGGAGTTGGCGACTCAATCGCGGGCGTCGGTTCAACGGGTTGCGTAATCTGAACTTCAATCGGTTGACGCCCGCCTCTTTCTATGAACGCGGCGGCTATTGTGGCAGCCAGCCACAATAGCCAAGGTGGCAAGCACCCCAATAACCCACAAGGTAGTGGTATGTTGTCCCTCTCGCCTCTTTTCCTGATTGGTACGCCATTGACGCTCGAGGGTCCGCCACTCTTGGTCTAACCGTCTCTGCTCCGCACGGAAATCCCTGTCTTCTCGGTCTCGCGCAGCCTGCCATTCCCTTACTTCTTGCATCTTGCGTTCCTCAAGGTGCTCTTTGGGTGAATAGTCAGGTTCCCATCTAATCCATTCGTCACAATCCCGTACCCGGTGTATGACAGTGTCGTTTTGTTGGTAATACCAGTGTTCAACACCTGATTCTTGGGGTTCCTGTTCCGTCTCCCCATGAAGGTTCCACTTCCCTCGGTAGCACTGTGGCCGATGATGAACGACCGCCTCTCGTGAAGCACTTGGGTGTCCACTTGTCCTGTACACATGGTCGGCAGATTCGAAGATTAGGTCTTGGCGCTTTGACATCAGAACCAAGAAGCCACAACTGAAGCACTGGACTTGAGACACAGCGCACCTCCAGGTGCGCTGATCGTAGCACGTGGCCTAGTCAACGTTCGCTCCACGGACCTTGAACAGGGCCCGGCTTTTGAATTACGCTCGATTGACAACAGAGAACCTGCAAGTCTACAATTCGTAGATTCACACCCGCTTGGCGACGTATCTCGTCAAGCCCGAAGGTCCACCACGAATGCTAAGAATCCGCCTCCGGCGCATGGGCGCCAAGAAAGCCCCCAGCTATCGGATTGTCGTCGCCGATTCCCGCAAGCCCCGCGATGGCGGCTTCAAGGAAATCATCGGGATCTACGATCCTATGCAGCATCCCTCCTTTGTCCGGATCGATACCGAGAAGGCGGCGTACTGGATGCAGCGCGGAGCCCAGCCGTCAGACCCGGTCGCCAGGATGCTTAAAAAGGCAAGCCAGGTCGAGGCGGTAAAGTCCGATGAAGGAACTGATTGAGTACATCGCCAAGGCGATAGCCGACGACCCAGACTCCGTTGTCGTCACCGAGACCGAAGAAGAAGACCGCATCCTCATCCGTCTCGAGGTAGCGCCCGAGGACAAGGGCAAGATCATCGGCCGCCAGGGCCGGGTTGTCCAGGCGATGCGCACCCTGCTCCGAGTTTCCGCCGTCAAGAAGGGAACCAGGGCAACCCTGGAGATCCCGTAGGCGCTAGCCGCCCCTCCGATCCGCGACCTCCGCGTTCAGGTAGCCGTTGACGCCTCCCGATCCCATTTCTGAGGACTTCGTTGAAGTCGGTCGCGTGCTGCGGCCTTTCGGCAAGTTCGGAGAGCTGCGCGTCGAGGAGCTGACCGACCTGCCGGAGCGATTTGGCCCCGGTCGCAACCTCTACCTCAACCGAGAGCCCGTCAAGATCAAGCGAAGCAGACGGCTGCGCGATGCGCTGCTCGTCGAGGTCGAGGGCATCGACACCCCGGAAGCGGCGAAGGGCTTCCAGGGAGCGGTGTTCGAAGTGCCGGTGTCCGAGCTGCCCGAGCTCCCGGAAGGCACCTTTTACCACTACGACCTGATCGGCCTGCGTGTGACCTCCACCGAGGGCGAGGAGCTCGGAGAGCTCGTCGAGATCATCGCCACGGGAGCGAACGACGTCTATGTGGTCCGGGGCACCGACGGCGATCTGCTCCTCCCCGCGATTCCCGACGTCATCAAGAAGGTCGACGTCGTAGGCAGGGAGATGACCGTGGAGATGGTCGCGGGACTCCGCTAGCCGCCCCCTCCATCGCCGCGCCCGTGCTAGAATTGACCCGATAGCCTGGAGGTCAGCGATGTCGGGGCATTCCAAGTGGTCGCAGATCAAGCGACAAAAGGGCGTCGCCGACGTCAAGCGCGGCCTGCTGTTCACCAAGCTGGCGCGGGAGATCGTCATGTCCGCGAAGCAGGGCGGCGGCGATCCCGATGGCAACGCGAGACTCCGCCTCGCCATCCAGCGCGCCCGGGACGGGAACATGCCCGTCGATAACATCGAGCGCGCGATCAAGCGCGGCAGCGGCGAAGGCGCCGGAGCCGTGGACATGGTCGAGATCGTCTACGAGGGCTACGCTCCGGGCGGCGCCGCGGTGTACGTGCAGGTGATGACCGACAACCGGAACCGGTCGGTCTCCGACGTACGCCGGGTGTTCACACGAAACGGTGGCAGTCTGGGCGAGAGCGGTTCTGTCGCCTGGCTTTTCGAGTCCAAGGGCGTGATCAGCGCCGAGGCCGGCGAAGCGGACGAGGACAGCCTGGCCATGGCAGCCATCGATGCGGAAGCCGAGGACGTGAAGACCGAGGGCGAGGGCCTGGAGGTCTACGCCTCCGCCGAGCGGCTCGAGACTGTGCGGGCGGCCCTCGAGGAGCACGGCGCGACCATCGCGACTGCGGAAATCCAGATGGTGCCAACCACGCTCGTCCCCCTCGACACCTCGTCGGCGCGACAGACGCTGCGCCTGCTCGACCTGATGGAAGAGCTGGAAGACGTCCAGAAGGTCTACACCAACGCCGACTTCCCCGACGAGGTCCTGGCCGAAGTCGCATCCTGAACCCAGACGATCGAGGGAGCATGCGTATTCTGGGTATCGACCCCGGGACGATCCGTATGGGATTCGGGGCGATCGACACCGACGCGGGCGACGCCTCCTTTGTCGACTGCGGCGTCCTCCAGGCAGTCCAGCGCGACCCCATCGAGAAGCGTCTCGTCCAGATCTTCGACCAGCTCGAGGCGTTGATCGATCGAGTGTCCCCCGACGTGGTCGCGATCGAAGAGCCCTTCGTGGTACAGGGGCCGCGCAAGTCGGCTCTCGCGGTGGGTGAAGCGCGAGCCATTGCGCTCCTCGCGGCCGCGAAGCGCGACCTTCCCATCTTTCAGTACACGCCAACCAAGGTACGCCAGACGGTCGCAGGCTACGGCGGCGGCGGCAAGGAGCAGACCCAGCAAATGGTCAGCCTGCTCCTCGACCGGTCCCTGGACGCCTTCCCCCTCGATGCTTCCGACGCCCTCGCCGTTGCCATTTGCCACTCCCGGCATCCCGACTTGCTCGGCTTCATCGAAGAGACTGCGACGACGAAAGCGGGGCGCTCCCGGTGATCTCGTCACTCCAGGGAGTCGTCGAAGCGACGGGGCCCGACTTCGTCATCGTCAACGTGGGCGGCGTCGGCTTCCACGTGTTCGCGCCGACTTCGACGTTGGCCGAGCTGGACGGTGTGGGGAAGCAAGTCCGACTCCACACGCACCTCCACTTCAAGGAAGACGCCCTCGCTCTCTATGGGTTCGCCACTCCGGACCAGCTGCGGCTGTTTCTGCTGCTGATGAACGTCAGCGGCATCGGGCCCCGCAACGCGCTGCGCATGCTCTCGGTGATGAGCCCCATGGACCTGGTGGCGGCGATCGCCAGTGACGACATCGAGACGCTGACCCGGGTCCCGGGAATCGGCCGCAAGACGGCGGCGCGGCTCTCCCTGGAGCTCAAGGGCTCCCTTCAAAAGGAGTGGTCCGTGGCGCCCAGCGGCGGCGTGAGTCCCATCGACGGCGACGCGGTGGCCGCCCTTACCGCACTGGGGTACAGCGCGGCGGAGGCCCGGAGCGCCCTTGCCTCAGTCGACAATCCCGACGCACTCACCATCGAGGAGCGGATAGCGCAGGCCTTACAGAGCATCGGCCAGCGTTAGGGCCACGGCCGGCCGGAGGAAGGCCCTGCGCGCCACGGTCGTCATATCGCAAACACGCAAGCCTGGGAGGAGCGCCATGACCGGCAAGCCGAGACCGTTGCCTCGACCATTTGCCTTGCCCTGGGGCAAGGGCCAGATCACGGAGGAGGTCCAGATAGCGCGGGACCACTGGGAGCCGACAATCCAGCTGATGGAGTACGACGACGGCTCGGCTGCGCTGCGCTTCTGCTTCTACAGCGGCGGCCGGTTCAACCGCAACCCCCTGATACTGGACGACGGCGACCTGGACGAGCTGGCCCGCGAGCTCGAAGCGACGCCTCGCCTCAAGGCGATGCTGCGTAGACTGGCGGCCTGAGCCGCTAGAGCTCGACGTCTTTCAGGTCGGGAGACACGATGAGCTTCGGCTCGGTCCACGCCTGGACTTCCTCGGGCGAAAAACCCGGCGCTATTTCGTTCAACACCAGGCCGCCCGCGGTCACCTCGATGACCGCGATGTTGGTGACTATGAGATTCACGCAGCGGAGTCCCGTGATCGGGTAGTCGCACTCGTTGACGATCCGGGGCAGGCCCTGCTTCGTCGTATGCTCCATCACGACGATTATCCGCCGCGCCCCCGCCGCCAGGTCCATGGCCCCGCCGACGTTGCCAATGCCGCGTTCCGGGAACATCCAGTTTGCCAGGTCGCCGCGCTCGGAGACCTGCATCCCGCCGAGCACCGTGACGTCGATGTGACCGCCACGGATCATGGCAAACGCTTCGACCGAGCCGAAGAGGCTCATCCCCGGGAGAGGCGCGACGAATTGGCCTCCGGCGTTGATCAGATCGATGTCGCCGTCCTCGTCGCCGAGGACCTCCCCATAGCCCAGCACACCGCTCTCACTATGGAAAGTTACTTGCCGCTCCTCCGGGACAAAGCTCGAGGCAAGGGTCGGTATCCCGATGCCGAGATTGACGACATCGCCGTCTTGGAACTCGCGGGCGACGCGCATCGCCATGACCTCACGATCCAGCGGCTCGCTCATTGTCCCTCCGGGGGTCGCGCCACGATTCGATTGACGAAGATGCCAGGGGTCACCACCGCTTCGGGGTCGATGGCGCCCGGTTCGACGATCTCGTCAACCTCAACCACCGTCACCCGGGCAGCAGTGGCCATCGCGGCGTTAAAATTCCTCGACGTGCCCCGGTAGACAACGTTGCCGAAGCTGTCCGCCACATGGCCTCGGACCAGGGCGAAGTCGGCAGTGAGTGCCCGCTCGAGCACATAGTCCCGGCCGTCGAAGCTCCGGACCTCTTTCCCCTCAGCAAGCTGGGTGCCGGCGCTCGTGGGTGTGAAGAAGGCCGGTATCCCGGCGCCTCCAGCCCGGATGCGTTCCGCAAGGGTGCCCTGGGGTACGACCTCGAGCTCGACCTCGCCCGCTTCCCAAGCCCGGGAAAAGGGGCTGGGCTGCGATGGGGACCGCGGGACCGGGAACGAAGCGATCGCCTTTCGCACCTGCCTGTTCTCGTAAAGGATTGCGGTGTTGATGAACTCCTGGCCGCCTTTGGCCCCGAAGCCGGGGAGGCCCGCGGTATTGCTGATGATCGTGAGGTCTTTTGCGCCCTGGTCTCGAAGCGCCTCGATCAGGAAGCTGGCCATGCCCCCAGGGCCACCGAAGCCGTCGACCATGACTACAGCCCCGTCGGGGATGTCGGCCACCGCTGCCGCGAAGCTCGGGAAGACCTTGTTGACCGCCATTGGCTCGGGAGGTCCGGCGCCGTTACTCGCCGGCGCGAAGCTTGTTCAAACGTTCGAAGTCGTGCAACGCGTCGATCCAGCGGATGGTGCCCGACCGCGACCGCATTGCCAGCGATTGCGTCTGGGCCCCTCCCGGATAGTGACGCACACCTTTGAGCAGGTCGCCGCTGCTGACCCCCGTCGCCGCGAAGAAAACGTCCTCTCCACCGGCCAGGTCCTCGGTGTGATACACCCGTTCCAGGTCGAGGCCGGCGGCGATGGCGGCATCGCGCTCCTCGTCATCCCGAGGCCAGGGCTTGCACTGGATAGCGCCGCCGATGCAGCGAGTCGCCGCCGCTGTGAGCACTGCTTCGGGGGTGCCGCCGATCCCCATCAAGAGATCGACGTCGTTGTCCGGCATCGCCGCGTGGATCCCACCGGCGACGTCGCCATCGGTGATGAGTTTTACCC
This sequence comes from Dehalococcoidia bacterium, assembly GCA_965248515.1. Classification (GTDB taxonomy): domain Bacteria; phylum Chloroflexota; class Dehalococcoidia; order SHYB01; family SHYB01; genus CBDFJU01. The sequence goes on along the minus strand of CBDFJU010000002.1, from coordinate 376,777 downwards.
TGGCCCCGGCGGCGCGAATGTCGGCGAGGAGCTGTTCGTGGCGCGGCCGGTCGAGAACAACCACCGTCAGGTCCTGTACGTCGAGCCCTTTGGCCTTCGCCACCCGCTCGAGGTTCGTGCTCACGGGGGCATTGATGTCGATCACGTCCTTGGCCTGGCGGCCAACGGCGATCTTGTCCATGTAGAAGACTTCGCTGGGGAAGCGCATCATGCCTCTGGCCGAGAGGGCTATGGCCGCGATCGCGCCGGGAAGTCCCTTCGACAGAAGCGTTGTGCCATCGATCGGGTCGACGGCGATGTCCACCAGAGGGTTGGACCCGTCGCCGATGCGCTCCCCGATATAGAGCATCGGGGCTTCGTCCTTCTCGCCCTCACCGATCACGACAACCCCGTCCATCGTGATGGCGTCGAGGGCCACCCGCATGGCGTCGACCGCGGCCTGGTCGACCTTTTCCTTGTCGCCCATGCCCATGTAACGGACGGCGGCAAGTGCCGCCGCTTCGGTGACACGCACCAACTCCACGGCTATGTTCCGCTCAATGGACTCTCGAGACTGCTGTGTCACCAACGAAGCACCTCCGCGCGTCGAAGAGAGTATACAGGCGTTTCACCCCTCTTGCAGCCGGCTCGCAGGGCCGCCGGAAGCCGGACTGGATATGGTAAAATCGGGGCCTTCAGGCACAATCGTACTCTTTTGGTGACGCTGCAACGGCGTCCGGTGAAGGAGAAGCTATGAACGTACACGAGCTCGAGTCAACGGCGCGGAAGCTGGTGGCGAAGGGCAAAGGTATCCTCGCCGCCGACGAAAGTACGGGCACGATCGAGAAGCGGCTCAAGAGCATCAACGTCCCCTCGACCGAGGACAGCCGACGCGCCTGGCGTCAACTGTTGTTCACAGCCCCGGGCATCGGCGACTACATCAGTGGGGTGATTCTCTACGACGAGACGATTCGCCAGAGCGCTGAGGACGGTACACCGCTGGTTGACGTCTTGCGGAATCAGGACGTGATTCCCGGGATCAAGGTCGATTGGGGCGCGAAGCCCCTCGCGGGCTCGGCCGACGAGCTCGTGACCGAGGGGCTCGACGGGCTCCGCGAGCGCTTGAGCGAGTACCGGGAGCTGGGCGCCCGGTTCACCAAGTGGCGGGGCGTTATCTCCATCGGCGAGGGCATCCCCAGCGCTCACTGCATCGACGTCAACGCCCATGCCCTGGCCCGGTACGCGGCGCTGTCCCAGGAAGCCAGCCTCGTACCCATCGTCGAGCCCGAGGTCCTTATGGACGGCGAACACGACATCGACCGCTGTTTCCAGGTGACCACGGCCACGCTGACCGCTGTCTTTCAGGCCCTGTACGCGCAGCGGGTTGTTCTGGAGCGCATGCTGCTGAAGCCGAACATGGTGCTCAGCGGTAAGGACGCCCTCAACCGGGCCGACGCCAAGGGAGTCGCCGATGCCACCGTCCGCTGTTTCAAGCAAACGGTGCCGGCGGCTGTCCCCGGTATCGTCTTCCTGTCGGGCGGACAGAGCGACGAGGAGGCGACTGTGAACCTGGACGCGATCAACGCGCACCAGGAAAAGGGACCATGGCAGCTCAGCTTCTCGTACGGTCGAGGCCTGCAGGCGACGCCCCTGAGCACCTGGGGCGGCGACCCGGCCAAGGTCCCCGCGGCCCAGGCCGCCTTCCTCGAGCGGTCGCGAATGACCTCCGCGGCCCGAGAAGGCAGCTACGCCGGCGTAGCTGCGTAACGGCGCCCCAGGCCCTGCGATGAAGATCGGCGTACTCACCGGCGGGGGAGACGCCCCCGGCCTGAACGCCGCGATCCGCGGCGTTGCGCGAAAGGGGCTCCACAACGGCTGGGAGGTCGTGGGGCTCCGCCACGGTTGGCTCGGGCTCCTCGAGAAAAACGAGGTTCCCCTTGACCGCGAGGCCGTTTCCGGAATTCTTCCTCGCGGTGGCACGATCCTCGGCACGTCCAGAACAAACCCTTACAAGCGAGAGGGTGGCGTCGCCCTCGCCAAACGCAGCTTCAAAGAGCTCGGCTTGAACGCCCTCATCGCCATCGGCGGCGACGACACGCTCGGTGTGGCCCACCGCCTGTCCAAAGAAGGCCTCCCCATCGTCGGGATACCCAAGACCATCGATAACGACCTTTCGGGCACGGACATCTCCATCGGGTCCGATACCGTGGTCAACGAGGTGATGCGGGCCGTCGACCGGCTCCATTCCACGGCCGAAGCCCACGACCGGGTCATGCTCGTCGAGGTAATGGGGCGCGACGCCGGCTGGATAGCGACTCTGGGCGGCATGGCCGGCGGCGCCGACGTCATCCTCGTCCCCGAGTTCCCCTTCACCGTCGAAGAGGTCTGCGAGCGGATTCGCCTGCGTCACGATGAGACGAACCGGAAGTTCAGCATCGTCGTGGTAGCCGAAGGAGCGCGCCCCAAAGACATCGAGGAGTCGGTCGTGCAGGACTCGAAGGTTGACGATTTCGGACACGTGCGCCTCGGGGGCATTGGTCACATACTCGCCACGGAGATCGAGGCCCGCACCGGGTTCGAGACGCGGGTCACCGTCCTTGGCCACACTCAGCGGGGAGGTTCCCCCACGGCCTTCGACCGTATCCTGGCGACCCGTCTCGGTGTCGCCGCCGTGGTCGAGGTAGAAAAGGGCAACTATGGCGTTATGGTGGCGCATGTTGGCACCGAGATCGCGCCCCTCCCCCTGGAAGAGGGTATCCGCGAGATGAATCGCGTGGACCCCCGCCTTTACGAGGTGGCCCAGCTCTTCTCGTAGTGTCGCCGGCGGCGAACGACAGGCCTCACGCCCCGCCGACTGAGTCCCCGTCCCAATCTGCCCTGCTTCGCCCCGCGCCCCAAGGTCGTACCCCCACCCACTATTTAGTGTATGGCCCTTCGCTGAATAGGGTCTGTATCGTGGCCTCCAGACACGCCAAACGGCAGTATCGTTCCAGGTGTCGTACGCCGATTGCGGGAGGGAATATGACGAGGAAGATATTGTTCGCCGACGATGATCTCAGTATCCGCGCCCTGATCTCGGCCAGTCTGGAAGACGAGGACGATCTGGACGTGCTGCTCGCCTCCAACGGTGTTCAGGCGCTGGAGCTGATCCGCGAGGAGCTGCCCGAAGTCGTCTTTCTGGACATCGCCATGCCGTTGAAGGACGGCTACGCGGTCTGTCGCGAGATCAAAGCAGATCCCGCCACCTCGCATATCCGAGTGGTGATGCTCACCGGCCTGGCAGGAATGTCCCAGATCCGGATGGCGGGGGAGGCGGGCGCCGAAGATCACTACCCCAAGCCCTTTAGCCCGATGGACTTGCGGCTCTACATTCGCACCCAGTTATCGTCCAGCGTCCCGTCCGCGGGCGTCCGGTAAGGGAGGATTCGGGCGGACCGTAAGCCAGGTTATGTTGTTCTCGAGGCGGTTGAGTCCAGGACGGCAGGAAAGTAAAACCCAGGACCAGAAGCGATTCCGGCTCCTCACCTATTTCGTCGGCACCAGCCTCATCGTCGTGGTAGGTATCACCGCGATGATGGCCTTCCTGTTTAACAGCCGGGTCGAGGGCGGAGTTGACCAACGGATGACCGAGCAGGGCGGCCTCGACGCCGGTCACGTCGCGTACATGTTCTATTCCGACATCTGGGAACCCAAGGCTCGGGCGAACCCCGACCTGAATCTACAGAACGTCATTGGAACTACCGACCTAGAAACCTTTCTCGCAAGGTCACGTTCGGACTCACCACGGTGAACCTCACGTTCGCTGGACTCGACGGAGAGGTCCTGTGGAGCCTCGATCCCGAGAACATCGGACAGGCCGTGCCCGATCCAGACCTCTATTCGACGGTCAAAGATCAAGGTACTTTCTCCTCCCAACTTCAGAAGGCGAACGTCGCCGGAGACGCGGGCCGATCGGACATCGTGCGCACATATTTCCCGGTCAGAGATTCGGCGCCGGGCTCTGCTCAAGAAGGCAAGTTCCTCGGCGCACTGTTCATTGACCAGGACGTGACCGCCAGCCTCGCAGCCGTAAAGAGCGATACACTGCAGTTCACCGTGACAAGCTCGATCGCCATGGGGGCGCTGCTGTTCGGTCTCTTGTTCTTGATCATTCTCCGAGCGGACCGAATCATCGACCGTTGGTTCAAGGAGCGGAAAAGAACGGAAGAAGCACTGCAAGAGACCAATCGACGTCTCGAAACCGCCTTGGAAGAGCCGGAGCTTCGGGAGGGCCTGGCGAATCTGATATTCAACGCGGTCGACGCCATGCCGGAGGGGGGCGTGATCACGATTGGCACCGTGCGGAATGGCGATCAGGTCGAGGTCGAGATCAACGACACGGGCAAGGGCATGAGCGAAGAGGTTCGATTGCGCTGCCTCGACCCCTTCTTCACTACCAAGGGGAACGATGGGACAGGTATGGGGCTCGCGATGGTCTACGGAATCGCGGACCGACACGATGGCACGATCGATATCAAGAGCGCACCAGGGAAAGGTACGACGTTCAGCCTTCGTCTTCCCGTGACGGACCTTACGCAGGTAGTCGTCACCGATCCAGAGGCTCCTCAGAGACCAACACGCTCACTTCAGATACTCGCGGTGGACGACGAACCGGCGATACGCCGAATGCTGTCGGAGTACCTGAGCCACGACGGACATACCGTCGAGACGGCTTGCGACGGCAGGGAGGGCCTCGAGATGTATCGTGCCGGCGAGTACGACCTTGTCGTGACAGACCAAGCCATGCCCGAGCTCGCCGGCGATCAGATGGCCGCGGCCATCAAGGACGAAGACCCGGAGATGCCGGTGATCATGCTGACCGGGTTCGGCGAGATCATGAAAGCCAGAGGAGATCTTCCGACCGGCATCGACGTCCTCGTTTCGAAGCCCGTCACACTTCCGAAACTCCTCCAGGCCGTGGCGACTGTCACAGCCAAGCAGCGTCTCTCCCGCAATTAATCAGGAATATTGCCGCAGGCGGTATACGTCCTGATGCCTGGGTAAGACAGGTGGAGGTTGATTGCGGAATCGCCTTCGCGCAGCTCCCCGAGCGGCACTTCCACGATGGTGCTGGGCCTTCCGCCAAGCACGTCGCTGAGGGTAGCTTGCACCTGTCCGAGATTGGCGCCACACGTTCCGAAGTGGATATGGACCGGCTGAGGATCGTTCTCTGTCGCTCCCGGACTCACCTCAATGACCACCTCAGTCCGGTTACCTATTGAGGTGAGGACCGCTCGACCCGACTGACCGGACCCTTCCTGCTGGGATAGCTGGACCGTCAGTTCCTCTTCGCCCCCTCCGCAGGCAGCGATGATCAACGAAAACAGCCCTATCGTGAACAGGCCGAGAATCTGCCGCCGGCGACGCCAAACTCGCATGAGACCCTCCACGCCACCTCAATTTCGGACGTAACTACCTCAATCCTACACCCACGTAACGACTGCGCCCCGATACAGGACAACACGCGGTTCGGCGAAAGGCGCACCGAACGGAATAGGCTATACTTGTTTCTCGGTGACGGTGAGGCGAAAACCCGCCGGCCCCCTCCCGCCTGTGACACCTATGCAACCCACCTCCCTCGAACCGCGCCGGCGTATCGACCCGGCCCATGCTGCTGATGCATCCGAGACGGTCATCGACCGGATGCGCAGACCTCTGCGCGACCTGCGCATCTCCGTTACCGACCGTTGCAACTTCCGCTGCACGTACTGCATGCCGGCCGAAATCTACGGCGAACGGTACGAGTTCCTGCCCAGGGCCGAAATCCTTTCCTACGAGGAGATCGCCCGGTTGGCCGCCATCTTCGCCCGTCTCGGGGCGCGGAAGATTCGCGTCACGGGCGGCGAACCGCTGGTCCGGGAAGGTCTGGAGCGGCTCATCGCCCAGTTTTCCGGTATCCCGGGCATCGAGGACATCGCGCTGACCACCAACGGCTATTTGCTGGCCCCCAAGGCGCAGGAGTTGAAAGACGCCGGACTGGACCGGATTACCGTGAGCCTCGACTCGCTGGACGACGAGGTGTTCGGCAAGATGAACGGCCGCGGGTTCGGCGTCGCCAGGGTGCTCGAGGGGATCGACGCGGCATCCCAGGCGGGTCTCCACCCCATCAAGGTCGACGCCGTGGTGCACAAGGGGGTCAACGACCACACGATTGTCGACCTGGCGCGACATTTCAAGGGAAGCGGCCACATCGTCCGGTTCATCGAGTTCATGGACGTGGGCAGCCTCAACGGGTGGCGAATGGACCAGGTAGTGCCCTCGGCCGAGGTCGTGCGGCTCATCGATGCCGAGTTCGGGATCGAGCCCGTCCACCCCAACTACTTCGGCGAGGTCGCTGATCGTTACCGGTACAGAGACGGCAGTGGCGAAATCGGCGTCATCTCCTCGGTCACTCAGCCATTCTGCAGTACCTGCACCCGCGCCCGACTGTCACCCCAGGGCCAGCTCTACACCTGCCTGTTCGGCACCGAGGGCCGGAGCCTTCGGGCTCCCCTCCGCGACGGGGCGAGCGACGAGGAAATCGAGCGCATCGTCGCCGGCACGTGGCGGGACCGCACCGACCGTTACTCTGAAATCCGGACTTCCCTCACGGAGCCCGTCGGCGGGAAAATCGAGATGTTTCGGATCGGTGGGTAGCTTCGGGGTGACGATGACGGACGCCGAGCGCCCCAACCTGCTCCTCGCAACTCGCAATCCCGGGAAGGTGCGTGAATACCTCCGCTTTCTCGAAGACCTTCCCGTGAACGTGGTTACCCTCGACGAGGCCGGCATCGAGGACGACGTGGACGAGACGGGTGAGACGATCTTGCAAAACGCCATCCTCAAGGCCAGGATCTATGCCGAGACGTCCGGGATGCTGACCCTCGCCGACGACTCCGGCCTCGAGGTCGATGCCCTGGGCGGCGAGCCGGGGGTTCGCTCCGCGCGCTACGCCGGCTCGGGCGCGTCGGAGGACGCCCGCAACCGCTATCTGCTCCAGAAGCTGGAGAACGTACCCGACGACCGGCTTCAGGCGCGCTTCCGCTGCGTCATCGCCATCGCCACGCCCGATCTCGAGATCGAGACCAGCGAAGGGACCTGCGAAGGCCGCATGGTCCGGGAGCCCAGGGGTAGAACGGGCTTCGGCTACGACCCCATCTTCTACGTACCGGAGTACGATAGACACATGGCGGAGCTGACGATGGACGAGAAGAACGCCATCAGCCATCGCGGCAGGGCGATGGCCGGGGCGAGGCCCATCGTAGAGCGCCGGGTCAGGGAAATAAGGACGAAATCGTGACCGAGCTGTACACGGACGGCGCATGCAAGGGCAACCCGGGCCCGGGAGGCTGGGGCGTCGTCATCGTCGAGAACGGCAAGCGTGCGACGCATTCCGGTGGCCCAGTCCCTAACACCACGAACCAGCGGATGGAGGTCCAGGCCGCCATCGAAGCGCTGTCGAGGGTCAAGCCGGGCTCGCAGGCAACCCTCTACAGCGACAGCGTCTACGTGGTGAACACGATGACGAAGGGGTGGAAGCGAAGGGTCAACAACGACCTCTGGGACAAGCTCGACAGCCTGGTCGCCAAGCGCGACATCCGGTTCAAGTGGGTGAAGGGCCATGCCGGACACCCTGTTCAGGAACTGGCCGACCGGCTTGCCAGCGCTGCCGCCGAGCTCACCGTCGCCGGCGGAGCCCCCGAGGCCGACGAGCAGCCGCGACTGTCCCACCTCGACGATGAGGGGCAGGCGCGCATGGTGGACATCTCGTCCAAGGCCGATACGGAGCGCGTCGCCGTCGCCCGTGGGCGCGTCGTCATGCAGCCGGCAACGCTAGAGCTCATCCGCAGCGGCAAGGCGGCCAAGGGTGACGTTCTGTCCGTGGCCCGGATCGCGGGCGTTATGGGCGCCAAAAAGACCCCCGACCTGATTCCCCTGACACACACCCTGCTGATCACTGAAGTCGCTGTCGAGTTCGATCTCAACGCCGTCGACAGCACCGTCGAGATCACCGCGACCGCCCGGACCATCGGGAAGACGGGCGTCGAGATGGAGGCGATGACGGCGGTGTCGGTCAGCGCCCTCACCATCTACGACATGTGCAAAGCCGTCGACCGGGGCATCCGTATCGAGGCGATTCGCCTCGTGCGCAAGTCGGGTGGCAAGTCCGGCGACGTCGTGCTGGAGTAGCGGATGGAAAGGCTCCGGCTCTGGCCCGAGATCGCGGCCACCTGGGGAGCGGCGCTCGGCGCCCTCTACCTCCATGTCGCGTTGTGGGCCCTGTTCGCGGTGCTGCTGGTGGTCTTCATAACCTATGAGGTCAGGAGTTGGAAGGCTCAACCGGCCGGGCGCCGGGGAACCCCCAAACCCCCTGAAGGGGGTTCGAGGTAGCCCTTCGGGCTGGGACTTGGAGAAGGGGCACATCCCCTTCGACCCCTGCCAAAGGGGCGCCGCCCCTCTGGACTCCCAGTGACAAGTCGAAGCCGTCCCCGAACCGCTACGACGGCTTGTCGAAGGAGTACTTCCTTGCCCGCGCCTCCAGCTCGCCGAGGAGGGCGCTCAGCTCCTTGATCGCGTTGTAGGCATAGGGGATGTAGTCCTCCGGCGGCAGCTCGATGCGCTTGACGGTGTCGTCGCGGTCGAGGCCCAGCTCGGGCCCCGGTCCCGGGAGGTTCAGGTTCATCGTGAACTCGTAGAGCTCACCGTCGCCGCAGACGACGATGCAGCCCCGGTCCGCCCGGCTGGCGCCGCCCGGCTCGGCCTCCACGGCCTGGACCTCGATGCTACCCAGAAAATAGGGGAACGGATCCAGCCGGCCCACCATCGCGACGAGGATGTCGTGGAGCTCGCCGGCGGTGCGCTCGACGGCCTTCTCCGCCTCCGCCGCCATCGATCTGTCCGAGGTATCCTTCCCAGCCATCGCCACTCCTTCCCCTTCAGGAGTCGAGCCACTCGGGTGGGACGCGAACGGCCACCACCTCTCCGACGGCGCACTCCTCGCCCCCGGAGACAACGGAGCAACTGAGGACTGTCTTCCGCTCCGTCTTCTCCGTGATGCGGGCTCGAAGCGATACCGGCCCCACGATCGGCGCAGGCCGCTTGTATCGCACCTGAAGTGAGCCCGTCGCGTACCAGATGACGGGGTCGGTGCCGATGTCGCGCCCCTCGTCGTTGTAGGCATCCGCTATCGCCGTGCAAATGGAGTGGCAATCGACAATGCTCGCGATTATGCCGCCGTTAAGGACGCCGCGCGGTCCCGCCGAGTGGTGGCCTCCGGGTTGCCAGGTGCAGACCGATTCGTCCCCTGCCCAATGGCTCTTGACGTGCAGCCCTTCCGGATTCGCGGCCCCGCAGCCCCAGCAGTGGTTTTGCGGCATTCGGTCCTGAAACGCCGTTTGGCTCAAGTCTCCTCCTGTCGGCGGCCCGTTGCCGCGCGACTGTTAACGATATCATTTCGGGCGATAGCGCAGTTGACGCAGGGCGTTGCAACGGAGTAGACTAAAGGTAGAGACCCCCACCCAGGGGGTATGGGTCACTCGGAGGGAAGATGAAACCTGACGTTCATGCCGAGGCGCTGAAACGCCTCTCCTACATCGAGGGGCATCTGGCCGGGGTCCGCAAGATGGTTCAGGAGGACCGTTACTGCGTCGACGTGCTCAAGCAGACGCACGCCATACGCAGGGCGATCGAGAAGCTGGAGGGACTGATGCTCGAGGGCCACCTCGAGACGTGCGTGGTCGAGGGCATCAGGGACGGGCGAGCCGACCAGATCGTCGAACAGCTTCGCGAGCTTTACGCCGTCGGCGGACGTTAGCCCGAGGGAGTCCGCAACAGGAGGCCTGTGGTGGTTACGATCGCCAAGAAAGACCTGGTCATCGAGGGGATGACCTGCGCCGCCTGCGTCCACCACGTAGAGAAAGCGCTGCAGGGGACGCCGGGTGTCGCTGCGGCCCACGTGAACCTGGCCACCGAGCGGGCGTGGGTCGAATACGACCCGGAAATCGCCGGCGTCGAGGCAATGGCCCAGGCCGTCCGCGGCGCGGGATACGACGCACACGAGTTAACAGTCGCCGACGAGGACGCGGCCCGTAAGGAGCAAGAGGTCCGGGACCTCGCGCGCAAGGTCGTGGTCGCCGGCGCGGCTGGAGTCCTGGTGCTCCTCGGGTCCCTGAACGTCATCCCCGGACTCAGCGGCCTGGCCGATCAGACGCGTTTCATGGTGCTGTTCTCCGTGGCCACACCGGTCCAATTCTGGGCCGGGCGGCAGTTCTACACGGCCGCGTGGGCCGCCGCCAGGCATCGCACCACCAATATGAACACCCTGATCGCGGTCGGCACCTCCGCCGCGTATCTGTACAGCGTCGCCGGCACCTTCGCGCCCCGGTTCTTCGAGCGCGGCGGCCTCGAGGCCGAGGTCTACTACGACACCGCCATTATCATCGTCGCCCTCATCCTTCTGGGCCGCTATCTGGAAGCCCGTGCGCGGACTCAGACCTCCTCGGCTATCAAGAAGCTCATGGGGCTTCGGCCCGACGTCGCCCGCGTCGTCCGCGACGGAGAGGAGCGCGACGTGCCCGCCAACGAGGTCGTACGCGGGGACCTGCTTATCGTGCGGCCCGGTGAGCGTATCCCCGTCGACGGGGTCGTAACGGAAGGGGCCTCGGCCGTCGACGAGGCGATGCTCACCGGGGAGAGCCTTCCCGCCGAAAAGGGGCCCGGCGGCAAGGTCTACGCCGCCACCGTCAACAAGACGGGGAGCTTCACGTTCGAGGCGACCCAGGTCGGCGCCGAGACGGCTTTGGCCCGGATCATCAAGCTCGTCCAAGACGCCCAGGGGTCACGGGCCCCGATTCAGCGCCTCGCCGACGTCATCGCCAGCTACTTCGTGCCCGCCGTGATCGGCATCGCCTCGTTCGCGTTCGTGCTCTGGGTCTTTCTCGGCCCATCCCCCGTCGTCACCTATGCGCTCCTCACCTTTGTCGCCGTCCTGATCATCGCCTGCCCCTGCGCCCTCGGGCTGGCCACGCCCACGGCGATCATGGTGGGCACGGGGCGGGGCGCCGAACAGGGGATCCTCATCAGGAACGCCGAGGCGCTGGAGACAGCCCACCGCATCGACACGGTCGTCCTGGACAAGACTGGGACGCTGACGAGGGGCGCGCCGCGGGTAACGGATGTCGTCGCCCAGGGCGGCCTAGAGCGCGAGGTGCTTCGCCTCGCCGCGTCGGCGGAGCGACGCTCGGAACACCCGCTGGCGAGGGCCCTCGTCGAGCACGCCGTCGGACAGGGGCTTGCCCTGGAAGAGCCGGTGGGCTTCCTAGCGACGGCCGGCGAGGGCGTGACGGCCGACGTCGGCGGCGTCTCCGTGCTGGTGGGGAACCGCCGCTTGATGGAGCAGCGCGCCCTCTCGCTGAATGGCCTCGGCGAGCAGGCGGCATCGATGGCGCTCGAAGGGAAGACGCCCACGTTCGTCGCCTTCGGCGGCGAGGTCCGGGGCATCGTCGCGATGGCCGACACCCTCCGCCCCGAGTCGAAAGAGGCCGTAGACGGCATGCGTCGGCTGGGTATCGAGGTCGTCATGGTGACTGGCGACAACCGGCGCACGGCCGAGGCGATCGCCGCCGATCTGGGCATCGACCGCGTCCTGGCCGAAGTGCTTCCCAACCGCAAGGCCGAGGTCGTGCGACAGCTTCAGAGTGAGGGCAGGCGTGTCGCCATGGTGGGCGATGGCATCAACGACGCCCCCGCGCTCGCTCAGGCCGACGTTGGCATTGCAATCGGCACCGGCACCGACGTCGCCATGGAGACCGCGCCCGTGACGCTGATGAGCGGCGACGTGCGAGGCGTCGTGCGGGCGATAGCGTTGAGCAAGGCGACGATGCGCACCATCAAGCAGAACCTGTTCTGGGCCTTCGCTTACAACGTCGCCCTGATCCCGGTGGCGGCGGGGGTCCTCTACCCCGTGTTCAACGCCGTTGGCGGCGTCCCCAGCGACCTGGAGTTCGCCTTCGGCGAACAGGGCTTCCTCAACCCCATGCTGGCGGCCGCGGCCATGGCCCTCAGCTCGGTGAGCGTCGTCACTAACTCGCTCAGGCTGAAACGCGCCAGGGTCTAGGCGCGCGGCTTCGGGCCGGAATGGTCCTCGAACGCCCCTTCGGCGGGGAAGGTCTGCCGATAGGCGGCGCGGTTTGTGCTCCAGGAGCCCCCGAGCTCTTTCAGCGACTCCGAGAGCTCCGCGTGCGCCGTCCGGAACGCCTCCGTCCGAAAAGCGTCCTCGTTAGCGATCTGAAAGAGGCAGAGGTATTTGTGATGGCCGACCACGGAGGCGTCGCCCCGAGGCGGGTCGTAGCGGAGCATGAACCGGCGGGCGCCGAGGAACCCCGGACAGGCCATGAGGCGCGGCGTCTGGACCTCGTCGTACCACGCGAGGATCGCCTCCTCCCGGTCCGGGTCCGGGGTCATCAGCTCGTGGAGGATGGCGCCGCCGATGGGCTCCTTCCAGGCGTCTTCGAGACTCGATCCCACGACGGGCATCGTTGCCTTCGCTCCCGGACCCGAGCGGTCGTCGAAGACCCCGCGGATAGGCCACACCTGGTGGCGGACGCTCCGGTGCGTCCGGAAGTGGCTCGCCACCCGGTCCGTCCAGGCCGAGTGGAGCCCCGGCTTTCCCATCCAGCCGGAGTGGAACGTCAAGTACGGCTCGCCAGAGACGACCTCTTCGTTCGCGATCTGGTAGACGCAGAGGTGTTTCGTCGGCGCGGTCACTTCCGGGCCATGGATTTTCACGAACCTGCGGGCGCTGATGACGCCCGGGACGGCCATGATCTCGGCCAGGTGCTCGGTGTCATACCACTCGTTGACCTCGTCCTCCCACTGTGGCTCCATCTCCATCGTGACGAGCAGAAGGACCGGCCCGATTCGCTGATGCATCACGCGCCTCTCTCTCGAGCCTCTTGATGGGGGCGGCGGCTTGGGTCGCGGTCCATGATCAGGAAGAACTCGGCGCCCTCGGGCCCCGCGATCAGCGGGCCGTAGACCGTTCCGGCCTCCACGGTGATGGCCGTCCCCGGCTCACAGATCCGGTCCCCGACGGTGAGCTGTCCCGCCACGAGATAGATAATCTCGTTCGCGGGGTGCGCATGGCGCTCGACGCGAAGACCCGGCTCGTAGTGCACGTGGCCGAACCACGGACCGGGGTCGAGGTGGGCGATGGGAAACCGACGGTGCACCACGAGTCGCCGGCCGTCGCTCGTGGTCTGGCTCCTGCCCTCTTCCCAGGGGATGTCGCTCGCGTCGATCGCTATCGGTTCGCTCAAACTGCCCTCCTGGGCATCGGGCCATGGCTGCGATTATAATCCGTCTCAGCTCGCCGAGCTCCGCACACACCCATGGACCTCACACCGCGCACACTGCTCGACGGCCTTGTTTTCCCCGAAAGCCCCCGCTGGCACCGGGGGAAGCTCTGGTTTTCCGACATCTACGGACGCACCGTGATGAGGGTCGACGAGAAGGGACAGGCCGAGGAGGTCGCCACCGTGCAGGGATGGCCTTCAGGCCTCGGATTCCTGCCCGACGGAACACCGCTGGTCGTGTCGATGCGGGCCCGCAAGGTACACAGCATCGCGACGGAAGGCCTGGGCACCCACGCTGACCTGACCGCCCTGATCGGCACGGACCCCAACGACATGGTCGTCGACAGCCGCGGGCGGGCCTACGTGGACAAGGCAGGCTCCTACACCCTCTTCGGAGGGCCTCGCTTGCTCGGTTACCTTGTGCTCGTCGCCACAGACGGCACCGCGCGCATCGTCGCCGACGGCCTCGACAACCCAAACGGGATGGTGATCACCCCGGACGGCGGGACCCTGATCGTCGCCGAGACTCACGGAGCCATCCTGACCGCGTTCGAGATCTCCTCCGACGGGTCGCTCTCCGGGCGCCGTCTCTTCGCCGACCTCGAAGGCCTGACGCCGGACGGCATCTGCCTCGACGCTGAGGGGGCAGTCTGGGTCGGCACGACCTCGACCGGCGGCTTTGTCCGCGTGCTTGAAGGCGGCGAGATCACCCACCGGATCCCCGTTCCCGGAAGGTGGGCCGTCGCCGCCATGCTCGGGGGAGAGGACGGCAAGACGCTGTTCATGTGTACGGCGCAGACCACCGTCTACGACCTGCGGTCGATCAGGAAGGGCGGCGTCTCGATCGGGTGGGTGGAGACGGCCCGCGTCGACGTCCCCCACGCCGGTTGGCCTTAGTCAACCGCGATTGACACCTCAAAAGGGACAGTGCTAGTCTCGCCGGGACTGATCGCAGCCACGGGAGTCCATGCTCCACCGCATCGTCGACGCCGACCAGCACGTTATCGAGCCCCCGGACTTCTGGACTAGCCGCATGCCCCAGAGGTTCCAGGAGGTGGCTCCCCGGGTCGTCGACTACCCGCGGGGCGGCCAGGCCTGGTCGTTCAACGGAGGCGAGTGGTTTCGTCCGTTCGGTCTCGAAGCGGCAGCGGGCCGGGCGCCCGCCGACCTCGATACCTGGGGCAACAGCTTCGAGAACATGAACCCCGCCTGCTACGACCCCACGGCTCGCCTGGGCGACATGGACATCGACGGCATCGACGTCGCCTTTCTCTACCCGAGCGCCGCCCGCAACATCTCGAGCACCCAGGACGACGAGCTCTATCTCGAGCTGTTTCGCGCCTATAACGATGCATTGTGGGACTGGGCCCAGGAGGGCGACCCCGCTCGGCTCATCCCCGTGGCCTACATGCCCGCCATTGGCGTGGAGTCGGCGATGCAGGAGCTCGAACGCTGCGCCGGGAAGGGTTATCGCACCTACGTGTTCAACGATTGGCCCGGCGGCGCCCGGTTCCCGACCGCCGCCGACGAGCCGTTCTGGTCGCTCGTGGAGGAGCTGGGGATGGTGATCTCGCTCCACGGCCCTGGTGCGGGCCGTACCGTGGCGGCGGTGGGCGCCATGACCGGCTCAGCGAGCACGAAGGCGGAGGACACGTCGCAGGTCTACACCAACGACAACCGCGCCAACGCCCTCGGCATCTGGAAACGCCTCGGGATGTTCGCGATGACGGGTATCCTCGAGCGCCATCCCCGGCTGCGTCTCAACCTGGTGGAGACGGGAGCGGGCTGGCTGCCATTCGTGGAGGAGCAGCTGGACCGCACGTACACACACCAGCGGTCCCTGGGCCAGAACCAGCTACGCAAGATGCCAAGTGAGGTCATCCGAGCGCAGGTCCGGGCCTGCATCCAGCTCGACGGCGCCGCCATCACCTATCGCCATCTCATCGGCGTCGATCGCATTCAATTCTCGACCGACTACCCTCATGCGACCTGCGACTGGCCCAACTCCCGACAGTGGAGCCACTTCATCATGAAGGGCGTCCCCGAAGAGGAGAAGGATCGAATCCTTTCGAGGAACGCCCTGGAGTGGTACGGGCTTTGCTAGGCGCTCCTTGATCTCCCGCTTCACCTTCTATCTCAAGCACGCCCTTCGTTCTTTGCTCCGAGAGCCCAGGCGTTCGCTGTTCGCCGCCTTTGCGATAGCGGCGGGCGTAGCGGCGATTGTCGGGCTGCAGAGCCTCGGCCTGTCCATCGACGATTCCGTGACGCGGAACATCCAGGGGACGAACCAGGGCGACATCGTGGTCACCGCCGATGAAGACGGCTTCACCAGCGAGGAGCGCGCCGGTCTCGACCGCATGATCGCCGACGGTCGCTTCGTCGATTCCACCTATTTCTACCTGGCGCATCCGGACCGGCCTTCGTTCATCGCTGCCGACGGCCGCGAGACGGCGGCCGACCTTCAATGGCTGCAGCCGTATCTCGTCGAGCCCGACAAGTACCCGCTCTACGGTGAGATCCGCGCGCTGAAGCCCAAGGGAGCCAGCCTCGAGCAGCTACTCTCGTCCCCGCGGGCTATCGTAATCAGCGAGGACATAGCGGTACGGCTCGACGTTGAGGTCGACGATGCGGTGGTCCTGGAAAACACCGACGTCCCGTTCACGGTGACCGGCATCGTCCCCAACTCCACCGCCGGCGGGGTGTTCGCTCCCTATTTCGTTCCCCCACTGCCCTGGTTCGGCTATCTCGACGAGGCCGACCCGGTCGCGCGTCAGGTGCTCGACTCGACCGAGAAAGAAGCCACCGTACTGTTCGTCCAGACCGCAACGGAAGCCGAGGCGTCGGACCTGGCCCAGGAGATCGCGCGCATCTCGCCATCGATGGAGGCGGAGACGGCGACAGGCCGGTTGGAGGAGGTCCAGGACGCCACCGGCGTTCTCGAGCGTTTCCTAATGGTTGCCGGGCTCGTCTCCCTGGCCATCGGCGGCATCGGCATCCTGAACACGATGCTCGTCGTGGTGCGGCGCCGCACCACGGAGATCGGCGTCCTGAAGGCGCTGGGACTGAAGGGCCGTCAGGTCACTGTCCTGTTCATGACCGAAGGCCTGATCCTCGGAGTCCTTGGAAGCGCCTTCGGCATCGGCCTCGGCATCGGGCTGAGCTATGCGTTGATCGGCTTCAGCGAGCAGTTCCTTCAGGCCGACGTGGGGTGGCGGATCGAGACCGAGCCGGTCGTTACCGGCGCCATTGTCGGCGTCGTGGCCACCGCCGTCTTCGGCTTCCTGCCGACACTCGCCGCGGGCCGAGTGCGGCCCAACGCCGTCATCCAACCCCAGGAGGGGGCAGCCGTCACGACCGGGCGCTTGTTGAGCTTCGTAGTCGTCCTGGGCCTCGCGGGGGTCATGGGCGTCATCACCGGCGTGTTTGTCGAGAATCTCTTCATCGGAATCCTCATCGCCTACGGGGCGATGGCCGTGATCATCGTGCTTACTCTCTTGCTCCTGGCGGTCGTTAGTGTCGTCGGCAGGATCCCCGACTTCGGTCGGATCAACCTCAAGCTCTCCCTGCGCGGCCTGTCACGACAGAAGGCGCGCGCCGCTTCGACCCTCCTGGCCCTCGTCGTGGGCCTGTTCGCCATGGGCTCGATCGTGATCGTCGGGGGCAGTGTCACGTCATTCATCGACGAGAACGTCGAGGACCTGATAGGCGGAAACATCTTCATGTTCCTGCCTCCGGACCAGCCCGAGCTCAGGGATCCCGCAGCCCTGGCAATCGCCTCTATCGAAGGTGTGACGAACATCGTCGAGGCCCACGAGTATCGAGTCCAAGTAGAGGCTGTGAACGGCGTCCCGGTGCGCGACCTGGCTCTGGGGCTGGCCAGCCGGGACGGCGTCCCCTCGGGTGGCGAGCCCGAGCTCATTGCCGGCAGGACGCTCGGCCCCGAGGACAAGGGCCAGCGACGGATTCTCGCGCGGCAGGACCTGGGCTGGGACCTCCACGACACGCTCACCCTGGGCTTTGCCGGAAGCCCATTCGACTTCGAGATTGTGGGCGTCATGGCCGGTTCAGCAGAAGCAGGGTTCGAGGAGTCCACCTTCCTCGCCCCGCTTGGGGTGGTGCCCGAGACGGTGACGCCGGAGAGCATCACCTTCCTGGTGAGCGTCCCCGAGGACGAGGCCTCCGTTATCGCGTCCCGTCTCAATTCAGAGGTGCCCGGCGCCATCGCCATCACCACGGTCGCGGTTGCCAGCATCTTCAACGAGGTATTCGATCGGATTACCATTCTGCCGAAAATCCTGTCGGCGCTGGCCCTCTTCACCGGAGCGGTGATCATCGCCAACAGCGTCGCACTGGCCACGATCGAACGAAGGCGGGAGATAGCGATGATGAAGGCCGTGGGGGCCAAGGCCTCCCGGGTGCTCACTTCGCTTCTGTTGGAGAACGCCATCCTGGGCCTGGTCGGCGGGGCCATTGGGGTCGGCCTTTCGATGGGTGTCCTGGTGCTCTTCAACCGGCTGGAGCCCGACGTCCCCGTCTCCCCCGACCCGCTGTCCATTGTCATTGTGGTCGCAGTCGCGGTGGGAGTCGCCCTCGCGGCCGCGATGCTCTCCGCCTGGCCTGTTTCCCGGGAGAGGCCGCTGAACGTGCTGCGCTATGAGTAGTCCCCGATGACGGAAGGAGTTAAGAGATGACCCAGAACACCCGCCGGGTTGTCGCCAGGACCACTGGTCTGCAGAAGACTTTTCAGATGGGGGACACGCTGGTCTACGCCCTTCGGGGAGTGGACATGGCCGTCGAGGAAGGCGAGTTGATCGCGATTCTCGGCGCGTCGGGGAGCGGCAAGAGCACGCTGCTCGGGCTTCTCGGAGGACTGGACACGCCCACGGAGGGCACGGTGGAGATCGGCGGCGTAGACATCACCAAGATGAAGGAAAACGCGTTGGCCGAGATTCGCAACGAGAAGATCGGCTTCGTGTTCCAGTTCTTCAACCTGATCCCAACCCTCACCGCGGTCGAGAACGTGGAGCTGCCCATACAGTTCTCAGCGCACTCCGCCGTCCACTCGCGAAGAAGGGCCGAGGAGCTCCTCAACACCGTCGGACTCGGCAGCCGTCTCCGTCACCGGCCGGGACAGCTCTCAGGGGGCGAGCAGCAGAGGGTCGCGATGGCGCGCGCGCTGGCGAACTCCCCCGACCTGATCCTCGCCGACGAGCCCACGGGGAACCTCGACACGAACACCGGGAGCGCGGTGATGGAAAGCCTCCTCGAGGTCCGCAGGACCACCGGCACGACATTGATCGTCGTCACGCACGATACGAGAGTAGCGGGGCTGGCGGACCGGGTCCTGACAATGCAGGACGGCGCCTTCGTGGATTCTGCCTAGGCAGCCAGGCGGATGACGTCGCGAGCTGCGCCCAGCTTGTTGAAAGCGTCCAGGGCGGCAATGCGGTAGCACTCGGCAAGGGTTGGGTAGTTGAAAGGGCTGTCCGCCAGAAAGTCGAGCGTGCCGTCCAGGGCAATCATCATCTGCCCGATGTGGATCAGCTCGGTCGCTCCCTCGCCTATGATGTGCACACCGAGAATGCGCCTGGTCTCCGCATGGACGAGGAGTTTCAGCGTCCCGACGTCGTCGACGATGATCTGGCCTCTGGCCGTCTCGTTGTACCTCGCGAGGCCCACCTCGTAAGGAGTCGCACTCCGCGTGAGCTCCTCCTCCGTTTTCCCGACCATCGAGACCTCGGGAATCGAGTACATTCCGTACGGGAGGGGCGATATCATGTTCTGGCGAGTGAGCCCCAGGGCATGCATCATGGCGCCCCTCCCCTGGATCATCGATGTGGTGGCCAGGGAGGGGAAGCCGATCACGTCCCCCACGGCGTAGATGTGGGGGACAGCCGTCTGGTAGGACTCATTGACTGGGATCCGTCCGCGATCGTCGGGCTCCACACCGATCGCCTCCAAGCCAAGGCCCGCCGTTGAGCCCTGGCGCCCGATCGAATGCAGAAGGACGTCGGACTGAATTCGCTTGTTGCTGGCGGTGTAGGCTACGACTTGGTTGCCCTCTTCGACGACGTCCGTCACCTGCTCGCCCAGCCGAAACATCACGCCGCGGCGCCTGAGGTTGTACAGGAGGGCCTCGGTGATCTCCCGGTCGAGATGCTCGAGAACCGCCTCCCGCTGATCGACAACGGTTATTTCGACTCCGAGGGCCGCGAAGATGGAAACGAACTCAGTGTCGACGACGCCGCCCCCGACGACCGTCATGGTCTTCGGGACACCTTGCAACCCGTAGGCGCCATCGGAGTCGATGATGTTCCGTCCGTTGACCGCGACCTCTCTGGTGCCCGCGGGCTTGCTCCCAACAGCGATCACGATCCACTCAGCCTCGATGTCCCGTTCACCGTCGTTCTGGACCACAGCCAGACGGTGAGCGTCGCGGAACACCGCACTCCCGGTGATGAGTTCGACGCCGTTGCGGAAGAACTGGTCTTTGATTACCCGGTTCTCGTTCTTCACGACTTGGTCGGTCCGAAGGCAGAGCTCCTGGACCCCGAGGGTGTCCCGCCAGGAGTAGTGAACACCGTTAATCTCGCGTTCTTTGATCCCGGTGAGGCAGAGCACGGCCTCGCGCAACGCCTTGCTGGGAATCGTTCCGGTGTTTACGGAGGTGCCGCCAACGGCGGAGAGCTTTTCGATGACCGCCGTCTTGCGTCCGGCTTTCGCCGCCTGGATTGCGGCAGCGTGGCCCGCGGGACCAGACCCCACCACCACGACATCGTAAACGGACAATCCCAACTCCTAGCCCGGACCCTACTAAACTTTTTGGCCTCTATTTCCAAGGTTGGAGGAGTAACGAATATCGCTAAAGAATGGACGCCACCAAATCTCAAGGAGCGCGCAACCAGCCGCCCTCCGGGGACGCACCCAGACCCGAGCGATTGACGCCGCATAGAGGCCTCGGTAAGGTTGGCCGGACAGCCGCTAGGCGTCCCGAAAAACCCCAAGGAGGCCGCCATGCCAGCACACGAGATCAGAGGCGAGGAGCCTCTGTACGAGTACACCGTCAAGCTGGGCGAGGTTATCGAGTACGGCGTGAGCTTCGCGGACCTCAACGCGAGGCGGGTGGCCCCGCCTCCGGAGGGCGCCCTTTTCGACATTGCCTTCGAAGGGCCGTTGCAGGGGTTCGGGACCACCGGCGCCGTTTCCGGGGTGGACCGGCTCTATGTTCGGCCCGACGGCCACGTCGAGATCAACGTGCGCGCCACCATCACGCTCCAGGATGGGAAGACCATCGCCCACGCGGCGACGGGCGTCTCCAACCCGGAGCGCACCACCGGGGCTTTCCTGCTCCGAGAGAACCAAACACTGTTCTCGTCCCACGCCGAGTATCGCTGGGTGAACCGCCTGCAGGTCTGGGCGGTGGGAAAGCTCGATGCGGCCGCCGGCAGCGTCACCCTGAGCTGCTATTCGGTGTGACGGGTCCAGACGGACGTGGGGTCGACGGGAACGGAGTCGATGTACTCCCGCCAGTAGGCGATCTTGTCGCCTTGCAGCTCGACGACAACGGCATCTTGGGAAGTGCTGCGCGCTCCCGTAACCCGGTCTGTGTGCGTCCAGTCCCACTCGACGCAGGCAGTATCGCCCTGGACAATCATCCGTTGGACCACGACAACCGTGTCGCGGAACTCTTTGAAATAGCCGGCCGCGGCCTTCCGCACCGCCTCTGGGGTCTCGGCCAGAAGGCCCGGGGCCATGAAGAAGCAGGGGTCGGAGAAGGCGTCGGCGACAGCGGCGGCGTCGCTGGCGCACCAGGCCCGGACCTGCTCCTCGATCAGCGCGCGTGCGCGGCCCTCGTTCTCGGTCACAGCGAGCGCTCCATCCGGCCTATGCCCGCCCGTAAACGGGGATGGCGCCGCCCGACACGATCCGGGCCCTATCGCTTACCAGGAACGCGATCACGTCGGCGACCTGCCGAGTCGTCGGCCACAGGTCGAACTCGGCGCCGGGCATGGCCGCTCGGTTTGCCGGTGTATCCATCGTCGATGGAAGGACTGCGTTGACGCTGATTCCATGCTCCAGCCATTCGTGGGCGGTGGAGAGGGCCAGGTTGGCAACCGCGGCCTTTGTGGCGCTGTAGGCCACGACTCCGGCCCCGCCCGTGACAGCGCTGCGGGCGCTCACCAGGACCACGCCGGCGCCGCCTGGACTCTTCTTCAGGTACGGGTAGGCCTCGCGAAGGGTGACGATCGCGGATTTGAGGTTGATCCCAACCAGATGGTCGACCTCTTCGTCGGTGATCTCGGAAAGGGGTCCGGCCGAGAAGCCTCCAATGGTCGCAACCAGGGCAGACAGGGGGCCGCCAACGGTGGCCAACGCCTGGGCTAGGCCCCCGGGCTGACCGAAGTCGACCGCGTGCGGGGTTATCCCCGCGGTGTCTTCGGCTTTCCGGAAGCGCTCGGCGCTCGACGAGCTCGAAGCTGTGACGTGGGTCTCGTATCCCGCGTCGCGGAGCACTCGCGCCACGTCCGTTCCCAGCCCCCCCGTGCCGCCCGTTACCAGCGCCTTGGGACTCTTCGCCATCTGGACCTCCCAGGCCTGCTTGGCCGGGTGCTTGGAGAACCCCCAAACCCCCTGAACGGGGTTCAAGATAGCCCTTCGGGCATCCTTAAGAGAAGGGGCACATCCTCTTCGACCCCTGCCAAAGGGGCTCCGCCCCTCTGGACTCCCCGGATACTGGGCCGTCAGTGAAACGCCTAAGCCTGTAGGGCCGCGCCACTCCGGAGCGCCCCATCATCCCAACCCTCCGCTAGTTGCTTTCGCAAGCTACGAAGAATCTACTCGCGGCCAAGACCAGACGGGCTCTTGCCTAAACCCCGCCCCTTCTCCGAGTCGCGCTAGTCGCTCGTGGCGTATTTTACCCGACCGTCGAGCTTCGGGCTTTTGCTCGTAACCTCGAAGTACGTCACATGGGGACGGTCTTCCCGATCGAGCTTCAGGACCGCCAGTTGACCGAACTCCAGATCTCCGGCCTCCACGACCGTATGAGTTTGCCAGCTGGCGCCGTCGCGGACCGCCACCTTCAGGACGCTCTCGTCGGTGTAGGCGATCCAGGGGTTTCGTTCGCTATCGAGAGCGAGCGACGTGATGTTTCGAGCGCCGATGAAACCGAAGCTCAGGTCGTCCAGCCGGCCTACCTCGCTGATCGACCACCCCGCCTCTCCCGCGCCGCGGGTGGCGTACTTGACGATCCCGGCGCTTGTCCCCTCGGTCTGGAGGTAGCTCACGTGGAAACGACCGTCCTGGTCGATGACGAGATACGCGAAAAGCCCCACTTGTCCTTCCGTCTCGATCAGCTCGATGGACCAGCCATCCGGCCCGCGGCTGGCCAGGGCAAGGTCGCCATCGGTCTGCTCGTGGAACGTGACGTGGGGGTTGCCTTGAGGATCGACGGCCACGGACGTGGCGAACTTGTAGTCCTGCGGTCCGGATCCGACCGGCTCGACGAACCACTGCCCCGATTCGTCGACGCCGTAATACTCGACACCCCGTCCCCCGAACCCGACGGGGTCGATGCCGCTCATATGCGGCTTGCCCGCGAAGTCGATGGTGATCCGGTTGGCCCATCCATCGTGCCCTTCGTCGGTAGCGGCGATGACGTTCCAGTCACCGTTCCGCCGTACGGCCACCGTAGCATCGCCTTTCTCGGACCGGAACTGGGTGTCCTGGTGGTCGTGATACGCGATATACCGCACGTCGTCGGGGTCGATGGCGATGTCAAGGGGTCCGTAGAAATAGCCGTCGGCCACCGTGGAGATGTCCCACGCTCCACCCGTTCGCGTGGCGCTTTTCACGAAGCCCTGAAGGTCCTCCAGCATGTAGGCGATCACGGGAGAGCCATCGCTGAGGAGGGCAACGGACGGTTTCACGCCGCGATCGACGTCCTCGATGCGCCAGTCGAAGGAGCGACTCGACGACGGCGCGCCCGCCGTTGTTGGCGCTGCGACGGCGGTCGCCGGGGCGGCGGTGGGCTGGGGAGCAGCCGTGGACGGTTGCGCCGTTGCCGTCGGGGCCGATCGAGTCGCGGTGGGAACCGGGGGCCTGGTCGACACCGTGGTCGGGTCGGGGTCGCTGCCCCCGCAGGCGACGACGACCAGGCTCACGATACCGATGCCAAGGGGGGCGAGAAGGGCGACACGTGGTCGTTTCATTGATTTCTCCTGGAGCTGCTACCAGATATTACGAGGTGGACCAACGAGTTGGATGCGGTTGACCGGGGAACGGGTCATCGACCGCAGTCGTGCGAGCGGCGCCGCCTGTCGAGAACGCTACCTTGGGGAATTATATACTTGACTCCCATAGTCCGCTATGGTATAATCTCCTTGTAAGGAGATTGAACTATGGCACATGGCAAGCTGACAGTCAGCACCTTTGAACTCTTCGAGATGATACCCGATGCCGAGGCCGCTCGCCTCTATCTTGAAAAGCGGCGTTGGCGCGGGTCTCCATCCTGCCCACTATGTGGGGCCTTCGAGAACATCACCGCCCGCACCGGTAAGCGCGTGGGCTATTACCGCTGCCACGATTGCGTCGGCGAGTTCACCGTCCGTACAGGGACGGTCTTCGAGCGCTCCCATGTACCGCTCAACAAGTGGGTCTATGCGATGTACTTGGTGGTGACGGCGCGCAAAGGGGTCTCCTCGCTTCAACTCTCGAAGGAGATCGGCGTTACACAGAAGACTGCCTGGTTCATGCTTGGCCGCCTTCGTGAGGCGTGTGGTGATGACCCAGACTCGCTAAGCGGGATCGTTGAGGTCGACGAAACCTACATCGGTGGCAAGGAAGCCAACAAGCATGAATCAGAGAAGCTCCGAGTTGGGCGCGGTTCCGTTGGTAAGACCGCCGTTCTCGGAATGCGTGAGCGTGGGGGGAAGTCTATCGCCCAGCCGATCCCAGGGACAGACGGGGGCACGCTCCGCGCGGCCATCGAGCAGCACGTAATGCACGGGGCTACCGTTTACACGGACGAGCATCGCGGCTACAACACCCTTGCGGGTGCGGGCTACTCGCGGGGAACGGTCAATCATGGTGCGAGAGAATACGTCGGGGCGGGCGACATCCACATCAACTCGGCGGAGTCGATGTGGGCGGTGCTCAAGCGCAGCATCTTTGGGACTTGGCACCATATCAGCGTCAAACACCTAGGGCGGTACGTGAATGAGGCGACGTTCCGACTCAACGAGGGCAACGTCCAGCAGCACACACTGGATCGGCTCGCGGCATTCGCCGCGAACACCTTCGGTGCTCGTATCACCTACGAGGAGTTGACCGCATGAGCAATGCACTCGACGCAATCATGGACAAGGTGTTGGCATACCGGCCGAACCAACATCCCCTCAAGGTCATCGCTGGAACGCCGGATACGCCGCTCCGCATCGGTGATATCGAGATTCCCTGCTACGTCCTAGAGGACGAGACCAGAGTATTGAGCCAGGGAGGATTTGCACGGGCCATAGGCAGGACGGGCGGGCCAAAGGGCGGCCATGAGGACCTCTTCAATCTGCCTGTGTTTCTGCGTCCAAGGAACCTAGCCAGGTTTATTCCTGAGGATCTAAGCACCTCTTCAAGGCCTATCCAATTCCAAGCCCTAACGGGCGGGTCAGTCGCTACGGGGTATCGGGCTACACTTCTCCCTGAAGTCTGTGAGGTCTTCCTTTCAGCTCGGCAGGCCGGTGCGTTACATCCGACTCAGTACCATATCGCCGAGCGGGCAGAGATTCTGATTCGAGGTCTCGCCCAAGTTGGCATCATCGCCCTTGTCGATGAGGCCACGGGATACCAGCGCATCCGCGAGGAGCGGTCCCTCGCCACAATCCTTGAGAAGTTCATCGCCAAAGAACTCCAACCGTGGACCCGCACGTTCCCCTACACCTTCTACGAACAGATATTCCGGCTTAAGGGCTGGGGTAGTGCAGAAGGGATGCCGCGCCCCTCCGTCATCGGGCACTACACGAACGATTTCGTCTACAATCGAATTGCCCCTGGCGTCCTGGCCGAACTCCGCAGCCGCAACCCAGTGCAGCCGCAGGGATGGCGCAGGAACCGTCATCACCAGTGGTTCACCCCCGAGTATGGACATCCTCGGCTCAAGGAGTACCTTGAAGGTATCACTGCGCTCATGCGTGCGGCGGGGAGTTGGGATGGTTTCAAGCGCAGTCTCGACCGCGTCTATCCTAAGCTTGGCAACACCATTCCGTTAGCGATTGACGACGACTAACGTGAGGAACTCTAGCGATGAAATCAGCGGACTATGGGAGTCAAGTATATAATTCCCCTACCTTGACCCTTCGGAAGGGCGTTCCTATAATCCCGGTACCGTGCCGGCTTGGGCGTGATAAAGGGGAGGGGACAACATGGGGCGGTTGATACTTACCGGGGCGAATCTGGTAGACGGAGAGCATCCGGCCAGGCCGGACTCGACCATAGTGGTCGAGGGAGACCGTATCACAAGCGTTGGGCGCGCGGACTCGAGGGCGACTCCCGACGACCGCGTCGTCGCCCTCGAGGGCAAGACCGTGATGCCCGGCATGTACTCGTGCCATTTCCATTCAGCCTATAGCAATGTAGGCGCGGTCCGGCTGCCGCTGGGCCTGGAGCACCCCGCGACCTACTACGCGCTGCTCGCGGCCAACAACGCGAAAGAATGCCTGATGAGCGGCTTCACCGGTGCCGCCGGGGCCAGCACGATCTACGACGTCGACATGTCGCTGAAGGCCGCGATCGATCGAGGGATCGTCCCTGGCCCGCGACTCCTGGCATCGAGCAGGGACATCATCACCACCGGGGACTCCAACGACACCGCACCCTGGTTCTGGGGCGCGAACGTGGAGGGCGCGATCCTGATCGCCGATGGCCCGGACGAGTTTCGAAAGGCCGTCCGAAGTGAGATCAAGCGTGGGGCGGAAATCATCAAGCTTTACCCGACGGGCGGCCACGGAGTCCGACTGCCCAAGGAAGTCATGGCCATCACCAAGGACGAGGTGGCCGCGGCCGCCGACGCCGCACACGAGCGCGGCAAGATAATCCGCGGGCACATCGTCACGAAGCACGCGATCGTGACCTGCGTCGAGGCCGGCATTGACGTGATCGACCACGCCGACGAGATGGATGCCGAGTGCATCGACCTCTTTTTGAAAGCCGGCTCGTTCGTGCTGCCCAGCCTCTACTACCCCCTGCGGGTGATGGAAGAGGCCGAGAAGCGCGGCGAGGGCGATCACCCTCGGATGCAGGTGATGCGCCGCGACTTCGACTACATGTGCAGCATGTTGTCCGAGGCCAGCCAGGCGGGGGTCAAGTTCGCGGTGGGCGACGACTACGGCACGGCTTACTCCCCGCACGGCGACTATGCCAAGGAGTTGGAAGTCTACGTACGCCACGCCGGCGTCTCTCCCCTGGAGGTCATCAAGTGGGCGACCAGGAACGGGGCCGAACTGATAGGCATGGGCGACCAGCTTGGGACCATCGAGCCGGGCAAGCTGGCCGACCTGCTGGTTGTCGACGGTGACCCCACAGTCGACATCACGGTGCTGCAGGACAAGAGTCGCCTGCTCGGGATCATGAAGGGCGGCGAGCTCGTCAAAGACGCGCTGCCGGACACGCACAACGGCGGTTAGCCCTCGTCGTCCCAGAAGCCGGTTTCGACGATGCCGTCCACGACAGGCGGGTAGGCCTGGTGGAAGCTCTCCGTCGCGATCTCTTGCTTCTCGAACATGTCGGCGACTTCCTGCGCATCTTCCTGTGAAGCATAGGTCCGCCACGCCTTGATCTTGAGCTCGATTGTCTCGGCGATGTCGATCACCGTTGTGGGCTGTGTCTCGACGCCATCCATGTCGAGTTCAAACTGTTCGGCCAGACTCTTCGGTATCGCGACCAGCATCAGCTTTGGCTCGGCGCCGGATTCTTGCCTGAACCGATCAAATGCGTCGACCGTGGCCTGGTGAATCGCGATATGATCGTCGTGTTTCGAGATCCCAGTGGGCCCGAAGGTGATGACCACGTCGGGGCTCACCCGGCGCATCTCTGCGAGCACCTTGCCGGCCACTTCCTCGAAGTCCGCGTCCTTCAACTCCTGGTCCTTGTAGTCGAACAGCACCGGCGGATTGACGCCGAAGGAGTCCAGCACCTGGCGTAGCTCGCGCTCTCTGACGGCGCCGAGCTCGTGCCGCTCGATCACCATCCCACCCGTCCCCAACGTGCCCAACTCGCCACGAGTTGCCGTGACAACGTGGACGTCGACCCCCTTTCGCGCGTACAGGGCCAACGTTCCGCCTGATGCCGAGGTCTCGTCGTCGGGATGGGCAAAGACGGCCAGAATGCATTTACGGACACGGTAGTTCTGCGGCAACGGCGACTCCTAGCGGGGGATATTGCCGTCCATTATATCCGGCCCGATTCACGGAGCGATCGCAGAGTTACGGGTTTACCCACAACTCTCCTCAGGGTGAATTCCGTACAATGGGTGGAAGGGCCCTCACCTCGCCTCTGCCATCGCCCCGAGATGAAGAAAGCCGTTGTACACCGCAACCTACGCTGAGGACCGGAGACCGGCCGCCGTCAACCTGCGAAGGGCCATCGAGGCCCTCTGGCTGATCGCCGCTTTTCTCGTCCCGATGCTGATCCTTCCGGACCGGGCCATGGTGTTCGTGGAGAGCCCCAAGGTGGCCTTGCTCCGAGGCATCGCTGTCGTCGTTCTGGGTCTGATGGTGTGGGAATGGGCCCTGACGCCACGGCTGACGGCCGCCTCCCCCGTATCGGGCTTCACGGCCCGGATGGGCCAATGGGTCCGTGAAGGGCCTTCCCAATGGGTGCTCGGCGCCGCGGTCCTCTTTCTGGCGGCCTATCTCCTCTCGTCCTTACTCTCGCCGGTGCAAGGGGTAAGCGTTTTCGGCAGAGAGCCTGGGCGGGACAGCTTCAGCCTGTACAGCGTCGCGACGTACATGGTGCTGTTCTTCGCGGTAGCGACCCATCTTCGCCGGCCCGAGCAGCTCCAGCGGCTGATGTGGGCGATCGTCGCCTCGGCCCTGGTGGTAAGCGCCTATGGGATCGGCCAGCGTTGGGACTTCGAACCCGTTCGCGAGATCGCCGACGGCGTCCGCGTCCGGTCCTCTTTTGGCAATCCGTTGTTCTTCGGCTCTTTCCTGGTCATGACGATGCCGCTGACCCTGGCGCTGATGCTCTGGGCCACCCGGAACCTGCAGGCGCTGCCCAGAGTGCTGGCGATCGCCGCCCCGGTGACGGTCCAAATGACGGCACTCCTGTTCACCCTGAGCCGCGGGCCCTGGGTCGGGCTTACCGCTGCGATGATCGTAATGGCGGTGGTCCTTGGATTCACCGCCGGGCGACGGGTCGTCGCGATCGCCGGAGCCGTGGTCGCCATTGCCATCGTGTCCGGCTATCTGGCGACCCTGATCCCGTCCGACAACTCGTCTTCCGAGTCCGTCGACGGCCGCGTCACCGAGCGCGTGAGCTCCATCTATACCGACACTGTCGGCGGCTCACTGAGCAGCCGGTTCGAGATCTGGGACTCCTCGTTCCGGGTCCTCGCGGACCGCCCCTGGGTCGATGACGCGTTCTCGGAGCTCCCATCGTTGCCGGCGCGGCCGTTGCGCCCGCTGGTGGGGTACGGGCCCGACATGTTCCTGTACACGTTGCCGCTCACCGGCGAGCCGCAGCTGACCGGGTCGCGCCACTATCATGCACACAACTTCCTGATCAACACCGCGGTCGAGCTGGGGGCTATCGGCTTCGTGACGACCGACGGCCTCATCGCCGCGCTGGCCGCGGCCGGTCTGGCCCTCTTCCGCCGGGCCCGAGAGCGTGAGTTTCCGCCGTTCGTCACGTTGGGGCTTGCTGGGCTCCTCGCAGCCATGGCCGGGCGATTCGTCGAGCAAATGGGCGGCGTGCCCCAGATCTCGGACCTGACGGTATTCTGGCTCCTTGCCGGCGTGATCGTCGCCGCCCCTTCTCTCGTCAAGCATCGGGTCCCGGTGACATCGGGAGGGGCGGGCCGAGGCGCGAGCCCAAGCGGCGCGACGTCCCGGACCCGGATAGCGATCGCCATTGTCATCGCCCTGGGGCTTGGCGCCTTTCTGTGGGTGGCCAACGTCCGTTACGTCCAGGCCTCGGTGATCGCCGCCTCGGCGGGGGCTGCCTTCAAGGACGGAGAGTTCGAGAGCAGCGTCCAGCGACTGGACAAGGCCATCGACCTCGCTCCGGACGTCATGGCGTACCGGCTCAACAAGGCTATCGCGTTGACCGCCCTGGGCGCAGAGATGGAAGACCCCGATGAACGGGTCCCGTTCATCACACAGGCCCGGAGGGAGGTATTTGAAGCGATCGAGCGCAATCCAATGGCCCATCGCCCCTGGGTCCAAGCCGCCGACTACACAGGCGAGCTTGCCTACTTAGACGAGACCAACGGCCCCGTCGCCATCCGGACCCATGAGATCGTCGCGCAGCTGCTTCCCGGCTACTGGAAGACCCATAACGCCGTCGCGGGCGGGCACCTGAGGTTCGGTAACCCCGAGGACGCGCTAGAGGCCCTGAACACGTCGGTAGCGATCACGGGCACGGGCACAGAGTCCTCCCAGGCGCTGTTCCTGCTCGGGTCGGCGCTGGAGCAGTTGGAGCGGGCGGATGACGCCACGATCGCATTGGAGGCCGCCCTCAAGCTGGACCCGGACAGCGGGGACGCCCGGGAAGCCCACCGGCTGCTCTCGAACCTGTATCTCGATGCGGGGAACCGGGAAGAGGCCCTTAAAAACCGGGCTATGTACAGCTTCCACCGGGCTGTCCAACTCACCGCTCTGGACCAGATCGATGAAGCAATCTCGGCCCTCGAGCAGTCCTTCGAGTTCGACCCGGCCTACCCGGCGGCTGAAGCGGGAGCGGACTTGCTATCGGCGCTCAAGGACCAACAGGCGAGCGGGCCAACGGTGACGGAACAGCCTTCTTCAACGGAAACAGGCTACTGATCCCGTCTAGGCGGTCTCTCCCGCCGCTGTTCCGCTCCTGAGGACGCCCATCCTCGCGGCATATGCCGCAGCTTCGCTGCGGTTCTTCATGTGCAGCTTGCTCAGGATGTTTTTGATGTGGGTCTTGACCGTGTTCTCCGAGACCACGAGCGTGGACGCGATGTCGGCGTTGGAAAGTCCACGGGCGACCAGACGCAGGATTTCTTCTTCGCGAATGGTCAGCTGCGGAGGCTGGTTTTCGCCTTGCTCGCCGGCCTTGGCACCCTCCGGTTGGGATAGGTCGGTGAGGAATCGAGGCGCCATGGCGGGGGAGATCACGACCCACCCTTGATGGACCTGGCGCAGAGCGTCGATGATGTCTCGAGGACTCGCCGTCTTGAGCACATAGCCCAACGCGCCGACGCCGAGGGCCCGGAACAGGTCGGCCGGCTCCTCCGAGACGGTGAGGATGAGCACTTTCGTGTCCGGGTGGTTCTGCATAAGGTAGGCGGTGGCTTCGATGCCACCCTGGCCAGGCATGTTGAGGTCCATGAATACAACATCGGGTGCGAGCTCCTCAGCGCGCTCGGTGGCCTCCTGGCCGTTGCTCGCCTCGCCAATGACCTCGATATCGGATTCTTCGTTCAGGAGATCGGCCAGGCCTCGGCGAAAAAGCTCGTGGTCATCGGCGATCACGACCCGTATTTCACTCATGTTCCAGTCCCTTAATTCTCATGCGGGTAGACTATCATAACCTCTGTGCCCTCACCAGGAGCGCTCTGGACGACCACCGACGCTCCGATCATCTCCGCCCGCTTCCCCATGATGCTCATGCCGTGTCCCCGTGACCGGGATACGGCGAAGCCACGACCGTCATCCTTGATCCGCAGGACGGCCTGAACCGACGTATTCTACCAGCTCACCGAAACCCGTCTGGGATATGCGTGCTTGGCCACGTTGGCCAGGGCCTCCCTGACGATCTGTACGAGCTGTCGTTGAACCTTCGGCGCAAGCTCGACGTCCTCGCCGATAACGGATGACTCGGCGCGGAGCCCACATTCGCGGCTCCACTGAGCGATCGTGTTGGACAGGACCTCGCCAAAGGGCGCAGGCTCCACGACCACATCTTCCGACCCGTCCAGATAGTCGCGAACGGCCAGATAAGCCCGCTCGACGGCCCTGGCCACCTCGCTGACGTCCCTGCCAGATATGGCCATGCCGACGTCTGTCGCCCGCTCCTCGGCCCGTTTCACCTTCAGCGACAGGAATGCCAGCGTCTGGGCAATGTTGTCGTGGACCTCGCGTCGAAGACGGTGACGCTCCGAGCCCACGGATTCGGCCCGGAGACGGCGCTCCCAGTTCAGGTTCGCCAAGAAAGGGAGGAGGGTCACCAGGAGGCACACCGCTGCGTAGAGCAGGGCGAAGACGAGATAGTTGCCGTCGACCAGGCTCGGGTAATCGCCTACACCGAGCCCGCCCGCAACGTACGCACCGGTGATCGAGAGAGCGGCAACGCCCGCAAAGAAGATCCCGCTCCGAACGTCCATGAGCAGACTGACGGTCAAGAGTGGGGCCAACGAGAAGATCAGGAACGCGCTCTCGAAGCCATCGGTGGAAAGCACCAGGGTCAGACTCAAGGCAACGTCGCTTGCCGCGGCGAGCCAGCTGATGGCGGGAGCGAACTCCAGGGGATTGAAGGGCCGCACCACGCGGACGATGTTGTAAACGCCGACGACTACCAGAATCACGACCCTGGAGAGGCTTGGCTCGTCGGTGTTGAGGACGAAAACAAGCCCAGCGCCCAGGGCGAAGGTCAGGAAACGGAACAACGCCAGCGACTGGAAAGCGATGCGGACAAAGCGGTCTTCGCCTCGCTCGACCGCGGGCGGGGCAGGCCGTTTGGGCTTCGCCTCGGGTCGCAGCCAGCGGACGACTCCGCCAAGCCCGAGCCTGGGTATCCCGGGATGCAAGACGTGTCGAAGGCCTCTGATCATACGAGGACGCCTCCAAGACTGGCCGTCGCTTCATAATACCAAGAGACCGCCTCTTCTTGAGCGAAGACCATGACGAGCGCGCCCGCGGCCAGGAGCACCCCGTAGGGGATGACGTCCTTTCGGCCCCAGCGGCGGAAGGCGATCAGCCAGATGGCGAGCACGCCGCCCATGACCGCGACCAACCACATGGCAAGCGCTCCAGCCGGGTACCCCATGAACACGCCGAGCACGAAGACAAGCTTCACGTCGCCCCATCCCATGCCATCGGGCCGGATAAGGGCGATTGTGGCGAAGAAGACGAACCCGGCAAGGCCCGTCAGGAGCGAGTTGAGGAAGGCGCCCAGGGCGCCGCCATCGCCGAAGAACGACCGGGTGAACCCGAGCTCGGGCCAGAACGGCGCAAGGGCCAGCACGATCACCGCGGCGGGGAAGGTAATCTTGTTCAGGATGAGCTGATGGTCTAGGTTGATGATGGCGATGGCGATAAGAACAGACGCAGCCCCAGCCATGACCCCGAACCGGGCCCCCAGACCGTATTCGAAGTAGAGGGCCAGGAACAGGCTCGCCGTGGCGATCTCGACAAGGAGCACGCGGAGCGGTATGCCCGTGCCGCAGTAGCGACAGCGGCCCCTCAGGAACAGGTAGCTGAGGATGGGGATGTTGTCGGTGTTGGAGAGGACGGTGTGGCACGTATCGCAGGACGAGCGAGGGCGCACCAGCGACCGGCCGGCCGGGAGGCGATCGGCGACGACGTTCAGGAAGCTTCCTATGGACGCCCCGATCAGGAATGCCAGCACGGCCGGCAAACCGCTACGCCTCCCTCAGCGCGAGCCCCATGTTGACCACGAAATCATCAACGGGAAAGTCTTCGGGGTAGTCCAGGGGCGGCGCCAGCTCGCCGACAACGCGCTGCAGACTATCGCCGACCTGAGTCACAACGCTCTTGTCGAAGCTGATTGGCGAGCCGCAGATGTACATCGGTGTTTCGCCCGGGAGCGGGCCGTCGGGGTTTTCGGCATCGTAACCGCTCACCGTCCGCTCGATGATCTCCGTAAGCCGGTAGACGAGCACAAGGCCCTCCACCGGCTCCGCCCCCCAGAATAGCGCCTGGTGGGCCACCGGAATGGAGTTGCGAACCACGACGACATCGCAGCCGTCGGGGGCGATCCAGGCAATGATCGCCTCTGACCGGTTCACGGCCCGCGACAGGGCAAACGCCCGCAAGTCCAGGGCGGACACCCGGAGCTGGGACTCGGCGGCGGTTTTCAGATATGCCTCGATTGCCCGACGGGCCGCCGACATAACCAGCCAGCGGCTGCGGTCCGCGACTCCGTCGATCCGCTGCCACGTCAGCCGCGAAGTGCTTTGGGAGACGCCCATGTTCCGAGCCGCCTCGCGGGGGATGACGATCTCGGGATCGAACCCGGACGACTTCGGGAACTCGATCACCTTCATGTACGTTTGGAATCCAGGAACGGCGCCGATGGTCTTGGTCGGTTTGACTTCCATTTCCTCCAGCGCGGAGCGAATCATCCCGCCAACGCGAGCGCCATCCCGCACCAGCCCCTCTCGGAAGAAGTCGGGGCTAGCGATAATGACCCGGTGCTGTTCGACCATCCGGCCTCGGCACAGGAGCAGCTTGATGAAGCCATGCTCCATGGTCAGGAATATCTTGGAGGAGGCCATCTATTGCTCCTCCGCGCTCTCGGCAGCCTCAGGCTCGTTCACGATCAGCGCGACCGACAGCTTCATCGAGAACCCCTCGCCTCGAGCGTCGAAGTTCAAATCGGATATCAGGGACGAGTCGAACTCTTTCGCCAGCGCCAGCAGGTCGATGAGCGCCGACGCCGTGCCCCGGACTTCCATCGTGTAGTTGAGCGACGGAACGTCTCGCGCGCCGATCGAGGTGCGGCTGTCGACCCCTTTGAAGGTGAAGATGTCGGCGTCAATGGCGGACACGCGCTGGAAGAGGGCGGGTTCGAATCGCAACACCTCCTCTCGAGGCGGGAAGGCCTTGGCCGGCGGCAGCGAATTCAGCTCTTCGATCTGTGCCTCGAGCGCCTCGAGGTCGTTCTCTTCCAAGAATTCCTGAAGGGTGGCCCCAGTTCCCGAGATCTGCCGCTCAACGGTCTGTATCTCGCTGGCCCGCGAGCTTTCCAGTGACGAGAAGTAGAAAGACGCAACAACAACGATCCCGAGGACCGCGAGCATCGCGCGCTCCCGCGGGCCAAAGTACTTCAGCAGTAAGCGGGGGTTAAGCCGCACCGGACGCCTCCTGAAGGACCAACTCCATGGTGAAGTTGACGCGACTGACCGGATCGCCTTCGTCGTTCACGGTTTGCGTGATAGACCAGTTGAACGAGCGCAACACCAGATCTTCCTCGACACCACGAAGCCTGCTTCGATACTCCTCCATGACCGTCACCGTGGTGGCGGTCCCCTGCACGCGAATGTCGCCTATTTGTCTCGTGTCCACCAACGCCAGGGAAACGCCCTCAACGTTGATGCCGAACAGAGTCGAAAGAGCGGATTCCCAGTCGCGCCGGGACTCGCCGAGCTGCCGCAAGTCGGCCGTGGCCGCATCCCTTTCCCCTTCCAGAACTTCGATCTGTTCCAGGGCCTCGTCGACGAGGCTGGTCTGGAGGGCGAGGATCGAGCGCACGCCGTCCACCTGTTGCTGCAAGACGGAGATGTCGTCGCCGGCCTCGTTCCAGCCACGGATCCCACTGAAGGCCTGATAGAAGAAAATCAGAATGAGCAAGCCCAAGCCCCATCGCAGGACGTTCTCGGGCCGAATGGCCCTCTTGGGGACGCTCGAGCAGGTTGATTTTCGGGACGCGTTGCCAGGGTTCGGCCGTCATTGGGCGACGGAAGCGTATCCCCTTCAGCAGTGTGGCTTGGTTCAACATCTCAAGAGTTCACGAGGCGAGTGGCCTGGGGCGGGACGGCCTAGCCGGCGACGCTCCCCAGGGTGGAATAGATTCCGGAGAGGACCGCGACGGCAATGAAGCCCACGAATACGGCAACCACGAGGATGATGGCCGGCTGAATCAGCTGCGTTGCCGCTCCGACAGCGCGCTCCGACTCCTGACTGTAGTACGAGGAAAGACCCTCTAGGGTCTTCGGCAGCGTGCCGGAGAGCTCTCCGGTGACGATGCCCTGGGTCAGCAGAAGGGGGAACACGGTCTGTTGCCGGAAGGACTGACCGAGGCTCGTTCCGGACCTGGCTTCGGTCGCGGCGGCATCCAATGCCTCACGAACGACGATGTTACCGACGGCCTCGCCGGCCAGCCGCAACCCTTCCACGAGGGGCACGCCGGCGTCGATCAACGTCTTCAGCGTGGAGGTGAAGTTGTACATCGTGCTGCGGGTGATAACCCCACCGATCACCGGAGCTTTGAGCGTCACAGTATCCCAGACCCGATTGCCATGGGCGGTGCGAAAATAGAGGGTCGCGGTGATCGCGACGCCCGCGAAGCCGCCCAGCACGAACAAGACGTACTGCTGCAGAAACTCGGCGCTTCCCTGAAGCAATCTCGTCGCGAACGGGAGCTGGCCGCCGAACTCCGCCAGGAGTTCGATCAGGGCCGGGAGGGAGTAGGTGATCAGGATGGTCCCCGCAACCAATGCGACAACGAGGCTGAGCGCGGGGTACACCAACGCGCCACGGACGCTGTCCTGCACGGACTTGCGCCGCCGAAGTGTCTCGGCCAGCCGATCCAGAGTAATCACGAGACCGCCGGAGGCCTCGCCGACACGGACCAGGCGGATGTAAAACTCGGGGAAAACCGTGTCGTGCTCTTCTATCGCTTCGGAGAAGCGCTTCCCCGATTCGATCCCCTCGATCACTTTATGCAGGGCGAGGCGAAGTCCCGGCGCCCGGCTCTCGGACTCGAGGGTTGCGAGAGACCGACGCAATGGGACGCCCGACCTCAGCAGGGACGATAGCTGGTCCGAGAAGTTGACGAGGTCCTGAAGCTTCGGCTTGAACAGGGTGGGGAATCGCTCGACGAAGCTGCGGGAGGCCGGGACTTCACGGAGACGATAGGGAATAAGCTCGTCGCTCTCGAGCTCCGAATAGGCCGCGTCGAGGTTTGCGACCTCGAGCGTACCGGTCACTCGATGGCCGGACCAGGTATAGGCGACGTAGCTTACAGTCATGGGTGTCCTGGATGAACGCCGGTATTGGCGTTCCGGATCGGCATCGTCCTGGAGAGAGCGCGAGACCTCCAGCCCTCTCCGAGGCGCCTAGTCGATGAAGAAAGCCCTCCGCAAGACTTCGCCTGGCGTGGTGAGACCGGCCCGCGCTTTCAGCATTCCCGAGCGCCGCAGCGGGATCATGCCCTCGGCAATCCCCTGGTCCCTGACCTCTTGGCCGGAGGCTCCGGCGGCGATCAGCTTGCGAATCTACTCGCTGACGGAGAGGACCTCGAACACCCCGGTACGTCCCAGGTAACCGCTTTGGCCGCAGAAGTTGCAGCCTTGGCCGATTACGAACTCTCCGGCTTGCTCTTGCATCTCCTGCTCATAGGCCATTCCTTCCGTGGCGCTCGGCTCGGCCTGCACGCCGCAGTGAGGACAGACTTTCCGAATCAACCGCTGGGCCAGAGCGCCCACCACCGCCGTGGCCACCAGATACGGCTCCGTGCCGAGGTCCAGCAACCGCACGATGGATGACGCCGCGTCGTTGCTATGAATCGATGCCAGGACAAGGTGGCCGGTGAGCGCGGCGTCCACGGCGGTCCGCGCGGTCTCTTCGTCGCGAATCTCACCGACGAGGATGACATCGGGGTCGAGGCGCATGATCGACTTGAGTCCCGCGGCGAATCGAGTCCCGCAGCCCGGTTCACCTCGATCTGGTTGATCGTGTCCATACGGTATTCGACCGGGTCTTCGACGGTCATGATGTTGCCACGGGTCTCGACGAGCTCGGCCACGGAGGCGTACAGCGTCGTAGTCTTACCAGACCCGGTTGGGCCGGAGACCAGCAGCATGCCGTAGGGAAGTGACAGGAGCTGTCGCCAGACGTGCAAGGGACTCGAATCGAGGCCCACGTCTTCCAGAGTGAGCAGTCCTCCCGACCGGTCGAGGATACGGATTACCATCATTTCGCCCCACGCCATGCCTACGGCGGAGACACGGAAGTCGACCGTCTTCTCCCCGAATTTCAGCGTGAAGCTGCCATCTTGAGGGCGCCGCCGCTCCGAGATGTCCATCTCGGCCAGGACTTTGATCCTGGAGACCATGCTCTCGTGCAGCGTCAGCGGTAAGACCGCTATCTGTTGAATCATTCCATCGACCCGGAACAACACCTTCGCCGAGTCGGAGGTAGGCACCAGATGGATGTCCGAGGCGGACCGCTTGACCGCCTGCAATGTCACCATCTCCACCGCCTGCACCGCGGGGACCTGAGCGATGTCCTGGCCAAGGAGGCCGCCGGCGGCCCCCGTGTCGACTGTCGTGATCTGGGTCGCGACGGGGGCGTCCCCGTCCTCAGAAGCCGCGGGTTTGGAAGGAGTCCCGGTGCTCGACGTATACGCCCGCTCGATGAGTTCTTCGAGAGCGCCGCCGAGGGCCAGGGCGAACTTGATCTGCCGCCCCGTCATCGAAGAGAGCTCCGAGGACAGAGCGAAGTCGTTGGGCATCATCGTCGCGACCCGGAGCGAGCCGTCCGGATCGAAGCTAACGGGGAGTATCTCTTTTGAGCGCGCGTAGTCCTCGGAGACTAGCGTGAGCGCTGCCGCGTCGACCTCGACGTGCTTGAGGTCGACGATGGGGATGCGAAGCTGGAAGCTGAGGACGGTGACGAGGGTCTCGCGTGAGCGCTGCCGCGTCGACCTCGACGTGCTTGAGGTCGACGATGGGGATGCGAAGCTGGAAGCTGAGGACGGTGACGAGGGTCTCGCGTGAAACCATGCCCTCGGAGACGAGGGTGTCGAGCAGACGAGTGCCCTTCGCTTGGGACTTATCCCGCCCGGCTTGTAATTGGTCGGCAGTTAGAAACCCGCCCTCGACAAGAACCTGGCCAACCCGCTCCTCGAACGAAACTCCGGCCCTAGTGACCATGCGAGCCTCGCTCGAATCGGGATGATTTCAAGGGCTGGGGCCGACGCGACGAACCCATCCTCACACTCACCAATGGCTCCTCCAGCGCGGGGGATACGGCCATCGCCTCCGAGGCCGTTAACGTCGTGCTGCTATCCCGCGCCCAGCAGCGCACCACATCAAGGGAATTGTACTCCACCGATGCTACTAAGTAAAGGACTTTTAGAAATAGTTCCGAACTCAGTTCATTATTCTCTTCTGTTGCGTGCTCTTGCTCGATGGGTTGACATGCCCTCATCGTTTCAGTACGGTACCGCCAGATTCGGCCCGTAATCACCCTCGTAGTGGAACACCGTAGGCCGGCAGTGGGATAGACGGGAAAGGAGCAGCATGGAAGGCAGGGTCCCGAACGGCGTCACCTGTGTGATCGCCAACCTTAGCGATCTCTCGAAAGAAGCGGAGTTCAACCAGTGGTACGACACTGTCCACATCCCGGACGTCACGAATCCGGGGATCTTCGGCAACACAACCCGTTATGACAACCTGAGCGCCGCCGGAGACGCGAGCTCACCACGTTTCTTCACCGTTTATGAAACGACCCACGAAGACCCTGCAAAGGCGTGGGCATTGAACCGTGAGAGCCCCAAACGGCTTAACTCAGGCTCTTTCGACGGTCTACAGGTTGTCGCAGCCCCGGTCTTCGAGCGCATCGGCGCCGAGCCGGCGCCCGCCGGCGGCAAGATCACCACTGGCGTTCTCGTTGTCCTCGCCAATTGCAAGGACCCCGCGCAGGAAGACGAGTTCAACCGCTGGTACGACGAGGTCCACATCCCCGACGTGCTGGGAACGGGTCACTTCTACACCGCCTCTCGTTTCCGCAACGCGACCGCGGATGCCGGGCCGGCCAAGTACCTCGCCATTTATGAGACCGCGGACGCCGACCCCATGGCGGCCCAAGCCGGCATGCGGGAGAAGATCAAACCGGTCGCGGCCCAGCCCGGGCACGTCAACGACCAGGTCGAGGCCGTGATGGCCTCCCCGTTCCGCTTGATCTTCTCTCAGGCGCGACAGGGAGCTGCGTCGGGCGCAGCGTAGCCGGGGCCAGCCTGTGGACCTTTTCTCGGACCACGTATGACACGGGACCCGGTGTGCGGCAAGCGGCTCTCCGCGGAGCAGGTCGAAGCGGTCGACCGGGGAACGTCGGTCCGCACCACGAAGCGCCTCCACGAGGGCCGGTGGCACTATTTCTGCGGCCTCCTCTGCAGGGCCAGGTTCACGGCAAGTCCCGACCTCTACCTTGAATCCCAAACTAGCCGAGAGTGACGGCCCTCGATGGACCTTGCCTTCAGCGAGCGCCAGGAAACGCTTCGCGCCGAAGCAGCCTCCTTCCTTCAGGACGCGTCCGAGCGATGGGACGTCCGCGAGCTTGAAGCCGCCGATCCGGGATACTCGCCCGAGTTGTGGAAAACGATGGGCCAGCGAGGCTGGTTGGGGCTGCTCTTCCCCAAGGCGTATGGCGGGACTGACGAGGGCTTTCAGGTACTTGCCGTCCTTCTAGAAGAGCTAGGCCGGCGCCCGATGCCGACCCCTTACCAGACCGGCATCGTTCAGAGTGGGCTCGCCCACCTCGAGCTGGCCGACGAGACCCAGCTGGCACGCTACCTGCCGCCGATGGCAACGGGCGCCCTCCGGTTCAGCTTCTGTCTCACCGAGCCCAGCGGCTCCCACGAGCCGTCCGCCGTCGAGACCCGAGCCGAGGCCCACGGGGCCGGCTATTCCCTGAGCGGGACCAAGCGTTTCATTCAATATGCGGCTTCCGCCGACGCCTACCTGGTCGTCGCCCGCACACCCCTTCTCACGATCGGCGGCGACCGGCAGTGCCAGATCGAGTTCGATCAGGTTGACGTCGCGGCGGAGAACCTGGTTGGGCCGTTGCACGGCGGCTTGCCCGCGCTGCGGAAGGTCCTCGCCCTGGCGACGATTGCACAGAGTGCGGAGATGGTCGGCGGGGCGCGGGCGGCCCTCGATTATGCCGTCGACTACGCCAGGACACGGGTCCAGTTCGGCAGGCCCATCGGCAGCTTTCAGGCGATCCAGCACCACGCAGCCGACATGCTCATCGACTGCGATGCCGCACGACTCAGCGTGCAGGAGGCCGCGTCGCGGGTGGACTCGGGGCTCCCGTTCGAGATGGAGGCGTCGGCAGCCAAGACGGTCGCATCCGAGTCCTACCTGCGTGTCACGGCAAAGGGTCATCAGATCCTCGGAGGCATCGGCTTCTACGATGAGCTGGACATGCAGCTGTGGTTTCGCCGGGCGAAGGCGATGGAGCAGCTGCTGGGCGACGCGGACTTCCATCGCGAGCGGGTAGCCCGGCTGATGGGCCTCTAGACACCCCGTCCGACCTCGGCCACTACGTGCTTCTCCGTACTCCTTCCTAGGCTTTACTACTGAGTCAACCCTGTGGCTTCGGTCCGCTCCGCTCCCGTTTCTACGTACTCGCTACGTACCGGCCACGGCCTGCTCCACGGATCGCGCACCCCAAATCTTGCGGTTGTTGCCCGGATTCGCTCCTGTTTGACTGTGCGGGACCTCTCCTTTGAGAGAGGGAATACGTGTGGAGGTGTGGGGATGCAGTCCAGCAGCTTTCGAAATGCGTTACAGCTATTGATTGGCAAGGGCGAGGCCAGGTTGGCCATGGCCGCCGCCGCGGCGCAGCCCTCCCAGGTCGGCACCCAGGTACTGCGCTCGCAAGACGCCGTCTGGTGGTAGCTCCCCGCGAGTAAGACAGATGCGGACCGCACTGGCGGCGTCGGTCGCGACCGCCATTCGCGATGCGTTAGACATGGCCGAGACCGACCCTCGTTTTCGGGATAGGGTAGTTGAGGTTCTCTCGGAGTACCCGAACGTCCTTCACCCGAGGGCGGAGGGCCGAGCCACGGTCATGACGATGGGAGCGTTCCACGCGGCTGGGGGTACCGGTGACGCAGGCGTAGTCGTCGCCGCCGCCATGGAGGTACTCACGACCGCTGCTCACGTTTTCGATCGGCTTGCCGACGGGGACGGCCAGGCGACTGATGCCGATCTGCAGCTTGGGCATGGCCTTGTTTTCCTGAGCGCAAGCATCCTCGAAGCCGTACGGGCGCGACAGTCGGCAGACGCGCCGACGCTGGATTGGGCGCCAATCTACCGGTTGTTGTTGATGTCCAGTGCCGGTCAGCAGCATGACATCGATCTACAAGACGACGCCGATCCATCGCTCGAAGACGCGAAGCTTATGACGGAGCGCAAGTGTGGGGCCTTCG
The DNA here is from genome assembly GCA_965248515.1 of Dehalococcoidia bacterium. Lineage (GTDB taxonomy): Bacteria > Chloroflexota > Dehalococcoidia > SHYB01 > SHYB01 > CBDFJU01. Next base: position 335,075 of record CBDFJU010000002.1, on the reverse strand, counting down.
CGGAAGCGATGACCCGAGCCGCCGCCGCCGCGGGGGCCGGTTCCGAAATGGTGGTCCAACTCAGTGCGCTGGGACGATGCCTCGGCACTCGAAGCCAGCTCATCGACGACGCGACCGATGCCTCACCCAACGCGCCCGACACCTCGGATATCAGGCTGGGTAAGAAGACGGTGCCCATCGTCTACTTCCTGAGCCTGCGCGGTGACAGGCCCGAATGGGACGCCCTACGAGACCGATTTCTCGGAGGCTCGCTCGACGCCCGAGACGAACTCAATGGCGCCGCAATCGAAGATAGCGGCGCCATTGAGTTTGCTCTCACTCTGGCTAACTGGTATAGAATGAAGGCAGACACAGCCTTGGACGCCTTAGAAACAAGCGGATGCAAGACGCACCTGCTCCGGCGGTTCATCGGGGAGCCAACAACAGCGCCAATGATCGCCGTCGACTCTTGATCCGGGGGCTTGTTCTCGTCGGACTCGGATCTTTCGTCACCCTGTCGATCTTCGCGCAGCTGGCCGCCGAGCGCGACCCTCAACCTGCCCTTCACCTTGAGGCCTGCAGTCCCGGGCCGTACTGTGTCTCCTGACTGATGCCGGCGAGTTACGCGTGGGACGCCGGCTTGCGAGTTGGCGACCGCGTGCTCCGCGTCGTCGCGCCTTCACGCGGCCCGGACAACCCCGTCGCGGTGGAAATCGAGGGGGATGGCGGGCCCGAGGTGGTCGACACCATTTACACCAGCCCACCTCGAGAGAGCATCAGATGGTCCCTCCCTCTCGTTGGATTCATCTATCTGGGCCTGGGCAGCCTGGTCCTCATCCGACGTCGCGATCTTCAGGCCGCACGGTCATTCTGGCTATTTGCGGTGGCCGTGGCGCTGGCCATGACGGTGACACCTGCCTCGGGAGGTCCGGCTCCGAATTGGGCTCTGATCGCCCAGTTCATCCTGCTTCTAGGCCTCTTCTGGGCAATGTTCCGCTTTTTCCGCGACCTGGTGCCGGGTGCGTCCCGACTATTGGATGTCATCGGTAAGTATTCCGGAGTCGCAGCCGCCGCCGTCATCGGGGTGTATCTGAGCGTTGTGGTCGCGGGCCCCAACGCGTACCCGATGGCCCAGGGGCTGAGTTCGGTCTTGTTCTTGATTCTAGTTGGAGCCAGTGTGGGAGCGGTGACTACGGCCTATCGCAGCAGCCAGACCGGCGACCAGAAGGCCGTTGCCACCGTAATGATCGCTTCCATCGGTCTTGGTGTTTTGCCGGTGCTCCTCCTATTCCTATTGCCGACGGCGGCCGGCATCGACGAAATCGTGTCCGCCGACATCGCGGGACTTGCCTCGGTCGCCATCCCGATCGGCTTCGTCTACGCCACCTATCAACACGAGATGCTCGGTATCCGGCGCCTCGTCCAACGTGGCGCGGTATACGTTGCGCTCTCGGTGCTCCTCCTTGGGGTCATCGCGCTCACCCTGGCCGGCATCTCCGAGCTCTACCCCGACCTTTTTGGGGAAGATTCGTCGGCGCTCTTGGTCGCCGCGGGGGCCGCCGTAGTCGGCGCCATCGCGTTCTCCGTGCTGAGGCCCTGGGCGCAGCGCCTGGCCGACCGCTACATCTATCACGACCTGTTCGACTACCGGGAAGCCGTCAGCGGGCTCGCCAGGCAGGCGCAGCTGCCAACAGACCCGAGGGAGCTTGCCGCGAACATGCTCAACCGGGTCGTCTCGCTTATCGGCATCGAGGGCTTCGCTATCGTGTCCGGTTCGGACCGCGCGCCAACGGTCCTCCTTTCCGGCGGGACCTCCGCCGAGAGGCTCATCCAGGCAGCCGAGACCGGGCGCCTCCCCCATGCGGATGGCTCGACAATCCACCAGCTGGACGGCGAGCCGGTGCTGACGCTTGGCCTGGAGGGGGATCTGGCCCTGTGGTTGGGTCCCAAGCTAGGTGGCGATTCGTTCCGGGACGACGACCTCAAGCTTGCCGAGCCGCTGGGGACGCTGGTAGGCATGCTCCTCACCAGGTTTCAGCTCACGATGGAGCTCCAGGAACTCAACACGCGCCTGGTCGCCGCCGAGGAGGACGAGCGAGCCAGGCTCGCTCGAGAGATCCACGACGGCCCGTTGCAGCAGGCGCTCTACCTCGCGATCTCGTCCGGCGCCGACCCGAAGATGAACGAGCAGGCCCGCTCGCTCGCGGCCGATCTGCGCACCATCACAACCTCGCTTCGTCCCCCCCTCCTCGAGGATCTCGGCCTCAAATACGCCGTCGACTGGCTCGCCAGCTCGTACCAGGATCAGCATGGGATCGCCGTTCAACTCCATGAGGAAGCCTTCCCCGAGGAAGCGCGGCTTGATGAAGACATTGAGTTGGCAATCTATAGGTGTATCCAGGAGGCCCTGAACAACGTGGTCAAACACGCCCGAGCCGAGCACATCCATATCAGGCTCGAGGTCTCGGACCACCGCATCATGGCTTCGGTGCAGGATGATGGTGTTGGGATAAATGAAGGGGACCGGGCCGACGCCGCGCAGGCCGGCCATTTGGGGATGGTGGGCATGCGGGAGCGAATTCGAGGAGTGGGTGGTACACTGCGCGTCGAAGGCCGGGCGGGACTCGGGACGACGGTCGTCCTCGAGGCCCCAGCCGACGGCGCGGCGGTCGCTGAGGCGGAGTAATCCCATGGCCGAAGAGACCATCAGGATCGTCCTTGTCGAGGACCACGTGCTGGTCCGAGAAGGCACCAAGGCGCTCCTGAACCAGGACCCGAATATGGAGGTCGTGGGAGAGGCGGACACCGCGGAAGACGCGATTCGCGTCATCGGCGAACAGCTCCCTCATGTCGTCCTCCTCGATATTCGCCTCCGTGAGGGAAGCGGGATGGACGTCGCCAAGGCCCTCCAGAGACAACGCTCGCCTACGAAGATTCTTGTTGTCACCGCGCACGACTTCGACCAGTACGTCACCGCGTTCGTGCGCGCCGGCGTGAGCGGCTATCTCTTGAAAGACTCCCCCGGACGCGAGCTCATTGAGGCGATCCACCGTGTCCGTCAGGGACAGGGTGTTCTTCCTGGGCCCATTGCGGCGACCGTATTGCAGAGTATCTCCCAGGGGAAAAACGACATCGATCGCCTACCCGAGGATCTGACGATTCGTGAATACGAGGTCCTCGAGCTCCTAATGCGAGACCTGTCCAATTCGGAGATCGGCGAGCGACTCGACATCTCGACGCGCACCGCGGAGACCCACGTCGCCAACATTCTTGGGAAGTTCGGCGTAACCTCCCGAAGCGAAGCTGTCCGTCTCGCCGTCCAGCGCGGCTACCTAAAAGGCGAGTAGTCTCGTCGCGGATTCCCTCCCTGTTGCCCGATAGTCCTAGGACCCGAATACTGAGCCGTCCCCTGAAGTGGGCTTCTCCGTACCGCGTAGATACGTAGTCATCCGTTACAGATTCATCTGCCCTTTTGCCCTGGTACCGTTAGAGGTGCCACCGCGCGTCACTTACCCCAAGAGTGACGGTCTTCATCGATATGGGGGTCTGAACCGTGGTTTCTGTTCTCATGACCGAGAAACAACCCGCCTCAGGTTCGAAGACCATCCGAGTGCTGCTCGTAGAGAACTACTGGATGGTCAGGGACGCGACGAAAGCCCTGCTCGCAACCGACCCGGGCATTGCGGTCGTCGGGGAGGCCGACTCGATGACAACGGCGCTTGAGTCCATCGAGCAGACCGAGCCCGACATTGCCCTGGTTGACATCCGGCTCCGGGAGTCCAGCGGGATCGATCTGGCGAAGGCGATCCGGCGCTACTACCCCTCGGTGAAGGTCATAGCCCTCACCGAGTACGACTATCGCGGATATGTTACGGCAATCGCTCGCGCCGGTGGCAGCGGCTATCTGTTGAAGAGCGCCTGTTCGCGAGATGAGCTCGTACGGGCCGTCCACGACGTTTACAACGGCCATGCGGCGCTGTCGCGAGAGCTCAGCCACGCGCTGATCGACCTCATCGCTTCAGGCAGCGACGAGCCTTCGAACGCCCCCGCCGGCAGGCTCACCATCCGCGAGCTCGAGGTGCTGGAGATGGTCCAGGGCGGACTGACCAGCCGTCAGATCGCGGGCAAGCTCGGCATCTCAACAAAGACCGTAAACGTCCACATAGGCCACATCCTTTCCAAGTTGGGGGAGCCTAATCGAGCGGCGGCCCTGGAAAAAGCCACCGCGCTCGGGCTCATCTAGCCAGTTCCCCGCGCGCTAAGCCTGGGCGTACGCGGAGTGTTTCGGCAGGCCCCCTTGGTGGGTCTTTCGCCGCGCCGGAGGCGCCGATGTGAAAAAGGTGCTGGTAGCGGAGGACAGTGAGGAAATGCGGAGCCTTCTTGTGCTAACGCTGGAAAACGACGACCGGTACGAGCTGCTCCTGGCCACGGACGGCGAGGAGGCTCTTTCCATGGCCAGGGCCGCGAAGCCGGACGTGCTTTTGTTGGACCTGATGATGCCCAAGATGACCGGCTTCGAGGTCTGTCGGGAGATCAAAGCGGACCCGGACACGGCAGGCATCGCAGTCGTCATCCTCAGCGGCCTTGCGAAAGTGAGCGACCGTGAGCGGGCCAGAGAGGCCGGAGCGGACCATTTCTTCATCAAGCCGTTCAGCCCAACCGCGCTCCTCGACAAGCTGGAGGAGCTCGTCTCTTCGTGAAGCCGCCGCTAGAAGTTGGAGACGTCATGACATCCGAAAGAACCGAGAAGTTGCCCGAAATCGACGAGCCCAGCCGCGTGCAACTTGAGATGTTTGCCCGGGAATTCCAGAAGCACTATCTGGAGGAACGCCGCCTTCTCCATCTCCTCGCCGACAGAAATACCGAGCTCGAAAAACGGGTCCATGAGCTTTCGGCGTTGAATCGCCTGTTTCAACAGCACCTGGGCGCGCGCTTGATCGAGGTCGAGGCGCATCGCAGCGTTATCGAGCGGCTACAGAGCCTGGCGGCCGAAGTCCGAGCTCTGGTATCGAGCGCCCAGGAAGTCACGATCCCCGAAATGTCGGCCTTCATCGACGAGGTGGAGGACCGAGACTAGTAGAGCACCTGCGCGTTCTCCAGGGCCGTGACCTCCGACTCCGGGAGGCCCAGCAGGCCGCCGAACACTCGCTGATTGTCCTGCCCCATAACAGGCGCCGCACTCCGCACGCTCCCTGGGGTCTTGCTGAGCTTCCACGGAATCCCGTAGATGACCTCGCTCCCGAGCGTGTGCTCGACCTCAACCCAATCCCCCCTCGCTTCGAGGTGCTTGTCCTCGAACACCTCAACGTCGTTGAGGGACGGAAATGCGGCGATCCCCCGGGCCTGGAGCGCTGACGCCACGTCGTAGTTCACCTGATTCGAGGTCCATTCGCCGATCACGCGGTCGAGCTCATCGTGGTTCGCGTGGCGTCGCAACGGGTCTCGAAAGCGTTTGTCTTCGGACAGCTCGGGTACGGCCATGGCCTCGCAGAGCGCCTGCCACTCCTCCTCGGTCTTTACCGCGATGGTGACCCAGAGGTCGTCGCCCTTGCACGGGTAGACGCCGTGGGGCGCCATAACCTCGTCCCGGTTACCTTTGGGGTACTGGACTCGCTGGTTGAGGATGCTGTCCATGAGAGGCCCGCCGACCAACGTCGCACAGGCCTCCCATTGGGACAGGTCGATGTACTGACCAACCCCGGCCTTTGCGCGATAGCGGAGCGCCGCGAGCACCGCGAAGGCCCCGAGCACGCCCATCACGGGGTCGGGCATGCTCGTCCCGAAGCGACTCGGCCTGTCGAGACCGACATAGCCCTGGTGGGCGTGCATTCCGGCCATGGAGCCGATGATCGATCCGAAGGTCGTGATCTCGGCAAGGAGGCCGGTCTGGCCGGCGGCCGACAGGGAGATCATCACCACGTCCGGGCGCAGCTCGCGGATCGTCTCGTAGGTCAGCCCGTACCCGCGCATCACCTTGGGCGAGAAGTTCTCGATGACCACGTCGGCGCTCTTCACCAGCTCCCGCGCCAACTCCGCTCCCTTCGGCGTCGCCAGGTCCATCGTCACGCCGAGCTGACTGCGGAAGGTGGCGTGACTGTAGAGGCTCTCGTTGGGCAGGTCGTGCATCGTCTTCGGAAGCATCCTGATGATGTCAGGCCGCTTGCGGGTCTCGACCTTGATGACCTCGGCGCCCATATCGCCGAGCGTGTGGCCCAGCACCGGCGCGGCCCAGGCCCAGCCAAAGTTGACTACTCGCAGCCCTTCCAGGGGAAGCGTCGTCATCGGCTGCTCCTCAAATGATCCCGGTCCGGCGGAGGTCGGTAAGGTCCGTGTCGCTGAACCCCAGACGGCCGCCGTAAACCAGGCGGTTGTGCTGCCCCAGGGTCGGGGCGGGGCGGCGCAGGCTCCAGGGGGTTTGCGACAGGTCGTAGGGCTTCCCCGGCACCTGTACCGACCCCATTACCGGGTGGTCCATTCGTGGGAAGAAGCCCTTCGCATTCAGATGGGGATGGCTCACCAGGTCGTTGGCGTTGTACACAGGCCCTGCAGGGACGCGCTCGGCCTGGAACGCGGTGAAGGCCTCCTCCTTCGTGTGCTGGTCCAGCCAGGGCTGCATCAGGTCGTTGATGGCCTCGGCGTGGACCACCCGTTCCCAGGAGGGCGCATCGAAAATCGGGTCCTTGGCCCACTCGGGGTCCCCCATGGCCGCCAGGGTCCCGGTCCAGTGCCGGTCGGCCAGGGCCATGATGTCGACGAAGCCGTCCTTCACTTTGAGCAAGCCCGACGGCGACCCACTGCGCGCGTCCTCGCCGGTGCGGGTGATGTGCTCGCCGGTGAAGTGATACAGCGTCACGAACTGATAGCCCAGGAGGTGGGTCGCGAGACAATCGATCTGTGACACGTCGACGTACTGGCCCTCGCCGATAACGTCGCGGGCCGCGAGAGCGAGCATGGTGGCCGTGGAGGCGAAGACCGCGCCCCAGTGGTCGGCGTGATACCAGGCGCCCCGCAGCGGCTCGCGGTCCGCCTCGCCGGTAAAGCGCTGAGCAGCCCCGGAGCCGTGCCATGCCGTCAGATCGTAGCCTTTGTAGTCCTTGAACGGCCCGCTCCGGCCGAAGACCGATACCGAGGTCATCACCAGTCCGGGATTGATGGCCACCAGGTCTTCATAGTCCAGGCCGAGTCCCTGCATCACCCCGGGCTGCTGATTCTCGATGAGTACGTCGGCATCCCGGACGAGTTCCTTGAAGATATCGGCGCCCGTCGCGGTGGACAGGTCCAGCGTCACGCCGTACTTGTTCCCGTTGAGGTAGACGAACAAGCCGCTCTTCTCAGGGTGAGGAGCGTCCTCGGGAAAGGGGCCGAACCGCCGCGACTCCTCGCCGACTCTGGGCTCTTCGATCTTGATGACCTCGGCGCCGAGGTCGGCCATCAGCTTGGAACAGTACGGGGCCGAGATGAACGACCCGAACTCGACGACCTTGAGCCCGTCCAGAGCGCCGTCAGGCATCAGTGACCTAGAGGGCCAACGGCTTCACCGAGGCAACAGCCTGCGGGTCGTCGCGCCAGATTGCCGGATCGGCATCGACATAGAGCTCGACCTCGTTGCCATCGGGGTCGGCGAGGTAGAGGGACTGGGAGACCGTGTGGTCGGACATGCCGCCGATATCGACGCCCCGGCCTTCGAGCCACCGCTTCGCCTCTTTGAGTTGATCGACACTGTCGCCGACCTTGAACGCGACATGGGCGAGGCCAACGCCGGCCCGCGGCGGGTCCGGGGCGTCGGCGCCCACGGCCATGATGGCCAGGTCGTGATGGGTCTTGCCGTCCGCTGAGAAGAAGGCCATGTTCCCCCGAAACCGGGCCACTTCCTTCAGCCCGAGCACGTCCCGGTAGAACGTCACCGACCGCTCCAGGTCACGCACCCGGAGCACCACGTGTCCCAGCTTGCTCACCGTAACCATCCTCGCCACCTCGTCTCGATTCGAAGGTTACGCCATGGTACGCGAATCGGTGGCGACCGTCCATTGAGTGGATCTTCGCCTTGTCGCCGGCACGATTCGTTGCTACACTACGTTACGAGATACGCAGCGCCTTTAAATCGGTCCCGCGAGGCTGATAAGGAGCACCGTGAACCTGCAGGGTTCGTCTAGCAGCAGAGCCGACGACGCGGTTTCAGTCCTCCTGTTCTGCGGGCAGGGGGTCTTTTTTGTCGCCTGAGAAGCCGATCCTCTCCGCCGAGGAGATTCGCCGCGCCCTAGTGCGCGTCGCCCACGAGCTCGTGGAGCGAAACCACAGCGCCGAGAGCCTGGTCTTCGTCGGCATCATGACCCGAGGCGTCCCCATCGCGAGGCGTCTCGCGGCATATATCCGCGACTTCGAAGGGGTCGAGGCCCCCGTGGGCTCCCTCGACATCGGCCTCTACCGCGACGATCTCGGCGAGGCCAAGGGCACCAAGCTTCAGCGGACCGACATACCCGTCGACCTCAACGGCAAGCAGGTCGTGCTGGTCGACGACGTCCTGTTCACGGGCCGCAGCACCCGCGCGGCAATGGACGCCGTCATGGACCTCGGGCGGCCCGACCAGCTCCAGCTGGCCGTGCTGATCGACCGCGGCCACCGCGAGCTGCCGGTCCGGGCCGACTACGTCGGCAAGAACGTGCCAACTTCGCGCTTGGAAAAGGTCCAGGTGCGACTGGAAGAGGTGGACGGGACGGACGCGGTTGTGATCCTCGACGTGCCCGAGGTCCCAGACCGGGACGCCAGGCCAACGCCCCACGGGGCGATTAGCATGAATCTTCACCCTCGAGGCAGACCATGAACGCTGGGCTAGCTGGAAAGAGCATCGTATCGATCGACGACATGTCGACGGAAGAGATCGAAGGGATCTTCAACCTCGCCGACGAAATGGTCGAGAACCGCAACCGCTTTTTCGGTAAGGCATCGAACCTCGAGCTGGCGACGCTCTTTTATGAGCCGAGCACACGGACTCGCCTCTCGTTCGAAGCAGCCATGCACCGGCTGGGCGGGAACGTGATCTCGACCTGGGACATGAACGCCACGTCGGCGAAGAAGGGCGAGTCCCTGGCGGACACGGTGCGAGTCATCGGCGGGTACGCCGACCTGGTGGTGGTGCGACATCCGTGGGAAGGGGCGGCCAAGCTCGCGGCGGAGTACTCTCCAGTCCCGGTGATCAACGCGGGCGACGGTGGTCACGAGCACCCCACCCAGACCCTGTGCGACCTCTATACGCTGAAGAAACGCCACGGCAGCCTCAAGGGCCTGAGAGTCGCCCTGTGTGGAGACCTCGAGACGGGGCGGACCGTTCATTCGCTCGCGATCGCCCTCACCCGGTTTGGGGCGGAGACCTTCTTCGTCCCCGGCAAGGGCAAGAACATCCCCGACTATCTGCTCCGGCGCCTGCAGCGTGAGTATGGGGCCCGCGCGGAGCGGGTGCGTTCGGGAGTCCTGGGCCTGCTGTTCGGACAGTCACCCGGCGACGAGACCGACAACGTCGTCAACGCGATCTACATGACTCCATCGGAGTCCAACCAGCTCGCTTTGATCCCGGACCTCGACGCGCTCCAGAATGACACGGTGCCGGACAGGCTCCTGAACTTCAAGCGGCTGGCTGTCTACTTCACTCGACTGCAAAAAGAGCGGGGGCACGGCGACTCCGACGATTCCGCGTACCCATCCCTGACCCGCGAACGGCTCAAGCAAAAACAGCTGAGCGATATCTCAATTCTGCATCCCTTGCCCCGGATCGAGGAGATCGCGCCGGACGTCGACGACGACCCCAGGAGCCTCTACTTTCAGCAGGCTCAATACGGCATCCCCATACGAATGGCTTTGATCTCGCATGTCCTGGGACTCGCCCGCGGCGAAGGAGCGCCTCGAGTCCCCTACGCCCGCCAGATTCGGGGGCACCGGTATGACCACCCCGGCTTCCGTTGTCGCAACGAAGTCTGCGCGACCAGGCAGGAGCCGGACTTCGCGCGACGCCAGTTCGAGTTGATCGAAGGCCCGGAATACGTACTGCGCTGCCTCTACTGCGACCACGAATATCAGCCAGCGGTCGCGGGAAACAACGCGACCAAGGTCTACCACCTGGCGGAAGCGTCGAGCCCCTGGCGTCAACAGACCAGCCTGCCCAACCTCAGGTTTTTCGAATCGGAGGCGGAGGCGAAGGAGGCGGGATTTATCGCCGCGAAGGGCGCCCGGACTCCGAAAGAGGGCCCGAGAGACGATACCAAGACCGGTAGCGAATGGGTGGACATGGTCACGAGATGAACCGCACTGTCCTGGTCCGCGGTGGCAGAATCGTCGACCCGTCCCAGGGTGTCGACGAGGTAGGCGACGTTCTGATCCGCGATGGGCTGGTGGCGGCCGTGAAGCGCGGCGGCGGCCTGTCCGCCCCCGAGGGCGCGCGGGAGATCGACGCTGGCGGGCTCATCGTGGCCCCCGGCTTCGTCGACCTCCACTGCCACCTCCGCGAGCCCGGATTCGAGGAGAAGGAGACCATCGCTACCGGAACCCGGGCCGCCGCCCGGGGCGGCTTCACGACGGTCTGCTGCATGCCCAACACCAAGCCGGCTATCGACACCATCGACACCGTCGAGTTCATCCTGCGGACCGCCAGCGCCGAGGGCTCGGTCCGTGTGCTGCCCGTCGCGGCCGTGACGCAGGGTAGGGCGGGCCGCAAGCTCGTCGACATGGCCGCACTCGCCGAGGCCGGCGCTGTGGCGTTCAGCGACGACGGCGACGCCGTGGCCGACGCGGAGCTCATGCGTCAGGCCCTGGCCCAGAGCAAGTGCCTGGGGCTTCCGATCAGCGACCACTGCGAGGATCCGACGTTGCTGGGAGGCGTCATGCACGAAGGAAGCATCTCGGCGCGCCTCGGCCTGCGCGGTGTCCCCGCCGCCTCGGAAGACGCGATGGTCGCCCGCGACATAAGGCTCGCCGAGCTGACCGAAGGCCATGCCCACATAGCCCACCTCAGCACCGCGGGCTCGGTGGACCTCGTGCGCCAGGCCAAGGCGAGGCGCGTTCCCGTCACCGCCGAGGTCACGCCACACCATCTGACCCTGACCGACGAACGAGTGGCGACGTCCACGGGAGCCGGCGACGCCAATACCCGGGTCAACCCACCGCTAAGGAGCATCGAGCACGTCGAGGCGCTCCGGCAAGGACTTCGCGACGGCGTGATCGACGCGATCGCGACCGACCACGCACCGCATACTACCGCCGACAAGCTCCGCGCGTTCGATCAGGCCGCACCTGGGATCAGCGGCATCGAGACGGCGCTCGCCAGCGTCCTCAGCCTGGTCCACGGGGGCATGCTCGACGTGGGCACGGTGATCGCCGCCCTGACCTGGCGACCCGCCGCGATCGTAGACCGGAAGGGCCTCGGCCTTGGAACGCTTCGAGAAGGTGCGCCTGGGGATGTGACCCTTTTCGACGCGGACGTGGAGTGGACGGTCGATGTCGGCGCGTTCGCATCTAGGGGCAAGAACACGCCGCTTGCCGGACAGCGGCTCAAAGGCCGGGTCGTCGCGACTTTGTACGGCGGCGGAATTGCGTACGAGGAGAGCGCGGTAGGGGCAACCCATGGCCGGTAAGGCCTCGCTGGTGCTGGAAGACGGCTCGGTCTTCGAGGGGAAGGCCTTCGGCGCCGCCACGGACGCGATCGGCGAGGTCGTCTTCAACACGAGCATGACCGGCTACCAGGAGATCCTGACGGACCCGTCCTATGCCGGCCAGATCGTGGTGCCCACCTATCCACTCATCGGCAACTACGGAATAAACGAGGACGATTTCGAGTCACGAGGCGTCCAGGTCAAGGGGTTCGTCGTGCGGGAACACTGCGATCTCCCGAGCCACTGGCAGAGCCAGCGGACCCTCCACGACTATCTCGAATCCCAGGGCATCCCGGGCGTCAGCGGCGTGGACACCCGCGCGATCACCCGGCGGCTGCGTAACCGGGGCGTGATGATGGGCGCAATCGCCCCCGAAGACATGACGGAAGAGGCCCTGGAGCGATTGAAGACGGGTCCAGCGTACGGGGACCTCGACTACGTCTCCGAGGTGACCGCGCGGCAGGCCTATTCCTGGGAAGGAGAGGGCCCGGCCGACGACTCGAAGCTGGATATCGTCGTGGTGGACCTGGGCGTCAAGTACAACATCCTCCGCATCCTCGAAAGCAAGGGTTGCCGCGTCAAAGTGATACCTTCCTGGGCTACCGCGGAGGCGGTGCTGGCCAACGACCCCGACGGTGTGCTGCTGTCGCCAGGACCCGGGGACCCGGCCCGGCTCGACTACGCGGTCGACATGACGCGCGCCCTAATCGGCATGGCGCCGATGATGGGCATCTGTCTCGGTCATCAGGTCCTCGGCCGCGCCCTCGGAGCCTCGACCTACAAACTGAAGTTCGGGCATCGCGGCGGAAACCACCCCGTGCGCGACGTGGATACCGGCAGGGTCCACATAACCGCACAGAACCACGGCTACTCCGTCGAGGCGGAGAGCCTGCCCTCGAACACGGTCATCACCCACATCAACCTCAACGACGAAACGGTCGAGGGGTTCCGGCATACCGAGGAGCCGGTGCTGGCGATCCAGTACCACTCGGAGGGCTCGCCCGGCCCCCAGGACAACGTCGAGATGTTCGATCGCTTCCTCGACATGGTCCGCGGCTGGAAGCAAGGGGCGTAAGGAAATGGCATCGGGGAAGCGCCCCCTGGTTCTCCCGCGTGCTCAAGCCACCGAGGAGCAGTACATCTGGTTCCGAGACCTGGCGCAGCGGGCCTACGATTGCCTTCGCTGCCCTCGCATGGAGCCCAATTCGGCGGTGCTGGGCCCCCTGAATGGACGGCTCGAGTCCAGGGTTATGGTCCTCGGCGAAGCCCCGGGTCGCTTCGGCTCGGCGGTGACGCGCGTCCCGTTTCGGGGGGACAAGAGCGGCGAGTATTTCGAAAGGCTCCTTCCTCACGCGGGGCTGCGGCGGGAAGACCTGTTCATTGCGAATGCCATCCAGTGCAACCCGAAGGACGAGCAGGGGCGCAACGACCGGCCCTCCGTCCAGGAGATGCGCAACTGCTCCGACTATGTTCGCGAGCTTCTCGACGTCGTCCACCCTGCTTACGTCGTGACGTTGGGCCGGAAGGCCCTCGATGCGCTCAACCTCATCGAGCCGCACCGGGTCAGCCTCAAAGACACCGTGGCAACTCGCGTGCCCTGGCGAGGCGTCACGCTGGTGCCCCTGTACCACCCGAGCGGGCGGGCGATGGCCCACCAGCGCTTCGAACAACAGGCGGAGGACTACGCGGCCCTGGGGCGCATCCTCCAGGAAGATTTCGAGCAGCGCCTCGCCCGAGGCACGGCATGAAAGACGTTGTGGTTTCACCACGGCTCCCGTCGATTCTCCCCGGGGGAGTCCAGAGGGGGCGGAGCCCCCCTTGGCAGGGGGTTGTGGGGGGATGTGCCCCCACTCCCAAGCCACCAGGGTGGGCGGGTGGAGGCGTTCCGATTCGTTCACCTCATCCCACGATGAATCGACGAAGCTAATGAGAAAACCCCAAAAGGTCCTCGTCATCGGCTCAGGCCCAATCGTCATCGGTCAGGCCGCCGAGTTCGACTATGCCGGCACGCAGGCCTGCAAAGCCCTGCGCGAGGAAGGCGTCACCTCCGTCCTCGTCAACTCCAACCCGGCGACGATCATGACCGATCAAGGGATCGCCGACGTCGTCTATATCGAGCCGCTGACCGTCGCGGTCATCGAGCGCATCATCGAGCGCGAGCGTCCCGACGGCCTCATCGCGACCCTCGGTGGGCAAACCGGGCTCAACCTCGCCGTCGATCTCGCGGATGCCGGCGTCCTCGACCGGCACAACGTAAAGCTTCTAGGGACGTCCCTGGAAACCATTCGGATGGCCGAGGACCGCGAAAAGTTCAAGGAGATGCTCCTCTCCATCGGCGAGCCGGTGATCGAGAGCGAGACGGTGACCTCGTTGGAGGAAACGGAGGGGGCCGCCAAGCGGATCGGCCTCCCGGTGGTGGTACGCCCCGCGTACACGCTGGGCGGCACCGGTGGCGGCATCGCCGAGGACTGGGACCAGCTCCGCAACATCGCCAGCGGTGGGCTCGACGCCAGTCCTATAAGCCAGGTACTCATCGAAAAGAGTCTGGCCGGCTGGAAAGAGATCGAGTACGAAGTGATGCGCGATGGCGCGGATAACTGCATTACCGTCTGCAACATGGAGAACCTGGACCCGATGGGCGTGCACACCGGCGACAGCATCGTCGTGGCGCCGAGCCAGACCCTCTCGGACCGTGAGTACCAGATGCTGCGCTCCGCCAGCCTGCGCATCATCCGGGCCCTGGGCGTCGAGGGCGGTTGCAACGTCCAGTTCGGGCTGGCCCCGCACCCTTCGGTGACGGCGGCGAAGCCCCGGGACGGCCGCGAGTACGCCGTGATCGAAGTGAACCCCCGCGTGAGCCGCAGCTCGGCCCTTGCCAGCAAGGCAACCGGATACCCCATCGCCAGGGTCGCCGCCCGGATCGCGGTGGGGAGACGTCTCGATGAAATCCCAAACGCCGTCACCAAAGAGACGCTGGCCGCCTTCGAGCCCGCCCTCGACTACTGCGTGGTGAAGATACCTCGCTGGCCCTTCGACAAGTTCGCGTCCGGAGACCGCACCATCGGGACGCAGATGAAGGCCACGGGCGAGGTCATGGCTATCGATCGCACCTTCGAGGGTGCCCTGCTCAAGGCTATCCGGTCCCTGGAAGATGGGGGCAAGTCGGTGGTCTGGGAACACCCATCCTGGGCTGGGGAGGCGTTCGACCTCGATCTCGCGCCGCTGCACCCCAACGACCAGCGCCTGTGGGCGGTGCTGGCGGCCCTGCGCCGCGACGTCGAGCCGTCGGAGCTGACCAGGCGCACGGCGATCGATCCGTGGTTCATCCACAAGCTCGCCAGCATCGTCGCGACGGAGCGCCGCCTCCTCTCCGAGCCGTTGACGCCGGAGCTGCTCCTCGAGGCCAAGCGGAAGGGGTTCTCCGACGGGGCCATCGGCACCCTCGCCGACCGGCTCCCGGAGCAGGTGCGGACGCTCCGGCACGAATGGGACGTGCTGCCGGTGTACAAGATGGTCGATACTTGCGCGGCCGAATTCTCCGCGGAAACGCCCTATTTCTACAGCTGCTATGAGCAGGAGAACGAGGCTGAGGCGACCCCCGCACGCAAGGCGGTGGTAGTGGGTAGCGGGCCCATTCGCATCGGTCAGGGGATCGAGTTCGACTACTGCAGCGTCCACGCCGCATGGGCCCTGCACGAGAGCGGCGTCGGCAGCATCATGATCAACTCGAACCCTGAGACGGTGTCGACTGACTTCGACTCCTCCGACCGGCTGTATTTCGAGCCGCTGGACGAGGAGAAGGTGCGCGACGTTCTCGAGAACGAGACCTACGACGACGGCACCGGGCATCCGCAGACGCCGCCCACATGCGTCCAGTTCGGGGGGCAAACCGCGGTGAACCTGGCAGCGCCGCTGTCGCGTCCGGGCTTGCCAATCCTGGGCTCCGGCGCCGAGGCGCTGGACATCGCCGAGGACCGCGGCCGGTTCGAAGATTTTCTTAGCGGCCTCGGGATCCCGCAGCCACCTGGCGCCAGCGTCGCCGGCATCGACGAGGCGCGGAACGTCGCGCACCTCATCGGCTACCCCGTCCTGGTGCGGCCCAGCTATGTCCTCGGCGGCCGGGCCATGGAAATCGTCCACGACGACGATGAGCTGGTGGGCTACGTTGAAGCTGCGATAGAGGCCGGCGAAGGACGCCCGATCCTCGTCGACAAGTATCTGCAAGGCCGCGAGGTCGAGGTGGACGCGGTGTGCGACGGCGAGCACACGCTGATCCCGGGCATCATGGAGCACATCGAGCGAGCGGGGGTCCACAGCGGCGACGCGATGTGCATCTACCCCGGGATCACCCTTTCCGACGCCGAGGTGGCCACGATGGTGGACTACGCGCAGCGGATCGGCAAGGAGATGCGTTTCCTGGGCCTGATGAACGTGCAGTTCGTGGTGATGCCCCCTGACACCGACGGAACGCCCAACGTCTATATCATCGAGGTAAATCCCCGCTCGAGCCGCACGGTACCCTTCATCTCCAAGGTGACCGGAGTGCCGCTCGTGAAAATCGCCAGCAAGGTGATGCTGGGCCAGAGCCTGCAAGAGCAGGGCTATTCAGCGGGCCTTCACCCCAAGCTGCCCCTTTTCGCGGTGAAGGCCCCGGTTTTCTCCATGTCGAAACTCGCCGGGGTCGACACCTTTCTTGGACCGGAGATGAAATCGACGGGCGAGGTGATGGGGGTGGACAGCACGTTGGAGGCCGCCCTCGCCAAGGCGCTGCTGGCCGCGGGCATGACGCTGCCGCGCAACGCCGGGGTGCTCCTCAGCATCGCCGACCGGGACAAACCGGAGGCAAAGCCCCTGATCGCAAGCCTGGCCGAGCTCGGCTATCCCCTATACGCGACCGAGGGGACCGCCACGCTGATCGAGGAGATGGGACTCGAGGCCACGCTCATCACCAAGAAGCTCGGGCAGGGCCATCCCAACGTGGTGGACGTTATCCGGGACGGTACGGTGCGGGCAGTCATCAACACCGTGTCGGGAGAGCAACGACCGATGCGCGACGGCTTCCACATACGCCGGGCCGCGGTGGAGCGTCGCTACCCGTGCTTCACGTCGCTGGATACGGCACGGGCTGCCATCGGCTCGTTGCTCAATGGCGCGGCGGCTTACAGCGTCCTCCCGCTTCCCGAGTATCTGCGCGGTCGGGCCTAGCAGGTCCCCGGCGGGGAACACCCTCCGGGCTATCGTTCAGAGAAGGGGCACATCCCCTTCAACCCTTGCCAAAGGGGCTCCGCCCCTCTGGACTCCCCGCTTCTGCAGCATGCGATTGTCCGCGGGGTATGTCGACGCCTTTTATGCCGGCTTCCTTGCGGAGAACAGCATGCTGATGGTGCCGAACTGCGACGCACTCGCTTCACCCGAGGTGCCGGAGAAGACATCGACGGGATCGGTCGCTTCGACATCCGCGAAACCGGCCTGCTTCAGAAGGGCTTTGCTCTCTGCTGCCAGCAGAGCACCGGCGATTCAGCCGGTCCACAGGTCGACGTCCTCCTTGGCGGCGGTGGGCACCTCCCGCTGCACGACGATGTCCGCCATCATCAGGCGGCCGCCTGGTCGAAGGACGCGGTACATTCCGTTGTAGACGGCGCGAGCTTGTCGGGGCAAAGATTGACGACGCCGTTGCTGATCACCACGTCGATGGAGCCGTCTTCCACGGGCATCGCCTCGGCCTGCCCCTTGCGAAACTCGACGTGCTCGATCCCGACGAGGCTGGCGTTGGCCTTCGCCCTGGCGAGCATGGCGTCAGTCATGTCGACGCCTACGACCTTGCCCGTGGGGCCGACCCTCCGTGCGGCGACGAGACTATCGAACCCGGCGCCACTGCCGACGTCGAGCACGGCCTCGCCCTGCACGATCTCCCCGAGCGAGAAAGGGTTACCGACGCCTGCGAAAGCCTCGATGGCCGGCTCCGGGAGCCCCGCGAGGACCTCCGCCGGCAAGCTGGGCTATCCGGCGAGGGTCCGGCCCGTATGGAAGTGGTGGCCGCCGGAGGGGTCCTGCGCCACCTCGGCGTATTTCTTCTTGATCTCGTCGCGCAGTTTCGCGGTATCGACGGCGAGTGTCATCTCGAACTCCTTGGCGGCTTGCTCTCGGGTTGACGATACGGCCTCAACCAATATAGAGTCAAATACATAAGCTTTATAGACCACATAGATTCAAGCTTATGATCGACCCCAACTTCCACCAGCTTCGAATCTTCTACACCGTGGCAAAGGCGGGCAGCTTTTCGAGGGCAAGCGAGGAGCTGTTCATCAGTCAGCCCGCCGTGTCCATACAGGTCAAGGCGCTCGAGACGACGTTCGGCGAGCCGCTCATCGAGCGTTCGAGCCGCGGACTGCGCCTCACCGAGGCGGGAGCGGCGGTCTTCGACCATGCCCAGCGCATCTTCAACATCAGCGATTCGATGGTGGAGGCCGTCGAGGACATCAAGGGGCTCCGCGGCGGACGGCTCACCATCGTGTCCAGCACCACGCCCGGGGATTACCTCCTCCCAGAGCTCATCGGGCGGTTCAAGGAGCTTTACCCAATGGTGAACGTGGAGCTGCACATCACGAACACGCCCGGGATCCTGCGGCGCCTCCTGCAGCACGAGATCGACCTGGGCTTCGTCGGCGACCCGGTGGAGCACGAGGACCTCGAAGTGGCGCCGTTTCGCCGGGACGAAATCGTGGTATTCGCGCAGCCCGATCATCCCTACGTGCTCGCTGACGCGGTACAGGCCTCGGACCTGCGAAACGCGGCGTTCATCATGCGGGAGCCCGGATCGGCGACGCGAAAGTGGGCCGAGGAGAGCCTGCGGTCCCACGGCATCGAGGTCGAAGTGGCGATGGAGCTGGGTGGCAACGAGGCGGTCAAACGTGCCGTTGCCGCCGGCCTCGGCCTCGGGATGCTGTCACGCTACGCCCTCGACGCCGAGCTCGCCTCGGGCAGCCTCGCCATCGCCAACGTCCCTGACCTCGAACGAGAGCGCTGGCTCTACCTCGCCCGTCACCGGCAAGCGCACCTCACGCGGGCGCAGCAGGCGTTCATGGGGCTGGCGCTGGAGGGAGCGCCGGCCTAGCCCTCGAAAAACCGGCGCGGGTTGTGCACCAGGATCGTCTGAATTGCGTCCTCGTTGATACCAGCGGCTTTCAGCGCCGGGATGAACTCCCGCAGGATATAGGTAAAGCTGCGTTTGTTCTTCAAGTCATCGTCCATCCCCTCGCGATAGCGCCATCCGTGCATGCAGCCGACGTTGTCGTGCGAGAGGACGATGCGGTCGGTGAAGCCCTGGGCAACGAGGGCGGCGATCGCCCCAACCTTCATCTCGTCGTTCATCCAGCGCTCCAGGCCGACCCGGTCGAAGCCGATGAAGGCGCCGCGATCGACGATCTGCCGGTGATAGGCCAGGTCGGCGCTGTCGCTGCAATGGCCGATGATGACCCGGTTCAGGGGGACGCCCTCCGACTCGAAGAGGTCGCACTGTTCGGGCCCGAGCATGCCGTCGGTGGTGTGGGTCACGATGGGGACCCCAGTCTGGAGATGGGCCTGGCTGGCGGCGCGAAGGGCCTTGTCCTCGTTCTGGCTCATCTCATCGGGGCCCGTCGCACATTTGATAACGCCGGGTTTTATCTTCCGTGGCCCGACGCCTTCCGTTATCTCCTTGACGAAGATCTCGGTCAACTCTTCCTGGCTCCTCATGCGGAAGTAGGGCGGGTAGGCCGCCATGGGGCCATGGTCGATATAGATTCCGGTGGCGCAGACGATGGTCACCTCCGAAGCCTCGGAGACATCGGCCATGAAGTCCACTTTGCGCCCCAGGTCGAGGGGTATGGGGTCGATGATGCTCGAGATACCGGCGGCCTTGAGCTCCTTCATCTGCGCGACGACATCGAGCAGGCTGCCCTCGTAGTCGAAGGGGTTGGTCCCGTCGAGCTCGGAGCCGCTGGGCGCTGCCGTGACGTGCTCGTGCGTGAACATGGGGCCGAGGTCGGCCGACGAGATCGTGCCGAGTACTGTGTTGATTTGCGTTGGCATGATGGAGCCTCCTGAATCACCCCCAAACCCCCTCAAGGGGGGTTCAAGGTGCCCCTTCGGGGCAGATTATTAAGAGCAGGGGGACACCCCCTGCGACCCCCGGCAGAAGGGGTTGCACCCCCTCTGCACTCCCCCCTCACCCACCCGCCTGCGGCGTGCTCCCTCTCCCAGTGGGAGAGGGTTGGGGTGAGGGCCTCTCTGGATTCCCCGGTTTCAGAACCTCCTACTGTGCCGTCAATACCCGCAGCGGCGCGAAGGCGGCGGCGCCGGCATAGCGGGCCCTGGAGCCCAGCTGCTCCTCGATGCGCAGCAGCCTGTTGTACTTGGCGACGCGCTCGCTGCGCGCCGGGGCCCCCGTCTTGATCTGGCCCACGCCTGTTGCGACGGCGAGGTCCGCGATCGTCGTATCTTCCGTCTCTCCCGAGCGATGGCTGACCACGGCGGTGAAGCCGGCTTCCCGCGCCATGCGGATGGCCGCCAGCGTCTCCGTCAGGGTGCCAATCTGGTTGAGTTTTATCAGGATGGAGTTGCTGGCCTTCTCCCGGATGCCCCGGGCGAGGCGCTCGGGGTTCGTGACGTACAGGTCGTCGCCGACGAGTTGGACGCGATCGCCAAGCGCCGAGGTCAATTGCCTCCATCCGTCCCAATCGTCCTCGTCGAGCGCATCCTCGATGCTCACGATGGGGTAGTCGCGGGCCCATCCGGCGAGCAGATCGACCATGCCGCGCGAGTCCAGGACTCGGTCCTCCCTGTGAAGCGCGTAGGCGCCGTCTTGATAAAACTCGCTGGCTGCGACGTCCAGCGCCAGGGCCATGTCCTTGCCGGGCTGGTAGCCGGCGGCCTGAATGGCCTCGATCAGCAACTCGACGGCTTCTTTGTTGGACGATAGGGACGGGGCGAAGCCGCCCTCGTCACCGACAGTCGTGCTGAAGCCCCGCCCCCGGATCACTTTCTTGAGGGCCTGATAGACCTCCGCGGCGGCGCGGAGCCCATCGGAAAAGCTGGGGGAGCCGAGCGGCATGACCATGAACTCCTGAACATCCGTCGAATCGTCCGCATGCCGGCCGCCGTTGAGGACGTTGAACATGGGGACCGGCAGCGTCGTCGCCTCGTCGCCGCCAAGGTGGACGTAGAGCTCCACCCCCCGGCTGCGGGAGGCGGCGTGGGCCGAGGCCAGCGAGACCGCCAGGATGGCGTTCGCGCCGAGGCGCGCCTTGTTGGGAGTCCCGTCGAGATCGAGGAGCCGCTGGTCGAGGGCCGGCTGGTCGAAGGGCGACAGCCCGCGGACCGCCGGCGCGATCACCGTGTTGACGTTTTCCACGGCGGCGAGCACGCCCATGCCGCCGAATCGAGGGCTCTCGGCGTCGCGGAGCTCTCGGGCCTCATGAGTGCCAGTGCTGGCGCCGGAAGGCACGGCGGCCCGGCCCAGGGACCCGTCCGAAAGGACCACGTCGGCCTCGACGGTAGGGTTGCCACGGGAGTCGATGACTTCCCGGGCATGGACAGTTTCGATGGTAGCGGCGGTCATCCGGGATGCCTGCCGTTGGCGCCCGCGGCGTGGACCGCGCACTCCACTGCTTCGGCAGGGTTGTCGGCCACGATAACACCTGGGTCGATAAAACCCTCTGGCCGGGTAATGCTCCACGTCTTGAGGCCGACCACCGGTATGAAGAACCCCAAAGCATGGGCTACTTCAGAGAGGGTCCCGTAGGCGCCGTCGATGGCGACAACCGCGGCGGCCGATCGAACGACGATCAGGTTTCGGGCGTAGCCCATCCCGGTGGCGATCGGGATGTCTACGTATCGGTTGGCGGCGGAGGGGTCCTCACCCGGGAGAATGCCGATCGTGACGCCTCCCGCCTGCTTCGCGCCTTTGCAAGCGCCTTCCATGACCCCGTTGAGGCCGCCGCAGATCACGGTGTGGCCTCTCTGCGCTATCTCGCGCCCGACCGCCTCGGCCAGCGCGAAGGCTTCCGGCGGGCAGTCTTTTCCAGTGCCGACAACCGCGATGATCACGAGAAGGGAGCCTCCGGGCGGCCCATTATAGCATCGGCCCGCGGCCCGGGATGCGCGGTTGGACCTAGTCGGCCCAGTACAGGCGCTTCGCGTTCGAGTAGCCCATCATCTCCTGCTGCTCGGGGGTGAGCTCTTTCATCAAGGTCATCGCGGCATCAAGGGACCTGGGGTACGTGCTGGCGTAGTGCGGATAGTCGCTGGACCACATCAGGTTCTCGGCGCCCACGTACTCCACCACGAGCGGGTCGGTGTCGGTGCGGTTGTTGACGAAGGTCATCGCGATGTTGCGCCGGTAGACGTCGCCGGGGGTGATGCCCTTGTCGTAGATCAGCGGCGCGAAGTCCGGCTGCTTGCGTACGTGCGCCGACTGGAAACTCTTGTCCATGGACTCGATGAAGAAGGCGGCCCAGCCGCAGCCGTTCTCCGCCGAGACGACCTTCAGCTTGGGAAATCGATGAAAGAGACCGCCAAAGATCATGCTGCCCAGGGTTCGCATGGTGTCGTTCTCGCCGAACTGCATCCGCTCCCACGGGCCTGGTCGTTTCGACGGCTGTATCTTCCGTTGCGAGGTGACGCCGTGGAGGTTGATCGTCATGTCCAGGTCCTGCGCCGCCGCCCAGAACGGGTCTCTGTCCGGTACCACGTAGAAGCCCGGGTCGTCGTCGGCGAGCGCGACCATTACGCCCGGCATGCCGGCCTTTTTGGCGCGATGCATCTCCGAGATGGCGCCTTCGACATCCTCGATGGCCACGCAAGCGAGGCCGGCGTAACGCTCCGGATTGTCCTTGCAGAATTCGGCCAGCCAGGTGCTGTACGCTTCGAAACAGGCGATCTTGAGCTCGAGGTCCTCGAACGCGAAGAACTTCATCGCAATCGAGGGATAGAGCACCTCGCGCTCTATGTTGTCCTTGTCCATGTCCCCGAGCCGAAACACCGGGTCAAAACCACCGGGGTACAGCTCTTCCTGCCGGCAAGGCTTCGTCGCGTCGAAGCTGCGGTCGGCAGCCGCGGTGGCGAAGCCCCCAGGCTGGAACACCTTCTTCCCTTCGCAGTAGAACCAGTCCGAGTCCATCTCGTCCCGTTGGACCTTTGGCGCTCGGTCGCGGAACTTCGGGTCGGTGTAGGTCTGCCAGAGGTGCCCCGGCTCGACCAGGTGTGAATCAGATGAGACGAGTTTTGTCAGCATGTGTGGTCCCCCTCCCCTTGCCAGCTCGGTACGCCGCGGGAAATCATCCACCGATGCCGCGCATTATCGGTGTCGTGTGCGCCAAGTCAAGTCCGGGACGCGTAGCGCTATGCGCCATCAAGTCCGAAGAGGCGAACCGCGTTCTCCCCAAGGATCTTCCCTTTCGACGCCTCCGAGAGGTCTTTGCGTTCCGCCAGTTCCGCAACGACACCAGGCCAGATGCCGTCTGGGTGGGGGTAGTCCGTTGCATACATGATCGTCTCGTCTCCAACGGCCATGATCATGGGAGGGATCATCTTCTCGTCGGGGTCCGCGGAGATGAAGCACTGTCGAGCCCAATACTCGGATGGTTTTAGGGGCAGCTTTGCGCTCGCATGCTCCCAGTGCACCATGTGACTGTCCATTCGCTCCAGCCAGAAGCCGATCCATCCGCAGCCCGACTCCAGAAAGGCGACGCGAAGCCTCGGGTGTCGCTCCAACACGCCTCCGCAGATCAGGCTGAGGCAGGCCATCATCTGCTCGTGGGGGTGCGAGATGACGTGTCGAAACAGGAAGTTTTCATACCGGTCCAACCCGGCTTGCGGCACATTCTGGGTGGTCCCCTCGTGGAGGGTCAGCGGCACATCCATCTCTTCGAGAAACGACCACAACGGCTCGAAGTACGGGTCTTCCAACGTCCGGCCGCCAATGGGGTTGGGCCGCAGGAACACCCCTTTGAAGCGGAGGGTTTCGACGCTGCGCCGCGCCTCCTCAAGCATGCCGTGGATGCTGGTCTGCGGCACTATTGCAACCCCCACCAGTCTTTCGGGGTCAGTCCGACAGAAGTCACCCAGCCAGTCGTTGTAGGCCCGACACAGTGCCGCATAGATCTCCACGTCGGGGATTGCAGCCAGGTTGAGAGCGGTGCCGGGAAAGATCACCGAGACGTCGATCCCCTCGCTGTCCATATCGGCGAGCCGCGCCTTCGGGTCGTAGCCTCCGGGCCGGGACGGTCTCGGGTCCGGGCCCAGGGTAGCCGTACCCGTGCGGGGCTGGACCCGTCCGCCAATCGTGTACCGGGTGTAGCCCATGGAATCCCTGAACACTCGTGGAGCGAGATCGTGGTACCGAGGCTCGAGATAGTCGCTCCACATCTGGTCGGGCTCTTGTACATGCCCATCACAGTCAACCACTCGGAATTTGACCATATCCATCACCTCGTAACTGTTACGAGCGTCGCCCAGGAGACGAGGCGGCATTCGACGTGTAGGACTCGCCATCGACGATGCGCTCCTTGAACCGCCACCGGCCGTCTTCCTTCGCCAACCTGTCGAAGTAGCGCCCGAAGGAGAAGAGCTGCGGCCCGGCCGCTTCACCTTCGTTGTTGACGACGCAGAAGTAGGCCTCGACGGTGGCTTCCTCTCCATCGACCTCGATCAGGGGCGCCGTCATCAGGTGCTTCATCCGCGCGTTGGGCCTGCGTCCCTGGGCGATGTCGGCCCGGTAGCGCTGGAGGGCGTCGCGGCCCGCGTTGCGGCGGCCAGTTCCGGGACGGCGAGCGTCGAAAACACCGTCGTCGGTGAAAAGGCCTACCCATTCATCGTCCCGCGCCTGGTCGTGAGCATGCGCATAGACGTACAGGGTGCGCAGGATGTCGCGCTCCTCCTCCAACGCCTGGACGCGCTTCAGGATGTCGCGGACCAGCGGGTCGTTGGGATCGATCGGCATCGCTCGCCCCCTATGGCTCTGGAACCGGGAAGTGGTACAGCCTGGCCGCGTTCTCAGCGGTGATCTTGCGCTTGATCGCCGGGTCCGTCGCCGCGAACATACGGTCCACGGCCTCACGCGAGTGCGGAAAGGTGGAGTCCTGATGCGGATAGTCCGAGGCCCACATCACGTTGTCGGCACCGATCTGAGGAATCAGGCTTACCCCAACAGCGTCCTCCTCGAAGGTGGCGTAGACCTGGCGGGCGAAGACCTCGCTGGGTTTCGCCTCGAGGCGGTAGTCGTTCGCGGTAGCGCCGTGGGTTACGTGCTCCAGGTCCATGCGCTCGAGGAGGTAGGGGAGCCAGCCCAGGCCAGACTCGGCGAGGACGAGACGGATGCCGGGGTGGCGTTCCAGCGCGCCGCAGAAGATCATCGACGTCATCGGCTCGTCAAGCTGCATCGGCGCGACGGCGGTAAAGCCGCCGTACTGCCATGAGCCGCGGACCAGCTCGATGCTCTTGGTCCCGCCGCCAATGTGGAAGCTCAGTGGGAGCCCCGCTTCATCGACGGCCGCCCAGAGCGGCTCCCACTGCGGGTCGAACACAGGGACCGATGTCTCGAACACGGGAAAGATGACGCCCCGATGGCCGGTATTGACAGCGTGACGCAACTCGGCGAGGGCGGCGGCGACATCGTGGACGGGGAGATTCGCGAGGATCGACACCCGGCCCAGCGACTCGGCGTTGAAGTCGGCCGCCCAATCGTTATAGGCGCGGAGACACAGGCCGGCCACGCTGGGATCGTCGATGGGGAGACCTGGAGCGCCGTAGACGGCGCAGGCGGCGATGCCATCGAGGTCCATGTCGGCCAGACGGCGCGCCGGGGTGATCGTGCGATAGCCGTCGTCCGACAGGCCGGCTCGGGTGATGGCGCTGCGGGACACTGCGGAGGGGTCCCGCACGTAGGATGCGATACGCCGGTCATCGATGACCCAGTAGGAGCCGTCGTCGGTATCAACGATCCGCGGGCCGCGTTCCCGGCCCTCCTTGGCGAGGTACCGCTCAAAGATTTCCGGAAGGGCTACTCGAAGATCGATGTGATCATCCGAGGACACGATCGATAGTATCGGCATGGGGGGCATTGTAGTACCGGCCGAAGAGAGGGGCAAAAAGAGGCGCGAGGAGGAGTAGAATAGCGGCGTCAACAGCTACCGCACGGGAGGGCGCCATGCCACGAGAATACAAGCTGATCTCAGCCGATTCCCACGTCAACGAGCCTCCGGGAGTGTGGACAGACCGGCTGCCTTCGAAATTCAAGGACCGTGCCCCGAAGATGCAGCGTTTCCCGGAGGGCGACGCCTGGGTCATGGAGGGAGCCCAGGACCCCATCAATTTCGGGTGGAACCAGTGCGCCAGCGAGCCGCCGGAAGAGACATCGCCGTGGATCAAGTGGGAGGACTGCCGCAAGGGCGGCTACGACCCCAAGGCGCGCATCGAGGAGATCGACCTGGACGGAGTCGACGCTGAGCTCCTCTACCCGACGCCCCGTATCGGCAACACGATCTTCTGGAACAAGACCGACCGGGAGTTCCACCTGGCCTGTATCCGCGCCTACAACGACTGGCTCTCCGAGTACAGCAGCTACGCCCCGGACCGGCTCGTTGGGCTGGCCATGATGCCGACCACCGGCGCCGAGGACGCCGTTGCCGAGCTTCGGCGCGCGATGAAGCTCCCCGGTATCGGCGGCATCGTGCTGGGTCAGTATCCCAGTGGCGAAAACACGATCGAGCCCGAGGACGACCCCTTTTGGGCCGAGTGCGAGGCCGCCGAGGTCCCCGTCAACATTCACGTGTCCCTTGTCACGGAAGCGCCCGGCGACAACAGTCGACGCATCGTCATCGGCGACGTCCGCTTTCTCGACGCGCCCATCCGCGTTCACCAACTCATCTTTTCGGGCGTGCTGGACCGGTTTCCCAAGCTGAACGTGGTCTTCGCCGAGGTAGACGCGGGCTGGGTCCCCTACTTCCGGGAGCAGATCGAGTTCGTGTATCACCGCGGGCTCAAGCGCCAGGGCTACCAGCCCAAGATGTCGCCCGCGGGCTACATGGACCGCAACATCTACTGGGTGTTCATCGTCGACAGCATGGCGGTCAAGCTCCGGCACGAGGTCGGCATGAACAATCTCCTGTGGTCGAGCGATCACGCCCATTCCTTTTCCCGCTGGCCGAAGACCTGGGAGTACCTGGCCGGGCTGATGAAAGGCGTACCGAATGACGAGCGGCAACAGCTCCTGGCAGGCAACGCGATGCGCCTCTACAAGATCGGCTCCGAGCAGCCCGCCATGGCCGGCAGCCGGTAAGGGAGTCCATTCAGTGACCGGCTGGAACGCTCAAGACGGGCTGTTGATCTCGTCGGACTCGCACGTGATCGAAGACCCTGACCTCTGGGCGAATCGTCTGCCCGCCAGCCTGCGCGACCGGGCGCCCCGCTTCCCCAACGCCGCCGGCCCATTCCAGGAACACCCCGGAGGACACGACCCGCACGCGCGGATCCCGGAGATGGAGCGCGACGGCGTGAGCGCCGAGGTGCTTTATCCAACGCTGGCCCTCAACCTGTTCCAGATGAAGGACGCCGCGCTTCAGGAGGCGTGCTTCGCGGCCTACAACGACTGGCTGGCGGAGTACTGCGCGGTGTCGCCCCGGAGGCTCATCGGCATCGCCGCGCTCTCGACGTACGATATCGGAGCAGCGGTCCGCGAGCTCGAACGGGCGCAACGACTGGGACTCAAGGGAGCGGTCGTCTGGCAGTCCCCGCCGCCGGAGCTCCCTTTCTACTCCGACCACTACGACAAGCTCTGGGACGCCGCCCAGGCGCTTCAACTCCCGATAAGTCTCCACATCCTGACGGGCCACGATTGGAGCAGACGGCTCAGCGGCGAGCTCCTCTCGGGGAAGAAACTCTCACCGGAGGAAAAAGTGGCGATCGGCGAGTACGCATTCCGGGGCGTCGTGAACTACAAGCTGCTCAGCGCCATGAACGGCCTCCACGACGTGATGCTCTCCGGCGTGTTCGACCGCTTCCCGGGGCTACGGCTCGTGCTCGTGGAGAACGAGATCGGGTGGCTGCCGTTCGTGCTCGACCAGTGGGACAAGTACTTCCGGCGCATGAGCAAATCCCTGGCACTGGGCGTCCCTCCCAGCGAATGCTTCCAGGAGCATTGTTACGCCACGTTCTTCAAACGACCGCGTGGGCGCGCGCATGCTCGACTGGTGGGGAGTCGAGAGCTGCATGTGGTCCAACGACTTCCCGCACCCGAACTCCACCTGGCCCGACTCACGGCAGGTAGTCGAACGCGACCTGGGTCACCTGGACCCGGATACGCAGGCGAAGCTCACGTGGAGGACGGTCCGCGACCTTTACGGGCTCGAGGCGCCGGTCTAGGGCCAGGTCTTGCCCCACTCGGGCGTTTGCAAGTAACGACCCGTGCAGGTCTTGGCCGTCTGCTTCGCCAGGTAGACCACCGGCGGTCCCAGCACGTCCACGGTGACCGGCAGGATGCTCGTGACCGTGTCCTTTTCGTAGTCGAAGTCCGCCCCCAGCGCGTCGTCCATCCCCTCGGACTTGATGATCCCGGGCGTGAGGGCGTTCACGGCGACGTCGTAGTCCGAAACCTCGTCGGCGACGAAGGTCGTCATGCGGTTGATGGCGGCTTTGGACATGTTGTAGAACATCAGGTCCCGGCCGGTGAAGGTCCCGCGGGAGGCCCCGGTCGCCGTCGAGCCGCCGTTGGAGATGTTGATCACGCTCCCGCTCCGCCTGGCGATCATGTGGGGAAGCACGTGCTTGCACAGGAGAAACATGCCGAGGACGTTGGTATGGAAGATGGCGTCGAACTGCTCCGGCGTCTCCTTCAGGTAGTTGCCGCGAGGATACACGGAGGCGTTGTTGACCAGGATGTCGATCTGGCCGAACTCCTCGATAACCCGCGCCACCAGGGCCCGGACGTCGTCCTCGTTCGACACGTCGCACCCGAGGGCCAGCGCCTTGCCCCCGGCCCCCTCGATCTCCGATACCGTCGTCCCGACCGACCCGGGCATGCCTCCCTTCACCTGGCGCTCCGACGGCGCCGTGCCGGTCGGGACGGACGGGGGCTCCGTCACCGTCCTCGCGGTCGCCACGACGGTGGCGCCCTCCGCGGCTAGCGCCAGCGCGTAGGCGCGTCCGATCCCTCGGCTGCTACCCGTCACGATCGCGACCTTGCCGGTCAACTCCATGAAGGCCTCCTCAGCTGCGTCACTAGCTCAATCCGTAGAGCCGGACCGAATTGTCCCAGAGAATCTTGCGCTGTGTCTCCTCGTCGAACGGCAGCTCCAGGAACTTGTCCACCGCGTTGGGGAAGTGGGAGTCCACGTGTGGATAGTCACTGGCGAACAGAATATGGTCGTTTCCCATCCAGTCGATGTTGTATTTCGCGATCGTCTCTTCAACCTCTACCGAGGTGTAGAGCTGGCGGTGAAAATATTCGCTCGGCGGCCTGGGAATCGGCCTGGTGTAACTACGGTCCGCCTCCCAATGGGCGTCCATACGCCACAGCCAGTAAGGGACCCACGCCGAGTTCGCCTCCATGAACGCCATGCGGAGCTTCGGGAAGCGCTCCAGGACGCCCCCCGAAATCACACAAAGAACCGCGTACATCATCTCGATCGGGTGGCTGGCGACGTGGGCCATCATCCATTGCAGCTCGGGTTCCTCTCGGAACCGCTCCGCCACGGCCTCCGGGAGCATGGTAACGGTGCTCTCGTGGAAGCATACCGGCATGCTCCGTCCCTCACACTCGGCCCAGAGGGGGTCGTACGCCGGGTCATGCCAATTGCGTCCGTAGACCGGGTTCGGCCTGAGGAAGATGGCGCGGAGCCCCAGCTTCTCATCGGCTCGCCGCACCTCAGCCACGGCCTCCTCCACGTCCTGAACGGAGATCATCGCCGCCGCCATCAGCCGGACGGGGTCCTCGGCGCAAAACTCAGCGATCCAATCGTTGTAGGCCCGGGCTACGGCCGCGCCCAGCCTCGGGTCCTCGTATTCCATCCCCATCGCGATCAGGCCCCTGGTCGGGAAGAGGACGGTGCGGTCGATGCCTTCCCGGTCCATCGAGCTCAGTTGCGAGACGGCGTCAAAGCCGCGCGAGATGGGTTCTTGGAGGATCTCCTCGCGTCGCCGCACAAAGTCCTCGCGACGGGTCTTCGGGTCCACCCGGCGGACGTTCTGCCCCCGGACGTTCAGTCGCGTGTCGGCCACCACCTCGGTGTGTCCGATCGGCGCCTGTTCCTTGAATTCGGCGTCGATGTATCGCGGCCACAAGTCCCAGGGCTCGAGAACGTGCATGTCGGAGTCGACGACCTGGAATCCGTTCTTCGCCACCCCAACCTCCCTCTGCGCGGGTCGAGTGCTCTACGGCAGCCCGGCGTGGGGCACATCGACCCGCACGTACTCGATCCACCCCTCACACCGCGCCTGCTCCGCGCCCGCGCTCTCGTACAAACGGCAGTCCGCGAGCGTGGTTTGCACAGTGCCCAGGAACAGCGTCTTGCCGTCCTCGCCGCCGAGCATCGGCATGATCGCCCATTTGCCGGGCGTCCGGATACGGTGAGTAATCTCGCCACCCTCTAGCACTCGGACGAACCCGTCCTTCCAGGTGCTGCCAATCCAGATGCCCATTTCGGCGTCCAGGCAGATCCCGTCGGCCGCGCGCTCACCGAGGTTGGCCCAGACGCGCTGGTTGGACAGCAGGCCATCGGACTCGATGTCGAATGCCGTCAGGCGGTTGCCGCTGCTTTCGGCGACGATCAGGGTCTTGCCATCCGGCGTGATAGCCATCCCATTGGGATGTTCGATCCCTTCAGCCACCATTTGCTTCTGGCCGTCGGGTGTGATGAGGGCGAGATACCCCGTCGGTTGGGCGCGGCCGTCCGACGGGGTCTTATGCCTTCGGTTCACATATGCTCTGCCCTTGGAGTCCACGACCATGTCGTCCAGCCGTGCGCCGAGCATGCGACTCATGTCGGCGTAGAGATGGAGTCCGTCGGGGTCCAGACGGTGGGTCTTCTGGTCGCCCCGAGTATTGATGAGGAGCCGCCCGTCCGGCAGGAATCCCAGGCCCGTCGGACGCTCCGGCATCTTGACCACTTCGGACAGGTTCCCCTCCATATCCACGGTCATTACTCTGCGGCCGTAGATATCGGAAAACCACAGCTTCCCGTCACGCCATCGGAGGCTTTCGGGGAATACGATGCCATCGGTAAGAATCGTCGGCGTCAGCTCGATGGGACTTGCTGGCATGGGAATATGTCCTCGCTTTGCCTACCTTCCTCTTCCATCGCCAAGGGTACGCCGGTGCGGGAGGCGAAGTCCACACGGTGCGCAGGCCCGTCCTATGTCGCGGCGGCCGGGGACCGGCGAACGGGTGGTGTTGCAGCCCACGCCAACGCGGCGGCAACAAACCCCAACGAAGATATCACCGAGAACACCAGGGTATAGGTGCCTGTCGCGTCGAAGACCAGCGCGACGGCGAGCGGGCCGACCAGCTGCGGGAGGCTGAGCAACACGCGCATCGTCCCCTGGATGCTCCCCAGGAACGAGCGACCGTAGTAGTTCGCGAAGACCATCGGCTGAACGAGCCCCATGGAGCCTCCCATGACGCTCCATGAAACAAGGAAGGTGCCAATGTTCCACGGGAATGGCACCACCACGAGCGAGAGCGCCCCCAGACTCCGAAACAGGATGATCGTCGCCAGGCAGTAGCGCACCGGGAATCGTTCCACCAGGAATCCCCAGGGTATCCGGGAGACGGTCGCCCCCCACAGGCTTGCCGTGAACACGTACGTCGCGTTCTGATGCGACAGTCCCTCGGTCGTGAAGAACTGCACCTGGTGGTAGAGCATGCCGGCGGCCAAGAACCCCATGAGGTTCATGCCCAGGACGAGCACCCACAGCGACCGCGTGCCGAGGGCCTGCTTCAGGGTCCACTGCTCCTCCTGGCTGGAGTCTTTCGAGGGGGGTCCCGCCTGCGCCGGGACCGAGCCGGCATCGAGCCGGTCGCCGTCCGGACGGAGGCCGAGGTCTTCGGGCCGGCTTTTCATGAAAAGCCAGACCACCGGCACCACGACAACCAGTACCACGATCCCCAGGATGGCCCAGGTCTCGCGCCAGCCCACGGTGTTGATCAGGATTCCGATGATGGGTGCCATGACCGCGCCGCCAATCGTCACGCCGGAAGTGGCGATGGCCATGGCCCGCCCGCGACGTCGAACGAACCACTTGGCAACGACGACGGGCCCCGTGAGCCGCCCCATCTCGCCCATGCCGAGCGCGCCCACGATGGCGTACAGCACCCAGAACTGCCAGATGCTCTGCACCGCCATGAGCGCCAGCAGACCCCCACCAGCCACGAAGGCGCCGATGAGCATGATGGTGCGGGCGCCCAACCGATCGATCAGCGGACCCAGAAGCGGCGCGATTGCGAGACCGGCAATCCCCTGTGCCGTTACGGCGGCGGCAAGCTGCGACAGAGACCAGCCCTCTGAGTCGCCCATGGGCTTGAAGAAGATCGAGACCGTGATGCCGCCCATGCCCGCGCCCACGAACTCGGTGAGAAACACAACGCCGAGGATCACCCACCCGTAGAAGAACGGCGGGTTCCAGAGCAGCCCACGTTTAGGCCCTTTCCGTCCGCCGCCCTCACCCAAGCGCTGGCACCGGCCGCGGCACTGGACGTTGCCGCTCGTAGGCGTACGCGGCTCGCAACAAGGTCACCTCGTCGAATGGTCTTGCCGCGAGTTGCATCCCGATAGGGAGACCGTCCTTCGTGAACCCGCAAGGGACAGAGACCGCCGGCACTCCAGCAAGGGAATAGGCCGCGGTGTACGGAGCGCCTCCGAACATAGTCTTTCTCGCTTCTTTCGTCGAAGCCGCGGGTGGGACCATTGGTCCAAGCTTCGCGGGTGGTCGTGGCGCGCAGGCCGACAGGAGCACGTCGAAGCGAACAAGAGCGGCCAGGACCTCTCTGCGGACCATGCCGCGCCCCTTGAGCGCCTTTTGGTACAGGGCCGAGGGGACCAGGCTGGCAGCGCCGATGCGGTGACGCAGACCTGGATCGAGTCTGGCAAAGGCCGTGCCGTCATGGACCTGGCGGGCGGCAACCTCGGCGTCGCCGATGACGGCAAGAATTGCCGAGCTGAGCTCGACGGAAGGCAATGAGACCTCACCGACGACGGCGCCCATCGCCCGGAACGCGTCCGCGGCTGCTTCGATGCGCTCCGTCACCTGGGAGCTGGCGCCCCGCTTGAAGTCGACGACAATGCCGACCCGCAGGCCACCGGCCTCTCCATCAAGGGCGCCGAGGTAGTCCGGGACTGGTCCGGTCGCCGTATAGGCGTCGCGAGGGTCGTCGCCGGCGATTACGCCGAGGAGCAGCGCGCAGTCCCGGACATCGCGAGCGATCGGCCCGACGGTGTCGGCGGACCACATGATCGGCGCCAGGCCGTGCCGGCTGACGCGGCCCCAGGAAGGCCGTAGTCCGACGACGTTATTGTGGCTCGCCGGGACGCGGATCGAGCCGCCGGTATCCTCCCCCAACAACGCTGCGCACAGGCCGGCGGCGACGGCGATGGCGGAGCCGTTGCTCGAAGCGCCGGCGTCGTGGTCCGACCGCCAGGGATTCGTTGGCCGGCCGTACGCGAACTTCTGCGCATCGCCTGAGGACGTCAGTGTGCAGTTCTGCTTGCCGAGGATGATTGCGCCCGCGGCCTTGAGCCGGGTGACAACCGTAGCGTCTCCATCCGCCACGGCATCTCGAAAGCGAGGACTGCCGAGCGTCGTCGGCATGCCCGCGACGTCGACCTGGTCCTTGATACCGAGTGGTATACCGTGCAGCGGCCCCAGCGTTTCGCCTCGTATGACCGCCCGCTCGGCGACCCTGGCTGACTCCAGCGCTCGCTCGCCAGCGACGGTGATGTACGAATGCAGGTCGCCGTCGATCGCCTCGATCCGGTGGAGGTATTCCTCAACCAGCGCAACTGGGGAAACCTCGCGCTGCCTGACGAGAGCGATGAGCTCGACGACTGACTTGAACGCCAGCGCCGGGACGCTCACGCGTCGCCCTCCGGAAGGGGTGGCGACATCAACGGCTCATCGAAGCGCTTTAGCCGATTGAGCGGTGCCAACGCCAGCAGCAGAGCGTTAAGGCGATGGGTGACTTCATTCAGGTCGTCGGCGAGAATCCGCACCCCGCTCGCGCTGGCAAGAGCGGCTACGTGATCTGGGGTGAGCTCAGGCATGTGGCCTAGTTCATCCACATCCCCGCGTTGACGTTGATGGACTGGCCGTGGACGCCACTGGACTTGTCGGAGGCCAGGAAGAGAATCACCTCCGCCGTCTCCTCGGGCTCAACGACCCGGTTCAACGGTGCGATGAACGCGGCTCGGCGCATCGCGTCCTCGTACGTGATCCCCTCCACCCTGGCGCGGTTGCGCATCGACTCCTCGAGGGCCTCGGTGCGGGTTGCCCCGGGGACGACGCAGTTAACGCGAACGTTGTGCTGGCCTACCTCGCCCGCAAGGACCTGGGTGAAGCCGATGAGACCCCACTTGGAGGCGCCGTAGGCGATACGCCCCGGAATGCCTCGTCTCCCGTTCGTCGATCCTATGTTGATGATGCTGCCGGTCCGCCGCTCGATCATCGAGGGCAGAGCGAGCTTGCAGGAGAGCATGACAGCCCGGAGGTTGACGTCGAAGGTCGTATCCCACTCCTCGAGCTCGAGGTCCACCAGCGGCGCCAGCGGGCTGGTCCGTGCCGCGTTGTTGACCAGAACGTCTATCTGTCCGAATCTGTCCAGCGCCTGGTGAAACAGGGATTCGATCTGGCCCTGGACCGCCAGGTCCATCGTGACCGACAGGACACGGCTTCCCCGGGCCTCGATCGCGGCCGCGGTCTCTTCCAGCTCCGAAGCCGTCCTCGCGGCGATAACGACGCTGGCGCCTTCTTCCGCCAACTTCAGCGCCGTCGCTCTTCCGATCCCCCTGCCACCGCCGGTGACAACGGCGACCCGCTTTTCGAGAAGCATGGGCGCCCGCTACCCGGCCTTCGCAGGGCCGGAATGGTTGTCATAGGCGCCCGTTGACGGGAACGTCTGCCGGTAAAGGCTGGCGTTCTCGATTACGACGCCAGCGACGCGCTTCCGCGAGGCGTCTAGTGTCTTTCGGGCGCTGGCGTATTCCTCGGTCCCCAGCGCACCCTCATCCGCCAACTGGTAGACAGACAAATGAGTGTGGTGGCCAAGGATGGACGCGTCGCCCCGGTCGTCGTCGTAGCGGATCAGGAATCGGCGTGCCGAGAGGAAGCCTGGGCAGGCCATCAGCGCCGGCGTCTGCTCGTCGTCGTACCAATCGAGAAGCTCTTGCTCCCAGTCGGGATCGACCGTCGTCAGGACGTGGAGGATGGCCGAGCCAATGGGCTGCATCCAGGCGTCCTCGAGACTCGACCCGATCACCGGGACCGGCGCCTTGCCGAGCTTGCCTGAGGAATCGGTATAGACGCCGCGCACCGGGAATACCTGCCGCCGCAAGCTGCGTTGCGACGTGTAGTGCGTCGAGACGCGCTTCGTCCAGGTCGTGCCCAGCGTCGTGGCGCCCTTCCATCCCGTGTGGAACTCGAGGTAAGCCCGGTCCAGCACGACGTTCTCGTTGGCGATATCGTAGATGCAGAGGTATTTGCTGGGTTTGCGGGTCGTTGGCCCGCTGACGCGGAGAAATCGCCGCGCCGAGATGAAGCCGGGGACCGCCATGATCTCCGGCAGGTGCTCCTCGTCATACCACCGATTGATTTCTTCTTCCCACTCCGGCTCCATCTCCATCGTCACGTGGAGCACCACGGGACTGATTCGTTGTCCTATGGACATGATCGATGCCCCCCTTCGTTCAGGAGCTCTGGCTCACGGCTCCGGATGCGCGCCCCTGGGCCGCACCGCCGGCTGCGACCTCGCTTTGCCACGCGCCAACGACCTCACGCGCGTCGACCACGTCGCCGAAAGTGCGCGCGAACTTCCGCAGCGCCGCGTCGTGGCTCTCCCGGTCGCCGTCGGCCACACAGTCGCTGACCATCACCGAATAGTAGTCGTGGAACAGGGCATCCCGAGCGCTCGACTCCACACAGCCGCTGGTCGCCAGCCCCGTGAACACAAGCGTCTTGATGCCGTTGCTCTTCATCAGTTGATCGAAATTGGTCCCGGTGAAGGCGCTATAGCGATGCTTCACGACCTCCAGTTCCCGAGGGTTGCCGGGGACCGGCCGAAAGTCTTTCCAGTAGTCGGCCCCCCACGTCCCCTCCAGCAACGCATTGCCCAGGATCCCGGCCCGGACCAGCCGCTCCTTACATGGTGGCGACAGGTACACCGGGTCGTTGATGACCCGCACGAACACCAGCCATGCGTCAGCGCGCCGGGCGGCTTCGAGGAGCCCCGGCAGGTTCGCTTCCAGGGACTCGCCGTTATACAGACTCCCGCCGTCTCGAGCGTTGCGGGTCGCTGCACCCTGGGGCTCACAGAAGTCGTTTTGCGCGTCCACGACGACGATCGCCG
Source organism: Dehalococcoidia bacterium (assembly GCA_965248515.1). Classification (GTDB taxonomy): domain Bacteria; phylum Chloroflexota; class Dehalococcoidia; order SHYB01; family SHYB01; genus CBDFJU01. The sequence continues at coordinate 298,871 of CBDFJU010000002.1, read as the reverse complement.
TGTGCTGCGGCGCCAGCCGTTCGGTCAGTGTCGACAGGTACTCGTCAGCCATCCGCAACCTCCTTTAAGGTCTCGTTACCAGCCCCACTCACCGGCCAACCTACCCGGAGAGATCGAAGCCGTACATCGCGGCGGCGTTCGACCTGGTTATCTTCTCGCGTTCATCCTCCGGGACGTCGGCGAGCATCTCCTCGAGGATCTGCTGGCTGCGGGGAAACGTGCTTTCCGGGTGCGGGTAGTCGGTGCCGAACATGAGGTTGTCGACGCCGATCTCGTGCCGGAGCTTGATGCCGATCGCGTCGGCCTGAAAGCTGAAGAAGACGTTTCGGCGGAAAAAATCGCTGGGCACGGCATCGGACCGAAAGCGCTGCCAACCCGGCCGCCGAGCCTGCTGAGTATAGTCCTGGTCCATCTTCCAGATAAGGTACGGGGCCCAGCCGATATCGTTTTCCACCGAAACGACCCTCAGCTTCGGGAAACGCTCGAACACCCCGCCGATGACCAGGTCGGCCAGGGTGAGCTGAATCCATCGCGAGTTCACCGCGCTGTAGTTCGGCGTGTTGGTGAGAAATACGGTGGTCTTCGGGTCGTCGATCAGCGCCTGGTTCTGCATGGGCTCGCGGTTCGTCCCGCCGTGCAAGCTTACGGGCATGGCCATGTCCTGGACAGCCGCCCAGAACGGCTCGTACATCGGGTGGCTGTACGGCCTCGACTCCGGCGGGTAGCAGCTCACCATGGCGACCGACAGGCCGAGCTTGCCGATGCGCTGGAGCTCGCCGATGCCGTCGTCGACGTCGTCCAGATTGATGAGTCCGACGCCTTTGATCCGTTCCGGGGCCGCTGCGCAGAACTCGGCGATGAAGTCGTTGTAGGCCCGGTAGACCGCCGAGAGGTAGGCGCTGTCCTGGAACCGGGAGAAATGGCGCGCCAGGGTGGCGTACAGCACTTCTCCGCGGACCCCGTCGTCGTCCATGTCCTTCAGCCTGGCCAGCGGGTCATAGGAGCCCGGGATGCAGTCCGCGAACCTGCCCTCGCGGGTCATCTCGTCCTGTCTCTCGAACCGAAGGCCGGCCTGGTTCCCGCTGATGATGGACGACAGCCTGAACCCGTCTGCATACCACCAGTCGGCGCCGTCCTCGGAAACGACGTGCGGCATGCGGTCGGCAAACTTCTTGTCGAGGCGCTTCTCCCAGAGGTCGGGTGGCTCGGTGAAATGAGAGTCGGACGAAAAGATGTCGTTCAGTCCCATGTCACGGTACTCCTGGGCGTCGTGGCGCCTGCGCCATCAAGCGTCATAGCTTGGCGATCACCTTCTCGCCGAATTCGCGGGTGCTCGCTATCGGATCGGCGAAGAGCTGGGCGACGATGAAGTTCGGTATGCCGGCTTCCGCGAGCTCGTAGAGGCCGTCGATGATCCTCTCGGGAGGGCCCGCGATCATGAACCGGTCGGCCAGCCACTTCTTGATCCCATACTTCTCCACCAGCGACCCGTTGAAGCTCAGCCCCACTTTGTGATGATGGTGCTCGGTCCAGCGGTACTCCCGCTTGATGGCGTTGATCTTCTCCTGGATGTCGGGCGTGGTGTCGGTGATCCCGGCCGGCCTGTTGCCGGAGACCGCGGAGAAAGATGAAAGGTAGTCGCGCATGATATCGATGCCTTCTTCCTCGGTCTTCGATATCACCACCCGCACCATGGACCAGTTTTCGAACGCTCCGAAGTCACGTCCCGCCGACTCGGCCGCCTCACGGACGTTCTTGACTGCGTTCCGGACGAATTCGGCGCTGGCCCCGTTGTTCAGGATGATCCCGTCGGCGTACTGTCCCGCAAGCTTCTGGCCTCGCGGCCCCTCGGCGACGACGGAGACCGGGAGCGGGGAGACCGGCCAGTTGAGCTTCAGAGACTTGCCCTGGTACTCGACCTTTTCTCCCGCGCAGAGGCCCTTCACGGCCCGGGCGTAGTCGATCATCGTGTTGAGGCTGGAAGGCGGTTCGCCGATGTTCTTGATGGCGGAGACGCCCCGTCCCAGCCCGAACAACGTCCTGCCACCGGAGATTTCGTTAATGGTCGCGATCGACGATGCCGCCACGGCGGGGTGCCGCGTCACGGGGTTGGTGACCAGCGGGCCGATCAGCGCTCGCTTGGTGTGCACAGCGGCCGCCGCCAGCGACACATACACCTCACGCCAAACGTCCTGGCCGTCGCCGAGGCCGATGTACTCCGCGCCGACATCCTCCGCGACCTGGACCCAGGCGACGAGGTCGTCGTACGCCTTGGGGAAATGACAGACGCCGACCCTGATCTTGGGCTTGCTCATCTCGCCGCCCCTTTCGTGCTGCGCTCCACCGTCTACGCGGCCCTGCCGTGGCGAAGCAGCTTGCCGGGCATCGCGGTCGTCGGTGTTCCGTCTTCGAGCGTAACCTCGCCGTTCACGACGACCCACCGGTAACCCGTCGGCCGTTGCACGCGTCGCCAGTCCCCTCCCGGCAGGTCGTGAAATACCTCGGAAGCGCCGATGTCCAGCGTTTCCAAGTCGTAGACGACGATATCGGCTGGCGCGCCTTCTCGAATGAAGCCCCGGTCCCGGATACCGGCCACGGTCGCTGGGAGATAGCTAAGCTTGTAGTGGGCCTCTTCGAGACTCACGAGCCCGGTGTCGCGGACCAACCACTGCAGGCTTTCGGTGCTGAACGTCCCACCGGGACTGAATTTGACATGCGCGCCGCCGTCGGAAAGGCCGGAGACGCAGTAGGGTGAGTTGAGGATCTCGGCGGCCCCCTCCGGCAAGTCCCGACCTTTCGGGGCGATTATCTGAGTCCGCAGATCGTCGGCAACCACCAGGTCCAGCAACGCATCGATGACATGCTTCCCTTCAGCGACGGCGATCTCGGCGATTCTCATGCCGTTGTACCGTTCCAGTTCGGGCCGGTCCACGCCCTGGACGATCAGGCCCGCCACGGAGCCGCGGATCGCCCCGTCCGGCATGATCCCGCTGTCCCACTCGGCCCGCAACGCCTGTCTCAACAACTCGTCCTGCATCTTGGACTTGCGCTCCTGGGGAGTGCCGATGGTAATGACTCGCCACGTCGGGCTCTGGTCGAACAGGGTCCAATCGTTGAACGTGAACTCGAACGGGTGGCGGCGCAAATCGGCCTGGCCAAATAGGCGGAGCCCCTGGCGCTGGCAACGCTCCAGCCACTCCAATCGCTGGCGGTGCTGCTGCGGATTGTCCATGTTGGCGACGACGGCCTGGTACAACACCGGACGACGGCTCTCCGCCGCGACGCGCTCGAAAAGACTCGTGATCCCATCGCCGATCATCCGGTTCTCTTCACCGGTTCCCTGATACGCCAGCTCGACGTACCCGTCGCCGCGTTCGCCAAGTATCCGGGCAAAGGTCAGGATCTCGTCGTCGGTCATCAGGTCCGTGACCATCGGGGATGCGTCGTAGTCTCGCTGGACCGAATCGGGCCCCAGCACCTGGGCGGACCACCCGATGCCGCCGGCATCCATCCCCTCGTCCACGAGCCGACACATTTCGTTCAGCTCCACTTCGGTCGGTCGCCGCTCCTTCGCCTGGTCCCACCCCATCACCCAGGCATACACCGGAGTCAGTGGCACCGACGAAACGACGTTGACGGCCTTGGGAAGCCCGTCCAGCGTGTCGAGGAACTGCGGAAAGCTCACCCAGTCCCAGGCCATCCCCGCCTTCATCACCTCGTAGGGGATCGCCTCGTTCCGCGTCAGCGCGAGCATCGCTCGGTCTCTCTTCTCCACCGCGCAGGGGGCGAACCCGAAGCCGCAGTTCCCGATGGCGACCGAGGTCACGCCGTGCCAGCCGGATACCGAGCAGTACGGGTCCCAGAAGATCTGGGCGTCGTAGTGGGTGTGCAGGTCGACGAACCCGGGCGCGACGATCAGGCCCGAGGCATCGAGGGTCCGAGCCGCCGAGGCCCCGCGCAGCCCGTCGATTCTGACGATCTTGCCATCCTTTATCCCCAGGTCGCCCTGATAACGAGGCGACCTCAGCCCGTCGACGATGGTCCCGCCACGGATAAGGATGTCGTACTCGACCATGCTCTACGCCTAGCTGGGCCGACTCGCCGCCGACCCCCGGTGGCTTCTGAAGCGCGATGGGGCCAATCATACCTTCGCCGCTTCGCCTGTCAACCGAGCGCGGCCCGTGCGGTTCAAGCGACCTCAGCGGGGTGTATGCCGGAGTGCGGCTCTAGGATAGCGCCCTCGATCGAAACTGGTGAAGCAGCAGACGAGCGGATAGACTAGAGCGGCCGCCTTTCCCGGCCGCGTCCAATGTCGATCGCCCCATCCCCAAGGAAGATCGTCGCGAGTCTTCAACGCGTGCACCCCGCGTGGTGGACGCTACTCACGATGTGCGTGACCCTGTTCGCGCTGGCGGCGGGGCAGGTCGCGGTGCCGGTCCTCTACAAGTCGATAGCCGAGGATAACGGCTGGAGCAGGGTATCCGTGGCCGGGGCCGCCACCGTGGCGGGCCTCTGCATGGGCGTCGGCTTCATGCTTGCCGGCCTGGCCATCGACCGCTTCGGGCCGCGACGCGTCATGCCGGCCTTCGCCATTCTCCACCTTGGCGGCTACCTGATGGTGGCCAGCTCCACCCAGCTGTGGCAGCTCTACCTCGGCATGGGCGTCTTCGCCAGCCTGGGGTTCTCCGTCGGCGTTGCCCCGATGATCTCCATCACGGCGCGTTGGTTCGAGCGGCATCGCGGTCTCGCCCTGGGCATCATCGTATCGGCGGCGCACGTCGGCTTCGTCGTCCTGTCTCCGACGATGTCATTGTTGAATTCCACCATTGGCTGGCGGTGGACGATGACCTTCGTGGCCGTGTTCCCCTTCGTGGTTGTGCTACTAGCGGCTCTCGTCATTCGGAAGAGCCCCGCCGACGCCGGCGTGGAGCCCTACGGCGCCCGTACGCCGGCGATGAAGGCCGGGGCGGCGCTGCAGCCACGGGCTGAAGTCCGGGACGAGGGGATCCCCCTCTCTCAGGCGATGCGGCGCCGTGAAATGTGGGTCATGGCATATCTGTTCCTGAGCATCAACATCGGTTGGGGCCTCGTCATGCTCCACCTGGTCAGCTACGCCACCGACAAGGGCCTCTCGCTGTTGACGGCGGCGGGGGTGCTCTCCACCGTCAGCGTGGCGACCATCGCCGGGCGCCTGTTTACCGGGGTGATCGCCGATCGAGTCCCGCCGGGACAGCTGCTGGCGTTAACGCCGTCGGTGATCGGCGCCGCTCTCATCAGTCTGGCTTTCATCTCAAGCGTCGCGGGGTTCTACGTCTTCGCCGCGTTTCTCGGCTTCTTCATCGGCGGACACAACGTTGTCGGCCCCTTCACCGCACGCCTCTGGTTCGGCGAGGCCTCGCTCGGGGCCATCATGGGCGCGTTGTTCCTGGCGGGGAGCTTCGGCGGCGCCATCGGGGGCTTCCTCGGCGGGGCAACCTTCGACTGGGCCGGCTCCTACGTTCCCGGCTTCTACGCCGCCGCCGGCCTTGCCTTCGCTGCCAGCCTCGCCATTATGAGGGCCCGTCTCACGGCGGAGTCAGGCCGGCGGCCGGTCCATGATCAACCTACGGGCTCGAGCGAGTAGGAATAGAAAGCCGGGACTGTCGTCACCGGGGCCATCGCTGAGACGACAAGGATGGAGACCGCGTCAGGGTCCAGCTCCAGCATCCCTGAATTAGCGTCGTCGAGGTCCATGGTGACAACCGTCGGCTCGTCGTGCAGGGTGATGACTTGGACCGCGTAACCCTGGTCGACGACGTTGTCCGTGCGGACGAAGCCGCGGGAGGTCCAACCGCTCGGGGCCTCGACATCGTCGAAGAAGTCGATCTCCTGGACAACGATGTCGTCGATCGCGAACCCGTCCGTGGTAACTCCGGAGTCGGTGACGTATTCGAATCGCACAAGCACCTCTTCGCCCGCGTACTCGCTCAGGTCGATCTCCTCTTCGACCCACCGTGGCTCGCGCCCGCCGCCACTATTCCCCGTGTAGCCCGGCCCATAGCTCTGACCCACCTTGTCTTCGCTCGTCGTGTGTGAGCCCTGGAGGATGTCCCAGGTTGCTCCGCCATCGCGGGAGGCCTCGACATAGGCGAAATCGAAGTGCTCCTCGATGTCATGCCACAGCCTGAACTCCAGGGTTGCGGTCTCCACAGAACGCAGGTCGAATGCTCGGGTGAGCGTCGTGTCGACGTTGTCGCCTCGGTTGCCCCACCAGACATAGCGACCGCTGAACGGCCCGGGCGGCAGCAGGACGTTCGTGGACGTCCCTTCGAACACGAGGCGGAGCCGTTCGCCCTCTGGAGAAATCTCGATATAGTCAGTGCCATACTGGCTGACGCCGCCCGTGCGCTCCACCGGCCCATCGATCCTCTCCTCCACCCGCACCGTGACCGAGCCGTCGTCCGCCATGTAGCCGTCCAGGTAGTTTTCGACCGTCCAATCGGTGAAGACCGCGTCGAACGCGACTTCGTAGCCCTGTTCCGCCAGCCACGCGTCCACGGCCACCGTCCCGCTCAGGGGGCTGGCAATTAGCAGGGTCAGCTTGTCCGCGCCAAAACGTTCGCCGAGATATTCGATAAACGAGTGGGCTGCCCCATAGTGGCGGGCGGTATCGCCGGGCGCGTCGGACCAGGTCGTGAGCTGGGTGTCGGGGCGGCGAAGGAAGAACGGCCTAAGGTTGGTCTCGTATCCCACTGCCCGAGCCAGATACTCGGAGGCGCCCTCTTGCATCCACACGTCCTCGAAAACGTCCGCCTGGTGCTGCGCGGCGTGCTGCAGCTCGTGAGCCAGGACCGAGAAGTATTCGCTCGTGCCGGGCCATACCACGCCGATGTTGAGATAGACCACCGGCCGCTCGTTGCTCAGCCGGGCGACCTCGACAGGGAAGGAGTCGGTGGAGTTGAAATAGCCAGCGACGCCGGGAATCCGGGCGTTCAGCACGGTAATACGGGAGTCGATCCCGGCGCCGGGGTCCCAGTCGGGATTGATCAGGCGTCTGATCGCGGGGATGATCCGCTCCTCCAGCTCCACGGCGACACGCTCCCATTCGTCTTCCCGCAACGACTGCCCTTCCTCGATGAAGTAGTAGGCATTCGGGCTGATGAACTCCAACACCGCCTTCACCGTGAACGGGTCCACGTCGGCAAGATCGAGGACGCTAAAGGTCTCCTCGTGGCCGACGGAAAGCACCACGTCCCGCGGCGCCAGGGGCTCGAACGGCGTATTCCGCTTGAAGAGCAAGCGGGCGGCGATCTCCAGAGGGTCCGCCAATGGCGGACGCGTCTCGAAGTCGGTGACATCCGGAGGCAGTGGCGTTGACGTCGGCGCCGGAGTCGGGGAAGGGGACGGCGGCGGCATGGCCGTGGCCGAGGGATTCGGGCGCGGGGTCGGCTCGGGTCGCGACGTTGGCGTCGGAGACGATGCCACCGTCGGCGTCGGGACGTCTGTGGGCGTAGCGATGGGCTCGGGCGTGGGCTCGACGGCCGTGGGCGACGGGCTCGACGTGCAAGCGACGGCGAGCATCGAAAGGACTGCTGCAGCCAGGACGAGGCGGCGTTTCAACGACTTTCGGTCTCCCTGTGAGGGCCCCAGATCCTGAGTATAATGCCAGACATGCCTTCGTGGTCGAAGCGAAAGCGGCCTGGACCGGCTGCCGGTCCAGCGCGGTGGCTGGGACTGGCCCCTCTCTTAATTACGATACCCGTCGTCCTTTCGGCTTGTACGGGCGGGTCCAGGGCAACCGCGACGCCCGCCATTCATCTCGACGATGTGCTCGCCCGCTCCGCCTCCACGATGATCGGCGTGGACTCGTTCCGGTTCGAGCTGCGAAACGAAGGCGGCGAGACGCCGATCCCGGGCGGCCTCGGGCTCCGCGGCGCCGAGGGGGTGATGTCCAAGCCCGACCTGATTGACGTGATGGTGAAGGCGACGTTCTCCGGCTTCATCGTTGAGCTCCATATCATCAGTGTCGATGATCGCACCTACATGACGAACCCAATTTCCGGGGCCTGGCAGACCTTCGAGGTCGGGCTGAGCCCCGTCGCGTTCTTCGATCCCGCAACGGGGGTCAATCTGATCCTCGAGAGCTTGCTGGAACCCGCTCTTGGGGAGGATACCGTTGTCGACGGGACTCCCGCCCATCGCGTAACGGGAAGGCTGCCGGCCCGCGCCGCCCAGTTCATCGCGGGGGGCTATCTGGAGGGCGCGGTCCTCGATGCCGAGTTGCTCATTGGCAAGGATGATTCCCTGCTCAGACGCGTGGAACTCCGTGGGGTGTTGACGGAAGGCGAGCCCCCGGGCATAGTCCGTGTATTGAACTTCAGCGAGTTCGGGCGCCTGTTCGAAATCGAGGCGCCGATCTAGGCGGGTGCGATCGAGGATGGCGAATCAGCCGAGCACGAGGCAAGCCGGTCCAAGGCCCGCCCTTGTGCTTGCGGTGGCCGCCGCAGGCGTGTTCCTCGCAGCCCTCGACCAGACTTCTGTCGTTACGGCCCTGCCGGAGATCATCGACGACATCGAGCTGCCGATCACTCGGCTCGACCAGGCAACCTGGATCATCACCGGCTATCTCCTGGGCTACACCGCCGCAATGCCGCTCCTGGGCGGGTCTCCGACGTCTACGGGCACGGCCGGATCTTCCTCTTCTCCATGCTCGTCTTCCTGGCGGGCTCCGCTGGAGTGGCCCTCGCCGACGACCTCTGGTGGCTGGTGGGAGCGCGCGTGGTCCAGGCCATCGGCGGCGGGGCCGTGGTTCCGGTGGCCATCGCTCTCGCCATCGAGACGCTCCCGGGCTCGAGGCGCGGGCTGGCGATCGGACTCATCGCCGCGGTGGCCGAGGGGGGCGCGACGCTGGGGCCGCTGTACGGTGGCGGAATCATCGAGATCGCCGACTGGCGCTGGATCTTCTGGAGCAACATCCCCATAGGCGCGGCGATCATGATCCCGATGTTCCTCTGGGTGAAAAACGAGCGGAGGCCAGGGCTCCAGGTCGACTACGTCGGAGGACTCTTGCTGGGCGTCAGTCTGAGCATGCTCGCGCTCGGTCTCTCACACGACGCGGTCCTCCCCGGCGGGAGTGGATGGCAAGCAAGCTTCCTGGTCGGGTCCGCTGTTTCCCTCGTGCTCTTCTTCCGCTGGGAGCTTGTGGCCAAGGACCCGTTGCTCCCCATGTCGCTCTTCAGACGAGTCCCCATGGGAGCGACATACCTGGTGAGCCTGATGGTCGGAGGGGCGCTGATCCTGGCCCTGGTCGACATACCCTTGATGACCAACGCCATCATGGGGGAATCACCCCTGGAGGGCGGTCTTCGGCTGCTGCGGCTCACCGTAATGATCCCGGTCGGCGCGGTCCTGGGCGGGCTAGCATATCAGCGCTGGGGATACTGGCTCCCAATGTCGTCCGGGCTGGGTTTCGCCGCCCTGGGGTTCGGGTTCTTGACGCTGTGGCCCCTCGACATCGGAGAGCCGCGGCTGACGCTGGAGCTGATGGCGGCCGGCCTGGGATTTGGACTCGTGATCACGCCCATTACCGCCAACGTCCTGAGCCTGGTGCGCGAGGACCAGAAGGCGACCGCCTCTGCCCTTGTCACGGTCATGCGCATGGTCGGCATGACGGTCGCCGTATCAGCGTTGAGCTGGTGGGGCCAGGAGCGCTTCGAGACCCTCGTCGCCCGCGTTCCGGTGCCGATGCCGGTCGCCGGCGAGACCGAAGCCGCTTTTGGGTTTCGCCAGCAGCTGTATCAATTCGAGGTCGTGAACGCCGGGTTGAACTTCTTCCACGAGCTCTTCTTCGTGGCGATGGCCATCTGCCTGATCGCGCTGGTGCCAGCCTTCTTCATGTGGCGCCGGGCCAGAAAGCCAGGGTAACGCCGACTCACCCACCCTGGAACGAGGATATCTGGACCGAGCGGGTGAGCTGGGCCTTCAGCTCCTCGAAAAGGGAGGCAGCCTTGGGGGCCAGCGCTATGTACTCGTCGATGATCTCGAGGGCCTTCTCGGGATCACGCTGGAGGAGCGCCTGGACTGCGCGGTGCTGGAACGTGTCAATGCGCCACGGACCCAGTTCTTGCAGACGCTCCAGGTGGGGCTCGGCCAGTGCCAGATTCTCGCTCGAGTTGGCTGTACTCTGACGAAATAGTACGAAGCTCCGCTCAAGCCGGTGACTCTGGGGTTCGGCCTCACGCGCAGCCTCGCTCTCAATGACAAAGAAGTCTAGAGCGAGTTGGCGATCCTCAGCGTTCAGGGTGTGCCAGTTGATCGCTATCTGGCGAATCATGTATTGCCTGGGGTGGACCGCCAGCCCCGGCGCCGAGTCGAACCCGCGTCGGGCGACCTCGAGGCGCTCCGCAACGGTGATCTCATCCTCGATTATGATCCTGAAGTCGCGCGCGCCCGCGTAAGTACGATAGTTGAACGCGTAGATCGATAGGCCGAGGGCGACCAGGAGCATGGCCGTTAGAACGAAGGGCCTGGCGCGGGCGGAGAACGTCCCCGCCGGCAAGGCCGGCCCCTTCGCTGGCCCTGCCCTGGCCGGCTGGCCCGTGAGATCGCCCTCTTCCTGGGCGACGACCCACCCTACCAGGAGGGCCCATTGCAACAGCATTGCAGGAGTATCGAACAAGACAAGGTTCTGCACGAAGTACGCGGCCAGGCCGCCGAGGACAGCGTAGGCCATCACTTCGTCCCGCGCCGGGCGTCGCCGACGCAAGATGCCGCGAGCAATCGCTCCCCACAGCACGACGAACGCCAGCAAGCCAAGGATTCCCCGGGTCGCCAGTTCCTCAATGACGGCGTTGTGAGCCCGGTCCACCAAAAACTCGGTATGGCGCGACGGGCGGGCGTGTCGGTCAAAAACGACGGAGTAGTTCTCCGGCCCCCAGCCGAGGAATGGTCGGTCGGCGAAGCCACGGACGCCGGCCTTCCAGAAAACGAGCCGCAGCGACACGCTGGCATCCTCACCCGTCGTCCGGACCACCCTCCCCTGGCCCATTTCCGGCTCGCTCAGCCTGCCCGAAGAGGTGTCGGGGAAGCCTTCGACCCTATGAAAACAAACAGTCCTCCCATGAGGGCGAAGACGGCAACGCCGCCCAGGACCACCGGGCGCAGGGCGCTGCGGTTGCTCCACACGAGAGCGGCGGCGGCCATCAGCGTCGAGCCGGCGGCGAGGCCAAGCAACGCGCCACGCGTGCCGGTGAGGAATAGGACCCAGACGCCCGAGACGGCGACGATAGCCCAGAACGCCCTCTTCCCAAGGGTGAGCCAGCCCAACCGCTGGGCGCCTTTGTCCGGCAGGAACGACCGTGCGAGGAAGCCGGTGGCGAGCAGGACGTTGACGATGAGGACAGCGGCCAGGAACGAGGCGTTCCCCAGCGTGGAAACGACACGGGTACCGAGGCTCTCATAAATCCGCGACGGCAGGAACGGCAGGAACGAGAGGTCGCCCCCATAGGCCTGGGTAAGCGCGATGACCGACAGGCCGAGCGTGATGACGAGGTTCCAGTTGAAGATGAGGGCCCAGCCCCGGGAACTCCGCACTACCGAAGCGGCGATGAGAATGAAGGCGTACCAGTGCAGCAAGTCCCAGAGGCCGGTCATGCGCTGATAGTTTGGACCAGATACTCTTGGTGAAGCTCGCCCCGAAGCCCGCCGAGGTAATGCTCACGATCAGGGTCGCGGCCAAACCAGTGAGCACCCACGAGCGCGGTGGGCGATAGCGCGGATCGACCATCAGGAGGACGAGCCACAGGACGAATAGGACCTCGATGGTCGAGCGGGCAAAGACGGCTCGACCAACGACGGACGGAAATGCGACGTCCGTGGTCACGATCAGCGGCATCCACAACAGGGCGACGATCCCGAAGTGGATGGCGCGGACGAGCAGGCCTGCCATGGCGCCCATGATAGCAGACCCCATGCCGGGCTCCTGGTTCGTGGGCCGGGTTTTACGCTACAATGGCCTGGCTTCACGACAGGAGAAATGAAGGGTGAGCAACTCCAACGAACGATGGGCCCTCATTCTCGGGGCGTCCAGCGGCTTCGGCGGCGCCACGGCCATCGAGCTGGCGCGGTCGGGGTTCCACATCTTCGGCCTCCACCTCGACAGGCGCGCGACGCTCCCCAACGCCGAGCGTGTTCAGAGCGACATCCAAGCGCTTGGACGCCGGGCCGTCTTCTTCAACACCAACGCCTCGGACTCGGAGAAGATGGCCGCCGCCCTGGACGGCATGCAGGAGCGGTTGAGTGGGGACGACTCCGTGGGGGTTCTGCTCCATTCCCTCGCCTTCGGGACGCTGAAGCCTTTCATTAACGAATCATCGGCAGACGCCATCACGGCGAAGCAGATGGACATGACGCTCGAGGTGATGGCCCACAGCCTGGTCTACTGGACGCAGGCGCTGGTCGCCAGGAACATGCTGCGCTCCGGAAGCAAGGTCTTCGCCATGACCAGCGCCGGATCGACGCGGGTGTGGCCGACCTACGGCGCGGTCTCCGCGGCGAAGGCCGCGCTCGAGTCCCACGTGCGACAGCTCGCGTACGAGCTCGCCCCGCGCCGCATTGCCGTCAACGCGGTCCGCGCGGGCGTGACGGACACCGCCGCGCTGCGCAAAATCCCAGGCCACGACAACCTGCTGGCCGGGGCCGGGAAACGCAACCCCAGCGGGCGGACCACGACCCCCGAGGACGTTGCGAAGGCGATCGCCGCCTTCAGCGACGAGCGGACGGCGTGGATGACGGGCAACGTGATCGGGATCGACGGCGGCGAAGACGTCGTCGCCTGAGCGGTACCCGCCGTTGACCTCACGAGAAGCGGCAGGACTCGGCCCCGAGGCCTCAGCCCGCCGCGCTCGCACTCGGCAGGTCAAGGAGCTGGCGCGCTCCTACGGCTTCGATCCCGTGGGGATCACCACCGCCGACCCCTTCGACGACGCCGAGCGGACCATCGTCGAGCGCATCCACGAAGGGCTGATGGACGGTCTTCCCTGGTATTACGAATCGCGCGCGCGACGCGGCTGCCATCCGACCGAGATCATGCCCCAAGCGGTGTCGATCATCTCGGTGGGTCTGAACTACCACACCCCGGCGCCGCCCGAGCCTTCCGGCGATGCGCTCCGCGGGCGGGTCTCGCGCTACGCCTGGGGCAGGGATTACCACAAGGTGTTCGAGCAGCGCCTCCGGGCCCTCGTGCGCGAGCTGCGGGTCCTGGGGGGAGAGTCGGCCAGGTTCTACGTCGACTACGGGCCGATTCCGGACCGGGCCGTGGCGCAGCGAGCCGGACTCGGCTGGTACGGCAAGAACACGAACCTGCTGGCGCCGGGACTCGGCTCCTGGCTCTTCCTCGGCGAGGTGTTGACCGACCTGCTGCTCGAGCCCGACAGTCCCCTGAAGAAGTCGTGTGGGAGTTGCGTCGAATGTATCCCGGCCTGCCCCACCAACGCCATCCCCGCGCCCTACGTTATCGACAACACCCGCTGCATCTCGTACCACACGATCGAGAACCGAGGCCCCATCCCGCGCGACCTCCGGCCGCTGATGGGCGACTGGGTCTTCGGCTGCGACGTCTGCCAGGACGTCTGCCCGGTCAACCACCACTCCGAGCATGCCGGCGACCCGGCCTTCGCCGCGGCCTCCATCGAGGACCAGCGGCCCGACCTGCTCACGATCCTCGAGCTCGACGACGAAGAGTTCGAGCGCCGGTTCCGCGGCAGCCCGGTGCGTCGGGCGACTCGCGCGGGACTGCAGCGCAACGCCTGTGTCGCCCTGGGCAACGCCGGCGACGAGCGGGCGGTCCCGGCCCTGAGGCAAGCGCTTCGAGAAGGGGAAGCCCTGGTGCGGGCCCATGCCGCCTGGGCCCTGGGCCGCATCGGCGGTGCAACGGCGCTGGAAGTCCTCACCGCGTCGTTGCGAGAGGAGACGGACCCCGAGGTACTCGAAGAACTCGCGTTAGCGCTCGAAGCGTTGGGCTGACGGCGGGAAGGCGCTACTCCCCAGAGAAGAAACGCCGGGGATTGTGCGTCGTGAAGTTATCGATGGTCTCCTGAGCGATGCCCGCTTCCCTCATCATCGGCACGAACTTTCCCGGCAGGATCGTAAAGTCCCGCTTGCGGATGGCGTTCACCCGCTCGCCGAAGACGTGCTTCGCGATGTCGGGCAGGCAGTTGACGTGGTCGTGAGAGAGGACGACCTGCCGCTCGTAGCCCAGGGCGATGAAGGCTTTGAGCAGGCCGATGCGGGTCTCATCGGTCACCTGCCCAAAGGCGCCGCCGACCTTGTCGATACCCACGTAGGCGCCGCGCTCGAACATCCGCGCGAAGTAGTTGAGGTCGGTCGCGTCGTCGGAATGCCCGACGATGACCTTGCGCGGCTCGACACCTTCCGCCTCGAAGATGTCGAGCTGCTCGGGGCCCATCGTGCCCTCGGTGGTGTGGGTCGTGATCGGGATACCGGTAGCCTTGCTGGCCATGGCTGCCGCGCGAAGGCATTTTTCTTCGGCCTCCGTAATGTTGCCGGGGCCTGTCGCGGCCTTGATGATGCCCGGGACGATCCCGGTGTTGCCCACGCCGTGGACCAACTCGTGAACGTAGCGCTCGGCGATGAACTCGGCGGGGGCCACCTTGTAGTAGGGCGGTATCCCCGGCATGCGCGGATGCTGCTCGGTGTAGAGTCCGACGGCGCAGATGATCGGCACGCCGGAGCCCTCGGAGACGCGCCGCATCAGCTCGACGTCACGGCCCAGCTCCATGGGCTGCGGGTCCACCATCGCAGAAACGCCCAGTGCCTTGGCGGCCTTGAGCCCGGCAACGCCCTTGTCAACGGCCTCCTAGGTGTTGTCGACCCACATCGAGTCGAGATGATGGCCGGGCACCTGGAACCAGAGGTGCTCATGCATCAGCGTGAAGCCGAGATCCTCGACCGGCACCGGGCCGACGACGGTGTTGACCTGCGTGGCCATCGCTACTGCCTCCTCGACGGGTTGAAGCGCATTCTACAGGCCTGCGCCAGCTAGCGCCTCGTTGACGGCGGAACACCGCTCGTCTACCCTGCCACCACAGCGGGTCTGAAAGGGGCGGCGATGGGAAGGCTAATCTTCACGAACACGAACCTGGTCGACGGCGTGAACCCGGCACAGGCCAACGCGACGGTAGTCGTCGAAGGCGAGCGCATCGCGGCGGTGATCGCGAAGGGCCCCGGGCCGACAGCCCGGGAGCAGGACACCGTTGTCGACCTGGCGGGCAAGACGCTAATGCCGGGGATGGTCTCGTGCCACGTGCACGCCTCATACGAGGACGTGGTCGGCGGCTTCTCCATCGACTTGCAAAACCCCGGCCCATACCAAACGCTCATCGCCGCGCGGAGCATGCGCGAGTTGCTGCTGAGCGGCTTTACCGGGGCCATCGGCGCCGGGACCGGCCATAACATCGACGTCTCACTGAAGCAGGCCATCAACGCCGGACTGATCCAGGGGCCTCGGCTCGTCGCCTGTGGGAAGGAACTGGTCACGACCGGCGACTCGGTCGACTCTCATCCCTGGTTCTGGAACCTGGAGGGCGAGGTCCACTTCGACCTCTGCGACGGCCCCGACGCATTCCGGAAAGCAGCTCGCGCCCGGGTCAAGGAAGGCGTCGACATCATCAAGCTCTACATCAGCGGCGGACACGGCGTGAGGCTGCCGACCGAGATCGTGAGCATCACCGGCGACGAGATCAGGGCCGCGACCGGGGCCGCCCACGAGCGGGGCAGACGGGTCCGCGCCCACGTGGTCTCGAAACGGGGCATCCTGCTCGCCGCCGAGTCAGGCGTAGACCTGGTCGACCACGGCGACGAGATGGACGCCGAGTGTATCGAGGCCCTGATCGGAGCCGGCGCCTTCGTCGTGCCGAGTATCTACTTCAACCATCTTTTGCTGCAGGGGGCCCAGGAGAGGGGCGAGCAGGACGAGCCCCAATGGCGGCGGCTGCAAGAGGAGTTCGACCGCTACTGCAGCATCCTGCCCGAGGCACATGCCGCAGGAGTAAAACTCCTCGCCGGGGACGACTACGGGGCGACGTTCCTGCCCCACGGCCAGTACGCGAAGGAGCTCGAGGTCTACGTCAAGTACGCGGGCATCTCGCCGTTGGAGGCGATCGCCTGGGCTACTCGCAACGGGGCCGAAGCCATGGGCATGGGCGAGGACCTGGGCACGATCGAGACCGGCAAGCTGGCCGACATCGTCGTCGTCGACGGCGACCCGACAGTCGACATTGCGCTGCTCCAGGACCGCGAGCGTCTCACGGCCATCCTCAAGGGCGGCGAGTTCGTGAAGAACGAGCTCGGTTAACGGGCCGGGGAACACCCCCAAACCCCCTGAAGGGGGTTCACGGTAGCCCTTCGGGCTATCGTTAGCAGAAGGGGCACATCCCCTTCAACCCTTGCCAAAGGGGCTCCGCCCCTCTGGACTCCCCGTCAGAGGGTGCTAGCCCTCTAGCGTACCGGTCTCCGGGAAAGTCTGCTGGAACACCGAGCGGTAGAACGTGGTCGGCGAGAGGCCGCGCGTCACCCTCGGGCTCTCGTGGCGACGAGGCGCCTTGTATTCGGGCGACTGGAACGCATCGGCGCTCTCGACCTCGTAGATCGTCAGGTAGTCGTGCTCAGCCTCGATCGCTTCGAACCGCCGGGCGCTAAGGATCCCGGGCATTGCCAGAAGGTCCTGCAAGTGATGGGCGTTGTACCAGTCATTGATCTCGTCGTCCAACTCCGGGTCCCTGTCCATCATCACGTGGAGCAGTACCCTGCCTATGGGCTGGCGTCCCTCGACGACTCGCGTGCCCGAATCGGTGCCCACGAGCGCGCCCTGCTTGGGGTAGA
Organism: Dehalococcoidia bacterium; assembly: GCA_965248515.1. GTDB lineage: Bacteria > Chloroflexota > Dehalococcoidia > SHYB01 > SHYB01 > CBDFJU01. The sequence goes on along the minus strand of CBDFJU010000002.1, from coordinate 281,993 downwards.
TCTGACGAAATACCGAACGCAGAGCGCCGCTGTGCAGGGCGCCCATCTCCTTGGAGCGAGATGGCGGGTTCTCCCTGGCCTTCCAGTACTCGTCGCTATCGGCCGCGGCGGCGTCACCGAGCTCGTACAGCGTCAAGTACTGAAAGTGGGCCTGGCCCTCGAGGGCGTCGAAGCGGCGCCCGCCGAGGAACCCCGGCAGGCTCACCCAGTGTGGAAGATGCTCCTCGTTGTACCAGCGGTCGTGCTCTTCAGCGCGGGCCGGGTCAACGTGAAGCTGGACATGAAGGAGCGCGTTCCCAGGTCTCTGGTCCATCAGGTTTACGGCAACCCTTCGAGCTTCTTGATGTTGAGGCTCGTCATTACCTGCAGGATGTCCTTGTGGGCCGCGGCGTCAAGCTCCAGGTACGGCCGGCGCACGAAGCCCCCCGGCAAGCCCATGTCGTTCATCGCCGACTTGATGGACTGCGGGTTCCGGTATTTGTTCAGCACGAGGAACATCCGCTGCAGCACCTGATATGCTTCGGCCGCCTTGTTGGCGTTGCCGGCCATGTAGTCTTCGTAGAGGCCACGGCAGTAGTTGGGGCAGATGTTGGTCTCGTAGCAGAGGAAGCCGTGGCTGCCGAGAGCGAGGCTGGCGAAGGCCTGGGCCGATCCGCCGACGCGCACCGAGTGGGTCTTACCCACGGCGTCGGCCAGCCGCATCATGTAGGTCATGTTCTGAACGCTGATGTTGAAGCCGATGAGGTGTTTGTAGTCATCGGTCAACTGCTTCAGGAACTCGACCCGGGGCTCGACCCCCGGCACGGCCCCCGAGTGGACTGAGAGGATGAAGGGGTAGTCCACCGCGTCGAGGACGTCCTGGAAGTAGCGCTCAACCTCGGCGGGCTTGGCCGCCGCCCCCGGATAGGCCGGCCTTGGCGAATGCAGCTGGATGGCATCGATGCCGGTCGCGGCGATGTCCTTGGCCACGCCGATGAAGTCCTTCGTGGAGGGGCCGAGGCCCTGACCCGCGGCGTAGACGGGCACCTTGCCCTTCAACTCCTTGGTCGCTATCTCGTAGATGTTCAGCATCTCGGCGTGGTTCACCTGGTGCCCCTCGCCGCTGCCGAAGCTCAGGATGTAGACGCCGACCCCGCCGTCGGCCTGGAACTGCAGGTGCTGACGGAACCCGGCCTCGTCCAGGTCCCCATTCTCTTTGAACGGGGTCGTGCTCATGCTGAAGACGCCCTGGCTTTCGATGGTCATCGTTGCCTCCTTCGTGGTGTTATCTGATTCTCGTTTGCATCGTGATGGGGTTCGTCGGGGGACACCCCCAAACCCCCTGAATGGGGTTCAAGGTAGCCCTTCGGGCTGTTAATAAGCGAAGGGGCACATCCTCTTCGACCCTTGCCAAAGGGGCGCTGCCTCTCTGGACTCCCCGCGCTCGAGAAACGGCGTCCGCTCGTCCTGAGCCTGTCGAAGGACGGGCCGGCACAGCGAGAGGGTCCCGCCGTCCATGCCTCGCCACGGCCTAGGCTACCGCGACTTTGGGCGTCACGCCGTACAGCTCGGCGCAGTTCTCACCGAGGATGCGCCGTCGCTCGTCCTCGGTGATCCCCCGGAACTGGTCCTCGATGGTGACCTTGGACGAGGGCCAGACCGAGTTGCTTACGGCGCCCGGGTAGCCCGTGGCCCAGAGCAGCGCGTTGACGCCGATGTCGGCCCGAGCGTCGATGGCGAACCGGTCCCCTTCCACCGTCGCGCTCACGTTGCGCTGGATGTACTCGGAAGGGGTGTACTTGAGGAAAGGGTGGGCCCAGAACCGGGAGCGGCGGAAGATGTCGTTGACGGTCTCCAGATAGAACGGGAGCCAGCCAGCCCCAGTCTCGAGCAGCGCCACTTTCAGCTTTGGGAACCGCTCGAGCACCGCCGTGTAGACCAACCAGGCGATGTTGGTACCCTTGGCGCTGGCCCGGCCGGACCAGAGCGCTTCGATGGGCACCGGCTCGGTGGCGGCGCGAATAGGCTCTCCGGTAAGGCTCGCGGTGATGGCGGGGCCTCCTTGCACCAGGCCGATAACCAGGCCGGCCTCCTCGACCTGCGCCCAGAAACGATCGTCGCCCTCTTGCGGCTCTTCGCCGCCGGAAGGCCAGCCGTTGAACGCGATCCCTTTGAACCCTTTCTTGATGGCGAAGTTCAGCTCATCCATCGCCGCGTCGATGCCGACGTAGGGCATCAACGCCTGGGGAATCAGACGTGCCGGGTCGCCTTCCTGGCACCAGTCCCAGACCGCTTCGTTGTACGCTCGGACGCAGGCCTTCTGGAGCTCGCCGTCGCTCACGTTGCGGAGCGTGAGGGCGAACGTGGGCTGAATGTTGGCGACGTCGACCTCGTCAATGTCGAGGTCCTTGACTCGCTCCCTGGCATCGTAGCAGCCCTTTCGGATGGAGTCGTAGGTGTAGCCGAACTCCTTCAGCTCCAGGGGACTGTTCCCCGCGGAGACTTCGAGTCCGAGGGGGCGCATCAGCGCTCCGCCATCGAAAGACCAGGCCTCGCCCTTCCCCTCTTCGAACGCGACCACGCTCGGCGCCGAGTCTTTGTGCTTGGCGGGGAGCCGGGCGCTCCAGAGATCGCGGGGCTCGATGAACCGCTGGGATGCGTCGTAGATGAAAGGTCTGCTCGACGTCATATGCCTACCTCCTCCGTCACGGCGTGGCTAGTCAAGCCCATGCCAGCCGGTGACGTTGCCTCGTAAGATCGTGTCTGCTTGCCGTCCGCCTCACCAGGAACGGAATTAGCGCCCGACTGACGGAGCTAGTTCAGACCGTACCAGTCCGCCGCGTTCTCGTAGAGGATCATGTTCTGCTCTTCTTCGGGAACGCCCTTGAGGATGAAGTGCATCCACTGTCGGGAGTTCGGCCAGTCGCACGTGGCGTGCGGGAAGTCACTGGAGAACATGATCCGCTCGGCACCGATCAGATGCCGGTAACTGATCGCCGCGCCATCGAGCTGAATCGTGGCCCGTAGGTTGGTCTTCAGATACTCGCTGGGCATCCGGTCCAGCTCGCGGCCACCGACCCAGCGCTGGTGTGTGTACGTCCGGTCGAGCTGTTCGGCGTAGAATGGGAGCCAGCCCGCGCCCGTCTCGACGATGGCAATTCTGAGGTCCGGGAACCGATCGAAGACGCCGGTGAGGGTGAGCATCGAGACGGGGAGCGCGACGTGCAGACCGCTGGCCCGGTTGTCGTTTACATGCTCCTGGCTCATGCGCTTCACCGTGGAGCCCTGGGGCATCTTCTTGCCCTCCATCGCGCCGACCCCTATCTGCACCCGGCCCATCCCCGCGCCGTGCATGGAGACCACGACGCCCGTCTGCTCACACAGCGCCCAGAAGGGGTCGTCGGCCGCGGTCGGGTACTGGTTGCCGCTGGGCCACTGGTTGAAGAAATAGGTCTTGTAGCCCATCTTCGCGACGCGATCCAGCTCCTGCATCGCCGTCTCGACACCGATAGCGGGCATGATCGCCGCCGGGATCAGGCGGTCCGGGTCGCCTTCCTGGCACCATTCCCAAAGCGCGTCGTTATAGGTGCGGAAGCATTCGAGATAGAGCTCGTCGTCCTGGATGCTCGAGGCGGACATTGCAACGCTGGGATAGAGGACAGCCTTGTCGATGCCGTCGATGTCCATATCCCTGAGGCGAGCCTTGGGGTTGTAGGCCGAGGGGTTCATGTTCTCGAACGAGTTGCCCCAGGTGTCGAGGTCGGCCGGGGCCCGCCCCGCAGCCGACTCCAGGCCGAAGGGCCGCAGCCAAACGCCACCCTCGAAGGACCAGGCCTGACCGCCGCGGGGATAGTCGACCACCTTCGGCGCCACGTCCTGCCACTTCTCCGCCATGCGGCTCGTCCAGAAATCAGGAGGCTCGATCACGTGTTGATCGGTGTCGATCAGACGCATCTCTCTCATGCTCGCGGTCCTTTCGGCGTGTGCCGATTCGTCGCCCGGAACAGGGGTAGGCGCGGGTTGCGGCGAGGTTAGCACTCCTGTTGACGAGTGTCAAGCAATCTGTTGACGGGTCCGGCGACTCTCGGCGGGCCGCGAAAGACGATTGCGCGTGGAGGTACAATTCGCCTTGCCACGCACGGATGCGCCCACGCGGAGCGCGGGTGAGCTTGCGGCCCGGAACCAGGCGCCGCTGGAGGTCAATGAATGAAACTCGGATTCTTCACCATGCCCCTGCATCCCCCAGGCTCCTTCCAGGCCGACACGCTGGAGGAGGACCTGCAACAAGTCGAGAAGCTCGACGAATGGGGCTATGACGAGGCCTGGTTCGGCGAGCATTTCACCAGCGAATGGGAGAGCCTGCCGTCGCCGGACCTGTTCGTCGCCGCGGCCATCTCGAGGACGAAGCGGATAAAACTGGGCACTGGGGTGATCTGCATGCCCTCGCACAACCCGTTCCAGGTCGCCCACCGCATCGCTATCCTCGACCACCTGGCACGGGGTCGCCTCTACTTCGGTGTCGGCTCCGGCGGCTACCCGGGCGACCTCGAGGCCTTCCAAATCGACGCCGCCTCCGGCGAGCAGCGGGCCATGACCCGGGAGGCGCTCGACCTAGTCCTCCAACTCTGGGACGACCCGAAGCCCGGCCGCTACGAGCACGCGCATTGGAGCTTCACGGTTCCTGAAACCAACGACCAGATCGGGCAGAAGCTCCACATCAAGCCCTTTCAGCAGCCGCACCCGCCGATCGGCGTCGCCGGCGTCAACGCCCGCTCCGATACGCTCAAGCTGGCCGGTGAGCGCGGGTGGATCCCGATGAGCATCAACCTGGTGCCGCCCGATACCCTGATCACCCACTGGGACATGGTGCAAGAGGGAGCAGCCATCACCGGGCGAACGCCGAACCGCTCCGACTGGCGCATCGCCCGCGAGATCTTCATCGCCGACACCACCGAAGAGGCCCGGAAAGAGGCTAAAGAAGGTGTGCTCGCCCGCGACTTCAACGGCTACCTGATCCCCATGCTCAAGGGGATGAACTACATGAAGCTGGTGAAGAAGGACCCCGACATGCCCGACTCGGACGTGACGCCCGAGTACCTGATGGACAACCTGTGGCTCGTTGGGAGCCCAGACGACGTCGCGGCGCAGATCCGCGAGCTCTACAACCACGTCGGTGGCTTCGGCGTCCTGATGGCGATGGGTCACGAGTGGCGGCCGCAAGAAAAATGGTCCCACTCGATGGAGCTGCTGGCGAAGGAGGTCATGCCCAAGGTGGCCGACCTCACGTAGCTTCGACGCCACAGTGCAGAGATGACGAGGCCCCAGCCCCGGCTGGGGTCTCGCTTTTCATGGACAGCGTACGGACACGGGAAGCGCTGAAGGTGTTTCTCCGACCCGTCACCTATCCGGCGGTTACGAGCCGAAGCGCTTGTGTGCCCTCCGGCCCACCCCAACAGCTGCATCCCACGGGGGGCTTCACCCCTCGCGCTCCCCAGGAGAAAGAGCACGTAGTCGTGTGTGCCCACCTCGACGCGGTGCGGAGCACGGGGAGTCCAGAGGGGGCGAAGCCCCTTTGGCGGGGGTCGAACGAGATCTGCCCCTTCCTCGAGAGCCTGCGGAGCTACGTCGGTCCCACCTGCTGACCGGGGAGTCCAGAGGGGGCGAAGCCCCCTTTGGCAGGGGTTGAAGGGGATGTGCCCCTTCTAATCGTTAGCCCGAAGGGCTACCTTGAACCCCCTCCAGGGGGTTTGGGGGTGCTTCTCCGCAACCCGCTACAACAGCTTCGGCTGCCCCGCCGACGTGAAGGCCTCGACGAGCCCGGCGTCGTCGTCCTTCGGCGAGTTGACCCGAGGCGAGACCTCGTAAGCCTCCATCGAGCCACCCGGGAATGGCGTCAGCACGGAGTGCAGGACGTCCGTCTCCACAACCGAAGCGTCAAGCCACAGCCGCTCCGCCTCCTCGGACAGGATCACCGGCATCCGGTCGTGGATGCGCTCGACGAGGTCGTTGGGCTCCGTGGTGACGATCGTGCAGGACCGAATGCGCTCGCCGGTGGCCCTGTCCTTCCAAGAGTCCCAGAGCCCGGCAAAGGCGAAGGGCTCCCGGGAGCGGAGGACGAAGCGCAGCGGGATGCGGAGCTTTCCTTCTCGCCTCCACTCGTAGAAGCTGTCCGCCAGGATGAGACAGCGCTTCCGCTGGAACGAGTCGCGGAAGGCGGATCTCTTCTCCAGACCCTCGGCGCGGGCGTTGATCATCTTGCTGCCGATTTTGACGTCCTTCGCCCACCAGGGAACGAGCCCCCAGCGCATGGAGGCGGCCGTGCGGTCGCCGTTCTCGCCGAGGACGGTCAGCACCGGGTCCGTCGGGGCGACGTTGTAGCGTTGGGCGTAGTCGAAGTCCTCGTTCATGAAGCCGAAGCGGCTCTGGAGGTCTTTCAGGTCGGCCACCAACGTGAAGCGCCCGCACATGAGATCAGTCTCCTGCTCCCCGGGGCCTCCACAGCGTAGAGGCATGGTATGCGAAGACGCCGAGAAGGATGGTCGCCGCGAGAATCTCGATCGTCTCTTCGATGACCAGGCCGGTGGCGTAGGCCCCGGACCCCTCGAGCGTGGACGAAACGATGATCTCGAGGAAGACCGCCGTGCCCCACAACGCCAGCGCGACGAACACCCACCTGGCGAGAGCCGGGGCCTCCGTGAGGCCAAAGCGCATGATGCCAAGGAGCACGAGCCCCGCCACGGCGAACACGGGCCCGAAGGTCCCGACCCAGACGGCGTTGGGAAGCGTGACCTCGCCCGAAACGAAGGTGCGCACGAGCCCCGTCATGGCGTCGCGGCCGACCCGCTCGTGCAGCGCCATGATGTCGTCGGTGGCGAACCAGGCGAGGACGATGGCCGCCAGCGGCCACAGGAAACGGCTGGCCGGATGGAGTATCGGTTGCCGTCCCGGGCGCATGAGCGCGAGCCAGACGGCCATCGCGCCGAGCGCCGCCCCCGCGAGCACGCCGCCGTTGAGCCACGGAATGAACCCCGACTCCTCTTCGAGGATGACGGTGTGCCCCGGCACGAACATGTCGTAGATGAAGAGCGACAGCTCGGTGGCGAGCAGGCCCGCGAAGGCGGCGAGGGCCACCCACCGGAGTTGAGCGAAGCCCGCTCTCTGGAAGCTGACGGCATTCATGGCAGCCGTATTCTACCGGGTCGCCGGAGCCGGCGTAAGCACGGGGTCATCTTATGGCGCGCCTCCCGCTCATGGTGAGCCCGTCTCGTCATGACTAGGGGCGACGGACGACCCACACCCTGCTTTCGATGGTGTTGTGCAAGACCTCGTCCTTCTCCACGCATATCTCTGATCGCATGCGATCTTCCGCGAGGACAAGTCCTGCTTGTTGCACCATCTCTACTACGTCGGAGCGTAATGGTATGTGAACAAACGTGGGATGCCCCACTTCGTCGTAGATTCGGTCGCCGAGTTCTATGAGCCGCTTGTCTTGGCGACCCTGTTCCCACCTTATCGCCTCTTCCTTCCAGAACTCGGCGAACTCTTCATTCCGGAGACGATCATGGGTCGTGAAGATGAGGTAGCCGCCCGGCTCAAGAATCCGCCGGGCCTCTTTGAGCGCTAGCAACCGGTTGTGAGCTCCGGGGATGCACTGAAGGGCGCACCCGAAGGAAACGGCGCCATTGAAGCTCTCGTCTTCATAGGGAAGGTCGGTCGCCGACGCGACCTGGAATGGGATTTGGTAGCCTTGGGCGTTAGCGATAGAGCGGGCCGATTCGATCATCGCGCTGGACAGGTCTACTCCCTCGATGTTCCGATATTCGATCTGGTAGAGGCCGTGTGTTGTCCGTCCAGCCCCGCAACCTATGTCCAGGACATGAGCTGACTTTCGCAAGTGCTTGGCGGCCATCAGGCGCTCCGATTCCCATAGGCCCTGGCTGGTCACCGCTGAGACGTACTTCCCCACGGGTCCCGGAGCCTCCCAAGACTCCCGCGTGAACCTGGAATCGACCCCTTTATTCCCCACCAGCGGGCTCCACTTCTCACCGCGCCTGGTCGTTTTGCAACCCGGGCGGGTAACAGGTCACTTCAAGGTGCGCCAACCGCCCCGACGTCCCGACGTGCCCGGCCGGAAAGGATCGAAACGGCCCAGAGCCCGGTAAGCGTCCACCAGATCATCGCCGCGAAGGCGATGTGCAGCATCCGAAGCCCGTCGGGGACATCGACGGCAACGGCGGCAACGCCGACGCCGATCTGGGAGGCGACCAGCACGAAAAGCCCGACGCTCGCCGCCAGCGCGAGGCCGGTGGCTCCGCGCCGCCACATGAGCCAGGCGCCGGCCGCGGCGCCCAGGGCGAGGACCACGGCCAGGGAGCGGTGGATGGTGTGGAGCCAGGTCGCCATTGTTGACGACGCGCCGTCGCAGGTGGGGAGGGTCGAGCAGTCGAAGGTGGTCTGGGTGGCGACGATGGAGCCGCCGAACATGACTACAGCCGCTCCTATCAGCGCCAGATGCCAGGAGCGGAGCGGCACCATAGGTCCGGCCTGTCGAGCGTCGATGAGCCAGAGGCCGGCCCCGGTCAGGAGGCCAAGGATGCTCATCCCCAGGCCAAGATGGGCGAGTCGGACGAACCCGTGCAAATCGGTGAGCACGGTCACGCCGCCGAGGGCGGCCTGGACGAGGATAAGGAACGCGCCGCCGATCAGGAGGACCGACGGACCCGGAATCTCGCGACGGCGCAGGAAGCCGAGCACGGCCGCCGCCAGGACCATGAGCATCGCGATACCGGCCCAGAGCCGGTGCCCCATTTCGATCGCCGCCGCTGTCCCCTCACCGCTGCATAGCGGCCAGTCGGGGCACCCGAGGCCCGAGCCCGACACGCGCACCCAGGCGCCGTAGACGATGAGTCCGGCGGTAACCGCCGCTGTCGCCAGCGCCAGGAGCCCCAGTTGCCGGACAGTGACGCTACGCTGCCACCGGTGGAAACGACCGATCATCCCACCGAGCCGTCTATGGCGATGACCAGGAACAGGACCGCCAGGTACAGCAGAGAATAGAGGTAGAGAGTCCTCGCGGCCTCACGGGTAGCGCGGCGAAGGAGCCGCCAGGCGAGCCCCAGGAACCCCGTTCCGAGGATCAGCGCTCCGGTGAAGTAAATCCAGCCCACCTCGTCCAGCGTGAAGAACAGGGCAGTGATCGCGAAGAGTATCGATGCGTGGAGGAGAATGCTCCGTGCGGTTTCCTCGACCCCACGGACAACCGGGAGCATGGGGACGCCGGCGGCCTCGTAGTCATCCCGGATCAGGAGAGCGAGCGCCCAGAAGTGGGGCGGCGTCCAGAAGAAGACGATAGCGAAGAGATAGATGGCCGGCAGGCCAATATCACCGGTCACCGCGGCCCATCCAACCATAGGGGGCACGGCCCCGGCGGCGCCCCCGATGACGATGTTCTGTGTGGTCGAACGCTTGAGCCACTGCGTGTAGACGAGCACGTAGAAGAGCGTCGCGCCCATGGTGAGGAGGGCGCTCAGCAGGTTCACCCAGCTGGCGAGGACCCCGAAGGCGAGCAGGTTGAGCACGACGCCGAACAGCAGCGCCTGGCGGGGCTCGATGCGGTTGCCCGGGAGCGGCCTCCGCCGTGTCCGACCCATGCGTTCGTCGATGTCGCGATCGAGGTAGTGGTTCAGGGCGTTGGCGCCCCCGGCCCCCAGCGAGCCGCCGACGAGTACAAGGACCGCGGTGGAGAAGGCGGGCGCCCCCCGCGCGGCGAGAAACATACTCCCGAGGGCCGTCACGAGGAGCAGGAGGATGATCTTGGGCTTCGTCAGGGAGACGAAATCGGCGACGACGGACCGGAGCGGGGTCGCGAGGGGCAGGGCAGCCGTCGGGGAATGGGCTTTCATAACGGGGGCTACGACAAGGGTTCCGGGCCGAAAAATGGCCTCGCGAAGTATAGCACAGGCGATCCCCGGAAACGGTCATGGCGAGGCCGGATTCCATAATCCCGAGAGCGGCGCCACATCAGTTGGCGGTGGCGAAGTTCGTTTGTGATTCTCGGAACAAAATCCTTGACAACCCCTTGGGGCCGGTGGTAGCATTCCGGCGGATCAGACAGGGCCCGCAATCTGTTGGCATCCAACCGTGAGCTCACGACGGGAGACCCAGGAATCGATGCCCCGACGGAACGCCTTGCTCCGCTGGACCACACGGCTCCTCCCGGCAGCCTTCCTATTCCTCATCGTTTCCGCGTGCAGCTCGTCCGACCCGCAATCGACCTTCTTCCCTTCCGGCCCGGTCGCCGACCGGCAACTCAGCCTGTTCTGGCTCATCTTCTGGCTGGCGGTCGCCGTCTTCATCGTTGTAGAAGGGGCTCTCATCTACTCGATCTGGAAGTTCCGGCGCCGGCCCGACCAGGTCGGGCTCCCCAAACAGATTCACGGCAATACCAAGTTGGAGCTTGCCTGGACCATCGCGCCCGTCTTCATTCTGCTGGTCATCGCGGTCCCGACGTATATCACCATCGCCGACCAGAACAGTCCCCCGGAAGGCGACGCGCTTCACGTTGACGTGGTAGCCCACCAGTGGTGGTGGGAGTTCCAGTACCCCGAGCAGGGGATCATCACCGCCAACGAGATGCACATCCCGACCAATACGACGGTCACCTTCTCGCTCTTCTCCCAGGACGTGATCCACAGCTTCTGGGTCCCGAAACTCGCGGGCAAGATCGACGTTCAACCGGCCAACGTGAATGAGAACTGGTTCATCGCGGAGGAGGAGGGCACGTTATTCGGCCAGTGCGCCGAGTTGTGCGGCCTCGCCCACGCCAAGATGCTGTTTCGAGTAACCGCCGAGTCACAGGGTGACTTCGACACGTGGGTGGACGAGCAGCAGATGCCCCCCGCCCCAACGACAACGGACCTCGAGGCGGCGGGCTCCACCCTGTTCGCGACGAAGCAATGCGTTCTCTGCCACACCAACACGGGCCCCGACGCCCCTGGTGTGCAGGAGGGACGGCACCTCAGCTTCGAAAGGGGCGGAAACGCCTTTGCCGCGCCAAACTTGACCCACTTCGCCAGCCGCGAGACCTTCGCCGGAAGCATCCTCGACAACACGGAGGAGAACCTGAGGAACTGGCTCCGCGATCCGGAGGAGGAGAAGACCGGTAACAGGATGGCCGACCTGGCCGCGGTCTATAATGACCCCGCCATGCGACTGACGGATGCCGACATCGACGCCCTCGTGGCATTTCTACGGAGCCGGACCTAATGGCGACGATCACGCCCGCACTTCCCGGAATCCTGCGCCGCCCGACCTCGATCGAGGGTATCTGGAGCTGGATCACCACCGTCGACGCCAAGCGTATCGGCGTTCTTTACGGGGTGACAGCGCTCGTCTTCATGGTGAGCGGAGGCGTTGCGGCCCTGTTCATGCGGGTCCAACTCGCGTCGTCGGAGCTCGACATTGTGAGCGCGGGGACGTTCAACCAGTTGTTCACTATGCACGGCACCGTGATGGTCTTCCTGGTCATCATGCCGCTGAACGCTGCCTTCTTCAACTTCGTGCTGCCGTTGCAGCTGGGCGCCCGCGACGTGGCGTTCCCGCGCATGAACGCCCTGAGCTATTGGCTGTTCCTGTTCGGCGGGCTGTTCCTGCACGTCAGCTTCCTCACAGGGGGCGCGCCGGACGCCGGCTGGTTCTCCTACGCCAACCTGACCGAGAAGCCCTTCTCCGCCGGTAAAGGCATCGACTACTGGATCCTCACCCTACAGATTCTAGGCATCTCGTCGATGATGGCCGCGTTCAACTTCATCGTCACCATCATCAATCTGCGCGCCAAGGGCATGACCTTCATGCGCATGCCCGTCTTCGTCTGGATGACCTTCATCGTCTCCTTCCTCATCATCCTCGCCTTCCCCGTGATCACCGTGGCGCTCACGCTGCTGCTCCTCGACCGGATCGCGGGGACGAGCTTCTTCGTCGCGAGCGGTGGGGGCGACCCCGTCTTGTGGCAGCACCTGTTCTGGATCTTCGGCCACCCCGAGGTGTACATCCTCATCCTGCCGGCGATGGGCATCGTGTCGGAGATCCTGCCCGTCTTCTCGCGAAAGCCCCTGTTCGGCTACAAGGCCATCGTGCTGTCCGGCGTCTTTATCGCCGTGACCGGCTTCGCGGTCTGGAGCCACCACATGTTCGCCGTGGGCCTCGGGCCCATCGCCAACGCGTACTTCGCGACGTCGACCCTGATCGTCGCGATACCCACCGGGGTGAAGATTTTCAACTGGATAGCGACGACCTGGGGCGGCCAGATCATGCTCAAGACGCCCATGCTGTTCGCCCTGGCCTTCATCGGCCTGTTCACGATCGGCGGCATCAGCGGCGTGATGCATGCATCGCCGCCGTCCGACCTCCAGCAGACCGACACCTACTTCATCGTCGCCCACTTCCACTACGTGCTGTTCGGCGGGGCGATCTTCGGGCTCATGGCCGGCTTCTACTACTGGTTCCCGAAGGTCACGGGGAGAATGCTGGACGAGCGCCTGGGCAAATGGCACTTCTGGCTCCAGTTCATCGGCTTCAACATCACGTTCTTCCCGATGCACTGGCTGGGCCTGAACGGCATGCCGCGCCGCATCTACACCTACTCCAGCGAGCTGGGGCTCGACGCGCTCAACATGCTTGCGACCGTTGGGGCCTTCATCATGGCCTCCAGTTTCCTGTTCTTCTTCTACAACGTGTTCCGCAGCGCGGGCCACGGGGACGAAGCCGGCAAGGATCCATGGGACGGCCAAACGCTGGAGTGGACCACCGACTCGCCACCCAAGCTCCACAACTTCGATGAGATCCCCGAAGTGCGCAGCCCACGCCCGCTGTGGGACCAGAAGCACCCCGAGGCCGCGCAGAACCCACCGCCAACGCCCCAGGAGCACCACCGGCACCGGCACATCCACCTGCCCAGCCCGTCTTACTGGCCTATCGTGCTTGCCGCGGGTATGACGACGGCGGCCTTCGGACTGCTCTATCACCGATCGCTGATCGCGCTGGGGCTCAGCATCCTCGTGATCTCGATCTTCGCATGGGTCAGGGAACCGGTGACCGCCGAGGGTGAAGAGTAACGATGGCGGAACACGCACAACCGATGACCGAAGCCCTGGAGGACGCCCTCGATAACGAGAGGACGAGCACCGGGCAAGCGCACAGGAAGATCCTCATGTGGGCGTTCCTGGGCTCGGAGTGCATGTTCTTCGGAGCGCTGATCGGGACCTTCCTCGTCTACCAGAATAATCCGGGCGACGGCACCCCGCGCGAGGAGCTCCTCTCCAGCCTGGGCCTTGTCAGCGTGATGGCGTTCGTGCTGCTCATGAGCAGCTTCACCATGGTCCTCGGGTTGGCCGCGGCCCGCCGTGGCGACCAGAAGATGATGATGGTGTGGCTGTTGACGACGGCGTTCTTCGGTCTGTTTTTCATCGGGGCTCAGGGCTATGAGTTCTGGAGCTTCGTCACCCACAAGCACCTGACCCCGCAGACGAGTCTGTTCGGTGCCTCGTTCATGACCCTGACCGGGTTCCATGGCGCGCACGTGAGCCTCGGCATTCTCTGGCTTATCTCCGCGGTCCTGCTCGTCAGGCTGCATCCAAGTCAACGGTTATTCCCGATCACGGCAACGATGCTGCCGAAGTTCATGCGCTTCCTCTCCGGGCTGCCCAACCGGCCTCAAGAGCAGCTGCTCGAGGCGAAGCCCCGCCACCGGCGGTTCATGGCCTTCGTCCGCGAGCAGTTCCAGGCGCCGATCGAGGTTGAGCAACCGGACTTGACGCTCGAGGAGCACGAGGCTCGTCGCGTGGCGAAGGAACGAATCCTCAACATCGAGATCGTCGGCCTGTACTGGCATTTCGTCGACATCGTGTGGGTCGTCATCTTTACCGTCGTGTACCTGTTCACGGGCCGCGGCGACGCGGTGGCGTCATGACCACAGCACCCGGCGTCAAGTGCTCGAACTGCGGCCACGAGAACCCCTCGGCGGCACAGTTCTGCAATAGCTGCGGCAAGGCGCTCGAGACGCCGGCCCTCCAGCCGGTCGTCTGGCCCACGCCGTCGCCAGTGCAACATCCGGTCGCCGAAGAGCCGCACGACAAATCGCACCACAACCAGATGTTCTATTTCTGGGTGTTTTTTGTGCTGGCGGTCATCACCATCGTCGAGGTGTTCCTCACCAACGTCGACAACACCGCGTTTCGGATCACCTCGCTCATGGTGCTATCGGCTGGGAAGTTCGCCCTGGTAGCGATGTTCTTCATGCACCTGAGTGGTGACAAAAGGATGTTCCAGATACTCTTCCTGGGACCGCTGTTCATCGGCAGCGCAATACTCGTCTCGCTCGTCGGACTGTTCCAGAACTTTTGACGGAGACTCGCATGTCACTCGGAACCTTGCGGAACAAGCTGGTCGTCACGACCATCGTGTTGCTGGCCCTGAGCCTAACACTGGTTGCCTGTCGCCGCGCCACGCCCGACGAGTCCGCGCCCTTCGACCTCGGCGGCGACTCCATCGTTGTCGGATTCACACCGACCCCAACGGCGTCGCACCCTCCGACCGCGGTACCTTCCGACGATGGCGGCGAGACCCCGGAGCCGACGGCTCCGCCCTCCAACGGGGCTGTGCCGACGACACCACCCACCAACGGCGGGCCCGACACGGCGGCCGGGCAGCAGGTCTTTTCCGGGAGGGGCTGCGTGGCCTGTCATACCATCGAGGGGCTCTCCAGCGGCAGCATCGGCCCCGACCTCACACATCTGGCGTCGAACGCCCCCGGCCGGGTTTCGGGACAGTCGGCTGAGGAGTACGTTCGGGATTCCATACTCAATCCCGGGGCGTTCGTGGTCGACGGCTTCGCAGCCGGGACCATGCCTCCCGGGCTCGTTGCCGAAGGGCCGGACCTGGACAACCTGGTCGGGTTCCTGCTAACGCTCCAGTAGCGTCAGAAGAACCGCTTCGCCAGCCCCAGGACTCCCTGCTTCCAAGGCGCCCGGTGCGATACACCCGTGGCGTGCTCGAAGGCGGAGAGGTTTCCCAAGTACCAGCGGTAGTTCCTCACCAGCGCCTCTTTGTTCGAGTATTTCGGCGCGAACCCGAGGGCCCGCTCCGCCTTTTCGATGGACACGAAGGAGTCCTTCGACGCCGTTTCGTAGACCCATTTGTAGAGCGGCGAGAGTCGAAGGAACTCAAGGGCGCGCAGGGTCCAGATAACCGGCGTTGCCGGCAGTCCCCGGATCCGCTTCCCAGCTCCCGCATCGTCCAGAACGGCCTGGTAGTCCTCGCGCATGGTGGTGAACTCCCTGGCGCCGATATTGAACGTATCGTTCACCGGGTCCTCGGGCAGCGTCGCCGCCAGGTAGATCGCCTGGCACAGGTCTTCCACGTCGAGCAGCTGATAGCGGTTGTTACCGCTGCCGATCATTGGGAACGAGCGCCCGTCGCGGGCCCAGTCGTAGAAGAGGGCGAAGACGCCGAGACGCTCGGGGCCCACGAACGACTTTGGGCGCAGCACCGGAACGCACATGCCGTCGCGACGGGCCTCTACGCAGAGCTGCTCGGCGGCGATCTTGGCCTCGCCGTAGGTGCCGACGCCGTGGAGCTCGTCCTCCTCCGTGATCGGGTGGTGGTCCGGGATGCCGTAGACAGCGGTCGAGGAGATGTGGATCACACGGCCCACGCGACGACGTCTGGCCGCCTCGAGGACGTTCCTCGTCCCGTCGATGTCGGTGGTGACGATGTCGCGCTTCTTGTACAGGGGAAGCGCCGCCGCCGTGTGCACGACGACATCGATCCCGGCCATGGCCCGTTCGACGGTCGCGCCGTCCCGGATGTCCCCCCTGATCTCGGTGACCCGGTCTCGAACATCGGGGTAGTCGAAGGGGGCGATGTCGAGGGTGACCACACCGTGACCCCGCTCCAGCAGAAACCGGGCGAGGTTGATGCCCAGGAAGCCGGAGCCGCCGGTGATGAGAAAGCAGGCCATCGAAACGGCGTCTGCCGGCTTACCCGAACTCGATGTTGATCAGGTCGCCGTCCTGCGGCGTGTAGTCGAGGAAGTCGGTGACCACTTCGTCGTTGACCGTGACCACCAGGTTTCCAGCGTTGCCGTCGGGACATCGGTCACCCGAGGTGTAGAGCCGGTCGCCGGGGATCTGGACACGATTCTCTTGAACAAGGATCCTGGCGCCGCTGAAGAAGGTGCGCACGCTGGCATTCTTGCCGGACTCGCCTGAAACTCCCTGGCGTGGGTGAATGTGCATGAGGCCGTCGCCGTGGGAGTGAACCCCACCCGACGTCGGCGGCTCGGTGTAGAGCTCGCCGCACACGCTGATTCTTACGGCGGCGTGCCGGTGTTCGCCAACCCCGGCGCCGCCACCGCCACCGCCGCAGGCCGCGACGAGCAGCGCCGTCGCCAGCCCTAATGCCGCGAAACGTACACGGACGGACCGAAGCGGTCCTCGCCCGGCACTGCCTGCCCCGAATTTATCCTTGAATCTTCTCTGCGCTGAAAGTTTGTGTCGTCTCATCTTCCAGTTTCCATCCTTTGCGATATTTGCCATCGGTGAGGTCTACGCGGGGGTTTCCCGCCGGCGTGCCAGTTCCATTGCGGCTTCCGCGATCCGCGATCGCTTCTCCTGCCGGTCGAACCAGATTGAGAGCGTTGCCACGAGAGCGATCAATATCATCATCACTCCCACAACCCACATTGTCGCACCACCCGCCTGCTGGTCTTCCAGAACGGTGATGTTCCACAGCCGTTCGCGTTCGATGTAGAACGGGTAGAGCACCTCGTCGCGAAAGGTGATGGCGGCCCCCATGGCCACCGTGTTGAACAGGGTAACGACAAGAACGACGGCGCGGAAGGGGTAGGACAGCTTTGACCGGAGTGGGCGCGGGTCGATGAGCGTCCACCAGAGCACCATCGCCGTGAACACGAACGTGAGGTGTTCGAGGATATGAATGCCCTCGTTGCGCAGGGCCGCTTCGTAGGCGCCGTCGACAAAGTGCCAGCTCCACGAGGCGATGATGAACATCAGCCATGCCACCAGGGGGAACGTCAGGGTGTTGTAGAGGGCCCGTACGCCATGGTTGCGGACGAGCGGACGGACCAGGCCGAGGCGGAGCCGTCTCGGGAGGCCCTTCAACACCGGTGTCGTCGGGGCTCCCACGAGGATCAGGGGAGGGGCGATCATCTGCAGCATAAGGTGCTGGATCATGTGCATTAGGAACAGGTCGTCGGCGAGAGCATCGATGGGCGAGCTCAGGGCAATGAACACCAGGAAGATACCGGCGTAGAAGAAGTAGGGACGGTAGCCGGGAATCCACGATGGCCGATCCGTCCAACGTTTCAGCCCTCGGGCGTACAGGATGCCCGGGATCAAGACGGCGAAGATGACGATGGGGTCGAAGCTCCACATGCGGAGCATCCCCCAGCCATCGCCACCTTCCGCCCCGACTATGTGCGCGAGAACTCCAGGCGCCAATACTTGTAACCTATCGAGTGTTGTTCATGTCAGCGGAGCGCGCTCCGCGGTTTTGCCGCCTTCACCTTGAGGCTGGTGGCGTTCAACCCGCCGCAGCCGTCCGACCCGATTCGCCCCTCGTCGACAGCCTCGACCTCCACGAACCCGGCCCGGGCGAGCTTGGCGAGGTAGGTTTCCCTGGGCAGGGCGCCGGCGACGCAGTCAGCCCAGCTATCCAGGCTACCGTGCTCCGACTCCGACAACTCGCCGACGAGGACGATATCCGAGACGCTCAATCGGCCGCCTGGCCGGAGGACTCGGAACGCTTCGCGAAAGACGGCGTCTTTATCCGTTGAGAGGTTGACGACGCAGTTGGAGATGATGAGGTCCACGGAGCCGTCGTCGACGGGCATGCGCTCGATCTCGCCCAGTCTGAACTCCACGTTCTCGACGCCCAGCCTCGCCCCGTTATCGCGGGCCAGCGCCACCATCTCCGGCGTCATGTCGACGCCGATCACTCTACCTTCCGGCCCGACGAGACGCGCCGCTCGAAAACAGTCGATGCCGCCGCCGCTTCCCAGGTCGAGCACTGTGTCACCTGGAGCAACATCGCCTTCCCTCAACGGATTGCCACAGCCAGCAGCGGCCTCTGTCACCGTAGCTGGGAGGTTCTGCAACTCTTCTCGCGTGTAGAGGGCAACCGCCGTGCTCGAACCGCCGTCACCGCAGCAGCCGCCCGCGCCCTGGGCCAACCCTGCGTACCGCTCGCGAACGGCCTTCTTGATCTCAACGTCGTTGGCTATGGTGTTACCGGTCATGAATGACCCTCCTAATGATTTGGCCCTTCCCGGCTCTGGGAAGGACTACTCTCATAGACGGAGGTCGGCGGGAAAAGACGCATCAACATCCGTTGGCACAGAGCGTGGCGCCGTCGTTCGGCTCGAAATCGATGACACGGCCGCGACGGTCGAATTCGAAGCGGCAGCAGGCCTCGAGCATGTTTTTCAACTTGCTTCGCGCGCGTTGGATCCGCGACTTGGCCCCCGAAAGCGAAATCCCGAGACGCTGCGCCACTTCGTCCTGCGCAACGCCCCGGAAGTCAACCAGGTCGATAGCTTTCCGGTACCTCGCGGGGAGACGACGGACCATCGGCGTCAAGCACTGCGCGGTTTCCTGGAAGGCGTCGACGCTAGCATGCTCCAAGGCAGTGTCGTCCGCAATGCTATCGGCGAAGCCCTCGGGCAGGGCTGCGGACTGAGGTCGTCGGTGATGGTCCGCAATCGCGTTGCGCGCAATCTGGTACAACCAGGATACGATTTTCTCCGGTTGTTTCAGCGACGGCAGGCCCTTGTGGACCTTATGGAAAGTCTCTTGCAGCACGTCGTCGACATCGGCTGGGTTGGACACGTGGCGCCGGATAAACCGCCGCAGGCGCGCGCTATGCTCATCCCAAACGCGAGTCGTCTCAGAGACCTGCGTTCGTTTCACGGTCATCGCAACTCACCCGCTTCGCGCAGCCTCGCCGTCAGCTCCGCGAGCTCTTCATCGACCTCGCGGTGGCGTCTGGCAATCAGGAAGAGATAGCCCAGTATGCTCGCGGCCACGATGGCGAAGGTCACGTAGACAACCGTGAGACCACTCATGCCTTCTCCTCCCGCTCATCGAGGGCCGCGTAGAGGTCCTCAACGCGCTCGCGCTTCAAGTCCCATTTCGCCCTGTAGATGAGCAGATAGACGAACAGGGCGACGAAGGCGGCCATGCCGACGAACAGGGTGATCGCCATCTGCTGGGGCATGCCCGCCGGCTGGGGGTGGAGGCCGCGCCAGAGATAGACCGCGGAGAAGATGAGCGGCACGTCGAGGAACCCGATGATGCCGAGGACAGAAGCGAACCGGGCCGAGCGGTCCCGGTCCTGGGCCGCCTGGCGCAGCATCAGGTAGGCGACGAAGATGAGCCATAGGATGAAGGTGAAGGTGAGCCGGGGCTCCCACTGCCAGAACGTGCCCCAGGTGGCCCGGCCCCAGAGCCCTCCGCTGATGATGACCAGGGTCGTGAAGAAGACACCGATCTCCGCCGCGGAACGGGCGACGATGTCGTAAAGCGGCTTTCGTTTCCACAGATAGAGGATGCTGCCGACGAAGACGACGGCGAAGCCCAGATAGGCCGCTAGGGCCATTGGCAGGTGCACGTAGAAGATGCGCTGGGGCTCGCCCTGGATAAGCTCCCTGGGAGCGTAGAAGAGCGCCATGCCGACGGTGACCGCCAGCAGCGCAAGGGACACCAGGCCCAGCACGTCGAGGCGGCCAGGGCCGTAGCGTCGGCCCGGCTGGCGTATAACGGCAGGCTCGGCGAGGCTCATCTAACCCCAGTCCTCCAACACGTATTCGTACAGCACAAACGACGCCACGAGATAGATTACGTCGAAGGCGATCAGCAGGTTCACCCACGACCAGGTCTCCGACCAGGGCTCGCCGTCGATCAGCAGGCCCGTAGCTTTGACGCTCGCGATGATGAGGGGCACCAGCACCGGCAGCAAGAGTATCGGGAGCATCACCTCCCGCGCCCGCGTGTTCACCGCCATCGCCCCGAAAACAGTGCCCACCGCGGCGAACCCCACCGTCCCCAACACTATTATAGCGATCACGCCCAGGTTCAACACCGGAACGTCGAAGAACGATGCGAACACCGGAACGAGAACGATTTCGGCCAGCCCGATGTAGAAGAGGTTCGCCAGAAACTTCCCGACGAAGATGGCCGACCGGTCGACCGGGCAGAGCATCAGCCCTTCCAGCGAGCCGCGGTCGCGCTCGTGGCTATAGGTACGTCCCAACCCGAGCGTACCGGCGAACAGGATGGCCACCCACAGCACGCCGGGGGCCACCAGCACCACGCTGTCGGCCCGCAGCTCGAAGGCGAAGTTGAATACCGTGAGGGAGAGGACGCCGAAGACCAGCATGGACGCCATGGCGTCGCGGGTGCGAAGCTCGATCACCAGGTCTTTCCACAGGAGATTGCCGACCTGCCGAAGGTAGCCGCGGAGCGCATGCAGCCCATCGGAACGGGCGCCCGAGCGGCCGCGCGCCAGCGTCTCGTCCACGGCGGCCGGGCTAATTTGCTGTCGCATGACTCCGGTACAGCTCTTCGATGTCCGCGAGGCTCTCGCCTGACTGCTCACCCTCATGGACGATACGGCCGTTGGCCAGGATGGCAAACCGGGCGCAGCTCCGCATTCCGACGCGCAGGTCGTGGGTCGCCAGGAGGACGGTCCGGTTCCCGCCGCCGTCCTTCCGTAACAGGTCCCCCATCTGCGCAACGGCCTCCTGGTCAAGTCCCGTGTCCGGCTCGTCCAGGAGCAGCACGTCCGGGTCGTGGATAACCGCCCGAGCCAGCGCCAGTCTTTGCTGCATTCCCCGCGATAGCGTGCGTACCGGGTCTCGACGGCGGTGCTCCATTCCCACCAATTCGAGCACCAGACCAACACGCTTCTCCGGGTGCTCGACGCCGAACATGCGCGCATAGAACTGCAGGTTTTCCTCGGCGGTCAGGTCCTCGTACAGATAGGGATGATGGGCAACGACGCCGACGCGACGGCGCAGCTCCAGGCCGTGGCGATGATAGTCGAGCCCACCGATACTCAGGCTCCCCTTGGTTGGGCGCGTGAGCCCGGCGAGGACGCGAAGGAGTGTCGTCTTTCCCGACCCGTTGGGGCCAAAGATCGCGATACGCTCGCCCGGCGCAACCTCGAGGTTCACGCCACGGAGCGCGGTGGTCCGGCCGAAGCGCCGTCCGATGTCGCGGACCTCGACCGCGGGCGGTCCCGCCGGCGCGGTCACGCCTGCTCCCCCGTCTCCTCACGCATCAGCATCATGACGTCGATAAGCCTTCGTTTCCCAGCCTCCCTCAAGTTCTCGTGCTCCTCGGCGGCGATCGAGCCGGCGTCCAGCTGGTCGTCCATCTCGGCCAGGTATCCCGTCAGCGCCATCCGCTCCTCGACCAGGGCGGCGACGCCCGCGGGGACAGCCTGAACCTGTTGCCGTCTGTTTCTTCCAGTATAGACGAACACGCCCGCCACCACGACGGCCATCATGCCGATCCCGATCCCTCTGAGGACCGTGTCCGAGGAGACCCCCCCGGACCCGGGAGTAGCGAACCGGGGCAGGCCGGTCAGGTCGACGCTAACGGCTTCTCGGGCCGGCATGTCGCGGCCGGTGAGCACGGTGAAGCTGTTGCCCTGAAACTCGACGACCCCCTGCGATGCCAGCCTCGCGCTGGCCAGCCCGGGACCGCCGGCCGGCGAGAGGACGAACAGGTCCAGCACCGGGTAGGCGTAGCTTCGCTCGACGGTGAGGCCTGTCTCCAGGTAGGGGAGGGCGTAGCCGTAGATCAGCACCGTCTCGCCCGGGAGCACCGGCGTCTGGCCCAGCATGCCTCCGATCACCGTGCGAACGCCCTCGGGACCGAACCCGTGGCCGAGACTCGCGTCGAAGGCCTCGGCCGGGACGGGAAGCCGGAGCACGCCGCCGGCCTCCGGGTTGCTGAACAGATCGCCCACAAAAGTCTTGTCGCCGGGGTTGATGATCGTGAGCCGCTCTGAGACGGCGACGGTCCCTCGCGAGCCGTCGGCCCGGGAGAACTCCACCAGAGCCGTCTCGATGACGATGCCGGCGCTCGATTCCATCGTGTCGAACACGACCACCTCAATCGGGCTCGGGTCCGCGACCAGATCGATGGCCTCCGACCGATAGGCGACCTCCTGATACCCCGCCTCGACGAAGTAGCGGATGTCCGGGTCGACCTCGAGAGCGTCGAAGCGGAAGCTCCCCTCAGCGTCGGTGGAGCCTTGCTCGGACTCGACCTCCGTCATCCGCCGAAACTTCCTCAACAGCACTGGGATCACGCCCAGGTCGCCTGCGCCGGTGGTGAGGTTGACCACTCGACCCTCGACGACCCCGGCGTTCTGGGCTTCAACGCGGGCGAAAGGCACCCAGAGGAGTGCTAGAAGCAGCCCGAGAGCCAGAATAGGGACTCTCACTCGGTTGGAGGGACGGGGAAGCGGAGCCACCGTCACGACGGCGCCCCCTGCCTGGCCGAGACTTCGTCCCCTTGCCGCGCGGCGGCCACGTTCGCCTCCAACTCCTCGGCGATGCCCTCGGCCTTGATCTCGAGGGCCTTGAGCACGACGATAGCCTCGCCCTCATACGCGTCTCGGAGACGCTCGTGGTCCTCGCCGACGAGATTTCCAAGCTGACGGTCGTATTCGAGCTCGCGCATGGCCCGGAGCAGCGTGTCGCGTCGATCCAGCAACTCCTGGACCGCGTTCACGCCTCCCAAGGCCGCGGGAGGCTCGGTGAGCCGTAATCTCGCAAGGAGAGGATACAGGACGGCGGCCAGTGCCAGCCCTCCGATGACGAGGACGACGAACAACGCCATGTCAGCGGCCCCGGTCCTCGACCTCTTCCCGAAGGCGCTGTCGGTAGCGCTCGAGCTCCTCGTCGTCCACGTCCGGGGGTGGACCTTCAGGAGTCGCGAGCTGGGCGACCCCATGACGGCGCCGCACCGCAAGCAAGATGAAGCCGAGCCCCGCGATCAGGGCGATAGCTGGCACCCAATAGATGGCGGAGAACCACCCGCCTGCCGGTGGGTTCCTTAGGACTCCCGCATCGTACCGAGCGACGAAGAAATCGAGGATCTCTTTCTCCGTCGCCCCCTCGGCCAGCTGGGCGCGGATGGTCTCGCGCATTCCTTCAGCCACAGGGGAAGGTGAATCGGCGACCGACGTCCCGTCGCAGACGGGGCACTGCAGCTTCTTGGCGATGTTGCGCACTTCCGTGTCGCCGCTGAAGGCGCTCGCGTGGCCTGTGGCCGCGAAGGCGAATGCCAGCAGCGCCAGGAGCACCACGACAGAGCGGACAGCGATCGCCGGACTCATGGCTAGGCCTCGCTGGGCACCGAGCCGGGGGCCGGCTGCGATGCCACGGCCCGGACCAGCTCGCGCTCCGGCCACACGGCGATCATCGTCCCCAGCAGGAAAACGCCGCCGCCGATCCAAAGCCAGATCACGAGCGGGTTCACGAAGATGAGGAACGTGGCGACCTGGTCGTCCCAGGCCGCCAGAAGGACGTAGAGGTCTTCCTTCGCCGTGGTGCGGATCGCCACCTGTGAGGTCGGCTGGCTCTCGAAGTTGTCGACGACGACCCGCTTGGGATGCACGACGTCCAGCGGCTTGCCATCTTTGGCCACGTCGAGCCGCGCTTGTGTGACGGTTGTGTCCGAACGGCGAAGCGTCTCGATCCCCAGGTAGGTCAGCGTGTAGTCGCCGATGGTGGCAGATTCGCCGGGAGCAAGCGTGACGTCGATGTCTTGCTGATGGAGGTTGACGCCGATGATGCCCAGGGCGATGAGAAGGATGCCAAGGTGCACGATGTAGCCGCCGTATCTCCGGCGGTTGCGGGCCACCAGATTGCCAAGCGCCGTCGGATACGCCTCGCCGGCAAGCTGACGGCGGTTGCGTACTCCGCGGTAGTACTCGAGCAGGATCGTCGCGAGGACCAGGGCGCAGGCGCTTACCCCGGCGAGTGTCCACATGTTCCGCACGTCGAGCAGAAGCACCATGACGGCCACCCAGGCGATGGCCGCCACCAGGGGCACTCGAAAGTTGCGCTTGATGCTCGCCCACGACGCCCGTCTCCAAGCCAGGAGGGGACCGATGCCCATCAGCACCAGGAGGGCGAGGAAGATCGGCCCGTTCACTTTCTCGAAGAAGGGCGGTCCCACGGTGATCTTGCTTCCCTGGAAGAGCTCGGTGATGAGGGGGAAGATGGTGCCCCAGAACGTCGCGAAGGCGGCCCCTACCAGGAGGAGGTTATTCAGCAGAAACCCAGACTCCTTGGAGATCGCGGAGTCGAAACCGTTCTCCGACCGGAGAAGCGGCAGGCGTCGGATGAAGAAGAATAGGGCGATCCCCACCACTATGCCGAGGAACGAGAGGAAGGATGGCCCAAGGGAGGAGCGGGCGAAGTTGTGCACCGAATCGAGGAGTCCGCCGCGCACGACAAAGGTGCCGAAGATCGCCAGCGAGAAGGTCACAATGAGCAGCAGGATGTTCCACTTCTTGAGCATGCCGCGCCGCTCTTGCACCATGATCGAGTGGAGGACGGCAGTGCCCGTGAGCCAGGGGAGGAAGGCCACATTCTCGACCGGGTCCCAGCCCCAGAAACCGCCCCATCCCAGCACGTGGTACGCCCACCAGGCGCCCAGAATGACCCCGATGCCCTGTATGGCCCAGGCGGCGAGGATCCAGGGACGGGCGGCCTTCAGCCACAAGCTGTCCAGTCGCCCGCTGACCAGAGCCCCCATGGCGAAGGCGAAGGGTATCGTCCATGCCATGTAGCCCATGAGCAGGAACGGCGGGTGCATCAGCATTCCGGGGTCGCGGAGCAGCGAGTTCAGGCCGCGGCCGTCGGCGAGGGGCACGGGCAACCGCTCGAAAGGGTTTGAGAGGAAGATCAGCAAGACGAGGAAGAAGACCAGGACGAACATCATCGTCGCCATGGTGTAGGGCATCAGGGCCGGGATACGGCCCCGGTTCATCCAGACGGCGAGCCCCGAGAACAGGCCCAGGCCGGAAGCCCAGACCAGGAGCGATCCGGCCTGGCCGCCGTAGAGGCCCGCGAAAGTGTAGTACCAGGGCTGCGTCAAGCTGGAGTTGCTGGCGACGAAAGCGACGCCGAAGTCGTGGGCCACGAAGGAGTAGGCCAACACCGCCAGCGCAGTCATCATCAACAGGGCCACGGCGTAGACCGCGTTCCGCGCGCTGGCGACCATCTCTGGAGCGTTGAGACGGTGCCCCGCCGGCGCCGCGACGACCACGTAGGTCGCAAGCACGAGTGCGAGGACGAGGGCGAAGAAGCCTATGTCGGAAGCGACCATGGTGGTTCGCGTCAGTCCGTGCTGTAGTCTCGGTCGTCGACCGGCTCGTGAGGCTTGCCCTCTTCGGCGATCTTGAACTCGGGCGGGTGCTGCGCCAGGAGGTTCGTGGCGTGGAAGACGCCGTCAAGCTGCCACTGGCCCTCGACGATCACGTCCACCTCATCGTCGAAGATGTCGGGGACGACGCCCCGGTACTCGACGGGTACGTTGTTGGTGGTCTCGTTGTGATAGATCACGAAGGTCAGGTTGTTGGAGGCGTCCCTGACAATGCTCCCTTCCTGTACACGTCCCCCCACGCGACGTCGCTCCCCAAGCGCCTCGGCACCCTCTTGCTTGAGCTCGTCGACAGTCACGTAGTAGGTCAGGGTCCCTCGCAGGCTCGTCATCGTGAGCGAAACGATCGCAACGACGACGATGACGGCCCCGAACAGGACCTTCTTATTGGCGCGCCGGTACCAGCCGGCGAGGCCGCCGGCGTCTCGGTCCATACCGGGATCTAGGTCAGGGTGTTCCTGGGAAGTCATTACAATCTCGAGATGTCGTTTTCGTAAACATGGACCAACAGCATCGACAAGAAGAAGGCGACGAGGCCGAGCAGTAGGATGATCCGGGAAGGGGAAAGGATGCGACGCCAGCCCTTTCGAGAAACCGGCTGCTCCGCGATCGAGGGTTCAACGAGATCGCGAGGGGTCCTCCTGGGTCCAGCGAACCGGCCGAGCCTGGTTCCCAGGTCACGGGCCAGAAAGACCATGCCCACGACGGCCGCGATCTTGAGGCCAAGAATCGTGAAGTATGGAGCCGTAACCGGAGCCGAGGAGACACGGTCGAAGGTGATGACCACGCCGGTCACGATCAGGGCGATGATAGAGAGGTCCACAGCGTCCCGGAAGCCGCGGTTGATCGCGAGATCAACAAGCTTGCGATTGTTGCCTTGCTCGGAGCCTGCGAGGGCGGGGCGGAGCACGGTCAGGTAGAAAATGCTTCCCCCCACCCAGGCCACCGCGGCGATGACGTGAACCCACCGAAGAGCCGCTCGGAGCACGTCAATTCCGTCCAAGACCCCCTCTGACCCGGTCCGGGATGCCCCCAGGACCGGTCCGGCGCGAGTCGCCATGTTACCTTTTTCACTAATGCCCAGTCAAGGTAACGGACTCTGTAGGGATGTGGATTTCGAATGCCGTGCGAGGCCCTTCGTCGCCGTCCCAAGCAGTCGTAACCGGGTGCTACAATAGGCCCGCCATGGCCCAGAACCACCAGGAAATCCGGCCGTTCACCTGGGACGACGTGCCCACCTACGCTCGGCTGCTGAACGAGTCGGGAGGGGCCGAGACTCAGCGCTCAACCGCAGAGGCCGAGGAGTACCTGCGTCAACCCAACCTTTCTCCCTTGAGAGACTGTGTCATCGCCGAGGTGGATGGCGTCGCGGCCGGGTTCACGCTGACCGTCCCGGAGATTCTCGTCAGGCGGACGATCGTCGAAGGGACCGTTCACCCCGACTACCGGCGCACGGGCCTTGGGCGAAAACTTCTCGACAACGCCGTCGAACACAGCCGGGCGTTGAAAGCGGATCTCGTCCACGTTTCGGCGTCTCCCGACGACGTTCCCCTGGTGCGACTGTTCGAGGGCAGCGGGTTCACCGAGCGGCAACGCCAGTTGCAGATGCGACTCATGGTCGACGACCTCGAACCAGGCGAACCCGTGTCCGGATACGAGGTGCGGCAGCTCGCCGAGGGCGAAGCGAACGTCTTCGCCCGCATCCAGAACCTGGTCTTTGGCGGGAGTTGGGGCTTCGCGCCCAATACGCCGCAGGAGCTCGACTACCGGCTCCACATGACCGGGGCCGGATACCGCGACGTCCTGCTGCTCACGGTGGACAGCCAGCCCGCCGCCTATTGTTGGACCAAGATGCAACGAGTCGGCGACGAGCGCCGGGGCGTCATCTGGATGATTGGGGCCGATCCGGCGCTTCGAGGGAAAGGGCTTGGCAGGGCGATGCTTCTCGAGGGCCTCTCGCTGATGCTGACGAGGGGAGCGATCGCCTTCGAGCTCACGGTTTACGCCGACAATACTCCCGCCGTGAAGCTCTACGAGTCAGTCGGGTTCACACGGAAACACGACATTGTGTGGTACGAGCTCGAGCTCTAGCGACTAGGCGCAGCCGGCGACGGCAAGCTCGACGGCGCGACTGCCCATGACGTCTTCGTAGACCTCCTGGAGCCGGTCGACGACGAAGGGCCAGGTCATCCCTTTCACCGACTCCCAGGCGGCCAGTCCAAGACGTTCACGTAAGTAGTCGTTCGCCAGGACTGTCTCCAGCCGCTCGGCGTAGGGCTCCGGGCAGTGCCAGGGGACCAGGTATCCGGTCTCGCCGTCGACGATGGTCGCTTCCAGGCCTCCGACCCGGGCGGCGATCACGGGGGTGCCGCAGGCCATCGCTTCCAGCGCCACTAGCCCGAAGGTCTCGTAGAAGGAAGGGACGACGCAGACATCGGCGGCGTTGTAGTAGAGAGCGAGCCGCTCCTGAGAGACCGTCGGCTGAAAGGTGATAGCGTCGCGGATTCCGAGCTCCGAGGCGGCGGCTTTGAGCCGCTCCAGCTCGAGGTCGGCCTCGTTACCGCCCACGACGACAATCTCGACTCCGGCCCGGTCGTCCATGGCGGCGACGGCCCGCAAGAGCACGTCGATCCCCTTGATCGGCTCCATGCGGCCGACGAAGAGGGCCATCTTGGCCCCGTTGAGGGAGAGCGCCCGCCGCGCCGCGCTCCGGTCCATCGGGCGAAATACTTCAGGGTCGTAGCCGCAGGGCACGACCTGGGTCTTCTCGGGACCGGACCCGTAGAGGCGCAGTAACTGCTCCCGTTCCTGGGGACTCGCGGCAATGACGGTCTGGGCAAGGTCGACTGTAGCCTGCTCGGTGACGATTCGCTCATCGGCGTCGGGGACACCCGCGCGGACGAGTCGCTGCACCTCACCGAGGGTGTGGAAGCTCGCGACCAGGGGCGCGTTCGACCGGCGAGCCAGGGCAGCGGCAGAGGGGCCGGAGAGCCAGTAGTGGCTGTGCACCAGGTCGTAGTGCAGCCCCTGCCGCTCGACAAAGTCGTCAAGACGATCGGAGAACTCGGGAAGCCACCGATAGAGAGCCCGTTTCTCCTCGTCCAAGCTACCCGCGGAAAGATGAAAGATTCGAGTGTTGTCGCCGAGCGACACGATTTGCGGGTCGTTAGGGTCGTGGGCCCTGGTGAAGATGTCGACGCAGACGCCTCGCCGGCCGAGCTCCCTAGCAGCCTCGCGCAAGAACACGTTCATGCCGCCGGTGTCGCGCTCACCGAGGCGAGCAAGCGGGCATCCGTGGACGCTGATGAACGCAATCCTCAAACTGGGCTCCTTGGGAGACGGGTAGCGACAGTGTATTCGATGTGGGTAACGGATAAAAGGTTCATGGGTATATCAATGGTGGCGCTGGATGACAAGCTTGAACAACTGGAGGTCGACCGCTCCCATATCATACTTGTACTGCTCGTTGCCCCTCAGGAACAGGAACCGGCTTCGGCCCTCTTCGATCGCCTGCTGCAGCATGAGGGTCTTGAGGAGGAGTCCGACGCTCAACGAGGCGTAGCGCGTCTCATAGCCGGCGTTGTATAGGTAATACGCTCCCTCGAAATCGAAGCAGAGCGCGGAGGCGACCTGGACGCCGTCGAGCTCGAGGAAGAAGAGCCGCAACAGCCCTTCGGCGGCCGTGACCCGCGACAGCTCGTAGAAGAACCGCTGGCGGACGGGGGTCATGAACCGGTCTTTGTCGTCCCGGCTGCTACGCATGAGCCTTAGAAAGACGGCGAGTTGTCCGTCCAGGTCGGCGGAGCCAGCCTCGTCCTTGACGGCGACCTCGCCCGCCGCTCCTAATCTCCGTAGCTTTCGGCGCAGCTCGTGCCGGTCCTTGCCTCCCAGGGCGTCCATGTATTCGTCCCAACTCGCGGGAAGCTCGATGCCCGGGCTCACCTCATCTTGGACCTGCTCGACCTGGTAGCCCCGAGTGCGGGCGGCGTCGGCCAGGGCACTCAGCGTGGGGGAGCCATCGACCAGACCTTCGAGCTGCATCGTGCGCCACGGGACCGGGTCGATCGCTTCGAGCAATGCCGTGTGATACGCGACCTCGTCGCCTTTGGGCAAGAGGAAGTCGTGGTAATCGCAGAGGTCGGATGTCCCGACGAAGCTGATGGTGTCGCCGGAGATCATCAGGGGAGCGATACCGGTCGTGGCGTCGCCATCCCGGAAAGAGAAGAGCAACAGATCTTCGGAGCCGCGACAGGCGCCCCACCAGGCCCGCTGCCAGGCCGGCGTGGTAAACACCGAAGCCATTGGGGACTCGCGGCTGAGGCGTCTCCAAGACTGGTCCAGGGATTCGAAGGTCTCGGGAAAGACCTGGACGCTCACGTGCCGTCCTGGATGAGGGACAGGAACTCGGCGCGGGTCACGTGACTGTCCTCGAACCGGCCTCGCACCGCCGAAGTAATCATGTTCGCGCCGGGCTTCTTGATGCCGCGCATCGTCATGCACAAATGCTCGGCACGAACCACAACCGCCACACCGGTCGGATCGAGGGCGAAGGAGATCGTATCGGCGATCTGCGTCGTGAGGCGCTCCTGGAGCTGCGGCCTTTTAGCCAGAATCTCCACAACTCGGGCGAGCTTGCTAATGCCCACGACGCGCCCTTTCGGGATATAGCCCACGCTCGCCGTTCCATAGAACGGAAGGAAATGGTGCTCGCACATCGAGTAAAAGGGGATGTTTTTGAGCAGGACCATCTCCTGATGACCTTCTTCAAATCCGACGTTGAGCACCTCGAGCGGGTCCGCGCCCATGCCGGAGAAGACCTCGGCGTACATCTCGGCGATTCGGCGCGGCGACTCCCTCAGCCCCTCCCGGCTCGGGTCTTCACCGATGCCGTGAATGATCTCCGAGACGGCCGCCCTGATTCTATCGATGTCCAATGGAGTGAATCCTTCAAAGGTGGAGGAGGCCATGCCACCTCTCTTAAGTCTAACGGCGCGGACAACCTCGAACGGGAGCCGCGTCACACATAGCCGAGCTCACGCTCGATAGCTGTCAGGTCTGGAGGCGCAGTCACGGTGTTGTCCGGCACCGCCTCCGTGGCCGTCGCCGGGTCCTTCAAGCCTGTCCCCGTGATCACGCAGACCACGACCTTGTCGGCCAAAGAGACCCCCGACTTGACCATCTGTATGAGACCAGCGACGGGCGCGGCGGAGGCCGGCTCGGCAAAGATCCCTTCCTTGGCGGCGAGGAGCCGGTAGGCGTCCAGAATCTGCGCGTCGCTCACCATGTCGATGGCGCCACCCGACTCGTCCCAGGCATCGACCGCCTGCCGCCAACTGGCGGGGTTTCCGATCCGAATGGCCGAGGCAACTGTCTGCGGCACCTCGACAGGCACCCCCCGAACTATGGGCGCGGCGCCCTCCGCTTGAAAGCCCATCATCGCCGGCTTCTTCAAGGCCTTGCCCAGCTCGTGGAACTCTTTGAAGCCCTTCCAATAAGCGGTGATGTTGCCGGCATTTCCGACCGGGATGCAGAGCATGTCCGGCGCATCGCCGAGGTGATCGATAATCTCGAAGGCCGCCGTTTTCTGGCCCTCGATCCGGAACGGGTTGACAGAGTTCACCAGGGCAATGGGGTGACGCTGATTGAGCTCACGCACGATGCGAAGCGCCTGGTCGAAGTTGCCGTCGACATTCACCACGCGTGCTCCGTACGCTCGCGCCTGCGCCATCTTCCCGAGGGCGATCTCGCCCTTGGGCACGAGGACAACGCAGCCCAGGTTACACCGGGCTGCGTAGGCGGCAGCGGATGCGCTGGTGTTCCCGGTAGAGGCGCAGATAATCGCCTCGCTCCCGTCCTCCATAGCCTTCGCGACCGCGACAACCATGCCGCGGTCCTTGAACGAGCCGGTTGGATTGCAACCCTCGAGTTTGAAGTAGAGCTCACGACAGCCCAACTCAGCCTCGAGGTTCTCCGATCGGACCAGGGGTGTATCCCCTTCGCCAAGGGACACAAGAGGCGTAGCCGGAGTGAGTGGAAGGTAATCGCGAAAGGCGGAAAGGACCCCACGCTTGCTCTGCCGAGCAAGGCCGGGCTGGTCGGAGTCGCTGTTCACTCCTGGGTCGCCTCTGGTCCCTTTCGGGTCGGCAATACTCTGGGAGCTAACGCCTGGCGCTCTAGAGTCCAAGGGGGTTTCGGTTCAGGTTGCGCCGGGCCTCCGCGGTCGCCGTCGCTTGCTGCTCGAACTTGGTCTTCGAGGTATCGCCGATCTGGGAGAGCGCCTTGTTCACCTTCTTGCTCCCGAAGCAGTTGTCCTCGCCACCGGGGCAATAGGAGACGGTGCTCTTGGCAGTCTGCTCACCCAGCCACGCCTCGAGGGCGCGGTCCTCGAGCTTCTCGATGTTCTCGTCGGAGACCTCGACCGCTGGAGAGCGCTCGCTCACCATCAGTATCATCGTACCGTCAAGGGTCTGAATGGCAGGGCTGAACTCGCCGAGCGCGATGCCCCGGATGAACTGGTCGAAGAGGCCCTTGAAGTCTCCAACGCGGACGACGCCGAGGTCGCCGCGCCTCGTTCGAAGCTCGGGATCGATGGAGATCTCCTCGGAAAGGTCCTGGAAGTCGACATCGGTATCGAGGCGCCGGAGCACGGCCCGCCCGGCATCGAAGTCCGCGACCAGGATGACGTGCAGGCGAGCGCTGTCGTCGTCGACCCGCTCAACGAGACGGACGATGTAGGCGCCATCGTCGGTCGTGAAGGCATCGCTGATCTCGCCCTCGGGCAGGCCAAAGAGCAACAAGTCCTGTTCCAGCATTACCAGTCGAGGCACCCAGCCCACTTCGCCGTTCCGCCTTCGAGAACCCTCGTCGTGGGACATCTCCCTTGCGACCCTCCCGAACGGCTCCCCGTCCTCGAGGCGCTGCTCGATCTGCCCTATGGAATCGTCGGTCACCCTGATCATGTTCAGAAGGACCTGGGGCTGCACGCGGGGGATGCGGGCGCCGAGCTTGTCCTTCAACTGTTGCCGCTGCAAAGCCACACGAAGCTGCTCTTCATACTGGGACGACGAGAGCTGGCTTCTCGTAAGGTAGTTCCTCAGACGAACGCTGTATTCACGGTCGATCGCGCCCTGGTCCTCACCGAGGTTGTCGGGGTCTACCAGAAGCCGCCTCATTCCTTCGGTGCGAATGTCCTCGTCGGTTACCGCCACGCCCTCCGCCGGCGCGAGCTGACGGATGAGCTCGTCGTCGGCCATCTGCTGGACGATAAGATACGGCGCACGGGCAGCATCGAACTGGCCTCCCACGTCCTCGGAGATGGCCTTCTCCGATTTAAGGAGGGACACGTATTCCCGGAACGAGTAGGTACGGTCGTTAACGCGAAGGAAGGCGACGTCGTCGGGACCCTTCACCGAAACGAGGTAGTTGACGACAACGGCAACGGCGATCATCACCAGCAGGACGCCCAGGATTGCGAGGGCGCGCAGCGGGATTTTCCTGGGCCTGCCGGGAGGGCGGCGTCGGCGCAGACCCTCTTTAATGACCCCAGGAGTCAGGTCGGGGGCGCCGTCGGCGCGTTTTCGAGTGGGGCGACGTCGTTGTGCCATGGTTGTTGACCTCGGTTACAAGGGCTCTAATCCAGGTACGAAATCGCAGCGCCGGCTGGATGTTCGACACGCGGAGGCCCGGGAACCGGACGGAAGGGGACTACCTGCGGGATGGCATGCTGTTGGTATCGAGCATGTGGCCCAGCGTGTACGGCAACAGCGCAACGATGCGGGCCCGTTTCAGGGCCTCGGCCAGCATTCGCTGGTGTCGGGCGCAGGTGCCGGTCTTTCGACGAGGCTCGATCTTGGCGCGGTCCGAGAGGTAGCGCCGGAGCAGTTCGACCTCTTTGTAATCGATGGAGTTCACGTGACCGACGCAGAAGCCGCAGACCTTTCTTCTCTGAAAGAATCGACGTCCTCCTCGCCTCTCACCGCCAGGGCGACCGCGGCCTCCTGGTGGAGGGCGGGCGGCCGGTGGACGCGGAGCCGTCCCACTGCTCGACCCCTCGGGTCGTGGCGACGTCGATCCGGGCTCGGCGGCCGGGGATCCGGCTGACTGCCGTTCGGTTTCGTCCATGTCGAACCTTTCGTTGTCGAACGGGCTCCCTCGTTGAGGGACTAAAAGGGCAAGTCCTCGGCGTCGACTCCGCCAGCCATCTCGGCGGCCGGCTCTTCCCCGCCGGATCCGTCGATTGGCTGCCTGTCGAGGAAAAGCACCTCGTTGGCGTTGATTTCGTTGCGGAACCGCGTCTGGCCGTCCTGACCTTCCCACGAATGACTGCGCAGGCGGCCTTCCGCGTAGACCCGGCGGCCCTTGATCACGTATTGATTCACCTGCTCGGCCAGCTTATTCCAGGTCACCACCGTGAACCACTCCGTCTCGTCGCGCCGCTCTCCAGCCGACGTCGTATACGATCGGCTCGCGGCCAACCGAAACGAGGTCACGGGGTTTCCGTTGCTCGTGTAGCGCATTTCGGGATCTGTCCCGACGTTACCGATCACCATTATCTTGTTGAGTCCTGCCACGGCCTCCACCGTCCTTCCGCATCCGTGCCCAAACGCAAGTCTATATCCGGCCGAATCACTCTACCTTGACCAGAAGGTGGCGAATCACGTCTTCCGAGATCTGAATGTTGGCCGTCAGCTCCTTGGCGTGCTTCGGTTCCATGGTGAAGTTGGCCTGGACGTAGCTGGCCTCCTCGTAGTCGGCGATATGATAGGCCAGCTTTCGCCGTCCCCAGGGGTTGATCGACGCCACCTCACCGCCATTGTCCGCGATGAACTGGGTGAACCGTTGGACCACGCCATCGACGTCGTCATCCGCCACCTGAGGGTTCACCAACAGCATCAACTCGTAGTCTCGCAACGCGTTACCTCTCCTTCAACACCCCTGTTCGGAGTGCGCCTGCAATTATAGCATGAGCACCGGGCCCGGCGAACGGAAGCATGTCAAGCGTCGAGCCCCGGAACGGAGAACTTCATCGCGATACTTCGGGCTTCGTCGCGGACCCGACCGAGCGCCGCGTCGTCGCCGATGTGCCCCAGCGCCGTGGCGATCAACCGCGCGATGTCCGCCATCTCTTTCTGGCCGAACCCCCGACTGGTTACAGCAGGGGTCCCGAGACGGAGCCCGCTGGTCACGCGTGGGGGCTTTGTATCGAATGGGATGGCGTTCTTGTTCACCGTGATGTGGACCGACTCCAGCGTCTCTTCGGCCTGCTGGCCGGTGACGTCGATGCCGGTCAGATCGACAAGCATAAGGTGGGTGTCCGTGCCTCCGGACACGATCCGGAGACCGTGTTTCTGGAGCTCTTCCGCGAGCACCCGCGCGTTATCCACCA
Source organism: Dehalococcoidia bacterium (assembly GCA_965248515.1). Classification (GTDB taxonomy): domain Bacteria; phylum Chloroflexota; class Dehalococcoidia; order SHYB01; family SHYB01; genus CBDFJU01. The sequence continues at coordinate 247,151 of CBDFJU010000002.1, read as the reverse complement.
CCGATTGCTGATAGTCACGGAACTCGGGCTTGAGCGCCTCGCCGAAGGCGACGGCCTTCGCGGCAACGATGTGCATCAGCGGGCCGCCTTGGATCCGGGGGAAGACCGCCCGGTCGACGGCCTTGGCGAAGGCCTCGGTCGAGAGGACCATGCCGCCGCGGGGTCCGCGCAACGTCTTGTGAGTGGAACTGGTCACCACGTCGGCATGGGGAACCGGCGAAGGGTGGACACCGGCGGCGATGATACCAGCGGGGTGCGCCATGTCGACCATCAGTTTGGCCTCGACCTCGTCGGCGATGGCCTTGAAGCGGGGGAAGTCGATCACCCTCGGGTAGGCGGTAGCCCCGGCCACAATGAGCTTGGGACGCTCCTCCCTGGCCAGGCGCTCGATCTCATCGTAGTCAAGGAGCTCGGTCTCCCGATCGACGCCGTAGGAGACGAAGTTGTACATTTTGCCCGAGAAGTTAACCCCACTCCCGTGAGTCAGGTGGCCGCCCTGGTCGAGGCGCATGCCGAGGATGGTATCGCCAGGGTCGACCAGGGCGAAGTAGGCCGCCATGTTGGCCTGAGCGCCGCTGTGGGACTGGACGTTTGCGTGCTCGGCCCCGAAAAGCTCCTTCGCCCGGTCGATGGCCAATTGCTCACCGATGTCGACGAACTGGCAGCCGCCGTAGTAGCGCTTCCCGGGGTAGCCCTCGGCGTACTTGTTGGTCAGCGGCGACCCCATCATCTCCAGGACCGCCTTGCTGACGTAGTTCTCAGAGGCGATGAGGACGATGTTTCCCCGTTGACGCTCCGATTCCAGGCGCAGCGCTTCTGCGATTTCGGGGTCTTGCGTTTCCAACGCTGACGACACCAAGGGGACTCCTGGCCTCCGTAACGAAAAGGAGCCACGCCGCGACGCAGGTGGCTCCGATGGGCAGATTGGGCTGAGCCCGAGCCAGTGTAGCCTTCCGTCGGAGGCACTGTCAATCGAGTCGGAAGGCTTCCCGATTTGCTACACTTCACCCGGTCGATTTCCGGGAGCAGACCATGCGCCGTGTAGCCATAACCGGTGTCTCGGGATATGTGGGCTCGCTGCTCGTCAACAGACTCGCCGAGCATCCCGAGGTCGAGGCCATCATCGGCATCGACCGCCGGGCCCCGGCGGAGCCGCCGGCCAAGCTTCGGTTTCACCAGCGCGACGTGACCCAGCCGTTCGACGATGTCTTTTGGAGCGAGAGCGTCGACGCGGCCGTCCACCTCGCCTTCATCGTGAAGCCGACCAGGCACGCGGAGCAGGCGCGGGCCGTGAACATCCAGGGCTCGCGCAACCTCGTTGACGCCTGCCTCGCCTCCAGGACCCGCAACCTGGTGTACTTCGGCAGCGCCACGGCCTACGGAGCCCATTCCGACAACCCCGTCCCGCTGACCGAGGAGGCGCCGCTCCGGCCCAACAAGGGCTTCCAGTACGCCCGGGACAAGGCGGAGACCGACCTGATGCTTCAGGAGGCAGCCGCGTCGAACCCCGATCTCGAGGTCGCGGTCCTTCGAGGCTGCGTCGTGCTTGGCCCGAAGGGCGAGGGGGCCATTGGCGGCAAGGTCTTCCAGCCGGTGATGCTTCGAATCGCCGGGCACGATCCCCTCGTCCAGTACCTGCACGAAGAAGACCTCGTCGACGCCATCGTCTCACAACTCGAACGGCCGGCGCCGGGCGTCTACAACCTGGGCGGCGACGGGCCCTTGCGTTACTCGCAGGTCGCCCGTCTCGCAAAGCGCCCGGTGATCGCGGTTCCCCGGCCCATTATTGGCGGGCTCATCGACGCCACCTGGGCGCTGCGGCTTCAGTCGGAGTCGACGTCGGCGGGCCTCGACTTCATCTCCTACCCCTGGGTCGTGAGCAACGAGAAGCTGAAGTCGGCCACTGGCTTCAGGTACCGCTATTCAACGGAGGACGCGGTACTGGCGTATCTCCGGCGCCGGGCTGGGTAGCCTGGACGAACGGCCCGAAGAACTCGAGCACGGCGTGATTGAAGACCTCGGGCTTCTGCTCTTCCCAGACCCGCCGGCCCAGAGCCACCGAGAGACGGTCGTCGGGCAGGCCCTCCCGGACCTCGCGACGCAAGCGGTCGAGCTCGTCGGTCCTGATGTTGGCCAGGGTAGCCGCCATGACCATCGCTTTCACCCGGTTGGGGTAACGCCGGGCGAAGTTCAGGACGGTGCGTCCGCCCATCGACTGCCCCACGAGGAACACGTCGTCGACACCGAGATGCTCGAGGAGCCCGGCCAGGTCGTCGGCGAAAGCCTCGGCGCCGGGCGCTTCCGGTGGGTTGTGGGACTCGGCGAAGCCCCGCTGATCGAAGGTAATACAGCGGAAGCGCTTCGAAAACTCGGGCACTTGCTGCCACCAGCTCATATGGTTCCCACCAACCCCATGACAGAGGACGACGGCCGGCCCTCGGCCTTCCTCCTCGTAATGGATCTCGATGCCGTTGACGCTGGCTTTCGGCAATTTTCAACCTACCTAAGAACCCTGGGCGACCATGACGATACCGCGGTATGGTAACAAAACCGTTTGACCCGCCTTGACCGAGTCGGTACCGTAGCGAGCGCCATGCGCATCCACGTCGCCTCCCACACCGCCGCCCTCGAAGGCCTCGAGCTCGGTGCATGGCGCGCCGTGGTCATCGACGTGATTCGCGCCTCGTCGACGATCTCCCAGGCCATCGCATCGGGAGCCGACGGTGTATTCCCCGTATCGACCTTGGAAGCCGCCTTCGCGGCGAAGCAGGCCTCCAAGGCGATGAACCCGTTGCTGGGCGGAGAGCGTGAGGGGCTGCCGCCGCCCGGCTTCGACCTGGGCAACTCTCCTGAAGACTACACTCGAGAGGCTGTCGGCGGGCGGCGCATCATCTTCACCACCACCAACGGGACCCTGGCCATCGCTGCTCCCAGGGGCGCCCGGGAGACGGTCGTTGGGTCGCTGCTCAACCTGCCCGCCGTCGTCGACCACCTGACGAACGAGGGCGACGACGTCTTGCTGGTGGCGGTGGGGCGCGGCGGCGCTCCGGTCCTCGACGATACCGTCGCCGCTGGGATGTATGTCGAGCGGCTCGCCGAAACGGCCCCGGAAGCAGAGCTCACCACCGAGGCCGAGCAGGCCCGCGACGTTTACTTCCCCTACAGGGGACGTATCCTCGACGCGTTCCAGGCCTCCGATTCGGGGAAGGCTCTCGTCGGCAAAGGACTTGGCACCGACCTGGAGTACTGCGCCAGGGTGGGCGCCCTCGATGTCGTGCCCCTGCTGCGGCACGGCGTGATCGTAGGGTGAGACGCGCGTTTATCTCAGATCGATGGTTTGCCCGAGTATCTCCGCGATTAGCTCCGTGATACTCATAACGTATCCGTCGGCTTCCGTCTGGGACATTTCTCCGAAGTGGTGTCCTTCGTGCACCATGGCGTTGCGAAGCCCTCTTAAGGAAGCCAAGCTGAGCAGCCGACGTTTCAGGTTCCTGCCTTCCCGCTCCAGTAGATGCTGCTCAAAGACTTGGCACAGGTCGTCGAACCCACGTCGTTGCTCCGGCACTGACCACTCTGCTAGTTTCTTCTTCATCGCTGCTTCGACCAAGATGAACACTGCGGCAGTCCGGACCCAGTGGATGTTGACCCCCATCGGCTTTAGTCGCTGCAACAAGTCCAGGATTGCATCCGAGTTCTTCGAGGCATCGACCATCTGCCTCATCTCAACCTGCATTGTCCGGGCGCGTTGTTCTGCCTCTGAACGCTCGTCAAGGAGTTGAAGATTCTCTTGTTCGAGGGCCTCAGCTCGGGCCTCGAAGCTCTCACAGGATTCTTTCCAGATGTAGCCGGGTATCAATTCGGCAGCCGCGGGCGTCAGGGCCCAATCAAAAAAGAGAAGCCCCCTGGAAACCAAGTCTGTTTTTGCTTTCCTCAGGAGATGCTGAGTTGTGGAGTAGGTCTGTGCGACATCCTTTTGCGTCCGGGTACTGACGGCATAGACGAGAGCGGCCTTTTCCTGCGCTGGCAAATAGCTGAAGTTGATTGTCAACGGACTACCCCCAAACGGTTGTTCGTCGAGTCTCGCAATATCAGACTGGGCTGTACTAGAGTACCCGCTCGCACCCCAAAACGGCTCCCGGGACTGGTGCCTTTAATCTCGCGGGAGGCCCCACAAAGGAAACAGCCCCAACCCAACGGGTTGAGGCTGTGGCGGTTGCTTTCCTTCTGCGGCTCTACTTGCCCAGCAGAATCTCGATGACGTTCGGGAGCGCCCGGGTCGCCTGGGTCTTCACTTGATCCGGCGTGAGGCTCCCCATGGGATGCGGCAGGGTGACGAAGTGGTAGTCGGGGATTCCCTGGATGCGCGCCATGCTCTGGGCTGTCCTCGTGAACGGCTCTGTGCAGATCACCGCCGCTGGAATCCCTTGCTTCTCGAAGGTTATCCCGTCGAGCAAACTGCTCGACGAACAGGAGCCTCAGTCCCCTATCGCGGTGATGACGATGTCGCAGTTCTCGGCGAGGTCCGCGACGATCTCATCGGGGCTGGGCCTGGATACGTCGAGCTTGGAGCGCCGCACGACTCCTGCGAACTCGTAGCGATGAGAGAGCAGCTCCTGGACCTCGTCAAGGAGCTTCGAGGCGTTCCGCTTGTGGTTGTCCAGCAGACCCAGGGTCTTTCCGTTGAGGCTGTCGGGCCGGTCCGCCAGCCTGGCGTCGACAGGAATCGGCGCCGCCGTCGGGTCCAGGATTCGCAGTTTCGGCTCAGCCGCTTCAATGACCATACGTTTCCTCCATCCTCAACTCTTAGGCCGATGCGCCATTATACGCCTGTATGCCACCCAGGGGTGCGACGGCAGGTCCCTAGGAATCAGCCGCGACCTTGGAACGCCAGAACCGGTACTTGGCTCCCAGGGCGGCGACGGCTTTCTCGGCAGCGTAGGGGTAGGCCGGAATGCCGTTGTCCTCAAGGAACCGAGCCGCCTCTTCAACCTCAGTGTCACCGGCCAGCGCCACCACCACCGGCTTGTCGATGCCTCTGCTCCGGGCGTCCTGAACCGCGTCCACCGCCAGCCGGGCGAAGGTCATTGGGGGCGTCAGGATGGTGTGCCAGTAACCGAGGACGAGAGCGTGGACGCGCTCGTCGTTGAGGCCGAGCAGGATCGTGTTGCGATAGGTCTCCGGGGGCTCGCCGCCCGTGATGTCTATGGGGTTGCCCGAAGCGCCGAACGGCGGGATGTATTCCTTGAACTGGGCGTCGAGGTCGGGCGGTATCTCCATCAGCGTCAGTCCGCGGTCGGAGCAGGCGTCAGAGAGGAGGACGCCGAGTCCGCCGGCGCCGGTGATGATGACGACGTTTTCCCCAGCTGGGTCGGGGAGCATCTGGAGGGAGCGGGACCAGTCGAGCAACTCGTCGAGGGTGTGGGCGCGGATGACTCCTGCCTGGGCGAAGGCGGCGGCGTACACCTGGTCTTCGCCGGCGAGCGCGGCCGTGTGGGAAGCGGCCGCGCGGGCGCCCTGGCTCGTGCGGCCGGCCTTGAGCACAACGATAGGCTTCTTTTTCGCGACTCGCTGCGCGGTCTCGAAGAACGCCCGGCCGTCCTTGACGTCTTCCATGTGGATGGCCACGACCTCAGTGTTTGGGTCCTCGCCGAAGTATTCGAGCAGATCGTCTTCATCGACGTCGCTCTTGTTGCCGAGCCCGACGATGGCCGAGACGCCCATCCGTCGCGAGCGACTGTAACCGAGGATCGCCATGCCGACGCCGCCGCTCTGTGAGGTCAGCGCGACACCGCCCCTCTCGGTGAAGGGTGTGCAGAAGGTCGCGCACAGATTCATCGGAGTGTAATAGTAGCCGTAGATGTTCGGGCCCAGAATGCGAACGCCGTGCTCCCGGCCCGCCTGGACCAACTCGGCCTGCATCGCTGTCTCGCCGACCTCGGAGAAGCCCGAGCTGATCACGACCATCCCCGTGATCCCCTTCGCCCCGGCCGCGGGCACGAGGGAAGAAACACCCTTCGCGGGGATGCTCACCACGGCCACGTCGGTGTCGTCGGGGACGTCATCGAGGGCCTTGTAGCAGGGGTAGCCGAGGATCTCCTCGGAGCCGGGGTTTACCGGGTAGATGTTGCCCGGATAGCCGCCATCCTTGAGGTTCTTGACGATGGCGTAGCCCAGCTTTCCGGGAGTCGCCGACGCACCGACGACAGCCACCGCCCTCGGGTTGAAGATGCGGCGCATCTGCTCGGCGATCTTCTTGCGGCTGGGAGCGGTGGTCATGTGTGGGGTTGAACCGGGCCGGCTGCCCAGCGGCTTCTCGAACATCATACGTGGAGGGCATGGACTGTCAAGGAGCGGGGGCCATCCCTTATAATGGTGCTCGCCCCTCACCCTCTTCATATCGTTTCCTTGGAGCGCCCATGGCCACCGCCCGCACGAGATCGCAACCCGGCGTCAAACCAGCCGCGAAGGCAACGCCGTCCACGAAAAACATCGTCGTGATCGGCGGCGGCACCGGCAGCTTCAACGTGCTGTCGGGGCTCAAGGACCGCGATTGCTCCCTCTCCGCCGTGGTCGCCATGACCGACAGCGGCGGCAGCTCGGGACGGCTTCGGGACGAGTTCGGCCACCTGCCGCCGGGCGACCTCCGTCAGTGCCTGCTGGCCCTGAGTCCCGACGATCACGCGAGCATGCTGCTCCGGCAACTCTTTAACTACCGGTTCAGCAAAGGCGGCGGGCTCGACGGTCACAGCTTCGGGAACCTGTTCCTCACGGCGCTCACAGACCTCACGGGGAGCATGGAAACGGCAATCGAGGAGATGGGCAACCTCCTCGGGATCAAGGGGCGCGTGCTCCCCGTGACGCTCACCAATTCCAACCTGGGGGCGCGGCTGGACAACGGCAAGATCGTCATGGGAGAGGCAAACCTGGACCGCCGCGAGGTCGACCCCGACGTCCCCATCGACTATGTCTTCCTCGACCCCGCCGCTTTCGTCCACCCAACAACGGCACAGGCGATCGAGCAGGCAGACGCGATCGTCATCGGACCGGGCGACCTCTACACCAGCATCATCCCCAACTTGCTCGTGGAAGGCGTGACCGATGCCATTCAGCGGTCGAAGGGCCAGCGAATCTACGTCTGTAACCTGATGACGAAGCGGGGCGAGTCGGACGGATTCAAGGCGTCCGACTTCATCCGCGAGGTCCAATCCTACCTCGGCTCCAGGTCGTTGCCGGAGCACGCTATTATGAACAGCGAGCCGTTCCCCGAGAAGATCGTCCAGCGTTACGCCCGGGAAGGCTCGGCGCCCGTTGTCTTTGACGAAGAGGGGTGCAGCGAGCTCGTCCCGAACGTCGTCGCGGTGCCCCTCATCGCCGTCGGCAACTTCGTGCGTCACGACACGGCAAGGATGGCCGACGCCATCCTGAGTGTCCTCTAACCGCCGATGTCTCCGGTCCACGTCGACGTCAAAGACCATGTGGCGGTGGTCACCCTGGACTACCCGCCGGTAAACGCGATGAGCGGCGACGCCTACGAGCGCATCACCGAGGCCTTCGACGGGCTTCACGACCGGGACGATGTCCGGGTCGCAATCCTGACAGCCGCCGGCGACCGGGCGTTCTGCGCCGGGGCCGACATCAAGGCCCGTGCCGAAGCCGTCGCCTCGGGGGCCAAGACCGACCATGGCCGGGCGGCCCGGGAGGCGTTCAACGCCATCTACGATTGCCCGCTGCCGGTTATCGGCGCGGTGAACGGTCCCGCCCTCGGCGCTGGAATCTCGGTCGCCGCCTCGTGCGACTACCTGATTGCGTCGGAGAAAGCCGTCTTCGGCCTGCCGGAGATCGACGTCGGGCTGATGGGCGGCGCGCGCCACCTCGCGCGTCTCTTTCCCCAGTCGGTGGTACGCCGCATGCTCTTCACGGCCGAGCGCCTCGGGGCCGAGGAGGCCTACCGCCTCGGGGCCGTCGTGCGGGTGGTACCTCACGACCAGTTGATGAAGGAAGCGATGAGCGACGCCTCGATCATCGCGGCGAAGATGCCCCTGGCCAGCCGCCTCGCCAAAGAGGCCCTCAACCAGGTCGAGTGGATGGACCTCAAAAGCGGCTACCGGTTCGAGCAAACGCGAACCGAAGTGTTGCAAAAGACCGAGGACGCGCTCGAGGCAAAGCGAGCCTTTCTGGAGAAGCGCCCGCCGAAGTTCAAGGGGCGCTAAGGGGTCATCGGGAGCAGGAGGCGTCTCGGCCCGTGAAACACGCCAGCACGTCTGCCCTCGACCAACTCGAAGCCTTGCTCGGGGCGCTGAGGAATCGTTCTCAGATACACGAGAAGAAGAGCGGAATCTTCCATCGAAACTCGACAGCTTTTCTACACTTCCACGAGGATCCAGATGGGTTGTTCGCCGATCTGAAGGTCGGCGGAGCCTTCGAACGCTTGCCAGCGAGCTCATCCGAGCAAAGGGGCGAGTTGCTCAACCGAGTGGACGCGCTGCTCAAGGGAGAGCGCCAGCAACGCTAGTAACCAGCCTTTGGGGGCCCCAACGGGCTCTCGCTATCTGACCACTTGAAGCCCGCGATCCGGGCTCGTGGTTCGACAGGCCTCACGACGAGCGGGACCCCACCCGCAGCCCTCGACCAATCGGGGAGCCCAACGGGGCGGAGCCCTCACCCCCCTTGAGGGATTTTGTGACTCTCGGCGGCGCCCAACGGCACCGGCGCGAAATCGGAGAGTCCAGAGAGGGCTCCGCCCTCTTTGGCAAGGGTTGAAGGGGATGCGCCCCTTCCCTCAAATGCCCGAAGGGCTACCTTGAACCCCTTTCAGGGGGTTTGGGGGTCTCCCTCGCCGGCGGCGGCCCGCCAGCTACGACACCGGCGGATGCTCGTCGGCCCAGGGCCGGGCCTGCTCCAACGCCGCCGACGCTCGCAGCACCAAGCCGTCCTCGCCGCGTCGCCCCACGATGAGGCAGCCAACCGGCAGGCCGTCGACAAAGCCCGCCGGGACGCTGGCCGCCGGCTGGCCGGTGATGTTCCAGATGATGTTGAAGGGGTTGATGCCCCAGAACGGGTGGGCCGGCTTGCCGTCGATCGTCTCGGGAGGCTTGCCGATGACATGGGCCGGCACGGCGGTGTTCGGCGTGACCAGCAGGTCGAACCGCTCCATCAGCCCATCGGCCCGACAGCGCAGGTCGGCGCAATAGCGAGTGGCCTCCGAGTACTGGCGCGCCGTGGCCGTCGAGCCGATCTGCATCGACTCCTGCACGTAGTCCGAGAGTTCGTCGGGCCGCTCGTCCCACAGGTCGGCGTACATCTGGTAGACGTTGGTCGGATAGATGGTCCAGAACGCCGGGACGTAGTCGCCGACCTCGAGAAAAGCCTCCTCGACATGGGCGCCCATCTCTGCGAGCCGCCTGGCCGTCTCCTGGGCCAGCCGCGCCACCTTCGGATCGACGTCGGCGAAGCCCAGGTCGGCACTGAACCCGACCCGGAGCCCCTTGACGCCCGCGTCCAGCCCCGAGAGGTAGTCGGGGACCGGGTCCCGCAGCGAGCCCGGGTCCCGGGAGTCGAAGCCGGCCATCGCTTGGAGCATGATGGCGGCGTCACGGACGGAGCGCGTCATCGGCCCGGGACCGGTGAACTGGTTCGCCGCGTGCCTGCCCCATTCCGCGTCGCCCCAGTGGGGAATGCGACCCTGGGTCACCTTGATCCCGAAGTGGTGGTTGAAGCTGGCGGGTATGCGGATGGAGCCGCCGCCGTCGGTCCCCAGCGCGATGGGGCACAACCCGGCCGCCAGAGCCGCGCCGGAGCCGCCGCTCGAGCCGCCCGGCGTGCGGGTGACGTCCCACGGGTTGAGCGTCTCCTCGCCGACCTTGTTCCGGGTGCTGGGGTACATCCCGAACTCGGGCGTGTTCGTCTTGCCGAGGACCACCACGCCTGCCGCTTTGAGGCGCTCGACAGCGACGGAATCGAAGTCGGGCACCCGGTCCCGGAAACAGTAAGAGCCCAGGGTCGTCCGAATGCCCCTCGTCATCTCCAGGTCTTTGACCCCGATGGGCACGCCGTGGAGCGGGCCGAGATCGTCGCCGCGCATCACCGCCTCTTCAGCGGCCCTGGCGGAGGCCATTGCCTGGTGAGAAGCAACGGTGAGGTACGAGTGGATCTTGGGGTCGAGGTCGGAGATGCGATGGAGATAGACGTCGACAAGCTCGGTGGGCGAGACTTCTTTCGACGCCACCATCTGCCGTTGCCGCCAGCCGGGGGTAAACGCCAGCTCTCGGCTCATGACCGCTACTCCGACTCGAGGACGATCCGGGCGTCGACGGCGGCGATGCCGTCCTTATAAGCGAGTATCGGGTTGAGGTCGAGCTCCCGAATCTCGGGGTGCTTTTCGATGAAGTCGGAGAGGTTAACGATGGCCTTCTCGATCTCCGCGAGGCTCGCCGGGTCGTGGCCCCGGTAGCCTTCCAGCACGGGAAAGCCCTTGATCTCGTGTACCATCTGCCCGGCGTCGCGGGCCGTGAGGGGCACGACACGGAAGGCAACGTCCTTCAAGACCTCGACGAGGACGCCGCCGAGGCCGAACATCAGCACGGGGCCGAACTGGGGGTCTTTGGACATGCCGATGATGATCTCGGTGCCCGGCTTGGCCATCGCCTGAACGGAGACGCCGTGGACCTTGGCGGAGCTGTCGGCTTTTTTGACCGCGGCCATGATCTCGTCGAAGGCCGCCGCGACCGCCGCTTCATCCACGAGGCCCAGCTTCACGCCACCGATGTCGCTCTTGTGGATGATCTCGGGGGAGACGATCTTCAGGACCACCGGAAACCCCAGGCCCTTGGCGATGGACCTGGCTTCCGCCTTCGTCTTCGCCAGGCGGGTGTCGACGACAGGGATGCCCGAGTCCTTCACGACCTCTTTTGCTTCCACCTCGGTGAGCAGGGCCCGGCCCTCTTTGCGGGCGGCGGCTATGACTGATTCAGCGGGCATGGCGGGAGCCTCCTTCGAGGGGAACGGCGCGGTTCGGGTTCAGTATAGCCGCAGGCTTGGCGCCGGAAAAGCGGGGTGTGGGAGTTCGCCTGTTCGCTGGAAGACACCCCCAAACCCCCTGAAAGGGGTTCAAGGTAGCCCTTCGGGCCATTGATAGGGGAAGGGGCACATCCCCTTCTACCCCTGCCAAAGAGGGCTCGCCCTCTCTGGACACTCCGGTGTCGGCAGCGTCTGCAAGGCCGGACGTTTACGAGGTAGCCCTTGGGGCTATTGCTTAGAGAAGGGGCACATCCCCTTCTACCCTTGCCAAAGAGGGCTGCGCCCTCTCTGGACTCCCGGATCCTCCGAGCCCTTGTTACTCCGCCGGTTGCGGCGGGGGCCCCTCTGTCGCCAGCGCTTTGATCTTGTTCATGGTGCCCATGAGCTCGCTGCCCATGACGCGGCCCCCGAACAGGGCGCTTTGCAGCCATGGCATTCCCAATCGCGCCTTCCACCTGTACTCGAGGCGCACCACCGAGCCGCTTTGGTCGCCGGTCAGCGTGACGTCCATGGTGAAGTCGCGCACGCCGCCGGTCTCCCGGCCGCCGTATGTCTCGCGCCGGTGGACCAGTGTCATCCTGCGACCCGGATCCCAGGCTACAACCTCCTGCTCCGTCTCGAGGTACAGGCTGCGTATCGGGCGAGTCACACGCTGCATCCTCCCCGCGCCCTCAGCTGGGCCGGAGACCCGCTCGGCGGTATCAACGTCGCTCATCCAGAGCGGAATGCTCTCCACCGGAGCGATGAGCTTCCAGATCGCGTCGGGAGGGGCCTCTATGTAGCGTTCTCGCCAGACTTTCATGGGCTTGGGGTGGGAGCTGGGCTTGGCTCTCGGTGTGTCGGGGAGCGCCCCCAGACCCCCTGGAGGGGGTTCAAGGTTGCCCCTTCGGGCTATGCGATAGAGAAGGGGCACATCCCCTTCTACCCTTGCCAAAGAGGGCTGCACCCTCTCTGGACTCTCTCCGGATGGTTGGGCCGGAGCGCAAGTTGGAATCCAGTCGCCGTGTGCGACCGGCATAGAGGCAGCGCCTAGTTGAAGTTGTAGAGCTTTGCGGCGTTTTCAGCGATGATCTTGCGGCGGTCCTCGGCGGGGATGTCGCCCACCAAGCGCTCGATCATCTTCTGCGAATTGGGCCAGGTGCTGTCCAGGTGTGGGTAGTCGGACGACCACATCAGGTTGTCAGCGCCGACCATGTCGCGCACCAGGATGCCGGAGCGGTCGCGCATGAACGTCAGGTAGACGTGGTCGCGGAAGAACTCGCTCGGCAAGCGGGAGCGGTCGACTTCGATGTCGTAAAAGGCCTTCCGCCGGTCGAAAACGTAGTCGAGTCGCTCGAGGAAGTAGCCGGCCCACCCCGCGTCGTTCTCGGCTGAGACGATCCTCAGTCCGGGGAACCGGCTGAAGACACCGGAAAGGATCATGCGCGTGAGCGCCGTTTCAATGGCCGTGAAATCGAGCACCTGCCCAACGTAGCGGTCGAGGCCGACCTTCGGCTTGACCTTCCGCTCGGTGAGGATGTGGAGGCTCACCGGCAGGCCCGTTTCCTCGGCCGCGGCCCACATCGGGTCGAACATCGGGTCGTCGTAGTGGCGGCCGTCCTCGATAGGATTCACCGAGATCGAGACGCCCGAGAGTCCGATCTCCTTGCAGCGCCGCAGCTCTCCCGCCGTGACCTCCATGTTCTCGATGGGCACGACGCCGATCCCTTTGAGACGGTTGGGGTAGGGTTTGCAGAAGTCGGCCATCCAATCGTTGTAGGCCTTGAAGCAGGCGAGCTGGTATGGCGCGTCCTCGATGCCGAACATGCGCAACGCAACAGAAGGATAGAGGACCTCGGCCTGAACGCCGTCGACATCCATCTCGCCTAGGCGGGCATGAGGATCGGAGCTACCGGGGGGAGCGTTCTCCTCGAACGTGCCGTCGAGCACCAGGTCCTCGCTCTTCTTGCCGGCGCCGGAGACAGCCCCGACCTGGATGAGACTGACCCCACCCTCGCACTTGAAGACGTCCTTGCCGTTCTCCCGCTCGCAGTGAGGGGCGCGGTCTCGGAAGGCTGGGTCGATGTAGTCGATCCATAGATTTGGCGGCTCGATAATATGAGAGTCGGCGGAGATCACGTCAAGTTTGGTCATAGCTCTCACTCCTGGCAGGCGACGTCGGGGCCCGGGTTTTTCGCGGCCGAATTATAGCACGCTGGGGCTGCGGGATTGGGTCGACGGGCACTCGTCACGCGACGTGACGGCGGCGGTTCGTCAGGTAGTCGACGAGAACGTACTCGCCGAGCTGGTCCGGGGAGGCGTAGAAGGCTCGCCCTTTGTTGATCCGCGTCATCATGTTGATGAAGTCCACCAGGGGGTAGCTGTTCTCCAGCATGAAGGTGTTGATGGTGATGCCTTCCTGGGTACAACGGCGCGCCTCTTGCAGCGTCTGGCTGATGGTGCGAGGCGAGGGAGGATAGCTGAAATAGGGCACGCCCTGCTCGAGATGGGCGGTCGGCTCACCATCCGTGATCATGATTATCTGTTTCGTACTCCCTTTGTGCTTGGAAAGTAGCTTTCGAGAAAGCATGAAGGCGTGCTGCATGTTGGTGCCGGAGATTCCCGTGTCCCAGCTTAGCTCCGGGAGGTCGTCGTCCTTGAACTCGATGGCGATATCCGAGAAGCCGATGATGTAGAGCGAGTCACGGGAATACTTGGAGCGGATGAGGGCCTGGAGGGCGATGGCCACTTTCTTGGCCGCGATGAAGTTCCCGTAGTAGCCCATGGACCGGCTCCGATCCAGAAGCAAGCAGGTCGCGGCCTGCGTCGTGTGCTCGACGCGCTGGACCTCGAAGTCGTCGGGCTGCATGCGCAGCGGTATCCCCGAACCGGAGCGCTGCACGGTGTTCAGGAGTGAACGCTGTAGGTCGACGACGAAGTCGTCGCCGAACTCCCAGCGCTTGGTGTCGCCGCTAGGCTCGCCGCCCAGGCCGCGATAACGGACCTCGTGAGCGCCGGCCCTGTCTTTTTTGAGGTGCTCGAAGATGTCGCGTATGGCCTTCTGCCCAATCTTGCGGATCCCCTTGGGCGTCAGTTCCAGCTTGTCGCCGTTGCGCCGGATGTAGCCGGCCTCCTCGAGCCGGCGGATCATCTCTTTGAGCTGCTCCCAAGCCTCGCGGGCCTCCTCGCCCAGGAGCTCGGCGATCTTCGCTTCGTCGACGTCTTCGAGCCCTTCCGGTCCACGGACTCCCTGCAACTGATTTTGAAGCTGGTCGAGGTCCTGGAGCTGGTCCATGACCCGCATCGCCTCTTCCAGCGAGATTTCGTCCCGGCCCGAGAACGGGTACTGCCGGCGAAGGTCGTCCGGGGGATACATGCTGTCGAGGGTGGCGGCTAGCTGTGCCATCTCCTGCTGCATCTCGCCGTCCATGAGCGAGTCCATCAGCTCCTGCATCTGCCGGCGCGTCTCCTCGGGCATGCTATCGAAGAGGGACTGAGCCTGGGCCATCCGCTCCTGGAGCTGGTCGATGAGCTCATCCATGTCCCTGGGTTGGTTGGGCCCGAACATCGCGCCGTTCTGTTGCATGAACCGTTGGAAGTCCTCGTCGCTCACATCCCCGCGGTCGTGCTGTTGGAGCATCTGGTTCAGGTCCCGTAGGGCCTCCTTCATGCCCTGTATCTGCTCCGGGGTCATGCCCTGGAGCGATTGCTGCATGTCCTTGAAGTACTGCTCCATGGCCTGCTGCTTGAGCTCGTCCATCAGCTCCTGGAACTTCTGGCGCGCGTCCGGGTCCATGAAGTCGTAGTCGCCAAGCGCCTTGATCTGCCCGGCGGGGTCGGGCGGGAGCTGGTCCAGGTTGTCGCGGCGCCGGTCCGCCAGGTTCTGGAGCGTCTCGAGCATCTCCCCATTTTCCGGGTCCGCGGCCGCTTTCCGCCGTGCGTCTTCGAGACGCCGGTCGATCCCGGTGCGCTCAGTGTCGACGATGTCCTCGAGTCGTTCCTTGATGCCTTCGAGGATAGAGCTCAGGTCGTAGCGCTCGAGCTGCTCCTGGCGGCGCTGTTTCAGCCGCTCGAGCATGTCGCGAATCCCCTCACGGCGCTGGCCGTCTCGGCCGGTCATGCCCCGCTGCATAAGACGCTGTAGCGCGCGGCGCACGCTGCCATCGTTGAAAAGGTGGGTCAGGAGCGGCGCCGAAATGCTCCCATCTCCGTTGGTCAGCTGCTCGATGCTCTCTTGGAACGTCATGCCGGAGCCCGCTTACGTCTTGCTGGAGGCAGTCACTCCGCTGCAGCAGATGCCGGGAGTCAGCAGACCGCCGCCGACCCATTCCGGGTCGGATGCGATTCCCACGACGTTGTTGAGGGCCTCATAGACGTTGCCCGAGATCATCGTGTCCTTGACGCGCCCGGTGATCCGCCCTTTCTCAATTCGATAGCCCAACAGCACGTTCCCGCCGAACTCGCCGCCGAGAACGTTCCCCTGGCCGGCGCCCAACAGCTGCTCGACAAGCAGACCGTCGTCGATTCCCGCCAGGATGTCGTCGTAAGGGGTGTCGCCTTCGCCGACAACCAGGAGGCTCGTCGAAGGTGATGGCAAGCTGCTCAGGGCTCTCGACGCGCTGCCGGTGGTCTCGGCGCCGGCCTGGCCCGCCGTCTGCAGGTCGTAGAGGAACGTCACGGGAGAGCCGGCGTCGATCAGCGTCGTGCGCCTGGCGGGAACGCCCTCGTCGTCGACGATACGGCTGGCCGGGCGGAGATCGAGGGTCGGGTCGTCCCAGAGCGAGAACCGCTCGTCAAAAAGGCGTTGCCCCAGCTTGCCCTGGAGCGGGGATGCCCCCTGAACGACGGTCCGTCCGTTGAGGGCCACGGTCAGAGGTGAGAGCAGGGCGCTGGCCACGCCCCTGGGACTGAACAGCACCGTGGTCTTCCCCGACGGAGCGGGCACCGTGTCGCGGGCCATCTCGAGCTGCTTGACGACCCGGGCGGTGATCCGCGCAGGGTCGATGTCGACACCGGTCGACGAGGCCCAGTCGCCGACGAATAGCATGTCGGTGCCCCTTATCAAGGTCCCGTGGAGCGCCATCGCATAGCCGGATCGACGATACGAGGCGTGTGCTCCGTGTGAGTTGGCGATCTCGACCCTTGTTTCGGACTTCGTGACCCCGGCCTCGCAGTCCAGACCACCGTTGGTGGCCCGGAGGGCATCGATCATCCCCTGCCCGGTCTCGACCATCTCTTCGATGGTGACCCGCTCGGCGGTCTCATCGTAGAGGCGGACATTGGGGTATTCGGTTGCGCCGGGAAGATCGAACCTGGCCTCGGCGCCGAACTCGGAGAGCTCGACAGCCCGCGCCACCAGACCTTCGCTGTCGTCGGGGTCGTTGGTGGCCGAGAAACCGATCCGGCCTCCCTTGACAAGCCGCAAGGCCACGCCCGAAGACTCCTTCGTCTCGAGCAGCTTGAGCCGGTTCGCCTCGAAGCTCACCGGCGTCTCTCGCCGCCACACGCGATAGACCTCCGCCTGGTCGGCCTGCTTCCTTGCGGCTTCGAGTACGTCGAGCAAGCTACTTTCCTCCGACCAGGCACTTGGCGATGCGAATGTGGGGGCTGCCGTTGGTCACCGGCAACGGCGACTGACCACCCTTGCCGCAACCGCCTCCCTGGTTCATGTCCAGGTCGTCGCCGATGGCGTCGATCACCTTCAGAGTCTCGAAAAGGTTCCCCGAGAGGACCACAGGCCGGACCAGCTCCTCGACTTTGCCGTTGCGAATCCGGTACGCCTCGCCCGCCGAGAAGGTGAACATCTCCATGCTCGTCATGCCGCCGTACCAGTTCTGGGCGTAGATGCCGTCTTTGATGTCGGCGATCATGTCGTCGAAGGTGACATCCTGGGGCTCGATATAGGTGTTGGTCATGCGCACGATCGGCGGGAACTGGTAGCTGATCGCCCGGGCATTGCCCGAGGTCGGCTCCTCCAGCTTCGCCGCGGTCTCCCGGGAGTGCAGCCGGCCAACGAGGACGCCCTCCCGGATGAGGTCGGTCTTTGTCGAGGGCACGCCCTCGTCGTCATATTTGTAGCTGCCGCGAAGGCCGGGGACGGCGGCCCCGTCGACGATGTTCAGGTGTTTCCCGCCGAACGCCTTGCCGAGGACCATGATCTCGCGCATCCGGTCGTTCTCGTAGATATGGTCGGCTTCGGAAAGGTGGCCGAAGGCCTCGTGGACGAAGACGCCGGCGAGGATCGGGTCGAGGACAACCGTGTAGTCGCGGCCCTCCACATACGGCGCCGACAGGAAGTCGACGGCCCTTTTGGCGATGTCGCGGACCTGGTCGTGCAGCCCCTCGGCAATGGCGAAGTCGCCGTTGCTGCCGATGCTGATCCCCGACTGCTGGACGTCACCGTCGGCGCGGGCCATGGCGCTTATCCTCATCGAGACGTCGACCTTGTTTTGCTCGATGTAGGTCCCGGCGGTGCTGGCGAAGGTCACTTTGCGGCGACCGTCGCTGTAGCCGATCGAAGAGCTCTGGATCTTCTCCGTCGACCAGATGATGTCGTTGTATTCGTCGAGGAGCCGCTTCTTCTCGGCGAGGGGAACGGCCAGCGGGTCCTTCCCCAGGGTGGCGGGAACGATGTCCTCTATCGGCTCGACCTCAGCCAACGCGCTCTCCTCGTTGCCGACCAATCGCGCTTGCCGCACCGCCAGGGCAACCTTCTCGCGGAGGTCCGAGGCGTCGTTGAACGAGACAAAGCCCCAGCCGCCCTTCACCAGCGCCCGCGCGTTCCCGCCCTTGCTTGTCGTGCGGTTGATCTCCTCCAACTCTCGACCCCGGTACTGGATACGGGTCGATTCGGAGTCTTCGAGGCGCACTTCGACATAGTCGGCGTCGTGGCCCTTGAGGGCTTGCTCCACTAGTTCTCTCACGGCTTCTCCAGACTCCCTAGGACGATTGGCCCGCCCATTATATGCAATCGGGCCCTGAGGAGAACCCCTTCCGCGACCGGATTCTTGCTAGAATGTGCGGACCCAAAGCGAGTCCTCGCGAGACGCTCATGGCAACCACGACGAAACCCGCACCGGTGCCGGCCTCTCCATTGAAGAAGCGCGCGCGCAAGCCGCTGCCCTGGTCCATGGATGAAATCATCGCGCTGACCGAGCCCCTTTACGGCCCGGCGGAGCGACCTCGAGGCTACGACGGCATCGGGGAACTCGTCTACACCATCCTGTCGCAGCACACCTCGGACACTAACTCCATACGCGCATACGCCAGCCTCCGCGAGCGCCTTCCTTCCTGGGACGACATCGCCGACGCCGACATCGGGGCAATCGTGGACGCAATCAAGATCGGCGGGCTGGCGCAGGTCAAGGCGCCCCGCATTCAGCAGGTCGTCCGCAACGTCAAGGCACTCACGGGCGGGTACGACCTCTCGTTCCTCTCAGAGATGCCCCTCGAGGAAGCCAAGGCCTGGCTGTGGCGGCTGCCCGGCGTCGGGCCGAAGACGGTGGGTTGCGTGCTGATGTTCGCGCTGGATATGCCCGCGCTGCCCGTGGACACCCACGTCTACCGGGTCGCGAAACGGCTGGGGCTGATGGACGAACGAGTGACCGCGGACCGGTCGCACGACGTCCTGGAGGCGGCGCTCCGACCGGAGCAGCGCCTGCCGTTCCACATGTACCTCATCAACCACGGCCGGCAGGTCTGCAAGGCGCAGCGTCCCCTGTGCAGGGACTGCGTCCTCGAACCGCGTTGCCCGTCGAGCGTGCTGCGGACGGCGGCAGTCGCGGCGAAGCTCAGGGGACGCAAGACCCCGACAGTCTAGCCCTACCGCTACAACCTCCCTGACAAACTGTTAGAATTTCCCCAGCGTCCGTGAAGGGCGCTGCCAGGGGTCAGGTCTATGAACGTCGGCATATTGAACGTTACCGGATACGCCGGGGCCGAACTGGCACGAATTCTCGTGCGGCACCCCGAGGTGCGCATCACGTCGGTTACCGGACGAAGCGCTGCCGGACAGAGGCTCGGCGATGTGTTCCCCCACCTCGCCGGGTTGGACCTGACCATCACCGAGGAGGCCGACGGCGAGCTCGATTTCGTCTTCTCCGCCTTGGGCCACAAGACCAGCGCCGAGCGAGTGATCCCCTTCGTGGAGGCGGGGCTGCCCGTCGTTGACCTGAGCGCCGACTTCCGCCTCAAGAGCGCGGCAGAGTATACCGAGTGGTACCAGGTGGAGCATCCAGGCCCTTCACACCTTCAGGAAGCAGTCTACGGCCTGACCGAGCTGCATCGTGACGAGCTTCCGGGCGCCAAGCTTGTGGCGAACCCCGGCTGCTACCCCACCGGCGCCGTGCTGGCCCTCGCGCCGGCAGTCAAGCACGGACTGATCGGCGGCGACATCGTGGTCGACGGCAAGTCGGGCATCTCGGGAGCGGGCCGGGGCCTGGGCCTATCGACACATTTCTCGGAGGTCAACGAGAACGTGTCGGCGTACGGATTGGACGGTCACCGGCACTTCCCCGAGATCGACCAGGAGCTGGGCCGCGTCAATCCGTCCATGGAGCTCGCGATCACGTTTCTGCCCCACTTGATTCCAATGACGAGGGGTATCCTCAGCTCCTGCTACGCTCCTCTTGCCAACGCCGCGTTTCGAGGCGGAAACGGCCGGGGCGAGCTGGTGGAGCTGTACCGCGACTTCTATCGAGACGAGCCCTTCGTCACGGTGCCCGACTCTCCGCCCCAGACCAAGCAGACCCTGGGCAACAATGGCTGTCTCGTCTACCCCACGGTCGACCAGCGAACGGGGCGTCTTATTGTGATCAGCGCCATAGACAACCTGGTCAAGGGCGCGGCGGGACAGGCGGTCCAGAACATGAACCTGATGATGGGCTACCCGGAAACGCTGGGCCTCGAGCAGCTCGCGCTCTTCCCGTAGCGGGTGCGCTGACCGACACCCGCTCCGCCCCGTAGCCACCTCTCATCGTGCCGTCTGCTAGAATGAATGCTGGCCCTCCAACGGAAGGCCAGCCACGTGCCCCCATCGTCTAGAGGACTAGGACACCGCCCTTTCAAGGCGGCGACGGGGATTCGAATTCCCCTGGGGGTACCACCCGCGCCCGGGCCTGGTGAGGCCGTTGTGCGTGGTTCGCCCGACCCGCCGCTAACAGAACGGAGCGACGACATGGCCCCAACGTCAAGGCTCATCAGAGCGAAATCGCCCGCGGTCACCCCAGACGAAAAATTCCCGCGGATGACGGTCGGGGTCATGGGCTCGGCGGGTGGCGATATCGCCGAATCGGTGCGCGAGACCCTACGGGAACTGGGCGCGGAGGTGGCACGGCGGGGCTATGTGCTGATCACCGGCGCCTGCCCGGGGATACCGCACGAAGCCGCGCTCGGGGCCAAGAGCCAGGGCGGGTTCGTGGTCGGGATCTCGCCGGGGCTGAACCTGGAAGAGCACATCGTTAAATATCACTCCCCGACGCGAGGCTACGACGCCATCGTGTACACGGGAAGCGGGCTGATGGGACGCGAGGTCGAGAACATCCGCAGTTGCGACGTGGTGGTATTCGCCGGGGGCCGCTCGGGCACCCTGGGCGAGTTCGCGATCGCCTACGATGAGGGCAAGGTGATGGGCGTGCTGGAGGGAACCGGGGGTATCTCCGAGCACCTCGACACGATCATCGGCCTCGTCGGAAAGCAGACGGACGCGGTCCTGTGTCAGGATACCGACCCGGTAGCCCTCCTCGACAAGCTGGAGAAGGAGTACCGGGAGTGTGTGCTCCCCATGTACTTGAAAGCCCTGGACGGGCACGACCCGGACGGCGTTCTCGACCCCTAAGCACGGGGGCGCGGTGGGATACCCCCAGACCACCTGAAGTGGGTTCAAGGTAGCCCTTCGGGCTATTCATAAGAGAAGGGGCACATCCCCTTCAACCCCTGCCAAAGAGGGCTCTGCCCTCTCTGGACTCTCCGGTTTCCGCACCGTCTGCAGGACCATGCGCTTACAACCTAGCCCCCGGGCTACGGGGCACATCCCCTTCAACCCTTACCAAATGGGCTCCACCCCTCTGGACTCCCCGGGATCAAATCCCGGCCGTCTGTCGCGCGGGGCACATCCCGTTCAACCCCTGCCAAAGAGGGCTCCGCCCTCTCTGGACTCTCCAGGCTGCCCGTCCCGCTAGTCCTCGTTGGCCCGGCCTTATTGTTTCGCGTATGCTTGCCGCTCGACCGACACCGAGCCCGGTGAGGATTCTTCGTGCGGCGTAGCGCTAACGGCCCCGGCTACAAGTGGGCCATCGTCTGGTCCGCAGCCCTTGGGGCCGTCATGATGTCGATGGACCAGGCGCTGGTGGGCATCGCCCTGCCGTCCATCGGGGCCCATTTCGACGCCGGGTTTCCGACAATCCAGTGGGTGCTGAGCGCCTACCTCCTCGTTTCGGCCAGCCTGCTGCTTCCGGTTGGACGAGCGGCGGACGTCGTGGGTCAGCGAAGTGTCTTCCTGGCGGGTATCGCCACCTTTGTCGCCGGCTCGGTAGTCGCAGCCATGGCGCCCAACGTGGCGTGGATGTTCGCGGCCCGCGGCGTGCAGGCGATCGGCGCAGCCGGCATCCTGGGAACGTGGGTCGCCATCGCGGCGTCCGCCGTCCCGTCGGAGCAGCGCGGACGGGCCCTGGGCACCGCGGTCACGATAATGTCGGCGGGGGGAATATCGGGACCCGCCCTGAGCGGGTTCCTGGTCGACAGCTTTGGCTGGCGGTCCGTCTTTCTCGTCGACGCAGCCTTCGGACTCCTCGCGCTCGCGGTCGCCTATATCGTCTTGCCACCCCATCGGCCCAGCGTGGAGGCCGTTCGCCGTGGCCTGGGCGACTGGCGGGGCATGGTGGCCTCCGCGGTCGCTCTCGTGGCCATACTTCTGGTGATCAGCCGCGGAAACAGCGCCGGCTGGTCCTCTCCGTTCATTCTCTCGAGCGCGGTGATCGCGGCCGTGGGCCTGGCGTCGTTCATCGCAATCGAGCGACGGGTCCGCGAGCCGATCGTCGATCTGGCGTTGTTCCGACAGCCCACCTTCGCTTTCGGAATTGCCGGCTGGCACATGGCCTTTTTCGCGATGCTGGTGGGCGCGTTCGTGATGCCGTTCTATCTGCAGGGCGTCCTGGGCTATTCGGCCCGCGGCGCCGGACTTGTGTCGATGACCACGGCCGCCGCGCTCTTCGTCGTCAGCCCGGTCTCCGGGCGCCTTTCCGACCGGATCGGCACGAGGCTCCTCGGGACCGCGGGGATGACGTTGTGCGCCAGCGGGCTTCTGGTCATGTCGCAGCTTCGAGAGGGGTCGAGCCTTGCGCTTGTGATCCCGCCGATGGCGGCGATGGGCGCCGGTATGGCCCTGTTCGGACCACCGAACACGAGCCAGGTGTTGAGCTGCGTGCCACGAGAGCGCTACGGAATCACGAGCGCGCTGCTCCAGGTGATGCGCAACTCCGGCCAGGCGATGGGCGTCGCCGTAACGACACTGGTGGTCACGGTGGGAATCACCTCGGTCGGGATCGACGCCGACATCGGGCTCCTCCGCGAGGAGGGAGCCACCCCCAACCCGCTGCTGATCGAAGGCTTCGTCAAGGGCCTTGAGCGCGCGTTCTTCATCGGCGCGGGGATCGCGGGGCTGGCGGCACTCTGCTCGTTGCTGGGAGGGAGTCGCGGCGCCGAGGCCGCCGAGGCGGAGGTGGCCATGACCCCGGCCACCGAGCCGGCGCGTTGACGCCCCCAGGCAGCTTTGCTACCCTCGGCGCCACCCAGGGGAGGACGCCATGAGCATCGGCATCGACCACGTGAGCTTCACCGTCACCGACCGCGAGCGCTCGGTCGAGTTCTACACCAGGGCCTTCGGGTTCGAGGTGGAGCGGATCTTCGAGAGCAATTCAATCCTGACGAAGCACATCACCGAGTTTCCCCGTGCCGACCTGAAAGTCGGGTTGGTCAGGATGGGCTCGCTGACCGTCGAGCTGATCGAGTACCGCGAACCCAAGGGAGCCGGCTCACAATCGCTGGTCCTGAACGACGTGGGCTCGCCGCACCTCGCCTTCCTCACCGACGACATCCAGCGCGATTACGAGCGGCTGAGCGCGATGGGCGTGCCGTTCAAGACGGACCCGGGCTACAACCCGGAGACCGGCGTCCATGCGGTGTACGGGTACGACCCCGACGGGATCGCGTTCGAATTGGTCCAGCGGGACTGACGGCTAGTCCGATTCTAACCGGTCGCCCATCTCCTTGAGGAAGTCCTCGACCTCGATCGACAGCTCGGGCTCGGGCTCCCCGGAAGCGCCGGACCTGGCGTCGTAGTTCGCCTCGAGCTGCTCGATCACCGGCTGCAATCGAGGATTGCTGGCCACCGCCTTGGAGAGCTCCTGGTACTGCGTCTCGCCCTTCTTGAGGTCGATCAGGTTCGGGGGCAGGCCGTAGACGCCGCCGAGGACCTCGAGGACGCGAGCGGCCCCGGTAAAATCTTCCTCGAGCTGGGCGTACTGAGGGAGGTGGACGATCATGCTCGAGCTCTCGATGTCCAGCTTCGATGCCTGCTGGCCGATCATGTAGGTGATGGTGGTCGGGCCTTCATAGGTGCTGCGCTGCAAGTCGGCTGAGCCCGGGGCCTTCCCCGTCTCTTTCACGACGGAGCCGGTCACCAGCAAGGGGCGAGTGTGGGGCACCGCGTCGTACATGGAGCCGATAAGGAAGTAGCGCTTGACGCCGAAGTGCTGCAGCAGCTCGAGGATCGATTCCGAGTAGTCCTCGCCGAAGACGTGGGGCTCGAGCAAGTGAAGGAACAGGAAGTCGTGTCCGTTTTTCTGGGTGCCGTAATAGATGTAGCTGTTGGGGACGGTGATCTCGCGCTGCCCGCCGCGGACCGACAGCATGGGCCTGTAGCGAGTGAAGTCGAAGAAGTTCCCGGGCCTGGCAAGCTTGCCCAGCTCGAGCGCGTTGAAATGCCGCTCGAGCCTGGTCAGAGCGAGGCTCCCGACGCTCCCGACGTCCACCCATGGGCGGAGCATGGCGAGAGCGTGCGGCTCTTTGAGCTCCGGCACCGGCTCGTTGATCTCGAAGGCCCCTACTCTCATGGGCTCTATCTTGGCAAAGTGTCCCTGGCATTGCAACCCCAAACGCAAGGCCGTTCCCAGAAGTCGCAGCGGGCGTTTTGGATATAATCGACCCGCCGGAAACGCCGGCCAAGCCCTTCCCCGGGAGACCCGCCATGCCCCAACTCCTGCCCGACAGCGAAATCAAGGCCCGCCTGAAGAAGGCGCCGGGCTGGCGGACCGCCGGCGGCCGCACGAGAAGGATTCAGCGGCGGTACGCGCTCGGCGACTTCGTGAAGGCGATCCGTTTCGTGAACAAGGTTGCACGAATCTCCGAGGAAGCGGCGCACCATCCCGACATCGACATCCGTTACAACCAGGTGACTCTTGCGCTGTCGACGCACAGCCTGGGGGGTATCAGCGACCTGGACTTCGCGGTGGCGCACAGGTTCGACGCGGCCGCGCCCGGGCAATCGGGGCGGGCCGGGTAAGCCCAACGCGGCCTGGAGTGAGAATCGCCCGCCGCTCCTGTTGACACGGCATCCGGCCCCTGCTAGACTTGGGAATTGCCGTCCACCCCGTCGGTCTGTTTTGTCTGTGGATAGCATACGGAGCCTCAGATGCCGACCATCAACCAGCTCATACGCAAAGGGAGACGGCCAGCCGGGAAGCGGACGAAAGCGCCTGCTTTGCGGTACACGTACAACTCTCTGAGCAAGGTCCAGCGGCGTGGAAGCGGCGCCCCGCAGAAGCGAGGGGTCTGCACCCAGGTCCGGACCGTGACTCCCAAAAAGCCGAATTCGGCGCTGAGGAAGGTCGCCAGGGTCAGATTGACCAACGGGATGGAGGTCACGGCCTACATCCCAGGAGAGGGGCACAATCTCCAGGAGCACTCCGTGGTGCTCATCCGAGGTGGAAGGGTGCCCGACCTGCCCGGCGTCCGCTATCACGTTGTCCGCGGAACGCTCGACACGGCCGGTGTTTCGGACCGAAAGCAGGGCCGGAGCAAGTACGGAGCGAAGCGCGGCAGGGCCCCAGGCGGAGGCGCATAGCCTGAACTCATAGGGCCGACCCGCTCGGCCTTAGCTGTGTGTCCGTCGTGTCTGGGGCCTACGTTGTGAAGAGGCCCAGCCCCGTCACAAACGCGAGAGAGGTTTGTCGTGAGACGTAGAAGAGCACAGAGACGGAGTGTCGAGCCCGACTGGCGATTCCATCGCGAGGACATCAGCCGTTTCATCAACAAGCTGATGCAGCGGGGCAAGAAGACAGTCGCGCAGCATATCGTCTACGGCGCGCTGGACCGAGTCGAGCAAGAGACCAAGCGGCCCGCCATGGAGATCTGGGAGCAGGCGGTCAAGAACGCAACCCCCGTGCTGCAGGTGAAGCCGCGGCGCGTCGGTGGGGCCACCTATCAGGTGCCGGTGGAGATCCGGCCCGAGATCAGGGGCTCTCTCGCGATGCGTTGGATCGTGACCGCCGCCCGTGCCCGGAAAGGGCGCCCCATGGTGGAGCGCCTGGCAGCGGAGTTCATGGACGCGGCCAGGGGCCAGGGCGCAGCCGTCAAGCGCAGGGAAGACCTTTATCGAATGGCCGAGGCCAACCGGGCCTTCGTCCACTATCGCTGGTAGAAGCTAGACAGCCAAACTCGAAATCTGAATTCTGAAGTCATGGAAAGCCGCTTCCCAATAAGCAAGATTCGCAACATCGGGTTCATTGCCCACATCGACGCGGGCAAGACCACGGTGACCGAGCGGGTGTTGTATTACACCGGCCGGACCTACCGTCTTGGCGAGGTCCACGAGGGCACCACCGTCATGGACTGGATGGACCAGGAGCGCGAGCGAGGCATCACCATCACCGCCGCGGCCACCACGGCCGAGTGGGATGGGCACCGCATCAACATCATCGACACCCCGGGGCACGTCGACTTCACGGCCGAGGTGGAGCGGAGCCTCCGTGTCCTCGACGGGGGCGTTGTCGTCTTCGACGCCGTCGCCGGCGTTCAGCCGCAATCGGAGACGGTCTGGCGTCAGGCCGAGCGTTACCAGGTCCCACGCATCTGCTTCATCAACAAGATGGACCGCCTGGGAGCCAACTTCACCCGAACCATCGACATGATCACGGAGCGGCTCAAGGCCCGTCTCGCAGTGACGCAGCTTCCCATCGGCAGCGAGTCCAACTTCAGCGGCATCATCGACCTTATCGAGGCGAAGGCCTATGAGTTCGATGACAGCGAGGACGGGATGCGCGAGATCGACACGCCGGCCGACATGGTGGCGGACGTCGAGCGCTTTCGCGAGGCCCTGGTGGAACGGATCGCCGAGACCGATGAAGAGCTGACGCTCAAGTTCCTCGAAGGCGAGCCGATTGGCAACGCGGAGCTACGGGCCGCCCTGCGGCGCGCGACCACCAACAACAAGCTTGTGCCCGTCCTGACAGGCACGGCCCTGAAGAACAAGGGAATCCAGCAACTGCTGGACGCCGTGGTCGCCTATCTGCCATCGCCCGGGGACGTCCCGCCTGTTACCGGCTTTCACCCCAAGACGGAGGAGACCGTGGTGCGTACCTCCAGCGATTCCGGGCCCTTCTCCGCCCTCGCCTTCAAAGTCGTCACCGACCCGTTCGTCGGGAGGCTCGTTTATCTGCGCATCTATTCCGGCACCGCCGACTCCGGCACCTCGGTGCTCAACAGCACCAAGGGCGACCGCGACCGGCTGGGCCGCCTCGTCCGTATGCACGCACAACACCGCGAGGACGTCACCAAAGCCTACTCTGGAGACATCGTCGCCGCCGTTGGTCTGAAGACCACCTTTACCGGCGATACCCTGTGCGACGCCGGCAACCCGGTCGTGTTGGAGACGATCCGGTTCCCCAACCCCGTCATCTCCGTGGCCATCGAGCCCAAGACGCGCGTCGAGCAGGACAAGCTGGGCGAAGCCCTGCGCAAGCTCGGCGAAGAGGACCCCACGTTCCAGGTGCGCCAGGACGACGAGACGGGCCAGACCGTTATCTCCGGAATGGGCGAGCTGCATCTCGAGGTCCTGGTCGAGCGGATGCGCCGCGAGCATAATATTGAAGCGCGCGTCGGCAAGCCTCAGGTAGCGTACCGCGAGACGATTACCGTCCCGGCCAAGGCCGAAGGGCGGTTCGTTCGGCAAACGGGTGGGCGCGGCCAGTACGGCGACGTCTGGCTCGAAGTCGAGCCACTGGGACGCGGTGGGGGCTTTGAGTTCGTCAACAAGATCGTCGGCGGCGCCATCCCCAAGGAATACATCAGGCCGGTGGAGCAGGGCGTTGTCGAGGCGCTGGAGACCGGCGTCACCGCCGGGTACCCGGTCGTCGACATTCGCGTGACTGTTTACGACGGCGCCTTCCATCCGGTGGACTCGTCGGAAATGGCCTTCAAGATCGCCGGTTCGATGGGTATCAAGGAGGCGATCCGCAAGGCCTCGCCGAGGATCCTCGAGCCGGTCATGAAGCTCGAGATCGTCACTCCCGGGCAGTTCCTGGGCGACATCCTTGGCGACATCAACGGCCGGCGCGGCCGAATCCAGAACATCGAGGGACACGAGGATACGCAGGTGGTTAAGGTCACGGTCCCCCTGGGTGAGATCTTTGGCTATGCAACGACGGTGCGCTCGCTGACGCAAGGGCGCGCCACACACACAATGGAGTTCGACCACTACGCCGAGGTCCCCTCGTCCGTGGCGGCGGAGATTATGGGAAGGGTAGCGGTAGCCCGCTAAATCCTAAGGACGAGGCCCTCAGATGGTGAAGCAACGGATCCGGATCAGAATCAAGCTCAAGGCCTTCGACCATCGAATCCTCGACCAGTCGGCGGCGCAGATCGTGGAGGCGGCCGAGCGCACCGGCGCCGCCGTTGCCGGGCCGGTCCCCCTGCCCACCGCCATCAAGCGCTTCACCGTCATCCGCTCGCCCCATGTGGACAAGGACTCCCGCGAGCAGTTCGAAATGCGCACCCACAAGCGGCTCATCGACGTGCTCGAGCCGACTTCCAAGACCATCGACGCCCTGACACGCCTGAATTTGCCCGCCGGCGTCGACATCGAGATCAAACTCTAAATGACCACCAAGGCGCTCATCGGCAAGAAGCTGGGCATGACCCGACTGTTCGAAGAGGACGGCCGGGTAGTCCCCGTCACCGCCCTGGAGGTCGGTCCCTGCACCATCGTTCAGGTCAAGACCGTGGAGAACGACGGCTATGGAGCCGTTCAGCTCGGGTACGGCCACAAGAAGAAGGCGAACAAGCCCGAGCTCGGCCACCTGCGGGGCCTGGGCCCGTTTCGCGTGCGCCGCGAGGTCCGGGTCGACGATACCGAAGGGCTGGAGGTCGGGCAGCAAATCGACGTCTCGATCTTCACCGAGGGCCAGACCGTCGACGTTACCGGCCGGTCCCGAGGCATGGGCTTCGCCGGCGGGGTGAAACGTCATCATTTCCACGGCGGCCCCAAGACGCACGGCCAGTCCGATCGTCACCGCGCGCCGGGCTCGATCGGAGCTGGAACCACACCCGGCCGCGTGTTCAAGGGGCTACGGATGGCGGGACATATGGGCGACGAACGCGTCACCACCATGAACCTGACCGTGGTCAAGGTCGACCCCGAGCGCAACGTCCTCCTCGTGAGAGGCGCAGTCCCGGGCGTCAGGAACGCGGCCGTCATGGTACGGCATGCCAGGAAGGGCCGCGGCCGTATCGTCACGGCTGGTGAAGGGCAATGAAGGTCGCAGTCAAAGACCTGGCCGGAGCCGAGGTAGCGAGGATCGACCTCAACGAGTCGGTCTTCGGCGTGCCGCTCAACCGGGGCGTCGTCTACCAGGCCTTGCTCCGGCAGCGGGCCAACGCGCGCCAGGGCAACGCCAGCACGAAGACCCGCGGCATGGTGTCGGGAACGACGCGGAAGCCATGGCGACAGAAACACACCGGCCGTGCTCGTATCGGCACCCGCATGTCGCCCTTGTGGCGCCACGGCGGCGTGGTGTTTGGGCCCCATCCCAAAGACTTCTCCCAACGCATTCCCAAGAAGATGCGGAGGCTCGCGATCCGCTGTCTTCTCTCCAACCATCAGAGCGAGGGCACCCTCTCCATCCTGCTGGACTTCGACCTTGCAGAGGGCAAGACCCGAGAGATGGCCGAGGTGCTCCAGGCGCTGGATATCGAAGGCAGCGTCCTCCTCGTTACCCGCGACCCCGATGGCAACGTGATCCGGTCGGCCCACAACATCCCCAGGGTTAAGACGCTCCCTGCGAACAATATCAATACCGGCGACCTGCTCAAGTACGAGCACCTGATCATGACCGTCGATGCGGTGAGACGGGCTGAGGGACTCTGGAGTGGCGATCTCGTCCGGCGCAGGGCGCCCGGCGAGGAGCGGCCCGAGCGCCAGGACCCGCCAGCCGACCTGGAAATGCTGCGAGCCCCAACGCCGCGGCGCGTTGCAGCCAAGGCCGCGGCGCCCGTCGCGAAACCGGCGCCCGAGCCGACCCCTGAGCCAGAGACGGCCCCCGCCACGGCGACCCCGGCCAGGCCGACAAGAAGCCGGCGCGCCCGCGCCGAGACCGCCAGGACCGAGCGAGCACCGGTAGCCGAAGAGGCGCCAGCTCCGAAGCCCAGGTCCCGGGCGAAGACGGCCGCAGCGCCTGCCGCTGAGGCGAAGCCGGCCACCAGGGCGAAGGCTTCGGCGGCGACTGCCGCCAAAACAACGATTGCCGCCAAGACAAAGGCCGCGTCCAAGCCGAAGGCCAGCGCCAAGACTACGGCGGCGAAGCCGGCGGCAAAGCCCCGAACACGGGCATCCACCACAGCCAAGAAGCCACCGGCCAGGCGCCCTAGGAGCACGTCTTGAACCTCTACGAGGTCCTACGCCGACCGGTGATAACAGAGAAGAGCACGCTGCTGGCCGAGCGCGGCAAATATGTTTTCGAGGTCAGCCGCGACGCGACAAAGTGGATGATCAAGGAGGCCGTGCAGAAGGCCTTCGAAGTCGACGTCAAGCAGGTCAACGTCATGAGCGTAAAGGGGAAGATGAAACGCTACGGTCGAAGGCCCAAGCCGCAGCGTTCCTGGAAGAAGGCCGTGGTGACCCTGAAGCAGGGCGACACCATCGAGCTCTTTGCGAGTATGTAAATCATGGCAATCAAGATATACAAACCAAGAACACCTTCGCGCCGGGGCATGAGCGGCGCCTCTTTCGAAGAGATCACGAAGGACAAGCCCGAGAAGGCGCTCGTCAAGTTCAAGAAAAGGTCGGGCGGGCGCAACTCTCGCGGCAAGATCACCGTCCGCCATCGGGGCGGCGGGTCGAAGCGGAAGCTGCGGCAGATCGACTTCAAGCGCGACAAGACGGGGGTGCCTGGTAAGACCGTGGCGATCGAGTACGACCCGAATCGGTCTTCTCGACTGGCGCTGATCCAGTACGCAGACGGCGACAAGCGATATATCCTTCACCCTGTGGGACTCAACGTCGGCGATCCGATCGTCTCGGGGCCGGACGCCGACATCAAAATCGGCAACGCGTTGCCGATGAAGGCGATACCCACCGGCACCAGGGTCCATAACGTCGAGATGTACTTGGGCAAAGGCGGGCAGATCGTTCGCTCCGCCGGCGCCTCGGCTCAGGTCCTCGCCAAGGAGGACAAGTTCGTCCTCCTGCGCTTGCCTTCCGGCGAAACGCGGCGCTTCCTCGCGGAGTGCACCGCCACCATTGGGCAGGTGGGCAACGTCGACCACAAGAACATCGACCTCGGCAAAGCAGGCCGCTCGCGCCATCGCGGCAGAAGGCCGTCTGTGCGCGGCATCGCGATGAACCCGCGCGACCATCCCCACGGCGGGGGCGAGGGCCGGTCGGGCATCGGCATGCCGGGGCCCAAGTCGCCCTGGGGCAAGCCGACCCTAGGATACAAGACACGCCGCAAGAAGAAGAGCACGGCGATGATCGTGAAACGAAGGAAATAGGACCAAGCGATGTCCAGGTCAACGAAAAAGGGACCTTACGTTCACCCCAAGCTGGCGAAGCGCGTGGCGGCGGCCGCCCGCTCGCAGCAGAAGGTGATCATCAGGACGTGGTCGCGGCCGTCGATGATCATGCCCGACATGGTGGGACTGACGATCGCTGTCCACGACGGACGGCGGCATGTACCTGTGTTCATCACCGAGAACATGATCGGTCATCGTCTCGGGGAGTTCGCTCCCACGAGGACCTATCGTGGGCACCTCGGCCGGACGAGGTCCGAGAGGACATCGAGCGCGTCCTAGGCGAACGACGACAATGGAAGTTAAAGCAAGAGCGAAAAACATCAGCATCTCGCCGAAGAAACTGCGGCGAGTGGTCAGCACCGTTCGCGGGCTTCCCGTGAACAAGGCGCTTACCATCCTGCGGTTCCTGCCTTCACCGGCAGCGGCAGACATCGCCAAGGTGATCCGCTCGGCGGCGGCCAACGCAGAGAACAACTTCAACATGAATCCCGACTCCCTCAAAATCGTTGGCATCACCGCCGACGAAGGGATGAAGCTCCGGCGTTTTCGCGCCTCCGCGCGGGGACGCGCCGGTGTCATTCACAAGCGTCATAGCCACATCACAGTGGTGATCGACGAGGAGGAGCAACGCCTTGGGGCATAAAGTCCACCCCATCGGCTTCCGTCTTGGAATAATCCGGGACTGGCAGGCGAAGTGGTTCGCCGCCAAGAAGGAGACGTTCCGGGTCCTCCTGCAGGAGGATCTGAGCTTCAGACGCAATATCACGAAGCGCTATCCCGACGCGGGAATCTCGCGGATCGAGATCGAGCGCGGCGCCCACGAAGTGGTGGTGACGATCCACACGGCGCGGCCGGGCATCGTCATCGGTCGGGGCGGCCAGCGCGTCGAGGAGATCCGCAAAGAGCTCGAAGACGAGAGCAAGAAGCGCGTTCGGATCAACATCATGGAGGTCCGTCAAGCGGAGCTCGATGCCTACCTCGTGGCGCGGAACATCGCCGACCAGATTGAACGCCGCCTGTCGTACCGCCGGGCCATCAAGCAGGCCGTAACCCGTACCATCCAGGCCGGAGCCAAGGGTATCCGCGTTATCGTCTCCGGACGGCTCGGGGGCAATGAGATCGCGAGGACGGAAAAGGACTCCGAGGGGCAGGTACCGCTCCATACCATCCGCGCCGACATCGACTTCGGGATCGCCGAAGCGCATACCACCATGGGGCAGATCGGGGTCAAAGTCTGGATCAACCGGGGCGAGATCCTGCCGGTGCCCAAGGTGGAGGAGGCGGACGTGGAAGCGGGCGGACTGGGCTCCCTCGAGCTGGTCGAGGAAGCGGACCCCAACGCCGAAGACGGGGCCGAACCCGAGGCCGAGAGCGAACCAACTGAGGCGGCCGATGCTCCAGCCTAAACGAGTCAAATTCAGGAAGACGTTCCGCGGCAAGCTTCGTGGGACGGCCCAGACCGGGAGCACGGTGCAGACCGGAGAGTTCGGGCTGAAGGCCGTCGACTCCCACTGGATCACGGCGCGCCAGATCGAGGCGGCGAGACGGGCCATCACCCACCACATTCGCCGCGGCGGCCAGGTGATCATCCGCATCTTTCCCGACAAGCCGGTTACCGGTAAGCCCCTCGAGACCCGGCAGGGAGGCGGCAAGGGCGCGGTCGACCATTGGGTCGCCGCCGTCAAACGGGGCAAGATTATGTTCGAACTGGGCGGCGTCCGGGAGGACATCGCCCGGGCTGCCATGCGGCTGGCCGGTGCCAAGCTCCCCATGAAGACCAAATTCGTGAGCCGAGCGGAGCAACAAGCCCTCGGCGGGTAAGAAATCATGCGCATCGACGAGGTACGGAACCTGGATAGCCAGACCCTTCGAGAGGAGCTCGAGGGGAGCTTCAAAGAGTTGTTCAACCTCAGGTTCCAGAAAGCGACTCGACAGCTGGCCGACTCCACGGCGATTCCCAAGGCCAGGAAGAAACTCGCCCGAATTCAAACAGTGCTGCGTGAGCGAGAGCTCATCGAGCAGATGGAGCAAGTGGGATAACCATGGCCGACGAGAACGGGGCCAAACGCAAGGTACGCGTCGGAGTTGTCGTTAGCGACAAGATGGACAAGACGCGCGTCGTGTCGGTCGAGTGGAGTCAACGCCACCCGCTATATCGCCGACGCGTGCGCCGCCGCACGAGCTTCAAGGCCCATGACGAGATGAACCTCACTCACGAGGGCGACGTTGTCCGAATCATCGAGACGCGCCCCCTGTCGAAGGACAAGCGATGGCGCATCGGCGAGATCCTGCAGAAGGGCGAAGTCGTGGACCTCAAGCCGAAAGAGGTCGACCAGACCCTCATCCAGGAGTTGGAGCACGGCCCTGAGGTCGCGGAGCCCGCGGCCGAAGTAGCCGAAGTCGAGACCCCCGCCGAAGAGCCCGAAGCGGCCGTCGCCGAAGCCGAGGCCCCTGCCGAGGAGCCCGTCGCGGAGCCCGAAGCGGCCGTCGCCGAAGTCGAGGCTCCCGCCGAGGAGCCCGTCGCAGAGCCGGAAGCGGCCGTCACTGAGGTCGAGGCCCCGGCAGAGAAGGCGAAGCCGAAGCGGGCAACCAAAGCAAAAGCAACGACCGCAAAAGCAACGACCGCCAAGAAGGCGCCGGCGAAGAAGGCGACCCCCAAGGCCAAGGACGCCAAGCCCGCGAAGCCCGCCAAGCCCGCCAAGAAGCCAGCGGCGAAGAAGACCGAGGAGCCGAAGGAGTGATTCGCCAGTACAGCCGCCTTCGAGTGGCGGACAACTCGGGCGCGAAGGTCGTGATGTGTATCAACGTGCTCGGAGGGACCAGGCGACGCTATGCGTCCGTCGGCGACGTCATCGTCTGCACCGTCAAGGAAGCCCAGCCCGGTGGCGCCGTGAAACGTGGCGAGGTCGTGCGGGCGGTCGTCGTGCGCACTGTCAGGCCCGTGCGGCGGCCCGATGGCACCCAGATCCGGTTCGACGACAACGCAGCGGTCCTGCTCCGCGACGCGAGCAACCCGCAAGGCACGCGGATATTCGGACCGGTGGCGAGGGAGCTCAGAGACAAAGCATATATGAAGATCGTCTCCCTGGCCCCCGAGGTACTTTGATGAACTCGATCAAGATCAGGCGCAACGACACGGTGCTGGTGACCCGGGGCAAAGACCGGGGCAAGCGTGGCCGCGTCCTCCAGACCGACCCCACCAAGGGCAAGGTTCTGGTGGAGGGCGTGAACCTCATGAAGAAGCACGTGCGCCCGAATCCGAACATACGGCAGGCGGGCATCGTTGAGCAGCCGACTCTCCTCTCGGTCGCCAACGTCAAGCTCGTCTGCGAGAAGTGCGGAAAGCCGTCGCGGATCGGCCACGGGGTCCTCACCATCGAAGAGGGTGGGGTGACGAGGTCGGAAAAGGTACGGATATGCAAGAGTTGCAAGGAACAGATCGAATAGACGGGGACGCCGACGCCGAGGACCCCAAGGCCCAGGACGGGGAGACGGCCGACGCCGTAGCTGAAGCCGAGGGCGACGCGCCGAAGGCTGAAGCCACGGAGGAAGCCGCCGCGCCCAAGGCGGACGCCGCCGAGGGCGACGCCAAGCCGGCCAAGGGAGGCCGCGGCAAGGGCAAGGCGAAGCCGGCGGAGACGAAGGCCGCGAAGGCCGAAAGCCTCGCGGGCTATTCGCCGCGTTTGCAAGACCGCTACCGGCAGGATATCGTGCCCGCCCTCATGTCGGACCTCGGTCTGAAGAACATCATGCAGGTGCCGAAGGTAACCAAGGTGCTGGTGAACATCGGCCTGGGAGAGGCGCTGGACAACCCGAAGGCGGTGGAATCGGCCGAGCGCGACGTTGTCGCGATCACGGGCCAACATCCTGTGACGACCAAGGCGAAGAAGTCGATTGCCGCTTTCAAGATCCGCCAGGGGATGACCATCGGCATGGTCGTCACGATGCGCGGCTACCGGATGTATGAGTTCCTCGACCGCCTGATCAACATCGCGTTACCCAGAATCCGTGACTTTCGCGGGGCGCCGACCCATGGTTTCGACGGTCGGGGCAACTACTCGCTCGGTCTTCGCGAGCAAGTGATGTTCCCCGAGGTCGACTTCAATGAGATCGACCGGATCCGTGGACTTCAGGTCAACATCGTGACCACCGCCCAGACCGACGACGCGGCAAGACGGCTGCTCGAGCTGATGGGCTTTGCCTTCTCCCGAGAGCCGGTCGGCGCCGTCGCATAAGAGAAAACAGGAGCAACCGTGGCCAAAACAGCGAAGATCGCGAAGTGGAAGCGACCAGCCAAGTTCAAGGTGCAGGCCCACAATCGGTGCAATGTTTGTGGCCGACCTCGGGCTTACATCCGTCACTTCGGCCTGTGTCGTATCTGCTTCAGGGGCCTTGCCCTCCGGGGCGAGATCCCGGGCGTGCGCAAGGCTAGCTGGTAGGCCGTTGGAGCAAAGGACAGGCGCGTAAGTGTCGACAACTACCGATCCCATAGCAGATATGTTGACGCGGCTCCGGAACGCCTCCCTCGCGAGGCATCCGTCTGTCGTCGTACCCCACTCCCAGCTGAAGGAGTCGATCGCCCAGATATTGAAGGACGAAGGCTTTGTCAGGGAGTTCGCGACGATGCGGAACCGCCAGCAAAAGGCGCTCCGGATCAATCTGATCTACGACGCCAAGCAAGAGCCGGCGATCTCCGGCATCCAGCGGGTCAGCAAACCCTCGCTGCGTATCTATTCGAAGCACAACGAGGTGCCTCGGGTCTACGGAGGCCTTGGCACGGCGGTCGTCTCGACCTCGAAAGGCCTGATGACGGGACAGCAGGCATCGCGAGAGCGGCTGGGCGGAGAGGTCCTATGCGTGGTCTGGTAGCCGTATCCCAGCGTCCCAGCGAAGGAGCGCCATGTCTCGGGTAGGCAAAGTGCCCATCCCAACGCCCGCGGGCGTCGATGTTCAAATCGATGGCCAAACGGTGACGGTGAAGGGCCCCAGGGGCGAGCTCAGCCGCGAGGTCCACAGCCTGATCGCCGTGGAGCATGCGGACAACACCATTACGGTGAGCCGTCCCAACGACGACCGACAGGCCCGCTCGCTCCACGGTCTGACTCGCTCGCTGATCAACAACATGGTCGTTGGGGTCACCGAGGGCTATCAGCGCACGCTCGACGTGGTCGGCGTGGGCTATCGGGTCACCCAGCAAGGCGCGAGCGTGGTGTTACAGGTTGGGTTGAGCCACCAGGTTGAGGTTGTGCCGATAGCAGGGATCGAGCTCGAGGCGGAGAGTCAGACCCGGCTGAACGTGCGCGGCATCGACAAGCAAGCCGTCGGTCATCTGGCGGCGAAGATCAGGAAGATTCGTCCCCCGGACCCTTACAAGGGGAAGGGAATCCGATATGCCGGCGAGGTGGTCCGCCTCAAACCGGGCAAGGGCGGAAAGAAAGCGTAGCGAGACGACCATGGCACGAAGGTCAAAAACGGCCCGGGCAATGCGGGCGGTCCGTCACCGACGGGTCCGAACCCGGCTCGCGGGCACGACACAACGGCCACGCCTCTGCGTGTTCCGGAGCTTGAACCATATCTATGCACAGGTCGTCGACGACGTCGAAGGCCGTACGGTAGCGGCAGCGGGGTCGCTGGACCCCGATATCCGGCCCCAGGTTAAAGGGAAGACCAAGACTCAAGTCGCCGAGCTCGTCGGAGAGCTGGTAGCGAAGCGGGCCGCGGGCTCGGGCGCGAACCAGGTGGTCTTCGATCGCGGAGGCTTCAAGTTTCACGGCCGGGTCAAGGCCCTGGCCGAGGCGGCACGAAAGGGAGGCCTCGTCTTTTGACTTACCGCGAGCGCAGAGACCGCGGCGGCGATATGGGCAGCTTGGGCCTTCAGGAGAAGGTTGTGTCGATCCGTCGCGTCGCCAAGGTCGTAAAGGGTGGACGGAACTTCAGCTTCAACGCGATGGTCGTCGTCGGCGACGGCTCGGGGCAG
Organism: Dehalococcoidia bacterium; assembly: GCA_965248515.1. Classification (GTDB taxonomy): domain Bacteria; phylum Chloroflexota; class Dehalococcoidia; order SHYB01; family SHYB01; genus CBDFJU01. Next base: position 210,118 of record CBDFJU010000002.1, on the reverse strand, counting down.
GTTGGGATCGGCCTCGGCAAGGCCGGCGAGGTGCCCGAGGCGGTCCGAAAAGGGGCGGCTATCGCGCGCAAGACGCTGTTCGCGATCCCGATGAAGGGAAGCACGATTCCCCACGAGATTATTCACAAGTTCGGCGGGGCCAAGGTTATGCTGAAGCCAGCATCGCCCGGCACCGGCGTCATCGCGGGCGGCAGCATCCGAGCCGTGGTCAGTACTGCCGGAATTCGAGACATTCTGACCAAGTCGCTGGGGAGTTCGAACCCCATCAACGTCGTCAAAGCCACCTATCAGGCGCTGCAACTCCTCAAGATCCCGGAGGATGCGGTCCGGGCCCGCAAAGAGCTGGCAGCCGCCCTCCTGGCGTCACCGCCACCGGAGCCCCGGTCACCACGACCACCGCGACCGGCTGCTCCCCGAAGAAGGCCTGATTCCGAGTCGAGCGGTCCGCCGGCTCCACCGGCCATGGCCCCCGCCGCGGCCGCCCCGGCCAAGCCTCCGGCCGCCGAGCCCGAGCCTGTTGTCGCCGCCGAGCCTGCTCCAACCGAGGAGCCGGTCGCCGAGCCCGTAGCCGAGAGTGAGCCGACGACGGCCGAGGTAACGACCGAGGAACCGTCGACGGCGGCAGTAGCCGACGAGCCGGCCGAGGCAGCGACCGAAGAGCCGGCAGACCCGGCGACTGACGAGCAGGCTGAAGAATCCCCGAAGGCCGATTGAGAATCTGATGAGTAAGCTCCGCATCACGCTGGTCAAGAGCCCCATCGGTTATCCGAGGGACCAGAGAGACACGCTTCGGGCCCTGGGCTTGCGCCGAATGCAGAAGAGCCAGGAAAGAGACGACACGCAGACCATCCGTGGCATGGTGCACAAGGTGCGCCACCTAGTGAAGGTGGAAGAGGCATGAGAGAGCACGAGATAGCACCACCACCCGGGTCCACGAAGCGGTCCCGCCGCATCGGACGGGGCCTCGGAAGCGGCAGAGGCACATATGCGGGCCGAGGCCAGAAGGGGCAGAAGTCCCGTTCCGGCGTCCACATGCCCCCCGGCTTCGAGGGCGGCCAGTTGCCGATGGTCAAGCGGCTGCCACACCAGCGAGGGTTCCGGAACCGCTTTCGGGTAGAATATCAGGTCGTCAACCTGAAGGCCCTTGAGCGCTTCGATGACGGGGCCGAGGTCTCGCCTCTGGAGTTGCTCAAGGCGGGCCTGGTCCGAACGCTGAAAACACCGGTCAAGATCCTGGGCGAGGGCAAGCTGAGCAAGCGCCTCGTCGTTCAGGCCAACAAGTTCTCCGCTTCGGCGAAGAAGGCCATCGAGGGCTCGAAGGGTACCGCGCACGTGATCGTCGAGGAGGCCGATGCAGCAGCAGCAACCGTCTAGCCTGCGCCTGCTGGCGGCTATCGGCGACGCCCTGAAGCAGCCCGACCTGCGGGCGAAGCTGCTGTTCACCTTCGCCATGCTGGTGGTGTTCCGTTTCGTGGCGAACGTCCCGGTTCCCGGCGTCGACAGCGCCGCGCTCAATCGGCTGTTCGATGACGACCAACTGTTGGGTTTCCTGAACGTCTTCAGCGGCGGCGCCCTGCAGAACCTGAGCATCGCCTCGATGGGCGTCTACCCCTATATCACTGCATCCATCATCATGCAGTTGCTCGTGCCCGTGATTCCACGACTGCAAGCAGTCGCCAAGGAAGGCGAGTACGGCCGGCAGAAAATCAACCAGTACACGCACTGGCTCACTGTCCCGCTGGCGATGGCCCAGGGCTACGGACAGCTGATCCTGTTCCAGAGTCAAGGCGTGCTGACCAACGTCGGGCTGTCCGGCGACGCCTTTCTGCCGACCCTGGCGATGGTCTTCACGCTGACCGCCGGGACGATGTTCCTGGTGTGGATCGGCGAGCTGATCACCGAAAAGGGCATCGGCAACGGTATATCGATCATCATCTTCGGCGGGATCGTCGCCAGCCTTCCGAGCCTGGCGGGGAACCTGTTCACCCAACAGGGCGTCACATCGGGCGTCGTGCTCCTGGTCGTGGTCGCGGTCCTGGTCGTCTACTCGATTGTCGTGTTCACCGAGGCCGCTCGGCGCATTCCGGTCCAGTACGGGCGTAGCCTGTTCCGGGGCGGCCGTATGTATCGCCAGGCTGGGTCGTCCTATATACCTTTGCGCGTCAATTCCGCGGGCATGATCCCGCTCATCTTCGCCTTTTCGATCATGGTGATGCCCTCCATCGTCGCCAGCTATTTCATTGGGTCCGACAGCGTGGGCCTCTCCAACTTCGCTCGCTCGGTGAGCGATCTGTTCAGCCCGGCGGGGAACCTCTACTGGGTCATCACGTTCTTCCTCGTGGTGCTCTTTGCGTTCTTTTATACCTTCGTTGTCTTCCAGCAGCAGAATCTGGCTGACAACCTTCAAAAGAATGGCGGCTTTATTCCGGGTATCAGGCCGGGTAAGCCGACCGAGGTGTATTTAAACCGCGTGATCCTGCGGATCACCGTCGCCGGCGCGTTGTTTCTGGCCACCGTGGCCGTGCTGCCCGTGTTCGCCCGGGGCATTTCGGGGGTTAGCCAACTGGGGTTGAGCGCTGCGGCCCTCCTCATCGTCGTCGGCGTCGCCCTGGACACGATGCGCCAGCTCGAGTCGCAGCTGATGATGCGTCGCTATGAAGGATTCATCAATTAGGCCCTCGTGGCCGAAGGTGATGAGGCGAACGCATCGTGCATGTCATTCTGTTGGGAGCGCCAGGCTCGGGGAAAGGAACGCAGGCCACGGCTCTCGGGAGGCGACTCGGAGTCGCCCACGTTTCGTCGGGAGACCTCTTCCGCGAGGAACAGGCGAACGGTACGGAGCTTGGAGTCCTGGCCAAGGGGTATATGGAGCGCGGTGAGCTAGTGCCGGACGAGGTAACGATCGATATGATCCTCGGTAGGATCAAACGTGAGGACGCGGCCAAGGGCTATATCCTGGACGGCTTCCCTCGCAACCTGGCCCAGGGCAGGGCCCTGGACGAGGCTTTGGCAGGCGTCGGAGAGACCGGTATCGATAACGTGGTCTACATCAAGGTGTCGGAGTCCGAGTTGATGATGCGGCTAGGCGGGCGGTGGCTGTGCCGAGCGCAACAGCACCCCTACCATGCCGTGTCCGCGCCGCCGAAGGTGGACGGGATCTGCGACATCGACGGCTCCGAGCTCTATCAGCGCTCCGACGATTCGGAGGAGACGGCGCGGCGTCGGCTCCAGGTCTTCACCGAGCAGACGGCGCCCCTGGTCGACTACTACCGGGGAAAAGGCTTGCTGACGGAAGTAGATGGCGAGCGTTCGATCGAAGACGTAGGCAAAGAGCTTTCAACTGTTCTACAATAGGGAAGGACTAGGTTAGGCATTGCGGGTACTCCAGCCGCGCATCCAACAGACGGGGATCATCATGAAGTCCCCGGCCGAGCTCGACGTCATGCGTCAAGCGGGCCGGGTCGTCGCGCGTACGTTGGAGGTCCTGCTCGAGGCTGTCCGCCCGGGCATAACGACGGGTGAGCTCGACGAGATCGCTGAAGAGACGATCCGCTCCCAGGGAGCGGTTCCCTCCTTCAAGGGCTATCGGGGGTTTCCCGCGAGTATCTGTACGTCTCTCAACGAAGAGATCGTGCACGGCATCCCGGGTAGCCGCGTGGTCCAGGAGGGGGATGTTCTCGGGCTGGACTGTGGCGCCATCGTGGACGGCTACCACGGCGACTCGGCAGTCTCCATCGCCCTGGGTTCGGTGCCTGACGAGGTCGAGCGGCTGCTCGAAGCGGGCGAGGGTTCGCTGAACGCGGCCATTGAGCAGGTCCGCGTGGGCAACCGAATGGGCGACGTTTCCTGGGCTGCCCAGGAATATTCGGAGGCCCGGGGCTTTTCGGTGGTGAAGGAGTATGTTGGACACGGGATCGGCAGACAGTTGCACGAAGAGCCCTCGGTACCGAATTTCGGGACCGCGGGACGGGGCATCCTGCTCCAGGCAGGCATGGTCCTGGCCATCGAGCCGATGATCAACATAGGAACATGGAAGACGCGGGTTCAACCCGATGAGTGGACAGTGGTGACCGAGGACGGCAGCTTGTCGGTGCATTTCGAGCACACGATAGCGGTGCTCGACGAGGGCCCGGAGGTCCTCACCGCCCGATAGCCGACCAACGAAAGGAGAGCCGTTTGGCTCCCAACGTGGATGTTGCAGTAGGGAGCGGATTATGGCGAAAAAGCAGGCGATAGAAGTCGAGGGCACGGTTCACGAGACGTTGCCGAACGCGATGTTTCGGGTGGAGTTGCCCAACGACCACAAAGTGTTGGCCCATGTTTCGGGCAAGATTCGGATGCATTTCATCAAGATCCTGCCAGGCGACCGGGTGCTCGTAGAGCTTTCGCCCTACGACCTGACCCGAGGCAGAATCACCTATCGGTTCAAGTAGCAGTCGCCGAAAGAGGAAATCGTGAAGGTCTCGGCGTCGGTCAAAAAACGTTGCAACAACTGCCAGGTCGTGCGACGCAAGGGAAGAGTGCGGATCATCTGCACCAACCCCAAGCACAAGCAGCGGCAAGGTTAACGGCGGGAGGGTAGTCATGGCTCGAGTAGCGGGTGTCGACATCCCCGACAACAAGCGAGTCGAGTTCGCGTTGCGGTACATCCATGGTATCGGGCCGTCTCTGGCGAAAGGGATCGTGGAGCGGCTCGGCCTGGACGCGAATCCGCGCGTCAAAGAGTTGACCGACGAGGAGCTTAATCGCGTCCGCGAGGCAGTGGACCGTGGCGGTCTCCTCGTTGAAGGAGACCTGCGGCGCCAGACGGCGCAGAACATCCGCCGCCTTATCGACATTGGGGCCTACAGAGGCTTCCGCCACCGCAGAAACCTCCCCGTTCGGGGACAGCGAACCAAAACAAACGCCAGAACGAAACGCGGCGCCAGGAAGACGGTAGCCGGTCGACGCCGAGCCGCAGCGAAGAAGTAGACCAGAGGAGCCACATGGCCAAACCACGACAGCGAGGGCGCCGACGCGAGCGCAAGAACATACTCGTAGGGCGCGCGTATATCTGGTCGACCTTCAACAACACGCGAGTAACGCTCACCGACCCCAACGGCAACGTCTTGTCGTGGGGCAGCTCCGGCACCGTGGGTTTCAAAGGGTCGCGGAAGGGCACTGCGTTCGCGGCTCAGCGGGCCGCGGAAGAGGCCGCGAAGAAGGGCATGGACCATGGCCTGCGGCAAGTCGAGGTGCTCGTGCGGGGGCCTGGGTCCGGCAGAGAGGCCGCGATCAGAACGCTGCAGTCGGCCGGGATCGCGATCACCAGTATCAGGGACATCACGCCGATCCCGCATAACGGCTGCCGCGCGCCGAAGAAGCGCCGGGTCTAGGAGGCACAGTGGCAAGATATCGGGGCCCAGTCTGTCGACTCTGTCGGCGCGCGGGCGAGAAGCTATTCCTCAAGGGTGAGCGGTGCCTTACCCCGAAGTGCGCCATCGAGCGGCGCAGCACCCCGCCCGGCCAGCACGGCGCAAGCCGTCGCCGCCGCGTGTCCGAACATGGGGTGCAGCTGCGTGAGAAGCAGCGGGCCAGGGCTATCTACGGCGTCCTCGAGCGCCAGTTCAGGAAGTATTTCGAGATCGCCAACCAGAAATCCGGCGTCACGGGACAGTACCTGCTTCAGCTTCTGGAACGCCGCTTCGACAACGTGGTATTCCGTCTCGGGTTCGCCGAGTCTCGCGCCCAGGCGCGCCAAGTGATTCGCCACCGCCATTTGACCGTGAACGGCCGGAGGATGGACATCCCCTCCTACCAGGTCATTGCCGGGGACGTCATCGGCTGGCGGGAGAAGTCCAAAGAGAGTGACCTCTACAAGGTCCTAGCGCAGGAGATCCACCGAAAACCGCTGCCAAAGTGGCTCTCGGTGGACGCCCAGGCCGTCACGGGACGGGTGGATGAACTCCCGGAGCCCACGGACATGGACCTCAAAATCGAGGATCGAATGATTGTCGAGTTCTACGCTCGATAGGGAGAGATGGTTGTGATACTAGGGATCGAGCCGGAAATCGAAGCTCCAGTTATCCCCGAGCTTCCGATACATCCAAAGATCGAAGTTGCGGAAGTCAGCGGGAACTATGGCCGTTTTGTCGTCGAGCCTCTGGAACGAGGCTTCGCGGCGACGCTCGGCAATGCCCTGCGTCGGGTGCTCCTCAGCTCCCTGCCAGGGGCGGCGATTACGTCGTTACAAATCGAAGGCGTGCAGCACGAATACTCCACCATCCCTGACGTGCGCGAAGACGTCACCGAGTTGCTCCTCAATTTCAAGACGGTCCGTTTGAGGGCGCATTCAACCAGGCCAGGGACTCTTCGGTTAGAAGTCCAGGGCCCCGGTCAGGTGACCGCGGGCGACATACAGCCTTCCGCCGACTTCGAGATCGTGAACCCCGAGGTCTATCTCGCGGGCCTTGATTCGGCGAAGAGCCACCTGTCCGTCGAGTTCAACGTCGAGGTTGGCAAGGGGTTCGTGCCGGCAACGCCTGTCGAGGGGAACCCCATCGGCACCCTGCCGATCGACGCAATTTTCACTCCAACTCGAAAGGTGAACTTCACGATAGAGAAGACCCGCGTCGGCCAGGTCACCGACTTCGAGCGGCTCGTGCTCGAAGTGACCACCGATGGCTCCATGTCGCCGCTGGACGCGGTGCGCGAGGCGGCGCAGATCCTCGTCGACTCCTTTAACCAGTTCTCATCGCTGGGCCTGGAAACCATCGACGGGGCCGAGCTCAGCGGGATCGCGGCGTCGATCCCCCCGGAGCACTACAACCTGACGATCGAGCGGCTCGACCTCTCGGCAAGGACTCTCAACTGCTTGAAACGGAGCCGCATCAACAAGGTGGGTGAGCTCCTGGAGATGACCCGGGACGAGCTCCTCAAGATCAAGAATTTTGGCGAAAAGTCCCTCGACGAGCTTTACGAACGGCTTCGCGAGCACGGCATCACGCCACCTGGCGACGGCGAAGAGGCTGAGCCGGAGTCCGAGGCCGCGGTCGACGAGGCCGGGGACTCCCAACCGGAGGCCGTCGAAGGCCAGGAGGAGCCGGCCGAGGCAACCGCCGAGGCCGAAGAGGCCCCCGTGGCTGTGGCCGCTGTTCCCGAGACCGCTCCAGTCGCAGTGGCAGAGGCCCCTGCCGCACCCGCCCCGGCACGCAAATCGCGCGAACGCGACCCGAAAGAAACGCTCCACGACCTGGCTTCGCTCCGCGAGGTGCTCCTCGGTGAAAGCGCGCCTGCCGACGGGGAAGAAGAAAGCGCGGAAACTACGGACACAGAGACCGCAGAGAAAGAGTAGACGATGCGTCACCGAAAAGCTGGCAGGCACCTCGGTCGCGCCCCGGCGCACCGTCGAGCCCTGTTCCGTAACCAGGTAACCGATCTGCTACGGCATGAGCGGATTGTCACCACCGAGGCCAAGGCCAAGGAAGTGCGCGGTCTCGCCGAGGGTATGATCACCCTCGGAAAGAAGGGCGCGCTGTCCCATCGCCGTCAGGCACTGGCTTTCGTGTTCGACGAAAAGGTGGTCCGGAAGCTCTTCGACGAGATCGGGCCACGATATGAAGAGCGCCACGGCGGGTACACCCGCCTGACGAAACTCGGGCCACGGAAGGGCGATAACGCCCCCATGGCCCAGCTGGAACTGGTCTGAGCGCAAGCCAGTCAGTCCTGCGATGCACCTTAAGAAGTTAGCCCTGATCGTCGAGTACGACGGTACTCGGTTCCATGGCTTTCAGCTCCAGGCCCGTGGCAACACGGTCCAGGAGGAGTTGGAGCAGGCAATCGAGGCGTTTACGGGCGAGGTTATCCGTGTTGCGGCGGCGGGCAGGACCGATGCTGGAGTCCACGCCTCGGGCCAGGTGGTCAGCTTTCAGACCACGGCCCCGTATCCGCCGGAGACCTTCGTGTCGGCGCTGAACCACTACCTACCCGAGGATATCGCCGTTCACGCGGCCTGCGAGATCCCGGCTGGGTTTGATGTGCGCACGAAGGCGGTCTCCCGCCATTACGAATACTGGATGCGACTCAGCCCAACGCGATCGGCCTTGCTCCGGCACCGGGCCCTGGACGTGGCCGCACCAATCGATGTACGGCGAATGAGCGAGGCGGCGGCAATGCTGGTAGGAGAGCACGATTTCGCCAGTTTCGTTGGCTCGTTGGTCCCCAAGGGGGCGAACACCCGAAGGGAGATCACCCGGGCCCAGCTCCGCTGCCGCGATGACGTGCTGGTTTTCGATGTTGAAAGCGGATCGTTCCTCCATCAGCAAGTCCGACGCATGACCGGTGCGTTGCTGGAGGTCGGTCGCGGCAGGTTGACGGTGGAGGAGTTCGCGCGGTTCCTCAGCGATCCGAGTCGCGGGACGGCCGGCCCGACGCTTCCGCCGCAGGGTTTGTATCTGAAAGCGGTGCGCTACGACGGTCTCTCTATCGGAGGGAGCGATCGGGCGCCGACGGAAAAGAAGTGACGTATGCCGATGTCGACAAAGACCTATAGTCCCAAGGCCTCCGAGATCCAGCGCGGGTGGCGCCTCATCGACGCCGCCGACAGGCCGCTGGGCCGGCTGGCGTCGGAAGTTGCCCAGATCCTGAAGGGCAAAGACAAGCCGACCTACACGCCCCATATGGACACGGGCGACTTCGTCGTCGTCGTCAACGCCTCCCGCGTCGCCCTCAGCGGCGACAAGCGCGCCGATAAGATGTACTACTCCCACAGCATGTACCCCGGCGGGTTCAAGTCGGTCGCCTTCGAGCGCATGCTGGAGCGGCACCCACGACGGGTTATCGAGTACGCGGTGTGGGGGATGTTACCGAAGAACCGTCTCGGTCGAGCCCTCATGCGGAAGCTCAAGGTGTACGCCGAGCCGACCCATCCCCATGGGGCCCAGATCAAAGAGCTCGCAGGGGTTAAAAGACGCGGCAAACCCAAGAAGGGGCCGATGGACAAGGCGACCAGGGATGCCCAGCGGGCCGCAGCCGCTGCCAAGCTGGCCGAGGCCAAGGCTGAAGAAGAAGCGGCTGCCGCAGCTGCTGCCGAAGCCGAAGAGGCTGCCGTAGCCGAGGCTGAGCCCGAAGAGGCCCCTGTGGCCGAGGCTGAAGCTGAAGAGGCACCCGTGGCCGAGGCGGAAGCCGAAGAGGCACCCGTGGCCGAGGCTGAGCCCGAAGAGGCTCCCGTGGCCGAGGCCGAGCCCGAAGAGGCACCCGTGGCCGAGGCTGAGCCCGAGAAAGAGGAGAAGTCGTGACCACAGGTTCCCAGAGCTACTATCACGGGACAGGCCGTCGCAAGTCGGCCATCGCCCAGGTCCGCATCATGCCCGGCGTCGGTACGGTCATCATCAACGGCAAACCCCTCGAAGAGGCGGTTCCGACCCAGTCGCTGCGTCAAGCACTGCTGGAGCCGTTGCGCGTCGCCGGCCTCGCCAACAAGTTCAACGCAATGGTCAAGGTATTTGGCGGGGGGAACGCCTCCCAAGCGGGCGCCGTGCGGCACGGCCTGGCCCGAGCGTTGGTCGCCGCCGACGAGACCCTGCGGCCGGCCCTGCGACGCGCGGGCCTGATGACCCGAGACCCACGGGTCAAGGAGCGCAAGAAATACGGCCTCAAAAAGGCCCGCAAGGCGCCTCAGTACACCAAGCGCTAATCGGAACGGAACGACGAAGAGAAGGGCCCGCTCAACGCGGGCCCTTCTCTTGTGTCCAGCGAGGGCCGCGGGGCCTCCGCGCAAGGCCTGTCGCTCTACAACTTCGTGTCGGCCTGAAGCTCGATGTGCTGACCTACCGTGATCAGCCCGGCCGCGAAAACGTCGGTCTTGACCCACGCCTGTTGGAGTGTCGGCGTCAGCGACCCTGGGCCGAACTGGGCGGAGATGGACACCCGGCCTTCGAGCTCGGGGGCGTTCAGGGCCTCGACCCTGGCCACCGTGGCTTCCATCTCCTCCTGGGAGAGGCGAATCCCGAAATGCGTCGACAGGTAGGGCGCCTCGCGCATGTTCGCCTGGAACGTCTCGAACGAGCTGGCAATCTCGCCGCCGCTCGCGATGCTCTGCTGCAGCTGCTGCTCGAAAGCCCACTGCTGCGGCGTCACCTCGGAGGCATAGACGACATTGTTGTAGCCCGCGGGACTGCTCGGGTCGACGTCGATGTTGATATACGGCCCCCCGGTATCCGTAACGAGAAACCCCAGAGCCTCGAAGATCTTCTTCGCCAGCTCTCGCTCGCCGGGACGATAAACCAGTTCAACGTGATTCAGGCGGTGACCCCAGGGGTCCGTGATCTTGGCCATCGTAACCTCCATCTGCTCCGGTCTTGATTCCGTCACCGGTCGGCGCGAGTCTACGCCGGGCCCGGGAGACTGTCAATGAGGCCGGTCCAAAGAACCCGTCCGAGCGCGACCGCATCTAATCAACAATGCACAGCGAGGCGATAGTATTCTGGGAACATCGGCGTTTCGAAACGGTCGGAGAGGCTTGGCCTGGCTCGTAGCCGGAGGCATGGCGGTTTCGCTCGTCGTCGTCGCCTGCTCATCGGGCGCGGTCCAGACACCGGTCTCGGACACGCCGCAGCAGCCGCGACCGGCCACACCAACCGAACGACCGGAAGCCGGCAACGAGACCACGACCGAACGCTCTAGCCCTGGCCCGGCGGCAACGGCCACCCCGGCGCCTACCTGGCCGTCACCGGACGGTGGCCCCGAGGTGTCGCTGGGAATACCGACCACCGACCCCGCCCAACCAACAGCGAGCGCCACGCCGGCCCCAACATCCGAGAGCCCCGCGCCGGTTCCGACCCCGACTCCTGAACCGAACGCCGGCGAGCGCGCCACTTCGAGCCCTGTGAGCTCTCCTGGCCCAGCGGCGGGACCGACAGCCCTGCCTTCGCTTCAGACGGGATCGCGAGTCCTCGACGTGGAAGCGCCGGGGCCGCCCGAGATCGACGTCAGCAGGTACCGCCAACTCCTCGGCCGCGACGTCATCCGGCCTATCTACGACCCCGTGTTTCTCCCCGCCTCGGAGGCGGATACGCCATCCAACGAGCTCGTGATAGGGGTCGTCATCAACGGCGAGGCCAAGGCCTATCCCATCACGCCACTCCGGGGCCGCGAGATCGTCAACGACGAGCTGGGAGGCGTGCCGATCCTGGTCACCTGGTGACCGATCTGCTTCACCGGTCTCGTGCACGACCGGCGGATCGAAGGGACGGCGGAGGTCTTCGGGAACCAGGGCGCCCTCTTCATGAACGCCATGACCTGGTGGGACCATTCAACCGAGAGTATCTGGTCCCAGCCGTGGGGCCTCGCCATCGGCGGTCCGCTCGCGGGCCAGAGGCTCAAGGCCCTACCGATGAGCCTCGTCCTCTGGGAGGACTGGGTGACGGAGCGGCCAGACACGACGGTTATGGTCGTGCCCACGCTGGTGCCGCGACCCGGCTACGGGTTCTACGACGGTTTCGTTGTCGGCATCGCACTGGGCGAGCACGCCCGTTCCTACGCCTTCACCGCCCTGCGGGAAGAGATCGTCGTCAACGACGCGGTGGGGCCCTACCCGTTGGTGCTCCACACGAACCAAGAGACAAGAAAGGTCAGCGTCTACGTCCGCCAGGTGGGGGACCAGGTCCTCACGTTCGAGAGGACCGGTGAGCGCATGCGAGACCGCGAGACGGGGAGCCTCTGGGACCCGGGCCGGGGTCTCGCGATCGAAGGGCCGCTAAAGGGCCAAGGGCTCCTCGAGGTGCCGAGCAACAGCTCCTTCGACTGGGCCTGGCTCGACTTCTATCCCCACTCGACTCACTACGAAGGCTAGCTCCCCGGCCGCGTCCTCGGATAGTCCAGCGACTCCAAGGGCTCGTAGTCGACGGCGTCGATCTCCTGGAACACGTAGCCCTCAACCCGGCGCAGGAAGTCGAGGTGTCGCCCGTCCGCGACGGTCTGCATCGCGACGCGGCGCTGGTCCGCCACTGCCCCCTCGATGTCGTCGCTCTCGTATTCGTAAAGCGCGAGGTACTTCGAGGGGCCGCCTTCAGGCCTGAGGTTGAAGAAACGTCGCGAGCGAACGTACCCCTTGGCCGCGCTGAGGTCCGGCAGGTGAGTATGGCTGTACCAGCGGTTGAACTCCTCTTCCCGGTCGGGGTCGGTGCATTCCGTGAACACCATGTAGATGCCCTTGGGCATGGTCGTCTCCCTTCCTGTCGTTACCCCCGCGGCAGGCCGAGGCCGCGCTGGGCGATGATGTTGCGCTGGATCTCCGAGGTCCCCGCCGCGATCGTCACGGACACGCTGTGGAGGTATTGGCTGAGGATGCGCTCCTGGATCGCGGCGAGCCGGGTCCCGGCCTGGACCTGTCCGTAGAGCCCCATCACCCGCACCCCCGCCCGGGTCACCCGCTGGAGGGTTTCCGAGCCGAAGACCTTGGCAATCGAGGCCTCCTTGTTCGGCACGACGCCTTGTCCCTGGAGCCACGCAACTCTATACGCGAACTTCCGCTGGATCTCGACCTGGATCGTCATCTCCGCGAGCAGGTGACGCCCGATCGCGGCCGATGCGGAGCCCTTCGACCCCTCACCGGCCTCGGTCCAAAACCGCGAGGTCAGGTGGAGGCCTTTCCCGGCGTAGGCCGCGTAGGCGATTCCGGAGCGCTCGAAGTCGAGGGCCACGGCCAGAACGTACCAGCCCCGGTTCTCCTCCCCAACGAGGTTGGCCGCGGGCACACGGACGCTGTCGAAGAAGATCTCGTTGAAGGAGTGCGAGCCTGCCACGTTGATCACCGGCCGCGTCTGCACCCCGGGTGACTTCATATCGACGAGGAACAGGCTGATCCCCTTGTGCTTGGCCGCCTCGGGGTCGGTGCGCACCGCCAGCCAGCACCAGTCGGCGACATGGGCCGCCGAGGTCCAGGCCTTCTGTCCGTTCACGACGTAGTCGTCGCCGTCCCGGACGGCACTGGCCTGGAGGCTCGCCAGATCGGAGCCGGATTCCGGCTCGCTGTAGCCGGTGCACCACCAGCGGTCCGCCGAGGCGATGGCGGGCAGGTGCTCGCGCTTTTGGGCGTCTGTCCCGTGGAGGATGAGCGTCGGGCCGACCCACTGGGTCCCGCCAATTCCCATGGTCGTCCCGGGGACGCCGTTGTACATCATCTGTTCCTGGAAGATGGTCTGCTCCACCACCGATCGGGACTGTCCCCCGTACTCCTTCGGCCACGAGAGCGTGAGCCAGCCCTTGGCGGCGAGCTTCTTGGCCATGGAGGTCGTGACGTCCCAGAACCTGGGGTCGAACTGCTCTTCCCGGTCGATCCCGAGCCAGCTGTCCGGCAGGTTTTTCGCAAGCCAATCGCGGACCTCCGCGCGGAACTGCTCTTCCTGTGGCGTGAATCGAAAGTCCACGGCTACAGCTCCGCCATCCTGGCCTTCAGCCATTCCAGGTTCGGCGTCGGCGTCGGGTCGACATCACTCAGAAGGGCAAGGTAATACGAGACGTAGTCGCCGAAGAGGGTTGCCGTCACGATCTGCGCCAACGGACTTTCACCCACGGCCTCAACGCCTTCGTGGGGGATTCCGCTGCGTTCTAGAAGCTCCCCAGTGAGGTCGCAGCGACGGGCGACCCTGGGATGATAGAGGTCGGAGCGGAGAAGCGTCACGAATACCGCCCCCGAGGGAGCGGCGGGGACGGCGAAGCCCTCCACGGAGTTGTGCTGGAGCTCGGGGAGCTCCTCGGCGAAGGCCCACTTTTTCGCGTTCTCGGCGACCTGGGTCTTCCATCGCCGGGCGACGCCCGTCAGGTGCTGTGCCCCGCAGATCACGAGGGCACGGTCCCCGATAGCGAGAGCAAGGCGTTTGGCCTGGTTTTTCTCCGTTGGCATGGCGGGCGCGAGGGATTCCACCTGCCGTCGCGCCGCTTCAACGGCACGCTCGACCTCGGCCTTATCCACGCGCACGAGACCGAGCCGCGCCAGGAGCCCGAGCAGCGAGAAGAGGCTGGCCCCAAGGCTGGCTCGCGGCGGGCCCCGAAAATCGATAGGCAGGCACGGCAACCTCGTGTCCCTGCAGAACTCGGCAAGATGGCCTCCGTACGTAATGGCTAGACCCCTGGCGCCCTGGGATAGCGCGTGCTTGAATGCCTCGATCGTCTCCTCGGTATTCCCCGAGTAGCTCGACGCTATGACCAGCGTCCGCTCGTCGACGAGGCCCTCGGCCCCATAGCCTCGGTGCACGTGGGCGGGCCTGAAACCCTGGCACGCTTGCAGATCGGCGACCAGGTCGCCGCCAATGGCCGAGCCGCCCATGCCCAGCACCACAACACGCTCGAGGCCGCGGAGGCGGTCAGGGAGGGGCAACGCCTGCGCGGCGTCCCACGCCGGCCGGCACTGGTCGGGAAGGGCGGCGATCATTGCGCCCATGCCTTGCGGGTCGAGTCGGGCGATGCCTTCGGAGTCGTCGAGGTCCACGGTCAGACCCCCGCGAGACGGCGGGTCTCACTGAGCAGCTCCCGTACGCGCTCCGGGCTGCTCGTCTCACAGTAGATCCTCAACAGCGGCTCGGTCCCCGAGGCGCGGACCAGGCACCAGGAGCCGTCCGCAAGCTTGTACCGGTAGCCATCCTGGGTGTCGACCTGGACCACGGCGCTTCCGCCGAGCTCCTTGGGCCTGTCGGTCTCGAGCCGATCGAGGATCGCTCCCCGCTCGCTGGCGTCGAACGCAATATCGATACGGTCGTAGTGATGCGGGCCGACCTTCTCGTACAAGAACTCGATGAGCTCCGAGGGCCGCTTGCCCAGGGCCACCATCATGGACAGGACGTAGAGGCCGGACAGGACGCCGTCACGCTCGGGGATGTGGCCCCGGAACCCGTAGCCGCCGCTCTCTTCGCCCCCGATCAGCGCGTTCTCGCGCATCATGATGGGGCCGATGTACTTGAACCCCACCGGGGTCTCGAACACGGGCACGCCGTAGAGCTCCCCCAGCCGGTAGAGCATGTCGGTGGTGGTGATGGACTTGACCAGGGCCCCTCGCTCGCCGCGCACCTCGAGTTGATAGAGGGCCAGCAGCGCAAGTGTCTGGAGTTGCGTGACGAAGACACCTCGCTCATCCACCAGCCCGAGCCGGTCGGCGTCTCCGTCCGTGGCGAGGCCGACATCCGCCCCGGCCTGCTTCACGGCGTCGGTCAACGCGTGAAGATTGCGGGCAATGGGCTCCGGCTGATCGAACCCGGGGAAGGCGGGGTTTCGCTCGCCGTGCAGCTCTGTTACCGCAAGGTTCCCGCCCGAGAGCAGCCGCGGCAGCAGCCCGAGACCGGCGCCGTACATGGAGTCGACGACCACGTTGAGTTCAGCTTCCTTGAGCGCGTCGACGTCGACGAGGCGCCCCAGCTGTTCCAGGTAAGGCCCCACGGAGTCCACCGTCGTGACAGACGCCGGCGAGTCGCCATTCGTGCGTGCGGCGTCCCCAGCCGCCTGCGCCTGAGCGATAAAACCTTCGAGCTCGGTGATGACTTCCGGCGACGCGCTGCCGGCGTACTCCGGCTTGTACTTGAAGCCGTTCCACTTGCCGGGGTTGTGGCTGGCCGTGATCACGACTCCACCGGCGGCCTGGCGATGGATGATCGAATAGCTCACCGCAGGCGTCGGCGAAGGCGCGTCGCAGAGATAGACCGGAACGCCGTTCGCGGCAACAACCTCGGCCACCGCGGCAGCGAAGTCCTCCGACGCGAAGCGGGTGTCGTAGCCCACGACGAGTCCCTTGTCCGCGACGCCGTTACTCTTGAGGAGCGCGACGACGCCCCGGGCGCAGGCGCGGACGTTTTCGAAGGTGAACTCCTCGGCGATAATGGCCCGCCAGCCGTCGGTGCCGAACTTGATAGGCGTTGCGCTCACAGCTCGACGTCCTCCCTTGGTTGGAGGACCTGACCGGCGTCGACGACCCGTTGCGGGCCAAGGGAGTTTCCCTGACCGACGCGGGCCTCGTCGCCGATCAGTGCGCCCTCCACCTGGACGTCCTGGCCCAGAGATGCCCCCCGGCCGACAATGCAGGCGTCCAGCCGGGCCGCGCCCTCGACGGTCACGTCGTCCCACAGTACAGCGTCGCGCACCGTCGCGTAGGCGCCGATGGCGCAGTGGTTGCCGACGACGGCAGGCCCCACGATGCGGGCCTGGGCCCCGATCACGCACCCGTCGCCGATGACCGCCGGGCCTGTTATCCGAGCGGTTGAATCGACCTTCGCGCCGGCGCCTATCGAGACCTCCGAGCCCTCCGAGCTGCCGGCCAGGCCTTGGAGCAGGTCGCGATGGACCTGGAGGTAGCTGGCCGGAGTGCCGACGTCGATCCAGTATGCCCTCGGTGCGTGGCCCAGCACCGGGTCGCCGCGCTGGAGGAGGGCCGGGAAGAGGCCGGTCTCGAACATATGAAACTCGCCCTCCGGCACCAGGTCGAGGACCTCGGGCTCGAGAACGTAGCAGCCGCCGTTGATGGTGTTGGCCCTGACGTCCTCAAACGCCGGCTTCTCCGTGAAGGCCGTTACCTTTCCGTAGGCGTTGGTCTCGACGACCCCGAACCGGGTAGGGTCTTCGACCGGCACCAGAAACAGGGTCGCGCTGGAGTGGCTGTCGGTGTGCAGCCGGACCTGCTCGCGGAGGTCCATGTCCGTCACCACGTCGCCGTTGAAGACGAGAAACGTGTCGCGGATCAGCGGCGCGAGGTTCTTGACCGCGCCGGCGGTGCCCAGGGGCCGTTCTTCAACCGAGTAGACGAGCTTGATCCCGAAGCCGGCGCCGTCGCCGAAGTAGTCCTGGATCTTCTCGGGCAGATAGCCGAGGGCGAGAATAACCTCGGTCACCCCGTTGGCCTCGAGGTAGCCGATCATGTGCTCGAGGAAGGGCCGGTTCACCAGCGGGATCATCGGCTTGGGAAGGTTGGTCGTCAGCGGGCGCAACCTCAGCCCCTCGCCTCCCGCCAGGATGACGGCTTGCATAACCCGGACCTCGTGGTTTGCCCTACCCCGCCGATTCGGTAGCTTGTTGCGCCGTCTCGGATGGCCGATGAGCCTCGCCCCGCAACCCCGCATCGGCCCGGATAGCCTCCGCCCTGCTGGTCTCCTCCCACGGGAACAGGACATCCTCGCGACCGAAGTGACCGTAAGCTGCCGTCTCCTTGTAGAAAGGGCGTAACAGGTTCAGGTCGCGGATGATAGCGGTGGGCCGAAGGTCGAAGTGCCGGTGCACCAGGTCGAGAATCTGATCGTCCGGAATGACGTTCGTACCGAAGGTCTCGACCGAGATCGAGAGCGGCCTGGCAACGCCAATGGCGTAGGAGACCTGTATCTCCAGACGCTCGGCGACTCCCGCGGCCACCAGGTTCTTCGCCACCCAGCGAGCGGCGTATGCGCCCGAGCGGTCGACCTTCGTGGGGTCTTTGCCCGAGAACGCGCCACCTCCATGGCGGGCTACGCCGCCGTAGGTGTCGACGAGGATCTTGCGCCCCGTTAGTCCCGCGTCGCCCGTGGGGCCGCCAACAACGAACCTGCCCGTCGGGTTCACGTAGATCTTGGTCTCGGCGTCGCGGAGCTCTCGGGGAATGACTTCCTTGATGACCTCCTCGACCACATCTCGGTGAATGACCTCGGTGGACACCTCGGGAGCATGCTGCGTGCTGACGACGACGGTATGGACCCGCTTGGGCACACCGTAAGAGTATTCGACGGTGACCTGAGACTTGCCGTCGGGCCGCAGATAGGGGAGCGTCATGTTCTTCCGGAGCTCGGCCAACTTCTGCGTGAGCCGGTGGGAAAGGTGGACGGTCAGGGGCATGAACGTACCGGGCGCGTAGGGCTCGCTCTCGGTACAGGCGAAGCCCACCATCATCCCCTGGTCGCCGGCGCCGAACTTGTCGAGGTCATCCTCCTCACCGTTGCTCAACCCCTTGTCCTTCGCTTCCTGAGACAGGTCAACGCCGAGGGCGATGTCGCGGGACTGCTCTTTGAGCGAGACGGAGATCCCGCAGCTCTGGAAGTCGATGCCGTAATCGGGCGCCGTGTAGCCTGCCTCTCGGATGGCATCGCGCACCGTCTTCGGAATGTCCACGTAGCTGTTGGTCGTGAGCTCGCCCATGACCACTACGAGGCCGGTGGTCGTCGCGGTCTCGATGGCAACCCGAGCGTGCTTGTCCGTCGCCAGGACAGCGTCGAGCAGCGCGTCCGAGATCTGGTCGCAGAGCTTGTCCGGATGGCCTTCCGTGACGGACTCGGACGTAAACAGGTAGGAAGGTGATTCTTTGAAGGTAAATGCCATGACTTCTCTCCTGATGTGACCGCTTGAGCTAGGTGCCCTCTGTCCAGCTCTCGAGATACTTCCGTTGCTCGTCGGTCAGCGAGTCCGTCTCCATTCCCATCGCACGGAGCTTGAGACGAGCGACCTCACGATCGATTTCGGTCGGCACCGGGTACACCTGGTTGGACAGGGTCTCGGTCTGGGTGGCCACGTATTCGGAAGCCAGCGCCTGGTTGGCGAAGCTCATGTCCATGACTCCCGACGGGTGCCCCTCGGCGGCCGAGAGATTAACCAGCCTTCCTTCGGCCAGGAGGTTCAGGCGGCGCCCGTCCTCCAGCGTGTACTCGTCGACGAAGGTGCGGGCCTCTCGCTTGGCTTCGGCCATCTCTTCCAGAGCGGGGATGTTGATCTCAACGTTGAAATGGCCGCTGTTGGCCATAATCGCCCCGTCTTTCATCACCTCGAAGTGCTGCTTGTCGAGTCCGCTCATGCCGCCGGTCACGGTGATGAAGATGTCGCCCACCGCCGCCGCCTGTTGCATCTGCATAACCTCGAAGCCATCCATCGCCGCCTCGAGGGCCCGTATTGCGTCGACTTCCGTCACGATGACCTGGCTGCCGAGGCCCTTGGCCCGCATGGCGACGCCTCGGCCGCACCATCCGTAGCCGCAGATGACGACCTTCTTGGCGGCCCAGAGCACATTAGTTGCGCGGGTGATGCCGTCGATCGTGCTCTGCCCGGTGCCGTAGCGGTTGTCGAAAAAATGTTTGGTGTCGGCGTCGTTGATGGCGATGATGGGGTAGAGCAACGCGTTGTCCGCTGCCATGCTCTTCAGGCGGATGATGCCGGTCGTCGTCTCCTCCAAGCCGGCGACGACGTTGGGCACCAACTCTCGATGGTGCTGATGGATCGCGGCCACCAGGTCGGCGCCGTCGTCCATGGTGATCGTCGGCTTGATGTCGAGAGCCCGGGCAATGTGACTGTGGTAGGTCTCGTTGTCCTCACCCTTGATGGCGTAGGTGGGAATCCCATATTCCGTAACGAGGGCGGCTGCGACGTCGTCCTGAGTGCTCAACGGGTTGCTGGCGCAGAGGGCCAGCTCGGCGCCACCGGCCTGCAGAGCGAGCATAAGGTTCGCCGTCTCGGAGGTGACGTGCAGACAAGCGGCGAGCCGCTGGCCAGCGAGCGGGCGCTCCTTGGTGAAACGCTCCTGGATCATACGGATCACGGGCATCTCGCGGGCGGCCCAAGTAATTCTTCTCACACCCTCAGAAGCCAGGGATGGGTCTTTGATGTCGTTATCGACCATGCGGGTCAGAATTCCTTTCTCGGTCGGTGGCACGGGACTCCCTGCGCAGAGGGTCCACCAGGAGTCGCGTCGCTGAGCTGCGAGGACGCTACCTGTCCGGGGCAGCCTCCGGCATTACGACCGGGAACGCGCCAGCCTTCCAGGCCTCGATGCCGCCTTCGAGGTTGTGGCATCGGGTGCGGCCCATGGCCGCGCCGATCTCGCAGGCCAGCGCGCTGCGCACGCCCACGGCGCAGTAGAACACGATGTCCTTGTCCTCGTCGACCTCTCCGACTCTTTCGAAGAGCGAATCGACGGGGATAAGGTTGGCCGATTCGAGATGTCCGGTCATCCATTCGCCGGGCTGGCGGACGTCAATTACCTGGACGTCTCCCCGGTCTATAAGCTCTTTGGCCTCCGCTGCGGAGATGCGCTTGAATGGCTCCTGTGGGTTCGACGACATACGATTCTCCTGACTATTCCCGACCTTCTTCGAAGTATTTCCCAATAAGTGGCGCCAGGTCCCGCATTACCTTTTCCGGGATACGGTCCGGCGCCGTCACGATCGCGTTCTCGAGCGCCGAATGGCAGGTGCAGGTCCAGTCCGAGGCAATGCGTCCCACCACGCGCCTTACTATGCTCTTGGAATGCTCCGTGTTCCTCACCACGTTGCCAATGATCATTTCCGCCGTCACAGACTCGTGGTCCGGGTGCCAGCAGTCGTAATCCGTGGAGGCTGCCAGAGTAGCGTAACAGACCTCGGCCTCGCGGGCTAGCTTCGCCTCGGGGACCGCCGTCATGCCGATGACACCCGCGCCCCACGACCGGTAAAGCTCGGACTCCGCCCTCGTAGAAAACTGTGGGCCTTCCATGCACACGTAGGTCTCGCCGCGATGGGCGGTCAACCCCTCCCGCTCCACCTCCTCCACCAGAAGGCTGCCGAGCTCCCGGCAGAAGGGCTCGCCAAACCCGACGTGGGCGACGATGCCATCGTCGAAGAACGTCGAAGGCCGGGCTTTTGTCCGGTCGATGATCTGGTCGGGCACGACCATGTCGAGGGGCCGGATCTCTTCCTTGAGGCTCCCCACGGCGCTGACGCCGATGATGCACCGCACGCCCAGGCTCTTGAGAGCGAAGACGTTGGCTCGATACGGCAACACCGTTGGATTGAGACGGTGTCCTCGCCCGTGCCGCGGAAGGAAGGCGACGGTCCGCTCGCCGAGCTTCCCAAGCGTGATGGAGTCGCTGGGGTCTCCAAAGGGGGTAGCCATCCGGACCTCTTCCACGTCGGTCAGCTCCGCCATGTCGTAGAGGCCGCTGCCACCGATCACGCCGATATCCGCTCGCGGTGAGCTCATCGGCTTCGCTCCACGAGCAGCTTGAGGCTCTCGGTATATGGAGCGCGGGCGACCCCGCGCTCGGTGATGATGGCCGAGACGAAGCGATTCGGCGTGACGTCGAAGGCCGGATTCGCTGCCTTCACGCCCTCGGGCGCGGTCGTGACGCCGCCCCACCGCAGCACCTCGTACGGGCTGCGCTCCTCGATGGGGATCAGATCGCCTGTCTCCAGCGCGGGGTCGACGGTGCTGATGGGCGCAGCGACGTGGAACGGCACGCCGTTCTCGCGAGCGACCACCGCGATGGTGTAGGTGCCAATCTTGTTCGCGACGTCGCCGTTCATGGCGATACGGTCGGCGCCGACGATGACACTATCGACAGCACCGGTCGCGAGAAAGTGGCCCGCCATCGAGTCGGTGATCAGCGTCGTGTCGAAACCGTCGCGTTGGAGCTCCCATGCGGTGAGCCGGGCGCCCTGGAGCAAGGGGCGAGTCTCGGTAGCCATCACCCTGATCGATTTCCCCTGGTCCTTGGCGGAACGCAAAACCCCCAACGCGGTCCCGAACCCGGCAGTGGCCAGGCTCCCCGCGTTGCAGTGCGTGAGGACGGTAGCGCCATCGGGGATCAGGTCGGCGCCGTGGGCGCCCATGCGCCGGTTCGCTTCGACGTCCTCGGCCTGGATGCGTTGGGCCTCGGCGACAAGCGCGATCTTGAGTTGAGCGACGTCGTCCCCGGTCGCGGCGAGGGCCATCATACGGTCGGCTGCCCAGGCCATGTTCACCGCCGTCGGACGCGCGGCGACGATCTCGCGCGCGATCTCATTGAGCTCGGCCAGGAAGCCGGCGGCATCGTCGGCAACCAGCGACTGGGCGCCGAGGGCTATGCCGTAGGCCGCCGCGACTCCCAGCGCCGGGGCCCCGCGGACGCGCAACGACTGGATCGCTTCGATGAGCTGGCGATAGTCACGGACCTCGAGCACTACCTCAGCAGCGGGGAGCCGCGTCTGGTCGAGAAGCGAAACGGACCCATTGGACCATTCAATCGTGTTCACGGGGGAATAAAAAATCTCTCGTTCGAGAGACGGTAACGCCGGGCTTTCCAGCCCGCGAAGAATACCACGACAACAGAGTAAATGTCAAGGAATCGGGGCCTCCACCAGCCCCGTCTTGCCCCAGTCCTGGCATGTTCGACAGTAACTGGTAATTCGGTTGTTTGGGGAAACCTCGGTGATGTTGGAGCCGCAGACCGGGCAGGGCTGACCGCCCTTCCGATGGACCTTCAGGTGGTCGCGGATTTTGTCGTCGATGGTAGTGCCCATCTTCTCGGCGACGATGGGCATCGACCATTCGTAGACGGTCCGGATCGCTGCGTACACCCCCGAGATCTGTTCTTCGGTGAGGTCGCGGGCGCGAGCAAAGGGGTAGACGCCCGCCTCGAACAGTATCTCGTCGGAATAGGCGTTGCCAATGCCGGAGATGAAGGCGTCGTTGACGAGCGTTCGCTTGATCTGCCCCGGGTATTTGCGGAGGCGCGCCCGGAAGGCATCGTAGGTCAGCTCCGGGTCCAACGCGTCGGGCCCCATCTCGAGGAGCCGGGGCACCAGGGCCTCCTCTCCCTCGTCCACCAGGTACACGCGGCCATCGAAGCGGTAATCGAAGTAGCGCAGTTGCGTTTCGTTCTCGAACGTTACGAGCCACCCAATACGCTTGCCGACCTTTTTCAAAGAGTCCGCGAGCTGGAGCCGGCCCGTGAGCATCAGGTGAATCGCCAGCAAGTGGCCGGAGCCGAGGCGGTTTAGCAGATATTTGCCCCGCCGCTCCGTCTCTCCGAGGTGGTTCCCAGTGAGGATCGCGATGAATTCGTCGTTCGTGGGCCGGCGGATGGAAACGGGGATACGTACCTCGGCCGAGGCGACGGCCAGCCCGGCCACCTCACGGTTGAGGACGTTCCTCATCGCTTCGAGCTCGGGGATTTCGGCCATGGGCGAGGGACTCCGGCGTCATTGTACACCTGGCGACAGGCCCTTCGGCCCGGGACATGCCTGCGCCGCATCTGAACGAGGACGTTGTCCCCCGGCGTAAGATGCTTCATACGAAGTGCGAAACCCCCAGGAGGAGATATGACTCCGCGCCTAGACGAGAAGGTTGCCGTCGTGACGGGCTCCGGGCAGAACATCGGACGAGCCATCGCCATCGCCCTTGCGGGGGAGGGGGCCAAGGTGGTGACGAACAGCCGCACGCCGCGTAACCCTCAAGGGACAGCCGAGGACACAGCCGAGGTCATCCGCAACGCCGGTGGGGAAGCCACCGCGGTGTTCTCCGACCTCAGCACCATGAAGGGTGGGCGACGGCTCATCGAGGAGGCGCTGGACGTCTACGGGGCGGTGGACATCCTGGTAAACAACGCCGGATACGGTGCTTCCGCTTCGATCATGGAGATGACCGAGGTCCAATGGGACGAGATGATCGATGTCCACCTGAAGGGGCACTTCTCCACGACGCGTCTTGCCGCCCCGATAATGCGAGAGCAAGGCTCGGGCCGGATCATCAACATCTCGTCGCGAGCCGCAATCGTCGGTCCGCCCGGCGTGAGCGCCTACGCCGCGGCAAAGGCCGGGGTGATGGGGTTCACGTGGGGTCTGGCTCAAGAACTGGGAGAGCACGGCATCACCGTGAACTGCATCATGCCGACCGCGACGGGTTTTCAGACCCCAACGGTGCGGCAACTCATGGAGCAGCAAGGCACGACGGCCTCGGACCAGCCGGAGCGACTGCCCGAAGATGTAGCCCCGCTGGCAGTCTTCCTGGCGACGGACGAGGCGGCTGGAGTCAACGGGCAGCTCTTCCACGCATCCGGCGGCAGGTTCACATTGTACTGTCGGCCCGAGCCCGTGGACTACATTTCGAAGGATGAGCCGTGGTCGCTGCAGGAGCTTGAAGCGGCGTTCTCCGCAACGCTGTCGGGGAAGCTCTCGACGCCCCCACAAGCGTTCTTGCCCTACTAGTCGTTCGGCGTCCTCGGGTCGCCGGCCCAGGTCTACCGACCGGCGTCGGTGGGACGGGCTCGGCGAGCGCCACGACGGAGCCTTATTCCGATGCTGGCTCGCTTGGCGAGCACGTCGAAGCGCGGGCACGCGCTCCCCTGGCGTTACAGCTTGTGCCTGCGACGTATCATGGCCGCATGCACCTGCTCCGCGACCTTGTCGTGAACCCGTCACTTCCACATGATCGTCAGTGTGCTCATCGCGGCCCAGTAAGACCTATCAGCCAGATGGAGGAAGCCGATGCCTTCGACCAAAGACCATATCATCGTCCACATTGAAGACGCGCCTTGGAAGTACGGCGGGCCACGTAAGCCGGGTGAGCCCCGCGGATTCTCCTCCCAGTTCGTTGGAGACGAAGAGAACGGGCCTTGGATCTATATCCTTAATCTCCAGCCCGACGCGAAAGTCGAGCCCCACGCGCACTCGCAGGACGAGGTGTTCATGATCCTCGAGGGAGACCTAACGATGAACGGACAAAGGTGCGGGCCTGGAACGTTGATCTCCACCACCGCTCACAAGGAGTACGCCTTCGATGTCGGCCACGACGGGGTGCGCTTCCTCAATATCAGGCGCGGTTCGGCCGATCTGATCATGAACGGCAAGGTCGTCCCGAAAGAGAACATCATCCCAAAGTAACGGCCAAGCCAGGTGGAGCGCGCGTAGTCAGTGACCCACGTGGTCTGCTCTCGGAGTATTCTGACTCCAGCGGCCGTCACCATAAGGAGGAAGCGTTGATAACTCGGCTGTATACGGGCCCCGACAACCAGTCGCATTTCGAAGAGCTGGAGTTGCCCCCACCGGGGGCGGACACCACCGAGTTGGAGCAAGTCGCCGGGATCATGTTCCGACGACTCGACCCGGGCTACTTCTCGGACTGGCACAGCGCGCCCGGCCGGCAGTACATCATCACTT
Organism: Dehalococcoidia bacterium; assembly: GCA_965248515.1. Lineage (GTDB taxonomy): Bacteria > Chloroflexota > Dehalococcoidia > SHYB01 > SHYB01 > CBDFJU01. The sequence continues at coordinate 185,258 of CBDFJU010000002.1, read as the reverse complement.
TGGTGGGCAAGATGGAGATCGGGCTGGGCGACGGCACGGTGAGGCGCTTCGGCCCCGGCGAATGCCTCCTCGCCGAGGACCTGACTGGCCACGGCCACACAGCCCGAATCGTTGGCGACATTCCGCTGGTGGCGGTGACCGTGCCGCTGACGTAACCGGGGAGGCCGTGTGGTCCGGCGTTTCACAGTCGAATGCCTCCGGCCTGATGCTTTCCGTATCGCGAGTCGGGCTGAATCCTTGCCGCGGCGGCCCTTCGCTGTTTGACCCTCGAAGGACGTGTCCCTAGAATAGCGCGAGCCCCTCGATGACACGTTACCCAACCGTACCCATTCCGATACCGTCGCGGGTCTATTACGGCTGGGTTGTGGTCGCAGCGGCGTTCATCGTCCACATGAGCACCGTCGGCCTGGGGCCTTCGACCTTCTCGTTCTTCATGGCGGACATGGGCTCCGATCTGGGCATGAGTCGGAGCGCCCTTTCGCTGGCACTGACTTTTCGTCTCGTCGTCTCGGGCATGTGGGGCCCGTTCCTCGGCATGCTGCTCGACCGGCTCGGTCCTCGCTGGCTAGGCGTGGGCGCCGGCGTCCTGGGAGCGATTTCGGTGTCGGCCCTGGGCTTCGTCGACCACCTCTGGACCCTGTACCTCCTGTTCGCTCTCGGGGGCCTTGGCGGCATCGGCGGGCCTGGCTCCAACATCATCACAATGGTTCCGGTGGCGAAGTGGTTCGCCGCCCAGCGCGGCCGCGCCATGGCCATCGCCACCATAGGCCTTCCCGCCGGCGCCGTATCCTCGGCCCTCGTGGCCGGCTTGATGATCGACAGCTTCGGCTGGCGCGCTACCTGGGTGATCTACGGCGCGGTCATGGCGATCGTGGCCGTCCCCGTCGCGTTCCTGTTTCTGCGAGGGGCCCCCGAGGACCTGGGCCTCCAGTCGCCTTCGACATCCGAGGGCGACGCCAGCGCAACGGGAGAGTCCCGGCGCCACTCAGAACGGGACTGGACTCTGGGCGAGGCGGTTCGTACCCGGATGTTCTGGCAGGTCACACTGGCGATGGCCATGTTCGGTTTCATGCTCAGTGGCGTAATCGTGCATCGGGTCTCGTTTTGGGAGGACGTGGGCATCTCCTCCGGAGTCCTCGCGTTTGGAATCGCCTCGGACCCCGCCATGCTGCTCTTGTCGGCGGTCCCGTTCGGCGTCGTAGGCGAACGACTGGCGCCGCGCTACCTCGGGCTCATCGGGGGCCTGGGCCTCGCGTGTGGGGTCCTTCCGATGGTGTTCACCAATGGCGAGGCCTATACGATCTTCCTTTCCAGCATGGTGTGGGGGCTCGCCGCGGGTGCGTTCATGGCCGTCATCAACCTGATATGGCCCAGCTACTTCGGCCGAGGGCACCTGGGCTCGATCCGCGGGCTGGCCACTCCGCTGCAGGTCGCCGCGGTTGGGGTGGGCGCTCCGGTCTACGGCTACCTCTTCGATAGCGGCGTGGACCCGTCAATCATCTGGGGCATAACCGCCGCGATCGCCGCCGGCAGCGGCCTCTTGCTGTTTCTCTCCGGCCCTCCAGCGGCTCCGGACCCCGCGGCCTACCGACGAGCTTGAAACCCCGCTCCCTGGACAGCGGTTTGGGGAGTCGACCAGCTCTCGATAGGGGTGTATCTCGTGCGTTCTCCCCGGTAGGGCCAGCCGCCTTATGCGGGCCTAGGCACCGGCAGGCCATAGACCCGGCGAGCGTTGTCGGCCACCATGAGGTCCTGCTCGTGCTGCGCTATGCCGGCGAAAAGCTCCTTCAGGATTTCCCGAGACGTTGGCCATGTGCTGTTGTAGTGTGGAAAGTCGTTTGACCACATGATGTTCTCGACCCCGACCCAGTGCCGGGCCTCCATGTCCGTCTTGAAGTGGGGCACGAAGGTAAGGGCCACGTGGCGACGGAAATACTCGCTGGGGAGCACGCCCTTGCCCTTGATGGCGAACTCCCCCCGGGCCCGCCCGATGGACTCAGTGTAGGCGTGGTCCATGTTCTCGAGGAAATAGCTGGCCCACCCCACGTTGTTCTCGGCCGAGACCAGCCGCAGCCGCGGGAAACGGGCGAACACGCCACTGAAGATCATATTGGCGACGCTGCGCTGGAAGTCCATGGTAAGCACCTGCTCTACCACTGAGTAGGAGAGGGGCTTCTGGGCGGTGGCGCCATGCATGTTGATGCTCATGTCCAGGTCCTGGGCTGCGGCCCAGAGCGGGTCCTGGTCCGGCGTGCCGTAGAGCAGAGGGTCCAGGCTGCCCACGGTAATGAGGCCGCCGCGCAGCCCCAATTTGCGCGCTCTGCGGAGCTCCGCCGCAGCCCCTTCCGGGTCCTCGTAGGCGACTACGGCGAGACCCACGTACCGATCCGGGAACTGGCTGCAGAAGTCGGCCAGCCAGGAGTTGTAGGCCTGGAAGCACGCCATCTTCAAGGGCACGTCCGTCAGGGAGAACAGGCGCATGATGGTGGATGGGTACAGGACCTCCACCTCCACGCCGTCCTTGTCCATCTCCTTGAGGCGAGCCCCCGGGTCGTAGCCGGCCGGGTGCAGGTCCTCCGCGTAGACGGGCTTGGTCCAGTCGTAGTCCCGGAGCAAGGCCGCCGTGGCGAAGCCACCCGGGGCGTACAGCCGTTGTCCCTCGCAGTAGAACCAATCGGACCCGGACTCGTCCCGACGGACCCTCGGCGCCCGATCCCGGAACTCGGCCGCGGTGTAGTCCAGCCACAGGTCTGCGGGCTCAACGACGTGGGAGTCCGCGGACACCAGCTTGTCGCTCACCATGGCGACCTCCTCCCCTTGCAGCGTGTCCTTTTCTCAGGACCGTCGCTGAAACGTGGCGGGATAGTAGCACTTCGCCTCTGCTCGGATCAACGTGGGCAGTGGCAACGCTCCTCTAGCTGATCCAGAACGTAGAGCCGTTCCCGGTCCTCTGCACTTCGATCCGGGCCGGGAACTGCTCCTTGAGCTCCTCGATGTGGGTGATCACGATGATCCGCTCAAAGTCGTCGCTGATGGCGTTGATGGCCTCGACGACGCGGTCGCGGCCGACCGGGTCTTGCGTGCCAAACCCCTCGTCGATGAAGAGCGTGGGTAGGGGCGCGCCGGCCCGCCGGGCCAGCAGCCGTGACAGGGCGATGCGGAGCGACAGGTTTATGCGGAACGCCTCGCCGCCGCTGAAGGTCTCGTAGTTCCGAGTGCCCAACTGGTCGGAGATCTTGATCTCGAGGGTCTCCTGCACGCCTTCCCGGCTCCGGTAGCCTGCCTGGGTCTCCAGCTTGAGCGTCATGCTGTTGTCCGTCATCCGGCCCAGGAGTCGGTTTGCCTCCTCCTCGATCTCGGGAATCGCGGACTCGATGATGAGCGCCTGGATCCCCTTGCGGCCAAAGGCCAGGGCCAGCTCGTCGAAAACGGCCTGCTCCTCGGCGGCGCGCTCCTGAGAGACGCGCCGCTCGGACCGAGTGCCCTCCAGTTCTGCCAGGCGCGCCAGCCGGCCCTGGGCCGCCCCGAGCTCCTGCCGGAGCCGGTCCACGTCGGCGGATACCGCCTGGAGCCGGGATTCCGCCCCCGTGAGCTCCTCTCCGATGGCGGGCAGCCTCACCAGAGTTCTCTGGAACCCGTCGATCTGGCCTCGAAGCTGGACAGCCTGCATCTCCCGCCACTCGGCGGCTACCTGGCCCTCCTTGAGGTTCTTGTGAAGCTCGGGGAGAAGCCGCCGCGCCTCCTCGAGCTGACGGTGGCGCTCCTGAAACGATACGAGCTGACGATGCTGATCGTTGACGGCGTCGTGCTGGACCTGGTCGTAGCCGAGCGCCTCGATCTGCGCCACGGTCTCTCGGAGCCCGGCGCCCTGTTCCCCGCCGAGGTCCGGGTCGGCGAGGCGACGCTCGACGGCGGCGAGCGCCCCGGTTGCCTCTGGCAAGGCCTCCACGGCAATCTTGGCCTGGCGGACCGCATGGTCCGCACTGGCTACCCTCGATTGCAGCGCTGGCAGGTCTTTCGCGATCCGGGCCTCCACCTCTCCGATCTCCGCCCGAGCCGCCTGTTCCGAGAGCTTCAACCGCTCGGTCTCGGCCTGGTTTTCGACGTACTGTTGCTTCTTCGTCTTGCCCTGCGCCTCATACTCGCCGAGCACGTTCCGGCACTGGTCTTCGCCGAGGTCCGTGCCGCAAAGCGGGCAAACGCCTTTCCCCAGGGCAAGCTGCTCCATCTTGGCCTTGATGTCTTCCATCTCGCTGCGCAGCTGCTCGTTGGCCGCCCGGGCGCCGGCTGCGGACTCGATCAGCCCTTCCATCTGTTGACGTCGCTCCGCGATCGCGCCCGGGAGCGGCTCGAGGGTCTTCATCTCTTGTTGCACCGCCGTTAGCTCCGCGGTCGCCTTCTCCATCGCCTCGGCCTGGGCCGCAAGCTCGGCAACCTTCGTCGACAGGGCCCGTTGTTCCGACTGCACCTCGGTCCGAGCAGCCTGCACGGCCCGCTCCAGCTCAGCCCGCTTCTGGGTTAGCTCCAGGAACCGCCGCGTTCCGGAGTCCAGGGCCTCTTTCTGGGCTTGCACGGCCTGGAGTTGCGCCACCCCTTCGAGAATGGCGTCGGCGTCCTTGTCGACGCCCTCGAGGCGCTCCACCTCACGGCTCGCCGCCTGCATCTGCTCCTTGAGACGCGCCAGCTCCGCCTCGTCCCGGCCCAACCGGACCTGCGCCTCGGCCATCTGCGACTGCTGCATTTCCAGGGTCTGTTTTTCCGTCCTCAGTCCCTGGGCCGATTCCTCGGCGGCGGTCAGCTCCGTCTGCTTTCCATTGAGCGAGTGTTGGATCTCCTCCAGGGCGCCCTGATACTCCTCGCGCCGCTCCAGCTCCGCGGCGATCTCGGCGAGGGAGAGCTCGAGCTGCTGCAGCTCGGTCCGGCGGCCCCGGGCCTTCTCGCGGGCCCGCTCTTCGAGGGCGTCGTAGTAGGTGAGGTCGAGGATCTCGGCGAGCACCTCTTTGCGCTTGTCCGCCGATTTCACGGTGAACTCGTCGGCCCGTCCCTGCACGAGGAACGAGGAGTTGATGAAGGTCTGGTAGTCCATGTGCAAGATGTCGATGATCTTGCGCTGGGTGTCGCGCAGGGTGTCGCCCGTCACCGGGTGAAAGCCGTTCCCGGTTGAGACGTTGAGCTCGAGGATGGTCTTTCCGGCGCGACGGCCCTGGCCTCGCTCGCGCTTGCGGACCACGCGGTACAGGCTCTCGAGGACCAGGAATTCGAGCTCGACCTCCATCTCGTCCCGGGCGAGGTTGATCATGTCGTCGTCGCTGCGAGTACGGGCCTGGCCCCAGAGCGCCCAGGTGATGGCGTCGAGGAGAGCCGACTTGCCGGCGCCGTTGTCCCCACAAAGGCAGGCGACGTGGAGGCCGTCGAGCACAAGCTCCGGCACCTCGTCGGTGTAGCACATGAAATTGCGCAGCCGGAGTTTGGTTGGGATCATTGCATGTGACCGGCGCGGCGAGAACGGGGAGAAACGGCACGCCGCGGAGCCGCTTCGATTCTAGCACAGGGCAGGCGGGACTGGACCCGGGGAGTCCAGAGGGGCAGCGCTCCTTTGGCAGGGGTTGAAGGGGGTGTGCCCCTTCTCTTACTCAATAGCCCGAAGGGCTACCTTGAACCCCGTTCAGGGGGTTTGGGGGGTGTCCCCCGGCACCCTGCTACAATAGCCCTGACAGGACCAACATCCGACGCCCCGTCACCTCACCATGTTCGAAGCCCTTCAAGACAAACTCTCCAACGTCTTCCGCAAGCTGGGCGGCCGGGGCCGCCTGACCGAGACGCAGATCGACGAGGCCATGCGCGAGGTCCGCGTCGCGCTGCTCGAGGCCGACGTCAACTTCCAGGTCGCCCGCAGCTTCGTCGCGAAGGTGAAGGAGCGGGCGCTCGAGCCCGCCATTCTGGATGACCTCAACCCGGCCCAGCAGGTCATCAACATCGTCCAGGAAGAGCTCGTTGCCACCCTGGGCGGAGCCCACCGAAAGCTCAACGCCGCTAGCCAGGCCCCCACCGTGGTGATGCTCGCCGGGCTCCAGGGGTCCGGCAAGACGACCACCGCCGCCAAACTGGCCCTTCACCTCAAGCGCCAGGGGAATAAACCCCTGCTCGTCGCAGCCGACGTCAAGCGACCGGCTGCGGTGCAGCAACTGGTGACGCTGGGGAAGCAGATAGACGTCGCGGTGTATGAGGAGGGGTCCGCCCCGACCGGCACCGAGGTCTGCCTCCGTGCCATTCCCCACGCCCGGGAGATCGGGGCCAGCTGGGTCATCCTCGACACCGCCGGACGGTTGCACATCGACGAGGAGATGATGACCGAGCTGTCCGACATCGCCCGCGAGCTCTCGCCCACGGAGACGCTCCTCGTGGTCGACTCCATGACCGGCCAGGACGCCGTCACCGCAGCGCAGGAGTTCCACGAGCGGGTCGAGCTGACAGGGCTGGTCTTGACCAAGATGGACGGCGATGCCCGCGGCGGAGCGGCGCTCTCCATCTCGTCCGTTACCGGCGTGCCGATCAAGTTCATGGGCATGGGCGAGAAAACAGACGCCCTCGAACCCTATCACCCCGATCGACTCGCCTCTCGCATCCTGGGCATGGGCGACCTGGCCACGCTGACCGAAAAGGCCCAGGAGGTCATCGACGTCGGTAAGGCGCAGGATTTCGAGCGGAAGCTGCGCACCGCCAGCTTCAACCTCGAAGACTTCCTCGACCAGCTCCGCCAGGTGAAGCAGATGGGCTCACTGAGCTCGGTGCTGGAGATGATTCCCGGGATGTCGACGCTCACGAAGCGCCTGCCCAACGCCAGCGTCGACGACGGGCAGCTCGTGCTCGCCGAGTGCATCGTCCTCTCGATGACGCCGCGGGAGCGGCAGCACCCCGAAATCATCGGCGGCAGCCGCAGGAAGCGCATCGCCAACGGCAGTGGGACGACGCCCGCGGACGTGAACCGGTTGCTGAACCAGTTCGACCAGGTCCGCAAGATGATGAAGCGGATGTCGTCGGGAAAAGGGAAGCGAGTCCCGGGGCTGCCGGGCATGTTCCGCTAGGTCGCCGGCCAGCAGGCTACTCGAGGAAGTCCTTGAGCTTCTTGCTACGACTGGGGTGACGCAGCTTCCTCAGGGCCTTCGCCTCGATCTGGCGGATGCGCTCCCGCGTGACGGTGAACTCGCGCCCCACCTCTTCCAGCGTCCTGCTGCGGCCGTCTTCGAGTCCGAACCGGAGCTGCAGCACCCGTCGCTCGCGATCGTTGAGGGTGTTGAGCACCCGCTCGACCTGCTCCTTCAGGAGCTGATGAGAAGCGGCGTCGGCCGGGGCCATGGCGCTCCGGTCCTCAATGAAATCGCCGAGGTGGCTGTCCTCTTCCTCGCCGATCGGGGTCTCGAGTGAGACCGGCTCTTGCGAGATCTTGATGATCTCGCGCACCTTCTCGGGCGTGATCTCCATGCCTTCGCTGATCTCTTCGCTGGTCGGCTCGCGGCCGTACTCCTGAACCAGGCGCCGGCTCACGCGCAAAAGCTTGTTGATCGTCTCCACCATGTGCACCGGAATGCGGATCGTCCTCGCCTGATCGGCGATGGCCCGTGTAATGGCCTGGCGAATCCACCAGGTAGCATACGTGCTGAACTTGTAGCCCTTGCGGTATTCAAACTTCTCGACGGCCCGGATCAGGCCGATGTTGCCTTCTTGAATCAGGTCGAGCAGGGACATGCCGCGACCGATGTATTTTTTCGCGACGCTGACCACCAGGCGCAGGTTCGCCTCGGTGAGGTGCCGCTGGGCCCGGTCGCCGCTTCCCTTCAACCCGTTGAAGTAGCTGCGGAAGCGCAGCTCGTGGTCTCGCAACTTTTCGAGCACGGCCTCGTCGGTAAGTCGCTCGGGGAGCTTCGACACCGGCACCTCGTCGCCAACGATGCGCACGACGTCCTCGAGGAGAATCTTGTTATTGACGACGAGCTCGACGATCTGGTTCCGAACCTCGGTGGTCTCGAGCTTGTAATGCTCGGCGAGCTTGAGTAGGAGATCGGGGTCCGGCTCCCATTCGATCCGCGCCGGCAGGCCGTCCTCCATCGCTATGACCGACAGCGCGGGGTCCTTCGGCAGGTCGACGGTCGGCGCGATACGCTTGAGCAAGTCCTTGAACGACACGATCCGCTCAAGCATCTGGATAAACACTTCGTACGCGGCCGGCGCCCGATCGTGCTGTTTCAGAAACGCCTGCTCCGCGCGCCGGGTGTACTTGGCGGCTTCCATCTTCTTCGCCAGGACGCGCTCGTCCTTGGCCGTAAGTAGGTTGACGCGCCCGATCTCGCGGAGATACATGCGGACGGGGTCGTCCAGCATCTCGTGATCTTCTATCTGTGGCCGCCGCTCGGCCTCACGCTCAGTCTCAGTTTCGGACGGGTCCGTGAGGGTCCGAATGACGCCCGGAAGGGGTTGCCAGTCCTCGGTATCCTTTTCCGGCGTGACGATGGCAATCCCGCTTTCAGCCAGGGCGCTGCTAATATCGCTGGTCCGCCCGTGTTCCTCGGTCGCCGCGTCAACCATGCGAATCAGGTCGTCGCCAGCCTTCTTGCTCTTGGCGACGTTACTATCCTTGTTTCCGTTTCTGTCCGTTCCCAAGCTCATCTCCTCGGTTGTTCACATTCCATTCTACCAGTCCTGGCCTATACCCTCGCCTGCCGTCGAGCGACGCGCTCGTCGGCCCTGCGTCGCCGTGCGTTCAACTCCTCCTGCTTCGCCGACAGCTCTTCGAAGGGGACTTCCCCGGTCTCCAACTGTGCTAGAAGCAATTCCGCCTCGAGGTCAACGAGCCGTCGCTCCAACCCCGCAACGCATTTTTCGAGCCCCTGTAGACGGTCGCTGTACTGGGCCGGCTGAAGCTGGAAGTCCAGCAGAGCGTCCAACTCGTCGTGGACGGACTCATCGAGCTCGTCCTTCAGCGCCTCGGTTGCGAGCCCTTCGCTCAGCTTGGAGAATATCTCCCGGTTGGCTTCCACGAGGAAGTGTTGTGGGCTGAGCGAGCGGGCCACGTCGGCCAACTCGGGGAACCGAAGGAGGGTGGCGAGACAGTACTGTTCCAGCGACTCGCGAGGGCTCTCCTGAAATGAAGGGGTACTCCCCTTTTTGGGGTCCCGAGCCCCCGGGCGCCTGCTTCTAGCAGGCCGCAAGCCGTTGATCACGCGTTTGACTACATTTTCCTCTTCTTTGAGTAACTCTGCAAGCTTTCGAATGCGCTCGTTCTGCTCGAAGATGTTCGCCTCGTTCAGAATCAGGGGCGCCAACCGTTTGACGGCCGACTCTTTCCCTTCAGGCGTCGTTACGTCGAGCCGGGTCACAACCGCTCGAAAGACGTAGTCGATGAAGGGCGTCGCGGAGGCAATCAGCGCCTCCCACTCCTGGGGGCTTCCCTTGATCAGCTCGTCCGGGTCTTTGCCTGGCGGCAGCTCCATGATCCGCAGCTCGGCTTTGAGCCGAATGTCTGGCGACAGACGTTCCGAAGCGTCGGTCCCGCGGGGGCGCTTCAGGATACGCCATGAGTCGTCCAGGCTCCGGAGCGTTGCCTCGTTGCCGGCTGCGTCGGGGTCGAGGGCGAGTACGAACCGGCTCGCCAGCTTCGTCAGGGTCCCAACTTGCTTCTCGGTGAGCGCGGTGCCCATGGAGGCGACGACGTTCTGATAGCCGTGCTGATGCGCCGTCAGCACGTCCATGTAGCCCTCGACGATCACCCCCTGCTGCTCTTGCCGAATCGAGTCCCGGGCCCTCTGGATTGCATAGAGCACGGAACCCTTCTCGAAGACCGGGCTCTGCGGGGAGTTGACGTACTTTGGTGTCTCGTCGCCCAGAGCGCGGGCCCCGAACCCGATGTATTCGGCCCGCTCGTCCATGATCGGAATGATCAGCCGCCCCTGGAACAGGCTGTAGAGCGAACCGTCGTCCCGCTGGCGCAGCAGCCCCGCCGCGACAAGCTCCTGCTGCGAGAAACCTTCGTTGGTTAGATGCCGCTGGAGGGCTTCGCGGTTCCTGGGACAGTAACCAAGCCGGAAGGCCTCGACGGTCTCGGCGGTCAGTTGCCGGCCCTCGAGATAGTCCCGGGCCGGCTTCGCCTCGGCCTCGTTGACCAGCGTGTTGTGGAAATGGACGGCTGCAACTCGATTCAGGGCCTTGAGCCGATCGTCGCGGCTGGCCCGCTCGCGGGCGGCCTCGGCCCGCGGCAGGGTGACGCCGGAACGCTCCGCTAGCGCCCGCAGTGCGTCGCCGAAGCCAACCCCGTCGCGGCGCATGACGAACGAGAAGATATCGCCGCCGGTGGCGCACGCACCGAAGCAGTGCCACGTCTGGCGGTCCGGAGAGACGAAGAAGGAGGGCGTGCGTTCGTCGTGGAAGGGGCAGGGCGAGGAGAAGTTGCGCCCGGCGCGCTTGAGGGGCGTCGTCTCGCTGACCAGCTCGACGATGTCGACTTTTGCCTTTATCTCATCGGTTGGGGCCACGACGGTTGCTTTCCCTTTCGCCGGCTGCTAGCCCAACGCCTGCCGTCCTCTTGCCGCTACCCAGGCACCCCGGGCATCGATATAGTCACGCCCTGCTCGGCGAAGCCATGGGTCACTCCAGGCTCGATGGCGTCCGCCACCCGCAGGGCATAGCTGTCGGTCATCCCCGAAACATAGTCCAAAGCGACGCGATGAGGTTCCTCGCCGCGCACACTGTAGTCGGGAGGCACCCGGTCCGGGTGCTCGGCGAAATACCGATAGAGGAGCCGAATCACGGCACGGGCCCGCTCCGCCTGCTCTCCCTGGCTCGCCGGCTCGTAGACCTGTCGGAATAGGAACTCCCGCAGGGCGTTCGCCGCCTCGCTCACCGTGTTGCCCATGCGGATCACCGGTTGTCGGCCATCTTCCGGCGGCTGCTCTCCCAGAACGTCGCGAGAGCTCGCGACGATGCCCTCCACGAAGACGTCTGGCCAGCGGCTCCTATCGGGCCCGAGGGCGTCGACGACCGACGGCGGGAGGTCTTGTTGAACTATCACGCCGGCGCGGATAGCGTCGTCGGCATCGTGGGCCACGTAGGCGAGGGCGTCGGCGATCTTGGCAGCTTGAGCTTCGAGGGTGTCAAGCTCCGGGTTGGGCGTCCCTTCGATGCCCTTTCTCGGCTTCGAATGGCGGAGGATGCCCTGTCGCACTTCCCAGGAAAGGTTCAGGCCCAGCCCATCGTTCTCGAGCAGCTCGACGACGCGCACACTCTGACGGTTGTGACGGAACCCGCCCGGATGGAGCTCGGCCAGGGTCGCTTCGCCCAGGTGCCCAAAGGGTGCATGGCCCAGGTCATGGCCCATGCAGATGGCTTCGGTGAGTTGAACGTTCAGTCCCAGAGCCCGCGCCACGGCTCGCGCCGTCAACGAGACCTCCATAGTGTGGGTCAAGCGCGTCAGGAAGTGGTCACCCCTGGGCGCGAGAAAGACCTGGGTCTTGTGCATCAACCGTCGGAAGGCCTTCGACCGGACGATGCGCTCCAGATCGATCTGAAAGGGGTCTTTGAAGGGGTGACGGGGCTCGGGTAGCTCTCGGCCCCGCGAGGACTCGGCCGTGACCGCGAAAGGGGAAACTGGGGCGGCGTATTGTTGGAGAGCCATCGACGGATTATAGCGCACCGAGCGGGTGATATAATCCCCCGTGTCACGTCTTAGGGCAACAGGTATACATATGGGCCCAGCTAGCGTCGCCCACAAGTGGGTTTACCGCTTCGAAGAGGGCGACGGGACGATGCGAGACCTGCTCGGGGGCAAGGGCGCCGGTCTCGCCGAGATGACGAAGGCGAAGCTTCCCGTCCCGCCCGGTTTTACTATCACAACCGAGGCGTGCAAAACCTTCTACGCCGACGGCCAGGCGTTTCCCGAGGGGATGTGGGAGCAGGTGCTCGACGCCCTGAAAAGCGTCGAGGCCGAGACCGGGAAGACCCTTGGTGACCCAGCGAAACCCCTGTTGGTGTCGGTGCGGTCCGGGGCGCGGGAATCGATGCCCGGGATGATGGACACGGTCCTGAACCTTGGACTGAACACCGAGACGCTGCAGGGCCTGGCGCGCGCCACCGGCGACGAGCGCTTCGCCTACGACGCGTACCGCCGCTTCATCCAGATGTTCGGCCGCATCGTCCTCGGCGTCGATGGCGACGCCTTCGAGCACGCCCTCCAAGACTACAAGACGCGGGTCGGAGCGGCCTCCGACACCGACTTGACTACCGCACACCTGAAAGACGTGGCGGAGCGATTCCTCGGACTCGTCCGCGACGTCGCCAAACGCGACTTCCCTCAGGACCCTCTGGAGCAGCTCCGCCTGTCGATCGAGGCCGTGTTCTCCAGTTGGAACGGCAAGCGGGCGATTGACTACCGAAACTACTACGGCATCCCCCACGACCTCGGCACCGCCGTCAACGTTGTCGCCATGGTCTTCGGGAACATGGGCGAGGGCAGCGGAACGGGAGTCGCGTTCACGCGCGACCCGGCGACCGGTGAGAACCTTCTCTACGGTGAATATCTGAACAACGCCCAGGGAGAGGATGTCGTCGCCGGAATTCGGACGCCCCTCAAAATAGCCGAGATGGCCCGAGAAATGCCGGAACAGCACCGGCAGCTGGTGGAGATCGCCAACGGGCTCGAGGCCCACTATCGCGACGCCCAGGACATGGAGTTTACCATCGAGCAGGGCCGGCTCTACATGCTCCAGACCCGAAACGCCAAGCGAACGGCTCAAGCGGCTATAAGGATGGCGGTGGAGATGGCGAACGAGGGCCTGATCACCAGGGACGAAGCCTTGCTGCGGGTTGAGCCCGACCAGCTTACGATGCTCTTGCTGCCTCGTTTCGACGAAGAAGCCCGGAAGCTGGCCGTCGAAGGGGGAGGCCTCCTCGCCAGAGGAATCAACGCCTCCCCCGGCGCTGCCAGCGGCAAGGTCGTCTTCGATGCCAACAAGGCCCAGATGATGGGCCTCGCCGGCGAAGACGTCATCCTGGTCCGCCCAGAGACCAACCCCGATGACGTCCACGGCATGCTCGAAGCGAAAGGCATCCTCACCGCCCGGGGCGGCGCCACCAGCCATGCGGCCGTCGTCGCCCGCGGACTCGGAAAGCCCTGCGTTGCCGGCGTCGACACCCTGGTCGTCGATCCGGATGCCGGTCAGTGCACCATGGACGGAAGACTGATCCTCGAAGGCGAGGAGATCAGTTTGGACGGGGCTGCGGGAGAGGTCTACCTGGGCCGCCTCGCAACGACGGAGCCCCGTCTCTCCAAGGAGTTGGACCTGCTCACCCTGCTCGGCTGGGCCGACGAGACCAAGCGCCTCGGCGTGTGGACCAATGCCGACACTCCGCGAGACGCACAGCGCGGCCTCGAGCTCGGCGCCGAGGGGATCGGCCTCTGTCGCACGGAACACATGTTCTTCCAGGAAGAGCGCCTCCCCATCATGCAGAAGATGATCCTCGCTGCCGGCGAGGCAACCCGCATCGAGGAGCAACTGCAGAAGGCGGAGGAGGCAGCCGGACGCGGCGCGAACGGGACGGTCGTCGAAGATCTCCGCTCCCAGGTTGCCGAGTCGAAGGCCGTGACCAACTATCATCAGTCCCTCGCCGAATTACTCCAGTTCCAGATTGAAGACTTCGTCGGCATCTTGCGGGTGATGGACGGTAGGCCGGTGATCATTCGCCTCCTCGACCCGCCGCTGCACGAGTTCCTTCCCAGCCATGAGGAGCTCCTCGTCGAGGTTGCAACCCTGCGTGCTCAGGGCGCGGGTCCTGACGAGCTCGGCGAAAAGGAAGCGCTGCTCAGCGTTGTCGGCGATCTCCGGGAAGCGAACCCGATGCTGGGCCTGCGCGGCTGCCGGCTGGGCCTGATGTACAGCGCGATCAATCGCATGCAGGCTCGGGCCATCTTCGAGGCGGCTTGCCGGCTCGAGAAGGAAGGCTTCAATCCTCGCCCCGAAATCATGGTTCCCCTGGTCGGGATCGCGAACGAGCTCGAGCTCGTTCGCGGAGAGATCGAGGACGTCCAGAGGGAAGTTGAGGCCGAGACCGGGGTCACGCTCTCCTACAGGATCGGCACGATGATCGAGCTTCCTCGCGCCGCCTTGACCGCCGGTCAGATCGCGGCCCATGCCGACTTCTTCAGCTTCGGCACCAACGACCTGACCCAAACGACCTTCGGCTACAGCCGCGACGACGCGGAGAGCAAGTTTCTGCTCCATTACGTGGAACGGGGCATTCTTCCACGGAACCCGTTCCAGGTCCTCGACCGCGAGGGCGTCGGTGAGCTCATCAAGACAGCCAAGCGGCTGGGTCGCGCCGCCAACGCCGACCTCGAGCTCGGTATCTGCGGCGAGCATGGCGGCGACCCCTCCAGCATCGAGTTCTGCCACCAGGCGGGTCTCGACTACGTCAGCGCCTCGCCGTTCCGGGTGCCCGTCGCCCGCCTCGCCGCCGCCCAGGCGGCCCTTCAGGCCTGACTCAACCCCTCTGCTATCATGGGGTATCATGCGGATCGATGCCCATGTGCACGTCTTTCCCCCCGAGCTGGTTTCCGACAGGGCTCCGTATCTTTCGCGCGACCTCACCTTCCATCAGCTCTATTCCAACCCGAAGGCGGCCATGGCCAGCGCCGGCGAGCTCCTCGAGGCGATGGACCGCAGCGGCATCGACAAGTCGGTCCTCGTCAATATCGGATGGGCTACCGCCGAGCTCTGCGAGGAGACCAACACCTACATCCTGGAAGCCGCCAGGGCCCACCCCGAACGGCTCATCCCCTTCTGCTCGATCAACCCGCTGGCCGGTACCCGGGCAGTGGAGGAGATCGACCGCTGCGCAGGCCTCGGCGCCCGAGGTATCGGCGAGCTGCATCCCGACACGCAAGGGTTCGACCTCGCCGACCCCGTGATCATGGCGCCCGTGATGCAGGCGGCCCGGCGGCACGGGTTGCCGGTGTTATCCCACGCTTCAGAGCCGGTAGGTCATGCGTATGCTGGCAAAGGGCAAGTAACCCCACGAATCTTGCTCTGCTTCGCCACCAACTTCCCCGACAATGTGTTGGTCTTCGCCCATTGGGGAGGCGGGCTGCCCTTTTACGCCCTCATGCCCGAGGTCCGAAGCGCCCTGGTCAACGTCAGCTTCGACACTGCCACGTCGCCGTTCTTATACGAGCCCGCGGTGTTCGAGACGGTGACGCGACTGGTGGGAGCGGAAAAAGTCCTGTTCGGGACGGACTTTCCATTGATCAAGCAGGGACGACTCTTGAAGCAGGTCGCCGACGCCGACGTGGACGGGCAGGCGAAGGCGAAGATCCTCGGCGGCAATGCGGCGCGACTGCTGGGCCTGGACTGAAAGAGCTCGCGAAGGCGGGAGGCGGAGACCCGACGGTCCATCAGACGCGAGGTTGTCGGCTCCTCGACAAGAGGTATATCTGGCAGCCGTCTTGAATCAGCTCGTTCTCGTACCACCCATCTTGGGTCAAGAACAGCGTCGAACCTGAGAGCCCGTCAGGTGGCGGAGGGCGATCAGGATAGCGGTCAGGCAGCCGTCGCCGGCGGCGGGAATCGCAGTCAGGAAGGACGGAGGCTATTCCGCCCTGAGTCGCACCGCGACGAGGGCGAAGCCGATTCCCACGAAGGCCAGGGGCCAGAATCGGCTCCAATCGAACCAGCCGAAGGCACCGAAGTTGGCAAGAAGGCCCGCGGCCCCGATTACGACGAGGACCAGCGCGATGGTGTTCCTGCGGCTCGCCAGCTCGTGATGAGACCCCGACACCTGGTAGCGCTCGAGGGCGGCGCCGCTGCGAATGACTGGTGGCCTCGGGTCGTCGCCCGAACCGATGTCCGGACGCCACATGCGAGCGGCGTCGAAGTCGCCAGGGACCGCCCGGGGCAAGAACGTTGCCAGCAGGAGGTAGATGCCAAGTCCAAGACCTCCCGCGAGCCCGAGGACCACGAAGGCCAACCGGACTGCCACGGAGTCGAGGTTGAAATACTCTGCTACTCCGCCGCACACGCCGAGCGCCAGCCGGTCGTGATCGCTTTTCTGAAGCCTCACATGCGTCATAGACCACCCTCCACAACGGCTCCATACCTAGCCATAGGGTCGGCCTGGCGCCGACTGAAGCCATGGCGGTATTGTAGCGCTTATTTCGAACAAAGTCTAGAACTTAGTTCAATTCTTGACAGTTGACGTGGCACCCGAACTCTCTGCATACTCCAGTCTCCCGCGGCGCGGGCTGTACAGCCGGGGCGTTCGGATCGAGGAGTAGCAGGGGAAATGGCCCACGTCGGTCATATGGCAATGGGCCCAAGCGTCCGGACAGCCAGGGCGTTACGCATCGCCGGCTGGTTGACGGCCGTGTACTTCGGCGTCGAGCTCGGGCTCGGCATCTGGACGGGGTCCGTGGCTGTCCTCTCCGATGCCTTCCACACCTTCTCCGCGGTAGGCGGCGTGCTGATCGCGATCGTTGCCGGTCGCTTTGCCACGCGCCCGGCCACCCGCTTCCAGACGTTTGGGCTGGTTCGGGCAGAGATCGTCGGCGCCCTCGTCAACGGCTTCTTCCTTATCGGAATGGCGGTCCTCGTTCTGTGGATGGGGGCGCTGCGGCTGACCGACCCGAAAGAGCTCTCCACGGTTCCCATGCTGGCCGCGGCGGGCGGCGGCATCGCGACCGAGGTCATAGCGCTCGGTCTGCTCTACAACGCCCAGAAGACCAACCTCAATATCAGAGGCGCCTACTGGCACATCGTCCAAACGTTCATCGGAAGCCTGATCATCATCGTCTCGGCCCTGGTCATCAGGTTTTCCGATTTCCTGGAGATCGATCCGATTCTGGGGATGGCATTTGGGGTCATCCTGCTGTTGGCGTCATGGGGAATCATTCGAGAATCCCTCCACATACTGCTCGATAACGTGCCCAGGGAGCTGGACCTGAACGCCGTGGTGACCGCGATGGAAGGCTCGCCGGGAGTCGTCAATGTCCATCATGTCCACGCCTGGAGTCTGACGACCGCGAGAAACATCCTGTCCGCCCACGTCCTGGTGGAGCCCGACCGCGACCGTGACCTCATTCAACAGGAACTGACTGGCCTTCTCAAGACGCACTTCGGAGTGTTCTTCTCGACGCTTCAGACTGAAACCGAGATATGTGGCGAGGATGACGAGTCGATGGCCATCGACTTCCTGCGAATGGACGGCGGCCTGCGAAGGGAAGAAGAGCCCTCAAGCCACCCGCACGATCATTCGAGCAGCGGATAAGACAGCATTGCCTTGCTAACGCTCCCGGATTACCTGAAGGAGGGTCTCGACCTGGTGTTCGTGGGGATCAACCCGGGCAAGACCTCGGCTGAAGCAGGCCACTACTTCGCCAACAAACGCAACCGGTTCTGGCCGGCGTTCAACGCAGCCGGAATGACGCCCGTGCCACTCGCAGCCGAAACGGACGCCGAGGTGCTCAACCACGGCATTGGGTTCACCGACGTCGTGAAGCGAGCCACGCGACAGATGTCCGAGCTAAAGACCGCCGATTTCCGCGACGGCGCGGCGCTGTTGAGCGAGAAGCTGCAACGGTTCCGGCCGCGAATGGTCTGTTTCAACGGGCTCAGCGGCTACAAGCAGTTCGTCCGGTTCACCGTGCCGGATGCGCCGGCGCCCGTGATCGGGCTGCAGACCCACGCTGTCGGGGCGTCGCGGGTCTATGTCCTGCCCTCGACGAGTCCGGCGAACGCCGCCGTGCCGCTGGAGCGCATCATTGAGGACCTCCGCGAGCTCAAAGCGCTGCTCGGGTGGAGCTAGGGGGCGGGCAGTGGCGAAGGTCCGGGCGTTCGTCGCCATCGAGCTCGACCCGGCCCTCCGCGAGGCACTCGGGGCCGTCGAGGACGACCTGAAACGGCAGACCGACCTCCCCGTGCGCTGGGTGAGGCCCGAGGCGATCCACCTGACCCTTAAATTCCTTGGCGGCGTCGACGTCGACCTTCTGGATGAGATCGAGGGGCGCTTGAAGGCCGCCGCAGACAGGACGAAGCCCTTCCAGATTCGGCTCGGCGGTCTGGGCGGCTTTCCTTCCCTGCAACGCCCCAGCGTCCTCTGGATCGGCGTCACCGGCGACGTCGACCCCATATTGGCACTTCAGGAGGAGATCGAGGCCGAACTCGAGTCCCTGGACGTCCCCAGAGAAAGCCGGCAGTTCCACCCGCATCTGACTCTGGGACGGGTCCGCGCTGGGCGACGCGCCGGCGGCAGACCGGATACCGCGGCATTGGCGCAGGCCGTCGGCGCCCCGACTGCCGAGCAACTGGTGGAAGGAATCAGTCTAATGAAGAGTTCGCTCACGCCCGAGGGCGCCCGATATACGCGCCTGGCTTTCGTCAATCTGGGGACAGGGTTGTCAGCCTCCGAGCCCTAGCGTATACTCTGCGGCTGTGCCCGCGACAATACTCCCGTTGAAGAGGTGGCTGACCCATGGAATTCCCGAAGTGCCAGAAATGCGACCTTGGCGATCTCGTTCCCCTCTCGGACTTCGGAAGCCAGGGCGCTCCGATCCACTACAAGGCGTGGATCTGCACCAACCCCGACTGCCTCTTTAACCTGAAGATCCGCAACGGCGACGTCTACATCAACGAGCCGATCAACAACGGCGTCAACCACGTCAGCCGAGTCCGCTAGCCAGGACCGCTCGCTCTTACAAGTAAAGGCCCCGGTTACCCGCCGGGGCCTTTCTTTTTGCTCGCTTGCGACAAAAACTCATTTCAAAACTCTATACAAAAACAGCCGACGTTATGGTAACATCAAATAAGTAACCCATCGCCAAGCGGGAGTCGAAACCGATGCAAAACCAAGTGCGAGAATTCCTCGAGTTTCTGACCGCGGAAAAGGGGTTCTCCCCGAATACCCGCGAAGCCTACCAGAACGATCTCACCCAACTTCGCGAGTTCGCCGAGCCCCTGGTCGGACCCAACTCCGATGGTTGGACCAAGGTCTCCCGAAGCTTGCTCTCGGACTACGTCGTCAGCCTGCGGGACCGGGAATACGCCCCAACGACCGTGGCCAGGAAGATTGCGGCCGTCAAATCTTTCTTCGGGTTCCTTTCCAATGAGAGCATCATCTCCGAGGACCCTTCCGAGGAGTTGATCTCGCCCAAGGTGGGCCGCTCGCTACCCAAGTACCTCGGCCAGAAAGAGGTCGAGTCTTTGCTCGCGCAGCCGGCCAAGAAAGGCCGCATGCCCGAGACGATGCGCGATGAGGCGCTCTTGCAGCTCGTCTATGCCAGTGGGATGCGGGTCAGCGAGCTCGTTTCGCTCGACGTCTCCGACGTCAACCTGGAAGGTGGCCTCGTGCGGTGCATGGGCAAGGGCTCCAAGGAGCGTGTCATCCCGATCCACGCCCAGGCCGCCTACGCCCTCCAGAACTACGTCCGCCACGGCAGGACGGCCCTGGCCAGGAGCGTGGCCGTGAGGGCCCTGTTCCTCAATCACCGCGGCGAGCGTCTGACACGTCAAGGGTTCTGGCTCATCTTGAAGAACTATGCCAAGACAGCGGGAATCGGGGGCGCGATCACGCCCCATGTTCTCCGCCACAGCTTCGCAACCCACATGCTTCGGGGAGGCGCTCCCCTGCGCAACGTGCAAGAGCTGCTGGGCCAC
The DNA here is from genome assembly GCA_965248515.1 of Dehalococcoidia bacterium. GTDB lineage: Bacteria > Chloroflexota > Dehalococcoidia > SHYB01 > SHYB01 > CBDFJU01. The sequence goes on along the minus strand of CBDFJU010000002.1, from coordinate 165,570 downwards.
GCCAACATCTCCACCACCCAGATCTACACGCACCTCACGAGCGATCACGTGCGCGAGGAGTACGCCAAGGCCCATCCTCGAGCTCGGTAGGAGCCGCGATGGCCAGCAAGCGGCAGCGCATCGCCATGGGAAGCGACGAGCGGACGCCGGTAACCGAAATGATCGTCGAAGATCTGCGCGCCCGTGGGCATGACGTCGATCTGTTCGGAGCACTGGCCGACGACGACCCGCAGTGGCCAAACGTCGCCCGGAAAGTTGCCGAGGGAGTCGCGTCTGCGGAATACGACCAGGGCGTGCTCATGTGCTGGACCGGGACCGGCGTCAGCATAACCGCCAACAAAGTGCCCGGCGCGCGGGCAGCGCTCTGCGCCGATGCCGAAACAGCGAAGGGCGCACGCATGTGGAACGATGCGAACGTCCTCTGCATGAGCCTCAGACTGACGTCGCCCGTCGTTGCCAGCGAGGTGCTCGACGCCTGGTTCGAGGCCGGGATCGACGAGTCTGAGCGCGAGAACATCGATCGAGTCAAAGCGATGGACCGATCGAAGGGCGCCAGCGACGATTAGCGACGCCACCGGCTTCTTCACGACGAGATCGCTCACAACCCTTGCAGCAACCGCAACAATCCCGCAGAACATTCGGCCAAAAATACCTTGTTGTCCCACGGCGGATGTGCTATAGCTTACCTGTCGATCACGTCCTTCGAGGCCCCTCCAAAGTTTCCCCGAGGCCTGCAGCAAAACCAGCGTAGGAACAAGGAACACGGCGGGAGGTTGAAGATGCCCGTAGTCACGATCGCAGGCAGGATCGGAAGCCCAGCCCGGCTCATTGGCGTGGAATCGGCCCGTCTCCTCGGCGCCGATTACATCGACCACCAGATCATTGTCGAAGCATCGCGGAGGATCGGCGCCCCACTCGAGGAGGTCGTCCAGAAGGACGAGCACGCGGCCCAGGGCCGTGAGCGAATCGCCCAGTTTTTCCAGAACTTCCTTGAACGGTCAGCGGCGGCGGGATCAGGGGGCGACCCGTTCCTCGGGCCAACCGGCATCGAGGTCCTTATGTCCCGCAGCATGGCCGAGGCGGCTGAGCCCGCCGGCACGCAGTCCGACCAGCTCAACGACGAGCGCTACATCACCGCGATCACGTCGGTCATCGTCGACGAGGCGAAGACTGACAACGTTGTCTTGATCGGCCGGGCCGGCAACGTGATCCTCAAAGACCTCGCGAACGCACTCCACGTCTGGGTCGTGGCGTTCGAGGACACCCGAGTCGAAGAGATCTCGCGCCGGGAAAACCTGAGCGAGGACGATGCCCGGAAGTTCATCAAGTACCACGAAGACGCTCGGGCCGCCTACTATCGCAAGTTCCACAAGGTCGAGCCCGACGATCCGACACTCTTTCACCTGGTGCTGAACACCAACAAGCTGGGCACCGAGCACTCCGCGCAGATTATCGCCGACGCGGCTCGAGAGCTGGACAAGGTCGTCGCTGAGGTCTAGCCGGGCTTCCCGGCAGGCCCTGCCTTTGTCGCGGGCTCCGATTAGCGGACCTCGTCGCTTGCATCCGTGCTCGCCTTGCGGGTAGTCCAAATCTACAGATATAATGAGACGACTGCCTGAAGTGGGGACGCATGCCAAAGAAATCGAAGCGAGTCGCAGCCCGGCAGGCTGAACTCTGGAAGAAGAAGCGAAAGAGCGCGCCACGCGCGTCGTCGCTCTACCAGGGGCAAGCGCCCACCGCGCCACCCACCCCTCGCGAGACGTCCCCAGCACCTGTCCCTCAGGAGTCGCTGGGTACGGGGACCGCTCTCCCCGAGTTCGAGGTCCCGGAACACGCGCGCGCGCCAGAAGTAGAGGCGGGCTCCGCCATCGCCCGTGCGCCTGCCCCACCCCGGTTTTCGCCAAGGGCAATGGTGGGCCCGACGTCCGGCCACCGCGAGTTGCCCAGGGCCCCGTATCTCAAGAGCGACATCCGCCGCATCGGCCTTCTCGCCGCCGGGCTCCTGGTGATTCTGGTGGTGCTGGCCCTGTTTATCGACTAGGGTCAGGCCCGTCGTCCGCCGCCGCCCCAAGCCCGCCGAGCCACCGCGCCAACTGCTCGTAACGCGGCCTTTCCCGTTCATGGTGAGCCTGTCGAACCATGAGCTCGCGCTCTGAGTTACAATCGGCTCGAATGCTCCAATTCGCTTGCCAATCGTAAGGTCCGCCCATCCTTCGACAGGCTCAGGGTGAGCGGTTGGGACTGGATCCGGCCCAAGCCGGAATGACAATTGGACACCTCAGCGCGCTCGGATGCGACGGCGGGGAGTCCAGAGGGACGGAGCCCCTTTGGCAGGGGTTGAAGGGGATGTGCCCCTTCCTTTACAGATAGCCCGAGAGGGCTACCTTGAACCCCCTCAGGGGGTTTGGGGGTCTCCGCAACGATAGGCCCAGGGCGACCCTTCGACAAGCTCAGGGCGAGCGGTTGGAGCCAGCGGGCGTGAATTCTAACGTCCCTCCGCGCCTTCGGCGCAAGCCACTCTCGTTACTCTCGATGGGGCGCACATTCCGCTCCAGTCGAACGACGAGCCCGCGTCGCAACGGGCGCAGAGCAGGGAGTCCAGAGGGGCGGAGCCCCTTTGGCAAGGGTTGAAGGGGATGTGCCCTTTCTGTTCACGAATAGCCCGAAGGGTACCTTGAACCCCCTTCAGGGGGTTTGGGGGTGTCCGTAACGCCAGACCCAGGGCGACCCTTCGTCTACAATAGGAGCATCATGGACCCCGCCAAAGCGTCCCGGCGGCTGGCCGCTACGCCCACCAAGCCCGGCGTCTACATCATGAAGGACGGCAAGGCCGCGGTCCTCTACGTGGGCAAGGCCACGAACCTTCGGAGCCGGCTTCGCTCCTACTTCGGCTCGCCCACCGACGTGCCAATCAAGGTCGCCGACATGATGCCGCGCGTCGAGGACTTCGAGTTCATCCTCACCGATTCCGAGGCCGAGGCGCTGCTCCTGGAAAACAACCTGATCAAGCGGCACCAACCCCGGTTCAACATCCGCCTCAAAGACGACAAGAACTACCCCTACATCAAGATCACCCTCAATGAGGACTTTCCCCGCCTCGACGTGACCCGGCGCGTCCATAACGACGGCGGCCGCTACTTCGGGCCCTTCGCCAGTGCCAGCTCGATGCGGAAGACTATGGCCCTCCTCAAGCGCCTGTTCCCCTATCGCTCCTGCACGAAGGCGATCACGGGCACCGACCCTCGTCCGTGCCTCGAGTACTACATCCACCGCTGCGTCGCGCCCTGCATCGGCCTCGTCGACCGCGAGCAGTACCGCCAGGTGATCGACCAGGTCGTCCTGTTTCTGGAGGGACATCACGAGCAGGTCTTGCGGCAGCTCAAGGGCGAGATGGCCCACGCGTCCGAGGAGCTCCGTTTCGAGCGGGCTGCGTCGCTGCGAGACCAGGTGAAGGCCATCGAACGAGTCGCCGAGGAGCAGAAGGCGGTCTCGATGGGACGCCAGGACCAGGACGTGATCGCCGCCGCTCTCGGCGACGACGAGGCCTGGGTCGAGGCTTTTTTCATCCGACAGGGCAAGCTGACCGGTCGCGACCACTTCATCATGCAGGGCACCAAGGGGGAGAGCCTGGGCACGATCCTGGGCGAGTTCGTCGGGCAATTCTACCCTTCAGCCTCGCACGTACCAGCCGAGATCCTCGTTCAGGAGGAGCCGCCAGAGCTGGAGACGCTCACCCAGATAGCCGCACTGCGACGGGGCAAACCGGTCCGCATTCGGGTCCCGGTCCGCGGAGAGCGGAGGCGCCTGGTCAGTCTTGTCGCCAGGAACGCCAAGGAGGGGTTGGAGCAACGCCGGGTAAAATGGATGGCCGACCACGAGAAGGTCTCGGCTGCGCTGGAGGAGCTCCAGGAACAGCTGAGCCTCGCCGCCCTTCCTCGCCGGATCGAGACCTACGACATTTCCAACATCCAGGGGTCGAACGCCGTGGGCAGCATGGTCGTCTTCGAAAACGGCCGGGCCACTCCCTCGCAGTACCGCCGGTTCAAGATCCGAACCGTCGAGGGGATCGACGACTATTCGATGATGCAGGAGATGCTGCGGCGCCGGTTCGCCAGGATGGCGCGACGCGAGGAGGAAGCGGCGCCCAAGGTGGAGGGCGCTCACGAGCCCGGGACGCCCGAGCGGCTGGCTCCCGAGAAGGCCGAAGGCTGGGGCGCGGTCCCGGACCTGGTCCTCATCGACGGCGGGAAGGGGCACCTGAACGCCGCGCTGGAGGTTATGTTGAACCTGGGGTTGGCCGAGATCCCGCTGGCGAGCATCGCCAAACGTGAGGAAGACGTCTTCATCCCCGACATGGCGGACCCCATCGTTCTGCCGCGTCGCTCCCAGGGCCTGTATCTCATCCAGCGCATGCGCGACGAAGCGCACCGCTTCGCCATCACTTACCACCGCAACCTGCGCTCCAAGCGCACCTCACGCTCGGCCCTCGACGACGTGCCGGGCGTCGGCCCCCGCCGTCGCAAGGCGTTAATAAAACGCTTCGGGTCGGTACAGGCGGTGCGCGAGGCGACGACGGACGAGGTCGCCTCCGTGGTGGGGATGACGCGCTCGTTGGCGGAGAAGGTCAAGGAGCTGCTGTAGCCGGGAGGGGGAGCCCCCAAACCCCCTGAAGGGGGCTCAAGGTAGCCCTCCAGGCTATTGCTAAAAGAAGGGGCACATCCCCTTCGACCCTTGCCAAAGGTGCGCCGCCGCTCTGGACTCCCAGTCCGGACCTCAACTAGCTGTCCAAAGCCGCGCACGCGGGACGTTGCCGTGAAAGCAGCGGTCCGGGATGTCCTCTGGCAAGGTCCAGCGTCGATTTCCGCGCAGGGAGCCGGAGCCCGCATCGCCCCCTGCAGGCAGTCCGAGAGGCGACCACGGACGAAGTTGCGTCCGTGGTGAAGATGACGCGCTCGCTGGCGGAGAAGGTCAAGAAGCTGTTGTAGCCCGGAGGGCTATTGTTAAGAGAAGGGGCACATCCCCTTCGACCCTTGCCAAGGGGGCTCCGGTCCTCTGGACTCCCGGTCCGGACCTCGCTCTCTGTCCCGGACCTGTATACGCAGGGGGTTGCCGTGCCGGAAGTCTTCCGGGCTCTCCTCGGACCCCGGGGGGCCCAATCTCGCCCGAGGAGCTGGGGCGGTTCAGCTCTACAAAGGCGATCAGCGAGGCAGCGGACGAGGGTCAAGTCCGTCGTCGGGATGTGATCCGCTCGCTGGCGGAGAAGGTCCAACGGACTGTTGTAGGCATGTCTGAGACGGGGAGTGCAGAGGGGCGGAGCCCCTTTGCCAGGGGTTGCAGGGGGTGCCCCCCGCTTTCAATAATCTGCCCCGAAGGGGCACCTTGAACCCCCTTCAGGGGGTTTGGGGGTGTCCTTCCCCATTTCTTCCTAGAACCCGTACAGGCGCGCGGCGTTATCGCGCAGCACCTTGCGCTGGTCCTCTTCGGGCACGCCGGCCATGATCTCGGCGAGGGTGTCCTGGGAGTTGGGGTAGGTGCTGTCACCGTGGGGGTAGTCGGACCCCCACATCAGGTTGTCGACGCCGATAACCTCCCGCGCCAGCATCGCGGTCCTATCCCGCATGAACGTGTAGCTGACGTTGTCCCGCCAGTACTCGCTGGGCAGGCGCTTGATCGGGGCGTCGCCCGTCCGGATCGTCTTCCATCGCGAGCCGGCGTAGAAGTAGTCCATGCGCTCGATGATGTTGCCCGCCCAGCCGGCGTCGTTCTCCGCTGAGACGACGCGAAGCCCTGGGTAGCGGTCGAAGATGCCGGCGTAGACCATGGAAACGAGGACCCGATGCACCGCGGTATAGTGCAGCAGCTTCACGGTCGGGTCGTCGCCCAGGTCGCGGCGTCGGTCCGTTGAGACGTGGAGACTCACCGGCAAGCCCGTCTCCTCGGCGGCGGCCCAGAACGGCTCGTAGACCGGGTCGTGGTAGGGCTTCGTCCCGGCGGGGTTGACCGCGATCATCGCGCCGGAGAGGCCCATCTCCTTGATGCGGCGCAGCTCGGCCACGCCGCGGTCCACGTCCTCGAGCATGACCATGCCGCAGCCCTTGAACCGGGCCGAAAGGGGGCTGCAGAAGTCGACGAGCCAGTCGTTGTAGGCACGGAAGCAGGCCTCGCCAAAGGCCACGTCTTCGATGCTCCAGAAGTACATCGCAACGGTGGGGTAGACGAACTCCGAGTGGACGCCGTCGGCCTCGATCTCCGGGATGCGAGCGCCGGCGTCCCACCCCGTGGCCGGGATGTCCTCGTAGCGGCCCTTCGGGTTCGGGGCCTCTCCCCAGGCGTAGCGCGCGCCGTGGAGGAGGCCGATGCTCATCACCATCGATGCCGTGTCGCAGACGACGACGTCCGTGTCCTCGCGACGCTCAATGTGGGGCGCCCGTTCCCGGTAGGCGGGGTCTATGTAGTTCGACCAGAGGTCCGCCGGCTCGGTGACGTGGGAGTCGGCGCTGATGATGCCTTCGGGCACTGTGGTCATAGACGACCCCCTTGCGCGGTGTGCCGCGGAATGCCGCAGCGTAGCACGAGCCGGGGCCTAATCCAAGAGTGGGTCGCGGAGCGTGGAGGAAACGCCGGGGGTCAGTCTTCCATCGATTCGGCTACCAACTCGATGACGTCGACAGCCTTGACGGTCTCCTGACGGTCGACGAATTTGATCCCATCCTCGAACATTTGGAGGCAGAACGGGCACGAGACGCCGACCATGGTCGGCTCGGTTTCGAGCACCTGCTCGGTGCGCATATGGTTCAAGCGCCTGCCCGAGCTCTCTTCGATCCACATGTGTCCGCCGCCCGCGCCGCAGCAGAAGCCGCGCTCGCGGTTGCGCAGAGGGACCTCTTGCAGGTCGACGCCGGGGATGGCTTCCAGCAGCTGCCGCGGCTCGTCGTAGACCCCGTTGAGGCGGCCCAGATAGCACGAGTCGTGGTAGGTGAGCTTCGCGGCGATGGGCTTGACCATCTTGAGCTTCCCTTCGTCCATCAGCCGCTTGACGAAGGTCGCATAGTGCTCGACGTTGTAGGTCCCGCCGAAGTCGGGGTATTCGTTCTTCATGATGTTGAAACAGTGAGGGCACGTCGTGACGATCGTGGTGACGCCCCGGTCGTTGAGGGTCTGAATCGTGCGGCGAGCGAGGATCTCGAACAGGTACTCGTGGCCGATGCGGCGGGCGGGATCTCCGTTGCACGACTCCTCCATGCCGAGGACGGCATAGGAGACGCCGGCCCGATCGAAGACTCGGGCCATCGCCCGGGCGATGCTCTGACTCCGCTTCTCGAGGGCCGCCGTGCAGCCCACCCAGAACAACACCTCTGGCCTATCGTGCTCGTCGCATTCGGCGAGCACCTTGACGGGCAGGCCCTCGGCCCAGTCCATCCGGCTCGCCTGGGTCCCCCGCCATGGGTGACCTCTCGTCTCCAGGCTTCGCAGTGTCTGCTCGGCGGTCGGCGGCATCTTGCCCTGGTCCATGACCAGGTGCCGGCGCATGTCGACGATGGTGTCGATGTGCTCCACCATGACCGGGCACTCTTGCTCACAGGCGCCGCAGGTCACGCAGTTCCAAGCCCATTCCTCGGTCACGTGCCTGTCGAGGAACGGTAATTCGTCGGACGCGCGCTCCTGGGCCTCGCGATCGCCCTTCGAGCGGCCCAGGGCTGGAGCCACTTCGAGCAGGTTGTCCTTCAAGCCCTCGACCAGGTGCATCGGCGACAGGGGCTTCCCGGTCATGTTCGCCGGGCAGTTGTCGGTGCAGCGGCCGCAAACAGCGCAAGCGTAGCCATCGAGGAGAGACTTCCAGGTGAACTCCTGGGGGCGTCGAGCGCCCCAGACCTCGGCCTCCTCGATATTGATGATGGGCAGGAGCGCCCCTCGGGGCTTGAGCGACCGGAAATAAACGCTCAGCGACGAAGCGACGATATGCATGTGCTTCGAGAAGGCGACGTAGACGCCGAGCCCAAGCACCAGGAGGAAGTGGAGCCAGTAGAAGAGGCCATGCAGCATGTTCGCTGCGCCAAAGGACAGCCCTGCGTTGTGCAGTCCACGCCCCAGGTTGCCGGCAATGGGCGTCGTCGTCGATAGCTCGGAGGCGCGCACGCCAACCAGGTGCTCGATCTCACGGCCCGTCGCATCGCCCTCGTGGACGGCCGCGACGTGGCTGGCCTCGGTGAGCAGATGCAACAGCATCAAGCCGCCGATGGCAACGAGGACGAGCGCCGCGTCGGCGGAGCGGAGGGTCTTCAGGCGGTTGGGGCGCCCCACCCAGCGGCGGACCGCGGCCCAAGCCAGGGCGGCAAGAACGGTCACCGCGAGAATGTCCAGCACCCAGAAGAAGACCTTCAGCCCTCCGGGCGTCAACATGTAGCCCGAAAGCCAGGGCTTCGCCGAGTCGATGAATATAAAGAGCACGTAGCCGGTCACCATGGAGATGAAGCCCCAGAAGATGACCGCGTGCCCCACGCCTGCAAGGTCGCGCCAGCGCAGCGAAACGCTCATCAGCACGCGTCGCTGGCCGAGCACGACCAGCAGCATGCCCCACAGACGCCGCAGGGGTTGATCGAACCGACGCTCGTCGCGGCGGCCCAGCAACACAGGGCCTACGAAACGGGTAATGAGGGCCGCGACGGAGGCGCCAAGGCCGATCGCGCCGACGACGTAGACAGCAACCCACAGCGGAATAACGCCGAATAGGTCATCGGGGACTACCATCGCGGGTGGACCCCTCCAGTCACTCGAAGGTGATGCTTTGTGAAGGGCTGCACAACCGCTCCTAGTCTATCACAGGGGGGCCGGAGCCGGACGCGCCTGGCCCACGGCACGTTTCCTTGACGACCTTTGACCGCCACCCGACAATGATGCGGCCATGCCGAGCCTCGACATCGTCATACCTTGCCTTAACGAGGAACGGCAGCTCCCCATTTCGCTCGAGAAGCTTCAAGCCTTCTGCCACGAGCGCATGACCGGGTACGAATGGCGAATCCTGGTCGCCGACAACGGCTCCTCGGACCGCACCTTCGACATCGCTCAGGAGTTCGCTACCCGGCACCCCGGCAAGGTGGCCGCACTTCGCCTCGAGGAGCGGGGCCGGGGCCGGGCCCTGCGCCGGGCCTGGACGGAGAGCAGCGCCGACATCGTCTGTTACATGGACGTCGACCTCTCCACGGACCTCGACGCGTTGCCGCAGCTCGTCGACGCAATCGCCAGTGACGGCTACGACGTCGCGGTCGGCTCGCGGCTCATGAAGGGGTCACGGGTGGAGAGGCGTTCCCTCCGCCGCGAGGTCATATCCCGCTGCTACAACCTGTTGATCAAGACGTTCTTCCTGACCCGATTCTCAGACGCTCAGTGTGGATTCAAGGCGCTGAGCCGGAAGGCCGTGGACGAGATCATCCCCGTGACGAAGGATGTGGGCTGGTTCCTCGATTCCGAGATCCTGGTCATCGCCGCAAGGCGAGGTTACCGAATTAAAGACGTCCCGGTGCACTGGCGCGACGACCCGGACAGCCGCGTGAAGGTGGTGCAAACGGCCTGGGGCGACCTGAAAGGCCTCATTCGGTTGCGCTTCGGCGGCATCCCCAGACCCAAGCAGTCTCCTTGACACTCCTGGAAGCCCATCCGTACGATAGTCCTGCGCCGAGGTAGCTCAGTCGGTAGAGCACTTGACTGAAAATCCGACGCCCACGACCCTCAACAGATGTAAACGTACTCCCGTAGGCAACCCTGCTCAACCCTTGTCGTCAACTAGGGCCTGTTGTCAGCCCGTTTGCAATTTGGTTTGCAGTTTTAGCGATGACTGACGATGCGCTGAGCCCGCTGCTGGTGATCGTGCCGGTGCTGCTGTGTCAACAGCGAACGGCCACCCCGTACGGGGTGGCCGTTCTTTATTTGTCAGAGCGCCTGCGTGGCAGACGACTCCGGGCGCAAAGCCGAGTTTAGCCTACGGGCTGGACAGGGCCGGAGTCAACATGCGAGTCGACGTTCGCTGCACGCAAATGTATGGCGCTCCAGGTGGTGGAGATGGCTCCACGCGACACCTACCGCTATGGCTTGTGGCGCAACGGGCAGCTCAAGGCGTACGGGGTCACCAACGACCCCGAGAGACGCCTGGGCGAGCACGTTGACAAGCGCGGAGACGTGAACATGAGCGTTTACGGCCCTCGCGTTACACGGAAGACGGCCCTGGGCTGGGAGCGGAACCGCATCGACGGTTACCGTGACCGGAAGGGGCGCCTGCCTCCGTGGAACAAGGTCTAGCCGTAGCAGGGTAGAGAGAATGCGGGGTAGGGAGGGTCAAACCTCCCTACCCTCTTTCTTTGGCCTGTGTGCCGGCCGATCGAGCTCCAGGAACCGCTCGAGGTCCTTGCTGTTGACCATCCAGGCGCGCCCGAACTTCTTCGCCTTGATGCGGCGTTGCGTCAGGATCTGGTGGATCCGCCCGATGCTCAGGGGGCCGGCCCGCTCAGCCGCCTCGTGCGATGTGATGAAAAGAGCCATAAAACTAGCCCGTCCGTGCTATACTGGAAGTACCACTCGGGCACTCAACCGTGCAGCAGGGCCTCGTAGGGCTAAATGCGAGGCCCTTTTCTTTGTCTTGAAATGCTGCGGAGGGGACGGGATTCGAACCCGCGGAGCGAGGACTAACTCGCCCACCAGTTTATCAGACCGGCCCTTTAACCCACTCAGGCACCCCTCCATACAATAAATAGACACATTCCAATATAGTAAGTCAACCCCCACGGGGCACCAATTCGCGAAGCCGACTTTGACAGGGTTTGGAACGCTGTGGTATAACGGCTTCAGGTGAACCGTGGATAGACCGCCACCCAACAGGCGCGGTGCCCGTGATCGCAACAGGCCTCCTGACAACCAGGGGGCCTTTTCTTTTGTCCTCTACCCCGCTAGGCGGTTCGGGACACGTAGCGGCAACGCTGGGCCCCGCACAGCGCAGGAATCGGCATGACGACCGCAGCTGCCAAACGGCCCAGGCCAGCCCCTCCCGAGCCCCTCCAAGGCATCGCCCTCAAAGCCTGCCCGAAGTGCCATGGCGACGTGACCTCGAGACACGACCAATGGGGCCTGGACGTCTATTGCGTTCAATGCGGACGAAGGCTATGACGGCGGTTCTCTCGAGGGGCGAGCAATTGCTTCGGGAGTATGTGGCGAAGGCCCTGCCGGAGTGGGACGTGGAGTACAACCTCCGCCCCGAGTGGCTCTTGTCGCGCAAGGGCCGGCGCCTCGAGCTCGATATCTGGTTTCCCCAGCTGCGGATGGCCCTGGAGTATCAGGGGTGGCAGCACTACGTTGGGGGTCTTCAATCCGTTACCAAGCAGGCCGCGGAGATCCAGCGGGTCCGAGACCTCCAGAAAGCGCACAAGTGTCGAGCGGAAGGCGTCCACCTGTTCGGGATCACCTGGGACGACCTTCGGGACGGCAACCGATTGATGGGGCTCCTTGTCCAGTGGGTCGGAGAGATACAGGGCGGCGCGTCCCCGAAGTTGATGCGCGTCCCGCAGATGCTGAACGTCCTCAAGGCGGGTCGTGGTGGCTTCAACCCGCACGGCAAAACGAGTTATGTATGGCGCAAGACCGTCACTCCGCAGCGGAAAGCAGTCAAACGGAGCGGACGTGAAGCGCAGAACCATCGGAACAACACAAGGATCGACCGCGGTAGTGTAGCCGCGAGGATGGGATGGTAGCCCCAGAGGGTCCTAGCAGCCTCTAACCCAGGCGACAGCGCCGCTGCGTACGGCGCGAACCTTGGAGTGGACCAATTCTCCAAGGATGCGACCCTCGCCCACTGGTAGGCCCGATGCCGCGCACAACGACCGGCTGCAAGGGCTGAGGGGGCGTTATACAACAAGAAGGGGTTTCTTTGCCTTTGAACAGCCACGACAACGACAGCCAGCTCGCCGAGCACCAGCTACCCGAGGACGGCAACGGCGACCACGTTCCCCACAACGAGGAGCCGCCAGCCGACGAGAGCTCCGAGGGGGTTTCAGTCGAGCGACCGCGGGAACGACCAGGGCAGTCCACCGAACGCGACGACACGATTGGCGACCTCTCGAAGGCACAGCCCGAGGACGTGCTCTCGAAGTCGGTGGGGGAGAACGACGCCTCGTCTCTTGCCCTCGGTGGGGGGGTAGGGGGAGAGCGGGACCCTGGCATACTCGAAGCGCGGCGAATCCTGAAGGCTGCGGCTCCTGATGCGGCTCGCAAGGTGATCGAGCTCAGTAAAGAGGCGGGCCGCAACGCTGGCACACAACTACAGGCCGCTAACTCGATCCTCGACAGGGCTGGTGTCACTGAGCCGAAGACGACCGGGCCACTGGTCATGATCCAGAACAACACCGGCGACGTTCGACGCCGAGGCGTGGAGCGTTTCGAGGGCTGGAAACCGTCTCAATAGGCGTTATGTCTACGCTCGCAGCACATCAACAGTGTCCAGTGCCACCCATAATGATTATTAGGCGAACCAACACAGCACCCCAACAGTGTAGACGGCGCTCCGTCGCCGCCCGGGCCACGGTCGCCATGGGTAGGCAAGGAATCACCCGCGTCACACAGCCCTCTTGGGCATGCGGCGGCAAGGGTGCGGGGGGGCAGGCGCGTTCGGCCGCGGTCGGTGGGGTCCCTCAAGGGTGGGAGTCCCACGCTCAGCGCGTCGATTTTTTCTGGCGTGAATTTTTCGGGTAAGAATTACGGGAGGTAGCTTTTGGGCTGGATGTACTGCGGGACGGATACGACGGGTCTAGCGATCGGGTACGGCGTCATCTCGACCTGTGACCACGAGGGGTGCGAGACCCAGATCGACCGTGGGCTCGCGTATGCCTGCGGGGGCATGCACGGGCAGAACGAGCATGATTGCGAGGGGTAATTCTGCTACGAACACCTGGTGATGGGTTCCGGTGCTGGGTCACAGCTTTGCGTAGCCTGCGATGAGCGGTACGAGAAGAGTTGAGCACCGGAACGATCTGAATTCCTGCTCGTACACGCCGCTCAAGGGCGTCATTCGTTGGCAGGAGAACCGAGACGATTGGGCGGCGTTGTCGAGGATGTACGCGACGGCATTGACGAAGCTGGGGGCGCCCTCATGAAGCACGCGCACACTGACCGAGGAACAGGTCACGATCCTGGCCGCTGATCTCCAGCAGGTATTTATCGACAATCCGAGGCTGCTGGCGTTTCTGGGGGGTGGCGAGTGACCACGGCGTCTGTGCAACTGACACGGGAAGAGATCGCGGCGATGCCGGACGAAGAGGCGTTGGCGTATTGCCTCGACCTGGTGTACGCCACGTACGACTGGATCCCGTTCGCCGAGCGGTTCCTCATGATCAAGCCGATCCAGGGGCCCGTCGTACCGTTCCGGGCCAACTATATGCAGCGGAAGATGCGGGACGACCGGGTCCGGGGGAAGAAGCGGGTGATCCGGCTGAAAGTGCGGCGCCACGGGTCTACCGCCGGCGACATCGTGGCGGATGTGGTTTTCATGATCGCATTCCCGTACTTCAACTGCATCGTGACGTCCGACGACAAGCCATCCGCCGAGCGCGTCACACGCAATATCTTGAAGCCCACCATCGACCATCTGCCCCAGATCATCCGGGATACCTATGGGATCGAGCTTGTCCGCCGCGAGCTCCGGATCACCCACTACCGAGAGGACGAGTCGATCCTCGGGGAGTCGACGCTGTTCATTGGGGGGCTCCGGGACGACACCTTCGCCCTGGGCTCCGATGTCCACTCCGTCCTCCATACCGAGGACGCCTACGAGCCGGACCGCGGCGAAGCGATCCGGAAGGACATCGAGCAGGCGGTCCCTCACTGGGGCTTTATTACCAGGGAATCGACCGCCCGGGGGGTCGGGAACCACTTCCACATGGACTACGGGAAGAACCGGGACCATGGCCCGTGGCACACCCAGTTCTTCCCCTGGTGGACCCGCGAGACCGCAAGGCTCGAGCCTGGGCTGCCCCACATCGAGCCGGCGAGCATCCGGAATGAGTTCCAGCTGACGGACGAGGAGCAGGCGCTCCAGCAGCAGTTCGGCATCACGATGGAGCAGTTCCGCTTCTACCGGTGGCGCTGCGAGATGGACCGGGACCTGGTCCGGCAGTATTACCCGCGGAACGACGTCGAGGCGTTCATCTCGACCGCCACGATGCAGTTCCCGGTCGAGATCCTTGAGGTCCAGTACAACGAGGCCCCGGAGCCCATGACGGTGTTGCCGGATGCTGTGCGGCAGCGGCTCGCCGACCTCGGGTGGCGCCCGGGCCTTGCTCGCGACGATCAGATGGACCAGAACGGGCTCCGTCTCTGGCATCTCCGGGAGTCAGGCCGCAGCTACACGATCGGCGTTGACGCGGGCGAGGGCCTCATGAGCCGCGACCGGACGGTCGCGCAGGTGGTGAACAACTTCACGGGCGAGCAGGACGCGGTGGTGCGGGGCGTCTATCGACCCGACGAGATGGCCCAGATCGTCGACGACCTCGGGCGCTACTACAACACCGCCCTGGTGAACCCCGAGCGTAACGGCATCGGGGCCGCCGTCGGCCAGCTCCTGGTGCATCGCCACCACTACCCCAACATGTTCCGCGAGGACCCGACGGAGCCCGACAGGATCGGAACCTCGATGACCAGAGCCAAGAAGTTCGAGCTGTTCAGCCAGGTCTCGGCGTCGCTCGCGGCCCAAAACTGCAAGCTTAACGACCGCCTCACGATCTCCGAGATGATCAGCTACCGGGTGGACAAACATGGCCGGCTGTCGGCGCCCGAGGGGATGCACGACGACTGCACCATGGCGTTCCTGCTCGCGTTCAGGCCGAGAGCTGAGGGCAAGATCCGGGGCAACACCACCAGGAAGAAGGCAGGAAGCTATGCCGCTGCTTAGCGAGACCGGCGCCGACGTCGAGAAGTGGGTCCGGGACGCCAAGACGAACCTGACGAACTTTTGGGACGGTCGCACCACGGCCATGACGCTCGACCGGAAGATGCGGGACCTGGACGTGTCGGTCTCGGTGCCCTCCGAGAGCAAGGTCACGAACCAGATGACCAAGATGGTGACGAACAACCCTCAGAACTTCTGGGACTGGACGGTCGCCACCCTGGCCAACAACCGCTTCCGGTGGCGGGCACCGAAGCAGGGAGCGGGCAAAGAGGACAAACAGAAGGGGACGATGGAGCGGCTCGCGTACGGGATCGACTGGAGCCTTGATGACCAGTTCCAGAAACGGCTGCTCGAACCCTGGCGTTACCATCTGGCGGAGCAGATCGTGGGGGGTTGGTACGCCCTGTTCCCCGACGTCGTGATGGACGGGGACAGGGTTCGGTTCACCCTGGAGTTCTGGGACCCCATCACGGTCTTTCAGCAGGCGACCTCCGAGGGCCTCGAGGTCGTGCTCCGCATCTACAGCACCACGCTGGCTGATGCCCAGGCCTATGCCAAGCTGCACGAGGGCGACACCGAGAAGCTCAAGGGTACCCCAACCGATTCGGTCAAGGTGGTGGACGGCTGGGTCCGGGAGAGTGGGAAAGTCTTCAACGTCTTCACGGTCAACGACCAGGTCGTGCTGAAGGTAAAGGAGTCCGAGGGGGCGACCGAGATCCCCATCCTCACGGGCCCGGTCGCCGGCCGGGGCGTCGAGGCCTGGAGCGAGGGCGACAAGGTCCGCGCGGCGGCGAACCGGGGGAGGTCGATCCTACGGCCGGTCATCCGGACGTATCAGCAGACGAACCGCAACCGGACTCTAATGAATGAGCGAGCCCGTAAGAGCATGTTTCCGGACATTGTCGACTTTACCGAGGGCGGTGAAGGGTTCATCGAGCCCGGTGATGTCGGCGGCGGTACATCGAACATCATCCACGCCAAGACGGGAGAGGATGTCAAGACGCTGGACATGGGGCAGATGTCCCCCGACATGGCCATTGAGCACCAGCGGGACCGGCGCGAGGTCGAAGAGGGGACGGTCCCGGGGTTGATGTTCGGGGCGAACGATCCGCAGGTGGCGTCGGGGTTCCTGGGGAAGAACCTCGAGCATCTCGCGGGGCTGCGGCCCGGGCGCTACGCCTTCACCTACCGCTGGGTCGCCGAGACCGCGTTCATGCGGATGATCCGGCAGCTCCGGAACCTGAACAAGCCGGTCACGATGACAGGCCTCGATCTGACCAAGCGGAACGAGGACGGCTACTTCATCGAGGAGATCAAGAACCCGAAGAAGGACATCCCGGAGAACTTCAAGATATTCGCCCAGCACGAGCTCTCGACGCCGCTAGACAAGTCGGCGGTCGCCAACACCGAGGGCCAGCTGGTGCAGGCCGGAATCCACTCGGTGCGCCGCGCGATGGAAGAGACCGGGGTCGAGGACCCGTACGAGGAGACGTTCCAGATCGTCCAGGAACAGAGCGTCAAGAACTCGATGGCCGGGGCCGCCATCGCCGCCATGTCGCTCGAGAAGCAGGCCGACGAGTTCGAGGACGCTGGGGACCAGGACGTGGCGGACGCGCTGCGGCTCCAGGCCCGCGTGACGAGGGAGCAGGCGTTCGCGCAGGCCCTCCAGGCGGTGCAGGGCCAGAACGCCCCGCAACCTAACCAGGACGTGACTGGGAGGTCGCCGGAGGAGGTGCCGGTGCCGATTCAGCAGGGCGGCACGCAGCCGCCGCCGCCGCCCACGAGAGGGGCATCCCAAGCGAGACCGGGTAACCGAAGCGCCGCCGGCGGGAGGACCCGGTCATGACCAACGAAGAAGTCGAGGAAGCGATCGCTGACCTGGCGGGAAGAATCCACGACCTCAACCCCGACCTGTCGGAGGACGAGGTACGGCAGATGGCAGCCACCCTTCACCTAAATATGAATAAGGTTGAAAATGGCAGCGACCCGAACGTTCTTGCCAAGACGCTCGACCCAGCTGTCGTGGCCATGTGGAGTCAGCTTTCCGATCAGTTCAGGCAGGAGACGCAGCAGGCCCAGGAACAGCAGCATCTCGCTGACACGGGCGGGGGCGACCCCGACGTTATTGTCCCCGACCAGAGAGACGAGAAGGAAGACGCAAAACACTCGTTCGGTCGAAAGATTCGGACGTCGAACCTCCACCCAGATGTCGCGGAGGAAGAGCTCAAGAACTTCGAGAAGTACTGGCTTGAGTACCAGGACACCCGAGGCCCGACGATCTTCCCGATCGGTCCGCGCTTCACGGGGAAGGTCTTCACCGCACAGGGCTTCAACGCCTTCTTTTCCAGCGACAAGTTCGACGGCATCAAGCGCGACAGCAACGACCGCGCCGCGTTCGACCAGTGGGTACGGGTGTCGGCCGGCGACTCCCTTGGTATGCGGGACGCCCTGAACGACACGAAGGACACGCTCCTCACGGAGGCCAAATCCCGCGGCCAGACCTTCTTCGAGTTCAACCAGGACCCCGGCTTCGAGGGCTTCTTCGACCAGGTGGTGGAGCGCGGCGGCGGCGCCCTCGCTCGTCTCAAGGGTATCGAGACTGAGCGCGAGACGGCCCAGAGGAACGCCTGGGAGCAGTACGTCACCGACACCTACATCCAGCCGTTCCTCGATCGCGCCGCAACCGCCACCGAAGGGCAAAAGGAGAAGTTCGAAGCGCGCGCCGCGGCCGTTGAGGCCGCACGGGACCCGCTCTACGACGACTACAAGGCGTCGGTCGCTTCTGGGAATGTCGCGAATCCAGCCGAGTACTTCTCGCTCAAGCCAGACGCCGGCCGCTACCTCAGCTTCGACCTCCCGCCACCCTCGGGGGCCGGGTACTCCTCGCTGATCGCGCAGCGCACCGCCGAGTCCGGGGCCACGCAGGCCCGAGCCGACGCCGCGCTCCACGACGAGTTCATGAAAACCCTTGACGCCGATTACCTCCAAGAGCTGGAGAACAAGGCGCTCCTCGATCCGGACAACAGCGCTCTTCACCTGAACCACATGAACAACCTCATCCGGGCCTCCGAGCCGCTGTTCGCCAGCTATATGGCGTTCCGCGCCAGCCCAGGCGAGGTGGTCGGCCTCGAGCCGGACCAGCAGGACGTCGACACCTCGATCGAAGCCTTCTTCGCGCTCCCTGAGGTGGCGCCGATCCTCACGGGCCAGGGCGCGGGCGGCATCACGGCGATTGCGCCGCTCCGCCTGGCCCAGGTGAACCTCCTGGGGGCCCAGGTGAACCTCCTGGGGGCCCAGTCCACCGCCGACACCAACGCCTCAAACAAGGCCTTCGCCGAGTTCTTCAAGGCCACCTATATCGACCCACTGGACCTCCAGATCCGCGACGAGGACGACTTCGACCAGCGCCAACGGCTCGTTGATCGACGCAACGCCATCGTGGGGTCCGGCGATTCCCTGTCCGGCGAGTTCTCCACCAGCTTCAAGGAGAACGGCGACACCACGCCCGAGTCCTTCTTCCGGGACCGTCCTGACCACGATGCGGTCCTGCGCGGCGAGACGGTCGAGAACTTCATCCCGTCCCTCGGTGGCGTGCAGATCGAGATTCAGACGCAGAACCTCTTGCCCGAGGCGCAGCTGCAAGGGAAACGGGATGCCCTGACGGCGCTACACCAGTTCGATCCCAACTTCGACCTCGATGCCGGTCTCGCCGCCATCGACGCCAACCCGGACATCCCGCTGGGCCAGATCCACCAGCAGGGGCGCCAGACCTTTGAGGACGAGGAAGAGGAGCAGCGCAAGCAGGCGGCTCGGAACGCCCAGGACCAACTTGAACAGTTCGCTGGCGGCGCCCAGGTCATCGAATTCGATGGACGCACCCACTCCGTCACGGCCGGAGATGTCTTCGACCGGACTGGCATTGAGGGGATAGCCGGCCTCTTCGACCCCGACAACGAGCAGGGCTTCACTCTCCAGGGCCTCCAAGACAGGCTAATCGGGCCAGTCGGTGACGTCGGTGCCAAGACGGTCGGGTCGCTCTCGGGCGATCGTGGCCTCATCGCCTCGGGCATCGAGCAGCTCGGTCGCAACGCAGGGCTTGACCCCAACGCAGCGATCACCGATCCAGCGCAACTACGTGACTTCGGCAGAAGTTTCACGGCGCATCTATTCGTCGGACGCAAGCAGCGTGCCCAGCCGGGAGAGCCCGCGCCTCAGCCTCCTCCTGTCCCGGCCAAACCCCCCCGATTGCCGCGGCCGAGGCTTGCCGGCTGGTGACGACCGAGCGCCTCATCAAGGGCAACGACCCGGTTAACCGACGCCGTCCCCCGCGCACGTCTGGTCGCGGTGGCCCTCAGGACGTGAACCGTCCCCAGACGTTCGCCCAGCGGATACTCGGGGACCTCGGGAACAATACCGCTTCACAGGCCCGTAGTGAGCGGCAGTCCTTTATTGACCGCGTAATGAGCGGCGTGACTCGGGAGAATTTCCCAGACCTTTTTGCGGAAGCCACGACCGGCTTCACCAACCGGGCCCGCCCGACCGATCGTAGCGCGTTCCAGCGTTTCCTCACGTCCGGCGGCGATGCGCGGATACGCGACGGGTGGAGAGTGCATCCCGACGACCCCTCAGTCCAGGCCCTGATGGACCTTCCTCGCCAAGACTGGGAAGAGGCGCTCCGCCCGATCTTTCCGCAGCACCCCGAGTACGTCCGGGACACGCTGGTCGACATCGAGCAGATTTACCAAGCCCAGCGCAAGCCGGACTTCCTCAAGGCCCTCGGCGCCGGGGCGAAGCGAGCGCCTAAGACTCTGCTGAGCGAGGGCCTGTCCCTTCTCGAAGGGGGCCTGTCCCTTCTCGAAGCTGAGGCCGAGCACATCTCGAGGCCCGCCGCCGGGGCATTCCTCGGTCAAGCCATGACGTTCCCGTCCATCGTGCAAAGCTGGATGGGCAAGGACTTCAGCGAGACGGTCACGGGGCAGCTCCTGACCGAGGGGCCGAGAGCGGCGTTCGAGGCCGCTCCCGGGGCCCTTCAGTTCGCGGGAGAAGAGTTGTTCCGTCCGAGTAACGCATTCGGGCTCGGCATCCTCTCCAAGGCCCGCATCCCCGTCCTCGGGGCCCTGGACAACGCGGCGGCAATCGCCGGAGACGCCACGGTCAAAGCCCTCGCGACCCCGCTGGCCCTGGCGTTCCGAAAGATTGCCCAGCCGGCCCTCCAGAAGTCGCAGTCCGTCCTATTCCCAGTGATCGGCAGGGGCCACGACATCATTGCGCGGAATCTCCCTCAGGGCGCCGCAGTACCGCCACCGCCGAGCAACGACGAGATCATCAAGCGTGTCCGGTCGCCCCGCAACTCCGCGAATCTCTACAACAGCATCGCCGACAAGCTGAAAGGGATTGGGTACGGCGACTTCAGGCCCGCGGTGGCGGTTATCGACCTCATCGACCCGCGCATCCTGGCTGAGGGGCCCATGAAAGAGGCAACCCTAATCCGCGCCGCAGTCCTCGACCATGGAGACAACGTGGCGGTCACGGCGCTCGACCGCATCCACCTGCTCGGCGACGAATCGTCCGTCCTCGCGATGGACGACATCATCGAGAACGTGCTGCGGCCGGACGGCACCGAGGGCCGCGCCACGGTCAAGACGTTCAACGGGGTGACGCCCAAAGAGGAGGGATTCAGCCGCGCCTGGGGCGAGATCCTCGAGTGGGGCGAGACGCGGTACAACCTGACCCCTGGGGTGAAGAGGTACCGTGACACCGCGATCAAGGTCTTGGACGAGGTCAACGCGCTCCTCAAGAAAGAGGGGATCGACTTCGCCGAGCTCGGCATGGAAGAAGGGCGGCACTACTACCCTCGCTGGGTCGAGGCGATCGCCGATCTGGAACTGAAACGAGGTACGGTCCGGGGCGGGAGCATGATCGGCGTCAAACAGAACTTCCAAAAGGCTCGTTGGTACGACGAGATGGTTGAGGGGATGCGGAACGGCGTGTCCTACAAGGGCCCCACCGCGTCCATCGACGCCTATATCAAAGCCTCGTTCAAGGCCATCGCTGACGAGCGGTTCGCCAGGATCGCCAAGCCGTTCGGCGTGAGCGACTCGTCCCTGGTGGGCCAGCCGATCAAGCAGGCAGTGGTGGACACCGCCTCGTCCTCGAAGGTGATCAATGGCGCCCCTCAGGTCGTGAACCGGCTTGTGCGGGGGGAGCGCCTGCCTCGTCACACCCTGGAGCATATCAAGCGCTGGTGGCCCGAGATTGGCGCTGAGATCGAGGCTATCGCGGGCCGCAGCCAGGTGATGCGGCGCGGCCTCGTGCAGTCGGTGCGGCAGCTCTCGGGCAACATCGACGCCCTGAGCCGCGACCTAACCAGCGGCGCCGTTCGCAGCACCCGCGAGATCGCCGACGCGATGCAGGCCACGATCCGGCAGATCGAGAAGTCCGCGCTCTCCGAGGTGGACGCCGTCACCACCAAGATGACGGGAGAGCAGCGCATCTGGGCAGAGGCCATCCTCGACGCTGGGAAGCTGACGGGCGACGACCTGATCAAGCTGGAGCAGGGACTGCGGCGCGGCCAGATCAAGACTGTGGCGGACCTGACCTCGACGTTCAAGGGCAAGGTCACGAAGGCCGACGTCAGGCGCTACCTGAGAGCGGCAGGATGGGGCGATGTCACGCAGGAGCGACTCGTGATTCGGCAGATGATGCAGGACCTCAAGGCGGCGACCCGGCTCTCCCAGTCGGCGGCGTCCGAGGGGGCCCGGAACGTTCAGAAGGCGGTGATGACGCTGGTCAAGGCCGAACGCGGTGTCCGGAGCGGCACCATCAAGGATATGCGGAAGGTCCGGGCCCTGGTGAAGGAAGCCAAAGACCTGATCGTCGAGAACACGCGGGCGATCCGAAAGACCGCCGCCGAACTCGGCCGGCCCTTCCAACGCTCCCTCAAAGGCGAGACGAAGGAGCTGCTGGAAAAGATCGGGGTGGCCCAGGACCAGGCGACCAAGACATGGGGCGAGTCCCGGGCCGCTTTTACCAGCGCTAAGCAGGGCGTGAACGCGGGCCTCGAGGGGGCCGGCCGCGAGCGCGTCAACTCCAACGCCTTCGGCACGGCCAATATATTCCCGAAGGTGATGGCGAAGGACATCAGGAAGCTGCTCAATGACGAGGCAGAGGGGTGGGTCAAGACCACTGCGGACGTCTCCTCGGCAGCGGTGTCGCTCCGCGCCACCCTCGACGTCTCGGCCCCGTTCATCCAGGGCCTCGTGTTCTACTCACAGAACCCCGCGGCGTGGGCCAAGGCCGCGTACATCCACATGACCGCGCTCTTCGACCCCTCTGTTGTCCGGGCCTTCCGTGTGGGCGAGCAAGAGGTGATCGGGCGGATGCATCGGGACGCGGGCGTCATCTTTAGCTCAAACGACTTCTACGAGTCGGCGAACTCCGGCCTCCTCGCGAAGGCACCCGTGGTCGGCGCTGTCCTTCGCCGGTTCGGTATCTCGTTCGACACGTTCGGCGACATCGTCAGGGTCGAGATGTTCAAAGCTCACGAGCAGGCCGCGCTCAAGAAGGGCGGCACCGCAATCTCGGAGCTCGGCTCCTTCGTCAACAAGGCGAGCGGCGTCGTCTCGTCCCGCGGCATGGGCATCGGAGCAAACCAACGCGCCGCCGAGCGCGGCTGGCTGCTCTTCGCCCCGCGCTTCACCCGGGCTTACCTGGGCCTGATGGCCGACGTGGCCCGCGGCGGATACTCGGGTGAGTTGGCCCGTAATGCGCTAGGCCGGCTGATGTTTGTCGGCGCCGCCACCTATACCGCGGTCTCGCTGGCGCTCAACCAGGACCCGAAGAAGACTCTCTCGGGCCTGAACCCCTTGAGCGCCAACTTCCTCTCCGTCGAGGTCGGCGGCGACGTGGTGGGGGTCGGTGGGATATTCAGGTCGTTGGCTAAACAGACCTCAAGAGCGATCGAGCAAGCGATCGAGCGTCCGGGTGAGTTCTTCAGCATGGACAACGCGACCCTCCGGTTCTGGCGTGGCCGGATCTCGCCCATCGGTGGCCTCGCTTGGAACCTCACCGATGGGCGTAACTACATCGGCGAGCCCGTCAGGGGATGGGGCAATCTCGGCAACCTTGCCGCCAACAACCTGCTCCCGTTCGCAGTCGCGGGACGGCTCACGGAACACCCGCGGGCGGGGTGGGCGACCTTGCCCGGGGAATTGGCCGGCCTCAACGCACACGCGCTCAATCCATGGGAGCAGGCGCACCGGATCCGCGACCTCTACGGGCAGGCGGTGTTCCGGAAGGACTACGACGACCTGAACACGGTCGAGCGGCTCCACGTGAACGCCTTTGACGAGGTGAAGGAGCGGGTCGAGTTCGCCCGCTCGACCCGCGAGGAGCGCGGTCGCAACATCAGCCAACGCATCGCCATCTTCAGCCGGCGCCGCAACGAACTGATGACCACGCGACTCGATGACCTGAACCGGTTCGAGGACCAGGTGCGGGACGGGACCAAGTCCAGGTCGTGGTTCCTCGGCAAGCGCGGCGAGGTCTACGATGGCTACTTCCGTGCGCTCGAAGGGCTCGACAACCCCTTCGATGAACTCGATGAGGACGACGAGGACACGCCTCAGCTTGACCTCGCGGTGGACCGATACTTCGAGATCGCCGACACGAACCAATACGAGGACGAGAACGGTGATGTCGACTGGACCGCACAGGACAAGGCGGTGGCCCGCTATCTCCAGACCCTCGACCAGGACACGATCAACGACATCAATACGGTGCGCAACTGGAACAAGACCGACCTGGAGCTTGAGTGGGAGGTCGCGAAGGGCCACCTCAGGCCCTACGACGAGGCCTGGCGGCAGGTCGTGGGTGACAGCCCGTTCTACACCGAACTCTATGAGCGGTGGCAACTCCTGGATCGCCGTGACAACCGGGCCGAGGCGCGGCGGCTCGAGGACCAGAACCCGATCATCACGGAGATCAACCGTCGCGTTCGGCAACTGAAGCAGATGATGCGGATGCGCGACCCACAGCTCGACCGGGCCATCGTGGAGTGGCGGGACGGCGTCCCGATCTTCCAGCAGGCGGGGAACGTGCGGCGCGTGAGGGCAACGGCATGACGACGAAAGCGCAGGTCCACGAGCCGGTAAACGTCCACTGCTCATGCGGGGCTGTGCGCTTCCCACGTTTCGGGACCACGCCGCGTATCAAGGACGTGGACGGCAACATCTACTTCATCTTTGGCGGCACGATTCTTGCAAGCTGTCGTCGCTGTGGCAGAGAGGAACGCTTGCAGCCGACAGAGGACTTCGCTTGACGGCCCGTGCTATCGTGTAACTAGACGGAACAACTGAATATTGGGGTGTTTGGACCCGCTTTTTGTCGCGTTGGGCGACTGGAGCGGGTTTTTTGTATTTCGCCCAGATGGCCCCCGAAGGAGTTTGCAGCGACGGGCTCAGATGGCCCAACGGGGAGTTTGCGAGCGAGGAGACCACGAAGTGACGACCAAGACGCCGACAGTCGAAGAGCTACAACAGGACATTAGTCGAATCACCTCCGAGAGGGATAAGCGGGAAGCTGCCCTCAAGAAGGAACGAGACGACCAGCACCTTGAACTCGTTCGCGCTCGCGAGGAACTCTCGGCCTTCAAATCTGAGGGTGGCGCCGGCGACGGAACGGGCACTTCAGCCGACGCGGCCAAACGGGCTGCGGACCTGAAGACTCGCGAAGCAGCTATCGCGCAACGTGAGCAAGAACAGGCCCTGGTGGCCACAGCGACCGAGGAGGGTGTGGAACCCGCCAAGCTGCAAGAGGCCATCGAGGCCCTTCCGGCTGACACGAGAACCCCTTCCATGATTAAACAGGTCGCTTCAAACCTCGCGCTTGCTGCCAAGGTGACGGCGCTCGAAGCGAAGGGCGGCGAAGGCGGGGAAGGGGCGGGCGACGGCAAGCCCCCGCCTCCTCGTGGCGCCAGCCCGAACGCCGGGGACCAGTCCCCACGCACGTTCGACAAGGGTGCTGCCGGTATGGCTCAGCGACTGGAGGCCGAGAAGGATAACCCGAAATACAAAGGGATCCTTGGCGGTTAACAAGGAGCTAGTCCATGCCGACTCTTGCAGAATATCAACGCCGGTCGAACGACCAGGTCCTCGTCGGCATCTATGACGAAATCATCACGGTCGACGAGATGATCCCGCTGTTGAATTTCAGGCCGATCGAGGGCAACAGCACCAAGTACAACCGGGAGTCCAGCCACCCGACGGCGAGCGTCTTCACGGTTGGCAGCACCCTCTCGGATAGCGAGCCGGTCACAACCCAGAAAACGGCGACCCTCAAACAGGTCTACGTCCAGACACCCCTTGACCTGTTCGCCGCCCAGACCTTGGGCAACATCCAGAGCCAACGAGCGGTGACCTTCGTCCAGATGGCAAAGGCCATGGGCGCCGAGCTCGCCAGGCTGATGATCAAGGGCGACTCGACCGTCACGACCGAAGAGTTCGACGGACTCGACAAGCTCTGCCGGACCGAGACCCGGATGATGGCGATGGACGACGGCAACGTTGACGGCCCCGGCACCGTCGAGACCGAGGCGACGCTGGACCGCCTCGACGCCATGATCGATCAGGTCAAGCCGGGACGGCCTGACGCTTTGATCATGAACCGGACGATGAAACGCAAGATCCGCAACCTTGCGCGTTCCGCTGGCTCAGGCGTCATGGATACCGACTCGCAGTTGATCGGGCGCCCCATCGAACGCTATGGCCTGATCCCGATCGTCGAGAACGACTACATCACGAACGCCGAGACCTATGCGGACTCGGGCACCTGGACGGCATCGACCGCGACCACGATCTTCGGAGTCAAGTTCGGGGAGGAGAACAAGGGCCTCGATATCGGGCATAGCGGCCCAGTTCTTTCACCGATGATCCAGCCGATCGGTATCAAGGACGACAAGAACGAGGAACTCTTCAGGATCGTCGTTTATTTGACCTCTCTCCTGTACAGCTCGAAGTCGATCATCGCGCTCGGCGGGATCGACAGCACGGCCTAACGGTAGGCCGCGAGCCAACGACAACCAAGCACTTTCGCGTCAAGGGGATTGAACCCTCGGAAAGGTAAAGACCATGGCTTCTGATGCACATGTGATCGCACACGACAAAGGCGGCGAGATCGTCGACGCCTTGGTAAACGGGGCCATCACCCCGGGCAGCGCCGTCTACCACGACGGCACAGGATATGTGGACTCGGACGCGGACTCGAACGGCTCCCCGGCCGAGTTCTTCTCGCTCCAGCACATCGACAACGACAAGAAGACGCGGGGGAACTTCGCCCGCAAGGTCGTGATCGAAGACATTGACGCGCCCTACACGGGGCGCGCAGACCAATGGCTCTCCACAACCGCCGGCGAGATCACGGAGACCAAGCCGTCCGGGTCCGACGACCTGGAGCAGCGGCTGGGGTACGCCGTCTCGACGTCAAAGCTCGTGCTTGAGGCGAACTGGCCGACGCAGGTCCAGGTCCCGATCATCAAGGACGTGACCGGCTCCGGCGAGACGGCAACCGCCCTCGATACCGGCGCGGTCGCCGGCGATGCGCTGAACGCCTCGACCGAGGCCAGCTACGACAACTTCGTCATCCCCGGCGGGTTCGTTAGCTGGGAGGCCAACAGGGTCTGGACAGCGGTCGAGACCGACGTGAACTTCGACTACACCTTCAGCGTCGCGACCGCTGAGGACACCGAGCAGCACGACGTCGAGACCTCCGCGCCCGACACCGCCACCGCGAACGCAGTGGACCAGGCGGTCGACGCCATTGGCGCGATCGATGTCAGCGGGGCCTTCGACCTCGCGGGGATCAGCGAGCCGGGCAAGTTCGGCGGAGCCAAGTTCCTTCGGGACACCTCCGACACCGACGAGATGCTTTATCTCGGCCTCGAGCTGGTCGCGAACGTCGTTTAGCCAAGACCAAACGCGTGATGAGAGCGGAGGCCTGGGGTAGACCCTGGGCCCCCGTGTTCACGCAAAGGAGACGGATGGGGAACGCAGCGGAGACGGAGCAGGAAGGCGCGCTCTCGATACCTCCCGCGGAGGTTGACTCGGCCTTCGACCTGCACGCCCTAGCGAACCGCTGGGCCGAAGGCATCCACGAGGGCCACGCGATCGAGTTCATCGACCGTGGGTCCAAGGGGGTGGCGCGGAAGGTCCCGGGGGACGACAACATCCGTCGGGTCGTGGAGGACGACGAGCAGGTCATTGTGCAGTTCTCCCCCAGCACCACCAACCTGTTCCTCCACTGGGACAAGAAGCGGGACGTGACCCACGTGATCGTGAACGATCAGCCGGCACTCGTGGCGCCCGACTGGCTCATGGCAAGCCTCCGGGGGCTGCGACGCCAGCAAAAGAAGCGGGGGTTTCTCCCCGGTGGCGTGCCCGACGTCCCGATGCCCAAGCTTTCGGTGCGCCAGGAGATCGAGTTCCGCCTGAGGATGCTGTGGAACGCCTTCTTCCCCGCCCGTTCGGCCCATCCGAACAGCCGGGAGTGGCGGGAGCTGGAAGACATGCTGTTGACGACGGAGAAGCGGAAGGCGCTGGAGGCGTCGGTCATCCAGGACCGACCGGCGCTCACAGAAAGGACGGCCTCCTGATGGCCAAAACAGCCAAAGACCAACATTGCCCAGTTTGCGGTGGCGGGCCCTGGACCCAGAGGTACATCAGCGCACTGCACAAGTCCAAGTGTTCCGGCAAACCCGCTGACGGGCCAGCTGCACCGCCTACGACCAAAGAGTCTCCCGCCGTCGAGCCCGGGACGCCGTGGGAGGGGCTCTACGCCCAGGTGAACGGGGCCAGCAACGCCCCAGAGTTCATCCAGGCGTTGGAAAACGCTCGGACGGTGGCACGGCTCTCGAGCCAGCAGCGCAACCACATGATTCGCGTCGCCTTCCACAACTTCGAGCTGGACAACCACGACGACAAGCCGCCGTTCCTCGTCATCGACGTAGTGGAGGCCTTTGGGCACCAGGACGTCCGCATGGAACGCTACCGAAAGCAGATCGAGGACGCGGGACTCGCTGCCGAAAAGGCCCAGGAAGAGGCCGACCGGGTGAAGAAACAGGCCGCGAGGGACGCCAAGCGGCTCCAAGGGGAGCTCGCGGGAACCACAGGAGCCTAACATGGCCAACAGCAAGCTCAAGAACTCCATGGGTCCCGTTCTCGACATGGAGTCGGTCACGATGTTCGCGACGGCCGAGTCGATCGCGACCGGCGGCGCGACGATCCCCACCAGGTGCACCCGCATCGCCATCAAGGCGACCGCAGCGCTCCACTGGCACCCGACCGGAACCCCCACCTCGACATTCGGCCACGCGGTCGCGGCCAGCGAGATTTTCTACCTTGAGCATGGGCAGTTCGGTGCCAAGATCATCGACGACGCATCGACCGATAGAGCGACGCTTGTCGCGTACATGATCTAAACAAAACGTCCGCAGCGGAGATTGAGACCGTCTGCGAAGGGGGGAATGAGACCCAATGGCTATCGGTGATCGGAACACTTTCCAGGCCACAACCTCAACGGTCAACGCAGAAATCACATACTCGCGAGCGAAAACGAGGCCGCGCAGGCCGCTGTAATCGCCCAGGCGTAACGAGCAAGCCGCCGCGTAACAAATGGCAACAATCCCAGCCGCAACAGCCGGTGAGGTGATGGTCGAGGCCGCGGAGATGCTCGGTGACAGCGTTATCGACCCCACGATCGCCGCCACGGCTGGTGCCGCGACTACCGTCACGATCGGCAACCACCCAATCGACGCCATCGCTGGCAACGACGACTTCCTCAATAACCTCTTCCTACACCACATTGCCGGTCCCGCCGCCGGTGACGACCGCACGATCAAGGACTACGCCGGCGCCACCACGGTCATCACAATCGGCAAGCCGGACCACTCCGCGACTCCGACCACGGCGAGCAAGATCCTCGTCACCCGCCGCTTCACCGGAGCTCAATACCTCGCGGCCGTCAAGCGCACGATCCGGGAGCTGGCCCACGTCTGGAACACCCCGATCGTGGACGCGAGCCGGTTCATCGGGAGCCTCGTGGGCGATGGCGACTTCGCTGACTGGGACAGTGGCGACTCCGTAGCCACCGGCTCGTTTATCAATGGAGACGACGGCTGGAAGGTCCAGGGGACCTCGGCCACCGCCCAGCGGGAAGCCGCGATCGTGTACAGCACGCTCTACGGAAGCCGATACTCGCCGAAGATCACCAGCAACTCGACCAACGACGCTTATCTCGAGTGGCTGCTCCGAGACTGGGCTCGGTGGGCCGGTGTCGAGATGTCGCTCAAGCTCTCTGCCTACGGCTCGGCCTCGGCCCGTATCTACGGACGTCTAGCGGACGGCACCCAGAACCAACAGACCGACACGGGCGGCACGTCCGGGGAGCACACCGGGACCGCGGGCTGGGAGGATTTGAGCAAGACCGGACTGACGCCAGCAACGGCCGCCACGAAGCTCGGTGTTCAGGCCTTTATCGAGGGGACGGCTGGAGGGGCCATCACGGCCTACTTCAACCGAGTCCGGCTCATCCCGACGACGTTCGTGTACGACGTCCTAATGCCCGATTCGTTCACCAACCTCCAGGAGGTCTGGATTGAAAGTGGCACCGAAGGTGTCTACGACCTACCGGTACCCCCTGTCAACTCCGAGGGAAACAAGGTCTGGCAGATCACCACCCACGACAACGGCCGGCCCTATCTGCACTTCAACCCGAGGGAAGTCTCACTGGACGGCGTGGCCTCCTTCGACAGCAACGTCGCCGGCCTCATCACGAAAGACCGGCGCGTGATGCTCAGGGGCACCGGCTATCGCACCGACACGATCGCCGAGACGACCAACGTGGAGATCAATCCGCAGCTCGTGGCTCTCGGCGCCGCCGCGAGGCTGGCCAGGACCGTCCCGGACCTGCGCGAGACGTACAACTGGCTCGCCCGGGACTACGAAGACCTCCTGAGCAAGCAGACGCGCCGTAGGCCCCATTCTAGCGTTCGGGTGAGGGGGTAGGCGTTGGGCACCGTTACCTTCGACGGCAACAAGTTCCATGTGATCGGCAAGGTGAAGCGCCGACCGGACCCCGGCTTTCCGGCAGTCCAGGCGGCCACGGGGCAGCGCCAGCCCACCGACCTGAGCCTCTTTCAACAGGCGACACTCACGGGGCCTCTTGGTATCGGCCAACGCCAGGGGAACGATCCCACCCGCGTCTGGGCTTCCCGTAATGTCAACACGGTGGAAGAGGGCCAGATCACGCGGGGTCCGCAGAAACAGTCCGTGACGATTCCCAGTGGGACTATCGCCTATAACCGTTTCCAGCACGCCTTCAGCGATCTCTACGCCATGAGCCGGCGCACGACGCTGGTCGGTGGCGGGCAGACGGGGACAAAGTTCTACTTCCATGCCGCTCCAGACGACCGCGGATTAGGCTGGCCGGTACTGGAATCAAGTGTTGGAAGGCAGTCGTTTATCGGTACGCGAACGATGAACCTCACAAAAGGGACAATGCAGACCTCGGACCAGGTTGACCCGCTTGAACCAACCGCCACAGGCCAGCCCTATTCAAGATGGCTCTCCCCTCCGCTCGCGTCGCAGACGATCAGCGCCCAGAACTGGACGCTCAATATCGCCCGCTCGGCAGCCATAGCAGGTAGGACCCTAGAGTGGCAGCTTCGTCTCTATGTATTCCGCCCGTCAGCGCGGCTCCTGGTCGACTACATCATCGGGAGCAGTACGTCTGCCATCAAATACAGCTCCGACTCGAATCCGACCGCGGTCGGATTAGAGCGGAGCTTCCAAGATGGCGCCTTTAGCGGCTCTGCGATTACCGTTCACGACGGGGACATTCTCGTCTGCGAAATCTACACCAGGCTCGTCGTTGGCCCAGGACAATTCACCAAGCTTTACTACGACGGCAGCACCGAGACGACGACGGACAACACCACCGTCTCGGACCACGCGTCATTCTTGCAGTCTGCCAACGCCCTCACTCTGTCGGGGGCGGCGCCCTCTAAGGTCGCCGGGCGGCTTGTCCGCTTCGACGCTGCCACGGACGCCTTCAGCGACACGACGGTCGACACCGACACGGACTTGAACTACTGCCAGGCCGTCGTGCAGGCGCCGGAGCGGTTTCTCGCCCTCTCAGCCTTCGTCTTCGGAGGGAGCGGTGGGCAAAACTTCAATGCCGTGGTCCAGTCGTGGGATGGCGCGACTTGGGAGGCTACCGACGTGAAGGTCCAGAACAACTTTCTGTTCCTGGACATGACCCTCGTGGGGAGGGCCGTGTACCTGCTGTACGTGAATGACGTGAGCTATCCCACGTGGTGGCGTCTAGCTAGCATGTCGGAGGGGAATAACTTCCAATCCCTCACCGAGAAGTACACCGTGACGAGCGCAGAGCTCCCTCGAGGCCTCGCGTCCTACCCAAATTCAAGTGGCAACGAGGCCCCTTGGGTCGCAGCCGCCGATGGTTTATACATGCAGGACACGAAGGTCGCCGACTGGGACAACGAGCACGCAACGACAACCGGACGGCTCAAGCGGTTCTGGATCGATGGCCAGGACGCCTTGGTGTGGACCGATGGGCGGCAGCTGTTCTACGGGTTCTGGAACTCAGCAGGGGCGTTTGAGCGGCGGAGTCTCGCGCCGCCGCAACTCCCAGAGGCGCAACAGGGAAACATTCAGGACTTTACCCATACCGATGAGCGTAAATGGACGGTTGCCGCCGTTGGCGGCGAGGACGCCAGTCACAACGCGAGCGCCTTCGTCCGCACCCACGACAATCGTTTGTGGCATGTCCCGTACTCCAACGCGACGGCCGACCGGAAGGTGTTGGCCTGCACCCTGAGCAAGGAAAACGATGGCAGGAGTCGCCTGATGCTCTCCGAGGAAAATGGGGTTGCCAATGACTGCGATGTCTTCAGATTCGATCACTTCCTCGAGAACCCGCTGGAGGTGACAGGCTACGCTTACTCGGCTAGCGGGACAATCACGGACTCTGAGCGCAACATGGGGTTCGGCGGGCTCCTGCAAAAGGGCTTCCTGCCGATCCAAATCGACGCCGATGACCTCGACACCCAGAGCAACGATACCCAGAAGGTGAGTATCAAGGATGGTCAGGACGGTACGGCGCCAGCGAACTCCCAGACGATCTACAGCGACACCCCAAGCCCGCAACAGGTCTGGCCCGACAAGACGGACGGCTCGGAGGGCGTGGGCGTGGGCGCGAAGCGGCAGCAGATCGAGATTACACTCGCCGGCACCGTGGGCGCGACGGTTGGCCCCACGGTCAAGTCGGTGGGCATCATGTACAACATCAAGCCGATGAAGGCCGACGGCACCCCGCCCGACATCTGCACCTTCACAGTTTCTCGCGACCCGAAGGACCTGGCCCGTTTCCAAACGAGACCCGAGCTGGTTCTGCGCAACCTACGCACGACTTACGGGAAGCAGGAGCTCGTGGTGTTGACCTACACCGAGGGAAAGACGTCGGTCACGATCCGGGGCAGCCTGATGCCGTTCGAGGCCGAAGAGTCCCCGCGAGACGATGGCGACCAGGGGGCCGTGGCCGATACGTCCCCCATAACTCTTCAAGTACGGGCGGTGGTCTAATGGCGAATGAACGTGCCCAAGGCCTGCTCGACGCGCTCACGGTCACGCTAAAGGGCCTGGGAGTCGAGGGGGCATAGGCGTGTCCATCCTCGCCATCGCTGGCATCGTGACGAAGGAAGTGCAGGAGGTGCAACGATGAAGCTGATGCAACTGCTCGGGCTCAACATCGTCCTGGGGATCCTCGAGGCGGTCGACGCGGTACCGAGCTACCTGAAGACCAAGACCGAAGAGCGCATCGAGAAGCTGAGTAAGTAGAGAATGTGGACGGTCGTCCTCAACTTCCTCGGGACCATCGCCTCTGCCTTCGGGAAGCGCAAGAACGGTGGGAACGGCACCAGCGTCAACAAGGACCTCGTGGAGCTTGTCGAGACGACCGTGAACCTCCTGGCGCAAGCCCAGGCTCCTGCACACGACCAGATCCTCGCGGGCATCGATGACATTAAGGCCGAACAGGTCGTCATCAAGAAAGCTCAGGGAACGATGGGCCGGAACCTGACCAAGATCAGCAAGCGGGTCAAGGCCTTGGAGGGCGACTAACGCTTGACCTACTGGTAGCGATGTGGGCCGTCATCGGGGCAGCGGTGCTCCCGGTGCTCCTCATGGCGACCCTGACGTTCCTGGGTTCCCGCACGTTCCTCGTGGCGTTCTTCGCCGGCCTCAACACCGCGTGCTGGCTGCTGGTGGCGCGATGACCTGCACCAACCCGCCCTGCCCTCACTGCTCGTACTGCTCCTGGGTGCTCAAGTGAGCGTGATTCATAATTACGAGCGCCGCCTCGCTTGAGCAATTGTGATGCTCTGAGGTCTATCGTAGCCATGTTCGGCCCAAATAACTTCAGGGGTTCTTTTACCACGAACACCGGTCCGCATGTGCAACGCGCCTCGTGCGCGTCCCAACAGTTTGTGGGTTTCATCCGGCTTTGCACATAAAAGGCATCCTGCACAAATAATCAGCGGTCTGCACAAAAATTCCTATTAGCTATCGTTGCCCTCGCCGGGTGGAAGTTCCTTGTTCTTCTTTGGTGCCTGCAATTGCCCCATGTACTCGTTGTGCACCTTTTGGACATGGGCATCCGCCTTGCCCCGAAGGTATGCCTTGTATTCATAGAGCACGGGGTAATCGTTGACGGCAAGTAAAGCATTTAGCTTGGTCGTCAATTCCTCCATTGTCATCTTTTGACCACGTAATGCCTTGGATTCGGCGTAGAGCAAAAACTGCTCGGAGACGTTTTCCATCGCCTCTAATTCGTCTGGTATCAAATAGTTCTTGCCGATTTTCGCCTCGGCAGCAGTAGGGGTCTTTCCCCGTATGGTTACGAGACCCATGTTGTATTTGAGTGGGTCAGCCCGCTCTAACATGATTTCTGCTGCTGTCTTTTGAGTAATGGCGTAGTGGAATTTATCTTGGGCCATCGCAAAGAAGGTCGTAGCAGTCTGCGAACCCGCATCGTAATTGCTAGAACTTTGCTTGAACACATTGCGCACTTTCGTATAGAGGTTGATTTCAGAGGTGCGGATACGCCGTATCTTGGAGGCAAGTCTCCGTGCCAAGGCCGGATTCTCGGCCAGCCTGCGTTCATCAACGATAGCGCCGTCACGTATGTACTCGCTGAGGGTTTTGGTCGCCCATCTCCTGAACTTTGTGGCTATCGCCGAGTTGACTCGGTAGCCCACAGAGAGAATCACGTCCAGCGTGTAGGTATTGGTGGGCTTGGTAGAAGATATGTGCATTTTTTGCATATTACTCAGTTCTTCAAGTTCACCTGATTCAAAGATGTCATTGATATGTTTAGTGATGCCGCTCCGGTCAACTTTGAATAACTCTGCCATCTGAGCCTGAGTGGCCCATATGGTCTCTCTGTCTCCGTCGAAGCGCAACTCAATTTGGCCGTTACCCCCTTCATAAATCGCAAGGAAGGTGTCGGTGTCCTTTTCCGGTTTGTCGGCCATCTTCAGCCTCCTAGCTAACCTTCGCTTCTTTGCGTGGGGTGTTCCAATAAGGACTCTTGCACTTCGGGCATACCTTCGGCACTTGGCCTAATGCCCTGGGCACCCACTTATGCTCACAGCGTTCACACACATAACCCTTCATCGTGATAACGGCCATCGTGCCCCCCCTTAGTAGTAATACTCTAGCAGTATATCCCTAAAAGGTTGACATTGCAAGCCCCTTATGGTAATATACTACTACGTAAGGTTCAAGGGGGTACCAGGCATGGACGCCAGACAGCAACGAGGATTGGAGATAGCAGCCAAGAGCAAGATTCGCAGGCAGGACGATATTTGGCTTGTGCCGTCTCAGGCTAAGGACGGGGATCGGTACACTGTGATTCCCGGCTTCAAGTGCTCGTGTCCCGACCACGAGACCCGCCAGGTCAAATGCAAGCACCTGTGGGCGGTCGAATACGTGATGGAGCGTGAGACAGACGAGAACGGGGTTGTCATTTCGGAGACTGAGGCGGTCAGGGTGACAAAGGTCACGCGGAAGACCTACCCCCAGGACTGGCCCGCCTACAATGCGGCGCAGTCGGAGGAAAAAACACGGTTCGGTGTTCTGCTGGCCGATCTCTGCAAGGGCGTTCCGCAACCCATCCACGAAGGTCGGGGCCGACCAGCCCTGCCGCTTGCGGACATGCTCTTTGCGAGCGCCTACAAGGTCTATACGGGATTCTCGTCGCGCCGATTCACCAGTGACCTTCGGGACGCCAAGGCTAATGGACTGGTCGCAAGCACGCCCCACTGCAACTCGGTCTCGGCTGGAACAAGGTCAGCGAACCGGGGTGGTTGGGGCGCATCAGAACCGAACCGGGGGATGCTGGAGGCTTCCAGGAACTCATGTCGGCCTTGTCCGGCATCTACCTTTTCCCAGACCTGAATTTCCGAGCCTACCCACATCCCAAACCGGCAGTTCAAACAGGCCGACATAGAGGACTGGAGTTGACCTACCCCGTTGCCTCTGTCTGTAGGTCTGATCTCTTCCCGTTTGCACTCAATGACCACGTTAGCATTCTGTTGTTTGTGCTCGGTTCCGGGAGAGAATAGGGCTATATCCACACGCTTCTTGCTACTGCCAAGATTTACGGTGAACTCCACCGCAATATCCTCGCGGCCATATCCATATTCATCAATGAGACTGCGGGCCACGCGCTGCCGGACATTCTCTTCAGGTGTATCGTTGCGGAGTCTGTCCGTGATAACGCACCTGAGTTTCCCAGTAGGGATAAAGGTAATTCCCGCCGATGCTTCCGCAAGGTCCGGTTCACTCATCGTTCACCGCCGGCTTGCTGTAACGTCTCCGCTTAGGGACCTTCTTGAGTTCCATCAGGTGGTCCAGGATTCGGAAGACCCCCTTGGCGTTGCTCGAGCCGCCATCCTCAACAAACAGAACATCGAAGCCACCTATCATGGTTTCGTTCGCCAAATGACGCCCCACACTCTTGGGACTAAAGATGGCCGTGAGCAGACCTTGATGTACCAGTATGCTGGCGGAAGTAGCAGCGGCCTGGGGCCAGATGGCTCCGACGACAACTGGCGCTGCATGTTCGTTCATGAACTCTCGAATGTCACTGCGAGGAACGCTTGGGACGGTAACCGGGACTCCGAGCAGGGCGCACCAGATGGTCTTGCTCGAGGCCCCCGTGTCATCACTGACGGCCCACTGGTGAACTCGCCCGGTCTCAATTCTGTTCACTGGTCAGAGCCCCTTCTTTTTCAGAGACCAAACGATCTCAACGCCAACCAGCTTCGTCAGACCACCGAAGGCGTAGAGCGACAGGGCAATCAGACCCCCGCTCCTCGGTCTTGTAGCGATGTCCGCAGACCTTGCACTGCCGAGTTCGGAGATAAGGGTCTCCCTTCTGGTTGTTGATCACAACGGTTGGCGTGGCCTTTGTGCAGGCCGGGCACAGAAAGAGTTTCCCGACAGACTCTAGTACCCTCTGGTCGCCGCCTCGGCTTGGGTGGTTCCCGTCAGGCCAGCGTCCTATTCGGACTTTACTTTTTGCCTGCAT
Source organism: Dehalococcoidia bacterium (assembly GCA_965248515.1). Lineage (GTDB taxonomy): Bacteria > Chloroflexota > Dehalococcoidia > SHYB01 > SHYB01 > CBDFJU01. The sequence goes on along the minus strand of CBDFJU010000002.1, from coordinate 128,984 downwards.
TTGAAGCTCCGTTGAACACGACAACTGCGTTGGGGAATGGGGCGTTGTACTTGGCCCCTCCAAACTTCAGCCGGCCACGAATGAACCTGATCTGATCGGCCTTCATCACGTAGTCATGCCACCAGGCGGTGTCGGTCCGCGACGGGATCAAGCAAACGACGAGGGCGCCGGCCTGGGCTGACCGCCCGACGTATCTCTTATCCTTCGTAGCCATGAGCTGATCCCGCCACCTTCAAAGAACCTTTCCTACCTGCCTTCTATTCGCTCCAAGAACTCGTCGAAAGCCTTCTCACTCCATCCCTTACCCCCATGCAAAAGGCCCATCTCTCTACCAGTGAAATCTGACCGGTGCGAGTACGGGCCACGTATTCGGCCCGCCCACTTCCGAATCCACCGAACAGTTGCGAAGGCCCTCGGATGCCGTGGTACTCCTGGCAAGCCTTCGGGATAGTCCATCGTGTCCCACCACCACCACTTCCAGTCTCCCCCGACCCAGTGCCATTCCAGGTGCCAGCAAACAAGCCACCCCCAGTAGTGGACGTACGCTTTCGGACGCCTGAAGAATCGAAGGATAGTGCTCACAGCGCCTTCCCTCCGTGCCTGTAGCTCCTGGTGGTAGCTTCTGATGGTAGCTTCTAATGATAACTACTTATGATAGCTTCTGATGGTAGCTACTGGTGGTAGATGGTGGCCCCTGCATGCTCGTAGTAGGCTTCGGGGCCTACGGCTGCAACGGCGCGCTCAATGGCGGAGGTCATTGCATCACCAGCACCACGTCTCCTTCAGACCTGCCAAGCAGCCAGCGACGTGCCAGGGCACATCGACGTCGTCACAGGTGCAACTCATGCCCACCTCACCGCCGCGCCACCTACGCACTGCTTCGGCGATGTCGTCTGTGGAACCACCACTGCACTGACAATCCTTGTAGGTGTAGCCACAGGCCCCGCAGTGCTGTTCAACCTTCTTCATCTTAACGGCTCGCCCACTCCATAGTCCTCTTGTGCCCCTTGTCGCGAGTCAATCACAGCGCCTTCCCTCCGTGCTCGTATGCGCGAATCGCGGCGGACCAGTCAAAAAGATTGTCGGCCAAGAGGTCGCAGAGCAGCGGTATATTCACGTCTGGGTAACGAGACTCGATGATTGACTCGTAGACGACCTTACCGCGTTGCGGGTAGATCAATCCGTGGTCTTGGATGGCTTCGAGCTGAGCCCTGATTTTCACAGCCCCTTGCCTCCGTGCCGGCAGTGCGATCATGGCCTGCCTCATGCCGCCAGCTCTGGGCGGCCCCTAAGCGTCACGTTCAACGGTTCTCCGTCGCTGTGATGGGCACCCAACGGCTTGCCCGCGTCATTCACCTCTGAGTAGCGGTTCAGCACCTGCCCAGCATCGGGTAACGACTCCACTTGGACGCCGTTGGTCCTGATAGGACAGCATGAGATGTGGCGCAGTTCAACTTGGTGATCTCGATGGGTGCGACCCCTGCACGCAACCACCGACGCGATGCGCGACAGGGCCTGAAGGTTGGCGCAGTCAGGAATCGGCCTTGCCCAGGATCGCAAACACCTCGAATGGCCTCTGATCCTCGTCGAAGGTGATGGTCACGTAGAGCTTGCCGTGCATGGTCCGCACGACGTCGGTCACACTGGGGACCGAGGCTGGGCGGGGACTGAGCTGGACGAACGCGCTCACAGCGCCTTCCCTTCGCGCTTGTTGAAAAAACACCAACTACGAGTGCCTGTCGCCCATGTCCGCCCGCAGGTTGCGCACTCCTGGTACTTTGACGACGGCCATCCTGGGACAGGTCCATATCGCCAATTCCGATGGAATACTGAGCACAATAGCTTCTTCACAGCGCCTTCCCTCCGTGACGGTACGGGCGCGTGCGGTTGTACTCCATCTTGGCCTCAATCGCCGCGTCCAGGTTGATGCCGTAGTGGGCGGCCATGCGTTGCACAGTACGGACGACTAGGTTCAGGGAGACAAGGGGGGAAGTGAACCTCTCTGGCGGCATCCAGGCAGCAATCAGAGCGTCGGATGCGTGGATGTGACATAAACCTATCCAATCGCCAAAACTCTTGGCTGGGGAGAACTCCATCCAGTCCTCCGGTTCGGGAATGGGTACGGCATCCAACGCCCAGTGGTAATGCTCCGCCATGTCCGCCACCCGGATCACCACGTCGGCGAGCTCGGACGCGACGCCAAAGGCATGACCGTCTATATTGCCGCTCCGATACGCTTCCAGCCCCTTGCTCAGTCCCAGGTGCACATCCGCTATCAGGTCACCGAAGGTGCGCTCCTCGTCCCACCAGCCCTTGCTCAGGGCGATGGAGTGGGCCTCGCGCTGTAGTGCCTTAAGGTCCATCACTCCTCCTCCGGCTCGCTCAGCGCACTCACGACATCTGGCCCCCATTCCCAGAAGTGTAGGACTCCGGGCATTGTGTGGAAGACATTCTCACGTGGCCCGATGACTATAAGTCGCTTGCCCCACGCTAAGGCCATACCGAACTCCACGTGACGCCCGCCGCGGCTGTGCCCTGAACGTGGGGTCTCCGTGAAGGAGATGACTACTTCGGCATCCTGCAAGTCGGCAGCATCATCAAGAGCGAAGGTTTGACCCTCCATCGGCACGCTCATCGTGGCACCCTCGACCTTATCAACCCCCTCGTGTATCTGATGATTGCCAAGGAGCCAGCGAGCGTCAACTTGATAACCGGCTTGTCTCAACTCCTTGGCATATCCATTGATTTCGTCGATCCTGGAATATCTAGCCGCTAGATATATTTTTATCACCCCTCCTCCTCTGGCACGTTCAGCTGTGCCATGTCCACTGGCCCCCAAATATTGACGTTGGCCCACTTCACGAACTCGACGATGAAGTGGTGCGGAGCCCCCGTCGTATCGTCTATCATTCGATCCAACACAGTGCGCCCAGGCGACCATCTGTTACCAGTCTCTTCTCGGAACTGAGCCACGATCTCCGGCTCGCTGAGCGCCCATTGCAGACAACCAAGCCAAGCGTCGTTCATATAGGCCGGTGTGTCGGATGGACGCAGGTCTTCAAGAATCATCCTTTACCTAACGTCCTCTGGCTCCTCTAGCTGCGCCATGCTCATGATCTTCGCCTGCAGCGCCTGCTCTGCTCCCACATGGACGTCGATCTTGGTGTCCACACGCACCTGGTTCACGTGAGTCCAACGCTCAGGCTGCCGGTTACACAGGTAGAATATCTGGGCGGTTACGTTGCCGCCCAGGGCACTCTTGAGAAGGGCCGACTCAACAGCCTCGTGGACAGGCATCTCCGCCGCTTCTACCAGAGCGGCGAACTCCAAGTCGGTCTTCATGGTATGACTGAGCGCCGAACGGTGGAGCCCAACCGCCTCCATAGCAGCCGTACGTGTCTTACCCTCCGCTATGGCCTTGAGGACAAGCGCCCTTCTTGGAGCGGTGAACTTGTAGGGCTTAGCTGCCATCTCTCACCCCCTTCTCCCCCGTGTATGCCTCCCAGCGCTTCACGGCGGCGTCCACGTAGCCAGGGTCTATCTCCATGGCGTAGCAGGTGCGGTTCTGGCGCTCGGCGGCGATGATGGTGGTGCCTGAGCCGACGAAGGGATCATAGACGTCGCCTTCGTGGTTGCGGATAGGCCGCTCCATGCACTCGACGGGCTTTTGGGCTGCATGGTTCCCAAGCACTACAGCGTCGTAATTGATGTCCCAGATGGTGGTTTCACTTCTTCCACCAATCCAATGAGCCGTTGTTTTGTTTCGGACTGCATACCATAGCGGCTCATGCTGCCACAGGCCGCCTTGCGGTGCCCGATGGTGACGATGCACCCGGTCGACCCAAATCCGCGCCGCCGACAGGGTTACTGGCACGATGGCGAGCACGGCGTCGGGGCCGGAGGTGCGGACGGCGCGTTCAATCTCGGAGGTCATAGGACCTAATCTGTTCCTTGCTGCTATCACCGAAGGGCAGGACCCAAGAGCGCTGTCTGTACCAGTCGGAGATCATTTTCTCGACGACCCCTTCTATGTGGACGCAACTCCCATTCTGGTAGTAATGGCCCTTATTGCCAAAGCAGGCTAGATGTATCTGCCCATATCCCTTGTCGGGAATAAGGATTAAAATACACCGGCTCTTCGCCTTCTTCTCGCCTCTTGGCCTTACGGGTTGGTCAAACGTCCAGACTGCCATCACTCATTCCTCCCCGTCGCTCAAGACCCTCAAATGGACACATGCATTGGTGGCGACAACCTCGTAAATCTCGTCCTCCGAAGGTTCCGCACTGTATCGGACTTTAATCACAGCGCCTTCCCTCCATGCCTATAAGGGCGTCCTCGGTTGTACTCCATCTTGGCCTCGACTGCCGCGTCCATCGCTTACCTCCAAGGCAGACCATCTCGTTGAATGTGGGTCTGTCGAGCGCCGCCAAAGGCTCCCCGTGGGCCTCTAGGGCCTGCCACAGCCACACCACGACCGGGTTGGCGCCCAACTACGTTTAGCGTACTTGGAGGAGCCACAGCGGGCTTCTAAAGCCTTCCAGAGCCACACCACGGCTTGATCGGCACTCCACATGCGCTGCGTGTACTTGGCGGGCTCTAGAGCGACGGTGGCGGGCGTGAGACAGGTAAAGTGGAAAGTCTTCATCGCCATGGCGGCTTTGTCGGACACACGGGAGCACTGGGTACAGGTCCAGGAGCCTCACAGCGCCTTCCCTCCGTGTCCGGGTTCTGCCCGGGTTGTACTCCGTTGGAATCACCGGAGCACCTCGGCGATCTCGTCCATGTCGTCAGGCTCCCAAACAAACACCTCGGACCCGGTGTCCCGTAGGCGCTGAAGCATGTCCTGCTGGTGAGGGCTCAGCTTGCCGCCCTTCACCTTGAGCTCGGCGAAGATGATGCGTCCTGTCCGCATCAGCGTCAGGTCGGGCCAGCCAGGCACCGAGCCCCGCGTCTCGAAGTGGTAGACGGGGAACCAGCCCAGCTTCCGCGCATCGGCGCAGAGCTGCACCTGGAAGTCGTACTCGGGACCCTTCCTCACGCCGCGTCCTCCTCATCCTCCGCGAACGGGAGCTCCTGCGCCCCGCTGGCGCGCATCACCACGTCGACGGGCGCGGGCTCACGGCACTCGGACGCCGCGCACTCCAGGGCCTTCGGGTCGGTGTTGCGGGCGCCACAACGGCAGGTCCAGGGCATCACGACACCGCCCTTAGCGACGGCCGCATGTCCTCGGCCTGGGGGCACTCCTCGATGCGGCAGAGGCTTCGGTCGCTCATCCGGCTCTCGATGCGGTCGCTGTTGATGCCGCCGATGTTCGTGGTGATAACAGTCGGAAGCTCGAAGGTGGCCCGGTGAACAAGGACCGTATCGAGGCGTTCTTGAGTCCACGGCGTCTCCTTCTCCATCCCGTAGTCGTCCAGCACGAGCAGGTCTATCTCCTGAAGTTGGCGGGTGATGGCGGCGGGGGAATCGTTCGGGTCGTCCATCGCGTCCCGCATCTGGTCGAAGAGGGTCGGGACGAGGCGATAGATGATCCTCTTCCCACGGGCTGCGAAGGCACGGGTCGAAGCGATCGCAAGGTGGGTCTTCCCGATACCCCTCCCGCCGGCGATAACAAGCCAGGGCGGGCCGTCCATTGCGGCGAAGGCCTTGGTAGCCTCGAGGGCGGGGGTCATACGTGGGTTCCGCTTGACGTCGAAGGCCTCGAAGGTCTGCGTTACTCCCCTGCGCCCCCCGACGCTGTGGGCGAACGCATCAGCGAGATAGGTGCCGTTGCAATGGCACGGCTCTTGGACGCCTTTGATCCTGACGTACCCCAGGTCCCGGCAGTCGGGGCATTCGGCCTCGGTGTACGTCTCCTTCACGAGGCTCGGAACCATGACGCCGTGACGGTTGGCCTCGGCATCGAAGCGGGCCAGTTCCGCGGAGTGGTGGGCCTCGGGGTCACGAAGATACGCTGCCACCCGCTCCCTCCTGGTCAGGTTGGGCGTCTGCGGCGTCCTGCTTCGCTCGGATACTGGCGAAGGAGTGCTTGGGAGCGCCTCGCTCAGCGGCTCGAACCCCTTGGGTTGGTCCTGGTCCATTGATCCCTCCGTTGGCGACCACGCCGTCGATGACCCGACGCAGATAACTCAACTTCCGCACGTTGTTGTCCACACATTCCTTGAAGCCGTACTCGATCCACTCGACGTTGCCGCCGGTCTTCCGCTCAAACTCGTCGGCTTCGTCCACGATGTTCGGCGACAGCGTCTGCCCAAACTCGGACTCCCACAGCGCGCAGAACCTCGCGAAGAACGGCGAACTCTCGTGCGCACGCGCCCGCGGAGGAGCTGCTGCTCTCTCCCTACTTCTTGGGCTACTTCCCTGGGCTACTTCGGGTGCCTGTGTGGCACCGGTTCCGGTGCCTGTGTGGCACCGGTCTGATGCCTGTGTGGCACCGGTTTGGTCTTCAACCGACGCCTGTGTGGCACCGGTCTGATGCCTGTGTGGCACCGGTTTGGTCTTCAACCGACGCCTGTGTGGCACCAGTTCGTAGCAATACTTGGCCCCGTGGCCGCCGCGCACGATGACGATTCCGGACGCCTCGAGCTCGCGGATGGAGCGGGTCATCTCACGCTTCGACACACCGGTCTCGCGACAAAGCGTCAGAAAGCCGGGGAAGCACTCCCCTTTTTCGTTCGCATGTCGTCCGAGCATTACCGCCACCATCTTTGCGTGTACCCCTATCTGGACGTCTGCCAGCTCGCGCACCCACTCAATGAGGCTGAACTCCATCGGTTGTCGTCCTTGTGGAAGCTAGCGGGCGAAACGTTCGAGGCGCTTGTTCGCGGTTTCCTGGGGCGTGGTGTCGCCGACGTGGCGCATCGGCATGATCGTGCCTATTCCTTCGCTCGCCAGCGGCAGCACAAGAACCGGGCCCTCAGCGCCAGTGAATACATAGTCGAGGGCCTCAGTGCCGAGGGCCTTCGCCAAACGGGACATGAGGTCCACGCTCAACGTCTGGTGATCGAGGCTGATCTGTGAGGCCTCTGGGAACAGCCCCTTCCAGTCAGGGAACTCCGAGTCGGTCCAGAGGGTCGTCAACGCCCGGTAGCCCTTGCAGTTGACCGTCGCCTCGTCTTGGTCGACCGTGATCGAGGCGTGGAGGCCTTTCTTCGGGGCGTTCTGGACCGCCAGCTTGACGGCCTTTGCGCTGACCAGAACCCGCCTGGGCTTCTCCCCGTCCTCGAGCATGATCTCGCAGGGGACGACAGCGCAGCAGAAGCCGTTGGCCGCGACCATGACCCCGCTGGGCTCAATGCAGACGTGTTGAAGTACCACCCTGGGGTCGTCATCATCGGCCGCAGCAGCCCAGAGCGCGTACTGCTTTTGGAAACTGATCTCCATGAGTCCTCCCTTGTGGCGGGCCGGGGCCACCACCTGACGCGATGACCCCAGCCCCAATGCCGCTGCTCGCTCCCGGCCAATCGATCCGGGAAGCCCACGGTGAGTGGGTGTCGTTAAAAGGGGAGGTCTTCCCCTGCTAGTGGGCCTTCCATGTGGGCCTTAACCTTGGCCTTCGCCTTGTCGAGGTCCTCGATCTGCGCGGCGGACTCGGCCTCGAGTATCTTCAGCACGTCGGCCTCTCCGATGCCCCACGTCCCTTCGAGGTAGTGGACGAGATTGACTTGCGCCGGCGTTGGTTCGCCCTCGGCCGGTGGGTCGATCTCGGAAGCCGGCTTCTCGACGGGAAACATCTGGTCTACGCCGTCGTCAGCCTTCGGTGGCATAGCCTCGCTGGTGACGGCGCTTCCCTCTGTCTCTGGCTGTCCTTTTATAGTGTTGGTGGCGAGCTTCAGTAGGGCTACCGGGTCCATGGCCTTGACCTTGGCGACCGGGAGTTTCAGCTTCAGCGCTAGTTCGTTGAAGTCCCTGATGCCGAGCTTCTTCAGTTCAGATCGAAGGGTCGGGGTATCGAGCGGGGTGAGCTCTCCGGTGGCGCCGTCGACAACCTCGGTGTACTCGCCCTCGACCTCGGCGCCCTCTTCCGGCAACACCTGGTCCTCGGTCAAGACCTCGAGCTCGCTCTCTTCCCTCAGCATCCTGTCGACGTTCGGGAAGGCGCGGCGAAGGCCGAGCTTGATTGCACTCTTCTCGATCATGTGAGCGGGCATGGACTTCCAGTTGGCTTGCCCCTTGCTCCACTCCTCGAGGTTGATGCGGATTTCCATTGGCGCGGCCTTGCCCTTGATGTGGACGTTGCACCAGGCGCCGATCAGCTTGTCTCCGGGGAGCATGAATGACCCGGATCTGAAGTGGGCTTGCTCGCCGGCCTGACAGATGACGCCCGAGTCGAAATACTTGTACTCGGGACTCTCCGCGGCCTTCTTGATAACGCCATCGATGCCGACGACGATCGCCGGCTGGTCGCCGTAGAAGACGAGATGGACTTCTTTCAACCAGGGATTGAGGTCCGCGCTCTGGCAAAAGAGCACGAAGGCCTGCGCTTGGGTGGGTGTCGCCTTCGGGTTAATGAGCTCCTTGACCTGCGCGATCGTCATGTCGCGTACGGCCGGGTCACGGTTCGCTAGTGCTGATTCGACCATTCTTCCTCTCCTCTCGTCGTCCTGTTGTTTTGCGCCCCACTTCACGGGGGCTGGAAGATCATCCGGGAAACACGCGCACCGTAGGCGGTCCTCGCCTTCGATGAACGCCACGTTGAGCCGCCCTTTGCATCGAGCACACCGATGGCTCTTGGCCTTTGTTTCGAGCGAGGCGCGGAGCCTCCGCTGCTCCTGGTAGTCGTTGTAGCGGTCAGCGTCGAACGTCGTTGGTGGGGACGCGTTAGGCATGGGCGGGCTCCCGGGCCTGCGTGGCCGTCTCCGTAGATCGTTCGAGCTTTTCCGCGAGGTCTTGCTGCGCTTCATCCAAGGCTCGCTGCCGTCGCTCCGCTTGGATCGCTCGTATGGCTTCGTCGGCCTTAACGAATGCTGCGACAGAAGCTATTGCGGCCTCGGCAGGGTCGGCGTGGTATGCCTTCGACGACTTGACGTAGATCGTGCCCTTCGCGTCCTCACCGACCTCAACGCTGCTGATGGCCTCGGTCGTGACCTCGGTGAAGCTCTGACCATCTGGCACCTCGTGCTCAACGCTCTTCGTGATGACGGTGGGGGTTGTCATAGGGTCTCCTTTCGTTTGCCCATCCGCGGGGGCAGCGGATTGCGGAGCGGGCAGGCGTGCGTCGTCGCGGTTCCGCCAACGTCGGGGAGCTGGTCCTGGAGGGAGCCCAGGATGATGACCGAGGCGTAGCAGCTGCGGCGCCGACACCGCACGCGGTAGACGTCCCGCCGTCCCTCTAGTGGCGCCTTGGAGAGGTGCTGGAAGCTCCCAAGGTTGTGGCGCTTCAAGGCCGCCATGGCGCGGCCCCGCTGCTTGAGCTCGTTGAGGGTCGTCGTTGTCACAGGAGACCTGCCTTCGCTCGCTGGGCCAGCTGCACGTGCTGACAGCCAGAACCCAGCGTCATGCGGTTCCATTGCCCGCACCGCTCGGAGACCCACACACCGCGCTTGTCCTCGTAGACCATGACGCCCTCCACGGGGCGCTGTCCCCGCTCGTGGACCGCGTACACGCCACCAGTTGGGCGGTAGACCTGCATCTCCCGATCTGCTATCCTTGTGATTGGTGCCACTCGGGCACCTCCTTTCCTCCGAGCCCCCGGGCGTTTTCCTGCCGCCGGGGGCTCACTTTTCCTAAGAGCTCTCGACGTACGCCAGGATCAGCTTTGGCTTCGATGGCGCTTGGGTGGTCAATGGCGGCCTCCTTCCGGCGCTGGCACGAGCTCGTCGCTTTCGTCCTCGAGCTCAGCCCTTCTCCCGCACTTCTCCTCGAGCCACGCCGTAGGGATGAGGAGCCGGCGCCCAAAGCCGCGAATGACGGGCACCGTCCCAGCCTTGATCGCGTCGTAGATCGTCTGCTTGCTGATCCCCAGGCGTTCCGACACCTGTGGAACCGTCAGGGTCCACTTCTCGCGCTCGGGTGCAGCAGTGGTCACGCCGCGCTCCTTTCGCCTACGCTGTCCGCTTGTCGCGCTGGCCGGCTTGTCGGGCGGCAGCTTCAAGCTGCCCGACGACGTTGCTGAGCTTGGCGTTCGCTCGCCTAACGTCGGCGATGCCTCGCTCGAACTTCGTGACGGCGAACTGCTGGGCTGCTTGGGCATCGTTCAACTCGTCCATCAACGGATGAATTGCGGTCCGCATATCGCCTCCTTCCTGGCCGGGGAGCGTCTCACCACACCCCGGCTCGTTCGCTGCGTGCGCTACTCCTTGCCGTTGTCGCCGAACAGGGCGCCAAACAACGCGATGCCATTGCGACGTAAACGGCGACTCGATTTCTTCATGAATACTGGACTGATGGGGGTTCGCCCCTCACGCATGGCAAGAAGGTGGGAATGCGAGTACTCGGTGCGATCCGCGAGATCATCCAGGCTGTACTCCTGGAAGATCGGAAGCTGCGCAGGCTCTATGTTCTTGGTCGTCATGCCACCCCCACGTTAGCGAGAATTCTCCCCGTTATGCGGATGATAGTACGCAAGAAGATGGGGGTTGTCAAGCATTTCGTGGCAAAGTACACAAAATCATGTGGGGTGGCTGTAGAATCTGCCGTATGGCCGAACCGAAGATTGCGGAATACCTGATGAGTCAGGTTGGGGAAGGGCGACGACACAAAAGTCCCCGCCAGTTATCGTTGGCCGCAGGGCTCAGCGAGAACGTGGTGGGGATTGTGGTCGACCGCAATCGGGCCGATCCAGAGACATTGATGAAGCTAGCCGCTGCATTGGACGTGCCAGCGACTTACTTATTTATGCTCCAGGGGTGGGTCAGTGAAGAGGAGCTCGAAGGGAAAGGGCTCACTCCGCTGGATACGGAGGAGGCGGCGCTGGTTAATCGGTATCGGGAGCTTCCCGAAGATCGGCGAGCAGTATTGCGAGCAGTCCTCGAAGGATTCCTCGAGCCCGCCAATCAGTCAGCCTAATCTCGTCGGGGAGGGCAACATCATCCGGTACATCTTCGAGAACCACGACGATTCGTTTCTCCACGACTCACCCCAGGTTCTAAGCAATCCAGGAAACGACATCGTAGTGGCTAGTGCTTACTAAACGCTAGTGGGAGATGGCGCAAATCATGAGCTTCTGGAGTACAAACGTCTCCCGAGAATTGTCGAGCAACAACCAGAGGTTCGTTGTGACAAAGCGCGAGGGACGAGAGGTTTACTACGGGACTCGGTACCTGGAGGAGGACCTCGGGGAATGATGTGTTGTTTAGGACGTGTTTACCCCAAACACATCGATGTGCTTAAAACGTGCTTCCAGATAAGCATGTCTCCTCTCCGACAGGTTCAAAACGTGTTGTTTGCTATGTGTTTAGTTTTCTTATGGACGTTCGGTGTGGGGGCGTCTAACACCCCCTTAAGGGGGGTTAGCCCCACCGTCGGCAACACATTGAGGGAATTGGGGAGGGAAATGAGGAGGTGATTGAGGACGTTTCGCTCGAAGGATCAGGCGCTGAACCTCACGGAAATCTCTGTCGGATTTACCGGAACGGTAATGCTGTGATGCGAAAGGGCAAGCACACATCCTCGGCTTCGGTAACAGCGTCCCCTAGTTTCCCGGCCAACAACCATGAGCTCACCTGACGTTCCTACCACGAGGAGCTGGCGCAGAACCTCTCGGTCTCCCAACGCATCCGGTACGCCCTCAAGCACGGCCCTCTGAGCCTCGAGGCCCTCGCCGAGGAGACCGAGGCGAAGCTCCAGACGGTGCGAAACAAGGTGAACGACGGGCAACGAAGGGGGGAACTCATCAGGCTTGAAGACGGGAGATGGGCTTTGAAAGTCAAGGAGGGCTCAAACCTGTAACCCAGTGGGTTAACCCAGGTTGAGTTTCCCATAACCCAGTTGGTGTCACACCCCCCCTTAAGGGGGGTGACCACGGGGGATGGGTGAGTTGCGAAGGGAAGAGAGAAGAGCGAGATGAACGAGGAGAGCTTCCGCTAATGCTATGGACTTGTGAGTGCGGCGCCCTCAACGCGAGTGCAGCGCCATCAACACCAATCCCAAGGCCATGGAAGTGCGCAGTATGCGGCACCGAGGCCCCGCCCGACGTGCTGCTCCGGGCCATGGACGTTCGCGGAGGATGAGGAGGACGAAGCGTTGGGCAAGGGCCAAGAGTGCGGTGCTGCTTGGGGCGATAGGGCTGGCGGTGCTACTCGTGGCGTGCGGCGGTGGCGAGGTCGGATTCGAGGACCCCGCTGGCAGATTCTCGATTTCTCTCAACAGTTATGACTGGGAGGACTACACAGACCAGTTGCTGGAGGAAGTCGTCATCACGCGTGAGGGGACCAGACTTCTGTTCGCGGCTGGCGAAGAGATTGCTAGAGAGCGTGCGGGCTCATTCTTTTCGACTGTTGTCCGAGGTCGAACTTTAATCCTTAAGGAATTCACCGACGCTACTCCCGGGAAAAGACCAGAGCAGGAACTCGTCGATTTCGTCTTCTTCTGGACTGAAAGCGATACTTCGATTGTCGAACGGGAAGATGTTCGAATCCTCTCCGACAGTGATGTTCCGACCGTTGAGGTCTTGACAGAGCATGTCCACAGCAAGAGTCTGAGGCGATTCCATTTCATAGAGCCTGACTCGATTGTTGAACACATTTGCGGCAGGAGTAAGAGCAGCTTCAGCGAGCGATCATGCCGGAATGCGCTTGATGAGCTGAAGTTCGCTGGGTAGCAATAGGACTTCTGGACCTTGTGAGTGCGGGGCACGTTAGCGTACAAAGGCAAAGATGAGAGGCCATATTCGGCGCCGCGGGCGCAAATGGGTGGTGGTGCTGGAGCTCGATCGAGACCCCGGCACCGGTCGACGTCGCCAGCGGTGGCTCTCGGGCTTCGGCACGCGCCGCGAAGCTGAGGACGCGAAGGTCAAGGCCCTGGCGGAGCTCCAGGCCGGCGAGGACACGGCGCCCGACAAGACGACCCTCGGCGAGTTCCTCGATCGCTGGCTCCAGGACTACGCTGAGGCGAACCTGCGGCCCAGGACCATCGAGGAGTACCGGAAGATCGTGGTGAGCCACGTGAGGCCGGCGCTCGGCGGGATCCAGTTGGCGAAGCTCAGGCCCGCCCATCTTCAGCAGTATTACGCGAAGGCCCTGCGCGAAGGCCGCAAGGACGGCCGGGGTGGGCTCGCAGCGGTCACGGTCCTGCACCACCACCGGCTGATCAGTGAAGCGCTCTCCCACGCGATCAAGTGGGGCCTGGTCTCGCGGAACGCTGCGCAGGGGACGACGCCGCCGCGGGCCCAGCGGCACGAGCCTCGCATCCTCGACGGCGACGGTATCCATTGGCTGCTCGAGGCGGCGCTTGTCACGCCGTACTATGCGCTGATCCACCTGGCGGTCTACACGGGGCTCCGGCGCTCCGAGCTCCTGGGGCTTCGCTGGCGGTCCGTCGACCTCGACATGGCCATGCTGTCCGTCGTGGAGGCCTACCACGTGCTCCCGGGCGGTAAGGGCGCGTTCCTGCCGCCCAAGACCGACCACAGCCGGCGTGTCGTGACGCTCAGCCCGACGGCGGTTCTGGCGCTTCGCGAGCATCGAGCGAGCCAGTACGACCTCCTGGGGCGGCTCCTAACGGACGATTCGCTCGTGTTTGCCCAATGGGACGGAAGACCGCTGCTTCCCGACACGGTGAGCCATGCGTTCGGCGCCCTGGTTCGAAAGGCTGGGCTCCCGCGGGTCCGGTTCCACGATCTCCGGCATAGCCACGCGTCGCTTATGTTACGCTCGAAGGTGCACCCGAAGGTGGTGCAGGAGCGGCTCGGGCACTCCACGATCACCACGACGCTCGACACGTATTCCCACGTCACACCAGGACTTCAGGAAGATGCTGCGCAGCGGTTCGAGGAGGGACTGAAACCCAAGGTCACGGAGCATAGCCCGAGCGGATAAATCACCTCGCGTTTGCAAAATGTTTGCAATTTGCGATTTCCGGGCCTGACGAGAGGCCATTCAACAGAAGTGGAGCGATGGCTGAGCGGACGAAAGCAGCGGTCTTGAAAACCGCCAGGCGTTACCGCGCCTCGTGGGTTCGAATCCCACTCGCTCCGCCACTTCGACAGTTTTAGATCGCACACACGAAGGCCACCGGGTTGTGGGGTCACCGGGCGGCCTTCTGCGGTTTGCTGACCACATCAGGGGCACCGTCACGGCGTTGGCCATCAGTGAGGCGGCTCGTACCATCTCGCTCATAGTGGCGAGCCCGAGATCGGGGTAGCCGAGCTGGGCCACCGAGGTTCCGGCCCCCGTCATATAACAAGCTGGGAAGCCGGCCTGCTCGATGAGGCTCACCGTCAAACAGTCGTATGCGCCGGGGCCACGATGATCCCCGGTTCGCTCAGCAGCTGGCGAAGCTTGGTTGTAGAGCGCACGGTGTCTTTCACTGGGCCTAGTTGATCCGCTTCTCCTGCCCCGCCCACTCCTTCTCGCGGAGCACGAACTTCTGGATCTTGCCGGTCGCTGTCTTGGGCAGCTCGCCGAACTCGACGTACTTTGGCGCTTTGAAGCGGGCAATGCGGTCGCGGCAGAACGCTATGATCTCGTCACCGGTAACGTTGTCATCGGGCCGCTTGGTCACGAAGGCCTTGGGCACTTCGCCCCAACGCTCATCTGGGACACCCACGACGCAAACCTCGAGAACGCCTGCGTGCTCCATGATCACCTTTTCGATCTCCTGCGTCGAGATGTTCTCGCCGCCCGAGATGATGATGTCTTTCGAGCGGTCCTTGAGCTCAATGAAGCCGTCAGCGTGCCAGACCGCCAGGTCGCCAGAATGGAACCAGCCGCCGTCGAAGGCCTTGGCGGTGGCCGCGGCATCGTTGTAGTAACCGGTCATGACGTTGTTGCCCCGCATGACAACCTCGCCCATCGTCTCGCCATCCTTCGGGATGTCCTCCATCTTCGCGTTGACGACACGCATGCCGGGCTCGGCCGTCGTGAAGGACACCCCCTGTCGGGCCTTGAGGCGGGCGCGCTCGTCCAGCGGCAGCTCGTCCCAGCCTGGCTGAATCGCACAGATGGTATGCGGCCCGTAGGTCTCAGTCAGGCCGTAGGCGTGGTGCAGCGAGGCGCCCATGTCCTCCATGGTTTTGATGTGCTGCGGCGAGGGCGGCGCTCCGGCCGTCAAGATTGTCAGCCCATCCAGCCGCTGGCCCTTGGCGGCTTCCGACGAGTAAAGGGTAGTGAGCACGGTCGGAGCGCAGCACATGTTGGTCACACGCTCGGCTTTGATCAGGCGGAACACTTCGGCAGGGTCGACCTTTCTCAGACAGACGTGCCTCGCTCCCATGGCGGTGACTCCCCAGGTGTGACACCATCCGTTGCAGTGGAACATGGGCAGGGTCCAGAGATAGGCGCTGTTCCGGTCGACCCCCGTCTCCAAGACCTCTCCAAGGGCGTTGAGATATGCGCCACGCGCGTTGAATTCGACGCCCTTGGGGAACCCCGTCGTCCCCGAGGTGTAGTTGATAGCGATCGTGTCGAGCTCGGAATCGAGCGGCGTCGCCGCGTCAACCGCTTGCGCACCTGCGAGGAATTCTTCGTATTCGGGGCCTTCGATGTCGTCCGCCTTCGGGTCGGTGTCGACGACTTGCACGAACGTCGTCACGCCGGGGGCGTGGCCGCGGGCCTCTCGCACCACTGGCGCCAGCTCGGAATCGAAGACGAGGGCCTTGGCCCCGCAGTGGTCCATGATATAGCCGACCTCGCGAGGAGACAGACGTGTGTTAATCGCGACGAGCACGGCGCCCAGGTACAGCGGACCGAAGTGGCCTTCCAGCATGGCGGGTATGTTCGGCACGAAGAATGCGACACGGTCGCCCTTGCCGATTCCGGCCTGGCGAAGTGCGCCCGCCAGTCGTTTGACCCGCTCATGGAACTGTGTATAGGTGAAACTCTGCTCGTTGTAGACGATCGCCGTCTTGTCTGGGTAAGCCAGGGCGCTCCGCTGCAAGAACGATAGAGGATTGAGATTCTCGTAATGAACTCCGTTCAGCATGACCCCTCCACTCATTTGAGGTTGTTTTCGCAGGCCGCAGCCACCCGGATCAGAACTCCCGGAGGAGCCGGCCAAAGCCGTAGAGCCTCTCGTCCATAGCGTTGTCGCCGTTGTCGCGCAAGGCCATCCACCAGGTGGCGGCGTTGATCGCGCTGACGGGCTTTCCGGCCACCGCTCGGCTTCGTCGGCCAAGCGTACCATGCTCAAATTGGTTCCGACCTGGACCAGGGCATCCACGTCGTCGGAGTTTACCTCCAGGAGCGCCTGGCGAAGCTCATCCTCAGTGGTGTGGGCAATGGCGACCGCGGTGGGACACTTGAGTCCTTGATGGCCTCGACGTCAAAGCCGAGCTCGTTGAAAGACCTGCAGGACCACACCTTGGCAGAAGCGGGCTACAGTCCATCGCCAACGAGCGGGGACAACGCGAGCGAATTCAGGGCGCCTAACCTGAAAACCGCCAGGAGTTACCGCGCCTCGTGGGTTCGAATCCCACTCGCTCCGCCACCTATGGGCACGAGTCGACGACGTCCACGGCGGGATTGCGGTCGCTCCGCTTTCGTGTTTAGCTAGGCGCTCCACCTACTACCACGCCAACCGGCGCGAGGAGGCGAGCCATGCCCACGGTCAACGTCAACGGCTACGAGTTGTTCTACGCGGACGACGACTTCTCGGACCGCTGGAAGCCCCGCGAGACGATCATCATGCAGCACTTTGTGTTCGGGAACCACATGCTGTTCAAGCCCTGGGTGCCCACACTCGCTCGAGAGTTCCGCGTTATCCGCATGGACCGGCGCGGGAACGGCTATTCCCAGAAACCGCCGGTCGGCTATCAGTACAACCTGGAAGACCTGATCTCCGACATCGTCGGCACACTCGACGCGCTCGGGCTCGAGCGTATCCATTACGTGGGCACCTCATTCGGAGGTGTGCTCGGAGTCGCTTTCGCCATCGCGCACCCGGAGCGGGTCAAGAGCCTGGTGCTCTGCAGCACTCCCCTGCGAATCAACGAGTACATGCAGAATAGCTTCGCCCGGGAGGGCTATCCGGACGGCGCCGCCGCGGTCACCGGCATGGGTACCTGGGCCTGGGCCTACAGTGGTTACATCCGCGACCATCCCGCCGACAGAAGCATCGACGACAGCCTCCGGGAGTTCCTCATGACCGAGATGCTGTGCATGTTGCCGGCCCACGTCATCGCATCGCTGATCCGGCTGGTTAGCCGGACCGACTTCAACATCACCTCGATGCTGTCCAACGTCCCGGTACCGACCCTCCTGCTGTCTCCGACCACGAGCCCAGCGACGAACCTGGATGAGCAGGCGATGATGCTCGAAACGATCCCCAACTGCGAGCAGGTGATCATCGAAGGGCCGTCGAACAAGATCTACCATGAGCGGCCCGACCAGTGCGCGAAGGCAACGCTGGAGTTCGTGCGGAGGCACACTGGCTAGGGCCGCGTAGCTGAGAGGAGTGGGAGGCGCCCCAGGACGCTGGGGGGGTCGTCCCGGGGCGCCTGTCATGCCAACCGAGCGGTCTGATCGACCGGCCGCCGGCACGAGCTCTCTCCACCGGGCGCTCACTGGTCTCGATGACCGCCCTGTAGAGGGCCGAAATTACCAAAGCCTCCAGCGGTTGTCCTCAGTGGAGACGTCCGGCGTGGAATTGCCAGTAGACAGTACCGCAGAACGGTAGGAATCCTGGAGCGTCTGGTTGGCATCTAGTAAGCCGTGCGGCTTTCCGACATCACGGCGCTTGTCGGTTATTGACACAGGACACAGGCGCTGCTAATTTGCCCTGTGTACCAAATCAAGGAGGCATCATGCTCGATTTCGCGTACAGCACTGAGGCGACGGTCAACGCATCGCCAGAGAAAATCTTCGACATCGTCAGCGACCCGTCTCGACACGTTGAACTCGCCGGAAGCGATGAGGTAAAAAAGGTCACGATCACCCCGCAGGGGGCCATCGGATTGGGCACGAAGATAGCTGCCGCTGAGGTAGTGGTCATCGGAGGAGATTCGATGGACTTGACCGCTGAATCCGTCGTTGTCACCTATGACCGTCCCAAGAGCTTTTCGTTTGTGACGAACCCCGCGCTCCCCGAGACTGTTCGGCGGATGCAATGGTGGTTCCGACTGGCGCCCGACGGCCAGGGCACGAAAGTGACCCACGAGGTGGATCTCGAGTGGGGTGACATCCAGACCGAGATGCTCCAGGGGTTGAGGGACAACTACGAGCAGGTCCGGGCCGGCTACGTTCGCGACGGTATGAAGAAGACGCTCGAGAATCTCAAGCGGATGGCCGAAGGCTACGGGAGCGTCTTTCCCCAGAGCGCCGAGCATTATCGCCAAGGGCGTTTGAATGCTTGAAAAATAGCTGCAGTTCAAGGAGGCGACAAAACAGTGTCTGATTTTGAAGTGACTGAGCAGATCGTGGTCAACGCGTCCCCCCAGGCGGTTTGGGACATCGTGAGCAACATGTAGGGGCATAAGGAGCTGGCCGGGAGCGGCGAGCTTGTGGAGGTGGCGAAGCTGACCGAGGGGCCGATTTCTCTGGGCTCGATGATCGAAGCCCAGGAAGCTATCGTGATGGGCGACGAGACGATGAAGTTCCCGGCAAAGTCTGTCGTCGTCGGCTTCGACCCACCCAACTCGATCTCCTGGATGCCATCGCCGCCCGTGCCGACGCGCCGGATCCAGTGGTGGTTCAACCTTTCTCCCGAGGGCTCGGGCACGAAGGTGAGCCACGAGGTAGAGGTCGATCTGGGCGCAGCGGCGGAGATGTTCGGCGGCCTCGACGCCTATAAGGCAACCCGCGGCGTCGACATCGCGAACGGCATGAAGAAGACGCTTCAGAACCTGAAGGCGGCCGCAGAGGGTTAGGCCTCGACGCCACCGTTGAGGCAGCGACGAAACGCCTCCCCCGACCGGGGGAGGCGTTTTTAATTACCGGTATCGGGTCGCTCAGTCCGTCGAGGCGCAACGGTCCGTTCGCTCGTCGAGCTCGTGAGCGGTAATCAGCCCGTTGTCGAGAGCGACCCGCTCGAGGGCCGCCAGCCACTGCTCGTAGTAGACGTGCGGGCCGCTCGCCTCCTCGACGTGTCCGATCTGCGCGACGAGATGATGCTGAAAATCGCGCCAATCGAACACCCCCTGCTCGACCAGCGTCACCGCGAGACCGAACGCGCGTCCCTCCCACGGGGCCTCGAAAACCAGCTCGCCGTTCAGCGGGCCGATGTCGTGCTCGTATGCCTGGACAAGGGCGTCGACGGCGTCGGTCGAGATGAGCCCCTTCTCGACGAGGAGGGATTCCAGGGCCCTGGCGCGCAGAGCAGGGTACGGTTCCGGCTTACCGTGATGCCCGTCGTCGTGGTCGTTGCTCATGCTTCTCCCTCAGGACGGCTCAGGTAGCTCTCCCACAGGTCGATGTGGAGACTCTGGCCGGCCTCGGCTGACTCGCCCCAGAGCTCCGAGGCCTCGAATCGGACGTTATACACGGGCTGGAGCCCCGGCCGTGTCTCTTCTGCTGGAGCGTCGTGAAAATCGTGGATTCCGTGAAACCGGGCCACGACCCCGCGCTTCCCGCGAACGTAACGCGGAAGCCGGGTGTGCCCAAGGGGTTGGATGTTGTGAACGGCGACCGCGTCCCCGACCTGAAACCGGGGCGTGACCTCGGCCTCGCGCTGCGATGGGCCTCGAGTGTAGACCGCGCGCATCAGCCGTTTGGCAGCCGAAGGCTCCTCTCGACGGGGAGGGGCCTGATCGGGGTCGTCTTCGAGCGAGCGCGTCCGGGTGTCGAGCTCTTCGCGAGTCACCAGCCCCTTGGTCGCCAGCCCCTCCTCGGCAACGAACAGCCAGCGCTCGAAATAGCTCGAGGCCATGTAGGTGGCCGGGGGCATCCCCTCGATGGCGCCCCGGAGGCCGCCGGGTTGATCGAGGACGTTGTGGCGTCCCAACGCCAGCATCATCCCGAACATCCGGCCTTCCCACGGCTCGTCGAACACCGGTTCGCGCTCTTCGGGCTGGACCGGGCCTGTCGTTGTTCTACGATTATGTCAGTAGCTAACTGGTCAGCGAAAATGTCATCCCATGGAAGGAGTGACATTGACGCAGAAGGAGCAGACGAGACTTCAGGTGCTCAACAGCGTTCTGGCAGATCAGGTGCCGGTATGTCCGGCGCAAACGCATGGCCCAAGAAGGGATGCTGCTGCAGATAGATGGGAGCCACCATCGGTGGCTGGGGGAACAAGGACCCCGGTTCGTCCTGCTGTTGGCCGTGGACGACGCCACCGGCACTGTGCCTGACGCTCTGTTCAGCCAGGAGGAGGACACCCGCGGCTACTTCCTTCTCATGGAGGGGTTGATCCGGCAATGCGGGATACCGCTGGCCGTCTACAGCGACCGACACGCGGTCTTCAAGCATACTGGAGAGCCTCGCCAGAAGCCGGCCGGGCCAACCCAGTTCGCCCGCGCCATGGAGGAGCTGGGGATACGCCAGATATTCGCCAGGTCACCGCAGGCGAAGGGCCGGGTCGAGCGGACGGCGGGGACATTCCAGGACCGGCTGGTGACCGAGCTGCGCTTGGCGGGCGTCACCACCATCGACGAGGCCAATGAAGTCCTGCACCGCTTCCTGCCGCGCTTCAACGAGAAGTTCGG
This sequence comes from Dehalococcoidia bacterium, assembly GCA_965248515.1. GTDB lineage: Bacteria > Chloroflexota > Dehalococcoidia > SHYB01 > SHYB01 > CBDFJU01. The sequence goes on along the minus strand of CBDFJU010000002.1, from coordinate 108,246 downwards.
GGTTCCGGCAGAGCACTCAAGCGTTGCTTACCGCTCTATGGAGTCATCGGTGTCCCTGGACCAGATACTCTGCTTCAAGCACCGCCGCAAGGTGGCCAGGGACAACACCGTCAAGTACAACTGGCGTACCTTGCAGCTGCTGCCTGGTAAGGAGCGGCCTAGCTACGCCGGAGCGCAGCTGGAGGTCCATGAGGGCCTGGACGGTCAGCTCCTCGTGCAGTACCGGGGACGCACGATCCCCACACAGGAGGCGCCGCCGCGCCCTGGAGTTCTCCGTGCCTCCAATGGTCCTCTCCGATATGGCCCCGGCCTTGAGCGTAGGGTCAACGGCGTGGGCAGCCACTCCAAGGAGAGCTTGGCATCCCTCGACGCCATCGAGGCCGACAGCGCCACATTGAACGGCGGCGGCAGAGTTTGCAAGCCTCCGGCATCGCCACGCAGGAAACCCACGCCGCGACAGAGGGTCCGGTGGAAGGCCGTGCAGCAGGCTAAGCTTCGGGGCCTCTCCATTCGGGCAATCGCCAGGGAGTTGGGCATCCACAGGAACACGGTCCGCAAGTACGCCGAAGCCAAGAGCCCGCCCATGATGCGCACCAGGGGCAGGTCCCGCGTATCACAGTCCGATGGTATGACAGCGGCCTAGATGGACATTTTCCCTGACCACTTAGGCGGACATAATCGCTGGACATCGACATGCGGTACACGACGCCTGAGAAGCCACAAGTGGACCAGACGGCCTAGCGCCCTTCTCCTCGACTGCGGCGGCTCGGCCATCTCGGCTATAGTGTCTCCAGCTATCTTTGCCGAGGACGGTAACCCATGGCCCAGACGTTCCTGGACGACGTGCGTGTTGTCGAACTGGCCCAGTACCAGGCCCTGCCCAGGGGCGGCCTCTTGCTTCGCGACTTCGGCGCCGAGGTCATCAAAGTCGAGCCCCTGGTCGGCGCGCCGTTGCGCCATTCCGGTCCCTTCGTCCACGGAGTCGGCGTGCAGTTCGCGGCGCACAATCGCGACAAGAAGAGCGTGACGCTGGACCTTCGCAGCGACGAGGGCAAGGCGGCGCTCGATGACCTCCTTCGCTGCTCCGACGTGCTGCTGGAGAATTTTCGTCCCGGCGTGCTCGAGGACATGGGCTACACCGCCGAGGTGCTGCGACGTCTCAACCCCACGTTGATCGTCTGCCGGGTGTCGGGCTTCGGCCAGCAGGGGCCGCACCGCGACTGGGGCTCGTACGATCCCATCGGCCAGGCCATGAGCGGGCTTGCCCATCAGACGGGCCGCGAGTTCGGGCACCCCGTGCTCGCCCAGGCGCCAGTGGTGGATCGCCTGACGGCGATCCACGCTGCCGCCGGGGTGCTCGCCGCGTTGCGACATCGAGACCGGACGGGGCGCGGCCAGGTGATCGATCTCGCCATGCTCGACGTCGGCATCTCGCTGATGGAGGTGCCCCTCACCCTGGCGCACTTCACCGGCGAGGACGAGTACCTGCGGGGCGGCACCTTCATCGAGTGCGCCGACGGTTGGGTCATCGCCGGGCCGGCGCGCCGCGTGATGTGGCAGCGCCTCCTCGAGATCATGGGCTTCGACGACCTCGCCCGCGACTCCGACTTCACGGCGCCGATGTGGACGAGTCCCCAATCGTCGGAGCGATTGGAGCTGTTCCAGCTCTGGAGCAAGGACCGGTCCATGGCGGAGGTCGTCGGGACGTTGCAAGAGAACCGGGTCCCCTGCGCACCCGTGTATTCGATTGCCGAGGTGCTGCGCGACCCCCAGATCGAGGAACGCGGAACGATGGCTGAGGTCCCTGTCGACGATGAGGGCCGGTCGATGCTTGTGTCGTCATCTCCGATCAAGATGTCGGAGGAGTCCACCGCCATCCAAGAGGTGCCCCGCCTCGGCCAGCACAACGCCGAGGTGTTGACCGAGCTGCTTGGACGCGGCGACGGAACAGTGCCAGAGTCCCCCGGGGTCGAGTAGTTGGGACGCGGCCGCCGGTCTCGGGTCTTCGCTCTTCGGTTACTGGTCGGCTCGGTCCTTTTTGGCGTTCTCGCGTTCTTGGGGCTCGCAGCCTTCCACGGTTTCCGAGGCCTCACATTCAACGAAGCTTTTATCGGTTCCTACGACGACGTTCGCCTCTTCGCACGCTGCCCGGGAAGCGCCATTCCCCTGCGGGACTTCGTACGCCGGGACGCCCACGAGAACGCCCTGTTCCGGCAGGCCAAGGGGGTCGAAGGTGATGCCCACAAGCGGCTCTGCGACGACGCTCATCTAACGTTCCCGAGCCTGGCCGATGAGGCGTACGTCGTCCCGGACGACCTTCCGGACTGGCTCGCCGACAGCCGGAGGCTCGAGCGGTCCGTTCAGGAAGCCGTCAATGCATACCGGCGAACGCGAGGCCTGCAGCTCATGGGCTACCGGGACGACGTGGCCGGGGTGGCCCGCCAGCATTCGGAGAACATGGGCCAGTTGGATTTCTTCGGCCACGTCGACCACCAGGGGCGGGACCCGAGCGAACGCTTCCCGAGCTCGTCGCTCCATTGCGCGGAAAACCTCATCCGGATACCCCGGAACGTCTCGTCCAGCCGGGTGTTGGGCGTCACGCTTTCTAGACAGCGCGACCTGTTCAGGATGAGCTCACCTCGCATCGCCGATCTGCTCGTCCAGGGCTGGGCCGCGAGTCCGGGCCAAGAGGAACAGATGCGGTTTCCCACGTTCAACGCCGGCGGCGCGGGCGTGTTCTATGAGGACGAGGGCGGACTTTACGTAACGCATAACCTTTGCCGCCAGGAGTGACCCGGCCGTTGCTATAATGCTCGGCTAGCGCGCTGCCCTTTTCCCAACATCAGATGGAGATCGCCGCGATGACAACGGCCCGGCCGGGGCAATACCCCGAGCAGTACTTTCGGCGCCAGGACGAGTCGCCCGACCCCCTGTTCTTCGTCGAGCCCCGTCTTGTAGTCCATATCGACGACTCGGCCATCGCCGCGATCGGCGATTACTTCGCCGAGGTGCTGCCCCGAGATGGCGTGCTACTCGACCTCATGAGCAGTTGGCGCTCGCATCTGCCCGAGGGCTTTCCCAAGAAGGCGATGGTCGGCCTTGGCCTGAACGGCGAGGAGATGGTCGAAAACCCGCAAGTGGATGCTGCGGTCATCCACGACCTCAACGCAAACCCCGCGTTGCCGTTCGCGGACGCAGCGTTCGATGCCGTCTTTGTGACCGTGTCGGTCCAGTACATGACCCGGCCCGTCGAAGTGTTCGCCGAGGTCCGACGGGTCCTCCGGCCCGGCGCGAGCTTTCACGTGATCTACTCGAACCGCATGTTCCCCACCAAGGCGGTGGCGATCTGGCAGATAATGGACGATCGACAGCGCGGTGAGCTGGTGAGCTCCTACTTCCGTTCCTCCGGCCAATGGGGCGATCTCGGCACGACGTCGAGGGGCCGGGCCGGGTCTTACTCAGACCCGGTGTTCGTCGTGAGCGCGCGAAAGCCAAGAACTGTCGAGAAATGAGGGCCGACGATGTATCGCATCCTGTTCTACGACTACGTGGAGGATATCCTGGAGCGCCGAGCGCCCTTTCGTGACGCGCATCTGGGCGCCATAGGGAAACTGCGCGAAGAGGGGGCCCTGGTGATGGCGGGGGTCTTCGCCGACCCCGTCGACGGCGCGGCGATCGTCTTCAACACCCCGGAACGCTCCACCATCGAGGCGTTCGTCGCCCAAGACCCCTACGTCGTCAACGGACTCGTCACGAGCTGGCGGATACGCGACTGGAACGTCGTCGCGGGGCCGTCGTAGTCGAGTTGTAGTTACTTGGTAACGAGAGAGTCCAGAGGGCGGAGCCCTCTTTGGCAGGGGTTGAAGGGGATGTGCCCCGCACACGGGGCCGCCGGGACTGGATTCCGGCTTTCGCCGGAAAGACGGGAAGGGGCTACCGGAAACCCAAAGCCGGGAGTCCAGAGGGGCGGCGCCCCTTTGGCAGGGGTTGAAGGGGATGTGCCCCTTCTACCAACAATAGCCCGAAGGGCTACCTTGAACCCCCTCCAGGGGGTTTGGGGGTCTCTCTCTTCGAGCCCGACGGGCTAGATCTTCTGCGCGCTTCGAGCCCCTTCGAGGACCGCGTGCATGATCCGCCGCGGCGCGAGGCTATCGCCCACGACATGCAGCTCGCCCACGTTGCCCTTTAGAGCTAGCGCGAGCTGGTCGTTGGGCAAGCTTCCGCAGGCCAGCACGACCGTTACTCCCTCCACGCGGCGCTCCTCCCGCGTGAACGTCTGCATGACGGTTGCCGCGCCGTCTTCGACGCGCGCGAGCTTGTGCACCGGCGAAATTTTGACACCCTTCGTCATCAGCCGGTGGAACAGCGCGTACCGGGTGCCATCCTCGGCTCCGCGGGCCATGTCGAGGTGTTCCGTGATGAACTCCACCTCCACGCCCTGATCGGCCAAGAACTCGGCGATGGTGGGCGCCGCGATGTGATTGTCGAGCCCTCCGACAACGAGAGCTTTCGGGCCGATCTTCGCCACTCCGCTCAGGGCCGCCAGTCCCGTGACCACGCTCGGGCTGTCGATACCGAGGACTTCGGGGATGAGCGGCCTGCCGCCGGTGGCGACCACGACGGCGTCGGGCCCGAACTCGAGCGCGAGCTCGGGCGTGACCTCGTCGCCCAGGACGAGCTCGACGTTGGCTTCCCGCAACTCCTTCTGGAAGAACACCGTCATGTCGTTGAGGTTGCGCCGGTTGGGGTCCTTCGCCAGGATGCGGACGGTGCCTCCGAGCGCTGGTTCCCGGTCGGCGAGGTAGACCTGATGGCCGCGGAGGGCCGCAACTCGGGCCGCTTCCATCCCCGCCGGACCCGCCCCGACCACCAGGACGGTCTTCTTGGTCGTGGCTGGTGTGATCTCCATCTCCGCCTCGCGGCCCGCGGCGGCGTTGACGGCACAGGTCATGGGGGTGCGGTGCGGACCGATGTAATGGCACTCTGACATCCCGAGACACATGCGGATGTCGCCGGCCCGGCCCTCGCGGGCCTTCTTGGGGAGCTCGGGGTCGGCGATCAGGGCGCGGACCATGCCGACCATGTCGGCGGCGCCATCGGCCAGGACTCCTTCGGCGATCGCGGGGTCGGCGATACGCCCGGTCACGAAGACCGGAACGTCGACGGCTTCCTTCATCGCCTGCGCCATGGGTACATTGAACGCGGGCTCCTTGTACCAGGGGCTCACGTACGCCAATTCGTAGCCGTCGCCGAAGCCGGAGTAGGTGCCGCTACTGATGCTGACATAGGCGAGGTGGGGAGCCAGGACCGATCCGATCCCGGCCAGCTCCTCGATCGTCAGGCCTTGCCGGGTACCATCGCCGTCGAGCCCGACCCGTATGCCGATCGGGTAGTCGGGCCCCACCAGCTTTCGGGCAGCGGCGATGATCTCGAGCGCGAAGCGGGTGCGGTTCTCCCGGCTGCCGCCCCATCGGTCCTCGCGCCGGTTGAAGTAGGGCGAGAAGAACTGGGTTACGATATAGCCGTGGGCCCCGTGGATCTCGGCCGCGTCGCAGCCCGCCTCCATCACCCGACGAATGCCGTGGGCGAAGGCGAAGATGAGCTCCTCGATCTCCTCCTCCGTCAGGGGATGAGGCGTCACCGCGTCATAGGGATCGAGGACCGGGGATGGGCCGATGGCCGGGTGGAGCGTCGTCCTGTGGGACGCCGCCCCGAGGTGGAAGACCTGACCGAAACACTTGGCGCCCTCGCCATGGATCACATCGGCGCGCTTGCGGAGATGGGGGATGACGAAGTCGTCGTAGTGGCCGACGCCCTCGGGCGTGGCGGGATTCGGCATCCGCTCGTCCCACTCCGGCTGGGCGCGTGTGGGTCCAGGGCCTATCGAGTAGCTGAATATGCCGGTACTGGCGCCGAGGCCCATCAGCGCGGCGCCGCCCCGAGCGCGCTCCTGGATATAGCGGAGGTCTCGGGCCTCGCCCATCGCCGAGCCGTGCGTCGTGTTGACGATGCGGTTGCGAACCCAGAAATTGCCGATCTGGAGCGGCTCGAACAGGCGCCTGAACTCGGAGGGAATCGGGGTTTCGTTAGTCATATCGAATGCTCCGCATGGCGATCCGGTCCGGAGTTCGGCCATGCGCGCGAAGGGTACTCCGACTCGATGGCCCTGTTCAAGGGGCGCGGGCGCGATCCGATCATAACCGGCCCGCGCCTACGTGGCGGTCTCGTCCGCGAGCGTCAGCTGCATCCCGTCTGGCGTCTCGACCGCGTCCATCACCTTGCCTGGATGGTGCTCCACCATGTGCTCGGAGATCTTGCGGTCGATGACGAGGACCACTTCCCCTTCGTGCTCCACGACCTGGTCCGCGTCTTTACGGCTGTCGAGGGTCAGATGGTGATGGCCCTGGATGTCGGTGACCATCCGGGTGAGCTCGCCCGGCCCGTGCTCCGTTTCGTCCAGCAAGCGCTTTAAGGCAGCCGCGGCCTGCTTCGTGAACGTCATCGGCATCGGGGCTCCTACGCCGGGAGGGCGACGGCCTTGCCCGTCTTGGCCGACTCGTAGACGGCCAGATGCACCTGCACGTTGCGCAGCCCGTCGACCCCATCGGCCAGGGGAGGCCGGCGCTCCTCGGTCGCGTTGGTGAAATCCTCGACCTGGGATACGAAGAGGTCGCCTTCGGAGTAGTCGATGACCTCGGCGCCCGCCTCGCTTGTGATCTCAAGTGCGCCCTGGAGGGCCGTGTTAGCGGTGTCCCGAGCCGCGAGCCGCTCGCTGTTGCCGTAGACGACGAAATCGTTCTGGCTGTCGGGGATGATGCGGCTGGCTTTCAGGCTGACCGTGGCGCCGCCGCGGAGCCGTAGCAGCACGTCGGCCACCAGGTCCAGAGGTTGTTCCCGCGTCTGGTCCGTGAAGGCGAACACCTCGGCAATCTCTTCACCGAGGATGAAGCGGACGAGGTCGATGGTGTGGATGCCGGTGCCAAACAGGCCGCCGCCGCCCACCAACTCGGGGTCGTTCCACCAGCCGCGCAGCCCTTCGCGGGGCTCCATGATGGGGAGGCCACGCTTGCCGATCGCCCACATAGCCTGCACCGTGACCAGCTTGCCGGCTTCTCCCGATGCGATGCGGCGACGCATCTCCTGGTGGGCCGGGTGCTGACGCAGATGGAAGCCGACGCCGAGATTCACGCCGGCTTTGCTCGCGGCTTCGACCATATGGTCGGCATCTTCAGTGCTGAGCGCCATCGGCTTCTCACAGAGGATGTGTTTGCCGGCCTCGGCCGCTTTCACCGTGTGCTCGCGGTGCAGGAAGTTGGGTGAGGCGACGTAGACGCCGTCGACGTTCGAGTCGCGGAGAAGCGCGTCGTAGCTTGCGTAGGCGGCTGGGGCGCCGTGCCGCGCGGCAAACTCCTCGGCCCGGCCCTGGTCACGGCTGCAGACAGCAGCGAGCCGGCTCCCCTTCGCCCTGTCGATGGCGGGGGCCATGAACAGGTTCGGGTGGTTGCCGATGCCGACGATTCCCCAGCCGAACGTCACGTGCGGACCTGCCTGCCGGCTAGTTGAATCCGTACATTCTCTGCGCGTTCTCGCAGAGAATCTTTCGCTGGTCGGCCTCGGGGACGCCCGCCATGTGCTCGGCTATGACGCTCTGGGAGTCGGGCCAGGTGCTGTCTCCGTGAGGGAAGTCCGACGACCACATCAGGTTGTCGACGCCGATGACGTCCCGGGCCCGAATGGCCGTGATGTCCCGCATGAAGGTGTAGGAGACGTTGTTGCGGAAATAGTCGCTGGGGAGCTTCTCGTTCCTCTTCTGGTCGGCGGACAGGTTTCGGGCGCGGGCCTTCGCGTGGAAGTAGTCGGTGCGCTCGATGATGTTCCCTGCCCAGCCGGCGTCGTTCTCGGCGGAGATAAGTTGAAGCTTTGGGAATTTGTCGAAGGTGCCCGCATAGACCATGCCGACCAGCACCTGGGCCGCCAGGAGGTTGGCCATCAGGTTCTCGGTGGGGGTCGCGTCCGCCTTCACGCGGCGGGGCGTGGAGACGTGAATGCTCACCGGTAGCCCGGTCTCCTCGGCGGCCGCCCAGAACGGGTCATAGTATGCGTCGTGGTAGGGCTTCGACTCGTCGGGATAGATAGAGACCATCAGCCCGTCCAGGCCCAGCTTCTTCACTCGATGGACCTCGGCGACCGCGCGCTCGATATCCTCGAGCATCACGATGCCGCAGGCTTTGAACCGGTTCGGATGGGGCTTGCAGAAGTCGACGATCCAGTTGTTGTAGGCCCGGAGACAGGCCTCACCGAAAGGCACGTCTTCGATGGTGAAGAATCGCATCGCAACCGTCGGGTACACGAACTCGGCATCGATGCCGTCCATCTCCATCTCGGGGATACGGGCATCCGGGTTGTAACCGCTGGCGGGGACCTCGTCCCAACGCCCGTCGTTGCGGACCTCGCCGCCCTTGTAGCGCACCCCGTGCATCACACCCACCGGAAACATGGTTCCCGTCTCGCAGACCCAGATATCCGTTGCTTCCTGCGCCTCGATATGGGGCGCTCGGTCCCTGTAGGCTGGCTCGATGTAGTTGATCCATAGGTCCGCCGGCTCCGTGACGTGGGCGTCGGCGGAGATGATGCGTCCGAATTTCGACTTCATGGCTTCGCTCCAACTCTGCTCTTGGGGGGTGAGACCGCTGTCAGAATAGCACTCTGGTCAATCGAGCGGCAATCCGTTGAGCGCCGGCCGAGCGCCGCTATGCCCCGGTCAGCCGCTCCAGCTCGGTAATCATCTCGCGGACCTCGGGGATGACGCTCGTCGCATCTTCTAACGCCGCGTAGTGGCGCAGGTCATCGAGGGCGTCGTCGAAGCGCTCGAGCCGGTAGTGCAGCAACCCCCGGTCGCGGCGTTCCTCGACGACATCGGGGCGCAACGCCACGAGCAGATCGAGGGCCGTCAGCACCCGCAGGGGCTCCTGTCGGCGAGAGTAGGCGGCCTTCAGGTTGCGCAGGATGCGGGTCAGGAAATCGCGGTTCGCAATCGGTCCCAGATAGGCGGAGTCCCACGGGATGTCCTGCCCCGTGACCTCCCGCAGACGCTGGGCGCATTCATCCTCCGACAGCAGGATGCCCCCGTGGAACGGGTCGATGTAGAGATCGCCGACACCCTGGTGCTTCACCAGGAAGTGCCCAGGCATGCCGACGCCGACCAGGGAAAGCCCCAGCCGTCTGCCGACCTCGACGTACACCAGGGACAGAGTGATTGGGATGCCGAGACGACGGCGCAGCACTTCGTTCAGATAGCTGTTTCGCGGGTCGTGGTAGTCTTCCCGGTTGCCGTCAAAGCCGACCTCGTCAAACAGGTACTCGCTCAGGGCATTCGCGGCCCGTAGCGGGTCCTCGGCGCCCTCGAGGCGGGCCGAGGCGGCCGCTGCAAGCGCGTCGAGCAGGCCCAGCTCGCGCTCGACGTCGAGGTCCGGGAATTCAGCGGCGGCGATGAGGAGCGCGCCGCGGGCGAGACCGACCTCGCGGTCGGGGACGGCGGACAGGCGCTCGAACTCCCGTGTGATGTTCGCCTGGTCCATGGCCTAGCCGGGGACGGGCACGATCTCGACGGGTAGCGGGACCGTGCCAAGGGGGTCGCCATCCACGAGGATGTTGAAGTCGTAGACGCCGTTCTCGAAGACCTGAAAGTTGATGTCCATGACGATGAAGAACGTGGGCGACGCTTCGTCCCACTCGATGTCCATGCTCGGGAGCCGTTTCACCGGCTGCTGGCTGGGTCGGCGGATGCTGACCCAGACGTTGTGCCACCCGGGCACGCCGTCGATCAAGCTGACGACGAGCTTGATGGGGACCGGCGGCTTGGGGTCGTCGGGCGCCGCGTCAGGGTCGAGACGCATCGGCGCGAAGAGCTTGTGCCGTACGCCGCCGAGATTGGTCACTCCCTCCCACTCACCATCCTGGAAATCGTGGCAGATGACGGCGTACTGAATACGCATGAAGCCAGTGTAGCCGAGGGCTCGACACGGAACAAGAAACCGGCGCACGGCCCTGTACCGTGTTCGTGGCCCGTGCGCCCACTCCCGTGTATACTCCGGCGATGAGCGACCACACAGCGGAGCCCCGCTGGGGCAACATCGTGACCGCGCGGCATCTGCGCAACCACCAGGTCCACGTGATCATGGACACGGGCGACGAATCGAAGCGCCGGGGCCCGTGGAGCATCATCGTCGACGAAGCGCCCCAGAGCGGCGGAGAGGGCGTGGGCCCTTCGCCCATCAACCTCACCCTGGGGGCACTCGCGGCCTGAACCGTCGTCACCCTGGTGGGCGTGGCCCGCCGGCGCGAGATGGACCTCCAGGACATCGACGTCACGCTCAAGATGCCCGTCCCAGCCAATGGCGCCCCGTCCCTCGGCAAAGCGGCCGCCCTGGACGCGGCCGTCGAGGGGCGCATCATCGGCCGCAAAGTCATCAAGCACATCACCGTCTACGGGCGACTGAGCGAAAAAGAGACCCAGATCCTGCGCAACGCCGCCCGCTTCTGCCCTGTAAGCCAGCTCCTGTCGGGGAAGTCGCTCGAGGTCGAAGACGCCCTCGAGGTTGTGCAGACGGACGGGAAGGACATCCCCAAACCCCCTTAGGGGGTTTAAGGTAGCCCTTCGGGCATTCATTGCGAGAAGGGGCACATCCCCTTCAACCCCTGCCAGAGGGGCGGAGCCCCTCTGGACTCCCTCCTTGCGTAGGCTGCGGCGCCCGTAAATGGTTCGCCCAGCGGCACAGGCGGGTATCACCGCCATCGAGTCCGGTTGACCCACTCGGAGCCTACTGTTGCGAGTCGCTACCGTTCAGTAGCCGCTCGGCCGCGTCCTCGACGACGGTGCCCTTGAAGAAGCCCGGGTTCGCTGCGGCGTAGAGCCGTACCGGGTTACGGAACATAAAGTCCTCGAACGCCTCTTCGCTCATCAGGCCGCGCTCCACGGGTTCGTAGGCCTCGGCGAGCACCTCGGTCATGTCGGGCACGTCCCAGTGGCCGATGTCGGAGCCGAAGATGATCTGGAGCCGCGCGTCGAATGGGTTCACTCGCGTGTCGGCCGCGTGGGCGTTCATCGGGTCGTCCGCCTCGCAGCCGAAGAAGAAGGGGCGGGCGAAGAGGTCGCGGAACTCGGCGGGGTCCTCGATTGCGATACGGGCGAAATCGTCGTACGTGTCGGGACGCGGCAGCTCTCGCGTGAAATAGGCGCGGATCGCGTCGGCCTTCTCCCGCACTCCATCGTCGGCGTATTCGTCGACCAGCCGCATCAGCGCCGCGGCGTCGGTGTTGGCGGGGTCCAGGTTCTCGAGGGCCCGGACGTTGCGCTTCTCCCAGTGGCCGATCAGGTCGGCGTACAGGCCGTAGGCCCAGTTGGCGCCTCCCTCCAGGAAAGCGCAGCGCAGCTCGGGGAAACGCCGCGTTACACCACCAAGTACCAGAGCCTTGGCCATGGCTTCGTTGGATGCCGCCGCGTTGCCGATGTGGTTGTAGGCGAAGTTCGAGATTGAGCGTCGGAAGCCGACGCCCTGGCTGCCGCCGTGGAACCCGGGCGCGATGCCCAGGTCGAGGCAGGCCCGCCACACCGGGTCGTAGTCGTACTCGCTGTCGAGGACGAGCGTGTCCATCCGGGTCACCGCTCCCGCCACTTCGGGGTGCTCGCGGTCGAAGCGGGGCACGGGCCTCGAGACGTGGCAGGGGAAGGCGGCGAGCTTGTGGCCGAGCGTCTTGACGGCGTACTCGAGCTCGGCGACCGCCTCCTCGGGCGTGTGCATCGGCACGACGGCGACGGGCAGGATCCGGTCGGCATATTCGTGGAACGCCTCAGCGGCGAAGGTGTTGTAGGCTCGGCAGACGGCTTGCCTCACCTCGGAGTCGAGGATCGTCATCGCGTACAGCCCCTCGCTCGGGTACAGGACCGTCAGGTCGAAGCCGAGCTCATCGAGCCGCTCGTAGAGGAGTTTCGGCAGGGCCGACGCGGCGCGGTCGAGGGTGTTGGCCGTGGGGTTGAACCACCACGCGGTCATGGCCGAGCCGCTATCGCGGCGCTCGTCGAAGGTCGTCCGGAGGAGGTCCTGGTGGTAGGAGCTCTTCACCAACGGTGAGTTCAGATAGCGCTCCGCCATCTCATGGCCGCCGACCTTTGTGATGTAGTCGACGTAGACCGGCGTCAGCTCCACCACGTGGCCGTCGGCGTCGATGACGGGGTGTTTCAGGCGACTGCGGACCCGGGCCGACCGGGAAGACTTGGCCAAGGCTACTCCAGTTCGAGGGTCGATGCGGCAGTATATCGGTGGACGGGGCCGGTGGGCAACGCAAAGACTATCGCCAGGCGAGGGACGCCTGGTCCAGTGCCGTAGCCTCATCGTCGGTCATCCGCCACGCGAGGGCCCCCGCGACGTCCTCGGCCTGCCGGCGGTTCTTGACCCCCGGGATCGGGACGACGCCTTCCTGTCGCGTTAGCCAGTTCAGGGCTGCCTGGGTGGAGGTGCCGCCGTGTCCCTGACCGATCTCCGTCAACAGGTCGACCACGGGCACCGATTGCAGAAGGGCGCCGGCCTTGAACTCGGCGCGGAACCGCTGCCCATCGTGTAGCCGGACGCCAGGGCGGTATTTGCCGGTGAGGATGCCCTGCGCCAGGGGACTGTGGGCGATCAAGGTCATGCCCAGCTCGCGGCAGGTATCGAGGATGCCCCTCGACTCGGGCAGGCGGTGCAGCAAGTTGTACTGGATCTGGTTCGAAACCAGGGGCACGCCCCGCCGCGCCAGGGCGTCGTGGGCGCGGCGTATCTTGTCGGCGCCGTAGTTGCTGACTCCGACGTATCGGACCTTGCCCGACTCGACTGCGTCGGCCATGGCGTCCATCAGCGGCCGGAGCCGAATCAGCGTCCACGGCCAGTGCACCTGGTAGAGGTCGACCCTCTCCACGCCGAGCCGGGCCAGGCTCGCGTCGAGGGCCGCCCGTACTGAGCGCGCGCTCAGCCGCATTGGCAACGGCGCGAACTTGCTGGCGACGACAATGGGCCGGTCTTGCCGGGCGACAAGGTCCCCGACGATGGTCTCCGAGAGGCCCTTGCCGTAGATCTCGGCGGTGTCCACGAAGTTGACGCCGGCCTCGATGAGAGCGTCAAAGGCCCCCCGCACCTCGTCGACGCCGTAGTCGCCACCGAAACCCCAGTAACGGTCGCCCCATGCCCAAGCACCGACGCCGATGGGTGAGACGCGGAGGTCGCTGGGGCCGATGGGTACGGGTTCCATGTGGAGCGCGACGCCCGCTAGCGGGCCAGCAAACGCGCGCCCTCTTCCTGCACCAGCGGTGCGAGCTTGTCCGCGACCAGCTCCATCGCCCGTCGGTCCAACGGCAGGCGTGCATCCATGTTGAAGTCGGTGACGCCGAGCTTGACATAAGCCAGGAGTTGCTCGGCGCACTGCTCCGGTGTGCCCGCCACGGCGCGCTGCCGCATGTCGTCGTAGTTTCCCCAATCGGCTGCGAGCCGGCGTCCTCGCTCCTCGACCTCGGCCTCGGACTCTCCGATCATTGGCTGGAAGTTGAGGGCGCGGCGGACGGTCGCGGGGTCCCGGCCCACGGTCTCGCAGTGCCGGGCCAGGGCGTCCACCTTGCGTTGATACACCTCTATGGGGAAGAGCCACATGTTCCAGCCGTCGCCGTGCTCCGCCGCGATGCGGAGCGTCACGCGCTCGCCGCCCCCGCCGATCCAGAGCGGGACGTGGGGTTGCTGGACCGGTTTCGGCTCGCAGACCGCGTCCTTCACGGTGTAGTAGCGGCCCTCGAACGTGGCCCGCGGCTGCGTCCACAGCCCCTTCAGTATCTGCACGGCCTCGTTCAGCATCCGCAGCCGGTCGCCGATGGGCGGGAAGTCGTAGCCGTACTGCTCGTGCTCGAGTCCGAACCAGGCGCCGCCCACGCACAGCTCCAGACGGCCTCCCGAGACGTGGTCGATCGTCGATGCCATCTTGGCCAGCAGCGCGGGGTTGCGGTACGTGACGCCCACGGCGAGGACGCCGCAACGGATACGGGTCGTGTGGGCCGCCATGGCCGAGAGCAGCGTCATCCCCTCGAAGCAGGGAAGCTCGATGCGCTCTGTCTGGACGGCGAGGACGTGGTCCATCACCGACGCCCAGTCGAAGCCCAACTCCTCGGCGGTCCGCCACAGCTCCAGATAGTCCTGGAACGAGCCCGCCTGCTGCGCAGAGTGGACCCCGAAACGGATGCGGCTTCGATCAGGCAAAGGCACGACTTTCCTCCCCTCTGACGCTTGAACGGGCATCGCTAGCAGCCACTGTTGTTCTCCGAGCCGTCGGGCATCGTCGTACGGCAGAAGATCGCGCCATCCAGCCTGGCACGGTCCAGATGTGCGTCGGTCAGGTCTGCGCTGGAAAGATTGGCGTTCCGCAGGTCCGATCTGAGCACCGAGGCCCGTGTCGTGAGCCGAGCTTGTGGGAGAGGCGCCGGGCGTAGATCGGCCCCCGTGAGATCGGCGAAGTTGAGATTGGCCCTGCTGAGGTCTATGCCCCGGAGGTCGGCTCCAGCGAAGTGGGCAAAAGTGAGCACTGCCTCCGAGAGGTTGGCCCGTCGTAGACTTGCGCCAATCAGGTCAGCGCCCGCCATCCTCGCTTTCGGCAACAGGGCCTGACTGAGGTCGGCGTCAGTCAGATTCGCACCGAGCATCGAGGCCCCCGACAGGTTTGAGCCCTTCAAATCGGCCTGACTCAGGTCCGCGCTGGTCAGCGAGGCGCCGCTCAGGTCAGCTCGGTCCAGCGTGAGAACGGGGGAGCCGGACGTGATGAGGCCCGAATCATGGAGAAACTGGAGCAGGAGGCCCCGTCGCCGCCCGAAGTCAGCATCTAGCTGACGGGCCAGCGCCAGAGTTCTCGTCTTCGCTATGGTCCGCACCTCCGACTCGTCGCCCGATCGGCGCAGCCCTTTTTCGAGTAGCAACTCCGTCATTTCGTCGAGATACGATTGAAAGGCGTTTGCTTGGAACCGGTCCGCCGCGATGGCCTGCTGGTTGCTGAGCCGCTGCTCTTCCAACGCCTGTTCATTCTCGAGCCTTTGATGTTCAAGCCGGCTATCTGCGTTGCGCTCCAACCGGTCGAAGAGGAGCACCGCGCCCGCGAGCGTCGCCGGAATGAACAGAAGGCCGAGCCAGTCCCACAGGGTCTTGTCCCTAAACCCTGTCCGAGCGTAGACCTTGGGTGCCAGCCCACCGAGCGCTCCTCCCAGTTTTCTTATCAGCTTCCAGGCCATGTGACGCAACTCTGGTTCCTCGCGCCCCTCGGCAAGACGATGGGATTATATACGCCGGTCCGGCTGGAATAGGGAATCTGAGCTCGTGTGGTATCGTACGCCCCTGTCGCGCCGCACCCACCAAGCAAGGAGAAAACCCATGCCCCGAGCTAACGAAATGATCGTCCAGGTGCTGGAGGAAGCCGGCATCGAGTACGTCTTCGGCATCCCCGGCGGCGGGACCATGGCCATCTTCAACGCGCTCTACCACAAGCAGGACAAGATCAAGACCATCCTCGTCCGGCACGAGCAGACCGCGGCCATCATGGCCGACGCTTGCGGCCGGGCTACCGGCAAGCCCGCCGTCATCATGGGCCAGGGCGTGTTCATGGGCTCGAACGCCAGCTTCGGTGTTATGGAGGCCTTCCTCAGCAGCTCGCCGATGGTCGTCCTCACCGACACCTCCGACGGCAACATGGCGCAGCACCCGGCCAATCAATCCGGGGCCGGTGAATACGGCAGCATCGACCTGCAGAGCATCTTCCGCTCGATGACGAAATACACGACGCTGGCCACCGAACCCAAGCAGTCGGTGATCGGCGCCCAGCTCGCGATCAAGCACGCGACGAGCGGCAGGCCGGGGCCCACCTGCGTCCTGATGCGCAGCGCGTCGATCGTCGGCGAGGTCGATGTCGAGTCGCCGCCGTTCATTCACCCGACCGGCGGCTACCTGAACATGGCGAAGTCGCAAGCGGCGCCGGCGGACATCGCCCGCGCCGTCGAGCTGCTGGCCGGGGCGCGCAACCCGGCGATAGTTGCCGGGAACGGCGTGCACCTCTCCCACGCTCACGAGCAGTTGAAAGAGCTGGCGGAGCAATGGGGCACGCCCGTTGCCACCACCTACAAGGGCAAGAGCGCCATCGCCGAGACCCACCCGCTCTCCGTGGGGATGATGGGCGTCTTCGGCCAGCCGATGGGCAATGCGGCCATCGGCGACGCCGACCTGGTCCTCGTCGTCGGCGCCAAGATGACGCCACAGGACACCGTGCGCGAGCGGCCCCACGTCATCGACCCGAACCGGCAGAAGATCATCCAGATCGACGTCGACGAGCGTAACGCGGGATGGACCTTCCCGGTCGATCTGGGGCTGATAGGCGACGCTCGGGTCATCCTCGACCAGTTGATCGATGCGTCGCGGGCTGCTGTGGCGGACCGGACGAAGACAAACGAGGCCCGGATGGGCGCGCTCCGACAGCAGAAGAAGACGAAGCGTTTCTTTGAGGATGCGGCCCTTGTGAAGGACTCGGCGCCGGCCCTTCCGCAGCGGGTTGTGCGGCTGCTCCAGGAGACCGCCGACCCTTCGACCCTGTTCACCCTCGATGCCGGGAACAATCGGGTCTGGATGTGTCACTACTACCAGACGCAGGAGCCGAACACGATGTTCGCCCCCGGGGGCACAGCGGGCATGGGCTGGGCCCTCCCCGCCGCCCTCGGCCTCAAGCTGGTCCGCCCCGAGCGGCCCGTCGTGGCCGTCACCGGCGACGGTGGCTTCGTGATGACGGCCCACGCGCTGTCCACCGCGGTGCAGTACGACATTCCGGTCGTCTGCATCGTCATGAACGACTCCGCGCTGGGGATGGTGCGCCACCACCAGAAAGAGCGTCTCATCGCGTCGGAGTTCGAGGGTACCGACCACGTGCTGCTCGCCAGGAGTTTTGGGGCCCATGGGGTGCAGGTGAAGGACAGCCGCGAGCTTCCCGATGCGATTCGCGAGGCCCAGGCGTCGGGCCGTCCCACAGTGATCGACGTCCTCATCGACCGCGGCCCCAACCCGGACGATATCCGGGCCAGCGAGCGCGGTGCGACCGAGACGTAGACATCCTCAACGCAGCGCCGACATCACCTCGTTGGCGTAGAGTTCGAACGCCTCGTCCGTCGACTCCGGGGTGACGGGCTCCTCATGCAGGACGGGGTAGCCGGCGAAATGCGTTAGGCCGGCTTCCCGGTACCGCCGTAGCGTCGCGACGATCTGCCTGGGGGTGCCGACGAGCTTCCAAGAGCCCTGGCCGATGTCCACCCGGCCAGCCTCCGGGCCGTTGGCCGCGGTACCGGTGCGGTCCAGCGCGATGCCGTAGTTCATTGAAAGCGTGAGCCGATCGAAGTCGGTTCCGTACTCGCGACAGTAGCCGCGGATACGCTCCACCCGCTCCGCGAAGGCCTCGGGGGTCAACGTGAGCCCGTACCAGCCGTCGCCCAGTCGGGCGACCCGTCGCAGCGCGCCGTCCGAGTTCCCGCCGATCCATATAGGGACGGAGCCCTGCACAGGCTTGGGGTCGAAAGCGAAGCCCGAGAAGCGGTAGAACTCGCCGTCGTAGACAGGCGAGGGACTGATCCACAGCTCTCGCAGGGCCTCGACATACTCGT
This sequence comes from Dehalococcoidia bacterium, assembly GCA_965248515.1. Taxonomy (GTDB): domain Bacteria; phylum Chloroflexota; class Dehalococcoidia; order SHYB01; family SHYB01; genus CBDFJU01. Next base: position 90,548 of record CBDFJU010000002.1, on the reverse strand, counting down.
CCATCGCGGCCCCTCGCTTGGCGAAGGGCGGGGCGTCGGTCACCGCGAACTCCTCGGCCATCCAGCCCACCCCGACACCGAGGATCGCCCGACCGTTGGAGAGGCCGTCGAGGGTTGCCACCGTTTTCGCCGTCTGCAGCGGATGCCGCAGCAGCGGGAGGTAGACGCCAGTGCCGAGCTTGATGCGCGACGTGCGCACCGCCAGGGCGCTGAGCACGGCCAACGGGTCGAGGAACAGTGCGCCCGGCTTGTAGGAGAACTCCGCGGTGTCGTTATACGGATAGGGGCTGTCGATCTTGAAGGGCGACACCATGTGGTCCGCGACCCACAGAGAGTCGAATTCCAGCGTCTCGGCCTTCTCGGCCATCCTCAGGATGCGCTCAACCGTTTCCCCGATGGGACTCGTGCTCAGGACCTGTATGCCGGTGCCGAACTGCATAGCTCACCTCAGCGCGGGCGCAACCTCGTGGGCGAAGATGTCCATCGCGGTCGAGAAGTTGCCCGAGGCCGTTTCCTGGCCGTGAATCGTGGGGTAGGCGGCGAAATGCTGCAAGCCCGCATCCTGGAAACGCCGCAGACTCGCCACCAGCTGCTGCGGCGTGCCGACCAGCACGTGTGACCCGTCGGGGCGGGGCACCCGGGCGGCTTCGGGGCCGCTGCTGACGACGCCTTCCATGTCGATGGAGAGACTGTACATCATCGAGATGGCGAGGTCGGTGAGTTCGCGCCCCTGCGCTTGGCAAAACTCCCGCAGACGTTGCAGCCTCTCGTGAAAATCCTCGAGCGACAGGTTCAGGGCATGCCAGCCGTCGCCGAGCCGCGCGGCCCTTCGCAGGGCGGCATCCGTGTTTCCTCCCACCCAGATCGGCACGTGGCGTTGTACCGGCTTCGGCTGGAACGTGAACCCCGACAGTTGGTAGAACTCGCCCCCAAAACTCGGCTCGGCGTTGGTCCACAGTTCGCGGTAGATGCGAAGGTGCTCGTCCGTCAACGAGCCGCGCCTCTTATAGGACGGCGCGCCTGAGGCTTCGAACTCCTCACGCATCCAGCCTGCGCCCACTCCCAAGACCAGCCGGCCGCCCGAGATAGCGTCGATCGTTGCCAGCATCTTGGCGTTCAGCACCGGGTGGCGCAGCGGCAGGATCAGGACCCCGGTGCCAAGGCGAATCCGGTTTGTCCTGGCTGCCAGCGCGGCGAGTACCGACAGCGGCTCGAAGAACTGGTCGCCGGGTTGGTGACCGAATTGCCCAGTGGCGTTGTAGGGGTACCGCGGTTCGACCCCGAACGGCATGACCAGGTGGTCTGCCACCCATAGCGTGTCGTAGCCCAGCTCCTCGGCGTCTCGGCCCATTGCGGACAGGTTTTCAACCGTCTCGGCGGCGGAGAGCTTGCTGAAGTTACGCAGACTGATGCCGAACTGCATCGCCTACGCCCTCAGCCTGGGCGGGACGTGCGCGGCGAACGCTTCCATAGCCATCGCGACGTTGGCCACGGTCATGGGTTGGTTGTGGGGGACGAAGAAGGCTTCCAGGTGCTGGAGGCCGGCGTCTTGGTACTGCTCCAAGGTCGTCGCAAGTTGCGGAGGGGTGCCGAGCAGGAACGGCGATCCGTTGGCCTCGTAGGCCCGGGCCGCTTTCGGGCCCGTGACGGCGCCGCCTTCCAGGTCTACCTTCACCGCGTGCATCATCGAAAATGAGAGTCCGTCGAAGTCCCGTCCGAGATTTCCGCAATGCTCCCGGATCCGCGAGACACCCTCAGTGAACTGGTCGATGCTCAGGTTGAGGGCGTGCCAGCCGTCGCCTACTCGGGCGACTCGACGGAACGACGCCTCGGTGTTGCCGCCGATCCAGATGGGAAGCGGTTGCTGCACCGGCTTGGGATCGAAGGCGAAGCCCGAGAACCGGTAGAAGCCACCCTCGAACGCGGGTGCGTCGCTGGTCCAGAGCTCGCGGAAGGCGTGGATGTACTCGTCGCTCAGCGCCCCGCGGTGCTCGTAGGAAGCGGCGCCTAGCGCCTCGAACTCGTCCTCCATCCAGGCCGACGCCCACCCCGAGGGTGAGACGGCCTCCCGACAGGCAATCGATGGTGGCGAGGATCTTGGCGGTAAGGACGGGGTGGCGCAGCGGCAGGATCAGAACACCGGTCCCGAGTCTGACCCGTTGGGTCCGCGCCGCCAGGGCCGACAGCATCGTCAGCGCCTCGAGGAAGTTGTGGTCGCGGCGGTGGTTGTTCGCCCCGGTGTCGCTATACGGATAGCGGCTCCGCATCTCGACGGGCACGACGAGGTGGTCCGCCAGCCACACGGAGTCGAACGCAAGCTCCTCGGCCTTTGCCGCTAGGGTGAAGACCTCTTCGACGGCCTCGCTTACGGGTCCGCCGGGGGCCAGGTTGCGGAGGCCGATTCCGAACCGCATCGCCGGACTACCAGGGCATGAAAGTGCCGCCGTTGGCGCGCACGTTCTGCCCGGTGACATATTCGGCGGCATCGGAGACGAGGAAAAGGATCGTCTGGGCGATGTGCTCCGGCTGGCCCAGGACCTGAAGTGGGTTGCTGCTGCGGATACTGTCCTGGAGCGCCGCCCACTCCTCCTCCGTGTCGACGTTCTCGCGGGTGAAGCCACTGGCTACCCAGCCCGGCGACACGGCGTTGACGCGGATGCCGTGGGGCGCAGCCTCGGTCGCGAGGACCTTGGTCAGCATCGCCACCGCGGCCTTGGAGACGCTGTAGGTGGAGGATTTTGGCGCCCCGGCCATGTCGATCACGCTGGAGGCGATGCTCACGATGGTCCCCGATTTCTGCGGGATCATGACCTTCAACGCCGCCTGCGAGCCGTACCAGACGCCCTTGAAATTGACGTTCATCACGAAGTCGAGGTCCTCTTCGGGCGTATCGACGACGAAGTTCCCCGTCTTCACCTTCAGCCCGGCGATGTTGCCCATGATATCGAGCCGGCCGAAGTCGGCAACCGCCTTCGCCACCAGCGCGTCCAGGTCGGCCGGCTTCGTCACGTCGGTGACGATCGAGGAGACGTTGCCGCCCTTGTCCTCGACGGTACGGGCTGTCTCGGCGAGCCCTTCCGGGTTGATGTCGCCAAGGACGACGTTGGCCCCGGCGTCGGACAGGAGATACGCGGTGGCGCGCCCCATGCCGCTGGCGGCGCCAGTGATGGCCGCGGTGCGGCCGGAAAGATCGAAAAGCTGCTGCGCTCGGCTCATGGTTGGGCCTCCTGGAGACGGGAATCAGCCGACATTATACGGGGCTGCGCCAGTCCGTCCGGAGCTTCACCACGGCATGTACGTGCCGCCGTTGGGGCGAATGTTCTGCCCGGTGACGTATTCGGCGGCGTCGGAGACGAGGAACAGGAGGGTCTGTGCGATGTGCTCCGGCATCCCCGCGATCCCGAGAGGAATGCCCTGGCGCCGGAACTCCTGATACTCTTCGAAATCCTCCGGCTTCTCGACCTGCTTCCGGGTGAAGCCGCTGCGCACCCAGCCGGGCGAGATAGCGTTGACGCGGATGCCGTGCGGCGCCGCCTCGGTGGCGAGGACCTTGGTGAGCATGGCCACCGACGCCTTGGAAACGCTGTAGGCCGAGGAGCCGGCAGCTCCGGGCATGTCGATGGCTGTGGAGGAGATGCTGACGATGCTGCCCGAACCCTGGGGCATCATCACTCGCATCGCCGCCTGGCAGCCGTACCATACGCCTTTGAAGTTCACGTTCATGACGAAGTCCAGGTCTTCCTCAGGGGTGTCCACCACGTGCGTCCTGCCAAGCATCAGCCCGGCGATGTTGCCCATGATGTCGAGCCGTCCGAAGTCGGCTGCGGCCCTGGCCACCAGCGCGTCGACGTCGGCCTTCCGCGTCACGTCGGTGACGACCGACGAGACGTTTCCGCCCTTGTCCTTGATGGTCCGCACCGTCTCGGCGAGCCCGTCGGCGTCGACATCGCCGAGGACAACGTTGGCGCCGGCATCGGAGAGAAGATACGCCGTGGCGCGTCCCATGCCGCTCGCAGCGCCGGTCAGGACGGCGGTCCGTCCCGTGAGATCGAAGAGTTGCTCGACGCGGTTCATGGGACACCTCCAAACGGTGGCGACATTATAGGCCCGCGGGCGATCCGTCCTCTCCCCGCCGTGCCTTCCCCCGCGTGATACGCTGTATCGGCCCCGCCGCGGGCAGGAGCACGAGGATGGCGAAGCACCCTTTCCACGACATCGTTATCGCGGGCATCCATAACACCGTGCAGGCGAAACGGCTGGACGACCACACGTCCGAGTCGATCACCATGGAGGCGGTCCGAGGCGTCATGGACGACGCCGGGATCACGCCGCGGGACATCGACGGCCTCTCGGTGGCCTCCGGCGGGCGGTTCGGCCTCTTTCAAGCCGGGCACTTCGCGTACCTGATGGGCCTGGGTCCTGCGTGGAACGGATGGACCAACGGGCAGGGTATCGGGGCCGTGCTCGAGGCGGCCTCTGCGATCGCCACGGACCAGTGTCACACGGTGATCATCGGGGCGGGGTCCGCCGGCGTCTACACCGAGCACGATTCGACCGCGCCCTGGACCCGGCCGCACAACGAGTTTGTCGCCAGCTGGGGGCTGTTCACCGCCGCCGAGTTCGCCCTCATCGCCCGTCGTCACATGCACATGTACGGCACAACGCCGTGGCAACTCGCCACGGTCGCCGCCACGATTCGGAACAACGGCCATGTGAACCCGGAGGCCATCTACCAGGGACGCGGCCCGTTCACGCCCCAGGACATTCTCGACTCCCGGATGGTCGCCGACCCGTTCCACCTGCTCGACTGCGCCATGACCTCCGAGGGCGGCTGCGGCATCATCGTCACGACAGCCGAGCGTGCCAAGGACATGAAGCAGCCGCCTGTCTATCTGCTCGGAGGGGCACGGGAGCGCAACGGCCCATCGTACTGTTACCCGCCGACCTGGGAGCACACGGGCTACGTCGGCCGGGATGCGGCGCGGAAGAGCTTCGCGATGGCCGGCGCAACCCATGAAGACGTGGACGACTGCGAGCTTTATGATCCATTCTCGTTCGAGATCATCCGCCAGTTCGAGGCATTCGGGTTCTGCGGCGAAGGCGAGGGCGGCGACTTTATCATGAACGGAACCATCGAGCTCGACGGGAAGTACCCCATCTGCACCGACGGTGGCCTGATGTCGTTCAGCCACGGCGGCTCCGCGGTCCAGCTTCTGCAGAAAGTCATCGCCGGGGTGAAGCAGCTCCGGGGCGAGGCGGGCAACCGCCAGCTTCCCGATCCTCGAGTCGCGATGAGCACCAATGGCGGCGCCGGAGCGCTGTTTACCGACGTCATGCTCATGGGCAAGGAGCAGCCATGACAACCAAGGGTTCGATCCCTCTACCGTTCCCCTCCCCATTTACAAAACCCTTCTGGGAGGGCTGCAGCCGCGAAGAGCTCCTGGTGCAGAAGTGCCAGGACTGCGGCGGCCTGACCCACGTGCCGCAGCCGGCCTGTAGCCACTGTCTCTCGCCGAACCTCGGCTGGATCGAGGCGTCGGGGAAGGGCGCCGTCTACAGCTACACCGTTGTCTGGCGACCCCAGACACCGGCCTTCGAGGTGCCCTACGTCGTGGCCATCGTCGATCTCGATGAGGGCGTACAGATGATGACCAACATCGTCGACGTCGACCCCGCCGAGGTGCACGTCGGTATGCGCGTCGAGGTCGCGTACCGGAAGATGTCCGACGAGATCACGCTGCCCTACTTCAAGCCGGCCGGTTAGACCGGAGCGCCGCCCGCCCCCCGCGAGAGCCGGTTGCCCTGAGCGCATCATGGCGAAGCATCCTTTCCACGACATAGCCATCGTTGGTGTCCACAACACCGTCCAGGCGAGACGGTTGCCCGACCACACCTCCGAGTCGATCACCGTCGAGGCCATTCGCGGGGTCCTCGACGACGCTGGCCTCACGACCAGGGACATCGATGGCGTCTCGGCCTCGGCTTGGCGCAACTTTCAGTCGGGGCACTTCGCCTACCTGATGGGCGTCGGGCCGGCCTGGTTTGGGCTGGGCGCGGGCAACGGCATTCAGTCGATTCTCGAAGCGGCCGGCGCCATTTCCACGGGGCAATGCCACACCGTCGTGATCGCGGCGGGAGGGGCCGGTATCTACACCGACACCGCATCGACGGCGCCCTGGACTCGGCCCAGCAACGAGTTCGTCGCCAGCTGGGGGCTGTTCACCGCCGCCGAGTTCGCCCTGATCGCCCGCCGTCACATGCACCTCTACGGGACAAAGCCGGAGCACCTGGCGACTGTCTCCGCCACGATCCGCAATCACGGCCACATGAACCCGGAGGCCGTTTACTATGGCCGCGGCCCGTTCACACCCCAGGACGTCCTCGACTCGCGGATGGTGGCCGACCCGTTCCACCTGCTCGACTGCTCGATGACCTCCGAGGGCGCCAGCGCGATGATCGTGACCACGGCGGAGCGCGCTCGGGATATGAAACAGAAGCCGGTCTACGTCCTTGGCGGCGGGCGCGAGCAGTACGGCCCGTCTTACACCTACCCGCCGGCCTGGGACCTGACGGGCTACGTCGGGCGAGGCGCCGCCAGGCGGGCCTTCGGCACCGCCGGCATTACGCCCGAGGACGTCGACGTCTGCGAGTTCTACGATCCGTTCTCGTTCGAGATCATCCGTCAGTTCGAGGCGTTCGAGTTCTGTGGCGAAGGCGAAGGCGGCGACTTCATCATGGGTGGGACGATTGGGCTCGGGGGCAAGTTCCCGGTATGTACCAACGGCGGGACCATGTCGTTCAGCCACTGTGGCGTCGGACAACTGCTGCAAAAGCCGGTGGCCGCCGTCGAGCAGCTTCGGGGTGAGTCGGGGAACCGTCAGGTCCAAAATGCCCGGATCGCGATGTGCTCCAACTCGGGGGCCGGGGCCCTCAACACGAGCCTTCTCGTGCTCGGCACGGAGCGCCCCTAATCGCCGCTGTTCCGCGCACTCGTCGTTCCTGCTATAGTACCCGCGGTCGCGGTGGGTAACACTTACAGGAGGCGCGAGAATGATCAGACGAGTCGGTGTTGGCAAGGTCCGAGGCGGGGTGACGCCCGAGACGCAGGCGGCCTGGGAGGACACGGCACGCGCCATCCCGGACAACGTGCCGTCGGTCCTTCGCTCTTCCGTGGGCCACGACCTGAACACGAGGACCGACTGGGACATCATGTGGAGCCTCGAGTTCGACACCTCGGAGGGTGTCAAAACGTACCAGGAGAGCGCCTACCATCTGGGGAAGCTGATCGGGGCCTTCATGCAGGGCGACGCCGGCCATCTCATGGAAAAGGTCGACCTTATCTACTTCGAGCCCACCTACGTCGGGGCCAAGCCTGTCGCAATAACCAATGGGATTCGGCGCGCGCTCATGTTCCAGATCGCCGACGGAGTAGCCAAGGAGAAGGTCGAAGAGCTCGAAGCGAAGATGGCTGCGTTCCAGAGCGAAGTCCCCGCGATCAAGAACTGGGTTGTGGGGAAGGCCAGCGGCCACGACCAGCCCTCTCCCTGGACCCACATCATGGAGACCGAGTTCGACGACCTGGACGGGCTCGAGACGTACGGCAAACACCCCTATCACCTCGACGTCGTGGCCCCGTTCTTCCGCCCCGACAGCCCTGCTTGTATCGTCGCCCGTCACCTCCAAGCGTTCCACCAAAGCCCCACGTCGTTCATCGCGCCTGCGTGAGGCCGCGACGGTGAAGTGCACCCTTCGGCCGAGAGGGCCTAGGGTTCCGGACGCCTTCCCAGAGAGTCCAGAGGGGCGGAGCCCCTTCGGCAAGGGTTGAAGGGGATGTGCCCCTTCTCTAATGAATTAGCCCAAAGGGCTACCTTGAACCCCCTTCAGGGGGTTTGGGGGGTGTTCCCTCGAAGGAGAACCATGGCCAACCGCATCGCAGTATTCAAAGTGAGGGACAGCGCCACCGCAGACCAGCTAGCGGCGCTCGAACGTGACATCCGCTCCATACCGGACCACGTCCCGTCGGTGAAACGCATGTCTCTGGGGCCGGAGCTCATCACCAACGGCGTCTGGACCTACGTATGGGACGCGGAGTTCGACAGCATCGAGGGAATCGATGCCTACCTCAACGACCCCTGGCACAACGAACACCTGCGTGGCAGGTTCAACCCCGCCGAGCCGACGAGCCTCGTCGAGAAGATCGACTTCATCTACTACACGCGGGCGTTCTCCGACATCAAAGCGGGCGACCGCAAAGACCCGTTTCGCCGGCTCTTGCTCTTCAACGTGCCCGGCACCGTCGCTCCCGAGAAGGTCAAAGACTTCGAGGAGACGATTAGAAAACTCCCGGACGAGGTCCCGACCGTCGGCAACAGCGCTCTGGGAAAGACGACTGGCCATGCAGCGCCGACGCCCTTGTCGCACGTTCGCGAGACGGAGTTCGTGGACGAAGAGGCCATGGACGCCTATCACGTCCACCCGTTCCACACGGGGGTATTGCGACCGTTCTTCCACCCCGACTTCCCGGAGACCCGCCTCGTCGATAAGGCGATCAACGTCTGCTACCGGCCGGAGGGCTCCTTCATCGCCGGCTAGCGGGGCGTGGAACGAGGGAGTGCTCACGCATCGTAGGCCGGTCGCAGATTCTTCGCTTCGCTCAGAATGACAGTCCTAAGCAGGGCGCCAGAGGGGCGGAGAGTCCAGAGAGGGCAGAGCCCTCTTTGGCAGGGGTTGAAGGGGATGTGCCCCTTCTCACAACGAGAGCCGGAATGCTACGCTGAGCGCGCTTGGCACTGCAGACGGCGAAGCAACCAGGAGTCCAGAGGGCGGAGCCCTTTGGCAAGGGTTGAAGGGGATGTGCCCCTTCTACTATGAATAGCCCGAAGGGCTACCTTGAACCCCTTCAGGGGGTTTGGGGGTCTCTCCCGGCAATCGGCTAGCCAGCTACGGCGCTACAGAGCCTGCGACAGGTTGACAGGCTCCTCCTTCGATGCCAGAATTCCATGGGCCGAAAATGGGCTCGACCCCCAACGCGAGTGCGGCCCATTCCCGTGCCACCGGTGAGCCCCGTTCCGTTGCGCGTAAAGAACGCCGGGCCATGTCCCGGCGACAGGAGGCAGTGATGGCCAGAACGTATCAGGTGATCTCGGCAGACGGCCACGTGGAAGTGCCCCCGGAGCATTGGACGAAGTACGTCCCGGAGAGGTGGAAGGAACGGGCTCCACGACTGGTTGTGCTCGAGGAGGGGGAAGGCTGGGTCATCGAAGGTCAGCCCCTGCTCCATAACGGTCAGAACATCACCGCGGGCAAGACCATCCGTTTCCGCGGCGACACCTACTTCACGCCCGACGGCGGGCCCGCCACCGGCGCGGGCGACGCGGCGCAGCGTCTCCGCGAGCAGGACCAGGACGGGATCGACGCCGAGGTGCTCTTCCCTCCGGTCTTCGCGACCCGGTTCCTCGAAGGGATCAAGGAGCGCGACGTCTACCTCTCGATGGTGCAGGCTTACAACACTTTCCTCGCCCAGGACTACTGCTCCGTGGCCCCGGACCGGCTGATCGGGAACGCCGTGATGCCGGTGACCGGCATAGACGACGCCGTGGCCGAGCTCAAGCGCTGCCACGAGATAGGCCTGAGGACCGTCGCGCCTCATCAGTTTCCCAACGGCTCGGGGACGATCGACAGCAGCGACGACAAGTTTTGGGGGACGCTCCTCGACCTGGACATGAAGCTCTCGCCACATTTCAGCATCGGCGACCGGCTGCCCGCCGTGTACAACGTCGGCGGCGGCACGGGTCACCAGCAGTTCGCCGCCGCGATGGTGCAGCGCAACGTCACCCCGCCCATGTACACCATTGCCCAGTTCGTGCTCGAAGGGGTCTTCGACCGTTTCCCCGACCTGCGCATCTACTTCGCCGAGACCAACGCCGGTTGGATGCCGGCGGCGTTCTTCCTGTTCGACGACAACTACGCGATCTTCAAAGACTGGTTCAACGGCTCGTTGAAGAAGGCGCCGTCGGACTACGTGAAGAAGCACGTGATGTTCAGCTTCATCCGGGACCCGATCGCGATGGAGCTACGCGACCACCTTCCCACGGAAAACCTCATGTGGGGAAGCGACTTCCCTCACTCGGTTGGTTCCTTCCCCAAGTCGCAAGAGTGGCTGCGCCGGATTTTCGACGGTGTGCCCGACACCGTCCGCCGCCAGGTGTTGCTGGAGAACCCCGCCCGGTTCTTCGACCTGGACCTGGAGGCGCCGATCACGCCGACACCGAGCCTGAACTAGGCGCCGGAGTCGAGCCAAGCCCACCGGACCAACACAATACCGACAACTGTGATATGCCCGTGCGGGCATATACCGCTGTGTGTGAGACAGCAGAAGCAAGGAGAGAATAGTGACGACGAAAGAGAAGCCAGTGGACAAGTACCAGCTAGAGAAGCCCGTCGAGGAGACGGTACTTTACGAGAAACTCGAGCCGACCATCGCGGCGATTACGCTGAACCGCCCCGAGAAGCACAACGCGCTCTTCCCGCCACCGATGTTCGAGGAGATCACCCGCAAGATAAAGATGGCGGTAAACGACGACGCGGTGAAGGTCATCATCCTGCGTGGCAACGGGCGCTCCTTCTGCTCCGGCGACGACCTCAACCTCGCCCCTTACGACACCTACGGCGGGGCCCCCGGTGAGCGGCCTTCACAGCGTGTCCGGGTCCTGGCCATCGCCACCTGGATCAACGACATGTATAAGGCGCTGCTCTACTGCCCAAAGACCATCATCTGCGAGGCCAAGGGCTGGACGATCGGCGTGGGTCTTGGTCTGCTATTCAGTTGCGACATCGCGATCGCCAGCGAGAGCGCCGTGTTCAGCATGCGGCAGCAGCGGACCGGCTTCGGCGGCCTCTCCCCCGGATGGCAGGGCATCCAGCTCTTCCAGCTCGGCATGAAGCGCATGCGCGAGTGGCAGATGACGGGCCGGACGCTGAAGTCCGACGAGGCACTGCGCTGGGGCGTCGTCAACTCGGTGGTGCCCGACGACAAGCTATCGGAAGAGACGCTGCGCTGGGCCCGGACCGTGTCCCTGCACCCCGCCGACGGCCTGATGATCGGCAAGGAACACCTCCATATCATCATGGACGCCATGGGCTTCCAGAGCCAGTACAGCGCCAGCAACCTGGGCCACCCGCTGTTCACCAACCTCAAGTGGGAGGGCGAGGAGTTCAACTTCCTCAAGCGCCGCAACGCCGTAGGCGTGCGCCAGGCCTTCGCAGAGCGCGAAGCCCGGTGGGAGGAGCTCGGCTGGTAGGAGCTACCCGACCGAAACCAAAAAGGCCCCGGATTCCGGGGCCTTTTTCTTGTCCCGTATCGCTGGGGAACCCCCAAACCCCCTGAAGGGGGTTCAAGGTAGCCCTTCGGGCCATCGTTATGGGAAGGGGCACATCCCCTTCAACCCTTGCCAAAGGGGCTCCGCCCCTCTGGACTCCCGGTCCGGAAGCCGCTGCCACGGCTCTCATTGCCAAAGGAGCTGCGCCCCTCTGGACTCCCGGTCCGGAAGCCTCTGCCACGGCTCTCATTGCCAAAGGAGCTGCGCCCCTCTGGACTCCCGGTCCGGAAGCCTCTGCCATGGCTCTCATTGCCAAAGGAGCTGCGCCCCTCTGGACTCCCGGTCCGGAAGCCTCTGCCATGGCTCTCATTGCCAAAGGAGCTGCGCCCCTCTGGACTCCCGGTCCGGAAGCCTCTGCCATGGCTCTCATTGCCAGAGGGGCGGTGTCAACACGCCACGATTCTTCATTCCGGCGGGAGCCGGAATCCAGCAGCCCTGTCTCGTTTACGGCGATACGGCGAGGCGCAGAGCGTCGGTGCGGTTCTCCCGGCGTGGTTCACAGCGGCCCGCTCCCGGGTTCAGCCCTTCGCCGGAACGACGGCCTGGCTAACGCTACCTCGCCGTCATTACGTGGCGCCGCTCGAACTCGGCCGCCAGGCCGTCGTCGACGAAGCCCTCGTCGAGTTCGACGCCGAGCGCGTCGGCGATGCGCGACATCACGTTGTAGTAGCCGCACACGAGGGTGATGTCGAGGACCTCTCGGTCGCTCCAGCCGGCCTCACGCAGCCCCTCGACGAAGGACGCCGTCATTGTGCTGGCGCTCAGGCTCACCGCCTCCGCGTACTCCAGCATCGCCCGCTCCTTCGCGGGGAGGTCGAGGGCTCTCCAGTCCTGGGCGAGCTGGGCCACGAACTGGGTTGCGTTCGATTCGTCCAGGTTGCGACGGAGAAACTCTCCGTGGTTGACGGTTCAGTAGACGCAGCGGTTCGCCGCGGACGTCACCACGGCGACCATCTCCCGGTGCCGGACGCTCAGCGGACCGTCCCGGAAGGAGACTCCCAGGAGATCGAAGGCCCGCATCGCCTGGGGGTTGAGGGTTACGATCTTGCGGACGTTGGCTACCTGCCGGCCCGCCTCGCGGGCGTCGCGATAGTAGTCGGCCAGGTCGCCGGTGGCTTCTTCTTCCTCGATGACCTTGATCCAGGGCATTGGCGCCTCCTTAGCCCTTGGTAGGCAGCCGCACCTTGGCCTGTCCGGTGACGGTCACCTCACCACGCTGGTTCTCGCCCCAGAGCTCCAGGTGCGCCAGGTGCTCGCCGTCCTCGATGGACTTGTCGGTAACGCGCCCATGGCACCAGGTGGTGTCGCCCAGCACGTTGAACTTGACGAGCTTTGCCTTGAGGTGGCGCAAGAAGCCGTCGTCGCCCATCCAGTTCGTCGCGACGTGGCTCAGCCACGAGACCCGCTGGCTGCCGAAGTCGTAGGCGGCAGGGGCACCGACCTCCCGGGCGAAGTCGTCGTCCCAGTGGCAGCGCTCGGGAAAGTCCGGCGCGTTGGTGACTCGGTTGGGCACGTTGGCGTAGGGATGGTCCCGGAGATAGCGGTGACCGATCTCCGAGGCGATAACGAAGGGGCCGCCCCACCCGGTAACGAAGGTGACGACCTCGGTGCTCGTCAGCGGGCCCTTTACCACCCACGCGACGGCGTCGCCCGCCGACACGTCCTCCCAGAACCGAGGAGTGGCGCCTCGCAGGTCCTCTTTGTCGATGTCGTCGTTGATCTTCTGGATCTCCTCGGCCGTGTAGCGGTAGTGCTTGAAATCCTTGTACCGGCCGATGGCGGCTGCCGTCGAGCGCTCCGCGTTGACGAAGCCCATGCGGTGGTTCGCGATGAGCTCGCCGTCCTGGTTGAGGAACCGCTGCTCGGTGATATTCTCGAAGGAGCGGCGGGCCAGCCGGCTCGTGTGCTCGATGATCTCGGCCTCCTTGGTGAAGCCGTGGATCTCGTCGCCGCGACGGATGGGGATGCGATAGTCCCACTCCTCGTGGGCCCAGAACCGGTGGATGCCCGCGAAGCCGCGGAAGCCGCCGGCTCCCCGCCCACGATGGGCCGGGCCCTGGTTGCAGCTGAACAGGAAGGTCGGCGGAGCGATCACGTCGCCGTACTGGGCCCCGGCGGCGTAGGCGGGGTCGACCCACAAGGGGTTGTTGTCGCCGATAGCCTCCGCCCAGCGCCGGATCGTGTCGCGCGTGGCCTCCGTGTGCCAGGCGTCGGTGATCGCCGTCTCCTCGCCAAGCCGCGATCGCGCCTTGGCGAGCATCTCGTCCGTGATCTTTGCGTCAACGTTCAGGTCGGTGACCATTTCTCCTCCAGGCTACCAGGCGCCAAATTGCTTGTGGAATGCTTGTTCGAGATCGCGCTGGAAGTCGGGATGCGCGATGCGAATGAGCTCTTGCGCCCGCTCCTTCATCGTCTTCCAGCGGAGGCGGGCGACCCCGAACTCACTGACCACGATATCGGCCATATAGCGAGGCACCGTCACGGCCGCCCCTGCGGGGAGCTGGGGCACGATGCGGGACTGCTGACCGTCGTTGGTGGCGCTGGGGATGACCATGACGGAGCGGCCTCCGTCTGCGAGCAGCGCCCCCATCACCATCGCCGGCTGACCACCCGGGCCGGAAAACTGGAGCGAGCCGATGGTCTCTGCGGTCGACTGTCCCGTGAAGTCGACGGCGAGGCCCTGGTTGATGGTGATCATGTTCCTGTGCTGGGCGACAGTGAGCGGGTTGATGACATACTCGGAGTTGTAGAGTTCGAATAGCGGGTTTTCGTTGATGAACGCCACGTCGTCACGGCTTCCGCCGGCCGCGGTGCTCACACACTTGCCGGGGTGGAGCGTCTTGTACCGGTTCGTGATGACGCCGCCGGCGACCAGGATCGTTGTCCCTCGGGGCGTCAGTTCGGTAAACAGGCCGAGGTCGACGTGGTTGTCAAAGGCCCCGAGCCGGGGAAACCACTCAGTGATGCCACCTGCCCCTATTTGAATCGTGTCGCCGTTTTGCACCAGCTTGCCGACGTGCTCGGCGATGGGCGCAGCCGGCTTCAGGGCCTCGTGCTTGGGAGTCCGCGAGATAGTCCACCCCGTGGGCGCCTCGTTCCAGACGAAGTAGTCGATCTGGGAGACGTGTACGTAGTTCTCGCCATACGTTCGGATGAGCTGAGGGTTGACCTCCGCCAGCACCGTCTTCGCCGTCCGGACCGACATCGGCTTGTCCCACACGGAGGCGCCGAAGCTGCAGAAGCCGTGCTCGTCGGGGGGCGAGACCTCGACGATATAGACGTCGGCGCCGTAGCTCGGGTTCGAGCCCCAGGCCATCGTGTGCTCGATGTAGTCGGTGTTCGGGCGGTAGCCGACCCACCCCTCGGCGACGCCGGGCCGGGCCAGCCCGCTGACGTAGCCCACCTCGAGCTTGAACGACTCGGCCCAGCCAGGGTCGTCGAACCAGCCGAGGTCGCGGCCGGGCTGGCCGATGACGAGGGTTACGTCCTTCAGGTCGCCCCGGCGCGCCGCGAGAGCGAGCCCGATCGCCTGGGGCTCGCGGCCCCGGCAAATCGCTACACGGTCGCCGGACGCGACGTGGGAGACGGCCTCCGAGGCATCGACGGTCCGCGACTCGTAGTGCGCGCGCCAGTCGCCCTCATAGTCGGGAATCTTCGTGATCGGGATGTCCCGGACGCGATTGAACACGACCGCTCTCCGTGGCGAGATTCAAAGACGCGGACCGCGCCGGACGAGCGAATCGCGGTCGCTCACCCTGTCGAGTCCGCGCAACGGAGTATAAGTCTGCGCGATTGGGCCAGTCAATCGAGTCGGAGAGCTTTGACACCGGTTCGATGACGACGCTAGAATCGCGCCAGCTTCCCTATTGTCGTGTGAAGGAGAACGGATCGATGAGGAAATACCAGGTGATCTCGGCGGACGGACACCTCGAAGCCCCTCCGGACGCATGGGTGAAGTACATCCCGGAGAAGCACCGCGAAAGGGCTCCGCGGCTGGTCGCCTTGCCCGAGGGTGGTGAGGGCTGGGTTGTCGAGGGCCGCCCCCTCCTCCACAACGGTCAAAACCTGAGCTCGGGGAGCTTCCTCAAAGGCGAGTCCGTCAAGTACCGTAACGAGTCCTACTGGTCCGAAGACGGCAGCCTGGTGGCCGGCGCCGGAGGGCCGGTCCAGCGTCTGCAGGAGCAAGACCGGGACGGCATCGACGCCGAGGTCCTGTTCCCTCCGGTGTTCGCCACCCATTTCATCAGCGGCATCACCGACCGGGACGCCTATCTATCCACCGTCCAGGCCTACAACACCTACCTCGCGGAAGAGTTTTGCTCTGTGGCCCCGGACCGGCTCATCGGGAACGGTATTATGCCCGTCAGCGGTGTGGACGATGCGATCGACGAACTCAAGCGGTGCCAGGGGATGGGCATGCGGTCCGTGACCTTCCACCAGTTCCCCAACGGCGGCGACCACCCGCTGCCCGAGGACGACCGTTTCTGGGAGGCGGCGCTGAACAGCGGCATGGCGCTCTCCCCACACAACGGCTTCGGCCCTCGGTATGCCCCCCAGCTCAACATCGCCGTCGGCACCGCGGACCAGAGTTTCGCGACGGCGCTCTGCTCACGCTCGGCCTACATGCCGCCGATGTTCACGATCGCCCAGGTTCTCGCCTCCGGCGTGCTCGACCGGTTCCCGGAGATGCGCCTCTACCTGGCCGAGACCAACGCCAGCTGGATGCCCTCGGTCTTCTGGTTCATGGACGACAACTACCGTATGTTCGGCGACTGGTTCGGCAAGCCGCTCCGCATGCCGCCCTCGGAGTACATCCGCGAATACTTCACCTTCAGCATCATCCGCGACCCGATGGCGCTGAAGCTGCGGGACTACCTGCCGGTGGAGAACCTGATGTGGGGCACGGATCACCCGCATTCGGTGACGTCGTTCCCGCACACGCGCGATTTCCTGGACGAGGCGTTCGCCGACGTGCCCGAGGCGCTCAAGCGGCGTATTCTTCTCGAGAACCCGGCCGAGCACTTCGGCCTCGACCTCGAGGCGCCGATTACTCCGACGCCGGAGTAGCGCCGCTCCCTGGGATTTCCGGCCGGTAGTCCACAAGGCGGCGGACCGATCTCGGATCGAGACCGAATTCGACCGCCTTGACCATGTCGGCGTTGGCCTTGTCTTGCTTCTCAAGGCCGAGATGGGCCAAGCCGCGCTGGAAATAGGCCTCCGCGTTCGTTGGGTCCTTCGCCAGGACCGCGTCCAGGTCTTCGATAGCCAGACGGTATTCGGCGAGGTTGTAGTAGGCCATCGCCCTGGAGAAATAGTTGTGCGGCTGATCGGGCTCGAGTCGGATGCTCTCCTGGAAGTCGCTTACTGCGAGCTCTAACTGACCGAGGTTCAGGTGGGTGATGCCGCGGCTGTTGTAGATCCGGGCTTCGTGGGGCGCCAGCTCCACGGCCTGGTCGAGGTCGACCAGGGCCCGGTCGCTCTGTCCGAGGTAGTCGAAGGCGTGTCCCCTGCTCAGGTAAGCTTCAGCGAACCGGGGCCGAAATTCCAGGACGTGGTCGAAGTCGTCGATGGCGCGCTGGAACTGGCCACGCATCAGGTAGGCCACGCCTCGATAGTGGAAGGCATCGATCAGGGAAGAGTCAGTGTCGCCCGCCAGGCTCAGCTGCGCGATCGCCGTGGGCCAGTCGCCGGAATCCATCGCGTCCCGGCCTCGACGGTAGCAATCGTACGGGTCCTCATTTTTGGTTTCGCGGCCGAGCAGCCAGTCAATAATCCCCATGGGCAACAGCATACCAGCGATTGGGACGAGATGAGAGCCGAACTACGATCGAGGGTGGGAGGAAGCCTTACGACGGCTCCTTCGTCCGCTCGATGATGCCCTGCGTCAGAGCCCCGGGCGCCTGCTCCTGAGGCACGGACCGAAGCAGCCGCACCGTCTTGCTGAACGAGGAAATAAACGCCTGGCAGGGGCGACAGAACTCGAGGTGCCGGTGGACCTTCGCGAGCACAGTCTCATCAAGGTCTTGATCGACGTAGTCCGACGCCAGTGACTGGACATCGTCGCAGTCGACTTCTTTCTTGCGCCCAAAGAGCCGGAGCATAGGCACTGCATTCCCCCTTTCGTGCGGATAAGCCATCCTAGGTAAAGCCGCAATCCCAGTCAAGCCGGTTTCTCTCTGTACTTGCTTCGATGCGCGAGGGTCCGAAAAGGATTTCGATGGCGAAGCGCTCGCTCGCAACTGATGCGAGTTTGAGCCACGGTCGCGCGACCCCGTATAATCCGGTTAGGAGACAGAAGGCGGGACCTTGAAAGTAATTATACGGAACCCGAAGCGACGCGAGATGGAGCTCCGTGGCGAGCGCCAGGTCATGGACGTGCTGCGCGAGCTGGCGCTCAACCCGGAGTCGATCATCGTCGTCAAAGGCAAGACGCTTCTGACTCGCGACGCATTCGTGAGGGAAGAGGACACGATCGAAGTGATCTCCGCGATCTCCGGGGGGGCCTGACCGTGCGGTGCACGAAATGTCGCGAAACGGCGCAGGTTGACCTTCGTCGCCACAACTCGGCCTACTGCGCCCCGCACTACCTCGAGTTCTTCGAGACCCACGTCGCGCGGAACATCAAGTCGAAGCGGATGTTCGGTCCGGACCAGAAGGTGCTCATTGCGGTTTCCGGCGGGAAAGACAGCCTCGCGCTGTGGGACGTGCTCATCCGGCTCGAATACGAGACCACGGGCCTCTACATCGATCTCGGCATCGGCGACTACTCGAAGCGGTCTCGTGAGAAGTCGGAGGCGTTCGCCGAGCAGGCCGGCGCCACGCTCATCGTGAAGGACGTCCGCGAGGAATACGGCGAGGGCGAGATGGGGATCACCGAGCTCTCGAAGACCCTCAAGCGAGTGCCGTGCTCGGGCTGCGGCCTGACCAAGCGGTACGTGACCAACGAGGTCTGTCACGAGCTGGGTTACGACGTTCTCGCCACCGGGCACAACCTGGACGACGAGGCCGCTACGCTGATGGGGAACGTGCTGCACTGGCAGATGGGCTACCTGGCCCGCCAATCGCCCGTTCTGGAGAGCACGCACCACAAGCTGGCGAAAAAGGTGAAGCCGCTCTACACCTTCACCGAGCGGGAGACGCTCAGCTACGTCCTGATACGCGACATCGACTATATCGAAGAGGAGTGCCCCAACGCCCACGGGGCCAACTCCCTCGTCTACAAGGACGCCTTGAACAGGATCGAGCTCGAGTCGCCGGGTACCAAGGCGGCATTCCTGACCGGCTTCCTCGAGCGGGTGCGCCCGCTGGTCCTGGAGAGCGACACCGCCGAACTGGGCGAGTGCGCTCGATGCGGCGAGCCGACCACCGCCGATCTCTGCGCCTTCTGCCGTATGTGGGAGCGGGCGAACACCCGGCGCAAAAACGCCCGTCCGATGGCCAGCGGCACCGTCGAATCGCGTTGACAACGGATTGGCCCATGGTTACAGTAGCGCCTAGCCTTTGCCCGACCCGAACCAGGAGGAGGTAGGCATGTGGTCTCCGCTCGACGGGATCACGATCCTCGACATGACCTGCTGGCAGAACGGGCCCTGGGGCACCGTGATGCTTTCCGACATGGGGGCCAACGTCATCAAGATCGAGGACCCGATCAACGGCGACCCCGGTCGCAGGGCCCGCGGAATGCAGACCAATCTCGAAGGGCCGGGCACCTACTTCCAGACGATGAACCGCAACAAGCGGGCGATGACGCTGGACCTCAAGAAGAAGCAGGGGCGGGACATCTTCTACGAGATGGCGAAAAAGGCCGATGTCATCACCCAGAATTTTCGCAAGGGTGTGGTCGACAAGCTGATGGTGGGGTACGAGACGATCAAAGAGATCAACCCGAAGATCGTCTATGCCTCGGTGAACGGCTTCGGCCCCAAAGGCCCTGACGCCCGGGACCCCGTCTTCGACATCCTTGGGCAGGCCCGGGGCGGGTTCATGTACCTGAACTCGGTCCAAGACGATGACATGGTGTATCGCGTCTCCGGCGGTCTGGCTGACCAGGTCGGCGCTATCACGCTGGCCTACGGGGTGATGTTGGGAATCGTCTCCCGAGAGCGTTTCGGTATCGGGCAGCACGTTGAGACTTCGCAGCTCGGCGGTCAGATGATGCTTCAGGCGCTTGCCCTCAACGGCTACCTGATCAACGGCGACCTGCCCCAGCCCAGAAGGCGGGAGGACACGGCGAACCCCCTGTTCAGCATCTACAAATGCGCCGATGGGAAGTGGATCGCCCTCGGTTGCATCCAGTCCGACCGCTACTGGCACGACCTCCTGCAAATCCTGGAGATCGAGCAGTTCGAGGAGGACCCCCGTTTCTGCGACATGGGCGCGCGGACGGCAAACGCTGTAGAGCTTGTGAAGATCCTCGACGGGGTCTTCGTAACAAGGGCGTGCGACGAGTGGATAGCCGCTCTGAAGCCCAGGGAGGTCATCTGCACCAAGGTCCAGACCTACGAAGACATTCCGCATGACCCGCAGGTGATCGAGAATGGCTACATCACTACGGTGGAGCATCCCACGCATGGCACCTTGACCGAAGTAGGGGTCCCGGTCGCACTCAGCGAGACACCCGGCTGGGCCAGGATGGCCGCACCGGAGTTCGGCCAGCACACCGAGGAGATCCTTCAGGAGTTCGGCTACGATTGGGACCAGATCTCCGGGTTCCGGGAAGAAGGGGTGATCTAGGATGTCCAAAGGCGCGGAGATGGTGGTGGCCCACTTCAACCGGATCGTCGAGCCGGACGGGGGCAGCATTCAGCTGGTTGCCGTCGAGGGCAACATCCTGCGAGTAAGCTACGACCCAGGCACGAACGAAGAGTGCGCCGAGTGCGTCCTCGAGCCCGACGATTTGCGCGAGCTGATCAAGGAGGCGCTGGAGCTCCAGGACAAGTCCATCACCGAGGTCGAGCTCGTCTCCGCCGCCGGATAGGCCGCGTACGACGCGTTTTGGCTACGGTCAGGCTCTAGTACTCCGTTACCCCATGCAACCCCTGCACGGTCTGAAGGTCCTCGACCTCACCTGGCACGTCGCCGGGCCCTACTGCACCAAGCTCCTCGGCGACTACGGGGCCGAGGTCCTCAAGGTCGAACAACCCGGCATCGGCGATCCGGCCCGCGCCTACGGTCCATTCCCCAGCGACCTCCCCGACCCAGAGCGTTCCGGCACCTTCCTTCACCTCAACACCAACAAGAAGTCCATAACGGTCAACCTCAAGACCGAGGCGGGCAAGGATATCGTCCGCGACCTGGCTCGGGAATCGGACCTTGTCGTCGAGAATTTTTCGCCCGGGGTGCTCTCGCGTCTCGAGCTCGACTACGCCGCCCTAAGTGAGTTAAATCCCGGTCTTGTGATGTGCTCCATCACCAATTTTGGACAGACCGGGCCCTATCGGGACTGGAAGGCGACCAACATCGTGCTGGACGCGATGGGCGGCCTGATGACCTGCACCGGGGAAAAGGGGTACGAGCCGCTGAAGGCCGTCGATCACGGCCTCGAATACCTGGCCGGCACCACCGGAACGACGGCGATCATGGGCGCCGTGCTTCACAAGCGCTGGAACGGCGAAGGCCAGTACATCGACGTCTCCGCCCACGAGGTGGCGGCCGGCTACCCGGACCGGAGGATGACGGCCCTGGTCGGCTTCCAGTACACCGGCAAGGTAGCGACGCGAGAACCCATGCTGCCGACGGCGTTGCCCTTCGGCTGCTTCCCCTGCACCGATGGCTATGTCTCGTACACCGTGCAGCCCCCGGCGCGATGGACGCGCTTCGTCGAGATGATGGGGCGGCCCGACCTGCTTCAAGAAGAGCGCCTCAAAGACCCCGGCGTGTGGTCCAACCAGGCAACCAAGGACGAGATGGACGCAATGTGGTTCCCCTGGCTGATGGAGCACACGAAGCAGGAGGCGATGGAAGAGGGCCAGAAATATCGACTCGCCTGCGCGTCTGTCAACAACACGCTGGACGTGCTTCAGGACAGGCATCTCTCGGCTCGCGGCTTCTGGCGGAAGGCCGACCACCCCGAGGCCGGCGAGCTGCCCTACACCGGCCCCTCCTTCCACATGGGCGAAGGGGCATGGGAGCTGCGCTCCACCGCGCCTCTGCTGGGCCAGCACAACACCGAGATCTTCACTGGACGTCTGGGGCTCTCGCCCCAGGAGATCGGCGTGTTGCGGTCGGGGGACGCCGTCTGATGAGCGGCAAGCCCCTGTCCCGAATCCGAGTTCTCGACCTGACCCTCATCTGGGCGGGGCCCAACGCCGTGATGATGCTCGGCGATCTTGGCGCCGAGATCGTCCGTATCGAGTCCACCCAGCACCACATCACCAACACACGGGGGTTCGTGCCCCAGCCGTCCAAGGAGACGGTCCAGAACCTCGGCTATCTGGGCAGTCTCTACGCCGACCTGGACCCCAAGGAAGCTCCCTGGAACCGACACGCGATGTTCAACAGCCTGGGGCGCAACAAGTACTCGATGACCGTCGACCTGACGAAACCCGACGGGCGTCAGGTCGTGCACGACCTGGTCAAGGTCAGCGACGTCCTCATCGAGAACCAGAGCGTCGGCATGTTGCAACGCTTCGGCCTCGACTACGAGTCGGTGCGGGCGCTCAACCCGACGCTGATCTACCTGACGCTGCCGATCTACGGTCTTTCCGGTCCCTACGCCGATTACATGGGCTTCGGCACCAACGGCGAGGCCATGTCCGGCGTGCTTTCCCTGCGTGGCTACCGCAACTCGGACCCGACCACCGCCGGTATCGGCAACCACATGGACGCGACAACGGGAGTCGCGGCGGCCTACGCCGCTATGCTGGGCCTGATGCAGCGCGACCAGACCGGGGAGGGCCGGCTGATCGAGTACGCCCAGGTCGAGCACCTGGTCCAGCAGATCGGCGGCCCGCTGATGGACGCCGCGATGAACAACCGCGCTCAGACACCGCTCGGCAACCGCGACCCGTTCCGCGCCCCCCAGGGCGTCTATCGCTGTAAGGACGAGGGCCGCAGCGACGATCGCTGGATCGTGCTTTCGGTCGGTACCGACGACGAGTGGACGGGCCTGTGCACCACCATCGGCCGCCCCGAGCTCGTTGAAGACCCCAGGTTCGAGGACCTGTTCGTCCGCTCCGCCAATCACGACCAACTGGACACGATAATCGAGGAGTGGTCGAAGGGGCACGAGGCCCGACTGGCGGCCGAGCTGCTCCAACAACATGGCGTCCCCGCGGGCATGGTGGCCCAGGACTTCGATGTCCTCGAGGACCCACACCTCGATGCGCGAGGCTTCTTCCACGAGATCGACCATCCCGAGGTGGGTCGCCATCGCTACCCCGGTCACACCTACCGGATGTCGAAAACCCCGCCACGCTTCGATTCGCCCCCGCCGCTCCTGGGCGAGCAGAACGACTACGTCTACCGGGGACTTCTCGGCTACGGCGAGGCGGACATCCAGCGCCTTACTGAGGCGGGCCACATCGGGACCTCATACGCCGACCACGTGCGGTAGGGGGAACCACCCCCAAACCCCCTGAAGGGGGTTCAAGGTAGCCCTTCGGGCTGTTGTCGAGAGAAGGGGCACATCCCCTTCAACCCTTGCCAAAGGGGCTCCGCCCCTCTGGACTCCCTGGGTGACAGGCTAGGCCTACCACCTGCGGCAGGCGTGTCGTCCGCTCCTCCTGAGCCTAGTTGAAGGATAAGCCAGCGTCACGTTAGGCGGGCGTATCGTGGCCCTCGAACCGCTTGCCCCACAGGGGCTAGCTCATGGCGAGCCCGTCGAACCATGAGCGGGACCGGGGCCATCGACCGTTGAACGCGACGGCTGTTGCCCCGCCCTACCCCGTCACGGCGCCCTTGGACGCGGACGACACGAGCTTGGCGTACTTCGCCATGACCCCTGACGTATAGCGTGGCGGGGGCGAACTCCAGTCGCGCATGCGGTCGCGGATCTGGTCGTCGGTGAGTTCGACGTCGAGGCGGCGGGCGTCGATGTCGAAGAGGATCATGTCGCCGTCGCGGAGGGCCGCGATGGGCCCGCCCGCGGCAGCCTCAGGCGCCACGTGGCCGGCCATGAGACCGTGGGTCGCGCCGGAGAAGCGCCCGTCGGTGATCAGCGCCACCGAATCGCCGAGCCCGGCGCCCACGATGGCGCCGGTCACGCCCAGCATCTCGCGCATCCCCGGGCCGCCCTGGGGGCCCTCGTAGCGGATCACGACCACGTCGTTGGCCGCGATCTCGCCTCGGCGGACGGCATCGAAACTGTCCTCCTCGCGGTCGAAGACGCGCGCCGGGCCGCGGTGCGTCATCCTCTCGTGGCCGGCGACCTTGACGACGCAGCCATCGGGCGCCAGGTTGCCACGGAGGATCACCAGGCCGCCGGTGGATTTTATCGGGTCGGACAGGGAGTGCAGCACGACTTGTCCCGGCGTCTCGACGGCTTCGGCCGCCTCCTCGCCGATGCTGCGGCCAGTGACCGTCCGCTCATCGGGGTGAAGCAGGCCGGCCTCCATGAGCCGGTTGGCGACCAGGGCGATGCCCCCGGCCTCGAACAGGTCCTTGGCGACGTATTTGCCCCCAGGCTTCAGGTCGGCCAGGAGCGGCGTCCGGGTGCTGATCTCGTCGAAGTCGTCGATGTCGAGATCGATACCCATCTCGGCCGCGATAGCGAGGAAGTGGAGCACCCCATTGGTCGAGCCCCCCGTGGCGGCGATGGTGGCGATGGCGTTCTCAATTGATTTGCGGGTGATGATCTGGCTGGGGCGTATGTCGCGGCGCAGCAGCTCCATCACCTGTTGCCCCGCCTCGCGGGCGACCCGGTCCTTGTCCGGGTGCATGGCCGGCACGCTGCCGCTGCCCATGGGGGCGATACCCAGCACCTCGACGGCCGTGGCCATGGTGTTGGCCGTGAACTGGCCGCCGCAGGCCCCCGCGGCGGGGCAGGCGCTGCGCTCGATCTCCTTGAGGGCCGCGTCGTCGATACGCCCGGCGGCGTGGGCGCCGACGGCCTCGAAGACCTCCTGGATCGTGATGTCCTGGCCTTCGTAACGCCCGGGCATGATCGAGCCGCCGTAGAGAACCAGCGAAGGGATATCGAGCCTCGACAGGGCCATGACCCCTCCCGGGAGCGTCTTGTCACAACCCACGAGCGCGATTATCCCGTCGAGGCTATGGCCTCGGGCCACCAGCTCGATGGAGTCCGCGATCACCTCGCGGCTGACCAGCGAAGCCTTCATGCCCTCGGTGCCCATGGCGATGCCGTCGGAGACGGCGATGGTGTTGAACTCGATGGGCGTGCCGCCCGCGGCTCGGATGCCCCCCTTCACCTTGGCAGCGAGCCCGCGAAGGTGGATGTTGCAGGGCATCACCTCGGTCCAGGTGTTGGCGACGCCGATCAGGGGGCGGCTGAAATCGTCGTCGTCGAGGCCCGTGGCGCGCAGCATCGCGCGGGCCGGCGCGCGGCCGGGGCCGTCGATCATCACGTGGCTGTGCCGCTTGAGATTCACGTCCGTAGTCATGGCGCCCTCACTGGAAAGACTCGCCGTTTTGGGAGCGGCGGAGGTGCGATCAGTGTAGCCCAGCGACTCCCGAGGGACAAGGAACGCGCTAAGATGGGGGCCGCACGTAGCCATCGACGGGCGAGGAGGCAATCGCATGGAGACCATCGGCTTCATCGGTATCGGCAACATGGGCTCGGGGATGTCGCGGAACATCCAGCGGGCGGGCTATTCAATAGTGGTCCACGACATCCGGGAAGAGGTGCTGAAACCGCTGCTCGATGGGGGAGCCCGGCTCGCCAGCACCCCGGTGGAGGTTGCCCGTCTCAGCGATGTCGTCTTCACGTCGCTGCCCGGTCCCGCGGAGGTGGAGGAGGTCGCGATTGGCCCCGAGGGCATCCTCGAAGGCATCAAAAAGGGTGGCGTCTACGTCGACCTGTCCACCAGCAGGCCGGCGCTGATCCGGCGCATCGAGCCCATGTTTCGCGAGAAGGGGGCATACGCGCTCGATGGGCCGGTGAGCGGGGGCAAGACAGGCGCCGCCACCGGGAACCTGGGCATCATGGTCGGCGGCGACCACGAAGTCTACGAGCGCATCAAGCCGATCCTCGACTCCTTTGGCGACAAGGTCTTCTACGCCGGCGACATTGGCTGCGGCGCCATCTCCAAACTCGTCCACAACATGATCTCGATGTCGCTGTCGAGGGTCATCGCCGAGGGCATGACACTGGGCGTCAAGGCCGGGGTCGAGCCGAGGGCGCTGTGGGAATGTGTCCGGCGGGGAGCGGTCGGACGCATGAGCAGCCTGCACGTCAGCCTCCCGCAGAGCGTTTTCCAGGGCAAATTCGATCCCCCGGGGTTTGCCCTGAAGCTGGCGAGGAAAGATGTATCGCTGGCCACGGAGCTGGGCCGGGAGTTCGACGTGCCGCTTCCCTTCGCCAACCTGACGGAGCAGGTCATGGTCCAGGCCCTGAACCGTGGCTGGGGGGAGCGGGACAGCAGCATCCCCTGGTTGCTACAGGAAGAGGACGCCGGTGTCGAGGTCAGGATTCCAGACATCGACCCGGAGAAGGCAGGCCGGTTCATCTCGACGCACCCCGAGGTCGACTAGGTCGATAACTCTACATAAGAAGAGGCCGGCCTCGCTTCCAGACCCGCCTCTTCGTTATTGTCTACTGACTGACGTTAGTCGTCGATGCGGACCGGGACCGGCGCCAGGGCCCCCTCGCCAACCCGGATCTCGTGGAGCTCAATCACCGGCTCGTCCGACAGCTCCCTCGCGGGCATGAACCGCAGCACCACCAGCGCTCCGAAGAGGGCCACCGCCGCGGCTACGCCGAAGCCGTCGACGAAGGCGGTGTTGCCGGCCGCGATCAGGCTCTCCGCCGCCGTGGACTCGAGTCCGGCGGCAACCTGGGCCGTCGCGCCGATCGAGTTCCCGGCGATGGCCGCATCCGCAGCCGACAGGCCTGCCGCGGCGCCGTCCAGGCTCGACGAGTAGACCGAGCTCGCGACCGACCCCATGATGCCGACACCGAGGGCGCCGCCCACGTTTCGGGTTACGTCGTTCAAGGCCGAGCCGACGCCGGCATTGGCCTCGGGCACCGAGCCCATCACGGCATCCGTCGCCGGCGCCATGGTGATGCCCATGCCGAACCCCATCGATGCCAGTCCGAGTGCGATCGGCCAATACACGGTCTCGGGGCCGACGAAGGCCAGGGCCGCCAGTGACGTGGCAACCACGGTCAGCCCGACGGTCACCACTCGCTTCGTGCCGAAGCTGCCCACCAGTGGCGAGCTACTCCCCCCGCCGACCATGAAGCCGAGGGCAAGGGGAACAAGGCCAAGGCCGGCCTGGAGGGGCGTGTCGCCCCGCACGAACTGGAGGTACTGGCTGAAAAGGAAGATCAGCCCGAGCAACGCCAGGAACGACAGGCTGATCGCCACGGCGCCGGAGGAGAGGCGCGGGTTTTTGAAAAAGCGCACGTCGAGCATCGGCTCGCGAGTCCTGAGCTCGTATAGCACGAAGACCACGCCCAGCACAGCCGCGCCGACGAAGCCGCTCACCACCAGGCTATCGAGCCACCCTCGCTCCGGGGCCTCTATGATGGCGTAGATGAGCACGGATAACGCGGCAGTGGAAAGGAGAGCACCGACTATGTCGAGGCGTCGAGGCCGCTCGTCACGGCTCTCCGGCACCAGGTAGTAGCCGCCGATCAGAACGGCCAGGCCAACCGGGATGTTGATCAGGAAGACCGACCCCCACCAGAACTGCTCGAGGAGCCAGCCGCCGCCGACCATCCCCAGGGGCACGCCGAGACCGGCCATGGCGCTCCAGATGCCGATCGCCTTGGACCGCTCATTGCGGGGGAAGACGTCGATGATTACCGAGAGGGTCGCGGGCATGATCATCGCCCCCCCGATGCCCATGGCAGCCCGCGCCGCGATAAGCTGGCCGGAGCTCTGGGAGTAGGCGGCCGCGAGGCTCGCGATCCCGAAGAGGACGAGTCCCGACTGCAACAGTCGCTTCCGGCCAAAACGGTCGCCGAGGAACCCCATCGTCAGGAGCAGTCCGGCGAAGACCAGGATGTACGAGGCCACGATCCACTGGAGTCCGGACGCCGACGCGCCGAGCTGATTCTGGAGCGTGGGGATGGCGACATTGAGAATCGTGGTGTCGACCGCGATCAGTACCAGGCTGACCGAGAGGACCGCGAGGGTCCACCAGCGGCGCTGATACTTCTGCGATTCAAGGACTTCCGCTGCGATTGGGCTATTCACTGACTTCCTCCTCAGGGCTGCTGCATGACTGACCGTCAGTCATCTTCGGCTAAATTTTTTATACGCCGTTCGTGCCGATTCGAATGTTTGCGCCTCCATTCGTGTGTGCCGTACACGTCGCTTCACTATGACTGATCATCAGTCACCTCCAGGCAAATTTGTTTATCGTTTCTTGGTCAGGGCGTTGACGACGATCGCTTCCATCGTCGCCTCGACGCGATCGGCGTCGCTGCCGTCGCCGAAGACATACGCTTCCTGTAGGGCGCTGGGCATGATCCGCGACAACAGGCGGGCTACGATCTCCGGGTCCATCGGCTCCATCTCTCCCGAGCCAATCGCTTCCTGGAGCATCATGATCATACCCTTGAGGACCTGGTGCTCGCCGATGGACTGGTGCAGCTCTTCGCCCAGAGACTCGGCGCCGAAATGCAGGAGCCGGCACAGGTCCGGGTACTCGCCGCCCACCTCGAACGAAGTCCGCACCATTCTGCGCAGCTTCTCTTCGAAGGTGTGGGCGGGGTTGTAGGCCGCCGCTAGCTTGACCGCCATCTCGTCCAGCAGCTGCTGGCCCAGGGCCATCACGACATCCTTCTTCGAAGGGAAGTAGAGGTAGAAAGTGCCCTGCGCGATCCCGGCATCCTTGACGATGTCCGAGACCGTCGTGTTGTCATAGCCCTTTTCGCGAAAGACTTTCCTCGCCGAGGCGAGGATCTGCTCTCGGCGTACGGTCTCCGACTCTGTTCGCGCTGCGACTGCCATGACGTTTGCTCCACCGTCCGTTGGCGGTAGACCACAGTGTGACTGACTATCAGTCAGTTGTCAACCCCCCCATCCCCACCAATTCGCGACGAATTTCGCCCAACTGGTGTATACCGTGTCGAAACTCGCTTTGGAATTGGCTGCGTCGCCGGACTGCAACCCGGTGGATTGCCAGGCGTCCGTCGCTTGCTAGTCTTCGAGGCGTCTGAGCTTATGCACGGTCTGGAGCCTCACCTCGGCGACATAGAGGTTGCCGCTTGCGTCGCTGCAGACCTCGTGAGGTACGTGCTGCATTCGGGCCCGGCTGACGATCTCGTCGTCCAGGCCGATGACCGTCAACCGCGGCGTCTGGTCGACGACGTAGAGCGTTCCGTCTGAGTCCATGTGGATGTCGAGGGGATGATAGAAATCGGTCCACTGGTCGAGGAATCTCCCGTCCAGCGTGAAGAGCTGCACGCGGTGGTTGTCCCGGTCTCCAACGAGCACGCGTCCTTTGGAATCGAAGCAAACGCTGTGAGGGACCCGAAACTGCCCGGGCCCTTCACCCGGAGTTCCCCATGAGAACAGAAGTTTTCCGTCGGCGGAAAAGACGTGGACCTGGGAGTTGCCGTAGCCGTCGGTGACGTAGATGTTTCCGTCGGGCGCTTCCCCGATGTCCGTCGGATGGTTGAAGGGCGATCCCATGGATGCTCTGTTCCGCGTCCCCAATTCGAGGAGCACTTCGCCTTCCGGCGAGAACTTCCGCATATGGTGGGCGTCTCGATCACCCAGGAAGAGGCTGCCGTCTCTGCCAATCGCCATCCCGTGCGGGTCGAGGAACAGCCCTTCCCCCCAGGAAGTGACGAAGTTGCCCTCGGAGTCGAAGACGCTGACCGGTTCCCTGGCGCGATGGAAGATGTAGACCCGGCCTCGCGAGTCGTCCACAGCCACCTCGTTGACCATGCCGAGCTCTTTGCCGCTCGGGACTTTCGCCCAGTTTTCGATCAGCTCGTAGCGGTGACGTCCAGCGCCGATGACCGTCGATGCCATTGCATTACTCCATCTCACTAGTGGTCCGGTCGTCAATTCCAGTTGAACATCAGTCGGTTGTCAACCGGCTAACCTCCCCATGCGATCGGGGCGGTCGGTTGATGACGCAGGCGCCAATTGCCCGTCCCCCTTGTCACTGCTACCATGCCACGCGTCCGGATTTCTGCAAGGGGGCAATGCGTGGAACAAGAAATTGCCTTCTATAGCGATGGATTGAAGCTCCACGGCGACCTCTCCGTCCCCGAGGGGCTTGCGCCGGGGGAGCGGCGGAGCGCGGTGGTGCTCGTTCAGGGCTTTGCCACGGCCAAGAGCGGGCCCATGTACGCCCTGGCCCGGGAGCTGGGCGAATGGGGCTACGTCGTGCTCAACTTCGATTTCCGCGGGTTCGGCGATAGCGAGGGTGAGCGCTGCCGCATGCTGCCCCTGGAGCAGGTCGAGGACACCCGCGCCGCGGTCGCCTTCCTGCGCCGGCACCCGTCGGTGGACCCGGAACGCGTCGGCCTCTACGGAGCGAGTTTTGGCGGCGGTCTCGCCGTCTACGCGGCGGCCCTTGACCCGCGCGTGCCCTGCGTCGCTACCGCGGTCACCGTCGGCAATGGTGCAACCTGGATGCGAAGCTTACGCCGCGCCTGGGAGTGGCGCGAGTTCTTAACGATGCTCCGCGAGGACGCGCTCAACCGGGCCGCGACCGGCCAGACGCGGTGGGTGCCTCGGGGCGAGGTCCTGCTCTACGAGCCGGAGGTCGCCGCCCGCATGGCCGAAGCGGCGCGGAGCGGGCAAGCGAGCGTCTCTTCGGCGCGCTGCAACGAGCTCTCACTGCTGACGGCTCAGGCGGTCGTAGACTTTGCGCCGGAGCTCGTCGCATCGCGCATCACGACGCAGCCGGTCCTGTTCCTCGTCGCCGAGAACGACGCCCGGGTGCCAAACGAGGTGAGCCGCGAGCTCTACGACAGCGTCGCGGGACCCAAGCGGTGGGTCGTCGTCCCCGACGCGGGGCACGACGCCGTCTACAACCCGCCGGCATGGGACATACATCTCGCCGAGGTGCGCAACTGGCTTTCCCAGTACCTTCCGGCGAGGGTCGCATCGTAGGCAGGGGCGCCGTCGGTCGGGTAGTATAAGGCCGGACCGAACCGAGCCGGTCGAGCCCCGTTACGGACAGGAGCGAACGATGGTTACTGAGAAGTCGATGTCGGCGAGTATTCGCGAAAGCCTTGACCACCCCATCATCGACGCCGATGCGCACGTGCTCGAGGTGCTTCCGGTCTTCCTCGACTTCGTGCGGCAGGTCGCTGGACCGGGGATGCGAGACCGATATGCAACTGTGTTCGAGAACACGGCGTCCTTCGCCCCCAACCATCCGTGGTTCAGCATGACCGACGAGGAGCGCCGTGACGCGCGAAGCCTCTCGCCGATGTGGTGGCCTCGATCAGGCAACACACTCGATCGCGCGACGGCTTCCCTTCCGAAGCTGCTGTACGAACGGCTGGACGAGCTTGGCATCGACTTCGCGGTGCTCTATCCGACTCACGTGTTCAGCATCCTTGGCTACGACGACGAAGAGATGCGGCGAGCGGGCGCTCGCGCGTTCAACACGTATCGGTCCGACATGTTCCGGGGCTACGAGGACCGGATGACGGCGGCGTGTCTGATCCCCATGCACACGCCCCAGGAGGCTGTCGAAGAGCTGGAGCATGCCGTGAACGTGCTCGGCTTCAAGACGGCGGTGATTCCGGGGTACGTGAAGCGGCCCATCCCCAAGGTGCACCGCGAGCATCCAGGTCTCGGTCCGCATGCGTTCTGGGCCGACACCTTCGGTATCGACAGCGAGTACGACTACGACCCGTTCTGGGCGAAGTGCGTCGAGCTTGGCGTGGCCCCGGCGCAGCACCTCGGCGGCTATGGTATGGGACACCGTGTCTCGGTCAACAACTTCATGTTCAACAGCACCGGCAACTTTGCCGCGGCCAACGAAGGGCTGTGCAAGTCCCTGTTCATGGCGGGTGTGACCCGTCGCTTTCCCGAGCTCCATATCGCGCTGCTCGAGTCGGGTGTCGGCTGGGCGTGCGCTCTCTATGGCGACATGGTCTCCCGGTGGCAGAAGCGCAACCCCGAAGCCGTGCTTCGGCACCTCGACCCCGACCTCCTCGATCACGAGCAGCTCGCCGATCTGTTCAGCCGCTACGGCGACGAGCGAGTGACCGGGAAGTTGGAAGAGATCGCGGCCGATCTTCTGGTCCAGCAGCCTCGCATGGCGCAACTGGACGACTGGGCCGCCTGTGAGATCGACCGCGTCGAGCAGGTCCGCGAGCTCTTCGAGCCCAACTTCTTCTTCGGCTGCGAGGGCGACGACCCGCTGAACGCCTGGGCGTTCAAGAACGAGGTCAATCCGCTGGGCGCGCGCCTTCGCGCCGTGTTCGGCTCCGACATCGGCCACTGGGACGTACCCGATATGCGAGAGGTGGTCGAGGAGGCCTATGAGCCTGTCGAGCGGGGTCTCATCACCCCCGATGACTTCCGCGAGTTCGTCTTCACGAACGCCGTCCGGCTGCACGGCGGCCCCAACCCCAACTTCTTCAACGGGACGAGGGTCGAGGCCGCAGTCGACCGCCTGCACTCCGGCGTCGCCTAGCGACCGGTGGATGTCGAGCAGCTGCGGGCCTGGCTCCCCGTCACTCGCGACGTTGCCTATCTGAACACGGGCTGGGCCGGACCGTCTCCGGAACCCGTTCTGAGGGCTATCACGGAGGCCATGGGTGAAGAGGCCCGGCTAGGGCCTGCCAGCGCCAAGGGCCTGGCGTTCGTCGAGCGCACCGCAGAAGCCGCCCGGTCCGCTATTGCGGCCCTCATCGGCGCCAGCGCCCAGGATGTCCGCCTCACCAGCTCGACTACCGAGGGCGTGAACGTCGTCGTCCACAATCTTGACTGGCAACAGGGCGACGGTCTGGTGATCTGCGACCTGGCACACCCGGCCCTCATCGTTCCCGCACAGCTTCTCGAGGACCGACGAGGCGTTGCCGTCGAGCGCGTGACCGTCCCTCCGGCCGCGACTCAGGCGGAGGTGCTCGAAGCGGTTAACGCCGCCCTCGGCCCGCGGACCCGCCTGGTGGCGCTAAGCCACATTCAGTTCAGCGGCCTGCGGATGCCCGTGAAGGAGATCATCGAGGCGGCGCACCGGCAGGGCGTCTCGGTGCTCCTCGACGGCGCGCAGACCGTTGGGCAAATCCCGGTCGATGTCGATGAGCTGGGCTGTGACTTCTATACCCTCTCGGGCCAGAAGTGGCTGATGGGGCCGCAGGGCACCGGGGCGCTCTATATCCGGCCGGAGAGCCTGTCGTTGTTGACGCCACCTTACACAACCCGAGAGATCGAGGCTGGGATCCACGCCGTCGGGCCGCTCGACGAGTTTGCCGTTGCATCCCAGAGTCCGGGCCTGGCTGCGGGCCTCGCTGAAGCGGTGCGGCTCCCCGCGGAGACGGGCCTGGACGTTATCGAGCAACGGGTCATGGGCCTCGCCGACCTCCTGCGACACCGGATAGCTTCCGTGCCGGGGGCGACGTTGCTCAGCCCGTCGGTTCCCGAGTCGGCCTGCGGTCTGGTGACGGTGCGCCTCGAAGGCTGGGCGCCGGTCGATCTCGTGGCGCTGCTTCAACAGCGCTTCGGCATCGTGGCCAGGGACATGCGCTACCCGGAGGGAGTCCGGTTCACGACGGCCTACTTCAACACCGAGGAAGAGATCGAGCACGTGGCCGTGACGTTGACGGAGCTCGCCGCTTGATCACGGCGGGCCGCGACTTGCGCGCTCGGGTCCAGTTGCTACAATCGCGCCCATCGGCAATGCCGGCCTGAAGGAGCGTCATGACAACCTATAACGTGATCTCGGCGGACTCTCACGTCATCGAGCCGCCCAACCTGTGGGTCGACTACATCGAGCCCGAGTTCAAGGACCGGGCGCCCCATTGCGTGCAGGAGAACGGCTACGACGTGTTTAAGTGCGACGGCGGAGTGGAGCTGATTCAAGTCGGGGGGCTCTCCGCGGCGGGCAAGCCCAGCGATCAGCTCCAGGGACCCGGGACCTACGCCAAGGTCAACCCGGGCGCCTGGGACCCCAATCCGAGGCTCGACGAGATGACGACCGACGGCGTCCAGGCCGAGGTGCTCTACCCGTCGATAGCGCTGCGGATGTTCGCCATCGCCGATCCGCGCTATCAGCTCGCCTGCTTCCGCGCCTACAACGCGTGGATGGCCGACTACGTGAACGTGCACCCCGACCGGTTCCGTGGCATTGGGCTGATCCCGATCGAGGACATGGAGGTTGCCGCTACCGAGGTCCGCAGGTGCAAGGAGCAGGGCCTGTCCGGCGTCGCCATCTCCGTCAACCCGTCGGAGGACCGCACCTACGACGACCCCTTCTTCGATCCGCTGTGGTCGGCAGCGCAGGAGACGGGCCTGCCGATCAGCCTGCATATCCTCACGGACAGGAAGTACAGGCCGGACGTCGGAATAGATCGGCTGGACAGCACGGTGACGCAGGCGATCCACATCCAGCACGCCCTGGTCCGCATGATCTTCTCCGGCGTGATGCACCGCTTCCCGCGGCTGACCGTGATCTCCGCCGAGAACGACATCGGATGGGCCGGCTATCTCCTCGAGCGCATGGACTATGTCTTCGATCGCCGCCAGTCCCAGTGGCTCAAGGAGGTCCCGCGAGACATGTTGCCCAGCGACCTGTTCCGGCGTAGCGTGCACCTGACCTTCATGCGTGACCGCTCCGGGGTCGTCGCTCGGGACATGATCGGGATCGACAACATCATGTGGGCCTCGGACTACCCGCACACAGACAGCACCTGGCCCAACTCGCAGGCGATGATCGAGTGGCTTTGCGAGGGGATCCCGGCCGAGGACCGTCACAAGATCGTGATGGCGAACGCGGCCCGGATGTACGCGTTCAGCTAGACGGGGGCGGCCCCGGAAGTCCTTGCTCGAGGGCTCACTGATGCCGAGGAGTGTTCTCCGAGGAGTGATGGTGGGTATAAGAAGTTGGTTCGAAAACCGGTTGCCGCCGGTTTCGTTCTCCTACCTCAATCGGTCCACACGTCGCATGGCGTTGGCATACGCGGCTATATGGGTGGCTGCGTCTGAGATCAACAATCTTTGGCGTCTTGTCGCACCAGAAATCATGGCATCCGAAGAATCATCTATACACCTGTGGGAATTTCTTCTGGTCTCCTGTTCCATTGTTCTTGGCCGTAGTCTGGTCAACTCTTCCCAACCCGAAGTGGGCACTTCTGTTGATCACGTTGTCGTCTGCCGTCATTGGGGCTGGCACTAGCCTAGTTCTCGATGCGTCACCGGTTTCCGCCCTTTGGCTGGCGGTCGTGGGATTCGCCTACGTCTTCGGTATAGGGGCCGCCGTGATCCCATATTCGATAGGGCGGGAGATAAGCCAGCTACAGGACGGGGGTACCTATACTCCTGAAATCGTCGACTTTTACTTCGAGGAATCGAGGTTTTGGCTCTCGCGCGTAGCCATATTGGGTTTGTTTTTCGTAAGCGTCGGCTTCCTAGCCCTATCTGTCGTTTGGGCCGGAGGAGCGGACGATGGAGGATTCCTGGGAGAGGGTCGAACGGTTCTGACGGTATCAGCGTTGGTTGCTGAGGTAACGATAGCGCTTGGCGTCATACACTTCGTATATCCATTGGTGACTAGCACCATTTCATTGAGGAAAGCCAAGGTCGACTATATATCGAGATAGCCCTTCAACCCTTGTCGGCGACTCCTGCCTTCTGGACTCATCGCTCTCAACGGCCTGTTGGGCGCGCGCCGATCCGCCGATCCGCCGAGCCGGGGTCAGGCAAGGTCGAGCAGCGCTACTTCTTGTCGCCGCGCATGTCGTCCCAGTATGAGTCCCCCCGCGCCTGCTCCTCGGCCATCCGGCGCCGGTCTCCGCCAAGCTCCCGCAATCGCTCGAAGTTGGCGACGCCGGGCACCGAGTGGTGGAGCATCACGTCGATGTCCTTCGCGCCGAGCACCGCCTCCCGGAAGCCCATCCGGTCCCACATGCGGTTCAGGCCCAGCTTCTGGAGGCGCAGGAACAGCGGGTCCATCTGGGCGATCTCCCGCGCGATGGACTCGACGGTCTCCTCGAGCTCGTCAGCGGGATAGATTCGGTTGATGACGCCCAGACGCTCGAGCTCCACTGCCGTCAGCTGGTGCGGGGCCCGCCAGTAGTACTCTTTGGCGGCGGCGAGTCCGATGAGCAGCGACCACACCTCGCCGAGAAAGGCCCCTGTCTGCCCCGCGGCGTAGAACATGCTGAAGTCGGGTGCCGCGTAACGCAGGTCGCAGAAGACGATCGGCAGCGTAGCCCAGCCGCCGGCATAGCCGTGGAGCTGGGCGATCACCGGCTTCGGGCAGTCCCAGATTTTGAAGAGACCCGCGAGGCGCTCGCGTCCCTCGAGCATCTCTCGAGCGGCGTCGATGTGGCCCGCGACCTTGCCCTTCTCGATCTTCCCTCGTTTGGGCGAGATGACGTTGAAGTCCATGCCGACGCTCCAAGCGCGGCCGGCCCCCTTCATGATGATCACGCGGACGTCGTCGTCCGCCGCGAGCTCGTCGATGGCCTGGGGAAGCTCGTAGGCCGTGCTGCGGTACATAGCGTTGAGCTTTTCGGGGCGGTTGAAGATGATCCGTCCTACGGGCGGGTCACGCTCGATCTTCAGAACTTCGGACTCCATAGGGACCTCCAAGGGCGTAACGGGACTCGGATCGCCGACCGCCGTATGATAGCAGTCTCGGCGGGCGATGCGCCGCAAAGCTGGCACCGGACAGACGCGCTGACTGCGGTCGTTGCGAACGTTGACTCAAGCGATAAGCTCTTCAGATGAGCGACCGACCGAGCCCCAAGGGAGGGCGGAGATGAAACGCTACCTGCTAATTTCCTCGGACTGTCATCACGGAGCCCCGTGGGAGGGGTTCAGACCATACATCGAGCCACGCTATCTGGATGAGTTCGACGCTTGGGTAGCGGACAAGCGGGCCATGGCGGCGGAGACCCGCGCGTGGCGCATGAAGCATTTCAGTCAGAAGTTCCAGGAACGCTACAACCGGGGAGCCGAGGCCAAGGTTGGCCGACCTGGCGACATGGACTGGGATATCGGCATCGACGCGATAGAAAGATGGACGCTGCTGGAAGCCGACGGCGTCGTCGGCGAGGTGATTTTCCCCGACAACAGCAGGCTCGATGCAATCCCGTTCCGGCAGCCGGGTGGTCCGCTCGCGGGGCAGATCGATGCGGCAGCCGCGGGCTCCCGCGCCTACAATCGCTGGCTTGCCGACTATTGCGCCGAGGACCGCAACCGTCGCCTCGGTATCGCCGTGGTGGCGATGTCCGACCTCGACGCGGCTCTCGAAGAGATCGGCTGGGCCAAGCGGATCGGTATGCGGGGGATTGTGATCACCACCACGCCGGAGCTCGAAGGCGCTCCGTCGTACGACAGTGACTACTACGACCCCGTCTGGAGCCTG
Source organism: Dehalococcoidia bacterium (assembly GCA_965248515.1). Lineage (GTDB taxonomy): Bacteria > Chloroflexota > Dehalococcoidia > SHYB01 > SHYB01 > CBDFJU01. The sequence continues at coordinate 53,535 of CBDFJU010000002.1, read as the reverse complement.
TGCGAGGAATTGGACATGCCCGTCCACACCCACGGAGGCATGCCCGCCGGCCAGCGCATATTGGCGGAGATGATGTGGGCAGGCGTCTTCGAGCGCCACCCCAAGATCAGGGCCGTTTGGACGGAGCAAGGGGCCAGCTGGATTCCTCAGTTGTTGGAGGAGCTCGACGTCATCTATCAACAGCCCCATAGCGGAGCGCGTCTGCGTCGCCAGCTCTCGTTGACGCCGTCACAGTACTGGGAGCGTAACTGCTGGGTCGGCCATTCCGTGCGCCACCTCCGGGCGGATTGGGACCTACGCCACCGCATCGGCGTCCACAAAATGATGTGGGGGAACGACTTCCCTCATTCGGAGGGCGGCTGGCCGTACACCCAGGAGACATTACAGCGCTGCTTTTCAGACGTGCCGGAGGCAGAGACTCGCGCGGTCCTGGGCGAAAACGCCGCTGAGTTCTACGGCGTAGACCTCGCCGCGTTGGCGCCGGTCGTCGAGCGAACAGGCATCGACGCCGCCTTGTTCCAGCGGGGTCAAACCGCCGCCACCGAGGAGACCGAGACCGCGATCAACACCATGATGGCCGCGTCGCGGTAGCGCCTCGGCTCGAGGTTCGCCCGGCAGCCCCCGCGGGGTGTGCCGTCGGCCCCTTGCCCATCCCGGGGCCCGTTCCCTAGCATGCGGCCATGCTTGCCAAGGTGCGCACCTGCGCCATCATCGGCCTGGAAGGCGAGATCGTCGAGGTCGAGGTCGATATCTCGAAGGGCCTCCCCGCCTTCACCATCGTCGGCCTCCCGGACGCGGCGGTCCAGGAAGCGCGAGAGCGGGTGCGGGGGGCGATCCGCAACTCCGGCTGTGAGTTCCCCGGAACCCGGATCACCGTCAACCTCGCCCCGGCGGACCTCAAGAAGGTTGGGCCCGTCTACGACCTGCCCATCGCCGTCGGGATCCTCATGGCGTCGGGACAGCTCGATGTCGATCTCGGTGACACGCTGCTCCTCGGCGAGCTTTCCCTCGATGGGGGGCTGAGACACACTCAAGGCATCCTGCCGATGGTGTCGTTGGGCCACTCCCGAGGCTTGAACAAGGTCATTATCCCAGTCTCCGATGCGAAAGAAGCGGCCCTGGTGGAGGATGTCGCGGTGGTCCCGGCCGAGAGCCTGCGGCAGCTGGTCACGCACTTTCGCGGCGAGGCCGAGATTCCCCTGGAGCCGAGTCTCGACCCGGCGGCGGTCAATAGTACGGTAGCGACGGGCCTGGTCGATTTCCAGCACATCAAGGGCCAGGAGCATGCCAAGCGCGCCCTCGAGCTGGCTGCGGCCGGCGGCCATAACCTGGTCATGTCGGGCCCGCCCGGCAGCGGCAAGACGCTGATGGCGCGATCGATGCCCAGCATTCTTCCGAGGATGACCCGTTATGAGGCGCTGGAGGCCACCAAGGTGTACAGCATCGGCGGGCTGCTGCCCAAGGGCATGCCTCTGTTGACCCACCGTCCGTTCCGGGCCCCGCACTACACGATCTCCATCGCCGGGCTTGTCGGGGGCGGGACGTGGCCGCGGCCGGGCGAGATCAGCCTCAGCCATCGCGGCGTACTCTTCCTCGACGAGATGCCCGAGTTCGGCCAGGCGACCCTCGAAGTGCTCAGACAGCCTCTCGAGGACCGGACCGTCACCATCAGTCGCGCCCAGGGGACCGTGACCTTCCCGGCCAACTTCATGATGATCGGCTCGATGAACCCCTGCCCCTGCGGCTTCTATGGCGACCCCTACAAAGAGTGCATATGCTCCCCCACCTCGGTTGTCCGTTACCAGAAGCGCATCAGCGGACCATTGCTCGACCGGATCGACCTGTTCGTCCCGGTACCCAGAGTGGACTACGAGAAGCTGGTGTCCGATGACATGGCCGAGCCCTCGTGCATGGCCCGTGAACGGGTCGAAGCGGCAAGGGTTCGACAGGAAGAGCGGTTCAGCGGGACGTCCTTCGTTTGCAACGCCGACATGACCCCGGTGGAGGCCCGCCAGTTCTGCCGCCTCGACGATGGCGGCCAGGGGCTCGTGCAGATGGCCATGCGCCAGTTCCACCTCTCGGCCCGGGCCTTCCACCGCACGCTCAAGCTGAGCCGCACCATCGCCGACGTTGCGGGGTCGGACGTCATCGCCTCGGCCCACGTCGCCGAGGCGCTCCAGTACCGCTCGCGCGGCCTGGCCGGGTAGACTCTCTTCAGGGTCCCTCGCCCACAGATCCTCACCAGCCTTTGCCAGCCAACTGTTGGAATCCTCGATATGCTACAGTTGCTGCGCCGTATCGTGACGTCGCCCAGGTTGCCCGCTTTACCGCCATGACCAACGCAGAACACTCCGCCAGTCCCCTTGCCCGGGCCACCTCCGACATCGTCGAGGCGGACCTGGAGTTGATGGTTCTCGACCGCGGCCAACTGCCGCTCGAGATCGCCGGCTTCGAGGTTGTCCGACAAGGGCAGCTCGACAACGCGACGATGGCCGAGCACGGCTTTCCGGGCAACACCGAAGCAAACTTTCGGCAACTCGGCCGGCTGTCCGGCTACATGCGTGAATTCGGCAACACCGCCGCCGCTTCTGAGATCGTCGACGGCATGGACCTCGCCGCCGCGACCGTGACTCACCTTTTCGACGACGGAGAAGGCGTGTCGCGCTGGATGCACGATATCTTCCTTGGGCAGTTCGAAAACAATGTCGGCAAGTCGATGCAGGACGGCGTCGAGCTTGTGAAGACCAGGCGACTTGACGTAACGGGGTTCTTCGACGAGACAGTCGGTGTCTGGGCCCTCCACAATGGTCCGATGGGGCGGGTGTCGTCGACGGTGATCGACTTCCGGGTCGGCCGTCTGCTCGGAGTGGGCTACGTTGTCACCGCCGGGGAGTTTGAGCGGGCCGAGCCGGCGGCGGCGCTGGCCAGAGAGCTCGAACGCCACATCGTTCGGGTGGCGCTCGGCTGACGGGAGGTATGACGTGACGACCAGAGACCCGGGAAGGTCGCTCGAGAGCCGAATCCGCGATCTGGAAGCGACCATCGAGATCATGAACCTCGAGGCCGTGTACGCCCGGGTTTGGGATACGGGGCAGGCGGAGGCCTGGGCCGACGTCTTTACGGAGGACGGCGTCTTCGAGATCGTCGCCAACCCGGACAGGCCAGGGCGCAGGGTCGAGGGACGGGAGAAGCTCGCCAGGTTCTGCGATGAGGTCAACGCCTCCGCGACGGGGATCCATCTCATGCACACGCCGCACATCGTCGTCGACGGCGACACGGCGACCGGGGGCCTCTATTTCGAGTTCAGGCGGGTGAACCGACAGGCCGGTGACCAGACGACCCAGGGCAGCACGTCCGGGTACTACGACGTGCGCTATGTCCGCACCGGGCATGGCTGGCGCATGAAGACCCGAGTCGAAAAGGGGATCATCCGGGCCGCGTCCACCTTCTACGAGCTTTGAGGCGTCTCGGTTCGCTTCAGCCTCGGTCGGGTGTTCAGTCGCCTCGATAATTTCTCGAGAATTGTCGCCCATGCTGTCGTGTGGGCCCAGTATGGGAAAGCGCCCGCGAGGTATTCGATCAATCCTTCCATGAAGAATCCTTCCCCGGGAAGGCGAGCGCTATGGCCGCGGGCATAATCGCCGGGTCGATCGCTGCCGTCCTGGCTGCACTGGTCTCTCTTCCGCTCCATTCTCCCGACGACATACTTCTCAACACCGCCACCGTCGTGGTCGGCAGCCTCGCTGCAGGGCTGGCGGCCGGTCTGCTCTGGCGGGCCCTTGCCGCAAGACGAAACCGCCTGTTGCAGTTCTCCGGGTTCTGGACCATCGCGTTTGTTGCTGCTGCTCTCATCTCATTGGTTGGTGAAACCCAACTCGACCGTTTCCTGGCCTTCGTGCTGCCTCTGGCCGCAATCGTGTATACCTTGACCGGCCTGTTCACGGTTGTGCTGGGTCGGCGTCCCATCGCAAATGACCGGTGGCTAGCTCTTGCCGCCGTTGCGATTGCTCTCGCAGTGGGGATTCCCTTGGCTGGCATCGGAGATCAGGAGAGCGGACGGCTGGAGCTTCCTCCGCGCGCCAGTCTCGGCACGCCTTCACCGGGGTCCGTAGAAGGGCAGGAGATATAACAATGGGATGCGTGAAGTTTCCCCGAGCAGAAAAGCGTTGGGTCCTCGGTTTGACGATACTCGTAGGCGTCGTTTTGGCCGCATGCGGATCTTCTGCGACGTCGACACCGGCGCCACTGCCCACATCCACCCCGACGACGCCCCCGGCAGGTGTGTCAGCTCAGCCGACGTCGACTTCTGCACCGACAGGCGATACGTCTCAACCGACGCGAACGCCAGGGCCGTCCGCGACGCGAAGTGATCCCACACTGACCGCGAACCCGACCGTCCCACCGCTTCCAACTGCAACTTCGCCACCCACTCCAACCGAGAGCCCGGCACCCTCGCTTGATCCGGACAGAGAGATTGGAGTCGTTGAAGGCGTTACCTTCGTCATTGGCGAAGGGTCGGAATCGACGTTCACCGTGGAAGAGAAGCTTTCACGCCTTCCGTTACCCAGCGACGCGGTGGTCGGCACTACCGCGCTCTCTGGGGAGGTGTATCTCGACGGTCGCCCTTCAGTGATCCGGATTGCGCTTCACCAGCTGGAGAGCGACCAGTCCCGGCGAGACCGTTACATCCGCGACCGGATGTTCCCAAATCACCCTATCGCGACCTTCACCCTGAACGACGCACGCCCTCTGCCTGATGGTTTCAGCGATGGAGAGGTGGTCACGGCCGAGATTACGGGGCAGCTCGATATCCGGGGGGTTCAGGTCCCGGTTATCTTTGCCATTGAGGCGCGAGATGATGGTGATGTCATCTTCATCCTGGGGCGTACGACCTTCGTCTGGGCCGACTTCGGTTTGACTGCCCCAAACATCGCCAGGTTCGTTCAGGTGACTGACGAAGTGAGCGTGGAAATCCTCCTGGCGGTGAGGCCAGAGGCTGTGTAGGATGGAGCGGCGTGCTCGTCACCTTGGCAACGCATCCGGGGTGAGGGCTCGGGACAGCGCACCATCCGAGGCGCCTCGTGGACTTTAGCTTCGATGTAGAAGAACAACAGCTCGCCGACACGGTCCGGCGTATCGCCGACGAGCGGCTAGCACCCATTGCCGACGAGGCCGACGAGTCGAACGTCGTCTCCCCCGAGGTCGTCCGAGTCCTTGCCGAAGAGGGGATTTTTGGTTACGTTGTGCCCTCCGACTACGGGGGCCGCGGCGTCAAAGTCGTCAACCTCTGCATCATCCGCGAAGGGCTGGCCCGGGTTTGCAGCCAGGCCGACACCAACGTCGCGATGCAGGGACTGGGCACCTATCCCATCACCCTCGGTGGCACCGAGGAGCAGAAGCGGCGCTACCTGCCGGGAGTCGTCACGGGCGACAGACTCACGACCCTGGCCATGACCGAGCCCGGAGGCGGCTCCGACGTCCTCGGGATGGCCACCACCGCAATTCGGGACGGCGAGTCCTGGGTGCTCAACGGAGACAAGCGGTTCGTCAGCCAGGTTGGCGAGGCCGACACCTACGTCGTCCTCGCCAAGACGGACCCCGAGGCCGGCAGCCGCGCGCTTTCGGCCTTCGTGGTGGAGAGGGGCGCCCCAGGCTTCGACGACAGCCGCAAGGTGCCGCTGATGCTCGCGCATTCCATCGGAGCGCCTCGGTTCCGCGACTGTCGCATCCCGGCCGAGAATATCCTGGGCGAGCCTGGCCAGGGGCTACGGCTGGCGTTGGGGACTCTGGGCGTGTTCCGTACCACCGTTGGAGCGGCCGCCGTCGGCATGGCCCAGGCAGCCTACGAAGCGGCGCTCCGCTACGCCGACGAGCGCCAGGCCTTCGGCCAGCGGTTGCGAGACTTGCAGGACGTCCAGTTCAAGCTGGCCGACATGGCGGTTTCGCTGGAGGCGGCGCGGCTCCTTGTGTACCGGGCGGCATGGCTCAACGACACTGGCGCCGCAACGGTAAAGGACGCCTCTTTCGCCAAGCTCTACGGCACCGAGACGGCGACCAGGGTCATCGACACGGCGCTCCAGATCCACGGGGCCTCGGGCCTTGAGCTCGGCAACCGGGTGCAGCGCCTTTTTCGCGAGGTCAGGGCGATGACGATTTACGAGGGAACCTCGGAGATCCAGCGGCAGACCATTGGCCGCGACCTCTACGAGGGCCGCTAGCGCCAGTCTGCATCGGTGGGGAAGAGGTTGGTGGACTCCCAGCGATCGAGAATCTCGACCCCGGTCCGCTCCTTCACCTCCATCCAATGCTGGAAGTAAGGCTGCTCCCTGTGGTACTTATGGGCGGCCCGGTCCTGGTATACCTCGTAGATGCGGATGACTTCCGGGTCGCCTTCGTCCTGGAGCAGGTCGAAGCGATGGCACCCCGGCTCGTCGCGCTCCGATGTCCGAGCGTCCTCGGTGAGCACGCTCAACGCTTCATCCCGGTGCTGGGCGGGGATACGTATACCGACCATGAGAACGAACATGCTGCCCTTTCTGGTTGAGGCTACGGCTTGATCCGCTCGACGATCTCGACCGTGACGCCGTTCGGGTCCCAGCCCTGCGCTGCCATGATGCGAGCCCCGGTATCGGTGACAGGCTCTGTCTTGAACTTGACGCCCATCTCCGTGAGGCGCTTGTATTCGGCCTGAACGTCGTCCACGTCGAAGACCAACTGGGGAGCGCCGACGTCGTTCAAGCCGAGCCGTGCGTCGGCGGTCGAGGTGGGATTGGTGTAATACAGCAGGCCCATCCGGGTCGTGCCCTTCTGGAGAATGGCCATCTGCAAGTGGACGCTTTCGAAGGCGGAGAGGCGGGCGATGTTCGGCGACTCGGTCTCGAAGCGCCGATCGACCTCGAACCCGAAGGCGCGCTGGTAGAAGTCGACCGATTTTTCCAGGTCGGTCACGGTGATATTGAAGTGGTCCAGGTATTTGATCATCGAAAGTCTCCTCGGGGCCGGGTTCCCGCCAGTATAGCAGCGTCTTCGATAAGGTTCCGCGCAGGTGTTGACGCTGTTCGAGGGGCGGTCAGCGCCCCACCGGCGGTCTGATTAGACCCGCTGGACGATCTCGAAGGTGACGCCGTCGGGGTCGAGGCCCTGCGCGGCGACTATACCGGCCTGGGGATCGGCCAGGGGCTCGGTCTTGAACTCGACGCCGATCTCCAGGAGACGCCTGTACTCGGCCCGGACGTCGTCGGTGTTGAACACCAGGATATTGCCACCGACGTCGTTCATGCTGAGCCTCACGTCGGTGGTCGACGTGGGACTCAGGTACTGGAGCAGGCCAATCCGGGTGGTCCCCAGCGTGAGGATGGCCATCTTCATGTGAAGGCGGTCGAAGCGCGAAAGCTGGGCGATGGTCGGCGATTCGGTCTCGAAGCGCCGGTCGATCTCGAACCCGAAGGCCCGTTGATAGAAGTCGACGGAGCGGTCGAGATCGCTCACCGTCATGTTGAAGTGGTCCATGTTTTGGATCATTGGCGGTCTCCTGAGGGGACGGGTCCCGGCCATTATAGCCGCGACCTCGATATCGCCCCCGCCAGGTTTGACACTGTTCGAGGGCCGTCGATATAATTCGCCCTTGCCCGCCTTTCTGCTCCCGGATTGAGGAAGAACATGCACCTGATGTACTTCACAGAGCAGCCCATGTCTACCTACCCCGAGGAAGAGGGCCGCCGTCTCGGATATACGTCGCTGCTCTTCCCCAACGAATACTTCGATGCGGTGCAGGGCAGCAGGCTCTACCAGGAGCGTCTCGCCGAGTACGTCTACGCCGAAGAGATGGGGCTCGACGGCATCATGCTCAACGAGCACCACAACGCTCCCTTCTGTATGTCGGCCAAGGTCAACATGATCGCCGCCATCCTGGCCGCCACCACCGAGCGAGTAAAGCTCGTGCTCCTGGGCAACCCGCTTCCGCTGAGCGAGAACCCGTCCCGCCTGGCCGAGGAGCTGGCGATGATCGACATGATCTCCAAGGGCAGGCTCGTTTCGGGCTTCGTCCGCGGCGGCGGCGTGGAGGCGCTTGCCACGAATACGAACCCGGCCTATAACCGGGAGCGGTTCCAGGAAGCCCACGACCTGATGATCAAGACGTGGACCCAGCCAGGACCGTTCCGTTGGGAAGGTGACCACTATCAGCTCCGGGTCGTGAACCCCTGGGCGATGCCGCTGCAGAAGCCGCACCCCCGGGTCTGGGTGCCCGGGATCTCGAGCAAGGAGACCATAGTCTGGGCCGCCGAGCGCCGCTACCCCTACGTTGCCCTGAACACCTCCGTCGAGGCGACCCTGAGCATCTGGAAGGTCTACGACGAGGCCGCGCGACGTGTCGGCTATGAGGCGGGTCCCGAGCAGCGTGGTTACCTGATCCGCTGTCACGTCGCCGAGACGGAGGAAAAGGCGCTCGCCAACGCCCGTGAGTTCATGTGGATGCAGGGCGAGTTCACCGGCCTCACGCACCCCGTCTGGTCCGCGCCCGCCGGCTACCTCGGGCCCTGGGCCCGTAAGGCCCTGGCAAAGCAGCACTACTCGGCCGAGGCCCGGAACCGACCTAGCTTCGAGCAGCAGGTGCAGGACATGATGATCGTGGCCGGGACGCCCGATCAGGTCGTTAGCAAAATGCGCGTATTCCTCGAAAAGACGCGCCCATCTATCCTGGCGCTGTGGGCCAACGACGGTCGCGTCGACCACAAGGACTCGATGTCGTGCATTCGCTTGCTGGGCCAGGAGGTCGTCCCGGCGCTTCGCGAGATCGGCGACGAGCTCGGGCTCAACAGCCCCTTCGAGCTCGACACGCCGGTGAGCCTGGCCTACACCCCCGCCGACCAGCTCAACCCCGCCGCCGCGTGAGCCCGCTGGCCCGCTCGTCCGTCGCTGTCGGGGTTCATCACCTCTCTTGCCGTATGATCGTCGTTAACCGATGAACGTGCTGGGCGGCATGCAAGTGCAGGGGCATGAGACGGTGGTCTTCTTCTCTGACCCTGCCGCCGGCCTGCGCAGTATCGTCGCCATCCACGACACGACCCTTGGGCCCGCGGTGGGCGGCGCCCGCATGTGGGTCTACCCCAGCGAAGAGGCCGCCCTCGAGGACGTCCTCCGGCTTGCCAGGGCCATGACGTACAAGGCGGCCGTGGCGGGGCTCGATCTGGGAGGCGGCAAGGGTCTCATCATCGGGGACCCGCGCAAAGACAAGACTGAGGCCCTGCTTCGAGCCTACGCTCGGGCCGTCGATAGCCTTGGCGGTCGTTACATAACCGCCGAGGACGTCGGCACGACGCCCGAGGACCTCGCGGTGTTCATGCAGGAGACCCGGTGGATGGTGGGGCGACCCCTTGAAGCCGGCGGCAGCGGCGATTCCGCGCCGTTGACGGGCTACGGGGTGTTCCAGGGCATGCGGGCCTGCGCCCTCGAGGCGTTCGGCGACCCGTCCCTGGAAGGGAAGACCGTGGCGGTCCAGGGCTTTGGCAAGGTGGCCTCGAACCTGGCCGGATTCCTCAAGGAAGACGGCGCCCGGCTTGTGGTCACTGAGATCGACCCCAACGCCCGAGACCGGGCGGCCGGCGAGTTCGGCGCCCGGATCGTCGAGCCCGAGGCGATCTACGACGTGGATTGCGACATCTTCGCACCCTGCGCGCTCGGGGGCGTGCTGACGGAGGAGACCGTGCCGCGATTGCGCTGCGGCATCGTCGCCGGAGGGGCCAACAATCAGCTGGCGGACCCCGGAGTCGGAGAGCAGCTTCGCCGCGCCGGTATTCTCTATGCCCCCGACTACGTCATCAACGCAGGGGGCCTGATCAACCTGTCGTTCGAGTTGACCAAATACGATCCGGAGGCGGCGCGAGTCCGCGTCGAGGGCATCTTCGACACCATGACCCGGATAATCGCCACCGCGAAGCAAGATGGCGTGGCTACCGCGGACGCGGCCGACCGCATCGCCCAGGCGCGCTTGGACGCAGCCCGGGCGAAACGCCTCAGTTGAGCTCCGCCCACGGTGCGAAGGAGGGAATGGCTTGACGGCGTCCCGTCCCGCCAAGGACAATGTGCTGCGACGCCATCCGGTCCTGGCTTTCCGGCGTCGGTCACTCGGTCGGGCGATGACATGTCGCCGAAGACGGCATCGGAGGAGTTCGTCATGACCCCGTCGACAACTGCCGTCATCCAGGTTTCCGCCTCGTGATCGTCATGCGGCGAATCGCCGCCGTTATCCTGGCGGTCATCGCCTGCGCCCTGGCCATCTGGTTCCTGTTCGCCGTCCGCGTCGAAGGCACGCTGGGCGACCCCGAGTTCGTTATCGGCCAACTGGACCAGGCCGACATCTACGAGTTCATCTACGGCGAAGTCGCCCTCCTTGCCATCCAGGAAACGCGCGAGGAGGTCGAGGACCCTGCGATCGACTTCGCTCGCTTCGACCAGGAGATCGTCGATGCCATAAGGGCTGCGTTCCCGCCCGAATGGGTCCAGGAGCAGACCGAGATGGTTATCCGGGAGTTCGTCCCCTATCTCAAGGGCGAAGAAGACTCGTTCTCGATCACGATCCCGCTAGACGAGCGGATCAGGAACGCGGGCCCCGATTTAAAGGCCCAGCTTGAAACCGGCCGCGTGGTCGAGACTATCTACGACGATGTGGTCGTCGACCAGATCGATGAGTCCCTCGCCGACGGTGTCAGCCTGTTCGGACAGGAGTTCACCTCCGAGGAGCTGATCGAGTCCATCCGGGTCGTGGCGCCGCCTACTTGGGTCACGGAGCAGCTGAGCGGCGGCATCGACGCCGTCCTCCCTTACCTCGCCGGGGACACCGACACCTTTACGGTAGTTTTCGACGTCTCGCAACGGATCGACGCTGCCAGAGCGGAGCTGGTCTCGCTCGTGGACGCCGACAACCTCACCACCTTCGTCTTCGAGGAAATTATCGACCCGATCATCGGCGAGAACATCGGCAACGACTTCCGCCTGCCGTTCAACCTCTCCCTGACCGAGGAAGACGTCGAGCAGATCATGCGCGAAGCCCTCCCGCCTGCCTGGATCCGCGAGCAGGCCAGCGAAGTCATCGACCAGACCGCGGCTTTCATCGTCGGCGACACCCAAACGTTTAGCGTCCTTGTCCCGCTGGCCGACCGCGAAGAGGCCGCCCTGGAGAGCATTGGCCGCCTCATGGACTCGCGGCTGGAGGCGGCCTACCGCACTGCCCCGCTCTGTACCGCGGAACAGGTCAGGACGCTCGACTTCAATGCCTTCGCCAACAACGGAATCACCTGCCGGCCTCCGGGCGTCAGCCTCCCCCAGGTCAAGGCCGCAGTCGACCTTACCGATTACCAGGCCGCGGTGCGGGAAGAGGTGGGCCGGGCCCTGCCGGACACTTTCCGATTCAACGAGCGCGACCTCAGAGACGCATTCGGCGAAGGACAGAGTGAGCAGCTCGACGACCTTCGCCGTTGGCTCACCGAGGGTTTCACCTTCACGCAGGAGGATCTCGAGGAGCAGCTGGCGAAAGCGGATTGGGAGGACGACAACCCCGGATCGCGGTGGGACGACCTCGATCCGGAGGCGCGGCGGCAACTGACCCTGGACAGCGATCTCCTCGAAGACTTCCACGAGGCTCGGGACCGTATTCGAGGCGGGTTCAGCTACGACGAGGTCGAGTTTTTGCAGGACCTGAACGACGCAAGCGACGACGATGACGCGGCCGACGATTTCCTGGAAGGTCGAAAGTGGCTGCGGCGCGCGACAACCTGGAATTCGTTGGGCTGGGGCCTGTTCAGCATCATGACCATAGGCGTGGGCATGCTGGGTGGTAGGCGGCTTTACAGCAAGTTCCTCTGGAGCTCGGTCGTCGTGCTGGTCGCCGGGCTGCTCGTCCTTGTTGGATCGACTCCAGCATGGACCAACAACTCCGACGACCGCATCGAGCGAGAGTTCGAGGAAGAGCTCGCCAGGCACGACTTGACGGAGCTGGAAAGAGTGCTGTTGCGAAAGGGCGAAACGGTTGGCCTCGATGCGTCAAAGGAATTCCTTTCGGGTTTCAGGTCGTCGAGCATCATCCTCGTCGCGGTGGGGGGCGGGATGCTCCTCGCCGGGATCGGCTTGATGACTCGGCGGCGGGATGACCGGTGGGACGATTTCCCGTCGGGTCACGTTCCCCGGTCTCAGCTTGATCTTCCCGAGGACATGGAAGAGTTCCAGCCGATTCCGCCTTCGTTGCCGCCCCATGTGTCCGAGCCGGAAGAGCCTGAGCCGCCCAAGAATACCGGAGCGTCGATGGACTACGGGCTGAGGCCGGACGCTGAGGCTGAGGCCGATGAAGCCGAGGGAGCGGCGCCCGACGACGAGCCCGGAGTCGTCGACGCTGAGGTGACGGAGTTGCCGGTCGAAGACATCGATGAGCCTGCCGAGGACGCCGAGACCGAGGACGCCGATACCGAGGATGAGCGATAGCGGTTGACATGCACGATGAGCCGCTGATCGAGCAGCTCCCCTGGCCGGGCGACGCCCTCTCCGTTGCGGCCCTGGTGCAGGACCGCGCCTACCCCTTCTTTCTCGACAGTGTCGGCGCCACCCTTGGCTCGGGACGATTCTCGTTCGTGGGATGCGATCCCTACCTTGTGCTGCGCACCCATGGCCTGGAAGCCGAGCTCGTCGGTACGGGGTCGAGCCGCACAATATCCGGCCATCCTCTTAGCCTCCTTCAAGGGCTGCTGGACCGTAACTCGCTTCCTGGCCACGCCTACCCGGTGCCCTTCGTCGGTGGCGCCGTGGGCTACCTGGGCTACGACCTCGGCCGCCACGTCGAGCGGCTGCCCTCGAGGGCAGTCGACGACTTGCGGCTCCCCGAGCTGCAGCTCTGCTTCTACGACACGGCGGTCGCCTTCGACCATGGCAAGGACAGGGTCTACCTCATCTCGAACGGCCTACCCGAGCCCGCAGGTCAGGCCCGGCGCGATCGTGCGCGAAAGAGGCTCGACTCGCTCCATGCGCTCCTGACGCGGGATGCCCCGGAGCCGGACGTCGGCGCCATCCCGTCGGTAGAGCTCACGGGAAACTTCACTCGCGAAGCCTACCTGAAAGCCATCGCCCGGGCCCAACGACACATCGTGGCTGGGGACGTCTACCAGGTGAACCTGTCGCACCGGCTGCAGGGCCCCTGGGCCGGGACCCCGTGGGCGTTCTACGAGCGACTCCGCCGGCTCAATCCGGCCCCCTTTTCGGCCTACCAGGACTTCGGCGACTTCGCAGTCGCCAGCTCTTCACCCGAGCGTTTCCTCCGCCTGACCGGTGACCTGGTAGAGACGAGGCCCATCAAGGGGACCAGGCCCAGGGGGGCCACGCTCCGTGAGGACGAGCTGCTCGCCGCCGCGCTCCAGGCGAGCGAGAAGGACCGCGCCGAGCACATCATGATCGTCGACCTCGAGCGCAACGACCTGGGCCGCGTCGCCCGGACGGGCAGCGTCGCGGTCGAGGAGTTGATGGCCGTCGAAAGCTACGCCACGGTCCACCACCTGACGTCGACCGTCTCGGCGCGCCTTCGGAGCGACCGCACCGTGTCCGACCTGCTCCGTGCCACCTTCCCCGGTGGGTCGATCACCGGAGCCCCCAAAATCCGGGCGATGGAGCTGATCGACGAGCTGGAGCCGACTCGGCGGGGCGTCTATACCGGGGCAATCGGCTACTTCAGCGCTTCGGGCGATCTCGACCTGAACATCGCCATCCGCACCGCCGTCCTGAAGGACGGCGCCGCTTGCCTTCAAGTCGGGGGCGGAATCGTCCACGATTCGGACCCGGAGGCCGAGTACCAGGAGACCTTCGATAAGGGGCGTGCGATGCTGGAGGCCCTCGGAGCGCGGCTGGACGGGGTTTTTGGCTACGGTCAGGTAGCGGGCCTGAAGTGACTTCGGGCGAGACCTATGGCCTTCGTTGCCTCGCGACGGAGCCCTTGTTACAATTTCGGCACTTGAGCGTCTCGACACTTGAGTTGCTGACCGAGCGACGACTTTCGGGGGTGGCCTTTCCTTGGTACTGAGCGACCGCACTATCAAAGAGATGGTTCAGGCCGGCGCCATCGGGATCGATCCCCTCGACCCGAAGGACATCCAGCCTGCCAGTGTCGACGTCCATCTCGATGGCAAGATTCTCGTGTTCCGCAACCACCACCGGCCGCACATCGACATTCACGAGGACATGGGCGGGCTCACCGAGATGGTCGAGTTCGATGAGGAGAAGGCGTTCATCCTGCACCCCGGCGAGTTCGTTCTCGGGAGCACGCTGGAGCACATCACGCTGCCCGACGATCTGGTGGCCCGCCTGGAAGGCAAGAGCTCGCTGGGCCGGATCGGGCTGCTCATTCACTCCACGGCGGGCTATGTGGACCCGGGGTGGAGAGGTCACCTGACCCTCGAGTTGAGCAACGTCGCGAACCTCCCTATTACGCTGTACTACAAGATGAAGATCGGGCAGATTTCATTTCTTCAGCTGAGCACCCCGGTCGACAACCCCTACGGCTCGTCCGAGCTTGGCAGCAAGTACCAGGACCAGACGGCCCCGACCGCGAGCCGGGTACACCGGGATTTCCAGGGCTGACCCCTTTATGAGCGGCCATCGAGCGCCGATGGAGCGGGCCCTGGATCTCGCTCGGGGCGGTCTCGGGACCACCTCGCCCAACCCTTCCGTTGGCTGCGTGATCGTGAAGGACGGTCAGGTGGTCGGCGAGGGCGCGACGCAGCCCCCCGGCGGCCCCCATGCCGAGAAGGTCGCCCTCGAGCAGGCTGGTTCTCGGGCGCGCGGCGCTACCCTGTACGTGACCCTTGAGCCGTGCTCCCGCCACAACCGGACGCCGCCCTGCACCACCGCCATCATCGAGGCGGGTATCGCCCAGGTCCACCTGGCGGTTCTGGACCCGAACCCGGAACAGGGCCAGGGGAGGGCGGAGCTCGAGGCGGCCGGAATCGCGACGGTCCTCGGCGATGGCGAGCGGGAGGCGCGGCGCGTCTCAGAGGCTTTCTTCAAGTGGATTACCACGGGCCTCCCCTTCGTGTACGGAAAATTCGCGGCGAGCCTCGATGGAAAGATCGCGACACACTCCGGGGAGTCACAGTGGATAACGGGAGAGTCCGCGCGAGGGTTCGTCCACGACCTGCGGGGCCAGGTGGACGCCATCATGGTGGGCTCGAACACTGCGCTGCGCGACGACCCGCGATTGACACCGAGGTTGGGAGACGGCTCCACCGAACGCCTGCCCACCAGGGTTGTGGTCGATTCGACGGCCCGCTTGCCGGCGACGGCCCGAATGCTGGGCGAGCCGGGAAAAACGCTCGTGGCCACGACGAGCAGGGCCCCTGACGACGCGCGCCGTGCCCTCGAGAGCGCGGGCGCCGAAGTGTTGACCCTCCCACAGGGCGTTGGCGGGGTTGACCTGTCTTCGCTCTTGGCCGCCCTCGGGGCGCGAAATATGACCAGCGTCCTTGCCGAAGGCGGGGGGGAACTCCTTGGCTCGCTGTTCGAGCAACGGCTCGTCGACAAGGTACTGGCCTTCATCGCGCCCATCGTGATCGGAGGCCGCGAGGCGCCGACTCCCGTGGAGGGCCAGGGTATCGCCCTCCTCTCTGAGGCGCTCAGGCTTCGCGACGTGGAGGTCCTGCGACTCGACGACGACATGCTGATAACCGGGTACGGGAGCGATTGAGCGATGTTCACCGGGATCGTCGAAGAGATGGGAAGGGTCGCAAGCATCGAGGGCGGCGAGCTGACCGTTGCCGCGACTATTGCGCTCGAGGGAACCAGGATCGGCGACAGCATCGCGGTCAACGGGGCCTGCCTCACCGTGACGCGGATCGAGAACGGGACCTTCGCGGTCGATGTCGTACCCGAGACGCTGCGGCGCACGAACCTCGGCGACCTCGCTCCGGGAGACCCCGTGAACCTGGAGCGTTCTCTGGCTTTCGGCGGTCGCGTCGGCGGTCATCTGGTCCAGGGGCACGTGGACGCCACCGGGGCCGTCGCTGAGATTACTCCCGACGGCGATGCCGTCCTCGTGCGTTACACCACACCTCCCGAGGTGCTGCGGTACGTGGTGGAGAAGGGTTTTATTACCGTCGACGGAGCGAGTCTGACCGTGGTGGGCGTGGGCCCCGACTGGTTCAGCGTTACGCTGATCCCCCATACCGGCGTCAGCACCGTGTTGGGGGCCCGACAGGTTGGGGAGCGGGTGAACCTGGAGGCAGACATCCTCGCCAAATACGTCGAGCGCCTGGTGCGCGGAGGCTGAAATTTTGTGTTGCGTTATAATGGGGCGCCAGCGGGCTGGGACTTAAAGGAGAGCCGATGCCCTTCGCTTCAGTCGAGGAGGCTGTCGAGGCCTTCAAGAATGGCGAATTCCTGATCGTCGTCGACGACGAGGACCGGGAGAACGAAGGCGACCTGGTGATGGCCGCCGAGATGGCGACGCCCGAAGCGATCAACTTCATGGCGAAGGAAGCACGCGGCCTGATCTGCGTCCCCATGACCCAGGGACGACTCGACGAGCTACACATCCCCATGATGGTGCCCGACGAGGACAACTCGGCCCACCTGGGGACAGCCTTCACGGTCACGGTAGAGGCCAGAGCCGGCACCACGACCGGCATCTCGGCCGCGGACCGCGCGAAGACGGTGCAGACCCTTGCCGACCCCGAGGCCAAGCCCAACGACCTGGTGCGCCCAGGGCATATCTTCCCGTTGCGTGCTCGGGACGGCGGTGTGCTCGTCCGCGCGGGACAAACTGAGGCCGCCGTGGACTTGGCCCAGCTTGCGGGGCTTCAGCCGGTGGGGGTCATCTGCGAGATCATGAAGGAAGACGGCACCATGGCCCGCCTGCCTGACCTGGAGAAGTTCTCGCTGGAGCACGAAATCAAGATCGTCAGCGTGGCGCAGATCATCGCCCATCGCCGGCGTCACGAGAAGCTGGTCGAGCGTGTCGCCAGCGCCAACCTGCCGACCAAGTTCGGTCAGTTCAGGGCCCATATCTACGACAGTGCGGTCGACCCCGGCCAGCAGGTGGCCCTCGTGCGCGGCGACGTCAGCGATGGCGAGCCGGTGCTGGTGCGGGTGCATAGCGAGTGCCTGACCGGCGACGTGTTCGGTAGCTTTCGCTGCGATTGCGGCGACCAGGTCCAGATGGCGCTCCGGGCCATCGATCAGGCCGGACGCGGGGTGTTGATCTACATTCGCCAGGAGGGCCGCGGCCTGGGGCTGGCGAACAAGATCAAAGCCTATTCCCTTCAGGACGATGGGATGGACACTGTTGAGGCCAACCTGGCGCTCGGCTTCCCCCCCGATCTGCGGGACTATGGCATCGGCGCCCAGATCCTGGTGGACCTCGGCGTGCAAAAGATGCGCCTCATGACCAACAACCCGCGGAAGATCGTCGGGCTCGAGGGCTACGGCCTCGAGGTCGTCGACAGGGTCCCCATCGTCGCCGCGCCCAAGCCGGACAACATCCGGTATCTGGAGACCAAGCGCGACAAGCTGGGCCACATCATGCCGGGCGTATCCGACATGGTCGAGTGGGAGATGGAAGAGCAGGAGGCGTAAGCGCCTCGGCGGTCCTCCCATGAGCCCGGAGAGAAAGCCCCGCTTCGAAGGCGAAGGCCTGCGCATCGCCATCGTCGCTGCCAGGTTCAACGAGCTCGTGACGGCGCGTCTCCTCGCTGGGGCCAAACAGGCGCTTGCCGATCACGGCCTCCGTGACGATGACGTCGACGTCGTGTGGACGCCCGGCGCCTTCGAGCTCCCGCTCGCCGCCAAGCGCCTCGCCGAGACCGGACGATACGCGGCCGTCGTTTGTCTCGGGGCTGTCATCCGGGGCGAGACAGCCCACTTCGACTACGTGGCCGGCCACGCCGCCTACGGCATCGGCAACGCCTCGCTTCAGACGAACGTCCCCATCACCTTGGGCGTGCTGACCACCGATAACCTGGACCAGGCCCTGGCCCGCGCCGGCGACCCACCCGGCAACAAGGGCCACGACGCCGCGATGGCCGCGCTGGAGATGGCGAACCTGTTGCGGGATTTCGACCCGCCGTAGCCGCGCACCCCTCCCGTCATTCCGGCCTAATCCGGAATCCAGGACCGTTTGGTCCTCATACGCGGCACGCCTTCGCACGAAGGCGCCGGCCCTTTGTTCGTAACGTTACAGCAGGGCGACTCGCCGTGGGTTCCGGCCTGTGCCGGAATGACGGAGCGACCGCTTGAACCGGTCACGGGGAGTCCAGAGGGGCAGAGCCCCTTTGGCAAGGGTAGAAGGGGATGTGCCCCTTCCCAAATGAACAGCCCGAAGGGCTGCCTTGACCCCCTTCAGGGGGTTTGGGGGTGTCCCCGGACGCTCCCCTAAGCCTCCGGCATCAGCCACAGCGCAGGAAAGATGTACAGCACCGCTGGGGCCAGGATGTACGGCCCCACGGTCGCTGCCGTGAAGATGGTCAAGCCCAGCAGCACGATGGGGTTCGCTGTCAGGATCACACGCCCGGGCGCCGAGCCGCGGAGTATGAGCCATGTCGCCAGGAGGCCGAGGGCGCCAATGGCCGCGCAGGGCAGCAGGACGGCGAGGGCTTCACCGAGTTCGCCGGCACTGGAGGCGCTAAGGCCGCTTCCCTTTGTCGAATCGAAGATCGGGAGGAAAACGAGCAGAGGAAGCAGCATACTCCAGGCGCTCGCGAGAATGGAGGCGCCAAGGACGAAGCGCTGAGTGCCGGAACGCTCGGTGGGCACCGCGCCTGCTAGTCCTCGTCGTCCTCGTAATCTCCATCGTCCTCGTGCACATCGTCGTCGGCGCCGGCTGCGTGTGCCGACAGGCCCAGGGCGGGTGACGCCGCGCCCTTGCCTGCGCGCGACTTCTTGGGCGGCAGGTCGAGAACCGTCTGGTAGAGCGCTTTGAGGCCCTTGGCGTCACCCGTCGTCACTGTCGTGATGAGTCCGACGATCCCCGCGTCGCGCAGCGCGAGCAGGGTCGGACGGTCGGCGTCGATGGAGACCTGCGCCATGACCGGCTTTCTTGTCGCGTGGACCACTCGATAGATGGGGACGAGGTCCTTCAACTGGAGCGCTGAAGTGGGGACCTCGATCGCGACGGAATCGACCGGCAGCGCCTGGAGGGCCCGGAGCGTCTCGTCGGCAACCTCCAGGGGAAGCTGGAGGACGCGGTCGAGGTCAGCCGCGTCTGCGAGGACGCCGACTGCGTCCCCCGGGGCCACAACTGCAAAGTCCCATCCCGCCACCTCGCCGCTACCGGCGACGGCGGCATAGCCTCCTACCGCGACGGTGTCCGCGACCCCCAGCGACTTCGCCAGGGCCGTCTTGGTCTTCTTCGCGCTGGGCTTGCTGACGAGAACGGCATCGGCCCCGCCGCTCGTCGCGGCCTTCGCCGTCGCCTCATCTGACGTGTCGATCCTCGCGACGAGGAGCATGCCAGGTTTCTTTGCGTCGCTTCCCATGCCGAACCCGAGCCGTGCTCCGGATGTTGAGCCGACGCGGTTGAGTTTCTCGATCAGTTTGCCCATTGAGCTTCCTGTGATCTCCCGTTGGTGGCGTTCGCGCCCATAATCATGCTGTCCCGCCGTCGCCAGTGTCAAGGCGAAGAATTCAGGGCGGCGTCTCCCACCCTCCTTCGCGGTAGAATGTCGTATGACCTCCACCGACTTGACCCGCCTGGTTGGCAACACTCCCCTGGTGGAGTTGAAACGGTTGTCTCCCAAGCGCGGCGTGAGAATCTTCGCAAAGCTCGAAGGGAACAACCCGTCGGGCAGCGTGAAGGACCGGGTCGCCCTGGCGCTCGTCGAATCGGCGGAAAAGAAGGGTCTCCTGCAGCCTGGCGACTCGATAATCGAGGCGAGTAGCGGCAATACAGCGCTGGCGCTGGGCTTCGTGGCCAAGCAGCGCGGTTACCGAGCCAAGGTGGTGCTTCCCCGCGGCGTCGCCCCCAGTATCGGCGACTTGCTGGGGTTATACGACGTCGAGATCACCTGGTCCGAGGCCAGGGCCGGGCTCATGGGCGCCATCGAGCAGGCGAAGCGGTGCGCCGAGAACGAGGGATGCCACATGTTGGGCCAGTTCTCCGACGAGGCCAATGTCGAGGTGCACTATCGGGACACGGGCGGCGAGATTCTCCGCGACCTGCCGCAGGTGGACGTGTTCATCGCCGGCATCGGCACGAGCGGCACGGCGATGGGGGTGGGGCGCCGGCTCAAGGAGGCCTGCCCGGGCGTCCACGTCATCGGCATCGAGCCCCGCCTCGGCGACCGGCTCCAGGGGCTCCGAAACATAGGCGAAGGTTTTATTCCACCTCTGCTTGACCTCGATGAGCTCGACGGGCGGTTCCTTGTCGACAGCGCCTCGGCCTTCGAGTGCGTGCGGCAGGTGGCCCAGGCCGAGGGCATCTTCGTCGGCGTCTCGTCCGGCGCCACACTTTCCGTGGCCCAGCGGCTCGCCGCGCGCATGTCCAAGGGCAACATCGTCGTGATGTTCGCCGACGGCGGCGGCAAGTACTTGCCCTCGCGACCCTGGCGCGCCGCCGCGCGGCGAAGCCGAACGCTCGATGATGTCCACTGGTGGTAGCGCCTGGTGAATCCTCGCCTCGTTTCGCGCATCATAAGCGCGGAGAGACGCGGCCCGCGCGGTCGCGGCGCCGCATTGACACCGATAGGCGTCGCCAGTATCGTACGCTGCGCTGACCCCTGGCAAGGAGCAAATCGATGAACGGGAGAGACGAATGAGCAAATATCTTCTGATCGAGTCGCGAGATCCCTTCGAATATGGCGATGTCGGGTACTTCACAGGGATGGCCGGCGACCTGGCGGGCCGGGGAAACGACGTGAAACTGTTCCTTGTCCAGAACTCGGTGCTGATGGCGAGGCAAGGAGCCCAGGGCCCGCTGGCGGACCTCGTCAAGGGAGGAAAGGTCCAGGTATTGGCCGACGACTACTCGCTGCGGGAGCGAGCGGTAGCGACTGATACGCTGCTTCCCGCAGTACAGGTGAGCAGTGTCGACAACCTGGTAGATTTGCTGGCCGAGGACGGCGTCAAAGCCGTCTGGCACTAGCCCGAGGAGAATGACATGGCCAAGACCCTTACCTTCGCCCTCATGGACGGCCCATACGAATCGGGGACGACGACCACCGTGCTGAGAATGGTGGACTCCGCCCTGAGCAAGGGGCACAACGTGAACGTCTTCGCCTACGAAGGCGCGGTGAGCCTGACGATGAAGGAGCAGAAACAGCATCCCAACCCGGTCAAGGGGACCTCGGTCGAAGACCAGGACCACCCGACCACCTCGCGGTACGTCGCGGGGCTGTTCAAGAAAGCGAACGGACGGCTCGACTGGATCAACTGAGGCTTCTGTGTGGACGAGCGTGGCTCGTCCGACTGGATCGAAGGCCCCCGGCGTGGCGGCCCGCCCGATCTCCAGAAGTGGGCCGGTGAGAGCGACAAGACCCTGACCATCGGGATCAAATAGGAGGGCGCAGCAATGTCCAAAGTGCTCAACGTCGTCGAGCGGGCCTATCACGGAACGTTGGAAGAGCAGGAAGATACCGTCTTGTGGATGACGGGCGCGCTCAAGGGCGCCGGCGGCGATATCAGCATTCTCTTGCGAGGGAACGCCGTCAACTACGCGCTGGTCGGCCAGGACGCCACCGGGCTCACGATCGGCGGCGTGCCCCTCTCGGTGCCTCCGACCATCGACAAGGACGTCGAGGAGTTGATAGGCAAGGGAGTCGCCGTGTATGCGGTGGCCGAAGACCTGAAGGCGCGCGGCATCGACAAGGCGCAGACGGTCCAGGGCGTGCAGACCGTCGCCCAGGCGAAGGTCGCTGAGCTGTGGGACCAGCACGACGAGGTCTGGCACTGGTAGACCTCGCGGGAACCGCGGCCGGCGACGACACACCGGCAACAAAAAAGGGGAGGCGTTTACGCCTCCCCTTTGGCTTTCCCTGAGGAAGACTGGCTAGAATTCCTCTACCCAGTCGTCCTCTTCAGGAAGTTGACCGGTACCCCGCAGGTACGTCGTGACCGCATGTATTCGCTGGTCTCTCGACGTGGGGATATCGCCCAACTTGCTGTAGATATTGTTGATGTGCCGCTCGACGGTCTTGGATTCCAGGCACATCACTTCCGCAATCGTCCCGTTGCGGAAACCCTTCGCCATCCAGCTCAGGACCTCGAGCTCTCGGGGCGAGAGGTCTTTCAGGAGCGCGGTCTTCTTCTCGGACGTCGCCATCAGGCCGTCCATGACAGTCGGATCGACGATGATGCGGCCTTCGCTCACCGACTGCACGACCTGGGTGAGCTGGTCGACGGTATCGATGGTGTGCTTGAGAAGGTATGCGCACCCCACCGAGTTCCCGGCGGAGAATTGACGCAGGGTAGCGATGCCCTTGACGTCGTAGTAAGCGGAAAGAAGGACGAGGGCTGTCCCCTTCGACGCCTCGCGCAGGCGCTCCAAAACGTCGGCCGTGGTTGGTGATAGGAGCTTGATACCGAGAAGGACTACCTTCGGAGTGAAGGTCGCCGCCGCTGACGCCAGCGAGTCGGCGTCGGTGTCGCCAGATACACCAACGACGTCAAAGTCCGGGTGGGGTTCGAAGAAGGATTGATAAGCCTCCCGGAGAATGGGTTGCTCCTCAGCGATGTATAGCGTTACCTTGGTATCGAGTTTGGGCATGCCGGTTTTGCACTCCTCGTGAGAACTACTGACATCATGATGTCATAGGGAGCCGGAGCCGATAACAGGGAAAACCAGCCGAGTTTGGCGATGCTACCACCAAATGCTCATGTGGGGACAAGACCCGACCCTAATGGGGGCAGGCCACAGGCGAGGTGGGTGAGAGCCCGTCGTCTCGGCCCTAAGATGGCCTTTTGGAGGGCGTGGACCCCCGAAGAAGCCGGTTGTTGTGAGGGTTTTCACGAATCGGCGCCTGCCGCGCCGGCAGGCGCCTGATGCCCCCGCTGAGAGGATAGAGAACGCACCATGGAAATCGGCATCATCGGCCTCTCCCAGAGCGGAAAGACCACGGTGTTCAACGCCGTCACACGAGGGCACGCTCCTATCATTGCTTCGGCCCCAGGCGCCAAGGCCAACATCGGTGTCGCTAAGGTCCCGGACGAGCGGCTGGATCGACTCGACGAGATATTCAAGCCGAAGAAGAAGGTCCCCGCCGAGGTGACCTATATCGACGTGCCGGGCGCACCTCAGGGCCTGGGAAAAGGCGAGGGCATCGGCGGCGAGTTCCTCAATCGTCTGCAACGGGCCGATGCTCTCCTCCACGTCGTGCGCGGATTCGAAGACCCGTCGGTGGCCCATGTCGAAGGGTCCGTCGACCCGTATCGGGACATCGGCTCGATGGATATGGAGATGGCGTTCGCCGATCTGGCCATCCTGGAGCGGAGACAGCAGCGATTGGAGAACGACCTCAAGCGGGCGAAGACTCAGGACCGGGACGCGATCCGTCGAGAGCAGGCGTTGATCGACAAGATCAAGGGTGAGCTGGAGAAGGGCGTCCCCATCCGCGGCCAGGGCCTGGAAAAGACGGAACGGGCGGCGCTGGAGGGGTTCCAGTTCCTCACCGCGAAGCCCCTGCTTGAAGTGTTGAACATCGACGAGGCCCAGCTCGCAGACATCGAGACCCAGGAGCGTGAGCTGGCGAGTCACGTTAGTGGGGTGGGCGTCGCGAGCGCGGCGCTGGCCGGCAAACTGGAGGCCGACCTGGCGCGCATGCCGGTGGACGAGGAGGCCGAGTTCCGCGAGTCGCTGAGCGCCGGCGAGTCGGGCCTCAGGCGCATCCTCCGGCTCTCGTTCGATCTCCTCGGCGTGATCTCGTTCCTGACCGTGGGCGAGGACGAGGTCCGGGCCTGGACCATACCTCGCGTCACTCCCGCCGGGAAGGCCGCGGGGAAGGTCCACTCCGACATCGAACGCGGCTTTATCCGCGCCGAGGTGGTCTCCTACGACGACATGATGGCGTGCCAGACGATGGCGGAGGCGCGAAAGCGAGGCGTGTTGAGGGTCGAAGGCAAGGACTATCCCGTGGCCGACGGTGAGATTGTTCACTTCCTGTTCAACGTCTAGCGGAAGAAGAAGGCCCCTCGCCACGAGGGGCCTTCTTCTTTGATCTTCCGCGCGAGGTTCGGGTCTAGAGGATCGAGAACACCACCTGTACCCGGATCGTCACGTCCAGCTCGCCGGCGATGATGGGTGTCGCCGGAGCGCCTGCCGCATCCGCCCGAAACGCGATGGCTTCCTGCACGAAGGGCGTCGAGCTCTGCTCGCTGATGAACACCGGCGGGCCTAGGGTCACGCCCGCGACGCCGGCGACCTGGGTTGCCTTGGCCATAGCGTCTCGAATCGCCAGGTCCCGGGCCTCGACCTCGATGGGCTTGGGGTTGTCGACTGTGAAGCTAATGCCGTTGATTCGGATCGTGTTTCCACCCGCCTCGGCCGCTTCGTCGATGACGACGCCCACGGTGTCGAGCAGCCGGATCTTGGCTGTAGCCGAGTTCGACACCTCATAACCGATGATCCTCGGCTCTCGCTGCCGTATCCCCCCGCGCAACACTTCTTCAAACACTGTGATCGGCTGGATGCGGAACCCTGTGGTCTGAATGTCCCGCTCGACGACGCCGTTGGCCTGGACGCTCGCAAGGACATCGGTCATTGCCTGAGCGGCCTCAGCTCGGGCCACCGCCACCGCCTCACCGCGCGATACCACACCGAAGCTGAGAACGACAACGTCGGGCGTCGTCTTTACCGTCCCTGCGCCGTTGACCCAGATCCCGGTCTGCTGTGAGCCGCCTGACGTGAGGACGGACCCGAGGCGTCCTTCCAGCGCAGCCAGGGCGGCGTCAGTTCCGATCGTCTGCCCGCCTGCCGCCCCCGGCGAAGCCGTCCCCGGGGTGCTTGATCCTCCCGAGCACGCCGCCACCACCAGTACCGCCACCATGGCCATCGCGGCCAAGGCCGATGCCTTTCCGCCTCTTCCGTTGAACATGTTCATCCTCCTGACCTTGTTATTCCGCTACTCGGACTGTCCGCCTCCCGAGGGTGCTCGGGACCTCCGGTACAGCCAGAAGGTTGTCGTCATGGCGAGCGCCAGCAACGCGCCGGCGGCGATCTCCAGGGCCAGCCACGGGAACCGCCGAGCGGGCGTGGCCAAAGCGAGCGGCTCGGTGACCGCCTCTGGCTCGGCTACCACTGGAGCCTCTGCGCCGGCTGCCAGCGACCGCTCGGTGGCCCCGCCGTCGGCGGCCTTCGGGGCCTCGGCAGCGGCGGCCTGGGGCGCTGGGGCGGCCTGGGGCGCCGCCTGCTCGATGACCGCGTCGTCCTCGCCTCCCCCTGCCGGGAGGGCATCTCGACCGAAGAGATCGAGACTGCCACCCACCAGGGAAAACGCCAGGAAGAGCGCGGCCGCCGCCGTTGCCAGCGAGGCCGCCGACCTCTGCAGGCCCCTCGAGGGCGCCTCGGCCCTTGCCTCGACCATGGCGGCCGAGAGGGCGAAGGAGCGGCGGACCTGCGCTCGGGGCGTCATGCGGACGAGCCGAACGGTGGCCTGGAGTGACTCCAGCTCGCGACGAGCCTCATCGGACCGGGCGAGCTGGCGCTCCACCTCTTCCCGCTCGCCGGGGGATAACCTCCCGTCGATATAGGCGGAGAGGCGCTCCTGGCGCCGGGCTACTGGTCCTTTGAAAAAGCGAGCCATGATCGACCTTCCATATTAAAGACGGAGGCTGTCGGGCAGAAGTTCCCGTCGCTCGGCGAAATAGTCCCTGATCCGGGCTCGGGCCCTGCTCAGCCGGGACTTCACGGTCCCGAGCGAATAGCGAACGGCCTGGGCGACTTCCTCGTAGGAGAAGCCCTCGACGTCGGCCAGCACGAGGACCGCCCGCTGGTCCGGTGGCAGGGTGGCGATGGCTTTACCGATCTCGCCCGCGAGTTCGGCGTTGAGCGCCTGCTCCTCGGGAGACGCCTCCTTCGAGGACGGCTCCCAGAAGGTGTCCTCCAGCTTCGCTTCCAGGGAGGACGCAGGCCGGCGCTGGACCGACCGGAGCTGGTCGTAGGCGGCGTTGGTGGCGATCCGCATAAGCCAGCCACGAAAGCTGCCACCGCGGAAGGTGCCGATAGCACGGAAGGCGGAGATGAACGTCTCCTGGGTCGCGTCTTCGGCCGCAGCCGCGGAGCCCACGATTCGATACGCCAGGTTGTATACCGTGGCTTGGTAGAGCTCGACGAGGTCGTTGAACGCGGCGAGTTCGCCGTCCTGGCTGCGGGCGATGAGGTCCTGCTCTTGCATGGGGCTCCGGCGGGGCGCAGCGGTCAGGGGCGAAAGCCATTCTAGCATGCGCGACGGGCAGCCCCGGCATGGTGGCCCCGGAATGGTCGGCTATAATGGACCCCTGGCCTGTTTGAGGAGCGCCCGTGGAATCAGAAGCTGAAGAGCCCCAGTCGGAAGAGATGGGCGGAGGCGGCCTCGGGCCGCTCCGCGGCCTTCTCTCGCTCGTGGTGCTCGCGGGCATCGTTGTGGTGCTCATTAGCACGTCGTTCCAGAACTTCGAGGTTGAGGGAT
Source organism: Dehalococcoidia bacterium (assembly GCA_965248515.1). GTDB lineage: Bacteria > Chloroflexota > Dehalococcoidia > SHYB01 > SHYB01 > CBDFJU01. Next base: position 26,917 of record CBDFJU010000002.1, on the reverse strand, counting down.
CGAGCATGTTCCCCAACGTGGAGGACGGCCAGTTCCTCGTCGTCAACAAGGCGGCCTACCGTAGCTATCGTGTCTGGAGCTGGGCGCGGTGGGTCCCGTTCCTCGATCGGGACGATGACGGGCTGTTCACACCCTTCGGTAACCCCGAGCGTGGCGATGTCATCGTGTTTCGCGTCCCGGGCGATGACAGCCGGAACTTCATCAAGAGAGTGATCGGCGTCCCGGGTGACACCGTTGAGATCAAAGAGGGCGCCGTGTTCATCGACGACGTTGCTCTGGCTGAAGACTACACGTCGCTTCCAGACCGGCGGAACCTCGCGGCCCAGACCGTGCCCGAGGCCCACTACTTCGTGATTGGGGACCGCCGCGTCGATAGCTACGACTCCCGCTCCTGGGGGACGCTGCCGCGCGCCAACATCATCGGCAAAGCGTGGTTCGCTTACTGGCCGGTGGGAGAGTTCGGTCGGGTGAAGAGCCTGACGCCTGAGCCCGGCGAAACGATGGGAGAGTAGCGCCGGGCTGTCCGTCCTTCGGCTCGGCAGTTCGCCGCGCCACCCCAGCCTGACAGATAGACCCGAGGGCAGCGACTCTCCGCCCGGCGTCGTCATTGCCCGCCGCTTCGGCGCGAACCGCCAGCGCGGCCGAGTATTCCGCTGGCGAGGCCGCCCCCACGGCTTTACAACGGCGACACCCACAGATTCATGGGCCGGTAGCTCAGCGGTAGAGCACCTGACTTTTAATCTGTCGGGCGACGCTCGTTGGCTACCAAGACTGTCCGCCAACGGAAGCGATGATGGCCATCCGCTCGACTGCCGTTCGCCGATATTCGCGGCAATGCGCCCAGGTTGCTGTCAGAATTGCTGTCAAATGGTGAGCCGGGCGGGGTTCGAACCCGCGACATCCTGAATACTGGATGGGTTGGAGTGGAAGCCCTTCGGCAACTATTTTGGAAACCCAGCCAACTCAGGAACGTTGAGGGCCTTGAGTTCTGCCACCACTTTTTTTACGGCACTGCTGTCCGGCTTGAGGAGTGGTCGCCGAACATAGGCCCCCGACTCTGGGAAGAGGCCTAGTTCGACCAGAACCGCCTTCACCATCGGGACCGCGCCCCATTCAGTCCCCCATACGGTCTGGAAGATGCGCATGGACATCGCCCAAGCCTCGCCAGCCTTATCGGCGTTACCGGCGGCGAATTCGTTCACGATGGCGGCGCACACGTTAGGCGCAATGTTCGCAACAGTGTCCTGAGCACCCCAAGCGCCAAGCGCGAGGGCGCCCCCCACCTTGTCCTGCCCGGTGTAGATCCTGGTGTCTGTGCTAATGGAATCCCTCAACTCCACAAGGTACTCCATGTTCGGTCCGTGGAGATTCACAACCTGGATCTGAGGGTAGGCATTGCACAGCTTGATGACCAGGTCAACAGGCGCTAGGAAGCCAGAGCCCGTGTGGATGGAGATAGCTGTTGGGTGGTCGAAGTTATCCAGAATATCGCGGAAATATTGCTCTTGCTCTCCTACCGGAGGCTTTCTCCCGTGACCGGGGTCAACCTGATAGGCTTGCACAACCTCCACACCAGCGTCAGCAGCAAGGCGCATGGTGCTGAGCATCTGCTTGGCGGTTCGGACTTCCCGGGGATTCGCATACACCGGGACCTTCCCCTTGCACTCGTTCACGCCGATCTCGTAGAGACGAGACAACTCGTCCGGGTCGAGCGTGTGACCCTCACCGGATCCGCCACTTCCTAGATAGATCCCGAGCCCCGCGTCCGTCATTCGCTTCATATGGACTCGGGTCGAGTCTTCGTCGATCTTGTCATTGGCATCCAGGCCAGTCAACGTCATACAAAACCATGTGGGTTTCGGAAGCGGAGCCATTTGCCTCTCCTTTGAGCTCGTGTCAGGCCTTGGGCCTTCTGCCTCTCGTCCCGGGGCCTGCTGTCGAATCGGTAGTATTGGCCACAGCACTATCCCAGCCGTCATCACCGGGCCGACGGATAGCCGTCTTGAATTCTTACGCTGCTCAGTAACCCTCTTGCGTGGGAGAGACCGCCACGGATGGTCAATGTTCGTAAACTTCTTGTCAAGGGTGCGATTCGAATGAAGGTCGGGCGAGGGGCAACCAGCTAAGATTCGCAGCGCGATATTGACGTGCGACCGCCATAATGCGAGACTCCCGCTCACAGTAAAGCGTCTCCCCGAGCGAGGGCCAGGAATATTCAAAATGAGTAGGGGCGTGTGCTGATGAACCGGTTGACGCTGATTTCCTCCGATTGTCACGCAGGGGCGCGCCCGGAGGTCTATCGCGAGTACATCGATCCGGAATATCTGGACGCCTATGACGAGTGGCTCAAGGCGTTCGGCCTCCACGGCTATCAGTTTGGCGGCACCAAGCTAAGAAACGTTGGCAAAAGGCGGGTCGACGAACTGGAAATGGAAGACCGGCGCAGCGACGGTCGCCAGGGGGCTTGGGACGTCGACATTAGGGCGAGAGAGATGGACCGGGAAGGCTTGGCTGGTGAGGTCATCTTCCCTGACGGAATCGCCCAGGGCCATGCGCCATTCGGCGCCGGACTCGTGGACCCAAGAATGGGTACGCCGGTAGAGCACATGCAGGCCGGTTCACGTGCCTACAATCGCTGGCTTACAGACTTCTGCAACGACAAAGAGTCCGAGCGGCATGCGGGCGTCGCTGTCATCCGGCTCGATGACATCCAGATGGCGGTCAAGGAAATCGAGTGGGCTAGGAAGGCGGGTCTATTCGGGGGCGTTATGTTGCCCGGTCTCTCCCTCTTCGCTGACAAGCCCACAGACTTCTGGCATCATCCGCGCTTTGAGCCGATCTGGGAGACTTGCGCGGCCTTGGACATGCCGATCCACACTCACGCTGGGGCCGGACAGACGCCGAACTATGGCGAGATCCCCGGATCCAGGTGGCTAGCGAGCATCGAGACCTGGTGGGTTGCCTTTCGTGTGGTCTGGTTCCTTCTGTGGGGGGGTGTGCTCCATCGCCACCCCAGACTGAAAGTAGTAGTAACGGAGGCCGGCAGCGGCGGAATCGCTCACCTCGCCGACCTATTCGACTACATGGCCGCAGAGCGAAACCCCGAGGCAGCTCGCGAGATCTTCACGCTAAAGCCGAGTGAGTACCTCCAGAGGCAGGTCTACCTTGGGGCCTCGACACCAGTCCACCGAGTAGAGGTGGAGGCACGACATAAGATCGGCGTAGACAAGATCATGTGGGGTTCCGACTATCCCCATGGCGAGGGCACGTGGCCTCGCTCCGCCGAACGGCTGAGGCAGATGTTTTCGGACGTGCCCGAGCGGGAGGTGCGTATGATGGTCGGCGAGAACGCCGCGCACGTCTACGGCTTTGATCTGAAGAAACTGGCCGCTATCGCCGAACGTATAGGGCCTACCGCATCAGATCTTGGGGCGATACCCGCCTCCAATGAGGCCGCCAACAGACGATAGGCCGGCTCGAAGAGGCGGGTGCCGTGGCCTCGCCAAGGCCTCGCGCATCGCGGGGACAGTCTAGCTACATGAGGCCCCTGGCGGAGAACTCGTACTTTTCCACCGGCCGTTGCCTCAGGCCAAGTGGAACGCTGGGCTGCCAACCTATGCCAGACACTCAAGTCCCGCCGGACAATCCCGCTAACTCGGCAACTAGCTGCCGTGCTCCGGTCGCATCGAGTACGCCAAGCTGAAGAGCGCCTGCGGATCGGGCCTGAGTGGCGTGACCAGTGGGGCCTTGTCTTCACCGCTAAATGGGGCGACCCCATCAGGAGAAGCACCGTCACTCATGGCGTCCAGCGCATCCTGGCGAAAGCCGGTACGCGACGACAGCGGTTCCATGATCTGAGACATTCCGCGGCTACGATGATGATGTCTCAAGGTGTACCGCTCCCCGTGGTGCAGGAGGTCCTCGGACATGCGAACATTCAAACGACGGCTAACATCTATGCTCACGTGCTTCCGGAACTCCAACGCGAAGCGACCGACCGGGTGGGCGCGCTGCTATGGGGCGGGGTAGAATAGAGGCCCGTGGCCCAACAGCGGACGTCTCAACGCGTCCCGGTTGCTGTCAACGAGGCCTCAGAGACTTACCTTACGACGAAACCACACCCCTCTCAACACTGTAGAGAGGGCACACATGGGCCGGTAGCTCAGTGGAAGAGCACCTGACTTTTAATCTAGTTTCCCAGGGGCTTTTCAGTGTTGGCCTATTATTGGCCATCCGGATCTAAGACGAGCCTCGAACCCGTTCAGCGTTGTCTTAGCATTGGGCTGTGCCGTGGTGGCTTGCACGGTTCGGTAGCAATCCGGGTAGCAACCTGCGACCTGCTGTTTACGAATTGTACGCTCTGAGAAGACCATAGTGGGCTTCTATGGTCTGTCGTGGCCCTCTACAGATACGCCGGCGGGGGAGCTGTGGGCTTTCCTGGGCTCCCGTTTCGCATAGCGCGTTAGCAAAACGATTAGCAGAATCGGGGCATAGCGCAGCTAGGCAGCGCGCCACGCTCGGGTCGTGGAGGTCTTGGGTTCGAATCCCAGTGCCCCGACCAGCACTCCAACGGCCACCCGTGCGGGTGGCCGTTTCTGGTTTGGCACTGCGTCTTTATGGTGGAGACGGGGGAGAGTCGAACTCCCCCTGAAACACAGGACCTCACTTCGAATGGGCCGATCGTCCCCACCGAACCACTGTATCATTAAGACCGAGATCCGAATTCCCTGGCGGCCCTGTCAATCACTCCTGCGAGGCAGGTTTGAACTTGATGAGCGTGACTTCCGGGGTGACATCGTCGAAGTAGGCCACGACCGACATCCCCACCTGGATTTCCTCGTTCTTGACGTCCACCAGATTGCTCACCAATCGGGGCCCCTCCTCGAGCTCCACCTCGACGACGTTGTAGGGCACCTCGTCGCGGTAGGCTTCGTGGAAGGCCTGATGGTAGATCGTGACGCCGTTCACCTTGCCTCGGCCGCTTAGCTTGGCCCACTCGAAGTCGTCGGACCAGCAATGCAGGCAATGAGGCGCGATGGGATACGAAAGCTTGCCACAGGACGTACAGCGCGGCACGCGCAGCTCGTGCTGTTTTGCCGCATCCCAGAACGGCTTATTGGTCGCGCTGATGCTGGGTAGGGGCTTGTCATAGGCGGTGTTGGTCATCGTCGATTCTCCTCGGGTTCGGACCCGTGCTTCCCGGTGGCTAACCTATTTCCTCGTGAGGATAATGGAAGACCGGTCGGTGGCGCCGAACATCCCCACCCGGGCGTTGGGCACCTGGCGCTCGCCGGCCTCTCCGCGGAGTTGGAGGACAAGCTCGGTCATGTGCGACGCCCCGGCGGCGTTGACGTGTCCCAGGCCCCCTCCCCCTGTGTTGATGGGCAGCTCGCCTCCAGGCTCTGTGCGACCTCCCTGAACAAAGGACAGGGCCTCGCCTTCACCGCAGAAGCCGAACTCTTCCAGTCCGAAAGCAACGATGGGGGAGAAGACGTCCAGTAGGCCGAGAGTATCGATGTCCTTCGGGCCAACGCCCGCCATCTGGAACACTTCCAGGTTCGGCGCCTTGTAAGCGTGCTCGGGCTGCTGGGAGACGCCCAGGCCTGTGCGGGAGAAGACGAAGCGCTCGGCCGTCGAGGCCGTTCCCTGGAAGCCGCTGATGTAGACCGACGGTTTCCTGCTGTCCCTCGCCCGCTCGGGGCTGGTGACGATCATGCAAAAAGCCCCGTTTCCTGGAAGGGAGCAGTCGAAGAGCCGGAGCGGCTGGGTGATGTACCGGGCGTCGAGGTAATCGTCGATTGTGATGGGCTGGCCGTGGAAATAGCTGTTGGGGTTCATCGCGCCCCATTTCCGCTGTGCCACCGGGATGGCGCCGAGGTCGCGTTCGGTGTAGCCGTATTTGGCCAGGTACTTGCTGGTAGCGATAGCCGCCCCGCCCTGGATCGCCACGTTGCCGTAGGGCGGCGACTCGAGGTGAGGTCCGATACCTTCCCGCTGGTTCTCGGGGTCGTTCTGGATGTTGCTCCCCGAGTACCGGTTCCGGAAGCCGCTGAGCCACATGCTCCCCGCGAAATACATGAGGTAATCGGCCATGCCGGCGTGGACCGCCAAGGCGATGTGGCCGACCTTCGTGGCCTCCATCCTGCCATGGGCCCAGTGCTGGAACGCATAGCGGATGTTCTTGAACCCGAAGATTTCACCCGCCTGGTCCATGGACGCCTCTTGAGGGACGCGATGCATCACGAGCCCATCGATGTCGTCGGGCTTGAGCCCCGCGTCGTCCAGGGCCAGCTTCATGGCTCGGGACAGATGCTGCATCGGGTTGGTGTTAGGGTCGCGATCGACTTTCGTGATGCCTACCCCAACGATGGCGGCCTTGTCTTTCACGTCTTTCATTCCCATCGGCCAGACCTCCCTTACATATCGACTCGTTCGTTAGCCCGTGAGCTTGTCGGTCAATTCGTGGATGTCCTTCGCCGCATCGAGGCCCATGATGGCGTCCCTGAGCTCGGTGGCGCGGTGTTCACCGGACACCGCGCCGACGAGCGTCGTGAAGAACGCCTCGAGCTCCTTGGTGTCGGGCTCAAACTTGTATGACCGGTCCTCCTCGAGCTTGATCCGCGTGCCGTCCTCGAGGCACACCTCCAGAGAGGCCACCTTCCGTGCCTCGTCGCCCATGACCTGGACTCGATAGGCGAGGTCCGACACTTCCGGGTCGTCGTAATGGTCCCGAAAGAACTCGAAAGACTTGACCGGCCGTTTCAGCAGCGCCGCGGCCACGCAGAACCGAAGGCTCATCTGCGCCATGCTCATGTTTTGGAAGGGGGGCAGATTGTCCTTTCCGGACGTGGCTCGGGTGGTTGTCGCTACGCGGAGGATTCCGTATCTGATCTGCGAGGGGTCCCCCACCTGCTCGCTGATGCTGACCGCGAGGTCGATGGGGTCATGGTTGCCGCGTGAAGTGGCGTAAGGCTTGCTCGCGATAGAGCTGATCTCGAACTCCCCGCCCAACCCCTTGACGATTCCCTGAGCGTTCTCCGTCGAGCCGGTAAACGCCTTGACGAACCCGCTGGCCCCCTCGAACGCCAGCGGCGACGCGACGCCTCCGTTCTTCGCAATCCTGGCCGCTCTGATCCCGTTCTGGGACGACAGGGCGACTTCGAAGAACGGGTCCATGGCCCCTTCGGCGAAGCCCTGGTAATACCCCGCCGCCAGGACACCGGCAAAGCCGAGGGCGTTCGCCATCTCTTCATCGCTCAAACCGAAGAGCAAACCAGCTGTCGCGGCGGCGGCAAAGACGCCGAACATCGAGACAGTGCGGAGACCGGATGCCCGGATATGGTTGGTCATCCCGCGGCTGATTCGCCCCTGGGCTTCATACCCGGCGACGATGGCGGTGAGGACATCACGCCCGGAGGCCGACACCTCCTCGCCGACCGCCAGGGCCGCGGGGACCACGACGACGCTGGGATGCCCGCCAGATCCGACGTCCTCCTGGAGAATGACATGGCCGGCTACCCCGTTGGCCAGCGCCGCATCCTCGGCAGGCACCTTCTCGGGGTGGCCGATGAGCGTGCAGGGCCCGACGTTGTCCTTTACTGTCTTCCAGGCGACAACGGCCCCAGGCAGGTCTTTGCCAGGGTAGGAGACCCCGATGCCGTTGAGAATTCGGGTCTTCGCCAGCTCCGCCACGTCGGGAGGGAGGTCCTCGTACTTCATCCCAGCAAGGTGCCTCCCCAAGGTCTGCGCTATGGTTGGCTGTTCCATCTACCCCTCCTCCTGTTCCAACACTTTTTGATTCGTGCGTCTCCGCTCAAGCTCCATTGCGCTGATCGTGGACCTTCCATGGCAGCTTGAACCATTTGAGCCGGCCTGCCTTTGGATGCTCCACCTCGGTCAGGAGGTCGATAGCCTCGATCTGAGGATGCGCGAAGAGGGCGGGATAATCGTTGATCGGCACCGCCTCTCCGCGGTGCCGTAGGATGAGGTCGATCACATCCTGGGCCGTCCGCTCCGCGAAGGCCTGCTCCCACAGGTATTTGACTTGATGGGCGTAGCGGCCGCTGCCCACGGCGAGGCGGCCGCCTTGGGCGAAGCGGTCGTCGGTGATTTGCTCTTCCATGCCCAGCTCGATGAGGAGGACGTGATAGTCCTCCTCATCCCCTCGACGGAGGTTGAAGTAAACGGGCAGGTCTTTGGTCTTGTATCCAGTGTCCCTGGGCATCGTCAGGTGCTCCACGTGATAACCGAACCACTCGTCGGGGTTGCTCTGCGCGGCCCAACTCAGGCCCCGCATGTTGAGCACGCTACCGTACATGCTGACGGCGACCCGCTGGCCCCGGCCTGTCGTCCGCCGGTAGTAGTAGGCCGCGAGCATGCCCTGGGCCGCGTGGATTCCGGTGTTGATGTTGGCCACGTCCGCCCCCATGCGCTCCGGGGGCTCGTCCAGTTGGCCGAGGGAGGTCCAGCAGTCGGCCATCGCTTGAATGGTCAGTTCCGAGGCCGGCCGGCCGGCATGGGGGCCTAGCTCACCTAGGGCGGAGATCGCGCAGTAGACCAGTCCCGGGTTCGTCTCGCGTAGAGCTTCGTAGCCCAAGCCCAGTCGCTCGGCCTGTCCCGGCCCCAGGTCCTCGAGGAAGAAGTCGGCCGTTTTCAGGAGCTCTCGCAGGCCGCTCTGGCCCTGCTGGCTCTCGAGGTCGAGGGTCGTGACCCTCTTGTTTCGGTTCAAGAAGAAATAGGACGGGCTCTCCCCGTCGTCGAGGAATGGCGGACCGTAGCCGCGCGCGTAGTCGCCACCCGGAGGCTCGACCTTGATCACCTGAGCCCCCAACTCCGCCAGGAGCATCGAGGCCATGGGCCCGCAAACACCCTGCGTGACGTCGACGACCGTGAGACCATCCAGGGCTCGGGTGATGGCCTCAGGCTGCTCGGGCCCCGGCCTCGCCCCGTTCGGAGCCGGTCCCTCGTACTCCAAGAGGATCTCCTCGCGATGCTTGCCGGGATACGGCGGCGGCTTGATTTCGAGGGGCGTCTCGTTGAACCGCCAGGGCAGGTTGGCGAAGTGCATCTTCCCCTGGTGCGGGACGTCCAGCGTGACGAGAAGTTCGTTCTCCCGCACCTGTGGGCGATAGCGGATCTGCTCGAAGTCCATGAACCGGGAACAGGGGACGCCCGCCTCGATGAGCTTGATCTCCCACCATCGACGAGGCTTCTTGTTGAAGATCTCCTCGAGTTGGGGAATTAGTTTGTCTCGGTACTCCACTCGACCTGGATTCGTAGCGAAGCGGGGGTCAGATCCCGGGCCATCGGCGCCGATGGCCTCGCATAGGCTTCGCCACTGCTCGTCGGTGACCGCGCCGACCGCCAGGTGGGCCTTGTCCTGGCATCGAAACGCCTGGTGCGGCACGGTGACGGGGCAGGCGCTCCCGCGCGTCGTGGGCAAGGTCCCGGTCCCCAGGTACTCGGCCAGACGGGTGTACTGCAGGAAGAGGCAAGCGCCGAGCATCGTGTTCTCCAGACGCTGGCTCTTCCCGGTCCGCTCGCGGCGGATCAGGCCGTCGAGCACGGCCATCACGAGGGCCTGGCTTGTGTTCAGGTCGACATAGCCGAAGTGGCGCATGAACTCGCCCGGGCCGCCTGGAGCGCCGTTTAGGGTCGTGAAGCCAGAGAAGGCCTGGATAGCGCCGTCGTTCCCGCCCATGCTGCCCATGGGGCCGGTTGAGCCCCAGGCGCTGGAGCTCACGTACACGATGGATGGGTTGATCCCCCGCACGGTCTCGTAGTCGAAGCCGAGCCGGGCCGCCGTGGCCGGGCGCATGTTCTCGATGAAGACGTCGGCCGAGCTGAGGATGCGGTAGGCGATGGCCCGCTCCGCCTCGTCCTTCAGGTTGAGGGTGATACTCCGCTTGTTGAGGTTACAGTGGCTGTAGACGACCCCCAGCTCCTTCTGGCGCGGAGGCACGTTGAGGATGAGGTCGCCGCCAGGGATTTCAACCTTGATGACGTTGGCTCCAAGGCCTGCCAGCAGCATCGTGGCCCATGGCCCCACCGCCGCGTGCGTCATGTCGAAGATCGTGATGCCGTCGAGCGGTCCACGCATCATTGCCTCCAGGTTTGGCCCCGCACCCTCGGGGGCCGAGTTGCGACGACCATCACTTCGCCCCACCGTGATGAGCGTCCGCGAAAGCATCGATCAGCTCGCCGATGGCCTTCAGGTGGTCCGTGCCCTTCGGCATTTGCGGGTGGAGGACGGCCAACTGGAGTCCCGCCTGCGCAAGGCCGTCCAGTGTCGCCTGACAGCGGTCTTTGGAGCCATACATCGTCAGGGCCGAGGCCATCGCCTCCGGGATCATGGCCGCGGCCCTTGCAAGATCACCCCGCTCCAGTGGATCGGCCATCTCGTCCAGGGTGTCGCCGAAGCCAGCCCGCCGAAGCATCGCTTCGTAGAAAGGGTCCCGGGCATAGTGGGCGATCATGTCCCGGATGACCTCCAGGGCCTCCGTCTCGTTATCGGAGAGGGAGCAGAGGACGTAGCTTCCCAGTTTGATCTGACCAGGGTCGCGCCCTGCCCGCCTTGCCCTCTCCGCAATAATGCCTTGCGCCTCGGCGAGGTACGGTGGCGTCACCAGGTTCATGATGACGCCGTCGGCCAACTCCCCGGCCAGGCCGAGCATACCCGGGTTGAGGGCCGCGATATAGATGGGCAGCCGTGGGCTTGGCGGCGCGAACCCCCGCTCGTACGGCGCCACGTTGAACGTCCGGCCTTCGTAGCTGAACGACTCCCGCTCGTAGAGCAGCCGTATCACGCTGAGGTAGTCGCGCATGAAAGCCACGGGCCGCTCGATCCGAATCCCGTGGAAGTCCTGCAGCGGCCCAGGGTGGCCGCTACCAACGCCCAGGATAGCCCGGCCACCGGAAAGCTCGTCGAGGGCGATGAACGTGTTTCCGAGCAGCAGCGGTGTCCTCGTACGGATCGGGATGATCCCGGACGCGATGCCGATCCGCTTGGTCGCCGTGGCCACGGCCGCCATCTGCGTCACCACGTCCTTATATCCGAGCCCTTCGGTGATCCACACGCTGTGAAAGCCCCGGTCCTCGGCGTGCCGAGCCAGCTCCATGATCGTCCGGACGGGCATGCGGTTGCGTAAACAGATCCCGAGGTCCATGGTCTGCGCCTCGTTCCTTTATTGCCGCGTGTGTGGGTCAAAAGCGTCGCGAAGGGAGTCGCCCATGAGGTTGAAGGCGTAGACGGTGAGAGCCACCGCTGCGCCGGGAAAGATCGCCATCCAGGGTGCCACCGCGATGAACTGGGTCGCGGAGACGCTCATCATGCCGCCCCACGACGGTTCGGTGGGTGGGATGCCCAACCCCAGGAAGCTGAGCGAAGCCTCGGTGATGATCGCCTGGCCGATGTACAAACTCACCAGCACCATGTAGGGAGCGAAGGTGTTGGGAAGGATGTGGATGAACATGACGCGCAGGTTCGAGCAGCCGATGGACCGGGACGCCTCGATGTAGGGGCGCTCCTTGATGCTGAGCGCCAGCGAGCGGATGGTCCTGGTGGCTCCCGGGAAGATCACGATGGCGATGGCGAGCACGACGTTGTTGATCGACGAGCCCAGGGCGGAGACAAGGACCAGGGCGAGCACGAGCGTGGGAAAGGCCAGAATGCTATCAATGACCCGCTGGGTGATGAGATCGAGCCATCCCCCAAAGTAAGCGGTGACGATCCCCCATATGAGCCCGGCCGTCGCCCCGATACCCACCGACACGACCCCAACGTAGAGGGCAATGCGCGCTCCCAGGACGACGCGCGAGTAGACGTCCCGGCCAAGGTTGTCCGTGCCAAAGAAGAACTGGCTATCGGGGGACGTGTAGGGAACGCCGGCCAGCTCGGTGTGGCTATGGGTGGTGATCAGGGGCCCGAAGATCGCCACCACGGACAGCAGGATGAGGAGCCCCAGGCCCAGGGCGCCGAGGGGGTAATTCCGCAGGAAACGGCCGAAGGCGCGGATCCGGCTTCCGATAGCAAGCCTTCCCGCAGGATGACTTTCCGCCGTCTCGGGGATCCGATTGACGGTCATCCTACTGGTACCGAATCCTGGGGTCGATCAACCCGTAGAGCAGATCGACCACAAGGTTGATGGCCAGGAAGATGAACGTCACAAGGAAGACAAATGCCTGCGCCGTGGGGTAGTCCCTTTGGGAGACGGAGTTCAGGATGCCGGTGCCGACTCCTGGCAGAACAAAGATGGCCTCGGCGATCACAACCCCGCTGAGGAGGCCGCCCACGAGTATGCCAGCGAGGGTGAGCACCGGAAGAAAGGCGTTGCGCAGTGTATGCCGGACCATGACGGTGAACATCGCCAGACCCTTGGCGTGGGCCGTCCTGATATAGTCCTCCCCCATGACCTCCAGGACCTGCGACCGGGTCATCCGAGCGATGGGCGCGGCGGCGAAGTAACCCAGCACGAGCATGGGCCATACATGGTGCGACAGGTTCTCTTTCGGGTTGGAGAAGAACGACTGGTAGCCCAGCGGCGGACTCCATTGAAAGAACTCCAGAAGGATATAGAGGACCATGACCCCGGAGAAGAACGTGGGCATGCTGAGTCCGCCGATGGTGATGACCCTGATCACATAGTCCAGTGGACTGTTGCGTTTCACAGCGGAGACCGTGCCCGCGCTCACTCCCACAGTGAGCGCGAAGGCGACCGTGAGAATGCTCAGCTCGATGGTTGGGCCGATGCGCTCCTTCATGATCTGGCCCACCGACCGGGACTGAATGAGCGACTCGCCGAAATCGCCGCGGGGGATTCCGGCCACCCAGGTAAAGAACTGCACGTGGAGGGGACGATCCAAGCCCAGCTCACGGCGGAGAAAGGCGCGTTCCTCCTCGGAGAACTGAACGCTCTCGTCTACCAGAGAGTCGATGGTATCCCCGGGCACCACGCGAAGCAGGATGAAGATCACGACCAGCACGCCGAACAGCGTGGGGAAAAACAACAGCAACCGCCGCGCGATATATCCACCCACTCGGCGTCACCTCGGACGGCGTTTTCCCACCAGCTGCTTCGCCGCGAAGCATGACGCCGCCTTCACCGAGGCGGCGTCATGTTCGATTCTAGGGCTCCGCGATACTTAGACGGGGCTATCGGTCAAGCCACACGTTGATGTGGTCCATGCCTTCGGTCAGCCCAGTATAGGGGCTCCAGTCCTTGACGAAGTTCCATTGAAGGACCGGCGCGCTGTTCCAGCCAATTGGAAGGACCGCGGCGTCTACGTTGAGGATGAACCGTTGGATGTCGCGCAGAATCTCTCGTCGTGCTGCCGCTTCAAAGGTGGTGGCGGCCGCGTCACGCAGGTCCAGCAGCTCCTGGGGCGCCTGCCACTTGAGGAGCGAGAACTCGACGAAGAGGTTGCTGAGGGCCAGGCCACCATCGGGAACGGCTACGCTGGATCCCTGGACCGCGATGTCGAAGTCTCCAGAGCGCAGACGCGCAATCCCGGTGGACGGCTCGAATGTCCGAAGAGCGGCGGTGATGCCGATCTTCTCCAACTGCGGCAGCAGCACTTGGGACTCATCCACGTAGATCCCGGTACGCCTCGCCGTCACGGTGGTGTCGAACCCATCCGGGAACCCGGCGTCGGCCAACAGGCGCTTTGCCTCTGCGATGTCATCGTCCTTCGGTTGCCGGAACCCCGGCGAGGCCATGAGTTCGCTCTCCGGGAGCGACTGGTCTCCGTAGATGCGAGAGTCCAGCACCTCAGTCTGGAGCACACCTTCGGTAACGATTTGGCTTATTTGCTGACGATCGATGGCCAGATGGATTGCCCGTCGCACTCGGATGTCGTTGAACGGCGCTTTTTGGTCGTTAAGCAGGACGAGCTCGGAGAGGTTCTGGAACGTGTCGACGATGGTGATGTTGTCCGCTCCGGCACGGGCCTGGACCAATTCGGCCTGAGAAGGGGTGAGGGCAGGGAAGTTGAAGCCCAGATGCACCCGGCCACTGGCTATGGCGGCGATGGCCGCGGCGCTGTCGCCAATGATGAATTTGTTTACGCCGTCAAGGTATGGCCAATCCGGATGATAGTAGTCGTCGTTTCGCTCCCATTCGATGACTGAGCCCCGCTGGAACTCGGTCACCTTGAAGGGGCCAGTCCCGTTTACCGTCTCCTTAAGTCCTTCGGCGTCCGCTATCGCCTCTTCCGAAAGCATGACGACAGGGTGAGCGGCAAAGGTAGGTACCAGGATTGGATTGGGGTTGACCGCCTTCACCTCGACGGTGAAGGCGTCCACGGCCGTAACGCTTTCGACGAGGCCTCTTACCAGACGGGGGCCGCGGCCCCGAGGCACGTCCGGGTCCAGAAATCTCGTCATGGTCGCCGTCACGTCGGCTGCGTTGAAGTCGGTTCCATCATGGAACTTGACGCCCTGACGCAGCTTGAAAACGACGGTGTCGCCTGCCGCGTTGAGGTCCCACTCCGTCGCCATCTCGGGATTGATGACGCTGCGGTCCTCAGGGCCGAGGCGGAGGAGACCCCGATAGGCCCCGCCGGTGCCGATGATCGCCATACTTGCGGACACGGTAGAGGCATCGAGGTTGGGTGGATCGAACGGCATGTAGGTGTTGAGCACGCCTCCCCGGCGAGGGCCGCTCGCGGTCGGCGCGGGCGCGGGCGTTGCCGTGGGCGCTGTTGTGGGCGCCGGTACTGCCGTGGGCGCTGGTCTTGATGTGGCAGTTGGGTCCTCACCCCCGCCGCAGGCCGCGACGACCAGAGTCACGATTATGGTCGGAATCAGTAGAGCTTTCCAGCGCATGGTGTTGCCTCCTCCACACGTCATCTGTGTCGACGCAGAGCGTAGACCTTGGTTATAGTAGTGTCAAGTCGTCGGACATGCGGGCAAGAGACACGATTCTCGTCAGCTATTGCGAAAGATTTCACTATTATCGAGATTCGTCACGACTTGAGCTCGTTGACCCGGCCACCTCGACTCGCTGCGCTTTGCGGCGGTTGTACCATGACGACCCAGGTTGCGACGTGCGTTTCGGGTAGACTCGCGGCTGCAGGAGGGCGCTGATGGACGGGCAAAACAGAGTGGAGTGGGTCTACTCTGCGCGGACCAACGAGGAGCTGGAACAACGGTATGACGAGTGGGCCAAGGACTACGACCGGGAGTTCGACGAGGATTTTGGCTACGTGGGGCCCAAACCCGCTGTGGACCGGCTGGTGCGGTTCGTACCCAACGACGGCAGGATCCTCGATGCCGGGGCTGGCACAGGACAGGCTGGCGAGCTTCTCTTGCGCCTTGGCTATCGCGACCTGGTCGGTATCGACATGTCGCGTGGCATGCTCCAGGAGGCGGGACGGAAGCAGGTCTATCGGAAGCTGCACCGGATGGTGTTGGGTGGCCCCCTGGACTTTCCCGACGACTGTTTCGACGGTGTAATTAGCACCGGTGTTATGACCATCGGACACACCCCCGCGAGCGCACTGGGCGAGTTGGTGCGCGTGACCAAGCCGGGCGGGTATCTCGTGTTTACCGTGCGCCCCGACTACTGCCGAGACGGGGGGTTTTACGAAAAGTTCGAGGAACTGAGACGTGCCGGCGACTGGAAGCAGATCGAGGTCAGCGAGCCCATGCAGACCCTCCCCAAAGGCCAGCCCGATGCGACGTGGCAGGTGTGGGTGTTTCAGGTTCTATGATCTCGATCTGGACCATCTGGCCTGGTCGTCGCGCTGGCCAACCCTCAATGTCCAAGTTCGCCCGCTGCTAGGCCCATCAGAGAGGCGTGACCACATGTGCTCATGGCGTCGCCTTTCGAAGAAGCCAGTGCACTACTGAGGTCTTCCTCTAGGGCCATCCGTAGCAGTTGCTGATCGTCCATGGCGCCCTCGCTGTTCCGAGACTCCTCGCTAATGACATACTCGCTAAGGTAGCACTGCAGCCCGTGGGCCGTGTTGCCGCAGGTATCGAAGTGTAATTCCCACTTCTTTGCGCTACGACACTGCGCTGGGGCTTAGCCTGCTCATGGGTACCGGGATTCGTCACTCCCTTACTCAGGATGCCGAATCCCGTACAGCGTATGAGTACACGTGAGTTGTTTGCAGTCGATATGCCCAAATGTTGACGGTTGTCGTATCCTACTTCTGCCGTCGATGGAATCGCGAACGGCGACCTCTTCCAGTCCGGGCAGAATGGCGAACCGGCACGCGCCAAATGCAGAAGGTACCGTAAGCGTCGCAGGGAGAGTATTCCTAATGGACCTGAGCTTCACACCGCAGGAGAAGGCATTCCAGGCTGAGGTGCGTGCGTTCCTGGACAGCGAGATTCCGCGGGACTTCTGGTTTTGGCAGGGGACGGAGGACATGGAGTCCTTCGAGTTCGCCCGACAGATGGAGCGCAAGCTGGCGCAACGGGGCTGGTTTCTCATGGACCTACCCGAGAAGTACGGCGGGGGGAAGCACGGCTCCATCGAGCAGGGCATTTTCGGCGAGGAGTTCGGCTATCATCGGTGTGGCTACGCCAATCATATCGGCGCCATATCAGCGCGGATGATGGTGATGTTCTCCTCCGAGGAGCAGCAAGATCGCTGGGTGCCGGAGATCGCTCGGGGCGGCGAGATTATCTACTGCGAAGGCTATACAGAGCCCGATGCGGGCTCGGACCTCGCTTCCCTCAAGACCAACGCCGTCCGTCAGGGCGACGAATGGGTAATCAACGGCCAAAAAGCTTTCAATACCCATGCCCACCTCGCCGACTACGTCTGGACACTTGCCAGGACAAACCCAGACGTTCGCAAGCAGGAGGGTCTCAGCATGTTCAACGTGGACATGAAGACCCCGGGTGTTACCGTCAGACGCCAGAAGCTTCTTGGTCCTACCCTGGCCAGCGACGTCTTCTTCGACAACGTGCGCGTCCCTGCCGCGAATCTCGTAGGTGAAGAGGGGCAAGGATGGACCTATTTCGGTTCCTACAAGGGGGGGACCGACAACTTGTGGTGGGCGTCGCTCAACCGCCGCTTGTTTGACAACCTGGTCGACTTTTGTCGGGACGCCATATTTGATGGTGCCCCGCTGGCGAAAGACCCGTTGGTGCGACAGCGCCTGGCGGACCTGCGGGTGCACGTGGAGTGCTGGAGGCTCCTTGCGTGGCGTGACTACTGGATGGTGTCCCAAAACCTGCCCATCACAGCGAAGGGCGGGCTGTGCGGGCTGTTCAGAGGAGAATTCCCTCCCATGCTCAGGCGGGCCGGCCGAGACATTTCCCAGAAGTACTCGGTGGTGAAAAAGGGCTCGAAATGGGCGAAGGTAGCGGGGGAGATCGAAGAGCTTGCCACGGAGCAATGGCGCAACATGCACCCCGGTGGGACCCTCGACGTTCGCCGTAACGTCATCGCTAGGCGCGCGTTGGGCTTACCCCGAGGCTAACCACCGCCCTCGAAGGCCCCAAGACCGGCTGGAGGCACCTGAGATAGACCCATGGACTTCACTCTGAACGAGCAGCAGCGCCTGATGCAGACGAGCATGAGAGAGGCCCTAAGGCAAGAGACTCCGGTTTCTCTGGTGAAGGAGCTCGAGGCAACGGGCAAATCGTTCCATCGCCCATTGTGGGAGAGCATGGCGCGGATGGGGTGGCTGGGCCTCGGACTTCCAACCGACTACGGCGGCGAGGGCGGCGACGCTGTGGACCAGGGTGTGCTGTGCGCCGAGTTAGGGCGGGTGTTGGCGCCGTCGGCCTACCTGTCGACCATAGTGCCCTGTGCCGCGATCGTCGCCGAGGCGGGAACAGAGGATCAAAAGCGCGGCCTGTTGCCCGAGGTGATAGCCGGGCGGCGTCTGCTGGCGCTGGCGCTGGTCGAGCCCGACCGTTCTGCTTTCCCCAATGGTGTCCAAGCAACCGCGGTCCCAGACGGAACCGGCTTTCGGCTATCGGGGACCAAGCTATTCGTGTACGGGGGTGACGACGCGGACTCCTTCCTCTGGGTTGCACGGCTTGGTGGCGAAGGCAACGGAAAGGGCCTGGGCGTATTCCTGGTGGACGCCCGCGCCCCGGGTGTCTCCGTCTTTCCGATCGAGACGCTGTCACCGGAGGGGCAAGTGGAAGTTACCCTGGCTGACGTCCTTGTGCCGTCCGAGGCGGCGCTGGGCGACTCCGAAGACATGAGGCCCATTTTGGAGCGGGCCGTGGAGCATGCAGCCCTCCTCAAATGCGTGGAGATTGAGGCTATGGGCCGCGTCTGTTTGGACATGGCGGTGGAGTACTCCCACCACCGGGTGCAATATGGGAGACCGATAGGGTCGTTTCAGGTAATGCAGCATCGGCTGGTCAACGTGTTCATGGAACTCGAGGCTGCTTCGCTGGCCATCTGGCAGGGGATCTGGAGCCTGGCGCAGGGTGAGGCTGGAACCGAGGAGCGACAGATCGCCAAGGTTGCCGCTGTCCAAGCCGCGGACAGGGTAGCGTTGGAGACCACCGCTGCCCATGGCGGCCTTGGTTTCATGGAAAAGTATGACCTACAGTATTACACCCGGCGGATGCTCACGGCCGCGGAGTATATTGGGGCGGGAACGGTGCACCGGGAGGCGCTGGCCGATGCCATGGGCCTGTAGTCAACACCAGCGCACTCAGAAAACGGGGCTTCCGACGGGCGGCTGACGTGGCGAGGCTGTAGTCCCCCCACAAACCGCTGGCTGAAGGCCTCAGGACGGCCGAGTCGGGCAAACGATCGTGCAACAGAAGGAGGTCGCAATGGCTAATGAGCTAGTGCTCACGGAGAAGATCGATGGCGGCATAACGTATATCACGTTGAACCGCCCGGAGAAGCTGAACTCCATGAACGCCGAGCTGCGCCAGCAACTCATGGCGGCGGTCACTGCCGCGGGCGATGACGAGGAGACGCGTGTCATCATCTTGCGGGGCGCAGGCCGGGCCTTCTCCTCTGGCGGAGGCATCAGCTCCAACGAGAGGAGGACGAACCGTGGTACGGACACTGGCGTCGAAAGGAGTAACCTTCAGGGCGGCATCAAGGACTACCTGACCATTTTCGACCTTCCCAAGCCGGTGATCGCCCAGGTCCACGGGTACTGCATAGGCGTGGCGTTTTCCCTCTGCGTTTTCTGCGACCTGGTTGTCGTGGCCGAGGACACCGTCGTCGGCTGGCCCGGAGTTCCCACAGGCGCAGGCTACATCAGCCCCATGGTTTATTGGGTGATGGGCTCCCGCAAGGCGCGCGAAGGCTCTTACCTGACGGGTTTGCGCTTCACCGGCAAGGAGGCCGCGGACATGGGCTGGGCGAATCGCGCCGTCCCCGCCGACAGGGTGGAGCAGGAGACGCTGGACATGGCCCGCAGGATTGCCAAGGTTCCTCCAGAAATCATGCGGCTCAAGAAGGAGGCCAATAACAAGGTCCTCGAGATGCAAGGCTTTCGGAACGTCGTCCAGCTGGGAGCCGAGTTCGACACCATTGCTCACTTCACCGACGTCGCCAGGGCCTTGAACCTCGAAGCGGCTGAAACAGGGTACAAGGTGCTCGCCGAGCGCTACATGAGTCCATAGCACCTGTCGAGATGGTAGTAGACAACAAGATCGGAGTCCGAAGAGTGACTGCGTGACGTGCTGGAAGGGGAGAATATCTGAGGGGTGTCACAGGCGTTAGATGCATTAAGAGTCCTCGACCTGGCGGAATTCGTGGCAGGCCCGTACTGCGCGAAGCTCTTCGGCGACTTCGGCGCTGATGTCATCAAGGTCGAGCCACACGTGGGGGACATCGCGCGACGGGTTGGGCCGTTCCCAGGGGATATCCCGGATCCCGAGAAGAGCGGGCTGTTTCTCCATCTCAACGCCAACAAGCGTGGGATACGGCTGAACCTGGAATCAGACACAGGTCGGTCAATCCTCCGCGAGTTGATGTCCGTTTCCGACGTTGTCGTGACCAGCTTCTCGCCGGCACATCTGGAGTCGCTGGGGTTGACTTTCGAGGAGCTATCGCGGCGCCATCCTGCGCTGATAATGGTAGCCATCACGAACTTTGGCTTGTCGGGCCCTTACCGCGACTACGAAGCCAGCGAAATCGTCTTGTACGCGATGGGACACAGCATGTCGTCGACGGGCTTGCCAGAACATCAGCCGATCAAAATGGCCGGGTACTTGACGCAGTACCAGTCCGGGTCGGTCGCCGCTGCCGCGGGCCTGGGCGCATATTTCGGGCGCCTGTCCACGGGTGAGGGGGAGCTGCTTGATATCTCGATGATGGAAGTCCAGGCAGGTGGTTCGGACCGCCGAAACACGTTCCTGACCCGCTATCAATATACAGGGGAAACGGTCCTGCGAGAGCAGCAGGATCGTACGCCCGGGGTGCTACCCTCGGGCTTCCACCCATGCCAGGACGGATGGGTCCAGGGTGGCTTCACAGTGCAGACCTGGAGGCGGTTCGTAGCCTTGCTGGATCGGCCGGAGATGCTGGATGAGCCACCTTTTACGAATCCTGAGGTCGACCTTCTGGACATGCGTTACAAGGACAGGATGGAGGGCCTTTTCTATGACTGGCTTGGGCCCCGGACCCGGCGCCAGGCTATGGAGGATGCGCAGCGGGTGGGGGCCATGCTTCTTCCCGTCAACAATCTATCAGACCTGCTGCAAGACGAACACCTGAACGCACGGAGTTACTGGGTCGAGGCGGACCACCCCACCGCGGGGTGGCTGACCTACCCCGGAGCGATCTGCAAGCTCGAAGAAGGCGGCTACGCATTTCGACGTCCGGCCCCCCTTCTGGGTGAGCATCAGGTTGAGGTCCTTTGCGGGCTGTTGGGCTACAGCCCGCGGGACCTGCCCGTGCTTTCCGCGCAAGGCGTGATCTAGCATGCTTGTACAGGACATGCCCAGGGGATCGTTACCGTTGCGCGGTATCCGAGTCCTGGACCTGACCGCGGTGTGGGCGGGTCCTTTTGCCACGCTTCTTCTGGCAGATCTGGGCGCGGAGGTCATCTGTATCGAATCGCTGCAGTACTTTGTCCGGTCGGTTCGGGGATGGATCATGCGTCCAACAAAGGAGGCAGTCGCGAAGATGGGGGTGTTTGCCGGCGCCTACGTGGACAAGGACCCGGGCCCCCGCCCATGGAACCGCCACGCTAATTTCAACAGTCTCGGGCGCAACAAGCTGTCCATGACCGTCGACCTGAAGCGGCCTGAAGGACAGGAAATCTTCTTCCGCCTGGTGGCACTCAGCGACGTCGTGGTAAGTAATTACGCCACGGGTACCATGGACAAGCTAGGCATCGGCTATGCCGTGCTGAAAAAGGTCAACCCAGGCATGATCGTCATAAACATGCCCTCCTTTGGCAACACCGGGCCCTATCGGGAGTACAGGGCGACGGGAAACCACGTGGAGGCGTTCTCCGGATTCACATCTCTACGGGGCTATCGCAACATGGATGTCTCGACGAACAGCATGACGTTCCACATGGACGCGGCGACGGGGCCCGGCGCCGTCTTCGGCATCCTCTCCGCTCTTATTCAGCGGCGCAAGACGGGCCACGGCCAGTTCATCGACCTTTCCCAACAAGAGAATATGCTCCCTCACTTGGGCGAATACCTCATGGACTATCAGATGAACCACCGGATCCATGGCCCGATAGGGAACCGTGACTTTTTTGGATCGGTCCAAGGGTGCTATCCATGCCGGGGGGACGATCAGTGGATTGTTCTGACCTTGCGGCATGACGGCGATTGGCAGGGACTGGTGCGGGCAGCCAACACCCCGGCGTGGGTCCGCGACCCCAGGTTCGCAACGACGCTGTCGCGCCTACAACATCAAGATGCCCTCGATCAGGCCATCGCAACGTGGACTTGCAATCTTGCACCCGCTGAGGCCATGCAACTCCTTCAGCAGGAAGGCGTCCCGGCGGGCCCGGTCTTGGACGAGCGCGCGGCTTATGCTGATCCTCATCTCCAGGCCCGCGGCTTCTTCGTCCGGCTCACGCACAAGGAAGCCGGCACCCACGACTATCCACGGTACGTCTGGAAATACCACAACGAGAGTCAGCCGGAGGTCCATCCCCCGCCGTGTCTGGGGGAAAATAACGAGTATGTGTACCGGCACTTGCTGGGGGTGTCCGGAGCTGAGTTTGAGAGGTTGGTGAATGAAAGGCACATCGGCGAAGAGTACGTCTCGGGCAACCGCTGAGCACCCGCGACGAAATGCGGCAGTTGCAGTGGCGAAATACTCCCAACTCGGGGGGGACTGAGGGTCGAGGAATCACGTTCGATCGGCTTGACAGTAGGCTTGCGGTGTGCTATCACCGTTTCGGGCCATGAATTAGGCGCGGTAACACCCATTTCGACATTCCGATGCCGTAATGTGGTAGGAGGTGGCAGATGATATCGAAGAAAGGTCGAATTCTGCTTATTGGAGTGATCACGTTGGGACTGGTTGTGGCAGCCTGCGGTGGTGGTGATGACCCGACGGCCACGTCAAGACCAGCGCCCACGGCAGCGCCCGCGCCCACAGCAGCGCCCGCGCCCACAGCGGCACCCGCGCCCACGTCAGCGCCGAGACCCACGACGGCTCCCCAGCCGACGGCGAGGCCACAACCCACTGCCACACCTCGACCTGCACCGACCGCGACCTCGGCGCCCGAGTCTAGCGGGGAGCTGATCGTGGCCCTCGATGCCATGATCAATTTCGAGCTCATCCATAACACTTCGGGTACCAAGGCATACCTCGACCCCATGTACGACTACCCCATCGGCGCCACCGATGACGGAGGGCTGGACCCCGACTCTGGCTTCATGACGTCGTGGACCCTATCGGAGGACGCGACCACCTGGACGTTCAAGAACCGAGAGGGGGTCGTGTTCCACAACGGAGATCCGGCGACGTCGAGTGACCCTCAGTTCCAAATAGAGCGCATCATGGCCGAGGGGTCCATTGTGACCGGTGCCGCCGGCGTCCGCCGCGACATCGCCTCCCTCGAGACTCCGGACACATCGACGCTCATCGTGCAGCTGACCTCGCCCAAGCTGTTCTGGAACAGCACCAACATGTCGCGGGTGGGCAGCTCCGGCCTCCCCCAACACCTCATCCCCAGAGACTACATCACCGAGGTCGGAGCTGGCGAGGCGAACAAGAACCCCGTCGGCAGCGGTCCTTACAAGTTCGTGTCCGTGAGCATCGGGAACGAAGTCGTGTACGAGGCGGTCGACCGGCACTGGTTTTACGGCGTGCCGAGGGTCAAGACGCTCATTTTCAAGGAGATCCCCGAGGCCGGCACCCGCGTCGCCCTCCTGAAGACCGGTGATGCGGACGTGATCCCGGTCCCGAAGTCCAACGTAGAGGACTTGCGCAAGGCGGGCCTCCAGATTTTCAGCAGACTCGACAACTCCTACGGCAGCTATCGCATCGAGAACCAGTATGTGGCCGAGTACCCTGACTCCGGCACGAACCCCTTGGCGGACGTCCGGGTGAGGCGGGCACTGCACTGGTATGCGATCGATCGCCAGGCCCTTGTGGACGGGTTCCTATACGGCTTGGGGGAGCCGGCCGTCGGGCTGGCGTTCTTCCAGGACGAGGCCTACGTGCCAATCCCGGTGCCGGAATTCGACCCAGACAGGGCCCGGGCGATGCTGGCGGAGGCAGGCTTCCCGGACGGCTTCGAGGCCGACATGCACATCTGGCCACGGGCGGGATACCCGGAGGGGTCGGAGATCATGGAGGCCGTCGCCATCATGTTCGAGAATGTGGGGGTGAAGATCAATCTCTTCCCCACCGACTACGCAACGTTTACTGCGCCGATACGTCAGGCAAACAGGTACCAATTCGATCGGCCCTCATTCTCCGGCTCCTACCTGCTGGGCCAACGCCGCGGCGGAGGAACCTCCGCCGGCTTCTCCCACAACCCAGCCGTGGGGCTCACCGTGAACCACGACGAGGTGCTACACACGGCGGCAACGGCCTGGTCCAAGTCCAGCAGCCTCGACGAATACATCGAATTAGGGATGCTTTACCACCCCATGTACCACGAAGCCGTCGGCCCGGGCATTGGCGGGGCGATCATGTTCTCGACGGGCGAGGTCTTCGGGGCGAGCAGCAACGTCCCGGCAGGCTGGGAGCTGGGAAAGTCGATCGACTCGTACCAAATCGAGAAGATGGCCGCCCAGCGAGGACTCTAGCCCGCCGCCAGCGAACAGACCGGGGGTACCCCAGGCGCAACGAGCGGGAGTCGGAGGCCGTGTAAGCTGGTGACGCGGCGGAAAAGGGTGTGTCGGGGTTGCGTCGCCGACGAGACCATGGCGAGCTGCCGGCTATACCGCCATCCTCGTCCACGCCCGATGTAGTCTGCCGAGGAGCTCTTAGGACACCGTTGCGGGGTTTGTGATCAGCAGTAACCGGTAGGCGAGGGGGAAGTCTCAGGCGGAGGAGAACAGTGCAAGAGACAGCGGTACCTGGTTCGAGTTCAGCCAATAATCTCAAGGGGATTCGGAAGGGAGAAGGGCTGACCATCGGGCAGCTTCAGGGTTATTCGGGGATGAGCACGACGACTATACGCGAGATCGAAAACCGCTCACATGACCATGCCCCTGTAGAGAAACAGCGAGTAGCGGACGGTCTTAACGCGAACCCCCGACGCTCGCAGATCTGGATCTTTGAGGACATATTCCCCAATGACCAGTCTCCCGACTAGCCGACCTTCGAAGATGAGTTCGTATGGCCCGGGTTCGGGGCGTCGACTGGCTTCGGGTATCAACGAGTGGTCGCTTGGGCGGTTTGCAAGAGCTTCGGGCTCTGTGAAGACACCGGACAAAACATCGCCCCGACCAAGCCGCAAACCCGACAGCAACACCCCAGTCAATCCCCAATGACTTCCGACGAGCGCTTTAGGGTAGGGTTGATGAATTAGGACTCCGCAATCTAGTCCTATCCGTGTTCTCCAAGAACGGCTTGGTCACGCTGACGTGAGCACCACCCTTGGCATCTACGGTCACCTCTTGCCCGGCGCACAGCGCGAAGCTGCTGAGGGGCTTCGACAGAGCGCTGCGCCGAACCCACGCTGACCTATCCGACGTGAAGGTCGGATGACCGCTGATCAAGAATCGCAGTTCGTCGCGACCTATCGTCTGTCGCCCGCCGAGTCGTTTAAGGGCGTTGATATCCACCTGGAGTTGAAAGACGTCAATGTCTTCGTAAAGGCGGACCTTGCATGGCTTCAATTTGAAGCTCCTCCGGATCAATGGTCCATCCGGTTACAAGAGGCTGCAGGGTCCCTGAGGACGATACTCGCCATCCTAACCATTCAAGTTGAGTACCCTTTCGAGGTAGAGGCGATTCAGTGGATCGAGGACAAACGGGCTGCCCAAGGGCAACCATCTTATGTGCTGGGTAATCTGCGGGCGGGAGCAGGGGTTCAGGCGCCGCCACCGCTGTTGGAAGGCCAGCATTTTGCTAAAGGGGCGATCTACGCTCATATAGCAATCCGTAATCCGTACTACCTTCATGCCGTCTTGGACTATGCCTCAGCGCTAGCTGTTCCTAGTGAGGCGATCGTCTTTCATGCGAGGTCTGTCGAGTGGCTCGAACATCACTTCAAGAATCAAGCAAAGTTGACCGGCGCGACCAAGGTCGATAAGAGGGCACTCCTCAGGCAGGGAATCAAACTAAAAAAGGCGCATCTAGAGGAGTTCTTCAAGATCGCCAACGAAACGGTAATCGCGAGACACGCCGGCGACCCGGCGTTGATTAGGCGCCCGACCCGCGAAGAGATTGGATTCTGCCGTGTTCTGACCCGCGGTGTCATTGATAGATTTGCGGGTCACATCTGGTACGAAATTTCAGAATCCCTTCCCGATACGTTGAAATGGCCTGATGATGAGCCTGAGCCTGGCGTCCTGTTCGCTTCCGACAGCGACAGGCTAAACGAGAACTTGGGGCGAATTTTCAGTGGAGAGTTGGGCTGAGCCAGGATCCCTCTGAGAGAAGAGCAGAGGACTGTCGGTAGCAAACGGGTAGCAAAGAGGTCGGATCCGTCGCTACAATGGATGCCTTCACAGGTTCATGGGCCGGTAGCTCAGTGGAAGAGCACCTGACTTTTAATCAGGGTGTCGCGGGTTCGAACCCCGCCCGGCTCACCAACAGAGGTCAACCAGCCGATAATTTTCGGTGACCGGATAGCATGCGGCAGGAAGTTCGGACTAGTATCTCACCTGGTCGCATCGCGATTCCTGTATCAGTCTCATCCATGCGTTTCCATGCGCCTTGGCGGCGACATTGGTGAGCAATTCCCACCGGGCAGGCAATACGCCTACAACTTTGGGCTCGTGTCCCTTGGCCAGCAGCGTGGCAGAGCGCTTGACCTGGCCCAAGAATGCCACCAGCCAATCGGGAAGCGCGTTCGCTTTTGTGGCTCCTTCGTGATTTTGGGTCTCGGTCGCCGACGTTCCGCGTGTGCTCGTGTTCATGAGGTTCAACTGTGTGTCTCTCTCCGCTGTCTGACTTACCATAATTCGTTCTCCTCTCTTGCGTGTGCTCTGTCCGATGACACAAGAATAGTTCTTGATCGGGCCCCATGCTTCGACTATCATCGAACTATGGATGCACCGGTTTCCCTGGCAGACCTCGCCGCGCTCATGGCTGCTCCGGCTCGGGCAAGGATGCTAGAGACTCTCCTGGAAGGCGAGCCATTGTCAGCCATCGAACTCGCTGTGATCGGTGATGTGCAGCCGCCGACTGCCAGTAGCCACCTCTCCAAGCTCGTTGGCGCCGGCCTCGTGACCAGCAAGAAGCAAGGCCGTCATCGCTTCTTCGAGGCCGCCAGCGCCCATGTAACGGACGTGGTGGAAGGGCTCAACGAGCTCATCCCAGACCGAGCTCAACCAAAAAGTCGTGCCCCCAAAGACCTTCAGATGGTCCGGACTTGTTAC
>CBDFJU010000001.1:0-427507 GCA_965248515.1 Dehalococcoidia bacterium | reverse complement strand
CGAGGTGAATGTAATAGGTCACGGTCGCGTCTGGACTATCGCAGCACGTGTAATCCCAACCCCAGGTGTTCACAGTCGAGGTCAGGAGGTTGTCCGCACTATCGTAGCGCTTCACCTCCTTTTCGCGACCAGTGAGCTTGTCTTCGTCGTCACTCCCGGTCGTGTAGAAGCCGTGCTGGGAGTAATGCCCCGCGGCGTCCGTTCTCGTTACGGTGGCAAAGCCTCGGAACTCGTGTACCGTGTAATCGCCGTAGCTGTATAAGTCGGCGATCCGGTATACGCATCGAGGTGCTGGCCGTGGGGCCAACGCCCGGGTCAACGACTCGCTCGGTCACGGCCGTTCGGGTCCAAATACTTTGGCGTCCCCGTTGGGATGCTGGTATAGGTCATCGTCACCGAGGCGCCGTAGCCGTTCTCGATCTTCGTGAGGAACGGCCAATCCTCATCGAATTGGACTCCTCCCGAGTCTTCGTAATAAACGGTGTGGTCCTGATAGGTGAACGTGGTTGTAGCTAAGGCGGAGACGCCATCGGCGCCGACCTGTGCCATCGACACAAGGGTCGTCGTTCCGGCCTTGACGGTCCCGCCGGAGGTGGCTCCATACGTGAAGGGGCTTTGCACCAAAAGCCTGAAATTTAGCTGACTTTTGCATCAAAAGTCCTGGTTGATGCAAAAGTCTTTTCGCGTCGGAAATCTGGCTCAACCCCCAGGACGCACATCGCTTGAATCAACACGCAGATATTATGGCAGAGAATCTTAACCAGAACCTCGTTCATCTGGGCGACCGGCGTCTTGGAGCGCACCGCGCTCCCGAACTTGGCCTTGATCATCGAGAAGGCGGTTTCCACGTTGGAACGCTTGTGGTAGTGATCCATGAATTCCTCGCGGAACAGGCTGAAGTAGTGGTAGGTCGTTCGCCCACAACGAGTCGCCGTGGGTGTGTTCCTGCTTGGAATTGATCTTGAATGGAATGAAGGGGACAGCCCCGGCGTCCACGACGGCCTTCAAG
This sequence comes from Dehalococcoidia bacterium, assembly GCA_965248515.1. Taxonomy (GTDB): domain Bacteria; phylum Chloroflexota; class Dehalococcoidia; order SHYB01; family SHYB01; genus CBDFJU01. The sequence goes on along the minus strand of CBDFJU010000001.1, from coordinate 426,498 downwards.
TTTTTCCTCGCCAGGTACGCCCGGTCAGCCGACACTTCGTTCATGTTGAAGCTCTCCGCCGTCTTCGCCACCAAACCCGCGAACGGCGGGGAGTCGTGGACATTGGCCTCGGTGACTTCCACAGCCGTCACGATCTTGGTGTTCACCCCGCACCTGATATGGGCTTTGAGGAACCGGGCCTGCTTTTTTTCCTTGCCCCATTTGTGGTCGAACCAGCGGTCGTAGACGCTGGTGGAAAAGCCGCTGGCATCGGCGGCGAAGTCGACTTCAACGGCCCTCAGAGGCAGGGCGCTCTGCTCGATCAGGGACTTCAGGACCGACGTGACGGCGGGGTTCTCCATGTACCGGAAAGCGGCGCTGAACGACGGGCAGGTGGAGAGCAGGCCGTCGGCTTGGGCGTTCCTGAAGTCCGTCATGGCTCGCCGTCCGGACATTGTGCCGTAGACCTTGAGGCCGATGGCGAAGAGCATATCGGGTACGGGGAGGCGGGGCCGCCCCTTGCCCTGCGGCGGCTGGGGAGCGTCGGCGCACAGTTCCCGCAACAGGGTTCCGAACAACTCCTGCTCGTTGGTCTGGGCCAGGTTGTAGGCCGTCCAAGAGGGGCCGAGGGACACTCGGACAGTTTCGGGTTCGCCGGTGGGAGCGTCCGCTTCACGCTGGACGGTGAACTCCACGGCGTAGACGTGCTTGCAAGGCTCCTGTCGTTTCTCGAAGTCCGGGCAGGAGCAGAAAATCCCGTCATCCAAGTTAATCACGTAGGAGCCGTTACCGGACTGCGAGGCAATCTGGTAGCCCAGCTTGTTCTTGCGAATCGGCACGGTGGCGGCGATGGCCAAGCCGCGTTGTTTGCCGTCCGGGGTCGCCGTCATCGGGGTCGTTGGGGCCGAGGGCTGTGATGGTCTGCGCGATCATGTTCTTACCTCTGCGAACCGTTCCTATTGGTATTGTGCCACCATGAACGAAGTGCAGACGTGCCTTGCCAAGCTCCGTGAGAAGGGATGGACCTGGGCGGCGATAGCGGACGAGCTGGGGGTCACCAAGAACGCCGTCGAGAAGTGGGTCGCCGGCGACCGGACACCAGCGAACCGGAAGTCGACCATAGAGCACCTGGACCGGTTGCTCCAAACGGCAGCGTGTTCCCAAGAAACGGCGGTACTCGAAGACCCAGCGTGGCCGCGATGAGTGAGGAACTGTTACAGACGGCACCTAAGCCTCTTGGGAGATACCTCTTTTATCGACTTGGCAGTTCTACGCTCCGGCAACCCAGAAATGCCGGTGTGGTCAAAGGTTCCTTTACTCAGAACATCGCCAACAAGAAGCCCGACGGGGTTGTGGTGCTCCTCGGTGGTGGAGTCAAGGCCATTGTTGAATACAAGTCACCATCCGAACTCAGAACTCCAGAGCAAGTTCAGGTAGCAATTGACCAGGAACTTGCAGTGGCCAGGCAGCTATGCAAGCTATTGATAGTGACCTCTGGCAACACCACTTACTGGATCAACGCCCTGACCGGGAAACCGGATTCGGACAGAGGAAGGGGACGTACTCACGCGCATCTTCGATGTGAGGCCAATAGAAGACGGTTCTATTTCGGCAGAAGCCGCGACAGACTTGGAACTTCTTGTTGACAAGATCGACCATTCCCTGAGTGACACCAACGACCAGTTATCGATGCCGGAAGTCCTAGACCCGTCCGCGCTGGCCAAGACGATGTGGCAGAAAATATGGGTCAATACCGGCAAAGAGCCTGAAAAGTGTCTCTATAACGTCGTCGAGTTGTTTGTATTCAAGTTTCTAAGCGACATAGGTGTGTTGCAATCCCACAACAACTTCAACTCCGTTTGCGAACGCCTCCACGCTGTATCGGCCGCCGCCGCACTGACCTACTACGCCAACATCTGTCGCAAAGAGGTCCAGGCGCTATTCCCGAAAAGCGACGACGGCACGACCATCATAAACGGCACCATTTTCGTAAATGAAAACGGGCAGCCGAACACGGCACAAGCCAATCTGTTCGGTGAAGTGCTACGGCACTTGCAGGACTACGACAGTCGCTTTGGGTCGCTCAGATACATCAATAAGGAGTTCAAGACCCGGCTATACGAAGCGTTCCTACGCCAGAACGCAGGAATCAAGTTCCTCGGGCAATACTTCACTCCCCGCAACGTAGTGAGAGCGATGGTGGAGATGTCGGACGCCAAGCAGTTGAGGGATGGAGCCAGGATATGCGACCCGTTTTGTGGCGTGGGCGGGTTCATCCTTGAGTGTATATCTGCGAACCCTCATCTATTGCGCGGGTTTGAGCCTGTCGATGGAGTGGTGGCACCGTCCATCACAATGGTCGGTTACGACAAGGGCAGCGACGAAAAAGAGGATGAGCGGACGATTATCCTGGCCAAGGCCAATATGCTTATCTACCTATCGGACCTGTTGACGAAATACCACTCGCCGGAACACCTGCAGGCGTTCTCAGCTGGCGCGCTTAACAACGTCTTCCGGCTGCTGCGGTCCAATTTGGGGACTTTCGCACGGGTGAACGATGCCCCTTATGATCTCATCCTCACGAATCCGCCTTATGTGACCAGCGGGTCCCGGAGCCTGCGTCATGCCATTGAAGAACAGGGGCTATCACACCACTATACGATTGGCGGACATGGTACAGAAGTGCTGGCCATTGAATGTCGTTGTTCTACGATTATGTCAGTAGCTAACTGGTCAGCGAAAATGTCATCCCATGGAAGGAGTGACATTGACGCAGAAGGAGCAGACGAGACTTCAGGTGCTCAACAGCGTTCTGGCAGATCAGGTGCCGGTATGTCAGGCGGCCGAGGTCCTGGGAGTGAGCGAACGCCACATGAGGCGTATTCTGGCGGCCTAGAGGAAGGAGGGCGCCGCCGCACTCGCCCACGGGAATCGTGGCCGCCGACCGGCCAACACCACGACGGAGACCAAGATGACTTACGTGGTGCAGCTGGCCCGCACTCGCTACGCTGGAACGAACCATACGCATCTGACCGAGTTGTTGATGGAACGGGAGGGGATCGACCTGAGCCGCTCTACGGTGCGCCGCATCCTGGTCAGCGCCGGCGTGGACAGCCCCCGCCGCCGCCGGCCGCCCAGACACCGTGTCCGGCGCAAACGCATGGCCCAAGAAGGGATGCTGCTGCAGATAGATGGGAGCCACCATCGGTGGCTGGGGGAACAAGGACCCCGGTTCGTCCTGCTGTTGGCCGTGGACGACGCCACCGGCACTGTGCCTGACGCTCTGTTCAGCCAGGAGGAGGACACCCGCGGCTACTTCCTTCTCATGGAGGGGTTGATCCGGCAATGCGGGATACCGCTGGCCGTCTACAGCGACCGACACGCGGTCTTCAAGCATACTGGAGAGCCTCGCCAGAAGCCGGCCGGGCCAACCCAGTTCGCCCGCGCCATGGAGGAGCTGGGGATACGCCAGATATTCGCCAGGTCACCGCAGGCGAAGGGCCGGGTCGAGCGGACGGCGGGGACATTCCAGGACCGGCTGGTGACCGAGCTGCGCTTGGCGGGCGTCACCACCATCGACGAGGCCAATGAAGTCCTGCACCGCTTCCTGCCGCGCTTCAACGAGAAGTTCGGGGTTCCGGCAGAGCACTCAAGCGTTGCTTACCGCTCTATGGAGTCATCGGTGTCCCTGGACCAGATACTCTGCTTCAAGCACCGCCGCAAGGTGGCCAGGGACAACACCGTCAAGTACAACTGGCGTACCTTGCAGCTGCTGCCTGGTAAGGAGCGGCCTAGCTACGCCGGAGCGCAGCTGGAGGTCCATGAGGGCCTGGACGGTCAGCTCCTCGTGCAGTACCGGGGACGCACGATCCCCACACAGGAGGCGCCGCCGCGCCCTGGAGTTCTCCGTGCCTCCAATGGTCCTCTCCGATATGGCCCCGGCCTTGAGCGTAGGGTCAACGGCGTGGGCAGCCACTCCAAGGAGAGCTTGGCATCCCTCGACGCCATCGAGGCCGACAGCGCCACATTGAACGGCGGCGGCAGAGTTTGCAAGCCTCCGGCATCGCCACGCAGGAAACCCACGCCGCGACAGAGGGTCCGGTGGAAGGCCGTGCAGCAGGCTAAGCTTCGGGGCCTCTCCATTCGGGCAATCGCCAGGGAGTTGGGCATCCACAGGAACACGGTCCGCAAGTACGCCGAAGCCAAGAGCCCGCCCATGATGCGCACCAGGGGCAGGTCCCGCGTATCACAGTCCGATGGTATGACAGCGGCCTAGATGGACATTTTCCCTGACCACTTAGGCGGACATAATCGCTGGACATCGACACAGACAAGCTGGTACACTAGACGGCCTGATTTGCATTCAGAGGGTCAGGGGTTCGACTCCCCTCGGCTCCACCAGCGTTTAACAGAGAAGAAAGGGTGTTCGCGTCGACCCTTTTGGAAGAACTAGATTCGACTGGCCTGTGCCTGCGATCGGCTCGGGTCACATTAGCGACTGAGGAAGAGGAAGAATTGGTAACAACCGACGAAACAGGCGAGGCAGCGTATCAGAAGTCGATAGAGTCGCCGACGCCACTGGACCCAGCAGTCGCGGCCGAGAGATTGAAAGACGTGAAGCGGATCCTGGATGAGATGGAAGTCGTCTTCTTCCTTGGCTCCGGCACCTGCCTTGGCGCCATCCGGGAGAAGCGATTCATTCCCTGGGATGACGAGATGGATACGGCGTCGGTAATCGGCCTTCATGGGCTCACCGAAGAGACGATCGACCGCGTGATGGCAGCCTTCACCGAAAACGGGTACTACGTCCACGTCTCATATAGCGCTCGCGACATCAGCGTCTCGATGGTGAAGTCGGGGATCAGGGCGGATTGGACATGCCACCGCATCATCGGCGACTACATTCTCCAATATCCCGCGGCCAAGACGCCACTACGACTATTCAAGCAGCTGAAAGAGATCGAGTTCATCGGCGAGAACTTCCTCGTGCCAAATTTTCCTGAGGAATATCTCGAGTCCAAATACGGCCCCGAATGGAAGACCCCAAAGGGGCCCGGTTTCGAGAAGGATGTCGTGGAGCAGATCCAGGACGGTAACCTTCTGAACCGCCGGCAAAAGCTCGCCCAGTTCTTCGTGAAACATGTCGCCCCGTGGCGTGCCGGCAGAATCAGGGTGCTCGATCGCGAGGGCTTGGCGGTGAACGGGGCCGAGGTTGTCGTGGCTGGGGTGGGCCGTTCCAGGACCAACCGACAGGGATACGCTCTGTTTTACGTCCCGGTCACGATCTTTTTCGCAGTCATCGTCAGGTACGAGGGGCATGAAGAAATACTCTACGAGGAGCGACTGACCTCGGGCGAAACATACGTCTACAGACCGGGCCCCATCGTCACCGCGGAAGAGCACTACAAGGCCGGGGTACGGGCTATGGCGTTGACTCGCGAGTAGGCTCGCGATAGGAGCGGCTGGTTGGTCAGGGCGGAATCCCGAATGAACACGGGGCATCACAACGCCGCGGCGATGTCGCACCGTTTAGCGTGCCCTTCGCCGACTGGCGCTCTTGGGCACCGGCTCCTTGCCGGGAGGCTCGACGAGCACGACCTTGCCCAGGGCGAGACGCACATCGTGAAGGCGATGCACGCCCCGGAAGGCGACTTCCGCAACTGGAAGCGAATCCGGACCTGGGCCGACGAGATAGCCGCACGTCCCAGGTAAGGGACGGTCCGTGGAACCGACTGCGCAACAAATACCCTCGTGGCATCGCTTTAATCAGGACCCTGGGCGGCAAGCGATGCCAATTCGCCTTGATGGACCAACTGGGCCACCGCGACTTGGCCATCGTCTCACTACGTAGAGGCGCTCCTTGAGCGGCTACGAGGACTCGCCCAGTGGAATGCGTGTTAGCCCCCCCGTTCTACTGCTAGTCAACCCCGTATATTGAGAGAGGTGGTCTCGTTTGTCTGAACAGCGCTGCCCGGTTTGATAAGTGGAATCGCGCTGCCGTGCGTTAGGCCGCCGCGGACTCGGCAGGCGCTCTGTCAAAGAACTGGTCCGGCGTCATTCCCCCAAGGCTCGAATGGGGCCGTCCGGCATTGTAAAACTCGAAGTACCGCCCGAGTCCAGTTCTGGCTTCCGGGACCGATTCGTAGGCTCTCAGGTACACCTCCTCGTACTTGACGCTCTTCCACAGTCGTTCGACGAACACGTTATCCTTCCAGCCCCCCTTCCCGTCCATACTGATCTGGATCTCACTGGCTTTCAGCAGGCCGGTGAAGGCATCACTTGTGAACTGGCTTCCCTGATCTGTGTTGAATATCTCCGGCGCGCCGTGGCGTCCCAGGGATTCTTCGAGCGCCTCCACGCAGAAGTCTGTGTCCATTGTGACCGATACCCGCCAGGCCAGCACCTTGCGGCTATGCCAGTCCATCACTGCGGCTAGGTACACGAACCCCCTGGCCATCGGAATGTACGTGATATCCATTGCCCACACCTGGTTGGGCCTGCTCACCTCAAGCCCGCGCAGCAGGTACGGATACACCGTATGGCCGGGCCGTCGCCGGCTGGTGTTGGGCTTGCGGTACAGCGCCTCGATGCCCATCCGCCGCATCAGTGTGGCGATGTGTCTACGCCCGGAGGAGAGTCCCTCCTGGCGGAGCAGGCCTCGCATCATCCTACTGCCTGCAAACGGATACTCAAGGTGCAGCTCATCGATGCGGCGCATCAGCCCGAGACCGGCTTCGCCCACCGGCCGTGGCCGGTAGTAGATGCTCCCGCGGCTGATGCCCACTGCCTTTGCCTGGCGGGCGAGAGGCAGCTTGTGATCGCGGTCGATCATCGCCTTGCGCCCGGCAATCCCGCCTTCGTGAGCGCGGCCTCTAAAAAATCGTTCTCCAACGCAAGCTCACCGATCTTAGCGTGAAGGACCTTCATATCTACCAGCTTTTCAGCCTGCCCTGTCCCGGCGCCAAATAACTGCGCCGCCCGATCCAGCAACTGGGTCTTCCATTGCGTGATCTGGTTCGGGTGCACATCGAACTGGCTTGCCAGCTCCGAAAGTGTCCGGTCGCCGCGTACTGCGGCAAGAGCCACCTTCGCCTTGAACTCTGCCGAGTGGTTACGGCGGGGTCGTCTGCTCATCTCTCGCTCCTGTCTCCGAGAGCACTATCATGCCCTCAATCAGGCAGCGATTCCACTTATCCCCCTGTTCAGATTTCCGGAGCCACTTCTGACTGACCTGAAGCCTGTAGATATGTAGGTAAGGCCTAAGCAGACGCTGATCGCCAGGGGTGTATGTAGGTAGTGCGGCCATCCCTCAGCCTCGAGGCGGCCCAATGAGCATTCTAATCGTGGAAGACGACCTGGCCTCATCGAAGGTGATCAAATTCGCCCTTAGAAAGCGAAGGATCATGAGGAGGAGTGGCGATAGTAACAAGACGGCGCTGACCGGATGACTGTCTACCTCGCGCGCTCCCCCGCATGCAATCACTCAAGCACAACCTGGTAGTCCAGTTCTCGGTAGCGAGCTTCATCGTGATGCTCGCCCTGGCCGTGGACCTCTCCTGGCTGTTCTCCGTCAAGCTGAACGACGCGACGGAGCGCCTCGAGACCCACGGCATCATCACCGAATCGGCGGACATCTTCGCCGAAAGCGACGACCTCTCGATCCCGAGCATCTCCAACGACATCAGGGAGTTCCGCACCGTTGCGATCTTCTCGGTGTTGGGCGGCTTCGGGGCGCTCTACGCCACGCTGATCTACATCGTTTGGAGAGGCTCCAAGACCATCGAGCGGCAGAAGCGGGCGCTGATGGGAGCGAACCGGGAGCTCGAGGACGCAAACTACCGGGCCAACGAGCTCGCGGCCAAGGCTGAGGAAGCGAACGAGGCCAAGAGCGAGTTCCTGGCCAACATGAGCCATGAGATCAGGACGCCGATGAACGGCGTGATCGGCATGACCGAGCTGGCCCTGGCCACGGACCTGTCGAGCGAGCAACGCGACTACCTGAAATCGGTCGAGCACTCGGCCGAGGCCCTGTTATCGGTGATAAACGAAATCCTCGACTTCTCCAAGATCGAAGCCGGCAAGCTCGAAATCAGGCCGGTCACGTTCCGGCCCAAGGTCGAGTTCAGCAGGATGCTCGAACCACTCAAGGTTGTTGCCTGGAAAAAGGGCCTCGACCTGACCCTGGACGTGGCGCCCGAGACCCCAGAGGCGCTGCTCGCCGACCCGGACCGGCTGCGGCAAATGGTGGGGAACCTTGTCGGCAATGCCATCAAGTTCACTCAAGTAGGCCGCGTCGACGTGACCGTCCGACCGATGCGCGAGGAGCGGGGCAGGGTCACCCTCCGGCTGAGCGTGAGCGACACCGGCATCGGAATTCCTCCGAGCATGCACGAGAGGATTTTTGAAAGCTTCACCCAGGTCGACGGCTCCTCCACGCGCCAATTCGGCGGCACGGGGCTCGGCCTGGCGATAACGACGCGCCTCGTGCGGATGATGGGCGGGCAGATCTGGGTCGATAGCGAAGTCGGCAAGGGGAGTACCTTCCATCTGACCGCCGTTTTAGAAAAAGCCGAGGAGAACGCCGATCCGGTGATCACCCCCAACGACCAGGGAGCGCTCCCTGCGGGGATGGAGCCCCCGGCGGAGGGGTTACGCGTTCTGGTCACCGAGGACAACCCGATCAGCCAGAAGGTGGCGAAGCGCATGATCGAGAGGCTGGGCCACACAGTCGTGGTCGCCGGCACGGGGGGCGAAGCGCTAGCCGCGATGGACAACCAGGACTTCGATCTGGTGTTCATGGACGTCCATCTGCCGGACATCGACGGGTTCGAAGCAACCGAATGGATCAGGACCAAAGACCGAGCCAGAGGATCGTGGACCCCGGTTATCGCAATGACCGCGATGGCGATGAACGGAGACCGGGAGCGGTGTCTCGAGGCAGGGATGGACGACTACCTGTCAAAGCCCATGAAGGCCAACGACCTCAACGATGTGTTGCGCGGTGCGAAGGAGCGGCTTAACGCGAGGAGTTGAACCATGAACGGACTCGAGCTGGACAACCTGATGGATATGATCGGCGGGGACGAGGATCTCCTGGTGGAGCTGGTTGGCGACCTGAAGATGGAATACGCCAGCGACCGAGTCTTGCTCGGCGAGGCTATCGATGCGGGGGACGCGAGCCGCGTAGAGTTCGTGGCGCACGGGCTCAAAGGCGCCCTTGGGACTTTCGGCGCCACCGCCGCGAAGGAGCTCGCGCACCGGCTCGAACAGTGTGGCAGCAAAGCTCGCCTCGAGGGCGCGGTGGACCTGCTGGAACGGCTGGACGAGGAGATGGAAACCGTCATCTCGTTCCTCACGTCGGGCGAGGCACTGAACGCCGCCTAGCGCTGGACCCACCGTCCGCATTGGGGGACATACCGGTACATTCAGTGCCAGAGCCGCTCGAATCCGGGTCGTCCGCTACAAGGCCGCACCACCTTCCCTCGCGCTCAAGCCCCTGCCGTTCGGCAACCGGGCGCCCAAGCCTCCGCGGCGCTTACTCCGTTGGCGCACGGTCGACACGCCCTCCGGGTTTGGGGGCGCGGAAAGATTCTCCTCGTGCCGGTCCGCGCCCGAATGCTGGCCTTCCCCGTGTCATCCATTCAAGCGTTTCGCCTACGCTGGCTCCTGGGACGAGTGGAGGCTTGCAGTGGAGCGACACCGGAGCGAGGTTGGGGATGCGAGCGCGAGGCCCATCGAGCTGGCCGAGTTCCTCGACACGGTCGAGGGCGATCTCGAGCTCGCCGTCGAGCTGATAACGGACCTCTTCGAAGAGTACCGCACGGCATCCCGGACTTTCAGCCGGGCCATCCTTCTCACCGACGCGCTTACGATTGAGCGCACGGCCAACGGCCTGCAGGGTGTTCTGGGCCATTTCGGGGCAACGGCGGCTCGGGAGCGAGCGCGGCGGGTCGAGTTGGCCGGCCAGGACTCCCGCCTCGACGATGCGGAGCTCGAGCTGCGCAAGCTCGAGGGCGAGATGGGACGGCTCGTCGAATTCTTCGCCCGTCCCAATTGGGGAACGGCGGCATGAAACTCCTGGTAGCCGACGACCAGATTGTCACCCTCCGTGTCCTCGATCACATCCTGAAGCGGAATGGTTACGAAACCGTTCTGGCCAGAACCGGCAAGCAAGCCCTCGATCTGCTCGAAAGCGATCCTGAAATCGACCTGGTGTTGACCGACATCCTCATGCCCGAGCTCGACGGCATCGAGCTCCTCTGTGAGATCCGTGAACGTCCGGAATGGCGGCGCCTCCCTGTCATCATCTCGACCGTGCTCGCGGAGGTGGAGACCGTGGAGCGGGCCACGCTGCTCGGCTGCCGCCACTACCTCGTCAAGCCGGTCCAGGAAGCCGAGCTGGTGGAGAGCGTCCGGCAGGCGCTGTCCGAGAGCGCGGCGGACGCCGGGGAGGGTTATTGGGCGCCCGCTCGGGACCTCCTCGAGAACCTGCCGGCCAAGGTGGATCTCCTCGAGCGGCTCGTTCGCGGCGAAGCGGCCCCCGAAGAATCGACGAGCCTTTGCGACATACGGGACGGCGTGGTCCGGGCCGGCGCTCGGGCCGCGGCCGAGATCCTCGAGAGAATACCGGGAAAGGTAGCCGCCCTCGACCACGGGTCGCTGGCACGAGACTACGTTGTGCTGCTAAGGGAACTGAGCGTCCTGCAAGTCCGCCTCGCGGCGTAGCGCCGCCTTCCGCCGTCCTTCAGTGTGCCCTGTTGCGCGCCCTTCCTGGAGAACCTACACTAGTCCATGGGGACATCTGTCCGTGGTACCCAGGGAGGCCCTTGACCAACTCCGATATCACCGAGGTGCCCAAGCTCTTGAGCCGGCTCCTATCGCGGATTCATCTTCTCAACTCCCGAGATGCGACGGCCGTGATCACCGTCGACGAACACATGCGCCAGGACGCCCTGAGCGACGAGGACTTGCAACGACTGCGGGAGATCGTCGAGCGAATCGAGGGCTGATCCGGGCGTGGAGACCATAGAGATCGCGTTCGAAGGCGTCCGGACCTACCGTCCCACGGAAATCACCGCCGACCTGAGGAACATCACCGAGGTCCTCTTCCACCCAATGAAAATGGTCGGCTATTGGGATATCCCTTCACAGGACCATCTTTGTCCCCAGGCCAAGCTAGGCGCCCCCTGTCCACACGCCCGTCCCGATGGCGATCCGAAGCGGGTGGATTACCTGACCACCGTTGAGAGGGACCTCGACGGCGTCCTCGACGTCCACTTCCCCCACGCCGGCGTCCACATCTTCCTCTCCTGAGGGCCCCGCGTATTATGACCAGCCTCCCTGAGCCCGCAGGTAGCCCGCCCAAGGTCGTGATCCTCGGCGGCGGCTACGGGGGCGTCTACGCGGCCCTGCGGCTCGAAGGGGCCGCCAGGCGCGGCCGGATCGACCTCACCATGGTCAGCCGTGAGAACTTCTTTCTATTCCAGCCCATGCTCGCCGAGGTCCTCTCGGGGAGCATCCTGCCGCAGCACATCGTGAGCCCGATCCGCCGGCTGTGCCGGCATTGCAACTTCCACCAGGCCGAGATCCAGAGCGTCGACGTCGAAGCTCGCCAGGTGGTGATCCGGTATCCCGGCCAGGCCAGCTATCGAAGCCTGCCCTACGACCACCTGCTGATAGCCGTGGGTAACAGCACCGACCTCACCACGATCCCCGGCATGACCGAGCATGCGTTCGGCTTCAAGACGCAGGGCGACGCCTTCTTCCTACGGAACCACCTGATCGGCATTCTCGAGGCCGCCGAAGTCGAGACCGACACCAGGAAGAAGCGTCAGCTCCTCACCTTTGTGGTCGCCGGCGGCGGCTATACGGGAGTCGAGGTCGCCGCCGAGATCAATGACTTCGTTCGGGAGGCGGCCGCCAGCTACCGCCAGGTCGACCCCAAAGAGGTCCATGTGATCCTGCTCCAGGGCAGTGGGCGTATCCTGCAGGAACTCAGCGAAAAGCTTGCCGAATTCAGTCGCAAGCTGCTGGAGCGGCGCGGGATCGACGTCCGCGTCAACACCCGTATAAGCGGCGCGACCGCCGAGCACGCAGCGCTGGAAGACGGTTCAACCATCCCCACTTCGACCCTCGTGTCGGCCATCGGAAGCTCTCCCAACCGGCTCCTCGACAGTCTCCCATGCGCCCGGGACGCGCGGGGGCGGGTGATCGTCGATGAGCTTCTCGCGGTGAAGGATTACCCGGGCCTTTGGGCCGTCGGGGACTGCGCGGCCATCCCGGACACGGTCGGGGGCGGGACAGCGCCGCCAACGGCCCAATACGCGCTGCGCGAGGCGAAACACGCCGCCCGGAACATCGTGGCGACGGTTCGAGGAGGGACCCAGCGTCCGTTCCGGCACCGCAACCTGGGCGTCTTCGTCCCGCTTGGTCGCTTCTCGGGCGCCGCCGAGGTGGTCGGCCTGAAGCTGTCAGGCTTCCTGGCCTGGTGGCTGTACCGGAGCTATTACCTGCTTCAGCTCCCGCGGATGGAGCGGAAGATCAAGGTGCTGATCGACTGGAACCTGGAACTCCTGTTCCGCCGCGATATCGTCAAGCAGGACGTCACGGTCAGCGAGTCTGTGTCCAGAGCCCATTTCGAGCCAGGCCAGGTGATCTTCCGTCAGGGGGACCTCGCCCAGAGCTTCTATGTCATCCTCGCCGGCTCCGTACGGGTGCACCGCGACATCGACGGCGAGATCGAGGAGATCGCGACGCTGGGAACGGGCGAGTACTTCGGCGAGATTTCGTTGCTCGAAGGCGAGCGGCACAGCGCCTCGGTCGAAGCCGTGACTCCGGTGGACGTGCTCACCATGAGCGGGCCTGAGTTCAAGGCCCTGGCCACGTCTTCCACTCGCTTCGGAGAGCTCCTCTCCGGCATCATGCGTCAGCGCCAACGGAACAACCAGGACGCCGACGCGCAACGGGGCTAGAAGGCCCCCTGTGCTATCATGGCCCGACCCGAGGAACGGCCCGTGATCTCCGTAGCCATTCTCACCGTTAGTGACGCCGTTTCACGCGGCGAGCGCCATGACACCAGCGGCGACAACATCGTCGATGTCATCGGTCGCCTCGATGCCGCGATCGGCGCGCGTCGCGTCGTGCCCGATGAAGAGGACCTGATAGCGGCTGTCTTGCGCGAATGGGCCGACGGGGGCGACACGGACCTGGTGTTGACCACGGGAGGCACCGGGCTCGGCCCCCGCGACGTCACGCCCGAAGCGACGAAGCAGGTAATCGAGCGAGAGGTGCCCGGGCTGGCCGAGACGATGCGCCTCGAAAGCGCGCGCGCCAACGTCCACGCGATCCTCAGTCGGGCGGTCGTCGGAACCCGAGGCAAGACGCTCATCGTGAACCTGCCGGGTAGTCCTTCCGGCGTCACGGAGACCCTGGAGTTGCTGCTGCCAGTGCTCCCCCACGCCATCGACATCCTGAAAGGGAAGCAGGCGGACCACACGCCACCGGGTCACGAGCATCATCACGGCCACGGGCAACATGCGGCGCGACACGACAAGGGGTAAGGCCATGGTTGAAGCCTTCACACGATCGACGACGGCCCGGAAGCTCTGGGCCCTGCCCGGCGCGTACCTCAACGCTTTGCGCGCCCCAGTGTTCGCGGACGGCGTCGTGAAGGTCACCGACGCCTCCCCGATCATCAGCATGCCCTGCCCCTCGTTCCTGATCGAGCACGACCGCGGCCTGGTGCTCTTCGACACCGGCGTCAGCCCCAAGGGACTCAAAACCCCCGAGCGCCACATCCCTATCCTCTCGAACAAGTATGGGATGACCACCGGGGAAGAGCTCGCGATCGACTCCCAGCTGAAAGGGCTCGGACTCGCACCCAGCAAGGTCAAGTACGTGATCGCCTCGCACCTTCACTTCGACCATGCCGGAGGACTCTACCTCTTTCCGAACTCGACCCTGCTGGTGGGCACGGGCGAATGGGCCCACGCCTATGCACCCCGGTCGACGGGCCACCATCCGGAGTTTCTCACCGACCTCATCGAGACCCTGGGGTTCGATTGGATCGAGCTACCCGGCGACTACGATCTTTTCGGCGACGGCAGCGTCCTGATCCTGCGCACGCCGGGCCATACGCCGGGAGAGCTGTCGCTGGTGGTACGGCTGCCGAATCGCACCGTCGTTCTGACCGGCGACACCTGCCACTATCGTGTTGAGCTCGAGCACGGGCTGCCCGCTCAGGGATACTGTGTCGACGTCGCGAAAGGGACCCAGTCGATCCGCCGGCTGCAGATGGTGCGGGACGCCTATGAAGCCGACGTCTGGATCGGACACGACGTGGCGGACTGGGCCAGGTTGCCACATGCTCCCGAACACATCGAATAGGCCCTCGGTAGCCCCGCGATGAAGGTCACGATCCTGTCACTCTTTCCGGCCATGTTCCAGGGCCCGCTTACCGAGAGCATCTTGAAGCGGGCCATCGACGCCGGGATCCTCGCGGTTGATGTCCGCGACATCCGCGACCACGCCCACGGCAAGCACCGCGTGGTCGACGATTCCCCCTACGGAGGCGGGCCCGGCATGTTGATGAAGCCGGAGCCCTTGGTCGAGGCAATCGAGGCCGTGCGGCGGGACGCCGAAGAGTCGCCGTGGGTCATTCTGCTGACGCCCCAGGGACGGCCCTTCGACCAGCGCAGCGCGGCCGAGCTCGCGGACAAGCCGCACCTGGCGCTGGTCTGCGGGCGTTACGAAGGAATCGACGAGCGGGCGCGGGCTGTCATGGACGACGAGATCAGCATCGGCGACTTCGTGCTGACCGGTGGCGAGCCGGCCGCGATCGTGGTGCTCGACGCCGTGGCGCGCCTGATCTCGGGTGTCCTCGGCGACCCTGAGTCGGCCGAGAGCGACTCCTTTACGAGTGGCTTGCTCCAGTATCCCCAGTACACGCGGCCCCCCGAGTTCCGCGGCAGCTCGGTGCCCCCGGTGCTTCTCAGCGGCGATCACGGGGCGGTGGCCCGATGGCGACGCCTCCAGTCGATCCTTCGCACCTACCGGCGGCGCCCGGAGTTGCTGGAGGCCGCCGGGGTGACCCAGCCTGAGATCGACGAGGCACTGGCGCTGGAGGATGCCGAGGACGGGTCATAACAGCCTACTGAGGGGTGGGCGGTTTATGGTATCCTTGCATGAGCGTGGTGAGCGCAAATCCCGTCATGAGTCTCCGGTGAGTACCCCATGGACTTGAGCACGATTGCCCCGATAACCGTCAACGAGAACGTCGCCGACATGAACCCGGGTGATACCGTGAAGGTGAACGCCCGGATCAAGGAAGGCGAGCGTGTGCGGACACAGACCTTCCAGGGCGTGGTCATCAAGAAGCAGGGTTCCGCGGGCAGTGCTTCCTTCACGGTACGCCGCGTGGCCCACGGCGTGGGTGTCGAGCGGTCCTACCTGATCCACTCGCCGCTGCTCGAATCCGTTGAGGTTGTGCGGCGAGGCGCAGTGCGGCGCGCAAAGCTCTTCTATCTCCGGGGCCGCTCCGCCAAGGATGCCCGCATCAAGGAAAAGGGCCGCCCTAACCGCTCCACCCCGTCCAAGGGCTAGCGCCTGCATGCTCCCTCCGGCGCAAGGGGGGTGACCATGGCCTACGCGGAAGTCGCCGTCGCGGCGCCGGCCCGCCCCGGGAAGACCTTCTCCTACTCGATCCCCGAAGGCATGACCGTGCGCGTCGGGCACGCGGTGCAAGTCCCCTTCGGCCCTCGCCAGCTCCCCGGGTTCGCGATCGAGATCGTCGACGTCCCGAACTTCGCCGATACCCGCGACATCTCCCGCGTCATCGACGCCGAGCCATGGCTCACACCGGCCCAGGTTGAGCTCGCCCGCTGGACCAGCGAGACCTATCGCTCTTCGCTGTATAGCGCCGCCTCCCTGATGATCACTCCAGGATTTCGCCAGCGGATCCTCGCCGAATACGAAGCGCTCCCCGGATCGAGACCGGCGGCGGAACAGAACCTCGATCAGCGGCAGCGAGAGGTGCTCGAATACCTCCGGGCCACCGGAAAGACGGTCGAGCACGATCTGGCGCAACACTTCGGGAAACGAAACGCCACTGTCGCCCTCGGCCAGCTCGTACGGCGACGGCTCGTTCGCCGCGGCTGGGCCTGGCAGCGACCGCGCGTCCAGCCGAAATATTCCGCGCGAGTGCGGCTTGCGGGGTCCAGGACAGACGCCCTCGTCGAAGCGCAGCGCTTGACGGAGTCTCGAGCGAAGAAGCAAGGAGCGCTCCTTGCCGCAATCGCGGAGGACGTCAATGGCGGCGCCGAGCGGGCCGAGCTGACGAGCCGGTTCGGGGCGTCGAGTCCCGCCTTGACCGCCCTCGAAAAGCGGGGCCTCATCGTTACCGAGCAGGTCCGGGTCGAACGGGATCCACTGGCCGGGAAGGCCTTCCAGCTCACCTACGCGCCGGAGCTCACCGCCGATCAGCAAGCCGCGTGGGAGGAGATTTCGAGGGCCATCGACCGACAGAATAGGCCGGCGGCGTTCCTGCTCTTCGGGGTGACCGGAAGCGGAAAGACCGAGATCTACCTGAGAGCGCTGGAAAAGGTGGTCGCCGCCGGGAAACGGGGCATCGTCCTCGTCCCGGAGATCGCCCTCACGCCGCAGACCATCCAGCGGTTCTCGGGACGCTTTCCCGGGCGGGTCGCGGTACTCCATAGCCACCTTTCGCCCGGCGAGCAGTTCGATGAGTGGTGGCGCATCCGCGAGGGCATGTTCGACGTGGTCATCGGCTCCCGCGGCGCCGTCTTCGCGCCGCAACCCGACGTGGGGCTGATCGTGCTCGACGAGGAGCATGAGTGGACGTACAAGCAGCAGGAACAGCAGCCGCACTTTCATGCCAGGGAGGTCGCGGTGAAGCGGGCCGAGATCAGCGGCGCCACCCTGATCCTCGGTAGCGCGACCCCGGCCATCGAGAGTTTCCACAAGGCGATGTCCGGCGAATACCGACTTCTCGAGCTGCCGGGCCGCATCCGCGAGTCCCACGATGGTGGGGCCGCGTCGATGGGGGACTTGCCAAAGGTCCAGCTCGTCGACATGCGCGAGGAGCTCAAATCCGGGAACCGCAGCATCTTCAGCAGGGCCCTCCATGAGGGGATCACCAGCGCCCTCAAGGCCGAGGAGCAGGTCATCCTGTTCCTGAACCGTCGCGGGTCCTCGACCTTTATCCAATGCCGGAGCTGCGGCTACGTGGCCCGTTGCCGGCGTTGCGACGCCAGCCTGACGTTCCACACCGAGCGCCCCCAGCTTCGCTGTCATCAATGCAACTACCGAACGTCGGCGCCGACGCGCTGTCCCGAGTGTTGGAGCCAGAGCATCCGCTACATGGGCATGGGGACGGAGCGGCTGGAGCGGGAGGTCGCCGACGCATTCCCGGCCGCGATCACGTTGCGGTGGGACCGGGACGTAACACGAGGCAAGGACGCCCACGAGAGCATCCTCCGTCAGTTCGTCGACCACGAGGCGAATATCCTCATCGGCACCCAGATGCTGGCGAAGGGCCTGCACCTGCCCCGCGTCACCCTGGTGGGCGTGATCAATGCCGACATCGGGCTTTACGTGCCCGACTTCCGCTCGCCGGAGCGGGTGTTCCAGATCATCTGCCAGGTGGCGGGTCGCTCGGGCCGAGGCGCGGCGGGGGGGCAGGTAATCATCCAGACGTACAAGCCTGAGCACTACGCGATCGCCGCCGCGGCGACCCAGGACTACCGACAGTTCTACGAGGAAGAGATCGCCCGCCGCCTCGAGGTGGGGCTCCCGCCGTTCACCCGCTTGCTCCGGCTCGTCTACCAGCACACCAACGCCGGCTCCGCCCGTGCCGAGGCGGAGCGTGTCGCCCGCTCCCTCCAGGAAAAGCTCCGGGAGTGGGCCTTCCCCGACACGAAGCTCGTCGGCCCGGCCCCGGCTCCCTACGAGCGCATCCGGGGACGCTACCGCTGGCACATCGTGATCGAAGGCCCCGAGCCGCAGCAACTCCTCGACGGCCTGTACCTGCCCGAGGGGTGGACGGTCGACGTCGATCCGGTACAGCTGTTGTAGGGAGGAAGGGGGAGGGTCACCCCCAAACCCCCTGAGGGGGTTCAAGGTAGCCCTTCGGTCTAATTCATTAGATAAGGGGCACATCCCCTTCAACCCTTGCCAAAGGGGCTCGGCCCCTCTGGACTCCTCGGGAGAGGATCGGGAGCTCGCAACCCTTGTGCAGACGGGGGCCTTGGATGCCTGCTCCCTCTCCCGCAGGGAGAGGGTTGGGGTGAGGGTTTCCTTGGCCTCGGGCACTATTGAGAGAAGGGGCACATCCCCTTCAACCCTTGCCAAAAGGGCTCCGCCCTCTGGACTCCCCGGGAAAGGAATCGGGAGCCCGCAACCCTCGTGCAAGCGGGTTCCTTGGATGCCTGCTCCCTCTCCCGTCGGGAGCGGGTTGGGGTGAGGGTTTCCCTGGCCTCGGGCGCTATTCGGAGAAAGGGCATATCCCCTTCTACCCTGCCAAAGGGGCTCCGGCCCTTTCGACTCCTCGTCTTCCCACGCTGCCGCCAGCTGGATTCGAGCACCAAGATTCCCCACCTAGATAAGAGGAAGACCTCGTTGGAGCCCGACGCGATGCGGGCTAAGATGTTTTGTTGTACGGACAAACCATCACCAACGAGGTGCACCTATTATGAAGCAAGGCTTACTGGCGTTCCAGTACGAAGAGGAGAAGAGTACGACGGGTATGACAGCATTGTCGGGGCTGATGACGTACGTAGAGTTGATGCACGTAGCGGGTTTGAGGTCGTCGGTGGAGCGCCGCGTGGGTCTGCGGGGAGGTGGTCAGGGCTGGACGGACAGCCAGATAATCACGTCGCTGATACTGCTGAACCTGGCAGGCGGTGAGTCGGTGATGGACCTGGAGGTCCTGGAGAAGGACGCAGGTTTGTGCAGGGTACTTCGACATGCCGAGACCCATGGGATGCGTCGCAGGGAGCGCAGGGCGCTGAAGGCGAGATGGCGCGGAGAGCGTTGGCGGAGCGTGCCGTCAGACTCGGTGGTGTTCCGGTATCTGGAGAGGTTCCACGACGCAGGTGAGGAGGCCAAACGGGAGGCGCACAGAGCATTCATCCCTTCCCCCAACGACGCTTTGAAGGGGCTGGGAAAGGTGAACGCCGGACTGGTGGACTTCGTACAGAGCCGTTCGCCTCATACCCAGGCCACGCTGGACATGGACGCCTGCCTGGTGGAGAGCCACAAGAAGGAGGCGCTGTACAGCTACAAGAAGTACAGGGCGTATCAGCCGCTCACGACCTACTGGGCAGAGGCCGACCTGGTGGTGCACTCGGAGTTTCGAGACGGCAACGTGCCTGCGGGCCATCAGCAGCTTCGAGTGTTGAAGGAGGCTCTGGGACATCTGCCTGTTGGGGTGGCCAAGGTCATGCTGAGGTCTGACACGGCAGGGTATCAGCAGGAGTTGCTGCGGTACTGCGCCGAGGGCAGAGACGAGAGGTTCGGAGTGATCGAGTTTGCGGTAGGGGTTGACGTGACGGCTGAGTTCCGCCGTGCGGTGTCCGAGGTTGCCGAGGAAGACTGGCACGTGCTGCACAAGCCGGGCTCCAACCGGGTCGAGACGGGTCAGGAGTGGGCGGAGGTGAACTTCGTACCCAACTGGATAGGCCACTCCAAGAACAGCCCTGAGTACCGGTTCATGGCCACCAGGGAGCGGTTGATCGAACAGCCGCTGCCAGCAATGGAGGGGCAGATGAAGATGCCCTTCCCCGCGATGGAGTTGTCCAACAGGGGTTGGTTCAAGGTCTTCGGAGTGGTGACGAACCGGACTCTTGCGGGAGATGAGGTGATCTGGTGGTCAAGGCAGAGATGCGGCAAGGGCGAGGAGGTCCATAGCGTTCTCAAGAGTGACCTTGCAGGGGGCAGGCTCCCGTCGAGGCTGTTCGGAGCCAACGCTGCATGGTGGGCCATAGCGGTGCTGGCGTTCAACTTGAGCTCTGCGATGAAGCGTCTGGTGTTGGGTGGACAGTGGGTGAGCAGACGACTCAAGGCAGTGCGCTTCGCGCTGATAGCCCTTCCGGGACGGGTGATGCGGCACGCCAGGAGGCTGATCATCCGGCTGTCGCGGGACCATCCCTCATACGAGTTGTTGCTCAGGGCTCGGCAGAACATATTGGCGCTGGCTGCCGAGCCCTACCGAGCATAGGCGGTCCTGTCCAGAACATCGGATGAAGGCGACTCAGCCCAGTCGCCCAGGCCGCGCCATGCTTTCTTCAGCCTGACAACGACCATAATTGGCGGCTAACCGTTGCCAATCCTCTCAGAGACGCCGCGCAAAGTCCTATCAACACCCCGGTTGACACCCCACACCTGCTGTAGGCCCACAAAAGCCATCCCAACAATCTTAGGTGGGGAATCTGGGAGCAGATGTTCCCTTTACAAGGGAACGACGATTCTCGTATAATTTCGGCGCGCCAACAGATTCGAACCTCCCGCGCAAAGGACAGGCATGGCCGTTCTCCGACTGCGTTCCGCCCCCGATCCGATCCTCCGCCGCAAGACGAACCGTGTGGCGAAGATCGACGACTCGGTCCAGAGGCTGATCGACGACATGATCGAGACGATGTACGCGTCGAGCGGGGTCGGGCTCGCTGCGAACCAGGTTGGGGTGCCGCTGCGCGTGCTGGTCATGGGCATCCCGGACCCCGACGAGGGGCCAATGCAGGAGTACGTGCTCATCAACGCCGAGTTCGTCAAAAAGGGCGGGGAACGAACGGTTGACGAGGGCTGCCTGAGCGTCCCCGGCTATCGGGGCCAGCTCGAGCGCGCCGAATGGGTGAAGGTGAAGGGACTGGGGCGCGACGGTCGAGAGGTCCGGCTCAAGGCTGAAGGCCTGATGGCCCAGGCCCTCGAGCACGAGATCGACCACCTGGACGGCATCCTCTACCTCGACCGCATGAAGGAGCAGGGGACGCTCGACACCCTGACGGAAGTCGAAGCGAGCGAAGCCGTGGAGGTGGGGGCTGGCTAGGAGCGCTCTCCCCGACGCCCCCGTGAACCCCGAAGGCGGCTCTACCCGGATCGACCTCGTGTTTCCCGTCGATGTCCGCACGCATCTCGAGGCTATTGCCGGTTATCTTGAGCGGCACGGGATAGAGGGCTACCTGGTCGGCGGCTCCGTGCGCGACGCCATACTCGGCAAGCCCAGCGACGACCTCGACCTGGCCGTTCGGGCCGAGGTCGGCCCGGTTGCCCGCAGCCTCGGCCGGGCGCTTCGAGCGTCCGTGGTCGTCCTCGACCGGGACCGTCAGATCTATCGACTTGCTCTCCGCGACCGAGGGCGCTTCATCGACCTGACGCCCATCGAGGGCGATCTGGCCGAGCACGCCAGGAGCCGCGACTTCACCATCGACTCGCTTCTGTTGGACCTCACGGGTTGGTCGGCGGACGACGCTGCGGCCCAGATCATCGATTTCACCGGCGGGCTCGACGATCTCCGCCGAGGCATGGTACGCGTCGCCAGCGATCGCGCATTCGTCGAGGACGGCGCCCGCTTGCTTCGAGCAGTGCGGCTTGCGGTCGAGTTGGGCTTCGTGATCGAGCCCGGCACCGCGGCGCTGCAGAGACGGGACGCTTCCTCGCTGGATTCCGTGGCCCGGGAAAGGGTCCGCGACGAGCTTTGCCGCATCCTCATGGCCCCCCGTCCCACTGAAGGTCTGCGGCTCCTCGACGAGGCCCGCTTGCTGACGGCCGTCATTCCCGAGTTGGAGGCCGCGAGGGGCGTCGATCAGCCCAAGGAGCACTACTGGAACGTTCTCGAACACTCTCTCGAGGCGGTTGCCGCCGTGGACCGGGTCCTGCGCCGCGCTCCCGGACCCGACCCGGTCACCGAGGTGCTCCCCTGGGACGACACGATGGCCGGCTACTTCAACGAGGAGGTCTCCGGCGGGCGCACCCGGTCGTTGACGTTGAAGCTGGCCGCTTTGCTGCACGATATCGCCAAGCCGCAGACCAAAACCATTGAAGAAGACGGGCGCATTCGGTTCATCGGCCACCCGAAGCAAGGGGCCGAAGCGGCAGAGGCGATCATGGAACGGCTGCGGTTTAGCAACCGCGAGACGCGTATGGTCGTAACAATGGTGAGGGAGCACCTTCGGCCGGGGCTGATCACGAGGGATGACGGGCCCACCGGGCGGGCGCTCTACCGCTACTTCAAGGACGCCGGCGAGGTCGCGATCGATACGATCTTTCTGAGCTTCGCCGACTATCTGGCAGCGAGGGGCCCCCTGCTGGAAACGCCCGATTGGAAGCGCTATTCGACCGGGATTCATGATATGCTGATCAAGTGGCGGGAGCGGCCGACGGAGGTGCTCCCGCCGAAATTCGTAGATGGAAACGACCTGATGCGCGAGCTGGGGCTCGAGCCGGGCCCCGTGCTCCGCGTCTTGTTAGAAGCGGTTCAAGAGGCGCAAGCCACCGGCGAGGTCGCGACGCCTGAAGAGGCGGTCGCGCTGGCACGGCGGGTGTTGAAAGACGCTTAAGGACCAAGGACGAGTAGGACGACAGTGCGCTTACGTCGAAATCAGATCACCATCGCCTTTGTCACCATTCTGGTAACCCTGGCCGTGTTGACGCTTGCGTTCAAGACCATCGACCTGGGCGGGTTCGAGCGCGGCTCCGACGAATCGGCCCTGGGCCTGAAGCTTGGCCTCGATCTGCAGGGCGGGACGCACCTGGTTTACCGGGCGGTGGACCCCGACGTCACCGACGAGCAGGTAGAGGGCGTGGTGAACGTCATCGAGCGGCGAATCAATGCCTTCGGGGTCTCGGAGCCCTTGATCCAGAAGAAGGGCGGCAACGAGATCGTCGTCCAGCTCCCGGGAGTCCGAGACATCGACGAGGCCAAGCGCCTCATCGGCGGCACCGCGCAGCTCGACTTCCGCGAGTGTACGGACCCTAGCGCTACCCGCGGGGGCCTTTGTCCCGATTGGCAAGCCGCGACAGCCGAGGGCGGCGGCGGAATCGAGAAGCACCTCACCGGTGAGTTCCTTCGACCCTCGTCGGTCCTGACTTCCAACCCAGGCACGGGCCTGCCGGAAGTCAGCTTCGAATTCAACGGCGAGGGCTCCCGGATGTTCGAGCAGATCACCCGCAGGCTGGTGGGGCGACCTCTCGGCATCTTCCTGGACGGTCAACTGATCTCGGCTCCGGTCGTTCAGTCCGTGATTAGCAGCCAGGGCCGCATCACCGGGATCAGCCGCACCGACGGCCGGCTCCTCGCCATCCAGCTCAACGCCGGCGCACTGCCGGTGAGCATCTCGGTTGTGCGGGAAGAAGACGTCTCCGCGACCCTGGGCAAAGACTCGCTGGACAAGAGCTATCTCGCGGCCGCTATCGGCTTGGGCCTCATCATGCTCTTCATGACTCTGTACTACCGGATGCTCGGTCTGGTTGCCGTGGCCTCCCTGGCGATCTACACAGTCCTTGTGCTGGCGATCTTCAAGCTCACGAACGTGACTTTGACACTCTCGGGTATCGCCGCTTTCGTGATCTCGGTCGGTATGGCGGTCGACGCCAACATCATCATCTTCGAGCGCATGCGCGAGGAGCTGCGCGCCGGGCGCAGCCTCGGCGCGGCGATCGAGACAGGCTTCGAACGCGCGTGGAACGCCATTCGGGACAGCAACGTCACAACGCTGATCACCATGGCAATCCTGTGGTGGTTTGGCGACCAACTCGGCGAGCCTCGGGTGATCGGCTTCGCCCTCACCCTGATGATCGCGATCCTCACAAGCATGTTCACCGCTTTCTTCGTGAGCCGGACGTTCCTGAGACTCTTTGTGGGCACGCCGTTCTCAAGGAACTCCGGACTGTTCGTCGATATCAATCAAGACGCGCCCGTCAGGGCGACATTGAGCTCTTAGGGGTGCACCGGCCTTGATCGACATCGTCCGGCGCCGCAAATTTTTCTACATGTTCACGGCCCTGCTAATCGTGGGGACGATCGTGGTGCTTATCGCACCGCCACGGCTGCCGTTCGGCCTGGAGTTCTCCAGCGGCTCAGCGCTGACCGTGGACTTCCTGGAGGACGTGGAGACCGACGACGTTCGTTCCCAGCTCGAGGCCGTCCCGGGATTCGAGGAGAGTGTCATCCAGCGCACCGGGGAGAACTCGTTCTTCATCCGCACCGGGTTTGTAGAACGGAGCTTGATCGATGACCTCGAGACGCAGTTTGGGCCCGTGGAGATCGTCGGTTACGAGGGCGCGACCGCCATCGCTACGACGATGACCTTCCTCAACCCGGTCCCGGATCAAGCCCTGCGGGATGGCTTCGGCGACGACGTTCCCGAGGACCTGGTGCTGGGACGTGCTGGTGAGGAGGGCTTCGTTCTCCTCAGCCGAGGCCTCGAGCGCGAGCGCCTCGATGAGGTGGTTGAAGCCTGGACGGGAGAGTTCGGCGCCGCGGAGGTCGCGCGATTCGACGAGGACGGAGACCTCGCTGAGACACTGGCCTTCGAGGAGCCGGTGAACTCCGCCCAGATCAACGCCCTGGTCAGCCAGCTTGGCCTCCCACAGCTGATCCTTATCCAGGGCGAGGACGATGTTCTCCTCGCAGCGAAAAGCTACCCTGAGGAAGACAGCCAGATCTTTTTCGACGCCGTTGAAGAGCAGTTCGGAGCGCCAGAGCGCACCCCGTTCGACTATTCGACCGGACAGTTGATCACTATCCGATTTGTTGACGCCCTGACTCGCGAGCAGGTCGCCGAGGGCATCGGGATCTCCATCGCCAACGACGTGATTGGCGAAGAAGGCACGCTGACGATATCCCCGAACGGAGACGTTCTGCTTCGCGCCGGCGGCCTCAGCGACGCGGGGCTCGAAGACCTCGTCGGTGCGATCGAGGACGAGTTGGGGGCGATTCGGCAAGACGCCTTCAACAGCGAAGATGACCTGGTGATCACGCTGGACTTCGGCCCAACGGTGGTCTTCCGCGACTTCCAGGTTGCGGTTGACGGACTGGTGACCGAGCTTTTGCGGGTAGAGCCGGCCGGCGAGCATGCGTTCTACGTCGTCGGCGAGTCCCTGTCAGCGGAGTCGAGGACCGGCCTGGAGGACGGCCTCCAGCAACAGTTCGGCACAGCGCGAAAGGAAGCGCTCGGCGCTTCAAGCGGGCTGGCGGCCGTCCTGGTCTTCAGTGAGGTTCCAGCCCGCAGCGACTTGGTCGCCCGGGCCGAGGAGCTGGGGTTGTCTGATGTGTTGGTCACGTTCCTGGAGGGTGACCGAGTGCTGATCGCCAGCATTGGAATCGACCCGAGCGTGGGCGAGGAGCTCCTGGTCGGATTGGCCGAGACGTTCGGCCAACCGCTCGAGCGAACTGACATCGATCCCGAAGTGGGCATCGTCGAGTTCTTCGATTACGGGCCACCGCTGACGCGGGAGGCGTTCGCTGCCGTTGCGAGTAACGTTACCGACCTGGATATTGTCGCCCAACAGGAGACCGAATCCGGCTTCCTCGTGTTCGGCCGGGACATTCCCCAGGAGACTAGAGACGAGCTCTTGCAAGAGCTTGAGACTGGCTTCGGCGTTTTCGAGCAAACCCCGTTCGACTTCACCGGAAGCAAGCTCCTCTCGTTCAGCCTAGAGGACGCGGCACGCGTTGAGCAGGCCGTCGAAAGTCGACTGACGCTCGAGAAGGCGGGTCCCGGCGAGTTCTTCATCGCGAGCACGAACCTGACCACCGGCCAGCGCGACTTCCTCTTCGAGGCACTGGGCGCGCTCTACGGGGACATTCAAGTCGCCGGCTACGACTTCAACAGAGACATCGCGATGAACCTCAACTTCGAGCGGAACGTGTCGGCGGCACAACTCGAAGCCTTCCTGGACCGGTTCGGGTACGCCGACCTGGTGATCGAGCGCAGGCCGGACGACGCCCTGTTCCTCCGGGGCCCGCGGCCCGCCACCGACCAGAGAAGCACGATCATCCGGAACCTCGAAGAGTTGGCGCCGGTCAATCGCGAGACCATCGAATTCTCGTCGGTCGATGCCGAGATCGCGCGGCGCAGCATACTGAACACCTTCTGGGCCGTGGTCGCCGGCTCCGTCGGCATCTTGCTCTACGTCTGGTGGGCCTTCCGCCGCATCCCCAAATCGCAGCGCTTCGGCTTTGCCGCCATCGTCACATTGGTCCATGACGTCGCGATCGTGCTGGGCGCTTTCGGGCTCATGGCCAAGTTCCTCGAGGTCGAGATCAACTCGCTCATGATCGTCGGTATCCTGGCCGTCATCGGTTACAGCGTGAACAACACCATCGTCGTCTTCGACCGGATCCGCGAGAATGTGATACGGAACGCCAACCGTGAGTTCGAGGCGTCGGTGAACATCAGCCTCAACGAGACCTTGAGCCGGAACCTGAATACGTCTGTGACTACGGCTGCGGCGATCCTGGCGGTCCTGCTTTTCGGCGGGCCCACGATCCGCGACTTCATGCTGGTGCTTCTCATCGGGGTAGCGGCGGGAACGTATAGCTCCCTCTTCCTCGCCGCGAATATCCTCGTGTCCTGGGACAAGGGCGAAATCCCCAGGCCCAGAATTCCATTTCTGTCCCGTAGAGCCTAGCCGGCCCTCCCTTACCGACCGCGGGCTGACCGCGCTCGGCCCCCCCGTCCGCGCACTTCGGAGGATGGCATGTTCAGCACCCCGAGAGGTGCAGCTACCCTTTCGCTCCTCGCCAATCTGACGCTGGTCGGGCTCAAGCTGGGAGTCGGGCTCGCCATCGGCAGCATTAGCGTCCTCTCCGACGCCGTGGACAGCGGCATGGACCTGATCGGGGCCACCATTGCCCTTTTCGCGATACGGTTCGCGGCGAGACCGGCCGACCGGGACCACCCCTACGGCCACGGGAAGATGGAGAACGTGAGCGGCATCGTCGAATCGGTCTTGATTCTCATCGGCGCCGGCCTCATCACCTTCGAGGCATCGAGACGGCTGATCGACGATACGGAGCTCGGGTCGGTCGGACTCGGCATCGTCGCGATGTCCGTGTCCGTCATGATCAACATCGGCGTCTCGTTCCATCTCCGCCGAGTCGCGCGTCGCACCGGTTCGCTGGTCATCGAGGCCACCGCCTGGCACCGGGCGTCGGACATCGTGACGTCTCTGGGCGTTCTCGTGGGGCTGATCGTGGTCCAGGTCACGCCATGGGACTTCCTGGACGCCGCCGTGGCCATCGCCGTCGCCGCCTTCATCGCCTGGACCGCGTTCCGGCTGTTTCGCCGCTCCTTCGTCGATCTCATCGACATCAGGCTTCCGGACGCGGACGAGGCCCTCGTCCGCAGCGTGCTGCAACGGCATGCTGGCGAGTACGTGAGCTACCACACCATGCGCACGAGGCGCTCGGGACGGCAACGAGAGATCGACTTCCACCTGGTGTTCCCGCGGATCGCGACCATCGCCGATGCGCACGACATTACCGATCGCATCGAGGCCGACATCGAGCGGGTGTTACCAGACGCGGTAACCACGATTCATATGGAGCCGTGCCCGATCGCGCGAGACGAGTGCGATAGCCGGTGCACGCTTTCTCCGACGCCCTACTGCCACGCCCAGCAGGGGTCCGAGTCGCCGTGGGTTCCACCAGCCCATCCGGCCAGGGACTAGCGCGCGCCCAGCCCCAACTCGTGGACCACCAGCTCCTGATAGGCCTGGTGGACGAGTCGCGTCATCGGCCCGGGCCGGCCGTCGCCGACCGGTTGGTCGTCGATCGACGTAACCGGCATCACGCCGTGGACCGAGTTGGTGACGAAGACTTCCTGCACGTGCGCCAGATGCTCCGCGAGAAACCAAGTCTCGTGCAAGGAGAAGTCGTGCGCGGCTGCGACCTCGATCACGGCCTGGCGGGTGATCCCGCGAAGCAGTCCACAGTCCGGGGACGGCGTGGTTAGCAGGTGGCCCTCGACCACGAAGATGTTGGCCATCGAGCACTCGGAGAGGCAATCGCGCTCGTTGAGGATGATTGCCTCGTCGGCGCCCTTCTGCTGAGCTTCCCACCGCGCCAGCAGGTTCTCGAGGTGGCTCGTGGACTTGATGTGGGCCAGGGCGACCTGGCTGGCCCGCTGGCGAGCGGCGATGACGGCCTTGTAGCCACGCTCGAACTCTTCGTCAGTGGTGGGTGGAAGGGCCGAGGCGGT
Source organism: Dehalococcoidia bacterium (assembly GCA_965248515.1). GTDB lineage: Bacteria > Chloroflexota > Dehalococcoidia > SHYB01 > SHYB01 > CBDFJU01. The sequence goes on along the minus strand of CBDFJU010000001.1, from coordinate 398,305 downwards.
GACCAGGATGGTCGGCGTACCGGGAGCCGGAAGCACCGGGTACCCGGGCCCTTCCCCGGCGGTGACGGTCACCCGCACGCGGGCGTCGAGCAGGCCGTTGGCCTCGAGGGTTGCCCGGACCGCCTGCTCGAGGACATCCATCTGCCCGCCGAGCAGAATCCCTATCTCTTCCGCGGCGTGCGTCATCCTGGCCAGATGCTCGTCGAGACGGAACACCTTCCCGTCCCACGACCGCACGGTCTCGAAGATCCCGAAACCATGGAGGAACCCCTGGTCGAGGACGGAGACGTGTGCCTGCTGCACGTCGATGAGCTCACCGTTCAAGTACACGATGGACGACGCCATGTTTCAATTCTAATCCCTGGGCGAAGCCTCGTCGCCGAACCGAAGAGCGACGGAAAGGCGGTGTGGTATGGTAGGGCCCATGAAAGCGGAAATCGTGTCGATCGGCACCGAGCTCCTCCTCGGAGAGATCGTCGACACAAACTCCTCTTATCTGGCCTCCGAGCTGCCGAGCCTGGGTATCGACCTCTATTACGTCCACAAGGTTGGCGACAACCTCGAGCGGCTCGTCGAGGTCTTCGAGCGGGGTTGGTCGCGAGCCGACCTGATCCTCACTAGTGGAGGCCTGGGCCCCACCGAGGACGACCTGACGCGGACCGCTGTCGCGAAGCTCCTGGGCGAGGAGATGAGCGTCGACCCGGACCTCGAAAAGGATCTCCGGGCCTTCTTCGGCCAGCGCACCCTGGCAATGCCGGAGAACAACCTCAAGCAGGCCATGATCATCCCCTCGTCTCGGTCCATCGCCAACCCAATGGGCACAGCGCCCGGCTGGTGGGTCACCCGGAACGGCAAGACGCTGGTGGCGATGCCAGGGCCACCTCGGGAGCTGCACCATATGTGGGATAACGAGGTCCGGCCCCGCCTGCGGGAGATGGCCGACGGGGGCGTGTTGGTAAGCAGGGTGCTCAAGATAACCGGGATGTCCGAGGGGCGGGTGGACGAGGTGGCCGCCGAACACCTGAAGGCCAGCAACCCGACGATCGGGGTCTACGCCAAACCCGATGGTATCCACGTACGAATCGCCGCCAAGGCGGCGGACGAAGATGCCGCGAGAGTCATCATCTCGCCCGTGGAGGACGCCCTTCGGGACCGGTTCGGAGAGCACCTCTGGGGTACGGACGAGGAGACGATGCAGGCCAGTATCGGCCGGATGCTCGTCGAGCGAGGAATGACCCTCGCCACGATGGAGTCGTGCACGGGCGGCCTTCTTGCCAGTACAGTGACCGACGTGCCCGGCAGCTCGGCGTACTACAAGGGTGGCTTCATCACCTATACGACCGATATCAAGGTCCGTAGCGGAGTCGATCCGGCAATCATCGAAGCACACGGGGCCGTGAGCGCCGAGACGGCGAAGGCGATGGCCCGCGCCGCTCGGTTGGAGTTGGGCGCCGACATCGGGGTCGGCATCACTGGCGTCGCGGGGCCGACGGAGCAAGAGGGTAAGCCCGTCGGCACGGTGTTCGTCGCGGTGGACCACGAGGCCGCGGAGCGGCTCCAAGAGTCCCGCATGCCGGGCGGGCGTCTCGATATCAAGAACCGAGTCGCCACGGCCGCCCTCTTCCAGTTACGCCGGCTTATCCTGGAGCTGGACGAGCGCTAGGCGTCGCGACAGGACCTTGAGGTGGAGACAAAAGACCGGTGCACAGTGCGGCAGCGGCTAGACTGTCAGGCGACGGTACAGGGTGGGTAGCCGGTGCGGCAGCGAGTGGATGTCGGCAACCACTTCGTAGCCCATGTCGGTACACATCGTTTTCAGATAGTCGTGGCCTGAGCGGTCGACCGTGAGGCAGAACGGCGTGATCTTCTTCCGGCGCGCCTCAACGAGCGCCATCCGGGTGTCGTGGACAGCGTACTCTTTTTCCACGCCCTCTCGGCTGTAGCCCCGGTCCTGCGGCCTCCCGTCGCTGAGCAGGAAGAGAATCTTGGTGCGGGCGTCCTGCTTTTCGAGCTTGGTCACCGCATGGCGAATCGCCGGGCCCATGCGCGTCGCGTGCATCGGCGTGATCTTGTCGATGCGGCGCTTCACCTGGTCGCCGAACCGCTCGTCGATGTCCTTGATCACGTAGAACTCGACGTTCTCGCGTCCGTACCCTGAGAAGCCATAGATGCCGTAGTAGTCGCCGATGGCCTCCAGCGCTTTGATGAGGAGCACGGTGCTCTCTTTCTCGATATCGATGATCCGCTTATAGGAGCGCCGGGTCATCTCTTCGCGACGAGTCCGGAGCCAGGCCATGTAGTCCCGGGGATCGTCGGGGAAGTCCCACGTGTCGACCTGCCGCCGGCCTTCGTCGACGGCCTCCGCCGTCGACGCGCTCATGTCGAGCAGAAAGGCCACGGCGACGTCGCGCTCCACCTTGTTCCTGCGCCAGTACACCTTGTCCGTGGGCGTGTCGCCGGCGAGTCGCTCGATGACGGACTCTACGACCAGGTCGAAGTCGTACTCGTCGCCGTCGGGCAAGTGCTTGATCTTGCGGAACTGGTCGGGGGCAAGCATCTCGAACTGCTTTTTGATTTTGGAGACGAGGAGTGAGTGGGTCTTCAGCGTGTTCTCAAAGAAATCGTCGACACCCTCCTCCATGTGCTTCTCGCGAACACGGCACCAGCGCGGCTTGTAGTCGCCGGCGCGAAAGTCCCATTCGTCATAGAGGAAGCTGAGGGGCTCTTTCCCTAGCGGCTGGTCGTCGTCCGGAACGTGCGGGAACTGGTCACCCTGGCCGGCGCGGGCCTGCTGTTTCGCCGCCTCCGTGAGCAGGTTGTCGACAAACGCGGTAGCCGACTGATCGATCTCTCCCTCCTGGGCCTCGAAGAACTCGACCTCGACACTCTGTTCGAGGAACTGCTGCAACTCTTCGCGGGTCATGCCGTTGACTTCAGCGGCGCCTTCGGTCTTCGATTGGTCCTGTCGCAAGCTATCCAGCATCTGGACCAACTCGGGCTTGAAGTCGCCGCGGAACTCCACGTCGCCGGGACTCCGGTACTCTTGCTCCCCCTCGCCATCGGGGGAGCCGCCGGCGCCCATGGCCTGCTCCAACTCCTGTAGCAGTTTCTCCATCTCGTCGGTGTCGGACCCATCCGACGACTGGTCCATGTCCTGGTCTTCCTGCTCCTCGGGAGGGACTTCGACGTTCGGGAGTTGGCTCACGATGTCATAGATTCGGATCGTGGCCTCCGCGGCGTCTTCAATCGTGGCGTCGGCCTGTTGCACCACGCCAAGGACCCGGCCGATGGCCTGTATATGCGTCTTCAGCTCCGCGGGGGCCGAAATCTTCCGCCGGTCCTCGAGGCTCAGCCGGACCAGGACCTCCATTATCGCTTCACGCAGCGGCAGGCTCCCCGACCCGGGACGCCCTTCAACCGCTTCGCGCTGGACCCGTTTGTAGGCGTCGCGGATGCCGGCGTATTCAACCTTGACCCGGTGATCGACCCGACCATCCTCGACTAGCGTGAAGATGTCCGACGCGAGTTGCCGGTCGGCGAAGAGATCGAAAAAGCGGGCCAGGTCCGTCGCGTGGCCCATCGAGCCGTCGCTATGGAACGGCTTCCGGTCGTGGCGGAGCTCGCTGGGAAACCGGACAGCGGGACGTTCGAAGGTGAAGTTAAAGCTTTCGAACTCGAGGTGCCCCACCTGGTGCGTCGCGATCACCTTGAACCAGCCGAAGTTCTCTGCCTTGTTGCCGTAGCGCTCCACGAAACCCGGCAGATAGATGTTATCGCCCTCGGTCGCCGGGCGCTCTTCCGAGTTCCACCCGATGCCTTTCTCTTTGAGTGTCCCGGAGGCGTGGATCTCGACGGCCTGCCCCGCCAGAGCGCGGCAGTACATCGAGAGCACGTCCTTGACACGCTCCAGGGCAAGTCCGTTGGAAAGCGTCTCGAGGACCTGTTCGCCTCGACCCGATTCGAGGCGGAAGAAGGCGAGACCGCCGTCCTCGTTCTCCTGCAAGATTGAAACGCCTTCTTCGAACCAGAGGGCCAATTGCTCGTCCCTGACACGCTGAAGCACCTGAGGCGCATTCTTCAGGAACTCGCCTACGGCTGATGGCGACAGCTCCGCCAAACGCTCGGCCATCCCCAGCAACGCCGCGTGGTCGCCGTGGTCCATCTCGCCGAGAGCGGTCGAGCTATCGACCAGGAAGCCGATGACGCTGCTGCCAGGCTCGCGGGACAGGCGCTCCGCCAGAGCGAGGAACCGGCTGCGCTGACTCTTGTCCAAATAGGCGAGGATGCGAGCCCCGCTCTCGAAGTAGGGCTTGACGTCGCGCCAGTTCGTCCGCGAAAGGACAGCGCCGAGGGAGAGGAAGCTCTTACGGTCGACGCGGTCGATCCGCGAGAATACTCCGTCGGCCATCCCCAGACATTCGCTGGCGAGGTCGTAGGACTTCTGCGCAAGCGCGTCGATGAAGGCCACCAGCTCCTCGAGCTCGTAGAGAGTCAGCGAGCGCAGGAGTCTGGGGCTGACCTCGAAGTAGGTCGACGCAAGGGAGCTCGACTTCCACGTGCCCTTGTAGAGCCCTTTCCCGATGCCCGCCCACTGGCCGATGTCCTCGGGCGCCAGGGCGTCAAGCGCCTCTGGGGTCGATCGAAAGTAGGAGGAGGAAACGACCGGAGAAGCCGACGACAGCGCCCGACCCCAACGCGCCCAGCCCATGAGCTGGTCGAAGGACATCCGCTGCACGACCTGCGGGGTGGCCTTGAAATACTCGGTGGCGGCTTCCCATGACCGGAAGGAGTGGCGCGCCAGGGCTATCCCTTCCTCGGCCCACGACTGCAGCCTTTCTTCGGGCAGCAGAGCCGCCGCGGCCTGCTCCGCTTTACGAAACTCGGTTACAACCGAGACAGGGAAGCGGTGCAACTCCGCATCGACAGAGGATTTCTCGTCTGAGTCCTGCATTGGCATCCATCTGGCAGCCGCCGCGAGGGTGAAATGCCGGTGGCCCGGCGACGGCGGTACCCTCGGACTGCCCGTATCGTGTGATTACGTTATCACAGCCCCGAGGGTTTATGTGAAGATCGTGGAAACGACCTCTTCGATGCTGCGCTGCACCTCGACATCGTCGGTCAGGCCCCAGACCACCGCCGTCTGGCAGGCGCGTCTGGCTGTGATGCCGCTGGCGATCAGGCGACCGGCATAGATGAGGAGCCGGGTGCTGACGCCTTCCTGGAGGCCGTGCTCTTTCAGGTGCCGCACCTTTTCGCCGAGCTTGGCGAGGTTCACGGCGATGTCGTGGGAGACGCCGCCCTCGTGCATGATGACCTGGCTCTCGATGTCTCTGGGCGGATAGTCGAACTCAAGCGAGATAAACCGCTGCCGGGTGCTGTGCTTCAGGTCTTTGAGGGCGTTCTGGTAGCCCGGGTTGTACGACATCACGAGGATGAACCGGTCGTGGGCCTCCAGGATCTCGCCCCGTTTCTCCACCGGCAGCAGCCGACGGTGGTCCGTGAGCGGGTGGATCAACACCGTCGTGTCCTTACGCGCCTCGACGATCTCATCCAGGTAGCAGATGGCCCCGGCCTTGACCGCCCTGCTCAGGGGGCCGTCGATCCACCGGGTCTCCAGACCCTCGAGGAGATAACGGCCCACCAGGTCGCTGGCCGTGAGGTCCTCATGGCAGGCTATCGTCACGAGCGGCAGGCCGGCCCCGTTGGCCTTGGCCGAAGCCTTGGTCCGGGTCTTGATGTTGGCATCCGGATGGCCGAGCTTCCAGGACATGTACTCCACGAAGCGGGTCTTACCGCACCCCGTTGGCCCTTTGAGCAGCACAGGGATCTTCTGACTGTACGCGGCCTCGAAGATCTCGACCTCGTCATGGACGGGCAGGTAGAAGGGCTCGTCCGCGAGGAGGTACTCCTCGATGATGTACTGGCGGTAGAGGCTCTTCTCTTTGCCCTTGGCTGCGATCTTGTTCTTGGTTGCCATCAAGAAGCCTTCGATGTGATGCGTTCGTCCCAGAGCCTTCGGACGTTCCGCCTGAACTCTTCGAGGCTGCAGTCTGAGTCGATGAGCACGTCCGCATGCTTCGACCGCTCTTCGGTGGACATCTGGGACTGGATGCGCGACCGCACCTGTTCTTCGCCCCAGTTCGGATTCCGCTCCAGCAGCCGTCGGACAACGACGTCTTCGGTGGCGTGGGTGACCCAGACCTCGTCGGTGAGCGAAGTCCAGCCTGCCTCGACCAGTATTGCAGCGTCCAAAACGATGACCCCAACCCCTCGACCGTTCAGGTCGGCTATTTTCTGCTCCATCATCTCGCGCATTCTCGGATGAACGATGCCGTTGAGCCTGGCGAGGGCCTCGGAATCGCCGAAGACGATGCTCCCCAGCTTCTTCCGGTCGATCTCTCCATTGGGCTGGAGGACCTCGGGGCCGAAGGCCTCCTGAAGCTCATGCCATGCGGGCATGTTCGGAAGGTAGCTTTCGTGTCCAACCTTGTCGGCGTCAAGGATAACGGCACCTAGCTCTTCAAGGAACTGGGAGACCGTGCTCTTCCCGCTGCCGACGCCGCCGGTGAGCCCAATAACGCGCGTCAAACCCGGTTTGCACCGCTTCTTTCAGAAGTCGCTGTATTCTACAGCCGCCCTTCTGTGGGGTCAAGGAACGCCTTCTGTGCGCTCCTCGGGGCCTATGATACGATGAGGACGCGTGGGCCACTTCAGTTGGCCGGCCCACGGCCCGGGCCGAGAGGAGCACTGTTGGCCGAAGGATTTCGCCGCCTGCCCAGTGTCGACCGGCTGCTCTCCGACGAGCGGCTCAGCGATGTCGTCGCGAGCTATTCGTGGGACACGGTCGCCGACGTGGTACGGGAACGGGTAGAGGCTGCACGCAAGGGCATCGCCGACGGCAGTGACGCGCCAAGCGCCGACGACCTGCTCGCCGAGGTCGCGGCGGCGACCCGCTCTCGCTACGAGCCGACCCTCGTCAAGGTGATCAACGCCACCGGTGTCTTGATTCACACCAACCTGGGCCGAGCCCCGTTGAGCAAAGAGGCCCTTTCGGCGGCGAGCCGTGCGGCCGAGGGCTATAGCAATCTGGAGCTTGATCTGGGGACGGGCGAGCGCGGCTCACGGCACGCCCATCTGGAGACCCTGCTGCAACGGCTCACCGGGGCCGAGGCGGGCCTGGCGGTGAACAACAACGCCGCGGCGGTCATGCTCGGGCTGAGCGCTCTCGCTGATGGGAAGGAAGTGATCGTGTCCCGAGGCGAGGCGGTGGAGATCGGAGGCGGGTTCCGCATCCCCGATATCCTCGAGCAGAGCGGCGCCCGGCTGCGAGAAGTCGGCACCACCAATCGCACGTATTTGAAGGACTTCGAGAACGCGGTCACCGACGCGACGGGGGCCTACCTGCGCGTCCATCCCAGCAACTTTCGCGTCGAGGGCTTCACCCACGCCCCCACGATGCCCGAGATGGCCGAATCGGCCGCCCGGAGCGGGCTTCCACTCCTCCACGACATCGGGAGCGGCTGCCTGCTGGAGACCAAGGACCTCGGCATGGCCCACGAGCCGACGCCCCAGGAGAGCGTCGCCGATGGCGCCGACCTCGTCTTCTTCTCCGGCGACAAGCTGTTGGGAGGCCCTCAGGCCGGCATCGTTGTCGGCAAATCGAAATACGTCTCAGTCCTCAAGGCGCATCCGCTGGTGCGAGCGATGCGTATCGACAAGGGGACGATGGCGGCGCTCCAGGTGACGCTTTTGCACTACATCAAGGGTGAAGCGACCGAAAAGCTTCCTATCTGGCGCATGCTCTCCGCGCCGCTGCACGATCTCGAGCGCAGGGCGAAGCGTTGGGCGCGCGCAGCCGGCGAAGTGGCACGAGTAGCCGACGCCTACTCCACCATCGGCGGGGGCAGTCTCCCCGGCGAGCAGATCCCAAGCCGCGTCCTCGGGATCCGGGGAACCGGCGCGATGTTGGAAGCCACCGCTCGCCGTCTCCGCGAGGGGCCTACCCCGGTGATGACGCGGATCGAAAAGGACATGCTCGTGTTGGACCCGAGGACAGTCGCGCCCGAGGAAGACGGGGCAGTGGTGGAAGCCTTGAGGCTGGCCTTGGCCGGCGCGTAGATGGCGAGCGGGCAGCGGCAGGAACGGCGTGACGTCCGGGAACGGGCCCTGCATACGCTCGAGTTCGACAAGATCCGTGAGCGGCTGGCACGCCACGCGTCGTTCTCACTGAGCGAGGAGATGGCCCGGGAGCTGACCCCGTCCTACAACCGCGCCGAGGTCTCGCGCCTCCATGACGAGGCCGTCGATGCGTTTCGGCTTCTCGACCTGAGACCCAACATGTCGCTCACCGGGGCCAGGGACATCCGCCACATGGCCCAGACCGGAGCGCTGGGCGGCCAGCTGGCCGGGCTCGAGCTCCTCGAGGTGGCGGCAACGCTGGAGGCGATCCATTCGCTCCATTCGGGCCTGCTTCGCTCCGCGGCGGAGGTCCCCGCCCTCGCCGCCATCGGGGCCGGGCTCGGCGACTTCCGCGAGATCGAATCTTCGATCCGGTCGGCCATCAACAGCCAGGGCGGGGTCGTCGACGGGGCCAGCGAGCTGCTCGGGCATCTCCGAGACCAGGAGCGAACGGTCAGCGAGCAGCTGCAGCAGAAGCTGAAGGAGTTCGTCGCATCCATCGAGGGGCGCCGCATCCTGCAAGAGCCCTTCGTCACGACCCGGGACGACCGCTACGTGCTGGCGGTGAAGGCCGAGCACCGTAGCGCGTTCAAGGGGCTCATCCACGATATTTCGAGCAGCGGCGCCACGGTGTTCATGGAGCCCCTGGCCACCGTCGAGCAGGGCAACGCCTGGCGCGAGCTCAAGGTCGCCGAGCAGCGCGAGGTCGAGCGAATCCTCCGCGAGCTCACCGGGTTGCTAGGTACCCAGGCGGAGGCTGTGCAAGACAGCGTCGAGCGCATGGCCCGGATCGACCTCGCCCTGGCGAAGGCCAAGCTCGGCGGGAGATCGACCTCGGTGGTCGCCGACGTGATCGAGGATGACGGCGGAAGCACGGTCCGGCTCGTGGACGCGCGGCACCCGCTGCTCAGTGGCGACGTTGTCCCCATCTCCGTCGAGATCGGGCGCGACTTCCTCGCCCTGGTCATCTCCGGCCCGAACACCGGCGGCAAGACCGTCGCCCTCAAGAGCATCGGCCTGCTGGCGCTCATGGCCCAGGCCGGGCTCCCCATTCCGGCAAGCCCGGGAAGCGCCTTCCGCGTGTTCGACGGCGTTTACCCCGACATCGGCGACGAGCAGAGCATCGAGCAGTCGCTGTCAACGTTCAGCGGCCATCTAGGGAATATCGTCGAGGTCCTGGAGACGGCGACGGACCGGTCGCTTGTGCTCCTCGACGAGCTAGGAGCGGGAACCGATCCCCAGGAGGGCTCGGCGGTCGCCATGGCGATCCTGTCCGAGTTGGTGCGGCGCGGCGCCACCAGCGTCGTCACGACGCACCACAGTCAACTCAAAGGTTTCGCTCACTCGACGCCCGGCATGGAGAACGCGAGCGTCGAGTTCGACGCCGAGACCCTGGCGCCGACCTATCGCCTGATCGTGGGCCTGCCGGGGCGGAGCAACGCCATGGCCATCGCCCAGCGGTTGGGGCTTCCCGAGCCGGTGCTCGAGGAGGCCCGGGCCGCCCTCGGGTCCAGCCTGGCCGAGGTCGAAGAGCTTCTCGGCGACATCCAGGACCAACGCGGCAAGCTGGTGGAAGAGCGGAACGAGATCCAGCGGGCCCGGACCGAGATGGCCGAGACACGCCAACATCTGGAAGCGCAAGCCCAGGCGCACGAGGCGGAACGCGAACAGGAGACGACCCTGTACCGGGTCGAGGTCCAGGTCCTGGCCGAGGAGCTCAAAAGCCGGCTGCGCCATGCCGGGAGGCGCCTGAACGCCCTGGTCGGAGAGAAGGGGCGTCGCGAGCTTTCCGAGATCGTGGCCGAGGTCGATGGGATACGGCGTCAGCTCGAAGCGGCGCCCTGGACGCAGCCGGAGCGCGCTCCGTCGTTCGATGAGCCCATCGTACCCGGTCAGCTCGTCCGCATCGACGGAGTAGAGCCGCCCATGGAAGTCGTGCTCGGGCCCGACGACCGTGGCACGGTCCAGGTCCAGGCGGGGCCTGTGCGCATGCGGGTACCGCGGAGCCGCATCACGGGCAGAGCGTCGCAGCCACAGCGAAAAGTGGAACCGGCGGTCGTCATCTCGAAGGGGGCCGGCGCCCGCGCCCAGGTGGGCGACGAGTTCTGGGTCCACGGGATGCGCGCTCAGCAGGCCGTCGAGGCGGTCGACGACTATCTCGAGAAGGCGGCGCTGGCGGGGCACCACCGGGTACGGATCATCCACGGCAAGGGCCGCGGTATCCTGCGCTCGGCGATCCAGCGAGCCCTTGGCGACCATTCGCTCGTCGGCGTGTTCCGCGACGCCGACCCCCAGGAGGGCGGCGAGGGCGTCACGATCGTCGACCTGTAGACCGGCGTCGCGATCGGTGACTAGCTTCCGACCGCCCGCCGAACGGCCCGCACGACCCATTCCCGCTCGGGAACGCCTCTCAGTCCCTCGGCCGTCGCATACAGGCGGCAACGCGGCGTGCAGTCGTCGCAAAGCTCCCAACCGGGCTCCACGTCGAGGCCGTCGATGCGGATGGTGGGCGACCCAGGAAACGTGACTCGTTTGCCCGTCTCTGCATCGGGAACCTCGAGCCTCTCGATTGGGTCACGAACTCCCAAGTCGCTCAGCACTTCGGCCAGCATCCGCTCAGCCGCCATGTGGTTCGGACAGTCTTCGAACCAGAGAAGCTGAATCTTCATGGGGCGTCTCCTCGTTCGTTCACCTGCATACTCAGATGATCGCGGGGCCGTCGGAGATTCATTGGCTCGACAACTTCAGCGGCAAGTTTCTGAAACGTAATTGCCCCAACCCCTGCCTCTGACAACACCAGGTTAATGGTTTATCATGGCGAGGCTGACTCACCCATTCGTGACAAAGTAGGCCCATGGCTAGGCAAAGGAAAGCGCCGCCACCAGGAGTGGAGCGGGAGCTGGGACTCTTCCCCGAGCCGCCATCGGCCAACGCCGCCGTGGACCGGCTGGCACCGTTGGCCGCCCGCATGCGTCCCCGCTCGCTCGACGATTTCGTCGGCCAGGACCACGTCGTCGGGCCGGGACACGTGCTCCGCAAAAGCATCGAGGCCGACCAGCTCCCCTCGATGGTGTTCTGGGGACCCCCGGGCAGCGGCAAGACGACCCTCGCCCAGATCATCTCGGGGATGACCGACTCCCACTTTTCACCGATCAGCGCGGTCAGCGCCGGCGTCGCCGACCTGCGGCGTATCGTCGCCGAGGCCCGAGAGCGCCGCGCGATAACCGGCCGGCGCACCATCTTGTTCATCGATGAGATCCACCGTTTCAACAAGGCCCAGCAAGACGGGGTCCTGCCTTACGTGGAGGACGGCACGGTGACTTTCATCGGGGCGACGACCGAGAACCCCTCGTTCGAGGTCATCTCGCCGCTCCTGTCCCGCGCCCGCGTCTTCACCCTCAAGGCCCTGGACTGGGAGCGGGTGCGGGACATCGTGCATCGGGCCCTGGTCGACGAGGAGCGCGGCCTCGGCCGGGAACGGGTGTTGCTGGAACCGGACGCCGAGGACTTCCTGCTTTCCGTAGCCAACGGCGACGCTCGGGCCGCCCTGAACACCCTCGAGTTGGCGGCCACCGCCACGGATGCCGACCCTGACGGCCAGCGCACCGTCACCCTTGCAACCTTGGAAGACGCTGTGCAGCGCCGTTTCCTGCGCTACGACCGCGCCGGCGACGAGCATTACGACACGATCTCGGCCTACATCAAGTCGGTGCGCGGCTCGGACCCGGACGCAGCGGTCTACTGGTTGGCACGACTGCTGGAAGCGGGCGAGGACCCGATGTTCGTGGCCCGCCGCATGGTCATCCTCGCGGCGGAGGACGTCGGGCTCGCCGACCCGCAGGCCCTGCCCGTAGCCGTGGCCGCACAACAAGCCGTCCACTTCATCGGCATGCCCGAAGGTTTTCTCCCGCTGGCCGAGGTGACCCTCTATCTAGCGTCGGCGCCGAAGAGCAACTCCGCGTATCTGGCCTACCTCAGCGCCAAGAAGGATGTCGAAGCCACTGGGAACGAGCCGGTGCCCCTACACCTGCGCAATGCCGCCACCGGGCTGATGCGGGAGATGCACTACGGCAAGGGCTACCGCTACGCCCACGACTACACCGAGCATCAGGTGGACCAGGAACACCTCCCGGAGGGCCTGAAAGGGCGTCGCTACTACCAGCCCGGCGACCAGGGGTACGAGGCGGAGATCGTCCGGCGGCTTCAGGACTGGGGCAAGCGCGAGGCGCCGGAGTAGGGCCACACGGTGGTGCACAAGGACGCGAATCTCTCGATGGCCGTAACGACCACACCGGAGTGGGACTTCGGTCAATGCGTCGACGGATGGGCGCGCTTGGGACTGAAGGCCATCGGCGTTCAGCGCGCCAAGTTGGAAGAGTACGGCATCAAGAAGGGGATCAAGAAGGTCAAGGACTCGGGACTGAAAGTCTCGAGCTATCACGGCATCGGTGGCCCATACGAAGCCGAGCCGGACCGTTTTGAGAAGAACTTGGACCGGGCCTTTCTCGCCCTAGAAACCGCCGCCGAGCTTGGGACCGACTGTGGGCTCGTCGTTGCTGGCCCGCTCGGCGACCGGCTGTGGGACCAGGCTGCACGGGACTACTCAGAGGCGCTGGAGCGCATACTCCCCACGGCGAAACAGCGCGGCGTCAAGCTTGCGATCGAGCCGCTCCATCCGATACGGGCGCAGTGGACCTTCGTGAACACACTGAAAGACGGCATCGATCTGGCGATCGGCTTCGACGACCCCTCTGTTGGCGTCGTCTTTGACTTTTGGCAGCATTGGTGGGAGCGCGATATCGACGGAACAATCAGCAGGAACGTCGACAGGATCTTCCTCGTACATGTCAGCGACTACAAGAAGGAGACACTTACCCTCCCCGACCGGGCCATGCTCGGCGAAGGAGTTATTCCCGTACGCCGCTTGCTCAAAGTCCTCAAGGATGCCGGCTACCACAGGTATTACGAATTGGAAATCATCACGGGCGATCTGGACAACATCGGTTATGACAAGGGACTTCCCCAGCTCGTTGAAGCGTATGAGCGACTGAAGCCCTAGGCTGGCGGGCTCAGCCACTTTGAACAAAGTCCAAAACTCTTGACAAGCTCCTGGGCCTTGCCTATACTGAACTTCTGAACTGAGTTCAAAACTGGACTCGACCTCTAATCGTCAAGCGACGCCCCAGCGACCGTTGGGCCATGTCGAAGGAGCCGGCTATGGTCTCTGAGTATCAGACGCAGCTACCCTTGCCCGAAAACGCAGGCTGTGCCCGGATCCACATCGTCGGGGTCGGCGGTGGCGGCGTGAATGCTGTCCGTCGTATGGCGGGTAACGAGTTGCGGGGAGTCGAGTTGATCTGCGTCAACACCGACATGGCTTCCCTCGAGGCCGCAGTGGACGTGGATATCCTGCCCATCGGCACCGAGCTCACTCGCGGCCTGGGGGCCGGCGGAGACCCCGAGATCGGACGCAAGGCTGCCGAGGAGTCCCGCGTTGCGATCAGGCGCCGGCTCGCGGGGGCCGACCTTGTCTTCATCGCCGCCGGGATGGGCGGGGGTACCGGCACGGGCGCGGCCCCGGTCATCGCCGAGTTGGCCAAGGAGGCGGGCGCCGTCACCATCGGAATCGTCACAACGCCCTTCACCTTCGAAGGTCTCCACCGAAGAAACGTGGCCGAGGACGGCCTCAAGCCGCTGCACAAGACCGTCGACACCCTCATCCGGGTTAGCAACGACCGTCTCTTGTCGCATGCCGATCGCAAGACGTCCATCCGGGACTCGTTCGGTCAGGCGGACGGAGTGATGGTGGATGCGATCGTTGCCGTCTCCCGCATCGTGAACGAAGCGGGCGACATCAATGTGGACTTCGCCGATATCAAGGCTGTGGTTGGCGGCGGGGGCACAGGCGTCATGGCGATAGGCCGAGGCGACGGTCCGCAGAAAGTCCTCAAGGCCGCCCAGGCGGCGATCTCAACCCCCCTCGTCGACGTCAGCGCGCATGGGGCCCGGGGCATCGTCTACTGTGTCAGTAGCGGCCCAGACCTCACGATGGCCGAGCTCAACGAAGCCGGAAGGTTCATCTCCGAGATCGCCGACCCCGAGGCCGAGATCTTTTTCGGGATGCATATCGATCCCGCCCGGGAGAAGACCGGCGACGTCGAGATCGTGCTCATCGCCACCCAACTCCCGGACAGGACGGGTGACCCGAACGCCGACGCCACGGTGGCCAGCCGCGTTCGCCTGGCGACCGAGCGCTATTTCTCCGACGGTGACGAGATCGGACCGGAGCTGCCGCCCTTCCTTCGAGACATAGATCTCGACCTCGATCCGACCGCCTTCGAGGAAGAGTGGGAGCGACTGGACTTCGAGAGCAAACAGAACCCCGAAGAGCCGCGGTAACGGGAGGTGACCATGTTTGGCGGAGTCACAGAACAAGAAGCACGCAACGGTTACACCGTCGAAACGGAAGCAGAGCACCGCGTTTTCGTTCCAGCCGCGCCGGAGTATCCCGATACGCCCACGCCGGCGACGGAGCACCGGGTTACAATCCCGGCAGCCGAGCAACTGTTCGACGAGCCGAATTTCTTCACCAAGTATCCGCGCAAGTGGACATGGGAGTCCTGGGCCAAGCGTGTTGAATACGAGTGGATTACGATGGCGCGCTCCCTCGACTCGGTTATCTATGGAACCATCGGCGCCATGTTGGGCCTCGCACTCACCGGGATCCCGGGCGCCTTTTCGAGTGGCTACTCTTTCGTGATCTGGCAACCCCTTGGCGCCGCCATCGGCGCACTGGGCGGGCTGCTTTTTACGCGCCGCCGCTGGCAGGGAATCCTCAAGTCCCACGACGATCTTCTCTAATCCATTCCTCTGCCGGTGAGCGGGGAGGTCGGCGCCCGAGGCATCAGCCCAGGAGCCGGCCTCTCTGCGCGTCTAGGCCACCGTTGCTCGGCCGCCACTCCGTTGCTATACTGCGCCTCTGAAGAAGCCCCCCATGCCCCTTCGCAAGGTAACCGTCAGGGTTCCCGCCACCTCAGGCAATCTCGGCCCGGGATTCGACTGTCTGGGAGTCGCGCTCGGCAGCTATGCCGGGGTGACGCTGGAACGCAGCGAGACGGACCGGGTGGAGATCAGGGGCTACGGGGCCCGGGACCTGAGTCGAGGGAAGGACAACCTGGTCCTCCGGTCCATCGGGGCTCTCTACGCACACCTGGGGAGGTCTGCGCCCCCGCTCACAGTGCGGTGCAGCAACACGGTGCCGCTGAACCGGGGGCTTGGCTCGAGCGCGGCAGCAGTGGTTGGCGGTCTCGTTGCCGCGAACGCTCTGGAGGGCGGCGAGGTGCCGCAAAGCGAGCTTCTGGAGCTGGCGGCGCGACTGGAGGGTCACCCTGACAACAGTACGCCGGCGCTCCTGGGCGGCATGCACGTGGTGACGTCGGACCAAGGACGCCTGGTGACGGAGCGGATCCAGGTAAAGCGAGGACTCCGGGCGGTGATCTTCATCCCCGATATCGAGCTTCCTACCCACCAGGCCCGCGGCGTGCTTGCGACAAGAGTGAGCCGGGAGGACGCGGTTTATAACATCGGCCGAGCCTCGCTCCTGGTCCTGGCCCTCTCCAGAGGGCGTTGGGACCTGCTGGCGACGGCGACGCAAGACCGGCTTCACCAGCCGGCGCGCTCGCAACTCTTCCCCGCGATGAGCTCGCTGTTCCAGGCCGCGCTGGGCGCTGGCGCACTCGGAGCGTTCCTATCGGGAGCCGGACCCACTGTTCTTGCTTTCGCCTCGGGTGAGACCGCGCCCATCGAGCGGGCAATGAGCGACGCGGCCCGCTCTGCCGGTGTCACCGGTTCCGCAAGATCGCTCGCCTTCGCCGCTCGCGGTGCGCACTCCGTGAGGACTGCTTGACGTATGTCACTTGTCGTTCACAAATACGGTGGGACGTCGATGGCGACGGCGGAGCTTATCAAGAGTGTCGCCGCCAGGATCGTCAGGGTGCGTGGCCGAGGGGATGAGGTGGTGGCCGTCGTCTCGGCGATGGGGGACGCCACGGACGTGCTGGTCGATCTCGCTCGCCAGATCAGCCCGGACCCGGACCATCGCGAGCTCGACATGCTGCTGTCCACCGGCGAGCTCGTCTCCAGCGCCCTTCTGGCGATGGCCCTTCGCGAACTGGGACAAGAAGCGGTGGGGCTCAGCGGGCAGCAGGCCGGGATCCGGACGGAGCGACGGTTCGGCGAGGCCCGGATTACGGACATCGACTCGGGCCGGATCCGACGGGAGTTGGATGCCGGCCGCGTGGTCATCGTCGCCGGGTTTCAGGGTGCCACCGATGACCTCGAGGTCACGACCCTGGGGCGCGGCGGCTCCGACACGTCGGCGGTCGCCCTTGCCGCCGCGCTCAAGGCCAGCCGGTGTGCCCGTTATACCGATGTGGAGGGCGTTTTCACGGCAGACCCGAGGATCGTGCCCAATGCCCGAAAGCTGGCTGACATCTCCTACGACGAGATGCTGGAGTTGGCGAGCTACGGGGCCAAGGTGATGCACCCCCGAGCCGTCGAGCTCGCGAGCGTCTACAACGTGCCAATCGCGGTGAGCTCGAGCTTCATTAGCGCCCCCGGCACGATGATCTACTCCGAAGCCCTCATCGAAGGGCCGAACCATGTTCGAGGCGTGGCCCACGACCTCGACGTTGCCAAGGTTGCCGTCCTCGGCGTCCCCGATCGGCCGGGCGTCGCGGCGCCATTCTTCGAAGCGCTGTCCGAAGCCCAAATCCGTGTCGACACGATCGTTCAGAACACCAGCGCGGACCGGATCACCGACCTGACGTTCACCGTCGCCCAGAGCGCGCTCAACAGCGCGATGAAGGTCGTGGACCCCCTGGTGCAGCAGGTCGGGGCCGCGGGACTCGAGACCGACGAGCAGATGGCCAAGGTAAGCGTCGTCGGCGCCGTCATGCGGAATGCCAGCGGCTATGCAGCCCGCACATTCGAGGCCTTGCACAGCGCCGGCGTGAACGTCGACATGATCACGACCTCCGAGATCCGCATCACTTCCATCATCCATGCGGACACCGTCACGAAGGCGGTTCAGGCCCTCCACAAGGCGTTTGCGCTGGAGTCGATCGGCCAGGACCTCTAGGATTGACCGCCCCGAGAACTCCTTGAGCGACGTTTTCCTCTCCATCGTCATCCCGGCCTTCGACGAAGAAGCCCGAATCGGCGCCACACTGGAACGCGTTCGAAGCTATCTCGCGGCCCAGGACTACGAGAGCGAGGTCATTGTCGTCGACGATGGGAGCAGCGACGCCACCGCCTCCATCGTCGAACAGGCAAAAGGAGACCGCCCAGCGGTCAGGCTGGTCTCTACCGCGCACCGTGGGAAGGGGCACGCCGTGAAGACGGGGATGCTCGAGGCCGTGGGCGAGTTCCGGTTCCTCTGCGACGCCGACCTCGCGATGCCCATCGATCAGGTGAGCCGTTTCATACCGCCGGCCCTCGAAGGGGTCGACGTCGCTGTCGGCTCGAGAGAGGCCCCGGGGGCGCGACGGTTCGAGGAGCCGGCCTACCGGCATGTGATGGGGCGCGTTTACAACGCCTTCGTGCGCGTTATGGCCGTTCCCGGCATCAGCGATACGCAGGCCGGGTTCAAATGTTTCCGTTCCGACGTAGCCAGGAGGCTCTTCGAACAACAACGGCTGGACGGCTTCGGCTTCGATGTCGAGATACTGTTCCTGGCCAGGTGGGGCGGGCTACGCGTCGCGGAGGTCCCAATCGATTGGTATCATCAGACAGAGAGCAAGGTGCGACCGGTGCGGGACACCATCGCGATGCTCCAAGAGACATTCCAGGTCCGCTGGAACCGGCTTCGCGGGCGCTACCACCGGGTCGACGCCGATACAGGCCGGGGCTGAGCCCCCAGTCCGGAGATCCAACCATGCGAGGACCCGAGCAGATTCTCAAAGAGACCAAGACGATCGCCGTGGTCGGGATATCCGATAAATCCGACCGAGCCAGCCATCGCATCGCCAGATATCTTCAGCATGAAGGCTACCGCATCGTTCCCGTGAATCCCACGATTGACCAGGTGTTGGGAGAGAAGAGCTACCCGGACCTGGCATCGGTCCCCGAGCCCGTGGACATGGTCCAGGTATTTCGTCGCTCGGAGGAAGTCTTGCCGATCGCGCAACAGGCGGTCGCCATGGAGACCGCGGTCCTGTGGATGCAGGACGGAGTCGTCAATGAAGAGGCCGCCGAGCTGGCCCGGGCCAATGGACTCGACGTGGTCATGGACGACTGTGTGTATCGCTGGCATCGTCGTCTCAAGAGCGAAGGGAAACTATAGCGAACCGCGAGCCAGACGTGGGCGATTCATCTCACGATCGACCGACGGAAGCAACGATCAAAGTCACCATCGTCGTGCCAACCTATGACGAGGCAGGCAACGTGCCGGAGTTGCTTGCGCGTGTCATGGCCCTGGGCATCCCCGACCTAAACGTCCTCTTCGTCGACGACGCTTCCCCGGACGGAACGGCGGAGGTGGCCGAGGGCCTGGCGGCGCGATACGCGGGGCGGGTTCGGGTCCTGCGCCGTTCGGGGAAGCTCGGCCTCGGGTCCGCCTACGTCGCCGGCTTCACCGATGCGCTGGGCTCGGGGGCGGACCGGATCGTCGAGATGGACGCCGACCTGTCCCACGCGCCGGAAGATCTCCCGCGGATGATCGAAGCCACCGAGTCCCACGACGTCGCAGTCGGCTCCCGGTGGGTGTCGGGAGGCGGCGCGGACCCGGACTGGGGACTCGCACGGCGTCTCCTCAGCCGCGGCGGCTCCACATACGCACGCGCTGTTCTGGGACTGAAGGTGCGTGACACGACTACCGGGTTCAAATGCTTTCGGCGAGAGGCGCTCGAGGGCATCGACCTTCGCGCTATTCGCAGCCAGGGCTTCGCCTTCCAGGTAGAGATGGCCTACCTGTGCCAGAAGAAGGGCTATCGCGTCGCTGAGGTCCCGATCCGGTTCGCGGAGCGGACGGAGGGCAAGTCCAAGATGTCGCTCCGCATCATCGTCGAGGCCCTCTGGCGGGTCGCTGTCATCCGCCTTCGCGGCTCCGGGTAGTCCCCTCTCCCTCTCCGCGGCCATCCTCCTCGTCGGCGTACTCCCTCTCGAGCCTGGGGAACCAATTCCCAGCGGACCGCGTCGTATCTAAGAATCATCTAAGAATTGCATGCGAGACTGAGGGTGAGTCGTGAGGTCCGGCAAGTGGCGCTCTGGCAGAAAAAGGGCTCCGCCCAGGAGGCGCCGGCGGCAACTTTGGTCAATGAACAAAACAATTCATAGACAATTCATAAACAATATATAAATTCATTCAAAAACCTATTGCAATTTGAAGCTTTTCGTATGAGAATAGATTCCAACAGGGGAGAGAGGCTCGCTGCCGACCATGGCCGGCGGCAGGGTCAGTCTCCCGACGAAAAGCGTCAGCGTTAACGAAAAGTTAACATTCAAGCCAAAAGACATATTGACGAAATCCGTCACACGGACTAGAATCCCGGGTACGGAGAGGTGGACTGATGGTAGCGGAACAGACAGCACTAAGCATACGTGACAGACGAGAGAAGACGAAACAGGCGATCAATCTCGCAATGGAGAGCCGGTGGCAAGAGGCTGTAGCCGCCAACCGGGAGCTTCTGTCGAGCCTGGACACCGACGTCGAGGCGCTGAACCGTTTGGGGAAAGCGCTGAGCGAGCTTGGCAGGTACAGCGCGGCGAGAAAGAGCTTCGCCAAGGCGTTGGTGATCTCCCCGAGCAACACCATCGCCCGGAAGAACCTGGGGCGGATCAAGACGCTTCGCGACGACGTTGTCGCCGAGCCGCAGCACCGGAAGGTGCCGCCGCACTTCTTCATCGAGGAGACCGGCAAGACGGGAGCCGCCACCCTCGTGGAGACGGCGTCCTACGACGTCCTGGCGAAGCTTTCGTCGGGCGAGGCGATCCGACTCGACGTCAAGGACCGGAGCCTCATCGCTTCCGACGCCAAAGGGACGTACCTCGGGGCGGTCGAGCCGAAACTGGGTTTCAGGCTGATCAGCCTGATCGCCGCCGGCAACCGGTACGCCGCTGCCGTGACGAGGGTCGGTACCGAAGAGACTCAGATCTTCATCAAAGAGTCGTACCAGCACCCGAACAACAAGGGCCGGCTTTCCTTCGCTGCCAAAAGCATGGACGAATTCAAGCCCAACGTGTGGGAGGGCGGACAACGGTTCGCCTCCGACGATGACGACGGGGACGACGAGGGGGACGACGAGTTCATCCCGCGCCTCTCCGCACCGGTGGCATCGGCCACAGGCGAAGAAGACGAAATCTAGTCGCTTCACAGACTGGAATGAACAAAGCGGGCCTCGCGAGGCCCGCTTTTTCGTCTGATTTTCCAGTCGCCTCCCTGTTACCGATGATATAATGCTGCCTGCGATGAGCATCGTAACGAAGACAGGGGATCAGGGCGAAACGGGCCTGCTTTACGGGGGCCGCGTGGCCAAGAGCGACGCTCGCGTCGAGGCCTATGGCACCGTCGACGAGGCCGTTGCCGTCCTCGGGCTGGCCAGGGCGCTGTCGAGCCACTCTCTGGTCAAGGAAGCCGTCCTCGATGTCCAGAAGCAGCTGTTCACTGTTGCAGCCGAGCTGGCCATCGATGTCATGGAGTACGCCAAGTTCGACCGGCACTTCACTCGGGTCACCACGGATATGGTCGATGGCCTCGAAGCGACGATCGACTCGGTTGAGAGCCAGGTCAAGATGCCGCCGACGTTCATCGTCCCGGGAGCTTCGCCTGCTTCGGGGGCCCTGGACATGGCGCGCACCGTCGTGCGGCGCGCCGAGCGTCGCGCCAGCAGTCTGCAAGAGCAGGGCCTCCTCGAGAACTTGGAGATCATCCGCTACCTCAACCGGCTATCGGACCTGGTGTACACCCTCGCCCGTTACGAGAACAAAGATGCGGACCCCGAGGTGTTGGCAGGTGGCCGTGCCTAGGCGTTTCGCTCCATTCCTCCTGGCCCTTGCGGTGCTGCTGCTGGTTGCAGCCTGCGGCGGCGGTGACTCGGTCGGGGCCTGCGAGAGCGATACCTGCTTCATCGCCGAAGACGGTCTCGTGCTCCACGGGCGCGTCGTCGGGAGCGGCGCCACCGGTGTGGTCCTCGCGCACATGCTCGGCTCGGACCAGGGAGCGTGGGACGAGCTCGGCGATACGCTCGCCGCGAGGGGCTTCACCGTGTTCACCTTCGACTTCCGCGGACATGGAAGCTCGCCCGGCCCCCGAGACGTCACTCTGGCGGCGAGCGACTTGCGCACGGCCGTCCGAGTCGTGCAGACCCAACTTCGCCTCCCCCGACTCTTCGTTGTCGGCGCAAGCATGGGAGGTACGGCGGCGCTCAAGGTCGCCGCGGGCGAGAACGTGCTCGGCGTGGTCAGCATCTCCAGCCCGGCCAACATCAGTGGCCTGTCGGCGGTCAGCGACGCAGCCCGCATCACCGCACCCAAGCTGTTCATCGCCGCCGAAGGCGATTCCCCTTACGTCGACGACGCGCGCAGCCTGTTTGAGCGAGCCCGAGACCCCAAGGAGCTCCAGATTGTCGGCGGGCGGCGCCACGGCACGGGCCTGATCGAGGGCGCCCAGGGCGACGAGGTCCGCAGCCTCATCCTCGACTTCGTCGAGCGCAACAGGTAACGCGACGATGGCTCGCCCCAGGATCGCCATCATCGACTTCGGGGCGGGCAACCTTCGGAGTGTCGCCAAGGCCTTCGAGAAGATCGGTTATCCCGCCGAAGTAACGGCCGACCCCCATGTCGTTGCGGCCGCCGACGCCGTCGTGCTCCCGGGCGTCGGGGCGGCGGGCGACACGATGCACAGCCTCACCGCCGAGGGGCTCGTGGACACCATCAACGATGTCATCGCCCGAGGGCGCCCCTTCTTCGGCGTCTGTATCGGGCTCCAGGTGCTCTTCGAAAGCTCCGACGAAGGAAAGGCCGAATGCCTCGGAATCCTCCGCGGCCGAGTGCGACGCCTACCGCCGACCGTCAAGGTCCCGCATATCGGCTGGAACCAGGTTGACCTGGTATCGCGACACCCGCTTTTCGAAGGCATCGAAGACGGCTCCAACTTCTACTTCGTCCACAGCTACTACGGCGACCCCGAAGACGCCGGCGCCGTGGTCGGCCAGACGGACTACGGCACGACCTTCGCGAGCGTCATCGCCCGGGGAAACCTGATCGCGACGCAGTTCCATCCAGAGAAGAGCGGCGAGCTTGGCCTCAAGGTCTACGACAACTTCGTGAAGCTGCTCGTCAGGGCCTCGGCCTAACGGAGCGCAACATGGCGTTCGAGATCATACCCGCCATCGACCTGCGCGGCGGCAAATGCGTTCGCCTCTATCAAGGCGATTTCTCACAAGAGACCGTGTTCTCGGAAGACCCCGTCGGCATGGCACGGCGCTGGGAGGAGGCGGGAGCGCCCCGCCTGCACGTCGTCGACCTCGATGGCGCGGTCACCGGCGAGCGGGTCAATCACACGGCCATGCGTGACATCGTGGCGGCCGTTGTCGCTCCCGTCCAGGTTGGCGGCGGCATCCGCACGGTGGATACCATTCAAATGCTGATCGACCTGGGTGTCGACCGGGTGGTGCTGGGCACCTCGGCGGTGGAGCAGCCGGACCTGGTTGCGGCGGCTGTCGAACGCTTCGGCGAGGCCGTTGTCTGCGGCGTGGACGCCCGCGACGGAATGGTGGCCACCCACGGCTGGACAAAACCGGAGGATCTCACGGCCGTCGCCTTGATCCGACGCATGGAGGAGCTCGGCGTGGGCCGCTTCATCTACACCGACATCGCCCGCGACGGGGCCCTCGAGGGCCCCAACTTCGAGTCCATCGGAGGGGTCCGAGCCGCCACGACAGCCAGACTTATCGCGTCGGGGGGCGTGACCTCCCTCGACCAGATCCGCCGACTCATGGAGCTGGACGTTGAAGGCGCGATCCTCGGCCGCGCGATCTATTCCGGACACATCAACCTGAACGACGCGGTGGAACTGGCGGCGGCGGCGCAGTGAACGATGGGACACAAGTTCAACCCTGAGCGAAACTCGGTTTTGTTGGCCCCCGAGCGCCGGGAGCTCCTCGAGCCGGCGCGCGTGCTGAAGCTCCTGCCCATCGCCGAAGACCAGACTGTGGCCGACGTCGGTTGTGGGCCGGGCTACTTCTCGGCGCCGCTGGGCCGACATCTCACTCGGGGCAAGCTCTACGCCTTCGACGTTCAGGAGGCGATGGTCCAGGCCGCGAGGAAGACCATCGAAGAGGCTGGACTCGACAACGTCGACGTCCGGCTCTCCTTGGAGCACTCGATTCCGGCGCCACCCTCTAGTTTCGACGGTGTCTTTTTCGCGTTCGCCCTCCATGAGGTCGAGGGGCCGCTCCCGGAGTTCATCGCGATGCTCCTGGACCGGCTCAAACCTGGCGGGTGGCTCGCGGTGCTCGACTGGAAGAAAGAGGAGATGGAGGAAGGACCGCCTCTCCACGAGCGCCTCACCGAGGAGGAGGTCCGCGGCATCGGCGAAGCAGGAGGAATGACCTTCACCTCGACAGCCTCGCTCAACCCCAAGCAGTACCTCGTCCTGTTCGGACGACCCTCCGGGTAGCTTGTTGCCGGCCGCCGCCGACCCGTCCGTCCTTCCGCTCTGGGGTGAGGTGCCCATCGCCATCGCGATCGGCTTCACGCTGGGGCTGATCGGTGGAATCGCCGGCCTCGTCCTCGGCAACCTGCGTCTCCCCCTGGTCTTCTTTCTCCTCGACTCGGCGCCGGTCGCCGCCGGGACGAACATCGGAATCAGCGCCAGCTCCGCCCTGGCGGGAATCGTTCCGCACTGGCGTCGGGGCACGATCCAGTGGCGTGTCTTCTCGTTCATGGCGCCGGCAGCCGTTGCCGGGGGGTTCGTCGGCGGCTTTTACAGCGCGAAGGTACCCCAGGGAGCCCTGCTCTTCGTCATATCGGCGGTCGTCACGTACGGGGCGCTCGGGACGCTGCGCCAGGCCAGGAAGGCCAGGGACGCCCAGAAAGGTGGCGTCCCCCCTTCGGCAAAGGGATTCGCCATCTATAGCCGGGCTGGGGCCGTCGTTTCGAGCGCCATCGGGTTGATCGTCGCGGGCGTCGGCGGCCTGGTCGGCTTGCTCCTCGGGACCATTCGACTACCGGCGATGTTGCGCCTGCTCCTGATCGATGCCAGGATGGCCGTGGGCACGAACTTGGCCGTCGGTCTCGTCACGGGAATCTCCGGCCTCGTCGGCCACCTGGTTGACGGAGGCGTCGATTGGGAGCTGCTGGGGGCCATGGGCGCTTCCTCGGCGGCGGGCTCGTATCTCGGGGCCCGCCTGGTCGGAAGGCTCAGTGCACCGGCCCTGCTCCAGGCAATCGGAGTGATATCATTGACGGTGGCGGGCGTGATGTTCTGGCGCGCGGCCGTCGAGCTCTGATCCAACCTGGAGAGACCGTGCTCACGAAACGCATCATTCCCTGTCTCGACGTCGACCGCGGCCGGGTAGTCAAGGGCACCAGCTTCGTCGACTTGCGAGATGCCGGCGATCCCGCCGAGCTGGCCTCCTTCTACGACTCGGAATCGGCCGACGAGCTCGTCTTCCTCGACATCACGGCGAGCAGTGACGGGCGGGACACGATCCTCGAGGTCGTTCGCCATGTCTCCGAGCAGGTGTTCATCCCGTTGACGGTGGGCGGCGGGGTCCGCTCCGTCGACGACGTCCGGCGCCTCCTCGAAGCCGGGGCCGACAAGGTCTCGATCAACACGGCCACCGTGGAGAACCCGGCGCTGATCTCGGAAGCGTCGGAGCGGTTCGGCAGCTCGAACATCGTCCTCGCCATCGACGCCAAGCGGATCGACGTTCAAAGCCCCTCGGGCGTTATCGGCGCTCCCGCCATCGGCCCGGAGTCGCGATGGGAGGTCTATACACACGGCGGGCGCCGGCCCACCGGCATCGACGCAGTCCGCTGGGCCAAGATGGCGACGGAACTGGGCGCCGGGGAGATCCTCCTGACGAGCATGGACGCCGACGGTCAGAAGACGGGCTACGACCTGGAGCTCACCCAGGCGATCTCGGATGCCGTGCCCGTGCCGGTGATCGCCAGCGGCGGCGCGGGAACGATGGACCACTTCTACGATGCCCTCGACGCCGGGAAGGCCGACGCCGTCCTCGCGGCGAGCGTGTTCCACTACGGAACGTTCCGTATTGCGGACGTGAAGGCCCACCTCGAAGCCAGGGGTATTCCGGTGCGTCGTTAAGCGCTAGTTGACGGCCGGCTTGATTTCCCGCGCGATCGTCTCCATCACCTTCAGGTAAGCCGCGGTATCCATGTTGCGTGGCCGCGGGCTGAAGGCGACGTGAGAGAAGCCCAAGCTCCCCAGATAGCGTACGTCGGCGACGACCTGTTCGATGTTGCCGGTAATGGGCATCCCCCGCTCCGACTTCTCAAGGCGGTCGGCGGTAATCCTGAGGGATGTGTAGTTCGAGATGGAGAGCTCCTCGAAAGCCCGGCCAGCCTTGGCGCAGGCGTCTTTGAGGCCGGCGATCGCTTTCTCAGCCTCCTCGTTGCTCAGGTCGATGAAGTGGATGCCGTCGCCCAGGGCCGCCGCGCGGCGCATGGCGAACTCGGTGTTGCCGCCGATCCAGATCGGCACGCCCCTGTTCACCGGCTTGGGGTCGACGGACATCCCGGAGATCTGGTAGAAGCGGCCTTGAAACTCAGGGTTGTCGTTGGCGAAGACCTCACGGAGATAGCCGATCTGCTCGTCGGTCATTGCGCCCCGGTTCTTGATGGAGACGCCGGCGGCGGCGAACTCCTCGGGAATCCACCCGGTCCCGACGCCCAGGATGACCCGGCCTCCCGACAGCTGGTCGATGGCCGCGACGAGCTTGGCGGTGACCAGCGCGTGACGGATAGGGAGGACGAGCACGCCGACTCCCAGCTTTACCCGCTCCGTCCTGCCAGCGACAGCGGCGAGGGTGGCCAGGGGATCCAGGATGGGCGTGTCGGCGCCGAGGAACCGCGGCGTCCCCCGCGAGTAGGGGTAGTGGAGCTGAGGCTCCCGCGGGAGGGCGAGGTGGTCGCTGGTCCACAGCGAGTCAAGGCCCAGCTCGTCGGCCTTGTCCGCGATCGCGAAGATCGCCTCCCGGGTGGCCTGGGGGCCGATGTTAGGCAGGTGAATCCCGATTTCCAAGGTTTTCCTCGCCGTCGCAGAGTGCGGCAAGTCTAGCCGAGGGGCAACCTTGCCGCAAGGAACCCGGGCGCTCAACGGCGCGGTTCGCCCGCAAGGACCTCGTACGCCAGCTAAAAGTTTATTTGCATGGGTAGGCCCAGGCTGTCGCGGGGCGGTGTCTCGGGGACCCATTCGGATTCGTCGTTGAGTATCCGTCCGGCCGACCACAGGGTCGCCAGGGCGTCGTGAACGTCGTCGAGCCCCACGCCGGGAGTTTCCGCCGCCGTTGCGATGACCGGGCCGACGCTTCGGCCGAACACCGCCTCCAACAGTCGCCAGCGTTGCAGCAGCCCCTCGGGCGTCTTCTTGTACGCGGTCAGAGGCTGCCCCTGGTTCATCGCGCGGAAGGATAACTCAGGGTGGCACTCGTAGATGCGGCCGGGCCCGGCCTCGAGAACGGCGGCCTCGACCTCCCTCATCTTCGCGATGAGGTTGTAGGACTGGCGCCCGATGCCCCTGCCGCTGACGCGTCTGCTGGCCTTGTTGGCCTCCGCGTAGCTCTCCGCATCGAGAGCCGCCCGCACCGGCGTCGGGAAGACGCTGCTCCGCCGGGGCCCGAGGAGGCGGCGGGCCTCGAAGTCGGCGGTGCGACGCTCTCCATCGGAGAGACCGATGGGCATGTCGACGGCGATGACACGGGGCTCGTAGGGAGCGGCCAGAACGTCGGCGAAACGCGGGACGACCAGGCACTCGATACACCCGCTTTCGACGTCCCGGAGTCCGGCGATCCAACCGGCACGGCAGCCGTCGACGCCCGCGATCCAGGTCATGATGGCCTCCCACAACGGCGACGCCACGAAGTCTGACAGGAGGCGAGCGCGTTGACAACAGGTACGGCGGGGCTTACGCTAGGTTCTGAACCGCGTCTATCACAGGCCGACCTTGCAGGCCCAGGTACCCATCTTGTGTTCCCCATCTCCGACGAAATTCGGGCCCGTCACCGCTTCCCTTATGTCAATATCGCGCTGATCGCCATC
Organism: Dehalococcoidia bacterium; assembly: GCA_965248515.1. Taxonomy (GTDB): domain Bacteria; phylum Chloroflexota; class Dehalococcoidia; order SHYB01; family SHYB01; genus CBDFJU01. The sequence continues at coordinate 370,846 of CBDFJU010000001.1, read as the reverse complement.
AATGCGATCGTCTTCTTCTTCGAGATCTCCCTCAACAACCTGGACCAGACGACCTTCTTCTACAAATTCGGCCTCATCCCCAGGGAACTCACTCAGGGGGTTAGCTTCGAAGAGCTCCGAACGCCATTCGGCGCCGTGGATATCGACACCCCGTTTCACACCTGGGGCACCGTGTTCACCTCGATGTTCATCCACGGCGGGCTGCTGCACGTGGCTGGCAACCTGGTGTTCCTGTGGGTCTTCGGCGATAACGTCGAAGACCGACTTGGGCACTTCAAGTACCTGCTGTTCTACCTTGCGACCGGCGTCGCCGCGGGTTGGACCCAGATCGCGATCAACATGGACTCGGAAGTGCCGACCATCGGGGCCAGCGGGGCCATTGCCGGGGTCCTCGGCGCTTACCTCCTGCTTTACCCCTTCAACCAGATCCGAACGATGGTCATCTTCTTCTTCATCACCTTCATTCGCCTGCCTGCGATGGCGGTTCTCGGGTTCTGGATCTTCCTCCAGTTCTTCAACGGAGTCTTCGCACTCGACCGCTCGGTGACCTCCGGCGTGGCCTACTGGGCGCATATCGGCGGCTTCGTGGCCGGTATGGGTGCGATCGCACTGCTCAAATTGTTCATCTGGCACGAGCCGGTCTGGCCCAAGCGGCCCAGGCCGTTTGGATACGGGACGCAAGGACCAACGGATTCCTGGCGTTGACCCTGATTCTCGTGATGGAGCCCCCGTGGACACCCGGACAACCCCCACCTATAATCCGCCGAGTTTGCGAATCTTGGCGAGGACGAGTCTCAGCGTGAACCGGGACAACCGATTCAGGGTCGTCGAGCTGTGAGCCTCGGTGGGTTACGCGCGCGTTTTCTTCTTTCCCTCGGTTTCGGCCTTGCCGTGGTGGTCGGGCTGCTGTTTTATGGCGACTTTTCAGGCGTCGCCAGCACCATAAGCGAATTCCGCTGGGCCTACATCCCGATCATCCTCGGCCTCACAGCGTTCAACTACACGATCCGGTTCTTCAAATGGCAATACTATCTGAGGCTCACCGGTATCCACGGCATTCCCTTCACCGAGAGCCTTCTCATTTTTTGCTCGGGGCTGTCGATGACCATCACCCCGGGGAAAGTCGGCGAGTGGATCAAGAGCTACTTCCTCCGATCGAGGCATGGCATCGAGGTGAGCAAATCGGCCCCGATCGTTCTCGCGGAGCGCATGACCGACGGGTTCGGGATGATAATCCTCTCGGCTGGAGGCCTTTTTCTATTCAGGCAAGGCTGGGTCTTCGTCATCGCCGTCTCGCTTCTGGGAGCGTTCTGGGTGGCGTTCTTCCGGTTCCGCCCGGTGAGCAAATGGACCGTTTCTCTGGCCGAGAAGGTCCCCTTCCTACGCCGGCACACCGGCTTCATCGTCGGCTTCTACCAGAGCGCCTTCACTCTGTTCTCTCCGAAAGCTCTTGCCATTTCGGTGGGAATGGGAGTGATCTCATGGGCCGCCGAGGGAATCGCGCTCTACTACGTGTTCCTGGGGCTGGGCGCGGAGAACAGTTGGGAGCTTGCCGTGGAAGCCATCTTCATTCTGTCGGTGACCATTATCGCCGGAGCCATCCTGCTGCTGCCGGGTGGACTTGGGGCGGCGGAGACGGGAATCACCGGCCTCGCTCAGACGCTGGTAGGGCTGGGGAGAGACGCGGCGGCGGCGAGCACGCTGCTCATCAGGCTCTGTACGCTCTGGTTCGGCGTCGCCGTGGGGATGGTGGCCCTGGTGATACTCGCCCGGATCCCGAGGCGATTCGAGGAGCCAGCGCCGGCGGAGGCGGTCGGAGAAGCGCCGTAACGGCTACCAGCCCGGGCGGTCCTCGCTCTCCTCTTCCTCTTCCTCAAGCTCCTGGGCGCTGAAGGAGCCGACCTCGCGACCCTGGTAGACCACCACCATGAAGTCTTCGCAGGCGGTATCGGCAGTCATCACGAGATCCTCATCCACCATCTCAATGAGCTCACGAATGTCTTCCTGGGTCACGCTCTCGGCGACGTTCAAAGCGCCGTGGACTATGGAAGGCGTGAAGTGGAGGTCGACGCGGCCAACGGGCTGCTCGCCGTCGAGGATCACGTACGCCTCGGACTGAGGCGTGCGGCACTCACGCTCGAACCGAAAGTCCGGCATCAGGGCCTCGCCTGGCCGTCGCCGAAGATGGTCCACTTGTACGAGGTCATCTCCTGGAGTCCCATGGGACCCCGGGCATGGAATTTCTGGGTGCTGATGCCGATCTCCGCGCCAAGGCCGAACTCGGCGCCATCGGTGAACCGCGTGCTCGCGTTGACGTAGACGGCGGCCGCGTCGACCCGGTCCATGAACTGGTTCGCGGAGGCGTAATCGCTCGTGACAATGGCCTCGGAGTGGCCCGAGCCGTAGTGCTCGATGTGACCCAGGGCTTCGTCGAAGCTGTCGACGACCTTCACCGCCGCGATGAGGTCGAGGAACTCCATGCCCCAGTCGTCCTCGGCGGCTTCCTTGACGTCGTCGAGGCCGGCCTCTCGAAGGATCGCAAGCGCCGCCGGGTCGCAGCGGAGCTCCACCCCAGCCCCCGCCAGGGCGCGCCCGATGTCGGGAAGAGACTGCTCGGCTATCGCTCGGTGGACAAGCACGGTGTCCAGCGCATTGCAAACCGATGGCCGCTGCACCTTGGCGTTGTAGACGATCTCTCGGGCCATTTCGAGGTCCGCTGAGCTATCAAGATAGGTGTGACAGACCCCGATGCCTCCAGCGACGACGGGCATCGTGGCGTTCTCGTAGACGAAACGAATCAACCCGGCGCTTCCCCTGGGGACCATGAGGTCGATGCTCCCGCTCATCTGAAGCATCCGGTTTACCAGCGTCCGGTCCGTTGATTCGACGAACTGGACTGCCTCTTCGGGAGCGCCCGCCTCGGCAAGGGCCCGGCGGACGATACCGGCGAGCACTTTGTTGGAGTGAAACGCCTCCTTGCCGCCGCGCAGGACGACGGCATTGCCCGATTTCAGGCATAGGCTCGAGATGTCGATGGTCACGTTGGGCCGGCTCTCGTAGACCGCCGCGATGACGCCGAGGGGGACCCGCCGCTTGCCGATCCGGAGCCCGTTGGTCATCACCCGCTCGTCGAAGGTCTCGCCGACCGGGTCCGGCAGGTCGGCGATGCGCCGTACGTCGGCCGCCATGGCCTCCAGTCGCTCCGAGGTCAAGAGCGTCCGGTCGAGCAGCGACTCGCTGAGGCCCAGGGTACGGGCCTCGTCCAAGTCCTCCGCGTTGGCATGGAGGACCTTGGCCTGGTGCGCCAGCAGCCCTTCGGCAACGTTGAGCAGGGCCCGATTCTTGACCCTCGTCGGGAGGCGGGCCAGCTCGCGCGACGCGCTCTTGGCCGCCGCAACCTTGGTGTCGAGCTCTTCGGCTACCGTTGTCATGATGTCAGCCTCGAGGAAAGGTTATCAGTATAGCTGGTTCTCGGCTGCGGGACCGGACCCGCGCAGTCGGCTAGGATACCCGGGCGACCCGCTCCACGATCACCAGGTCGTTTCGGTGTATGACTTCGTCGCCGAAGCGATAGCCGAGGAGCTTCAAGATGTCGGCTGAATTGGCTCCCGATATCTTTTGAAGGTCGACCGCGCCGTAGTTGGTCAGGCCGCACGCGACCCGGCTTCCCTCGGCGTCAACGATGTCGACCAGGTCGCCGCGGCCGAAATCGCCCTGGACCGCCCGAACGCCGGCTGGCAGGAGGCTGCGGCCCTTGTCGGTGAGGGCCAGCGCGGCGCCTTCATCGACCGTGATGGAGCCGCGAGAGCTGAGGCCGCTGAGCATCCAGCGCCGGCGGCTGTCGACTTTGCTGACCGAGGGCATGAACAGGGTGCCGATAGCCTCGCCCGCCACCAGGCGTTCGAGCACGTGAGGCACGTGGCCGTTGGCGATGGCGACGGGGATGCCGCACAGCGTCGCACTCCGCGCCGACTCGATCTTGCTGGCCATGCCGCCTCGCGCCCAGGGGCCGCCGACGCCGCCCGCCAGGGCTTCGATGCGCCCGTCGATCAGGTCGACGCGTTCGATGAGTGTGGCCTGAGGATCCTGGCGGGGGTCAGCCGTATAGAGTCCATCGATGTCGGTGAGGATCGCGAGCAAGTCGGCGTCCACCAGATTGGCGACCGCGGCGGAGAGGCTGTCGTTGTCGCCGAAGACCGCCTCGCCGATCTCACGCACGTCCACCACGTCGTTCTCGTTGACGAGGGGCACGACGCCCAGTCCCAGGAGGCCCTCCATCGTGTTGCGGACGTTCAGGTAGCCCTCACGGTTGTCGAGGTCGCCCTTGGTGATCAGCACCTGCGCGACGTTGATGCCGTGTTCCTGGAATAGCTCCTGGTAAAGGTGCATCAGCCGGCTCTGTCCCACCGCCGCCAGCACCTGCTTGAACGGGATGTCGCGCCGCCCCTTGCTCATGCCCAGGACGTCGCGGCCTGCGGCGATGGCGCCGGAGGTCACCACGACCACGTCGAGGCCGGCTTCCCGCAACGCCGCGGCCTGGCCTACCAGGTTGGCGATCGTCGGCCTGTCCAGCCGGTCGCTGCCCGCCGTTAAAAGGTTCGTGCCGACCTTGGCTACGACCCGGCGATACCGCTTGTCAGATGGAGTTTCCATGATGCCCCGAACCTGTTGATTATAGCACGGGAGCCTCCCGCGACTCTGTCGAAGCTGGTACAATGGCGTCACGGGGTAGCCGCCTGCGGCTAGCCCTTCTTGGTATTAAAAAGATGCGACTGAACGGCCTGATCGAGCTCATTGCGACCCTCCCGGGGTTCGAGGATGTCGAGCGACAGTTGCTCGACGGCGCCACGCCGGACGCCGTCGGCCTACTGGAAGGGGCAAAGCCGCTTCTGTTGGCAGCGCTGTGGCGACGGTCTGGCCGGCCCTTGCTGGTGGTCACGGCCCGCTCCGAAGACGCCCGCAGGCTTCACGAGCAGCTGCTGGGCTACGCAGGCGACGACGCAGCAGTGCGACTCCTGCCCGAACCCGACGAGCTCCCCTTCGAGCGCCTTGTGTCGGAACGGGCCACGGTCCACGAACGGCTCGGCGTGCTCGCAGACCTGTCGGATTCGGCGCGAGCGCCACTGGTGGTCGCTTCCGCCTATGCCGCCACGGCGAAGACGCTCTCTCCGACGGAGCTCCGGGGCGGGGTGAACAAGATAGAGCGCGGCGCAACGGTGGACCTCATGGGCCTGCTGCGGCGTTGGACGAGCCTTGGGTACAGGACGGAGACGGCGGTGGAGGTCCCTGGCACGATGAGTCGACGCGGGGGCATCCTGGACGTCTACCCACCCACAGCGGCCATGCCGGCGCGGATCGAGCTCTTTGGCAACAGTATCGAAAGCATCCGTTCTTTCGACCCCCACACCCAGCGCTCAGCGGACATGGTGCAATCGATCGAAGTCGGGCCCGCGTCCGAGGTGCTCGGCGGCCACACCGCCAACGGCACCCCGGACCTCGGCGGGCTCAACACCGAGGCCCAGGAGCGCATCGCGGAGGACCTCCGGCAGCTTGCCGCCGGCGAGCCCTTCGACGACATCGAGTTCTACCGAGGCGTCGCAAACCAGTCCACGGCGCTGGACTTCCTTGCCGGGGACGGGATCCTGGTCATCGATGAGACGCCGCGCATCCGGCGCGTCCTCGAGGAGATCGAGACCCAGGCCGCCGAGCTTCAGGCGCGCCTGGCCGGAGAGGGCGAGCTCCCGTTGGACTTTCCCCGTCCCAACCTGAACTTCGCTCAGTTTCAGAGGCGCGCCCGGGCCGGCGTTCGCCTGCTCGAGCTGGACGCTTTTTCGCCTAACTCGGCCGTTCTTCCTTTCGGGGACGTGGCAGCCTACGCGGGCCGGACTCGGACGCTTCTCGCCGAGATCGGGAAGATGCTGGACCAGAGCCACTGGGTCATCATCGTCAGCCAACAGGCGCCGAGACTCCAGGAGCTGCTGGAGGAGGCGGGCATCCCCACCTCGGTGCTGCACGAGCTTCCGGCCCTCCCCCAACACAAGTCGATTTCCCTCGTACACGGCTCCCTGGCGGAGGGATGGACGTTGTCTTCGGAGGCAACGACCCTGTTCAGCGACGCCGAGCTGTTCGGCCTCACCAAGCAGCGGCGCCACATCCGCCGGCGACCAGCCCAGCACCAGTCCTTCCTCTCCGACCTGACGGTCGGCGACTACGTCGTCCACATCGACCACGGCATCGGCCGTTTTTCCGGGACGGTCGTGCGCGAGGCGGGAGACCGGGCCCGCGAGTTCCTGTCCCTGGAGTACGCCGCGGGCGACCGGCTGCTGGTGCCGACCGAGCAGGTGGACCGGGTCGGGCCGTACGTCGGCGCGAGCGGGCGTCCACCGAGCCTGACCCGCCTGGGGTCCCAGGAGTGGAACCGGCTCAAGGAGCGGGTGAAGGCTTCCACGGCCCACGTGGCCCGAGAGCTCATCGGTCTCTACGCCGCCCGGGAGGTGGTGCAGGGACACGCCGCGACGCCCGACACACCATGGCAGCAGGAGCTCGAGGCCTCGTTTCCCTTCGTGGAGACGCCCGACCAGCTCCGCACGATCAACGAGGTCAAGGCCGATATGGAGCGCCCCAAGCCGATGGACAGGGTGATCACGGGCGACGTCGGCTACGGCAAGACGGAGGTCGCGCTCCGTGGCGCGTTCAAGGCCGTGGCCGATGGCGCGCAAGTTGCCTTGCTGGTGCCGACCACGGTACTCGCCCAGCAGCATCTCACGACTTTCAGCGAGCGGCTCGACCCGTTCCCGGTCAAGGTTGCCATGCTGAGCCGCTTTCGCTCCGATCGGGAGCAGCAGGAGATCGTGGCGGGCCTCGCCGACGGCTCCGTCGACATCTGCATCGGGACCCACCGGCTGGTCCAGAAAGACGTCCGGTTCAAGAACCTGGGCCTCGTGATCATCGACGAGGAGCAGCGGTTCGGCGTGCAGCAGAAAGAGCGCTTGAAGCAGCTCCGGCAAGAGGTGGACGTGCTCTCGATGTCGGCCACGCCGATTCCGCGAACGCTGTACATGGCGCTGGCCGGCGTGCGCGACATGAGCGTGATGGAGACCCCGCCCGAGGAGCGTCTGCCGATCAAGACCTACGTCGCCCAGTACGATGGCCCCCTTGTCCGGGAGGCGCTGCTGCGGGAGATGGAGCGCGGGGGCCAGGTCTTCTTCGTCCACAACCGGGTCCGCAGCATCGAAATGGTCGCCGAGCGCCTTCGCCGATTGGTCCCGGAGGTGAAGATCGCCGTCGCCCACGGGCAGATGCCCGAAGAGCGGCTCGAGACCGTGATGCTCGAGTTCGCCGAGGGCGAAGCCGACGTCCTCGTGTGCACGACGATTATCGAGTCGGGCCTCGACATGCCCAACGTGAACACCCTGATCGTCAACGACGCGGACCGCATGGGGCTGTCGCAGCTCTACCAGCTTCGCGGACGCGTGGGCCGCGGGGCGACCAGGGCCTACGCCTATTTCTTCTACTCGCCCGACAAAAGCCTGACCGAGACCTCGGAGAAACGGCTGCGGACGATCCTCTCGGCGACGGAGTTGGGAGCGGGCTTCCGGATCGCAATGAAGGACCTCGATATCAGAGGCGCGGGCAACATTCTCGGCACCGAACAGCACGGACACATCGCCGCGGTGGGCTTCGATCTCTACGTGCGGATGCTGAGCGAGGCCGTCGAGCTGCTCAAGGCCGGGATGGACGATCCCACCGCGGTGGCTCCCCCGACACCACAGCTGCCGAGCGTCGACCTGCCGATATCCGCCCATCTTCCCGAGAGCTACGTCGCCGACCTGGGCGCCCGCCTCGCTATCTATCAGCGCATGGCGGCGCTGCGGGAGCCCCTCGAACTCGACGATCTGGCCGACGAGCTCAAGGACCGCTTCGGGGAGTGGCCCGAGCCGGTGGAGAACCTGCTGTTCATGCTCAAGGTCAAGCTCCTCGCGCTCAAGGCGCGGGTCTTGAACGTGTCGCAGCACACGGGAGAGATCGTCCTCTCCGGCGACGAGAAGACGTGGACGGGACTCCTGGGCGTGCAGCGGCCGTACGGCGACGGCGTCCGGATCGGCCACACCCGGGTACGCCTCGACGTGAAGCGGTTGGGCAAGAACTGGCGCAAGGTGCTCGAGAAGATGCTAACCCAGGCGAGCCGGTCAGGTGCTTGAGACAAAGGTCTCGCGCATCACCTCGATGAAACGCTGGGCGGGGGTCGAGAGGGCTTTGCCCCGTAGGGTCAGGATGCCCGCCTGCTCGACGGGCAACAGGTTGGCCATACTTACCATGCCGAGGTCGTCCACGTCTTCGGGGTCGATCGCGAGGCGAGGGCCGACCGAGACGCCTACGCCGGAGGCGACGTAGCGCTTTATCATGTCCATGCTGTCGAGCTCGACCACGACCTCGTAGGGCAAGCCGCGACGGCGGAACTCCGACTCGATCACATCGCGGGTGTAGGTACGCCGGGCCATCAAGATGAGCGGATAACGGGCGATGTCGTCCAGAGTCGTGAGCTCCTTTTCCAGCAGCGGATGCCCAAGCGGCGTGATCAGAACGCGCTCATAGGTGAACAGGGGCTCGAACTCGAGGTTTGGGGCGCGGTCCGGACCCGGCATCACGCCGAGGTCGGCCTCCCCCTCGCCCACCATGCCCAGGACGTCGTTCCGTGTCAGTGAGCGGATGCGCAGGTGGAGCCGCGGATGCCGCGCGCGGAAGGCGGTTACAGGGGGAAGCAGCGCATGAGGGATGATGTCGGGGGTCGAGGCGACGGTCACGGGGCCCGCCTCCTCCAGCTCGAGGGTCCGGGAAGCCAGTGAGTCGATTCCCTCCACGAGAGGTGCGACCAACTGGGCGAGGGTCTCGCCGGCCAGCGTGAGCTGGATCGGCCGCTTTACCCGGTCGAACAGGGTGACGCCGAGCTCACCCTCCAGCTTCTTGATGTGGGTGGTAACCGTCGGCTGGCCAAGCTCGAGCTCCTCGGCGGCACGGGAGATGCTTCGCAGTCGAGCGGCGGCGGCGAAGCTCTTCAACTCGCGGATTTCCATAGGCCCTCATGATATCTCTAAAAATGATGTTATATATCATAGTATATCTCTTGACGCGATGTCTCGACAACCTCATACTGTACTTACAGAACACAGGAAGGAGGGTCGAGTAAACAATGAGCAGGAAGTACTTCGGGCGGTTCGGCGGCTTGGGCAACGGTACGCCTTTCGAGGACTATTACCGGCATCTCACTCGCCCCGGCGGGCCCTCCAGAGAAGAGGCCCGGCGGGACTACGAGTCTCTGATCCGCGATCAAAATCTCATGTGGACCATGTAAGCGGACGGGGCGTCAACAGCGCACCACAAGTCACCGGGGCGAGGCAACTCGCCCCGGTTTGTTTTTGCTTCTCGCAGGGGCCGTATAATGCTCTGGGCCAAGCCCATGGGCGGCACGGAAGAGCATTGATGATCCAACAGCCAGTCGCTGTCGAAGGAAGGGGCGCCCGCCTCGCAGGTACCCTGACTTTGCCCGACGAGGGCGACCGCTTCCCAGGGGTCCTGCTGCTCCCAGGCTCCGGGCCCGTCGACCGCGACGAGAACGTCAAAAGGTTCCGTCTCCAGATCCTGCGTCGGCTCGCCCATCACCTGGCTGCCATGGGGCTGGCCTCGCTCCGCTACGACAAGCGGGGCGTCGGCGAGAGCTCGGGAGACTACCTCGAGACCGGTTTTCACGACAACGTCGACGACGCCTCCGACGCTCTGGCTTTCCTCACCAGCCATGACGCGATCGACGCGCGCCACACGTTCGTGGCGGGCCACTCGGAGGGCGCCTTCATCGCCTCGAAGCTGGCGGCCGAGCAAGACGGGCTGTCGGGTGCGGTCTTGCTGAGCGGCTCGGCGCAGAAGCTCGAGGCGGCACTGTTACGCCAGATGCGACTCATGAAGGAGAACCTGAAGCGCAAGGGCGGGTTCCAGAAGTGGACCGTTCGGCTGCTCCGGATCGATCTCGAGAAGTCGCAACGCAAGGCCCTCGACAAGATCAGGCTTTCGGAGAAGCCCTGGATACGCCACGATTTCCAGAAGATCAACGCGAAGTGGACCAGGGAGCTACTCGAGTTCGACCCGGCGGAAGCGCTGTCCCGGGCCCGCTGTCCGGTGCTCGCGATCACGGGCGCCAAGGATTTGCAGGTCGACCCGGCGGACCTCCAGGAGCTGGAGCGGGTGATCCCCACCAAGTACACCTATCACGTCATCCCCAACCTGACGCACCTGCTCCGAATCGACGAGGGCGAGCCGACCTATTTCAACTACCGTCAGCAGATCAAGCTCGGCGTGGACATCGGCGTCCTCACGCTCGTCTCCGACTGGCTGCAAGCGCACGTCGGGACGACCGAGGTCGCGACGTAGGGGCCGCGCCTTGCTGGCACCCTCACGGCCTTCGACACTGCTAGTAAGCCCCCGCGAGCCGTGTTAACGTGATTGCGCAGGTGGCGAGGTCAATCCATGGGGGAAAGTTATGCGGATTCGACGGCTTGATATTGATAATTTCGGCAGCATTGAGTCAGCCACTTTCGACGATCTCAAGGACGTCGTGGTGCTCGTGGGCAGGAACGGCAGCGGAAAGTCTTTTGTCTTCGAGGCTTTACGGCTCTTCTTCGCCGAGATGTCATTGACGGGCGGACCTTCGGGAGTTCAAGGCAACGACTACCTCTGGCACAGACGCGACACTGACGAACATATCACTGTCTTCGTCGATTTAGAACTATCCCCGGACGAGGCCGAAGAGTTGGGCGTCAAGGCTGGCACCCATGTGCTCGTGGATAGAGAGCTCCGATTTCAGGAAGGCTGGAGAACATCCCTGCTTTCCTGCCCTGGCTTGGTGGAGGTTGAAGACGACACATTGGTTCCAAACTCATCACCCGGTAATCCAGACACGATGGATGCCCTCGTCCAGATGATCAGGGCCTCTTTCAAGTTGATCGCCGCAGCTCGAAGCCCTCTTGCAACCGGTCTCGATCGCGCTTCGACCATCGATTCCGCGACAACCGCCGATATGTCCCGCGTTTCGTCGAGTAATGCGGTGGACGACGAAGGTCACTGGCACAGATTCAGTAAGAGCGCGGAGAGTTTCTTGAATAAGCGTTTCGAGACGGGGCCGGCCGAGCCGTTAGTGCCACGCCAAGGCTTCCGCCTCCCCACGCGTTACCTTGGGGGAGGAGAGCAAGAGGTTTTGGCATTGATTTGGCAACTTGTTGATGACTACCCCATCGTCGCAATTGAAGAGCCGGAGTCCCACCTCCATCCTGGCCTCGCGAGAACGCTCTTCAGTGAAATCTCGTCTATAGCCGAGGAGTCTCAGTTCTTCTTGTCTACGCATTCTCCGGGCATGGTCGACAAAAACGAGAGGCAGAACAACTGGATGCTCCGCCTCGAGGGAGAGAAGACTAAGCTGGAGAGGGTTGAAGAGGCCGATGATCTGAGGGCGTTGCTTGCAGGACTCGGCTCTCTCCCAAGCGACATCTTTCTTAAGGACCTGGTTGTTTTCGTCGAGGGAGGGACCGAGAAGGAAGCTGTCCTCCCTACATGGGCCAGCCAGCTAGGCTTAGATTTGCGTGACAATCCGAGAGTTGGGGTTCTATCCATCGGAGGCGAAAAAAAGCTCAAGGATAACCTGCGGATATGGCTCAAGGTGGTCGAGGGATCGCCCACTGATTACCTGGTGGTGCTGGATAGTCATTCGGCAGACCTCGTGTTGAGAATTACACGCGAGATGAATCTGAGTCCAGAGAACTTTGAGGTGCTTTCGAAAGTGTGCATCGAAGACTTTTACCCCAAGGAACTCGTCCTCGAGGGCCTCAAGAACGTCTTTGACATCCAAGACCCCTCGCCGACCCCTCGCCAAAGCTACCCGTCAAGAACCGAGCAGCTGCTCTCAAGCAGATCCTGGAGAAGCACGGGAAGATCCGCAAGGGCTGGAAAGTCGAGCTGGGCCTTTACGTTTCCGGCAGAATGACTACGAAGTCAATTCCACTTGAGATCCGGAGGGTCATCGACAGAATCAAAGCTAAGCTGCAGTAACGACTTCAGTGAATCTAGTCGCAACATAGATCACGAATCTTACATCTTTGGCTGACGGGGTAATTCCCTATTGCCCTGCGTGCTATAACCCTGGCGCTCGCGTCCTGACGACAATCTTCGTCGCCGCCCACCACGACACGGATGGCACCTCGACGAAATCGACTTTCGTCCACAGCCGAGGACGGGGCGCTCGCTTCCGCTAACCCAGCACCAGCGGCGGCAACTCCTCGAGGCTTCGGATCCGCTCGACATCGTCGTGGTCGTCCTGGACGCCGTCTCGGTCCAGGAGCACCGGGTGAATGCCGACGTTGCGGGCGCCGACGACGTCACCCGCGTACTGGTCCCCGACGTGGACGGCATCCTCGGGCCGAACACCCGCCTTTTCGAGGGCGGCCAGGAAGATGGGCGGGTGCGGCTTCTCGGCCCCCGCCGTCATCGAGCTGACCGTGAGGTCGAGGAACGGGGCTATGCCCATCTTCTGGCAGAGCTCGTCGAGGTCGCGATAGATGTTGGAGATGAGACCCACGATCAGTTGCCGCTCCTTGAGAAGCGCCAGCGTCGGCAGGACGTCGTCGAAGGGGGCGAGCTCGGACGGCGTTTCCCGCACCAGGGCCCACACCTTGGCTGCCTGGTCCAGCGAGACCTCGATTCCGGCCCCCAGGAGCACCAATCGCTCGTACTCGGCGAAGAAATCGCGGCGCGCCTCCGGCGTCATCTTCTGGATGTGGAACCGGGCGTTCTGCTCGGTCATGTGCCGGTCGGCGGCCATGTAGCCGCGCACGATGCCTTCCGGATCGGGTTCGAGTCCCAGCCGCCGCGCCGCGTTCATCTGGGTCTCCTCCTGGGGTGGATGAAAGCGGGCCAGGGTGTTGTACAGGTCGAAGAAGACGGCTTTGAACATGAAACGGTGGGGCTCGAAAAGGGGGCTCGAGACGGGGATGGCAAGAGGGCGCTGGCTATTGTAGCATGCGCCTGTCCTGGCGATGGCCAGCGCCAACCAGTCCGGAGTGAGGCCGGAATGGAAACAAGGCACGGGGTCGGGCCCGCTGTAGCGCGCCTGCGGGACCAGGTGCTCGACCTGTTGTTCACGCCGCGCTGCGTCGGCTGTTCTCGAGAAGGCGGCTACCTCTGCGCGCCGTGTCTGGGGCAGGTCGGCACGCTGGCGAACCCGGTCGCGCTGGAGTACCTGCCGGCGGCAACGGGCGTCCTCGACGACGTCTATGCGCCTTTCGCGTTCGAGGGAGCGATTCGCGACGCGGTCCACCAGTTGAAGTACCAGGGGCTGCGCGCCGTCGCTCCACATCTGGGTAAGCTACTTTCCTCTCATGCACTGTCGAACCGGGTCGAGGCGGACATCCTGGTCCCGGTTCCGCTCCATCCGAAGCGGCTCCGCGAGCGGGGGTACAACCAGGCCGAAATCATGGCCCTTCAAACCGGGGACCGGCTCGGCGTCGAGGTCGAAACGGGCGTCTTGAACAGGACGCGGCACGAATCGTCCCAGGCCAGGTCCGGCTCCGTCCGGGAGCGTCTGGCTCACGTCAAGGGAGCCTTCGAGGCCCGCGGCTCGGTGCAAGGCCGGTCGGTGTTGCTCATCGATGACGTCTGCACAACCGGGGCCACACTCGGGGCGTGCGCCGTCGCGCTTCGAGCAGCCGGGGCCGGCGCCGTGCGGGCGCTGACTCTTGCCGTGGGGCTCTAGGACACCGTCAATAATCGAGGGTGTCATACCCCCGGGGCGTGCTACAATTTCATTGAGGGGTCCTCCGGCTCACCCTCACTCACTCACATCCGTTGGGGGTGTCACGATGGAACTTCATTTCGTCGGGAAGAAGATGGACGTTCCTCAGCGGGTCCAGGAGTACGCGGAGGAGAAACTCTCCAAGCTCGAGCGCTACGCGCCGATGATCTCCGGTGGACAGGTCGAGCTCTCCATCGAGCAGACGCGTTCGGCTCAGGACCGCACCATTGTGCAGGTCACCCTGAATATCAACGGCACCGTCCTCCGCGCCCAGGAGCGCGCCGCCGAGTTTCACATCGCAATCGACCGTGTGGCCCACACCCTCGAAAGCCAGGCCAGGCGCTATAAAGCCAAGCACTATCGCAGCGAGCAGCGGCGGGGGAGCAAGGTGTCGGAGGCCCTCGCCGAGCCGCCGACTCTCGAAGAGCCGGCACGGGTCGTGCGTCGCAAGCAGTTCGAGATGAAGCCCATGGAGCCCGAGGACGCCATCGACGAGATGGAGCTCCTGGGCCACGACTTCTTCCTTTTCCAGAACTCCGCGACGCAGACGTTCAACGTCGTCTACCGGCGCAGCGGCGGCGACTACGGCCTGATCGAGCCCGAAGCCCTCTAGCCTTCACTCGACCTCGACGGCCAACGTCTCCTCGAAGCCGACCGCGTCCCGCACCAGCGCCAGGTGGCTCCCCGGGGCCACGTCGCGGAAGACGAAGCGCAGCGTCGGTTCCGGACCGATCACCTCATCCGGGTCCCGCCCGTCCAGGCTCACCCGAACGTCGATGCCCGCGAACACCCGGATTTCTACCGTGACGGTGCGCCCATCGACACGGACTTCCTCGACTACCCATTCCCTGCTTATGCCGGGAGTAGGCGTCGGCTTCTCTTGCGACGTGGTCGGAGTAGCGGTCGGGGCAGCCTGACCACCGCACGCTACAACCGTGATCAGGACGCTCAGGGCCAGCGCGACGGCTGCTCGACTGCCCATGCTATTCCTCCAGGCCGCAAGGGGCTTTTTGAGGACGCACCGACGTAGGGATTTGTTCCGGCCCCCATTACCACCCATCGCTTGCCGATGTCTCCCCGGATTGTTATAGTAGCCCCGCGCGAGGCCGTCGACCCTCCATGGGCGGGCGGCGAGCCACGCTGGTAGCGGTTGCGGACGTCGCTTGGATCGTAACGACCGAGACGGCATGAAGGCGATGGCGTTATCGACCCCTCTCGGACGTTCCGAGAGGGGTCTTCTTATTTGGCGGAGGGCCGACGCACCTTAGACAAGATGTGGAACGCCATCACGGACGTGCCCGGCATCGCCGTAGGCCACTGGACAGACCGACGGGCGGCGACCGGGTGCACCGTCGTCCTCTGCGAGGAAGGGGCGGTGGCCGGGGTGGACGTCCGAGGCTCGGCGCCGGGAACGCGGGAAACGGACCTGATGCGGCCGGTAAACCTGGTGCAGCGGGTCCACGCGATCGTCCTGGCCGGCGGCAGCGCCTTCGGGCTCGACGCCGCGACGGGGGTGATGCGGTACCTGGAGGAGCGGCGAAGGGGGTTCCGAGTGCGTCGCTGGCGAGTGCCCATCGTCGGCGCGGCGGTCCTGATGGACCTCACCGTCGGTGACGGAAAGGTCCGTCCCGACGCTCCCGCCGGCTACGCCGCCTGCGAGGCGGCGAACTCGGGAGCCGTAGGACATGGCAGTATCGGAGCAGGCGCCGGGGCAACCGTTGCAAAGGCGCTGGGGCCGAAGTCGGTGGTCAAGGGAGGGATCGGCACAGCCAGTGAGCATCTGGAGGACGGAACGGTGATCGGAGCAATAGTGGCGGTCAACGCCTTCGGCGAGATCGTTGACCCCGGGTCACAGGAGGTCGTCGCCGGACCGCGCGGACCGGAGACCGGCGCGTTCGTCGACACCCTCGACGTGCTTCGCACTGGCGCCGGCAGGAAGCCATTCGCTGGTGAGAACACCGCCATCGGCGTCGTCGCGACGAATGCTCCACTTACCAAGGAAGAGGCGAACAAGCTGGCGCAGATGGCCCAGGACGGTCTGGCCCTCGCCATCCGCCCGGCCCACACGATGGGCGACGGCGATGTCATCTTCGCGATGGCCACCGGCCGCACCGCGGATGGCGCCAGGCTCCGACGGGGCCGAAAGCCCGACGTGACGACGCTGGGGGCCATCGCAGCTCAACTGGTTGCGCAAGCAACGGTGAACGGGGTGCGGGAGGCGGAATCCCTGGCGGGGATTCCCGCGGTCCGAGACTTGTAACGATATGACTGAACACGAGCACAGCATTGGCTTCATCGGAGCGGGCGTCGTCGCATCGTCGCTGGCGCTCCATATGAGCGGCGCCGGGTACCGGGTCGCGGGCGTCAACAGCCGGAGCGTCACCTCGGCCGAGGCACTGGCCGCGCTCATGGACCGGCGGCCCCGGATACACGCTCACGGCCAGGCCCTCGCCGACGCCTGCGATACGGTCTTCATCACGACACCTGACGATGCCATCGGCGACACGGCCGCGGCCGTCGCCTGGGGTCCTCATCATCGGGTGGTCCACTGTAGCGGCGCCCTGACGACCGCGGTGCTGGAACCGGCCCGTCGCGCCTGCGCGACGGTCGGAAGTTTTCATCCGCTGCATCCGTTCACCCGGGGAGGGGCCTCGCTGGAAGGAAGCACTTTCGCCATCGAAGCGGACGGCCCCCTCAGCGAGTGGTTGTGGGAGCTCGCCGTGAACCTCGGTTGCAACCCGATGCTGGTCCGGCCCGAGGACAAGGCCCTTTACCACCTCTCGGCCGGCTTCGCCAGCAGCTTCATCGTCGCCATGATGAGTGCCGCCACGGAACTCTGGGAGACGTTGGGCGTCCCGAGGGACCAGGCGCGACAAGCCCTCCTTCCGCTGCTGCGCGGCGCGGTGCGGAACATCGAGACCGTCGGCCTGCCCGACTCGCTGACGGGCCCCATCTCTCGGGGCGACGTGGAGACGGTCCGCAAACATCTCGACGAGCTGGCGACGAGAGCCCCCGCATTCCTGTCCGCATACCGCGAGCTGGCATTGCTCGCCATACCGGTCGCCGTTGATAAGGGAAGTCTCGAAGACGGCCCTGCCGTGGAGCTGAAACGAATGTTGGAACGCGAACCGCACCCCGCCTCGGTGCAGGCACGGTAAAGGAGTAGGACATGCGCACGACCATCCATCGGATCCAGCAGATGAAGCAGGACGGCGAGAAGATCGCGATGCTGACGGCGTACGACTACCCGACGGCGAAGATCCTCGACGAGGCGGGAGTTCCCATGCTGCTGGTCGGCGACAGCCTGGGCATGGTGGTCCTCGGCTACGAGACCACGCTTCCGGTGACGATGGAGGACATGCTGCACCACATCAAGGCCGTGATGCGGGGTGCGAAGCAAGCCCTGGTGGTCGGCGACCTGCCATTCATGTCCTTCCAGGCGGGAACGGACGAGGCGATCCGTAACGCCGGCCGGCTCATCAAGGAGGGCGGCTGCCAGGCGGTGAAGCTGGAAGGCGGCGAGCGGGTCGCGGAGACGGTGCGGCGCCTCGTCGAGTCGGGCATCCCCGTTCAGGGCCATCTCGGCCTCACGCCCCAGTCGGTGAACCAGTTCGGCGGCTACAAGCTCCAGGGCCGGACCCCCAAGGCCGCTGTGCGGTTGCTCAACGACGCCCGCGCTCTGCAGCAGGCCGGCGCTTTCAGCATCGTGCTCGAGGGCATACCGGCCATCCTGGCGCAGCGAATCACGTCCCGCGTCTCCGTCCCGACGATCGGGATCGGCGCCGGACCCCACTGCGACGGCCAGGTGCAGGTCCTCCACGACATTCTGGGGCTCTTTCCCGACATCAACCCACGCCACGCCAAGCGATACGTCTCACTTGCGGAGATCATCGGCGACGCCGTCGCCCGGTATGCTCGAGAGGTCCGCGAGGGTGCGTTCCCAACTGCCAGAGAAAGCTTCGGACCCCTGGAGCGAGCCGAGGCGCCCCAACCGTCTCCAGAGGCCAGTCGCGCTACTCACTGACGGTCCCGACACTCCCTAACGAATGGATGTCCTCAACACGATCGGGGAGTTCCGCGGCGCCAGGGCGGGCTTCGGCGGGACGCTCGGACTCGTGCCCACGATGGGCTTCCTTCACGAGGGCCATCTCGCCCTGGTCCGTCGCGCGCGAGCCGAAAACGACGCGGTCGCCGTCTCGATCTTCGTGAACCCGACCCAGTTCGGGCCGACCGAGGACCTGGCCTCCTATCCCCGGGACCTCGACCGGGACCTGCGTCTTCTCGACAAGGAAGGCGTCGACCTCGTCTTCAACCCATCGCCGGAGGACGTGTACCCGGCGGGCTTCGATTCACACATCGAAACCGGAAGCGTCAGCGCACCCCTGGAGGGGGCTCGCCGTCCGGGGCACTTCCGCGGCGTGGCCACCGTGGTCGCCAAGCTGTTCAACGTCGTCCAGCCCGATCGCGCCTATTTCGGCCAGAAGGACGGCCAACAGGTCCGGGTTATCGAGCGCATGGCCCGAGACCTCGATTTCCCCATCGAGATCGTGGTCGTGCCCACGGTGCGGGAGTCCGACGGCCTCGCCATGAGCAGCCGCAACACCTATCTGAACCCCGGCGAGCGACAGGCGGCGCTGTGTCTTCACAAGGGCCTCACGAGCGCTCAGGAGCGATGGCGCGCGGGGGAGCGGGACGCCGAAACGCTGCGGCGCCAGGTGGCCCAGGCCATCGAGGCCGAGCCGCTGGCGCAAGTCGACTACATTTCGGTTGCGGACTCGGCCACGCTGGCCGAGGTCGACGGTCCGGCCACGGGCCCGGTGCTGCTGTCGACCGCGGTCCGTGTAGGGAAAGCACGGCTGATCGACAACGTCATGCTTAGCTGACGACCGCCCTTTCGGCTGTAGTATGCTGATGGCACCCCTCCCAATTGAGCGAAACCCTTGAACATCGTCGTCACCAACGATGACGGGCTGAACACCCCCGGCATCTGGACCCTCGCGGAGTCGCTGACCCAGGTCGGCAACGTGAGTGTCGTGGCGCCCGACCGGGAGCAGAGCGGCAAGGGCATGGGCATCACCTTCACGCTGCCGGTGCGCGTCTCGGAGGCGATCCCGAGGATCGAGGGGGTCAAGGCCCTGTCGGTAGAGGGAACGCCGGCCGACAGCGTGCTGCTGGCGGTCCAGGGACTAACGCCAAGCCCGGTGGACCTCGTCGTGTCCGGCATCAACGAGGGGGCCAACACCGGTCACAACGTCTTGGTGTCGGGAACGGTGGGCGCCGCGTTCCAGGCCCACTTCTGGGACATCCCTGCAATTGCCGTCTCCGTGGTGGGCACCGAGGGTTTCCGGTTCGAGGTGGCGGCCCGCTTCGCCACCGTCCTCGCCCGCATGTTCCGCGACGGGACGCTCGGCGGCCCAATTGTGCTCAACGTCAACGTGCCCAACGTTCCTCTTGAAGAGATCGAGGGGGTGATCGTCACGCGACTGGCGAGGGGCAACTATCGGGACACCCTGGAGAAGGTCGAGTCGGTGAAGCACGACTACTACTGGCTTGCCAGGGGAAAGGTCGAATGGAAAGAGGAGGAGGGGACCGACATCTGGGCGGTACGCCGCAACCGGATCTCGGTGACTCCGCTCCACATCGAGCTGACGTCCGACGTCAGCACCCCGCTCCTCACCGAGTTCGCGCCCACGCTGCTCGAGGAGTTGAAGGCGTAGCGGTGCGCGGGCCGCTCGGTCGAGGGCCCGGTGCTATAATGCCCTGCCACACCCCGGTTTGAGAGGGCGAGCCATGCCCCGTGACATCCCGCTATTTCCCCTCGGCACGGTCCTGTTCCCCAATCAGCTGTTGCCGCTTCACATCTTCGAGGAGCGGTACAAGCAGATGATCGGCGAGTGCCTCGAGGACGACTCCGAATTCGGCATCGTGCTTATCAAACAGGGCCGGGAGGTCGGCAGCGGCGCCATCCCCTTCACGGTGGGAACCACGGCCAAGATCGCCGACTTTCAGCGGCTCCCGGAAGGCCGGATGAATCTGCAGGTCGTCGGCCGGGAGCCCTTTCGGATCGTCAACGTGACGCAGCAGCACCCCTTCCTGCGTGCCGAGATCGAGCCCCTCGAGAGCGAGGTCGGCGATACGGAAGGAATGGACTCGATCATCGCGTCGATCAAGGAGCAGTTCAGCGCCCATCTCGACATCCTGGCGGGGCTCTCCGACCGCGAACGGGTCGACCTGAACCTGGACCTGGATGCGGAGGGCCTTTCGTATCTGGTGGCAAGCGTGCTCGCCATCCAGATGCCGGAGAAGCAGGAGCTTCTCGAGCTTACGCAGGCCGGTGATCGGCTGCGTCGTGAGGCATCGCTTCTGGCTCGCGAAAACCGCACCCTTCAGGCGTTCCTCTATCTTCGAGCGAGCTCGAAGGGGCAGCCGGGCGGCGGGAACCTGCAAGACAGAATCTCGCCGAACTAGATGGCTGCCGTGCCCCCACTCGACACGATCCGCTTGCGGGGCCTCGTCGTCTTCGGACACCACGGCGCCCGCCCCGAGGAGCAGGCCCTGGGCCAGAACTTCGAGGTCGACGTGGATATCCAGGCCGACCTCTCGGTTTCGCGCATCTCCGATCGCCTCGAGGACACCATCGACTACGGCGCCGTCCACGACGTCGTGCGGGAGGTGGTGGCGGGCCCGCCGCGCAACCTTCTCGAACGGGTCGCCGATGAGATCGCGTCCCGCATCCTCGCCGAGTTCGACGTCCAGGTCGTGAAAGTCGCCGTCAAGAAGCCGCGGCTCGCCATCAAGGGAGCGGTGAGCCGCAGCGTGTCCGTCGAGGTTGCCAAGGAGCGGAGTTAACCGCGCCGTCCTCTCGTTGCCCGAGACGCGAACGTCCCGCTATACTCGCGGTTTTCAGTGCGCCACCTCGTATTGACTCCCCTCCTGTCACCGGTTGTAATGGAAGCACGCTGTGCGCTCGCCGGCCTACCCTAGCGGGCCCGCCAAGGAGTAGACGCCCATGGCCAAGACACCCAGAGCCCGGACCCTCGGAGCCCTCAAGAAGGCCGGCTACCAGCCCCTCACCGTGAAACAGGAGCTCCGGAAGAACCTCGTCACCAAGATTCGCAAAAGCGAGCCGTTGTTCAAAGGGATCGTGGGCTACGAGGAAACGGTCATCCCCCAGATCGAGAACGCGATCATGGCGGGCCACGACCTGATTTTCCTGGGGGAACGCGGTCAGGCCAAGACCCGGCTCATCCGGGCGATGGTCGAGCTCCTGGACGAGTAGCTGCCGGTCATCGAGAGCAGCGAGATCAACGACGACCCCTTTAACCCGGTGTCGAAGCACGCGAGGCGCCTGGTGGAGGAGCGAGGCGACAAGACCCCGATCGCCTGGGTGCATCGCAGCGAGCGGTATGCCGAGAAGCTGGCGACTCCCGACACGACCATGGCCGACCTCATCGGCGACGTCGATCCTATCAAGGTCGCAGAGGGGCGCTACCTCTCGGACGAGCTCACGATTCACTACGGGATGATCCCGTGGGCGAACCGGGGCATCTTCTGTATCAACGAGCTGCCGGATCTGACCGAGCGCATCCAGGTGGGCATGTTTAATCTCATGGAAGAGCGCGACATTCAGATCAAAGGCTACCGGATACAACTGCCCCTGGACGTTTACGTGGTCGCCAGCGCCAACCCCGAGGACTACACGAACCGAGGCCGCATCATCACCCCGCTCAAGGACCGCTACGGCTCGCTCGTGCGCACGCACTACCCCAAGCGTGTCGACGACGAGATCGCGATCGTCGATCAGGAGACGCATCTCGACGATGGCATCGACATCCCGGTCTCGGTGCCACCGTACATGAAGGAGATCATCGCCGAGATTACGTCGCTGGCCAGGCGCAGTCCCGACGTGAACCAGCGCTCCGGGGTAAGCGTGCGGGTCTCCATCTGCAACTACGAGACCATGGTGAGCAACGCCCTGAGGCGCTCTATCCGGCTGAAGGACGTCCCGGCGGTGCCCAGGATCACTGACCTTCAAGCGCTGGTCGCCTCCACCGTGGGCAAGATCGAGATGGAAGGCCTCGAGGAGGGGCGCGAGGGCCGAATCCTCGACGAGTTGGTAAAGAAGGCCGTCCTCAACGCCTTCGGCCGAAACCTCAACGTTCAAGACCTGGAGCCGCTGGTGGCTCGGTTCGAGCAGGGCCTCGCGATGGACGTGTCCGAGAACACGCCGGTGAAGGCTTATGTCAAGCGGCTGGAGCAGGTACCTGAGTTCGGAGAGCCTATTCGAGCGCTCCAGGTCCAAGAAGACGCACCCAGTATCGCTTCGGCGATGGAGTTCATCCTGGAAGGCCTCCACCTCAACCGACGCCTCAACCGCGAGAAGCTGGAAGGCTCCTACCGCTATCGGGGCTAACCGATGGCCAGTTTCCGCTACTCCCAGTGGGACGGCACCCAGCAAGTCTTCGACTTCGACGAAGGCGCGGTGGTGGGCGAGATCAGCGATCATCTCCTGACCAGCGGAGACTTGAACTCGGCGATCCGCGACCTCCAGCGGCGAGGTCTTCCCGATCAGTTCGGCGAACGGGGTCTCGGAGTCCAAGAGCTGTTGCAACAGCTACAAAACGCCCGGCAACAGGCCCTTCGTCGGTACGATCTTTCCTCTGTGGTCAAAGGCATCAGGGAGAAGATCGAACACATCGTCCTGTTGGAACGGGACGGCATCGGCCGACAGGTGGAAGCGGCCAGGTCTCGCATGAGGCGGGGGAAAACCGAGCTGGACGCCGCAACCATGGCGCGGCTGCTCGCGGACCTGGAGCGACGGACTTCGAAGAGCCGCGCGCTCCTCGACGACGTACCGCCGAACGACCCGGCGGAGGCCATCCGCCAACTCCGCGACTACGAGTTCATGGACTCCGGCGCCAAGCAGGAGTTCGACGAGCTGCTCAAGTCGCTCCAGCGCCAGGTCGCCGACTCCTTCGTCAAGGACCTTTCGAAGTCGCTGCAGGGCATGCCGCGCGACGGACTGGACGCCATGAAGGACATGGTACGCGACCTCAATCGCCTCCTCGAACAGCGGATCCGCGGGGAAGAGCCCGACTTCCAAGACTTCATGGACCGACACGGCGCGCAGTTCGGGCCCGATGCCCCTCGCGACATGGACGAGCTGGTCGATAGCCTGGAGCAGAGGATGGGCCGAGCACAATCGCTGCTGGCCAGCCTGTCGCCGGAGCAGAGCGCCCAGCTTCGGGAGCTGATGGCCTCGGTGTTCGATACGCCCGGGCTCCAAGGAGAGCTTGACCGGCTCATGGAGAACCTGGACTACCTCGACCCGCTGGCATCGATGGGCAAGGACTTTGGATTCTTCGGGGAAGACGCCGTGGACCTCTCGTCGGCCATCGACCAGCTCGACCGCCTCCACAAGATGGACACCCTGGAGCGGCAGCTGCGCCGAACACAGCAGGGCGCAGGGGCCGACGAGGTCGATCCAAACCTCCTCCGCTCCGTCCTGGGAGACGCTGCCGGACGAGCGCTGGACCAACTCACAGGACTGGCCGGCTACCTGGAGCGAGCCGGTTACATCAAGCAAAACGGGGAGCGTTTCGAGCTTACCCCGAAGGGCATGCGCAAGATCGGCCAGCGTGCCCTCCAGGAGATCTTCACCTACATTAAGATGGACCGGACCGGCGGCCATCAGATCGACAAGGCCGGCTCGGGCATCGAGCACGCCGACGAAACGAAGCTCTACGAGTTCGGCGACTCCTTCGCGCCGCACCTGCAAAAGACGATCATGAACGCGGTGATGCGAGAGTCCACGGGCACTCCGGTCCGCATTCAGCCGGAGGACTTCGAAGTCTACCGGACCGAGAACCTGGCCCAGTCGTCCACCGTGCTCATGCTCGATCTCAGCCTCTCGATGGCCATGCGAGGAAACTTCACGGCCGCGAAGAAGGTCGCACTGGCCCTCGATAGCCTCATCCGCCATCGTTTCCCACGCGACCGCCTATTCATCGTTGGCTTTTCCACCTACGCCCGTGAAGTAAAGGCGGAAAGGCTGCCGTACCTCAGTTGGGACGAGTTCGACCCGTACACCAACATCCAAGATGGCCTGGCGCTGGCGCAGAAACTCCTCTCGAAGATCAAGGGCGGCTCGAAGCAGATCGTGATGATTTCGGATGGAGAGCCGACGGCCCACATGGAAGACGGGCAGGTCTTCCTTCAGTACCCTCCGAGCCCCAGGACCATCCGGGCCACGCTCGGCGAGGTCAAGCGGTGCACCAGGCAGAGTATCGTGATCAACACCTTCATGCTCGACAGGAACTCGCACCTGGTCGATTTCATCGATCAGATGACCCGCGTCAATCGCGGCCGCGTCTTCTACACCACCCCGGAACACCTTGGACAGTACATCCTGGTCGATTACCTGGACAGCCGCCGGCGCAAGATGGTTGTCTGATCAGGCCGGACCTTCGATCCGGAACACGGGCCCTACTTCTTGCAGCCGATACCTGTCCTTCAGGAACTCGTCCTCGTCGGTGAGATAGAGAGGCCGGCTGCCCAGGTGAGTCTCGACGAAGCCCTGCAGCGCCTCGAAAAAGTCCTCCGGTCGTTCTTTCGGCAAGAGGCCGGGGTGCAGCTTCTCGAAACTATCGAGGTACCAGTCGGACGCGATGAAGTTCCTCGCCACCACGACAACCTCAGCGTCCCGGTCCACCACGAGGCGGTGGTACCACAAGGCGAATAGCGGCCGGTCCGTCTGTGCGATCACGATCGCGTTCGGCTCAACGGTGTCGTAGACCTCGGGCCCGAAGTCCCTGGCCTCGGAATCTCGGCTCAGGTCGAGATCCGCATGGTTCCGGGCAACGCTCACCCCGGGCATCAGAGCCGCCAGGCCGATGACAACGAGCGCCAGGCCCAGGACTCCCCGCCGTGAAGAGCCCCCGCCGCCGGTCAGGGCTTCCGTCACCAGATCGAGAACGTAGAGGACGCCCACCCCGATCCATAGCGCGCCGACAATGAGCGTCGGCATCAGGAACACGATGGAGTCCCCCGTCGCGTAGAAGATGGCGTAGACCGACGGAGCGAGGAAGGACACGACAAGGGCTCCCCGCCAGCACGCGCTCCCACTGCCAGAGGCGCCAGAGGCCCACCAGGCCCACCACCACCCCGACGCCCTGGAACTGGTCGACCATCTGCCGAGCCCAATCGACCATCCGATTGTCGACCAACTCGCCCTCGACCCCGAACAGATAGCTTCGGTAGGGGGTCCCGCTGACCTCCCAGTAGAACCCGGACCAGCGGGATGCGTCTCCCCAGTTGATGGCGGGGTTGCCCGATGCGCTGATCGGAAGATACAGGTAGACGAGCAGCGCGACCACGAAAGAGAAGGCCATCCAGGGCCACGGGAGGGACCCTTTCCTCCAGGCCCGCCACAGCGCCACCGCGCCCAGCGGGAGCACGGCCAGCGCCAGCGTGAAGTGATTCCCCATTCCGAGTCCGAAGATGAACGCCGCGAGAACGGGTTTCCTCCAGCCCGCCGCTTCGCCAACCCGGCCCAGGTCACCGAGCCACAGCAGCAGGACCAGGACCAGGGCCGCAACGAAAAAGGCGTTCAGCGCGTAGACCTCGGCGACGCTGGACTGGCCCCAGTAGATCGGTGCGAAGAGCAGGGTCGCCGAGGCCAGGAGCGCAGCCACAAGCGATGCCGGTTGGGAGCCGGCCCCGCCACTCACGATTCGTAGAAGCTGACGGGTCGCCAGGAACGTCAGCGATGCGCCCACGGCCCCGAAGAACGCGGACATCAGGTTGAGCCGATAGGCCACGTCGCCAAAGGGGAGGAACGCGAACAGCTTTCCGACCAGCACGTAGGTCGGGTATCCCGGCGGGTGCGGGACGCCCAGCGTCTGGACCACCGTCGCGAGCTCGCCGCTATCCGCGGCGGCGTTGCTCCAGGTGATGCCCGGGGGCAACGAGCTGACGTAGACACCCAGGGCCAGGCCGAAGACGCCAAGCGTGCCGAGGATATCCGGCCGGAGGAGGTGGCGTCTCAGCATCGTGCACCAATAGTAGCAAGCATCACCGAACGATCACAAAGAAGAGGGCCCGCTTGCGCGGGCCCTCTAACTCCACAGATGGAAACCGAAGGCTCTCGGAAAAGCCGCTAACTTCCCCTCCGTCCCAGGAACAACACCAGGGCCAACCCGAGCGCAAGCGCGCCGATGACGGCGACAACGATAACCCAGGTGTCGATTCCGTCGTCGTCTTCCAGCACAGGGGTCGGCGGCACAGGCGTTGGGGTCGGGAAAGGCGTCGTGGCGGGGAGCGGCGTGGCCGTCGGCCGAGGCGTCGCCGTGACGAACGGAGTGTCCGTGGCGAAGGGCGTTGCGGTGGGAAACGGCGTTGGCGTCGGCTGGGGCGCCCGCGTTGCGGTTGGTACTGGCGTCGGGCTCGGGGTCGGCGCCACGATCGTGGGTCGGGGCGTCGCCGTTGGTGCAGGAATCGCCGTCGGCACTGGGGTCGCGGTGGGTTCCGGGGTCGGCGTCGCTACGCCAACGAGGGCGATGATCGCGAAGGTGGAAAGTCCGTCAGGCGATACAACGGGGTAGACAACCGGGTCGGCGTTGACGTCGACGGGCGTCGCGACGACCTGGGTCGTGACTCCGTTATCGTCGGTCCGCGTGGCGCGGATGTTTCCGGCCCCGTTAGCATCGACGAACGACTTGGGAACAGAAATCGTGAGCTCCGCCGGGCCGATCACGTCGTCAAACGAGGCTGGCTTGGTGAAGGTCACCGCCACGCCTATGACCGGTGGCGCGGACGAACCTGCCGCCTGGGCAAACAGGGTGATGCCGGAGCCGGCACCCGGTTCGATCGGGGCCGACGAGACGGAGACCTGAAGAGACGAGCCCGCGGGGAAAGAACTCACGTCGAAGTTCGTCTCCACCGCTACCTCGCCGACGCCGGGTATATTCGCCTTCTGCTCAGGCACCTCGACTTGCAGCCGCTCGACCTGTCCATTCGCCGCGGCGCCGGTGCCGGTGAGTTCGGACAGAGTCGCTTTGATTGTCAACTGGGTCTTGCCAGCGCTGTCCTTGACCGGGACCCTGACCACTGATCGCACAACCGTCTGCCCTGGATTGTCCGGGTCGGCCACTGCCTCCAGGCCAACTTTGACACCCGTCACCGGGTCCTCGAATGATGTCACCGTGAGCCCGGCTGGAACGTTGACGGGGAGCGAGAAGCTGGCGCCCACATCCGTGATGATCAGCGGCGCCCCGGAAGGTGCGATCACCAGCCCGGTATCCGTTACGCCTGTTCCGGTAGTTATCGGTATTTGAGACGGGAGGTCCACGACAGGAACGAGGACGAACGTCGGAACGTCGGTCGGCGACGGAGAGGGGGCAGGCCTACAGGGGGCGGGCTTGGGGGCACCACACTTGGAGGCACAACAACGTCGGGCACCGGTGTCGGTGTCGACGTCGAAGCGGCGCCGGTGGTACCGGTGGTGCCCGTCGTCTGCCCGAACACAGCCCAATTCGACTCCCAACCGAGGGAGAGGTAGGTCAGGAGGCCTGCGAGTAAAAGGGCGACGGCCAAGCGCTGCCTTTCGAGTAGAAAAGCAGGAAACCTTTCTCAGGGTTTGTGTGAGATTAGCACAGGGCACCTGACCAGTCAACGGGGTTGCTACGCATCTTTCCCGCAAATTACTGCCTAGGTCATGGTGGCGATATCGACTGCTGTTTCGTCCTTCCGGGGTCGCGACAGAGGTCTGCGGGGGTTCGGATACGTGTTGCGAGGGGAAGGGGGAGTTGCTATACTTGGGCTGTCGGCCGCCACCTGGGCGGGGACACCACATAGTCCTGTTGTGAGGAAGTGGGCAACCCCCACTTTCTTTGCTTCAGGGGCCTGACGCGGCGGGGCCGGCGAGCCCTTCCGGGGACAGGCCGGGCGACGGGACGTTTGACAAAAATAGGGGGTGCGTCGTGGCGACCAAGAGTGAGTTCCTGATTGCCATTACGCAGCTTGCCGCCGAGCGCAACCTCCCCCGCGACCTGGTCCTTTCCGCCGTCGAGGCCGCCCTGATCTCCGCCTTCAAGAAGGACCATCTCGTCGACTTCGACCTCGCCGTCCGCATCTCGCCCTCCACCGGCGACGTCCATGTCTTCGCCCGCCACACGGTGGTCCCCGACGAGGAGCTCGAGGACTCCGGCGCCCAGTACACCCTGGAGCAGGCCCGCGCCATCCGCCCCGACATCGACCTCGGCGGCGTGATCGAGGAAGAGGTCACCCCGGCCAACGCCGGCCGCATCGCCGCCCAGACGGCCAAGCAGGTCGTCATGCAGCGCCTCCGCGAGGCCGAGCGGGAGATCGTTTTCGCCGAGTACTCCGACAAGGAGGGCGAGCTCCTCTCCGCCCTCGTCTCCCGCTTCGAGGCCCGCAACGTCATCCTCGACCTCGGCCGCGCCGAGGCGATCATGCCGCTTTCGGAGCAGGTCCCCACCGAGCGCTATCGCAACGCGCAGCGTCTCAAGGTCCTCATCCTCGAGGTCGGCAAGACGACCAAAGGCCCCCAGGTCGTCGTCTCCCGCACCCACAAGGATGTGCTCCGCCGCCTCTTCGAGCTCGAGGTCCCCGAGATCCATAACGGCATCGTCGAGATCAAGGCCATCGCCCGCGAGCCCGGCTTCCGCTCCAAGATCGCCGTCCACGCCACACAGGACCGCGTCGACCCCGTCGGCTCCTGTGTCGGCCTCCGCGGCATCCGCATCCAGAATATCGTCAACGAGCTCCACGGCGAGAAGATCGACGTCGTCGAGTGGTCCCCCGATCCCACCGTCTTCATCGCCCGCGCCCTCGGCCCTGCCCAGGTCATGAACGTCCTCACCCCGGCCCCCTCCGCCAACGGCGTCGTCCAGGCCGGCACCGCTATCGTCATCGTCCCCGACCGCCATCTCTCGCTGGCCATCGGCCGTGAGGGCCAGAACGCCCGCCTCGCCGCCAAGCTCAGCGGTTGGCGCATCGACATCAAGTCTTCTTCCGAGGCCGAGGCCGAGCGTCTCGATCTCACCCGGCCCGCTCCCGTTGCCGCG
Organism: Dehalococcoidia bacterium; assembly: GCA_965248515.1. Classification (GTDB taxonomy): domain Bacteria; phylum Chloroflexota; class Dehalococcoidia; order SHYB01; family SHYB01; genus CBDFJU01. Next base: position 341,929 of record CBDFJU010000001.1, on the reverse strand, counting down.
GCGGAGCCCCTGGCCCCCGCGGCCCCGGCCTCCAGCGCCCAGGAGCCGCCCGCCGAGATCGCCGAGCGCGCCGCCGCCGAGGCCCCTGCAACAGCGGCCCCTGTCGAGGCTGTCGAGGAACCGGTCGTGGAGGAGACGCCCGTCGAGGCCCCCGTCGCCGAGACCGATCTCGAGCCCGTCCTGGCCGATCTCGAGGAGCCGGCCCCCGAGCCCGTCGCCGAGCCCGCCCCCGAGCCCGAGGCCCCTTCCCTCGCCGAGGCCCTCGCCTCCGAGGACACCTGGAAGGTCCCCCAGACCGTGCAGCGCTCCGCCCTCCGCTTCGCCGAGGATATCTCCGACCTTCGCCGCGGCTCCGGCCGCCGTCGTGGCCGGGGTGGCCGTGACGAGCCCGATACCTCCCGCAAGGGTCGCAAGGGCGGCGCCGTCTCGTACGACACCCAGCCCGACGACGCCGAGCCCACCCAGGAGTAGCCCCCTATGAGCCCTCGCCGTGGCCGCCGGCCTCCCGGTTGGCACCCACCCAGTGGTCGCCGCAAGCGCCGCTCCACTCGCGTCGCCGGGCCGGTGGAGACGGCCCCCGAGGTTATCCCCGGCACCCCCATCCAGCTTCCCACCACCCTCACCGTCCAGGACCTGGTCCTCCGCCTCGGCTTCCCCGCCGTCGAGGTCATCAAGCAGCTCATGCGCAACGGCGTCATGGCCTCGCTCACCCAGGTCATCGACTTCGATACCGCCGCGCTCATCGCCAACGACTTCGGCTACGGCCCCCGTCGCGAGGCCGAGGCCGAGCCCCTGGACCTCCAGGCCCTGCATCACCGCGCCCTCGAGACCGACGCGGCCGAGAACGGCGCGCTCCAGGTCCGGCCCCCCATCGTCACCATCCTCGGCCACGTCGACCACGGCAAGACCACGCTGCTCGACGCTATCCGCCAGGCCAAGGTCGCCGAGGGCGAGGCCGGCGGCATCACCCAGCACATCGGCGCCTATCAGGTCACCCTCCGCGACCAGCCCATCACCTTCCTCGACACCCCAGGCCATGCCGCCTTCACCGCCATGCGCGCCCGCGGCGCTCACGGCGCCGACATCGCCGTCCTCGTCGTCGCCGCCGATGACGGCGTCATGCCCCAGACCATCGAGGCCATCGACCACGCCAAGGCCGCCAACGTCCCCATCATCGTCGCCATCAACAAGGTCGATCTCCCCGGCGCCAACCCCGACCGTATCAAGACCCAGCTCACCGAGCACGGTCTCATCGCCGAGGACTTCGGTGGCGAGGTCATCACGGTCCCCGTCTCCGCCAAGGCCGGCGAGGGCATCGATGCCCTTCTCGACAACATCCTCGTCGTCGCCGAGGTCGCCGAGCTCAAGGCCAACCCCGACCGCCTCGCCGCCGGCGTCGTTATCGAGGCCCACGTCGACCGCTCTCGCGGCCCCCTCGCCACTATCCTCGTTCAGAACGGCACGCTCCGCCTCGGCGACTCGCTCGTCGCCGGCGACGCCTTCGGTCGCGTCAAGGCCCTCCTCGACCATCAGGGCCACCGCCTTCAGCTCGCCCAGCCCGCCCAGCCCACCGCCGTCCTCGGCCTCACCGAGCTCCCCGCTCCCGGCGACCCCGTCGTCGCCTTCCCCGACGACCGCTCCGCCCGCGACTTCCTCGCCCAGCGCCTCCGTGAGCGCGAGCTCAAGCCCTCGCACGTCGCCCGCGCCCCCATCCTCGAAGTCCTCGCCACCGACGGCGCCGCCCGCGAGTTCCCCCTGATCGTCAAGACCGACGTTCAGGGCTCCGTCGCTGCCGTCACCTCCGCCCTCAACCGCCTCTCCTCCGAGCGCGCCCGCGTCCGCATCCTCCACGCCGCTCCCGGCTCCATCAACGACTCCGACATCCTCCTCGCCATCGCCTCCGGCGCCCTCATCGTCGGCTTCAACTCCGAGCCCGAGCCCGGCGCCCGCTCCCTCGCTCAGCAGAACACCATCGACGTCCGCTCCTACTCCGTCATCTATGCCCTCATCGACGACGTCGAGCGCGCCCTCTTCGGCATCCTCGACCCCGTCACCACCGAGGTCGTCGGCGGCCACGCCGAGGTCCGCGCCGTCTTCTCCGTCGGCCGCCGCGCCAAGATCGCCGGCTGCTACGTCACCGACGGCCGCGTCCTGCGCTCCGACTCCGCCCGCCTCCTCCGCGCCGGCAACCTCATCGCCACCGGCTCTATCGCCTCCCTCAAACGCTTCAAGGACGACGCCCGCGAGGTCACCGCCGGCCTCGAGTGCGGTATCGCCATCGACGGCGTTACCGAGTTCCAGGAAGCCGACGTCATCGAGCTCTTCCACACTCAGCAGTCCCCTCCTGCCTGAGCACCTTACGGGTGTAGTACAATGCGCCCTGCCCGAGACCGTGGGCCCGGAGGAGAATGGTGTTCAAGAACCGGACTGTGCAGCCCTACGCCGCCAAGGTCACCAAGGCGCTCCTCGAGAAGTGGGAAGGAGTCGTCCGGGTCTGGGACAATCCGTCCAGCGCCATCGAGGGTGCTGTCGTACTCGACAAGATCACCGAGCCTACCCAGGTCGAGGTGTTCGAGGAGCAGATGGACATGTACGGCTCGATTCCTCAGCGGGCGCACGTCCGCTACGAAGGCAAAGAGGGCTGGGTTATTTACGACATGATCGAGCAGCCGAAGGCCAAGAACTAATCTCCTCCGCAAAGAAGCCGGTGTCGAAAGCGGGCCTGCGGCCCGCTTTCTTTTTGTCGGATATTCGGTGAGGCCAGTGTTACCCGACTCCAGCGACGATCAGCCCGAACGAGGCGTGAGACCGCCCCAGGCCGTCGGTTGCGGCTGCACGCTTCCAGGGCACGGGCTCTTGCTGCTCGCACTGACCATCGTCATCATTACCCTGCTCGCGAGTCGCGACGACCTCCGGGGCTCTCTCCTCTGGCTGGTCTTGATTCCGCTGATCGCGGGCATGCTCCTCCTGTTCGTACGAGTGCAGCGCTACCGAGGTCCGTGAGCTTACATGCCAGCCCCTCGCGCCTCTGGTTGTCGCCACTGTTCGGCGCTCGCCCTCCCCAGGGTACGATAGCCACGACGACGGTCGCAATGACGAGGCATACATGAGCGTTCGAGCGCTGGCGCGAAGACGGGTGCCCCTCATTACGGTGTTCCTTGCCCTCGGGGCGGTGGTCTACCTGAGCCTCGTCGGCTACACCGGGACGCTGCAGCCCCTGGCAATCGTCCAGGGGACAAGCATGAACCCGTCCCTTCGCTCCGGCGATCTGGTGCTCCTCAAGTCAGTGCCTCCTCGTCAGATCGACTTCAACGACGTTATCCTGTTCGAAGTCCCCAGCACCGAGTTTGGGATCGACGTGGGGACTCCCGTTCTGCATCGCGTGATCCAGAGAGGCGTCGTCAACGACAGACTCGAACTCGTGACCAAGGGCGATAACGCCCTCACCGACCCCACGCCGATTCCGGAGAGTGCCGTCCGGGGCAAGCTCATCTCTCGAATCCCCTACGGTGGGCTGGCAATCGGACTCTTGCCAATAGCCGCGCTGGCCATCCTCGCCGTCGTCACACCAGTGTTCGTGGGGCGCTATCTTCTCAAACGGATCTCGTTACCCGCTTGACGGCCCTGCCCAAGGGTCGCGACTCCTGTTGACACCCGAATAGCCCTCGGCTATCGTTGCCTGAATCGCCCCCTGGGAGTGATCGAGCATGAGCGGTTGGGAGCTTCGGGACAAAGTCGCCATCGTCGGTGTCGGCGAGACCGAATATACTCGGTGGGGCCGCGCGAACAAGAGCGAACTCGCGCTGGCCCTCGAAGCGATCATCAACGCTGCCAACGACGCCGGGATCCCGGTCGATGAGATCGACGGCTTCGCCTCTTACGCCAACGAGCGGCAGCTGCCGGCGACGCTCGCGGCGGCCCTTGGCATCAAGCAGCTTCGTTACGAGAGCCTTCACTGGGGCGGAGGCGGAGGCGGCGCCCCCGCTGGAGCGATGATGGCGATGATGGCGGTCGCTACGGGCGTGGCCAACTACGTGGTCGCATACCGTTCCCTGGCCCAGGGTCAGTTCGGGCGGTTCGGCCAGGGCCGCGCCGGGGCCGGAGAGGTGGTGGGCGGCGAAGCCGCGTTCATGGCCCCGTACGGCATGATGACGCCGCCGCAGACCTTCGCCATGCAGGCGCGCCGGCACATGCACGAGTACGGCACGACCAGCCGGCAGATGGGGGCGGTCTCCGTAGCCTCGTACAAGCACGCCCAGTCGAACCCGCGAGCCGTGATGTACGGGCGTCCCATCACCCTCGACGACCACCAGAGTTCGCGCATGATCGTCGACCCGTACCGACTCTACGACTGCTGCCAGGAGACGGATGGGGCCTGTGCCGTTATCCTGACGACGGTGGAGCGCGCCAGCGACCTGAAGCAGAAGCCGGTCACGATTATGGGCGCGTCCCAGGGCGCCAGCTATCGCGGCTCCGCCTGGGCCCACAACTGGCCCGAGTATCCTTCCGCGGCGTTTCGTTCAGTTGCCAGCGACCTCTACGCCCGCGCCGGAGTGGGGCCGAAGGACATCGACGTGGCCCAGATTTACGAAAACTTCACCGGCATGGTGATTATGTCGCTCGAGGACCACGGCTTCTGCGACATCGGGGAAGGCGGGCCCTTCGTAGAAGGGGGCCGGATCGAGATCGGGGGCGAGCTTCCGATAAACACGAGCGGCGGCAACCTGGCGGAGGCGTACATCCACGGCTTCGAGCTGGTGGTGGAAGGCGTGCGCCAAATGCGCGGGACCTCGACATGTCAGGTCCCCAACGCGGAGATCTGCCTGGTAGCCGGCGGGCCGGGCGTGTCACCCTGCAGCGACCTGGTCCTGAGGAGATAACCGTGCGGCACCTCGAAGGCGCGCCGCTGCCCGATGTCCATGAGTGGGATACCCGTGAGTGGTGGGCCCACGTCAAGCAGCACCGACTGGTCGTCCAGCGCTGCACGCCGTGCGGGACGTTTCGACACCCGCCGATGCCGGTGTGTCACGCCTGCCATTCCTTCGAGTACGAATGGCACCCCGTCAGCGGCAAGGGCGTAGTCTTTTCCTACATCATCGCCCACCACGCGCCGAGCGCGGTATACAGGGACCTCGTCCCCTACAACGTGGTGATGGTGGAGCTGCCCGACGCGGGGAACGTGCGCATCGTGGGAAACCTGCTCGACGTCCCCCTGGACGACATCGAAGTCGGCATGGCGGTCGAAGTCGCGTTCGAGGACGTCAACAACGAGGTGACGCTGACCCAGTGGCGCCTCGCCCAGTGACCGCCTAGCGCTTGCCGTTCACGACCAGCGTTCCGGCCATCAGGTCGTGCAGCCCTTGCTTGCGGCGCGTGAACGCGACCATGAGGTAGCCGATGAGCAGGATCAGCGCCGAGATGATCTTGGCGAGGTAGCGGCCCGTCGCCCTCATGAAGGTGATCCTGCCCCCGTTCATGTCGGTGACAACGATGCCCAGGGCCATCTTCCCCAGAGTGGCTTGCTTCGATGAGCTCTCCATGCCGGCGCCGTAGACCAGTCCAATCATGAACCCAACCACGTTGGCAGCCACCGTGGCGCCTGCGCCACCCGATTGGCCGCCCATGATGATCACCGAGACGATGGACTGAACGATCGTCACGATGATCGCATCGATCACCCAGGCGCCCACGCGTTTCCAGAAACCCGCGTAGGTGGTGCTGACCGCGGCGCCGGACTCGTCGGTGATCACCGGAGCCTCTTGAGCGCCTTTGAGATCATGGCCACAAGCGGGACAGAACGACGCCAGAGCGTCGTGCGGAGTGCCGCAGCTGGGGCAGTACAGGCCCTGTGACGTGACGCGCCTCCCGAGGTTGATACCGTTATCCTAGCAGAAGTAAGGCCAATCCTCATCTGCCCATGCGCCCGGCGCCGTTGACGGCCTCCTCGGGGCTTCGCTATTCTGTTAGCGCTGGCACGGCCTCCATCAGGCCGTCGGCCAAGCCCGTACCCGAGTCAACGTGCACGATCAACTCTCCGAGCTTCGGACCAACGCCCTTGAAGCGCTGGCCGGCGTCTCGACCCCGAAACAGCTCGACGACTGGCGCGTCATGTACCTGGGCCGCAAGGGACCGCTGACACAGGTCCTCCGCGGCCTCGGTGCGCTGCCCCCTGAGGACCGGCGACAGGCCGGCGCCCTCGCCAACGAGGTCAAGGATCTGCTGGAGTCGAGCCTGGAGGAGAAGGCGGCTGAGCTGCAGGATGCCGCCACGTCCGCCCTGGCCGAGCGCGATGGCATCGACGTGACCCTGCCAGGCCGGCCTGTGACGCTAGGCCGCCTCCATCCCGCCACCCGCATGATCCGCGAGATCACGAACGCCTTCGTCGCCATGGGGTTCCGCGTCGTGGAAGGGCCTGAGGTGGAGTGGGACTACTACAACTTCGAGGCGCTGAACATTCCCCCGGGCCACCCCGCCCGCGACATGTGGGACACCCTGTGGATCGATTACGAGACCGAGGACGGCCAGAGGCCGATGCTGATGCGGACCCATACGTCGCCGATGCAAGTGCGCTACATGGAGCAGCACAAGCCACCGGTCCGCATCATCGTCCCGGGAAAGGTCTATCGTTACGAGGCCACCGATGCCACCCACGAGTGGCATTTCCACCAGGTGGAAGGCCTCGCCGTTGGCGAAGGCGTCACCCTCGCCGACTTGAAGGGGACGCTCTACGAGTTCGCCCGCCGCATCTTCGGCGTCGACCGGAAGGTGCGGTTCCGCTGCGACTACTTCCCCTTCGTCGAGCCCGGCGCCGAGATGGCCATCGACTGCTTCATCTGCCAGGGCAAGGGCTGCCGCGTTTGCGGCCAGACGGGATGGATCGAGATCCTTGGCGCCGGCATGGTGCACCCCAAGGTCCTCGAGGGCGTCGGTATCGACACCGCGAAATACACCGGCTACGCCTTCGGCGTGGGCGTGGAGCGCATCGCGATGCTGAAGTACGGCATCGACGATATTCGCCTCTTTTACTCGAACGATTTGAGATTTCTGAGGCAGTTTTAAATGAAAGTCCCGCTGTCCTGGCTGCGCGATTACGTCGACGTCGATCTGGACCCGCACGAGCTGGCCCACCGGCTGACGCTGGCCGGCGTCGAGGCGGAGAGCGTCGAGGTCGTCGGCGAGGGTTGGGAGAACGTAATCGTGGGGCTGGTGAAGGCCGTCGGGCAGCACCCCGACGCGGACCGGCTGTCGCTGGCGACGGTGGAGACCGGCGACGGCGAGCTCACCGTGGTCTGCGGCGCCCCGAACGTGGCCGCGGGCCAGAAGATCGCCTTCGCCCAGGTCGGCGCCCGGTTGATCGACGCCCATACGGGAGAGACGGCGAAGGTGAAGGCCGCGAAGATCCGAGGCGTCGAGTCACGGGGGATGGTCTGCTCGGAGCGAGAGCTGGGGCTCTCGGACGAGCACGAAGGCATCCTCGTCCTGGCCGAGGACGCGCCGCTGGGAGCGCCGCTAAGCTCGTACCTGGGGGACGTCGTGATCGACTTCGCGGTCACGCCCAACCGGCCCGATTGCCTCTCGGTGCTGGGGATCGCGCGGGAGGTGGGCGCGCTCACCGGGAAGCCGGTCCGCGAGCCCGACGCCGGCTACCTCGAGGAAGCCGAGCCCATCGATTCGCTCACGAGCGTCGAGGTGCTCGACCCCGACCTGTGTCCCCGGTACATCGCGACCGTCATCAAGGGCGTGAAGGTCGGGCCCTCACCGCGCTGGCTGCAGGACAGGCTCAACGCCGCGGGCATGCGGCCCATCAATAATGTCGTCGATATTACGAATTTCGTCATGCTGGAATACGGCCAGCCTCTCCATGCCTTTGACTACGACAGGCTAACGGGCGGGCGGATCGTCGTTCGCCGCGCCGGCAAAGCCGAGACGATGACGACGATCGACGGCCAGAAACGCAAGCTGCTTCCCGAAATGCTCATCATCGCCGACGCAGCCCGCCCGGTCGCCGTAGCGGGTGTGATGGGAGGTGTCGACAGCGAGGTGAGTGAGGCGACGGTCAACGTCTTGCTGGAGTCGGCCGCGTTCGATGCGATCAGCATTAGGCAGACGTCGCGGCATTTCACGCTCCGCAGCGAGGCGTCGACCCGGTTCGACAAAGGGCTCAGCCGCGAACTCCCCCTACCGGCGGCCCGTCGCGCCACGCAACTCCTGGTGGAGATCGCAGGCGGGACCGCGGCGAAGAGTGTAGCCGACGTCTTCCCCGGAAAGCAGGACCGGCCCGCAGTCCGGCTGACGACGTCCCGGACCGAGCAGGTTCTGGGGATCGGCGTCTCGATCGACGAGATGACTTCAGTACTCCACCCGCTTGGCTTCGAGAGCACGGCGGCGGCGGGCGGGTTGAGCGTCGTCGTTCCGTACTGGCGCGTGGACATCGCCATCGAGGAGGACCTGATCGAGGAGATCGTCCGCATCAAGGGCTACGACTGGGTCCCGATGGCCGGCGGCGTCGGAGAGCTACCCGCCTTCGAGCCCGAGCCGCTGCTCGAGCTCAAGGAAGCCGCCAGGGACATCCTGGCGACGGTGGGGATGAACGAGGCCGTGAACTACTCACTGACGGCTGAAACCGATGCGTCGGCCGTCCTCATCGACGGAGCATCGCCGCTACGGGTGTTCCACCCCATGTCGGCGGAGCTGGAGGCCTTGCGGGTCAGTCTTCGCGGCGGGCTGTTGCGAACGCTTTCGGCCAATCAGCGAGTCCAGGACGAGGGCGTGCGTCTGTTCGAGTCCGGCAGGACCTACCTGCCGAGGGAGGGCGACCTGCCCGAAGAGCGGGAGACGCTCGCGGGGCTGCTCTCCGGACCGAGGGGCGCGGCGTCGTGGCAGCCCGTGGACGGCGAGCTCGGCTTCTTCGACGCCAAGGGGGTCCTCGAGGCGTTGACCGAGCGCCTCGGCGTCACGGCGCGCTACGAGCCTTCCCAGGACGCCTTCTTCCACCCGGGTCGCGCCGCCAGGGTTCTGGTCGGCGAAGTCTCCATCGGGGTTGTCGGTGAGGTTCACCCGAGTGTCGGCCGGACTTTCGATCTGCTGCGCCGGCCCGTGGCCTATTTCGAGATCGACCTTCAGGCCCTGCTGTCGGCCCTCCCCGAGCGGACACACGAATACCGACCGATTGCGCGCTTTCCGAGCGTGGTCCGCGACATGGCGCTCGTCCTCGACAGCGGCATCCCGTCCCAGCGGGTCGCCGAGATCATCGAGGCCACGCCCCTGGTACGCGAAGTCACCCTCTTCGACGTCTACGAGGGTGAGAACGTCCCGGGCGGAAAGAAGTCCCTCGCCTATCACATCGTGTACCAATCTCCCGGCCGGACGTTGACGGGCGAAGAGGCGGAGAAGACGCAGGCGAAGCTGCTGCAGCGCCTTCAAAACGAGCTGGGGGCCACGCTTCGCGGGGGGGGCCCTAGCTCGGTATCGTTCGGCCGGACCCGCCGCCGACGCCGATGACCTCGCCGGAGATTGAGGCAGACTTCGGTGACGCCAGGAACGCGATGACGTGGGCGACCTCGCGTCCCGTGACGATGCGCTTGATGGCGTTGATACTAGCCATCTCCTTCTCGACATCCGAGACCGACTTCCCCTCGTTCCGCGCCCTCGTCTCGATCTGCTCCTGGATGTACTCGGTCAAGGTGGCGCCGGGATGGAGGCAGGTCACGTTGACGCCGGAAGGACCCAGCTCGTCGGCCAGCGTCTTCGTCATGTGCGCGATGGCGATGTTCCGCGTCCCGGTACTGTACGTTCCCGGCATCCTCGCCGATTGGCCGGCAACGTTGATGATCCGCCCGTAGCCTCCCTTGACCATGTGGGGCGCGGCGGCCCGGGCGCAACGGAGGTAACCGATGAACTTGGTGTTGAGGTCCGTCTGCATCGCCTCGTCGGTGACCGTCGCGAGCGGACCGTGGGCCAGTCCGCCGGGCTGGCCGGCGTTGTTCACCAGGATGTCCAGCCGGCCAAAAGTCTCGATCACCGTTGCGACCATGGCGTCGACGGAAGGCGTATCGCTCGTGTCGGCGACGATGGGCACGACGCGACGGCCAGTGGACCTGGCGAGTTCGCTCGCGGTCGCTTCGAGGGTGTCCCTGGTGCGGGCGCAGATCGCGACGTCGGCGCCCTCGAGGGCCAGCTCTTCCGCGACGACACGGCCGATCCCTCTGCTGCCGCCGGTCACAACCGCGACTCTGCCCTTCAACTCCAGGTCCATGCGATGCCCCCGATCTCGTTGTCGTCCGTCAGCGGCGTCAAGGGTATCGACTCCCGTAGCGGAGGTCAAGGAAAGGGCCTCTTCAGGGGAGGTCGAAGAGGCCCTATGCTACAATTTGACGGCCCGCCAGCGGGGGTAACTCAGCGGTAGAGTTCCTGCCTTCCAAGCAGGATGTCGCGGGTTCGAATCCCGTCCCCCGCTCCATGGCCCGGCCTACCAGCCGATAGCCAGCGACTGGAAGCGCGGGTCGGTCCCTCCATGGAAAACCCCAGTCTCCGGTCGCCCCGTACCACGCAGACATGGCCCAGCCGCGGCTCAGGGTGTTCCAGATCTCGACGTCGTGTTCCAGGTGCGCCAGCGCTTTCCGGGTTTGCCCTTGGAGCCGCTCCTCGACGACCAGCCGTCCTGGTAGGTCGTTGCGTCGGCCCCCGCCTCCGAAGGTTGCCGACCCGCGGAGCACACCTTCATCGTGAGGTTGTCTGGCTGCCCTCCATCGGTGACAACTATAATGTGGCTAACGTCGGGCTGTGGAGAGCCCAGCCGCGGAGGACCTGATGGACGTCGGGTTCGAAACCATCGGTAATGCGACGCTGATCTGTCGCGATAACGAGCCGGTTCTGGTAACTGACCCGTGGATCACAGGCAGCGCATACTTCGGCAGTTGGGGCTTGGCGTACGAGATTCCTGATGCCCAAATGGAGGCCATCAGGCAAAGTGAATATATTTGGATCTCGCACGGCCATCCCGACCATCTGAGCATGCGATCGCTCAAGAACCTATCCGATAAGAAGATCCTTCTTGCAGATCATGTCGGCGGCAGGATCGCGCGAGAGCTAGGGGAATCCGGTTTGAACGTGACGGTCCTGAAGGACCGGGTTTGGACTCGTCTGTCTCCCAGAATACATGTCCTGACCATCGCGGACTATTTCCAAGACAGTATCCTACTTGTCGACGTCGACGGCACCCTGATCGTCAATCTCAACGATGCGAGTGACAGGAGTTGGGGACGCTTTGTGCGGAAGACGATTAGCGGTTATCGGCAAAGCTTTCTCCTCAAGCTCTTTGGATATGGCGACGCGGACATGATCAACCTTTTTGACGAGGAGGGCGCCCGGATCGAACCGGAGGCGGGGTTGAAGCGGCCGGTCGGACCTACTGTTGCCGAGGTGGCCGAAGCGTATGGGGTGACCCATGTCGTCCCGTTTAGCTCCATGCACCGGTACCAGAGGACGGACAGCGTTTGGGCTAACGAGTACACAACGCCGCCCGAGGCCCATAACGTGGGCTTTGAATCGAGCCGCAGCGAGTTGCTACCGGCCTTCATCAGCTACGACGTGACGAGGCGGCGTTTTGACTCGATCAATCCCGCCCGAAGTACCGAGGCTCCACTCGATCCGAAGATGTTCAAAGACGATTGGTCCCAGAGGGCGGAGAGTCACGACATGAGGGTGCTGAAAGACTACTTCCGTACCATCTCGCACCTCCCGAGCGCCCTCGATTTCATCAACGTACGGGTCGGTGGCGAAGACAACGTCATCGAGCTCCGAGAGCGTAAATTCCAAAAAGGGATCATATTCGAAGTGCCCAAAACCTCTTTGATGCGAGCTGTCAAGCTCGAGGTATTCGATGACCTGCTCATCGGTAACTTCATGAAGACGACATTTGTGGGGAAATGGGATCAACCGTCGCTTTACCCGGACTTCACTCCCTACGTTGCCAAATATGCCGACAACGGCGGGGCGAAGTCTGCGAATGAGCTGGCGAAGTACTTTCAGGCGTATCGCAAGCGCGCAGTCGGCGACTACCTTCGGCACAGTATTCGGAGCCGAGTCGGTCAGGCCATACGCGCCCGTCTGGGTTCGAAGAACCGGGTATACCAGCTAGCCAGGACAACCTATAACAGGTTCATCGGCCCGCAGATGCCGTAGTTGCCGGCCGGCTACGACACGCATATCAGCTTGCCCGAGTGGCCTCGGGTCGATGACCTTCGAACCAGCGAATCGTCTCGTTAAGACCGTCGTCGAGCTTCGTCGTAGCGCGGAACCCGAACCGGGTCTTGATACCGCTTCGACGTATCGCTTCGAGGACTCGAGTCGTCCCGATGCCGACGATGTCCCCCGTGTACTCGGGCATGTCGAAGCTCACTCGAACGTGGCTTTACGCCCCAAGGTGGTAGACCTCGTACGGTTTGACGTTGTACACGAAGTCGGTCAACTGTTCCGAGTTCGCAAGGTCCCCGTAATGCAAGAAGAGCCGGACGCCGGGTTCGTGAGGGTCCTGGTACAGCTGATCGAGACGGGCGGTGTTCAAGACGCTCGCGCGACGAATCAGGCCGTGGACCTCATAGCCCTTGGAGACAAGCAGCTCGGCCAGATACAATCCGTCCTGGCCCGTGATACCGGTGATCAGCGCTTTCTTCATGACGATCTGCTAGGGTTTAGTAGATCTGATCGAATTCCCGCCCATGCGCCTGTCGGCGTCAGCCAGGATCTGTTCTGTTTGCCTGTCCACTCGACCCCATCAACCGGGAGCTCGAACCGGAAAACGGGGTGAAGTGACCTGCCTGCTCCGGTGAAGGATACGACATGGGCAGGGGGACGGCGAGCCAGCTGTCCGACCCGCTACTTGGTGAACAGGGCCTGGTGTTCTTGCACCCACGCCACCAGTCGCTCGACTCCTTGCCGGGCCGAGACCTTCGGCGCCCAGCCGAAATCGCGACGCGCTTTCTCGATGTTGCTAACGTAGACCCTCTGATCGCCGGGCCGCCAATCGCCGAAAGCATAGGGGATCGGGCGGCCCAGCAGCTCTTCGAGGTCGCCAATCAGGTCCAGCAGCGACATGACGTTCGCCGGGCCGCCCCCGATGTTGTAGACCTGCCCGGCCGTGCTGGCGATGTTCCGGGCCGCCAGATCGAAAGCCCGCACGAGATCGTCGATGAAGAGCACGTCACGGACCTGTTTGCCGTCGCCAAAGATGGTCAGGGGCTTGCCGCCCACGGCAGCGATGGTGAACCAGGCGACCCACCCCTGGTCCTCGACGCCGAACTGGCGCGGGCCGTAGATGCAGGACTGCCGCAAGCTGACCGTCTTCAGACCATAGATGCGCGCGTAGTCGCGGACGTACTGGTCCGCCGCCCCTTTGGAGCAACCGTAAGGCGAGTGGAAATCGAGGGGCCTTTCCTCAGGTACGCCACCTGGCAGGTCGGCGTACGCGTAGCTGCCAGCTTGCTCGGTAATGGAGAGGTCCTCCATACCGCCGTAGACCTTGTTGGTCGAGGCGTACAGAACAACCGCGTCCGGGGCGTACTTTCGTACCGCCTCCAGCAGGTTGACGGTCCCCGCGGCGTTGATCTGGAAATCCGTTCTTGGGTCGGCCACGGAATGGGTCACGGCGACCTGGGCGGCGAGGTGCAATACCACATCGGCGTCACGATGTCGGGAGAGAAGCCCTCGGACGTCGTCGGCGCGACGGATGTCTCCAGTCACGAGCTCGAAGGGACCATGACCCTCGAGCCACCGGAGATTGTCGTCGGCTCCATGCCGGGCGCGGTTATCGAACACGACAACGCTGCGCCTCTGCTTCAGGAAGGTCGCCGCTGCATTGGCGCCGATGAATCCGGCGCCTCCGGTGATCACGACCTTCTCTGTGGCTCGCGGTGATGTCATGCGTTCACATTCGATTCAGCGTGGGCGGCGGCAGGAGGGGAAAGCCTTGCTCCACAATTATAGTCGAAAGAGCGCCCGTTCCGACAGGCGCTCTTTCTGGAGACGGCGGAAGATCGGACGTCTTCCGACCTACGTCCGCACGTTGAGCTTGCTAGTCTCCAGCCTTCCGGGGGCTGTCCGTGCCCTGGACCGACGACTTCCCGGAGCGCCGGTCCCATCTGGTGGCGAGCGTATTCAACACCGAGAACGCCAACAGCCACAAATCGAGACGAAGGCTCATACGCGCGATGTAATCGCGGTCATGGCGGAGTTTCTCCCAACCGTCGTCGGTCAGGTTGTAGACTTGTGCCAGCCCGGTGAGCCCCGGTCGGACGGCAAGCCGGTCGGCGAATCCGGGTATCTTGCGCTCCAGTAGCCGCTGTTCTCCGATCTGGATGGCTCTGGGGCCCACGAAGCTCATGTCCCCCTTCAGGATGTTGAGGAGCTCCGGGAGTTCGTCCAAGGCCGTCCGACGCAATATCCGGCCGAAGCGGGTGACCCGAGGATCGTTCTCTACCGTCCAGGGATCTCCGTGCTTGTCCGCGTCGGGGATCATGGTACGGAACTTGAGGACGGTAAACTCCTTCCCATAGCGGCCGACCCTCGACTGGCGGTAGAAGACCGGTCCCCGGTCATCGAGCCAGATGAGCAGGGGGATGGACGCCCAGAGAAGGGCCCACAGGGGCAACAGCGCCACATGGGCCACGACCAGGATCGCCAGGTCAAGCGATCGTTTGAAGCTCTCGTACCGCATCGTGGTCACTTGGCTCCGGGCCGCGCCAGCAGCGCCTCATACCTTCGAACGGCCACCTCGCGCCGAAAGTGCTCCTCCGCGTAGCCGCGTCCTTGACGTCCCATCGTTTCGCAGAGCTCCCGGTCACGGTAAAGTCGCAACACCGCTTCCGCAAGCGCTTCCGGCTCACCGGCCTCTACCGTGAGCCCACAGCTGGCCTCTTCCACCATATGGGCGGGGTCGCTGTCCCGTCTCAAACAACAGATGGTTGCCTTCCCCGCCGCCATGATGCTCTGCAGTTTCCCTGGTATTCCCGGCGAACGCAGCTGCTTGTGCAGCGACACCAGACAGACGTCGGCCGCGGCAAGGATCCGCTGGTAGTCGCTCGAAGGCCGGAGCCCGAGGAAGCGGACGCCGACGTTCCCGGCATCCTGTGCCTGCCTCTCGAGTCCTCCGCGCATGGCCCCGTCACCGACGAGCAGGAACACGATATCCCTGTACTCCCGCAGGTGGACCGCCGCTTCGACCACCTGATACAGGCCCTGAGCGAAGCCCATGACCCCCGCGTGCACGACGAGGAACGCACCCTCGATGCCAAGATCCTCACGGAAACCATCCCCACCCTTCCCCGGCGTGAAGGCTTCGAGGTCTTCCCAGTTGGAGATCAGGTGCACCTTGGAGGGGTCCCCACCTCGGGCGGCAACATGATCTCGGTAAGACGGGGAGTGCACCACAATGGAATCGACGTGGCGATAGAGAAAACTCTCTATCCCGTTGGCGACAGCGACGAGCAGACCGTTTCGCAGGAGGCCCAGGTCCACGGCGGTCTTGGGGTAAAGGTCCTGGACGTTCAAGATGCACTGGGCTCGCCACAGCCTCGAGAGGATGTATGCGGAGATACCGAGCGGAAGGGGGGGAGAGTAGACGATCACCGCTTGCCGGGGACGCAAGAAGAGGCCGGCGAGGAGGTAGGTCAGCGCGGTGAGGAATTGCTCGAAGCCCCTGAGCAACGGAACGCCCCACATGACCCGCAAGGCAGGGACCCGATGGACGTCGACCCCGTTCAACTCCTCGCGCCGAGGCGGTCCAGAAGTGGAAGCGGGATCATCCTGAGCCAGGTATCGCTTCGGTTGGCTCGTTATTACCGTCGCATGGTGCCCCCACACCCGCAGCGTTTCCGCCAACTCGGAGTAGAGACGCGCGGCCGAGTTGATCATAGGGGGATACGCGTTGGTGAGGAGGAGGACTTTCATTACATGCCGCTGGCGGGTAAGCCTAGGCGATGTCCCCGCGAGGACGTGACGCCGAGGTTGCCGCCTTGAAGATCGCGAGCGTCGCTTCCGCGGTGGCCTTCCAGGAAAAGGACGCCGCCCGAGCCGATCCCTTCGCGACGAGCTCTTCCCGACACCCCCGGTCTGTCAACACTCGCGTCAGGCACGCCGCCAGGGCCGCCGGGTCGTGGGGGTCGAACAGGAGGCCGGCGCCGCCCAGCACCTCCGGGATAGCGGACGCGTCGGCGGCGACGACGGGCACACCGGAGACCATGGCTTCGACCAGGGTGATGCCGAAGGTCTCGAGGTATGACGGCAGCACGAAAGCCGCCGCCCCGGCGAATACCGACGGCAGGTCGTGATGCGCCATCTCGCCGGCGAAGGTAACGTCGGCTCGTATCCCGAGTGATTCCGAGAGGCCGGCCAGTGCTATCCGTTGGGAGGATGGACCGTGTCCGACGATCAGGAGCCGATATTCCCTTCGCAAAGCCGGGTCCAGGGCGGCGTATCCCCGCAGAAGGGTTGGAAAGTTCTTGTGTGGAAGCAGGTCGGACACGGTCAAGATATAGTCACGGCTCGAATCCGGGCCGTCCCTATCCGGCTGGCCGGACGGACGCCTTCCCGGACCGAATTGGTCCAGGTCGACGCCATGGTGGACGGCATGCGTTTTGGCGGGGTCGATTCCCAGACGGGGCGAGATGTGCCGCCGCGCCGTCTCGGAGACGAAGATCACCTTCGACGCTTTTCTGGCCGACAGCCAACCGAGCACCCGCAGGGCCAAGAACCGGACGCGGTGGTAGACAGACCACGAGGATGGCGACGAGTAGTACGGATTCGGGTTTTGGATGCCGAGGACGACCGGGCAGGGGGAAAGGAACGGCGTGATCTCCGCGGGAGCGTAGCAGAGGTCCGCTCCCCAGGCCTTGAGCCGCTGCGGGAGAGCCAATTGCTCGTACAGCAGACGGTGTCCAAGGTTGCGAACGTTGACCTCTGCCAGCTGACACCCCGGAAGGCCCGTACCAACGATCTTGTCCCGGTTCTCAGTTGTCACCAGCACGAGATACTCGACGCCAGCGTTCATCCGGCCGAGGTGGGTCAGGAGACGGTTCAGGTAGGTCACGCCGCCGCCGGTCCGAGCCGACAACCCGTTTACGACAACCTTCATCAGCCTTGCCAAGGTCAGCGAGGGGCGCCGGCTTGGGAAAGCTCTTCTTCGGCGATTTCGTGCACGATGTCACTCAGACTACGAGTGACCGTCCACGAAGGGTAGTCGCGCCGCAGCTTGCCCAGATCCGTGATATAGCAGATGTGGTCCCCTAACCGATTGTTGTCATCGTAGGCCCAGTTGACCTTTCGGCCAACTGCCTGCTCAACCAGGCCAATGGACTCAAGCACCGAGGCGCTGTTCGATCGTCCCCCACCGATGTTGTAGACCGCTCCCCTCTTGGGAGCTCGAGCGAACTCATCGACGGCACGAACGATATCGAAGCTATGTATCTGGTCTCGGACTTGCTTGCCCTTGTAACCGAGGATGGTGTAGTCCTGTTCCGACACCGCGACCTTCACCAGGTGGGAAAGGAACCCATGCAGCTTCACTCCCGAGTGGCGCGGCCCTGTGATGCATCCGGCGCGAAAGATGCCCACGTTCATACCGAAGGAGCGTCCATACTCCTGGGCCATTACGTCGGCGGCGACCTTGGACGCCCCAAACAACGAGTGCAACGATTGGTCTATCCTGCAACTCTCGTCAACCCCGTCGTAATCTTTAGGGCGGCTATATTCCCATCTCGTGGCCATCTCCTTGAGGGGTATCTCATTGGGAGCGTCGCCGTAGACCTTGTTGGTGCTCAGCAGTGCGAAGACCCCGTCGGTGTTGGTCTCCCGAAGCGCCTCAAGAAGGTTGAGGGTACCCAGCGCGTTGACCTCGAAATCGATGACGGGTATCTCGCGCGCTTTGTCGTGGGACGGTTGGGCGGCGCAGTGGACAACGAGATCGAAGGGATGTTCTCGAAACAAATCGAATACTCGAAGGCTGTCTCGAACATCGGCGTCGACGGGGGTGAACGACCGGGCGATCTCCAACAGGCGCTCCCGGTTCCACGTCGTATCGCCGTCGGGACCGAAGAACTCGCGCCGCATATTGTTGTCGATGCCCCAAACGCGGTGCCCCTGGCGATCGAAGTACTCGACGGCCTCCGACCCCACCAGCCCGCTGCTGCCTGTGACCAGGACGTTCATACTCAGAGGTCTCCTCGATGCCTCGGCGTTTCTTTTGCCTACGTTGTCCGGGTGCGCGTCACGAAAGGGAATGATAGAACGATTCGACCTTGCCAGCCAAACTTGCCCACGAATACTCTCGCTCGGCGAGCGCCCGACCGTTATCGCCCATGGCCGCGGCCTCGACCGGATGGCCGAATATCCATTCGATCCGGTCCGCCACCTCTGCAGGGTCGTTTTCGACCAGAAACCCGATCTCGTGGCGCGTCATGACGTCGACCACATCACCGACCCGACTTGCGACGATCGGACGCCCAGCGGCCATGTAGTCTCCGATCTTGTTGGGCCAGCGGCTGCGATTGTCGTCGTTGTCTCTCATCGGCAACAGGCAGATGTCGGACGAAGCAAGGTACTGGCCCAACGCACTGGTGGAGACAAAGCCGGGCCGCACCACACGGTCATCCAGCCCCAGCTGGCTGATCAGGGCAGCGAGCTCCCCACTCGGCCGCGACCCGAGCAACACCATAAGGCAACCGGGGCGCTTGGCCGCGACGGCGGCGAAGGCCTTCAGGAAGATATCTACGTCCGCCTGGTAGTTGCCCGCGAAGGCCGCGATCGAGGCATCGCGGGGAAACCCGAGCTCTTCCCGGGCCTTCGTCCTATCCAGCGGCACGATCAGGTCCGACGGCGCTCCACCGGGAAGCCGCATCACCCGGTCGGACGATACCCGCATCGACTGGACCTTGGCCTCCAGCTCATGGCTGATAACCGTCACACCATCCGCTCGTAGCCTCGCCTGCTCCTCCAGCATCCCCACCAGCTTGATGGCGGGCTTGCACCACGAGAACCGCCGTCCCTTCAGCGCCATGCCCTTGCTGAACCAGTCGCACCAGTCCGAGACGTACACGTAGTCCTTCAGTCGCTTGGTCAACATGATGGGCGCCATGACGTTGGCATAGTATTCGAAACCATGGACCACGTCGAAGTCTTCCCGCATGAGCAGCCGTACCCTCGCTGCGATGTCCAGGGGGCCATTGCCGTGGTGGAAGATGAGTTTATGCATGAAGTTGGGGAATTGAATGATCCTCATGCCAGCTTCGGCGCTTTCCAGGGTGCGAAATCGGGACGTCGGGGAGATGGCGGCCAGTGTGACATCGTGAGACCGCTTCGCCAGCTCCCGCCCGAGATAGTGCGCGCGGAAGTAGGTCCCGTTGATCTCGGTGAGACAGAAAGTGGACAGCAGAATTTTCATGGCGCTTCCACGCCCACGACCTGCGACCCAGCGCGCTCGGCCAGTATCGCGTCATAGCACGCGACGGTCTGGCGGGCATTGACGTCGGCGTCGAAGCGACGCCGTGCCGTCGTATACCCTTGCCGTCCCATCTCTTCGGCCCGGTCCGGGTCCGCCAGCACGCGGACGATGGCGTCGCCCAGGGCCGCCGGGTCGGCCGGTGCAACAAGCAGTCCGGTAACGCCGTCCTCCACGACCTCCTCCACGCCCCCGATGCGGGATGCCACCACCGGCTTGGACATGGCGCCCGCCTCGATGACGGGCCGGGCAAAGTGGGGCTGTGTGGAGGGAAATACGACGACGTCGGACGCAGCGATCAGCTGTGGCACATCGTGGCGAAACGGCAGAAACCGAATGTGGTCGATAAGGCCCGCCTTTTGCACCAGGTGGTAGACGCGCTCCGTGTACCGTCTGAAGCCCAGGGTCCGCCCCAGGCGAACCGGCCACGAGCCGGCCCACCCAGGCGAGGGCAGGCAGCCTGACACGATGCAGCGCGCGTTGGGGATCCGTTTAGCGACGTGCGACATGGCCTCCACAAGCTCCAGGGAGCCTTTGATCTTCGCTATACCCCCGAGCATCAGCACCACCCGGTCGGCGGCGGCGAGGCCGAGCTCCTGCCGCACGGTTTGACCGGACAACCCAGGGTCGAACCGCCGGAAATCGACGAAGTTGTAGATCACGGCGGCCCGACCGTCCGCCCCCAGGCGCGTTCGGTTGTCTTCGCAGATGTAGATCGCCTCGTCGGCGAAGGTATTGACTGCCCACCGGATGAGCCGTTTTCGGAGACCCAGGTGTCCCTGATGGACCGCCTCCCGGATATGCCACACCACGGGGACCCCCGCCAGCTTGGCCCCAATGGCCGATGGCGAGAGGGACAGGGAGTTCAGGTGCACGAGGTCGATGTCGTGGGCTCGTATCCAGGCCTTGGTCTTCAGGGCCGAGGGCAGGAGGAATACCAACCTTCGAAGGAGGCGCAAGAGGCCGAAGGGGCTATACAGAGGGTACCAGCCGGCCGTCGTGTGGTTGAAGTCCTCTATCCCTTTTACGGCAACCGTCGGAATGCCGTTCGCGTTGAAGTGCTCCACCACGTTGCTGTCACGGACGCAGATCACGGTCGGTTCGAAGCGCGACCGATCGACGCGTTCCACGAGGTAGAGGAGGCTCAGCGGCGCCCCACCCTCAATCCCTTTCCCGTGATGGACGTAAAGGACGTTGTGCTTCCGTTGTTGCCCCAAGGTCATCGCGTGAGTTTCACAACGTGATCAGACGCCGAATTGGCCCGTGTCAACCGGATTTCCGTGCAACAATCACCAAGCCATGGTTAGGCCAAGGCAGAAAACGATCGAGATAGACACCCCAAGTCAGTACGGAAGCGTATACCCGGGGGAACAATTCCCTGAGGTCTTTCCGGATCAGACGCAGAGGCATTGTTATGAAGAGGAGATGGACTGCAAAGGTGGGCAGGCCGCCCAGTCCAGCCAGGAACTCGACCTTGAATCTAGCGCTCTGAAATGAACCACACAGCCTCGAGGCAGAAAACCGTCTGAACCCGTGTTCTCCGTAAAGAAGATCTAGGTACTTCATCACCGCCGCCGTGTTACCCGTCGATCGCGAATCATCCTGATTTTGTCATAAGGACGTCTGTGCCTCGCCGGCTTTGTTTCAAAGTCATCTTGTGAGTTTCACGACGTGATGAAACCCTAGCCGCTTCTCCAAGAGGGTCAACAGCCAGATCAGCGGGCGCGGCAGCGATGTCCTTGACACACGCTTCCCGATTTTCGGCATAAGTAGGCCGTGAGCGACGTGAAAGGTCTGGATGTCCACTTCCGAGAAAACTTTGAACAATCGTTTGATCGCCCTTCGACTGTACATATGGGACACCGGATTCCCCGCCCCATCGGTGGACTCCGAGATCAGCCGGGAAACGCTCCTGAACTTGAAAAACCCGAGTCGAGCTAGCCCTTGCACCCCCAACACCCACCAATAGAAGTGGAGCGAGTGGAGATTGTAAAGCATCACGATCGCCCTGCCATCTGGCCTCAAGACTCGCCGAATCTCTGAGATCGCACCGGCCATGTCAGGTATGTGATGCAGCACGCCGTTCGAGTAGACAAAGTCGAAAGACGCGTCGTCGAAGGGGAGCCGTGTTGCGTCGGCTTTGAGGACCTCTCCGGTCAGCCCCAGGACGTCCAGTCTGTGACGCGTCGTTTGGACCGCGATCTTGGTGAAGTCTACCCCGACCACGTCCGCTTCGTTCTTGGCGAACTCGCACAAATCGGTGCCGAGCCCACATCCGACTTCCAGCGTCTTCTCGCCCCCATGGAGTCTGAACTCGAAGGCGTTGGGAATGTACGGGTGTTCCGAGTACCGCAAGTGGGTCATCCGCTGGTAGAACTCTTCCGTGTACAGCTCGATGCCGGACAACGCGGGGTGACGAAGTTGATGCGGGGCAGCTCCGCAAGGGTTACCCTCCCAAAAGCTGGCAATCTCCTTCTGCAGGTTCGGGTTCGACAACTTTCTCAAAGTCCGGAGGGAACGGTAGGCGCGGCGTTCGCTCAAGCGTTCGAACGCTTGGTCAGGATGAAGCTTCCCATCACCAGAGCGTCGATCCCCGAGTCGTAGAAGCACTGGATGGCTTCACGAGGGTGGCAAATCATCGGCTGTCCCTTGATGTTGAGGGACGTGTTGAGGAGCACGTACTCACCGGTTAGCTCGCCAAACAGGTTTATCAAGTCCCAATAAAGCGGATTGCACTCCCGGTCCAGCGTCTGGGGCCGGACGGTGCCGTCGACGTGCACCACCGCGGGTATCTTGTCACGCTTGGCTTCCTGGGCATCGAAGGACGTGATCATAAATGGCTCGCTGCGAACGTTGGCGAGGTACTCGCTGGCCCTCTCGGCGGGCATCGATGGGCAGAATGGCCGGAACGGCTCCCTGAATTTGACGCGCTCGTTGATAACGTCCTTATTCTCCGCCCGGGCCGCGCTCATGAGAATCGAGCGTCCTCCGAGCGCTCGAGGACCGCTCTCGAGTCTTCCTTGCACCCAGCCGACGATCTTCCCATCCGCCAGCAGGCCGGCGGTATCGTGTGCGACGTCCTCGGAGATTCGGTAAGGCAAGTCGCGCTGATCCAAGATCCCCTTGATCTCGTCGTCGGAGTACTCGGGACCGAGGTACACGTGGTCCAGGCGATGAATCGGGGCCTCGGGAAAAGCCTGGTAATAGGCATAGAGCGCGGCCCCCGCAGCCAGTCCTCCGTCCCCAGCGTTGGGGTAGATGTAGTGGAGATCGAGATCGGCCTGTTCCCAAATCCGCTGGTTGAGCTTTACGTTGAGGAACACCCCGCCGGAGCAGGAGAGATGACGTACTCCTTCCCGACTCAGCCAGGGTAGAACCAACTCCAAGACCTGTTCTTCCAGTATTCGTTGCGCCTCGCTGGCCACGTGTTCCCGCCCGTGCCGCTCCAACAAGGCCTGGATTTCGTTGGCCTCATCGAAATGCCACTGAATCGCGCCACCCTCGTTCCAAAAGTAGGGCTGGCCGAACTTGTGGGGTTCCACCAGCTCGCCCCCCTTAAACTTCGGATAGAAACGATCGAGCGCGCCCGCGGCACGGCTGGCCTCGCCGTACGGAGCGAGGCCCATGGTCTTCCCCTCACCATCGCCGTGCCACCAGCCAAGGGCCTCCGTCACATTGCTGTAGAACCAGCCGAGGGACGCTTCGGTCCCAAACTTCATCAGCGGCTCGATCTTGCCGTTCTCGCCCCTCCAGATGCAGCAGCAACGGCCGTCGCCAGCGCCGTCGACGGTGACGATCAGTTGGCGTTCCCTCCTCCCGCTGGTGTAGTAGGCGGACGCCGCGTGGGCCAGATGGTGCTCTACGTGAACGATCTCGGTGCGAGGGCTCGCGGGAAACGTGCGCATATAGAGGGGCGGCTTCTGAACTCCGTAGCGCATCGCCCTCCTTGCCTGCTGGACGACCCGGCCGGTCGCGCCCGGCTTCTCCGCCTGTGCGCCACTCAGATCGAAAACGTGGTTAAGAGCCGGGACCGAGCCCCTCGAAGGCACCGCCACCACGTCAATGTCCTCGATCCCCAGTCCCGAGGCGGACAGACAGTACTCGATCGACGCCAGGGGCAGCCCCGCATAATGCTTGGTGCGGACGAACCGCTCCTCCGCGACGTCCGCCAAGATGCGCCCATCGACGACGACCGCCGCAGAGCTGTCATGGCCTATTTGGACACCAAGAACGTTCAGGACGTTTTGCTCCTTGGAGCGACGGCGTCCCTGGCACCCGCGGCAACGTCGAGCAGCGACTTGCCGCCAGCTGACCTGGCGCCCTGCTCCCGGTCAGCTGGGAAGATCAGTTCGTAGAGACCCAGCGAATAGGGGGAACGATTCTTGTCCAACGTCCTGGACTCTATCATTACGCCGGTGAAACGCTCGATCTCGACTGCGTATTTCGACGCCATTTCAGTGTACAGGTCTATCGATCTCTCCGTCGGGTCATCCGAGAGCTCGGGGAGGACGACATCTCCGGGCGGATCGCCACGGAGGAACAGATGCGTAACGCCGAGCTCTTCCAGTCTGGCCAGCAGGTCCTCACCAGTCTCCATCGGTCCATAGTCGACGTATCCCTGAATCAGGGGGTTGCCGATGACGAAGGCCGTATCAAGATAATAGTTCATATCCCAGACGTTATAGGCAAGGATCTTGGCGGTCGAGGGGAGATTCTCGGCCGCGTACACATAGGGCTCGTAGATGTATCCGTTTTCGACCAGGAACTCATCTCGGCTTTCCACGCCGAAGGTGACCGGGAAGAATTTCGAATTGTAGGCGGCCGTTATGCCGATGCCCGCTACCAGGCCTCCAACGACCGTAACGTACAGAACCCTCTTGGCCCATCGGTCCAACCAACCGGCCCGTACTAACGTCAATAAGACGGCGGCGACCACGATGGCCAGCGCCGGCGCGAGCTCGATCCAATGTCGGTGGCGCTGGAACAGGAAGGCGAACCAGAGGCCGTAGTAGATGCCTCCGATGAGAGCGATATTCATTACGAAATGGCGCCGCTCCCGCAAGAGAAACGCGAAGGGGAGAAAGGCCAGGAAGAAGAACCCGAGGTCGCCGAGGCTGGCCGAATCCACCGTCAACCTCCAGGGGCTTTTCAGGAATGTCACGACATCGTACCCAGGCGCCTTCGAAGACAGAAGGGTGGAGAGGCTCGACGCCAACTCGGGACTCCAGTTGTCGCCTCCGAAAACCGAGTACAGGTGGGGGAACACTGGGTTGCCTGTATAGACGAGGTTCTTTACAAACCAGGGCGATCCGATTAGCACGATCGCGGCGATGAAAATCCCCCAGTGAAGATACTCGCGCCTCGTGCGCCACTGGCTTTCGAAAACGAGCTTGCCCAAATAGAAGGCGCTGAGCGCAGCGACGAAGAACGCGGGCTGCAGCTTTGTCCCAACGGTGAGTCCCGCGAACACGCCCGCTAGCAACGCCCAGCGAGCCTCCCGGCGTTGGAAATAGGTCATGAGCGCGAAGAGGGACAGGGTGAAGAAGAGCGTCGCGCCAAGGTCGGTGTGGGCCGTCGTGATGAGGAGCGTCGTCAGCGGCAGCGAGAGGAAGATGGTCGCGGCGAATAGAGCCGTGGTCCGGTTGAAGTATCGAATGCCCAGCCCCAGGATTGCGAGGACGATCAGGATGCCGCTGAAGAAGTGGAACAGTTTCGCCACTACGTCGTTGTACAGAAGCAGCCCAACAGAGTACAGCATCTCCATATTGAACGGCAGGTACGAGTGGATGTTGTAGGGAATCTCGAAAACCCGATTGGAGTCGACGTACTGTTTCGGCACCGCCATGTGGTAGATAAGCGAATCGATGGCATTGGGAGGCGCCAGCGCCCCGACCAGGTCGAGCAGCAACAGGACAGCCGAGATCCCGACGAGCCCCCATTCCACACGAGAGGGCCTCGAGCGCGCTGCCCGCATCAAGCTTCGTCCCAAGCCGCGGAGCAAGGCAAGGCTGTCCCGACCGGCGACCACGGCAGTCAGCGCGAACAGTCCGATGAAAACGGGTCGCTCCAGGAGCCCGGCGAGCCCCAAGAACAGGGTCACAAGGGATGCCAGACCCAGCCCTAACCCACCGGAATACACCGTCTCCTCGTACGGGTTCGGGAAGCTGAATCCAGCAGCCCGGAGCAAACGACGACCGAGGCCGGCCAAGACCGCCACGAGAATGAACGCTATGATCAGGGAGGGCATAGATCGAAGGGGTTGCCCAGGAATTCACAGGCGGGCTCCACGTACTGCAACAGATAGAAGATTGCGATCGCCAGGACCCATGAGACGATGGCAGCGCTGAGCAGGCGCTGTCTCACGACCCGTCGGCGGTCCACAAGGCCCATAATTCGTGGCCCTCTGCGGGCCCCGATGGGACGTTCAATCGTCTTTCCAGGTGGCTCCACGCTCCCAGGGGTTAAGCGCTCGGCGGATGAAAGGGATGCCCAAGATCGCCAGCAGCCACACGGCAAAGAATGAATACAATAGTGATACGGTCAGGGCCTGCGCCGACTCCGTCACTGGAGCGAACAACACGACGAACGCCGAGTCTCGGGTCCCCATCCCGCCGACTGTCACCGGCACGAGCCCCGCAAAGAGAGCGATGGGTAGTGCCGCGGCGACGAATCCGATTCCCACGCTGGCCCCAACGGCATCGAACAGGATCCGTGTCTGTACGATGGCGATGCTCCAGTGCACTCCAGTCAGTAAAAGGACCAACCCGAGGCGAACTCTGCTCTCCCCAAGGAGGCGCATGGAAGTCATCAGGTCCCGGATGACGCCCTTGAGGCGGTCCCCGACGGGCAGGCGGTATTCGAGGCGCACCAGCAGCAGGGATCCAGCCACCATCGCGATCACTGCGGCGGATACTCCTACGATCAACTGCTCTCCGAACCACAACCCTCCCCCGAACGCCAAGACACCTAGGACCAGGATGTTCAAGGCTCGCTCGGCCAACACCGACCCGGCAACCACCGCAGGTCTTAATTCTCCGCGCAGGCTATGCACCCGAAGCAGATCGCCGGCCCTTGCGGGAGAGAGGGCGCTCGCAGGGAAGAGTCCAACCACGATGACCAGGCTGCGGCGGAACGCCACTCGGTAGCCAGTGCTCCGCAAGATCAACTGCCATCGCAAAGCGGCCGTAATGGGAAACACGAGGGCGAGAAGCCCAACCCAAACGAGATGTCCTTTCGGCGACGCCTTCAAGAGCCCCCAGACGACGGCGGCGTCGATCTGTCGAAGCAAGAGATACAGGATGAGCGCCGACAGGCCAATGAGGAGACCTGCCCGGACGGGCTGGAGCGCCCACGCTGCCCGAAGGCTGCGCGCAAGCCCCCTCCGGTATCCCGCCAGCCTGGCGTTGGAGACGCTGTCCTTGTCCATCACGAGGCCGGTCCGGAAGGTCCGGCCACCAGGCGGCGTTCCTCAGTGTCCATTCGTAGAGGGAGCGGAGCGTCGGCTCAGACGACCCCTTGCCCCTTCTCCCCAACAAGCGACACATAGGCTGAAAGTGGATTCGCAACCTCGAGCCGAGAGAGGACCGGTACAAGCCAGCCCGGCATGCGGTTCGAGGTCACCAGTCCCCGGGTCTCGGTGGCGATCACCGACAACCCAGATGCTTTTGTGATCTCCCGCAGGTATGAAGACGTGAACCGCAGCGTTCTGCGCTCATTGCGCTTGAGAATCCCCAACAGCAGCATGAGCGGGTTGTAGCGGTTCGGCTCGATCAGGGCGACGTAGCGGCGACTGACTCGCTTCATCTCCGTCACTGCCGCTACGGGGCTTTCGAGATGGTGCAACAGATTGGAGCACACAACCAGGTCGAACGAATCGCTGGGAAACGGGAGCCGGTCTGTCGCTCCTTGCACAAGGCGCTCGCCCGGGTTCAGCCCCAGCATCTTTTTGGAAAAGTCGACACCCACCGTGAGGCCCCACTGCGACAGGAAGTGCGTGAAGTAACCGTTGCCGCAGCCGACGTCGAGGATCGCTGGGGGCGTCCTCAAGGCCAGCGTCTTCTGGATGAACGCCACCTTTGGTACCGCGAAGGCCGCTACGGCTGGGTGGGAGGGGTCACGTCGCTTGCCGGGAGCCTCCCAGGCTTCGCGTTCGGTATCCACCCCTAGGGCTTCCGGGCCACGAGGAGCTGATTTGCCATCAACAGGTCAAGACGCACCCATCTGAGCGCCCGCTCGAGAGGCAGCTCGCCCGGCAGGCCGACAGGCGAGAGCATGAACTTATACGACTGCAGGACTTCGAACCCGCAGGATTCCATCATTTTAGCCATGGCCTTCAGCGTGTACGTGCTCTGGTGCTGCGCCTCCTTGAGAAGGCCGACGGAGCTCGAGACGCGTTCCAGCAACGGGTCCGGCGTCGTGACCACCAACAGCCCGCCGGCTCGCAGGACCCGGTGGCACTCCTTCAACATCCGATCAGCGTCGGGCACGTGCTCGATGACGGCGGTGGCCACGACCACGTCGACCCGGTCCGACCTGACCGGAAGCGAGAGCGCGTCTCCCTGAATCCTGGAAAGGCCCTGCTTCGCCTCGGCTCGGAGCAGATCCCGACTGAGGTCCAGGCCAATAGGTCTCGTGGCCCCGAAGGTCTCCCGTAGCTTGGCGAGCATCAAGCCGTCGGCGGTGCCGACGTCGAGGATCACGTCGGGAGATGGACCGGCGTGCCGTCGCACAGCGGACTCCACTTCCCTGGTGCGGCGACCGAGCCGATACTTGAGTTGACGACCGGCCTTTCGGCCATGGTAGTAGTCGATCCCATAGACCTCGCTCGAGCGGGACTCGTGGTGCACGGCCTGAGAATCCGACCCTTTGTGCGGCGCAACTGCTTCAACCGTCAGTCCGACCGGAACATCGCTATCCAACCGCATCGTCCTCGTTATCTTCACGCTCCGACTCTGGGCCAGCAGTTCGAGATCGTCTGGCGAGAGCCGGTACCGAGACGTATCCAACTCCTCTCGTTGGAAGTACCTCGATTGAGGAACGTACCTCACTGAAAAATCGTCGCCGACGGACATCTCGGTGCAGCGGACGGCCCCCGTCACATGGATTTCATCCACGAACTTGGCTTCGGCGGCGCCCAACGTAAAACCGCGGCGGAAACGCACCGGCGCGGGCTTCGCCCCCAGCATTAGTTTCTTCCGGATGCTGCCCTTCATGAGATGGGATAGGCGAGGGCTCCAGCCAATCATGAGAAGCACGGCGCGGAAGATGATGGTCTTGATCGGTGTGAAGTATTTGTGAGCGGGGACCTCTACCATCGACCCGGAGACATCCCAACCATCATCCCGCACGCGGCGTTCCTGTCCCTCACTGATCCATTGCGACGTCACGGCACGGCCGCCGCGGAGACGACCAATGATGCCCCCGTCGCTGACGATCAATTTCCCTTCCTTCCGATCAAATATCTTGGTCACGCCACCTTTTGCGAGGTTGGCAACAGCATAATGACGGCCCTGTGCCGCCACGTAGACTCCCGCTTTCGGAAAGTAGCGCTGGAGGGACTCTTGTTGATGCGGCAAGGTGGGGAGAGGACTAGGTCGAGGTTGATAGTCGAGGTACGCCTGCAACAGCTCCGGAATACGGTAGACCATGTATCGGTCCGCCATGATCTCCGGCGGTACCAATCTGCCCTCCGACAGCCCCCGCAACGCCTGATCGGCGACCGCCGCCGCCAACGGAATCTGGCCGGCCAAGACCTCGAACCCGTGGGGATAGAAGTGCAGCGTGCTCCGACTCCCGACGATCCCTCCATACGACCCGTTCGGGTAAGCGAAGTAGCTGCAGAATTCAACGGACTGCTTGAGCACAGCAAGAATGCTTGGGTCTTGGTTTGTCTGGTAGACCTTCCCAAGGAACGAGACGGTCGCGGAAAGGTAGCCGGGATCCGGGCCATCGTACTCAAGCGACCAGCCTTCATCCCCGTTGTGATACCGCATGAAAAGCCGCCAAACGTGGTCGAACCCCTGGCGCAGCTCAGGGTCGCCCAAAAGCTCATACGTCTTCCACACGGCCAACGCAGCCACGGCATGGTGGTTGGCCAGAATGCCCCCCGCCTCGCGGCCGCGTCCGATCGACCGGGCGGCAAGGTGCACCGCACGCAGAACCCGCTCCGTCACGTCTTCGGGGATCTCGTCTTTGAGAATACGGTACGCCTCGGCTACAGCATAGGTAGTGAACGCCGTGGGCCCAGCCCATCCTCTTTCGTAGGGGTAGAACTCGTCGAAAGCTCCGTCTTTGTGCTGGATCCGGGTCCAGAAGTCCATTCCGGCAATGGCCCAGTCCCGGACCTTCGCGCGACGGTAGTACGGGTTGCGAGGGAAGTCGTTCGCATACACGAGTGCCAGAGTCTGGACTCCAAATTGCGGAAGAGCGTCGGGAAAGTCGTCCGTCTTATCGAGCCAGTAACGACGATGAAAGGAACCGTAGGAAGGGGACAGCGGGTTGCGGTCCTGCAGCGTCAGGAGGCGGGGAATCTGCGAGAGGGCTTTCTGCGCGTAAACGTCCCGCAAAGACGGGGGGCCGTCAGCCTGGCTATTCGTTTTTTCGGCGGTCATCAAACCTCCTGGCCGGAACGATTCGTTTGTCGATCATGTCCGCCAAGAGCCCAACGGCCGCCAGTTGTAACGCCGCCAGAAAGATCACCACGATCGTGACGGTGAGGCCGGTGGAAACGAATGCACGATAGAACAGGAGGCCGACTCCTGTGACCAGGAGGGCAAGGCTCAACGGGATGAACACTTTGAGCGGCGCAAAGTAGGTGACCGTGCGCAGGACGAGGCCAAAGAAGTTGACCGTATCCTTGATTGGATGGATCTTCGATTTGCCGGTGCGGGGAAGATAGTCGATGGGGACGAAACGTACCAGATAGTCGTTCGTCAACAGCGCAATCGTGCTGGTGGTCGTGAAGGAAAATCCGTTGGGGCACAGGGCGAGAAAGTCGAGCATAACATCCCTGCGCATTACCCGGAGGCCCGAGTTCAGGTCGGGGATCCTGAAGCCAGTCAAGAAGTTTGCAAGGGCGTTGAGCGCCCACTTGGCTGGCTTTCTGATCCAGGGCACGGCGACGTTGGGTCCAACTCTGGCCCCAACGACCATGTCGTGACTTGCGGCGTACTCCATAAGACGCGGGATTTCTTTGACCGGATACGTGTTGTCCCCGTCGATGATGCAGACGAAATCGTATCTGGACTGGCGAATCCCGGTCTTGACGGCAGCCCCATAGCCTCGGTTGAACGGATGCTCTACGACGCGCACGTCGTGCCGCAGGACGACCTCCGTCGTACCGTCGGTCGACCCATCATCCACGACGATGATTTCGTAGGGGACTCCGATCGACGCCATGCCCCCTTCAAGCTCCTCGAGGAACTCGCCTATGCCTTGCTCCTCGTTGAAACAGGGCACAACGATACTCAAGCCCTGAGCTTCTACCAGATTTGCAGACAATGTCAGCCCACCTCCGACTTTACCAAAGCTGCGCTTCCGGAGAGCGCCTCAGCCAGCGCGTCCATGTAACGACTATCCCAATAAAGAGCCAGAAGACGGTGTCGGGCAATATTGAGCCCAACCCTGGGTTGAGGATGGACAGGAACATCGTCGCGACGAAAGCGCCGGCAAAACCGACCGCCAGGCTTCTCGTTTTCGGCGACAGATTCTTTCGCAGCAGCCAACGAAGCTCGAAGGCCACGACGGCGACAAGTGCCACCATCGGGATCAGGAAGAAGATGCCGAATTTGTAGGTCCAGTCCACAAAGAAGCTATGGCCGGGCAGGTACAGGCCGTCTGGTCGAAAAAAGGTACCGTGGTAGCCCCCGATCCCCGTCCAGGGCGAGGTCAGGAAGAGTCTGTACCCTCCCTGCAGGTCACCCCACCTACCAGTGCCGCTCTCGAACTCCGCGACCCCCTGGGTCACGCCGCCGCTGATGACCTCCAGCCCGGGAGAGACTGCCAAGACGATGGCCACAATGCCAGCCACCCAGGCGAGCCGTCGGGCGCTAATTCGTTTCCGAAGTAACACAACGGCGACACCCATCCCGAGTAACGCCCCAGCATTGGCAAGGAATACGTCCGACAAAAACAACATGAGGAAGAACAGCGCCAGGACGAGCCCGAAACGGAAACGCTGCCGCCCCGAAGGCCATGCCAAGGCGAGACTGAACATGACCGGCGTCGCAATGGCGACGACCCACGCGGGGAGAACGCCTCGAATCCCAAGATCGTTCACGAAAGTGTCATCGAAAGCCACGTCGTAGGATGCTAGAAGCAGGCTTTCTCGGGGTGGAGCGATCGTCTCGAAAAGGGGATTTATCCTGTGGGCAATCAGGAAGGGCGTATAGAGTAGCGCCAACAGCACTACCGCTACCATTCCGGCCACGAACACGCCGCGCACTTGAGCGGGCCTGTCAACCAACACGAGGATGAGGATTAGGGGAAACGACCCCCGCAGGAACCGATACAACAGAAGGTCCGAATCGGGACCGTGCTGGAACAGCGTATGCGTGGCGAGCACCAGGACAACCAAGATCCAGGGAAGCAAGACGCGGCTTCCGGGGATCTTCTTGCTGCGCAGGGCGACATAGGCAATCGCGGCCCCGAGCGTAGTGAGGCCAACAATATCGGTGGGCGAGTTGAACAGCGGAAAGTTGGTCGCCCGTACCCAGTAAGGCGTGAGCAGCAAGACAGAAAAGTAGGCGTAGAGGCCCACAAGCGGCTGGCGAATAATCGCCGCTGCGAGCATGGCGAAAGGTACCAGCAGAGCGGCGGCAGGGCGGTCGGCTCCTCCCTCCGCCGACTTGTGGAGCCAGGCAATCGCAGCAAGACCAAGTCCGACGATCGCTGCGAGCCGGACGGCATTCGGAACCTCTCGCACCCGGCTAGTGGGGGACCAGATCGCCATCTAACGCCTCAATGCAGTCCAGGAATACGTTTGTAACGGCGGCGCGGGAGAACTTGTCGACGACGCGTGCTCTTGCCCTCTCACCCATCTTGCTCCGGAGCGCATCGTCATCCAAGACCACCACCAGCTTTTCGGCCAGCGCCCTCGCGTCGCTCAGCGGCACCAGGAACCCGTCTTCCCCTTCTCGGATGATGTCTTCCGGACCTCCGCACCGAGTACTGATCACGGGCGTTCCACATGCCATTGACTCCAGGACGGCGATTCCCAACCCCTCTTGCCAGGAAGACAGGGCCACGACCTTCGCACCCTGGTATAGCGGCACCAACTGTTCTCGGGGCCATTTCTCCCAGGTATCTGATGCGGTTCCCCAGGCCGAGGTCTTCGCCAAGTTGACGGAACCGCGGCTCGGGCGGTTCTCCAGCCAACCACAACTCCAGGTCCGGATGCCTCCGAGCCACGAGATCAAAAGCGCGGATCAGGAGTTCGATGTTCTTTCGCGCGTCGGAGAAACGGCCCACCGCCATGATGTAGTCGCCGGACTCTTTCGAGCGTTCCCCAGGGCGGAATCGTTCGATGTCGACGGGAAAGGGCGCAATCAGCATTCGATCTCGGGCCGGCGGATAAACTTTGGCAAGCTTTTCTCGAGTGTGTTCGCTGAGCGCTAGTATCTGTTTGGCCTTGGCCATGACCCGAGCCTCATCCCGCTCCAACGATTTCGTCTCGTACCGACGGAGCCAGCCGGGGACAAGGGACTTGGATCTGAGTCTGGACTCGACGTCGTCCGAATGCGCTGTCGCCACCCACATGCCAAAGGGTTTGTCGAGCAGCGCCAGAGGCAGCGCGTGATGGGCGCCGCCGGTAATGGCAAAGTACAAGTCGAAACCTTCCAGCGCTCGCTTCCATAGGTCCAGATTGAAACGATAGTTCCCGTATTCGATGAAGCTGTGCCGCATGCCGATCCGAACGGCGTTCATGCCCAGCCAGGTGGTCCGGGAGGTCCTCGCCCGGAAATTCAGGCGCCGCCACGAGAGGTTGTCGGGAGGCTGGTCGGATAGGAAGTGGAGTACGGGATCATAGCCGAGCTTCCGGAACAGCTCGTACCCCCATTGCATCATCGAAAGAATCCCGCCGCCGTGTCGTGGGTGAAGGGTCACGATAGCAACACGTTTTCTCCCGCTGGCAGCGGCATGATCGGCCGAAGGACGGGCCTTGGCCGTCTCGCGGCTGCTCATGGAACGCACCGATGCCGCTGCGCCCAGGCGGCCAGAACGAGCGGGGCCCATACCTTCGCATACGACGCCCGAGGTTCTCCGGCTTGCGCCAGCAGGCTCGCCACGCCGGTACCGGAGAACAGCCGTCGCGTTTCCGCAGAAGTTAGCACTTCTCTCACCGTGGGCCACAGCGGACCGGGTAACCAATGTCCAATGGGAATCTCGAAGCCTCGCTTCGGCCGATTCACAACGCTCTCTGGGAGCACATCCCGTAACGCGCCAACGAAGGCCACTTTAGACCGGCCTCGGTCGAGCTTCATGCGCGGCTTCAAGCGGAATGCGAATTCGGCTAGTACGTGGTCCAGCAAGGGTACCCGTACTTCCAGGGCCTGGCTCATGCTAGTTGCGTCGGTGTCGCGCAACAGAGTATTGGCCATGTAGGTCCCTGTTTCCAGGTAGGTCGTCCTCGCGACGACGTCCAGCTCCGGGCGGACGTACGGTCCATAGAGGTCGGCTAGTCCGTCTCCGCCCGCCTCACCACGTAGCTCTGGCGAGAGAAGGCGCCGCTTCTCATCATCCTGGTACATCCTCCGTGTGGCGGCATAGCGAGCCGCGAAGTCTCGGGCCCCCAGTAGCTCGGCCGCCTTACGCACTCTTCCTGGCCCGAAGTGACTCAGAAACCTCAGGCCGGACTTGATCATGGGGTCTCCCGGGAAGTGGAAACGCTCCGCGATCTGCAGCCTGCGAAAATGGGGATAACCAGCGAAGAGCTCGTCGCCCCCGAGGCCGGAAAGCGCAACGGTGACGCTCTGCCGGGTGAATTTGGAGACGAAGTACGTATTGATGCCGTCGCTGCTCGGTTGGTCGATAGCCTGAATGAACGGCTCGAACTCCGTGGCGACATCCTCTCCAGTGACGATCACCTCCTGGTGTTCGGTGTCGAAGCGTTGTGCCACCTCTTCGGCGTAGGGGAGGTCATTCCAGGGTTTGTAGGCATCGCGGAACCCAACCGAGAAGGTCTTCAGCGGGCGGTTGAGCGCCCGACTCATCAGACTAACCACCGCCGTAGAGTCGACCCCACCGCTGAGGAACGCCCCCACGGGTACGTCCGCGATCATGTGCAGACGGATGGACTCTTCGAGCAGACGCCGCAACTCCTCTTCGACCTCGGGGAGGTCGGCGGGTATGGCATCTCCATTGTTTTCCGAGAGCCGCGGGAGGTCCCAGTATCGGACCTGCTCTTTGCGCCCATTCTTTATCCGAAGGTAGTGTCCCGGCAGGATCGCCGACACATTGGCGAGGATCGTGCGCGGAGCCTGCACGGACCCAAGAGAGAGGTATTGCGACACGGCTTCAGCGTCCAGTTGTCTCGAGATGAGACCACTGGCAAGCATCCCTTTAAGCTCTGACGCGAACACCACGCGACCATTGGATTCGGCCCAATAGAGTGGCTTGATACCGAACCTGTCTCTTGCCAGGAACAGCTCTTTCTCATCTTTGTCCCAGACCGCAAAGGCGAACATGCCGCGTAGACGATCGAGACACAAAGCGCCCCTTGAGGCATAAGCAGCGAGGAGGACCTCGGTGTCCGAGTTGGATCGAAAACGGTGCCCTTTGGCGGTGAGCTCGGCCCTCAGTTCCGCAAAGTTGTACACCTCGCCGTTGTACACGATGTGGTGCCGCCCTTCCGCCCCGGACATTGGCTGATGGCCCGCCGACGAGAGGTCGATAATCGAAAGGCGCCGGTGACCGAGGGCTACCCCACCCTCGCGGTCGACATAGACGCCAACGTCGTCGGGGCCTCGATGGGCCATGGCCTCGATCATGCGAGCGACTGCGGCTTCGTCGGCGGCGCCCAGGACTCCAGCAATACCACACATGATGAGGCCGTCAGCGACCGGCCGAGGTCATGCCTCCCCGGCGGCGGCAGCCCCCCGCGCTCCGCCAATGAGTCGCCGCCCCAGGGCAAGAACGCCCAGTGTCCGCTGGTGGCCCAGGAGCGGCGCGCCAAGCATGTATACGAGCTTGTAGCGAAGGTTTCGCCGATCGTCCAATAGGGACCGGGCCATCTGCCGCCAGCCGCTCAATGGGTCTCCTGCTTCCACGAGGGCTCGGCCAAGGGAGAAGCGCCACCGGCCTCTCGCGGCGCGTACGCCAAGACGCTCGCGTTCCTCCCGAGTCGAGCTTGAGTCAGCCACCTTTTCCAAGACTCGAAGCCCGGCCAGGGCGTGCGCGACCCGGCGACTGGACATGGTGTCGGGCCGGAGGCGATAGAGCGCCATAGGCGGCCCTTCGGACAGGTAGAACTGAGCGCCGCAACGAGCCACCCGCAGCCAGAAGTCCCAGTCCACACAGCTCGGCAGCGACTCGTCGAAGGGCCCCACGGCGTCGATCCACTTTCGGCGTGTGAGCGTCGCGTGGGTCAGGATGTATCCGGTGTCGATCATGCTGGCGAAGACGTCGCCGGAGCGGTAGAGATCACGACCCCACCAGTCGAAGGTCTCGTTGGGGGAGCCATCATGGAAACACAGGCTGTGACAATACGCGACCCCATATTCGGGGAGCCGCAGGAGGGCGTCGACGTGGGTTGCCACCTTCTCGGGTAGGATGATGTCGTCGGCGTCGAGAAACTGGATGTACTCGCCCCTTGCATGGGCAAGAGCCCGATTGCGGGCGCTGGCCAAGCCGCCGTTTTCCTTCCACAGGTATCGGACCTGGTCGGAGCCGTAACGCTCAGCCAACCATTCCCCTGTGCCGTCGGTCGAGCCGTCGTCGACGACCAGCACCTCGCAGTTGCCGTAGGTCTGGGCCAGGGCGCTGTCGATGGCTTCGCCAAGCCATGCCCTGGCGTTATATGCCGCAATGACGATGCTCACGAGGGGCTGACTCACGCCGTCTCCATCGCACGAGCCCGGATGACTTCCATCAAGCGTCCCAGGTGACGACTGCAACAATCAAGAGCCCGACCCCGGAGAAGCAGGCTGGTCCAGGAACCTTCGACACCAGATCTCCAGAACGAGCATGTTCCAAATCTGATGGGTGGTTACCAACGGATTGGTCTGCCCTGAGCGATGCTTCTCCAGCAGGGTCGCCACCGAATCCACCTGCAGGAAACCCCGGCGTCGCGTCCGATCATCCAGCAGGATTTCCTGGGTAAAGGGTAGCAACTCGCCGCGGAACCAATGCTCGAGCGGGATACCGAACCCCTTCTTCTCTCTGTAGATGGCTTCGCGCGGGACCCAGCGCGAAATCAGGCGCTTGAGAATGTGTTTGCTCTCGCCGTTGTTCAGCTTGAGATGACTGGGCACCGTTGCGGCAAACTCCACAAATTCATGGTCGAGGAGAGGCAGACGCACTTCCAGTCCATGCAGCATGCTCGCTCTGTCCACTTTGACGAGCAGGTCTTCGGGCAGGTAGCTCATCAAGTCCGTGTACTGCATGGCGCTAACATTGTCGAGGGAGGCGGCTTCGCGAGCGAAGGCAAGGAGGCCTCCGCTTTCGTCCAGGCCTCCGAAGGCTTGTCGAAGCGATGGGGTGAGGATTCGGCTTCGTTCTCGAACCGAAAAGCGCCGCTTGGTCGCGGCGTATCGCTCGGCGCGATCTCGTCGTGTGAGATCGAACAGGCGGTCCGCTCCTCTCCACTCTTCCGGCCAGATCTTACGGAGCGATCCCAACAACGGCTGCCGCAGACGCCTGGGAACCCCGCCAAACCGCGGTTCGAGGGACAGGGACTGGTACCACGGGTAGCCGGCGAAAAGCTCGTCGCCGCCGTCGCCGGCCAGGCACACTTTGACGTGCTGACTGGCCATCTTTGCCACGTAGTAGGTCGGGACGGCCGAGGAGTCCGCGAAGGGCTCGTCGTAAGCCGCTACCAGCCCCGGCAAGATCCCCACCGCGTCGGGCTCGACGATGAATTCGTGATGCTCGGTACCGAGGCGTTGCGCCACCATGCGGGCATACGGTAGCTCGTTGAAATCATCGGCCGTCGTCCCGATCGAAAAGCTTTTGACGGGCTGCTCTGATTCTTGAGCCATCAGAGCAGCCACCGCGCTGGAGTCGACCCCTCCGCTAAGGAGTAACCCGATAGGAACATCCCCGAGCAGGCGCCGTCGCACCGACTGGCGCAACAGGAACTCGAGGCCTTCGGACCATTCGTCGGCGCTCCGGCTAGGTGCGTTGTCCTGAAGGGTCGCCATGTCGAGCTGCCAGTACCGTTCGATTCGAGAGCGGCCCCGTTCGAGAACGAGGATATGGGCCGGGGGCAGCTTCTTCACGTTTCGATAGATCGTCCGCGGAGATGGAATGTGGTCCAGGGTGAGATAGGCGTCCAGAGCCTCCAGGTCGAGGGTTCGGTCTACGCCCCGGGCGGCCATGATCCCCTTGAGCTCCGAAGCAAACAGCACCCGTGCATCGTCGAGCAGGTAGTACAGGGGCTTGAGCCCCAGCCTGTCCCGCGCCAAGAGCATCAGTTGCTTCTTCGAGTCCCAGAGGCCAAAGGCGAACATCCCCATGAGCCGTTGGACGCACTTCGGCCCCAACTCCTCGTATAAGTGGACGATAACCTCTGTGTCACTCGCGGTCCTGAAGGAATGGCCCTTTGCCTCGAGCTCGGCCCGCAGCTCGAGAAAGTTGTAGATTTCGCCGTTGTAGACGATCCACACCGAGCCATCCTCGTTCGAAATCGGCTGTTTGCCACCGGCGATATCGATGATGCTCAGGCGGCGATGCCCAAGACCCACGTTCTCCTTGACGTACGTACCCTCTCCGTCCGGGCCGCGATGCCGGAGCGTGTCTTGCATAGTCAGGACCGCCGACTGCTCGACAGGTGCGCCGTCGAAATTCCAGATGCCGGAGATGCCGCACATCAGAGGTGGGACCTCGATCCGGGAGGAATGGGTCTGGAGCCTTTCACGCTCACCGGCACCTCAAGGACATCGATATCCGTAAGGCCATGGTCTTTGAACCAGCGGAAGACCTCATGGTAGGTATACGTGTGTTGATACCGGGGCGAATAGCAGTCGAACGTGTCGAGCCGACGCCACGCCGGTTTGGGGTGCATGCTGATGGGCGCGTAGGAATAAAAGGCCTTGAGTACCGGGAGTCGGTACAAGGGATAAAGGAGCATCGCCATAGCGGTAGTGATGGCGTATAGGAGTCGTTTGTTCAGCCGTGTGGTGATTCTGCGTAAACGTTGCGAAGCCGTGTAGAAGGAGGCGCTGCTGGGATAGACCGAGACGGCTATTGTGCCCCCAGGTTTCACCAGCGGGACGAGAGACTCGAATCCGTTCCTAGGCTCGGGCATATGGTGAAGGACTCCCAGCGAAAAGACCCGATCGAAAGTGTCGCTTCGGAAGGGCAGCCGCATCAGGTCGGCCTGCACAACATTGACTCTCGGCAGGCGCCCGACGTTCGCCATCGCTTGATCGACAGAGTAGGACAGGTCGACACCGACGACTTCCGCCCCATACTCCTCAGCCACGGCCAGGTACCGTCCCACGCCGCATCCGGCGTCGAGCATAAGCTGGCCCCGCAATTCCTCCGCCGTGAACCCGGAACGCTGGTGAAACGAGGTGAATGTCTCGTGATCGCGAGAATCCGGCATCTGGGTCTTCGAATGGGTCTTCCACTCGAGGCTGAAGCTCTTGACGTAGTAGTCGTCTCCAACGAAACGGGGTACGGACCGCACGATGGGATACTCCGCGCCGCAGACCTGGCATAACAGGGTCCCGCTCTCGACCTCCGATTCGTCCTCTTCCAAGACGGTCAGGGTCAGACCGCTCGCATCGTGAGGACAGCACAGAATGTCGATCAGGCCGCGCTTCACGCTCGGAGCCTTCGCTTCAAGTCTGGGAAGTCCTGATGCTCACGATGCGCCGAAAGCCAGCCTCGAACAGGCGCCCGAGCCCCCGAGCGACGGCGGACGGGCGGCTGTGGCGCAGGGCCTTGGCATGGTACAGAATCGACAGCCTCCAGAACCGGTTTGTGGCAGCCGCCGCTCCAAGCCCGGCCCAATACCTGGACAGCAAATGATCGTCGTCGTTCTTCGACGATCGATAGGTCCTCCGAACAACCTCTGGAACGTCTTGGAATTCGCATCGGCGACCGGTCCTGAACTGCTCCACGGCGAGGTGATAATACTGGCCCTGGCACAGGCTCTTGAACCGGTCGACAGGAGGCGACTCGCGAAGCTCGTAGAGGCAACTCGGCAGCACTTCGACCTTACCGTGGGACCACATGCGAAGCCACAGGTCGAAGTCCTGTGTGTACCGGAAACGCTCGTCGTAGCCTCCGACAGCGTCGGAGGCCTGTTTGCGAAACACCATACTCCCGTGAGGAGCTGGGTTCAGCCCACCCTCGAGCATCCTGTCCAGGAGCAGGGGCCCATCCGTCGGCACGCTGGCGAGGTCAAAGACCCGTCCTTTTTCGTCTATCCTCTCCCACCAGCACCCGACGAGCGCCACTTCTGGATGAGCGTCGAGGTATGCCGTCTGCAGCTCCAGGCGGTCCGGCAGCGAGACGTCGTCCGCGTCCTGTCGGGCGATGTACTCTCCACGAGCCGAGCGGATGCCCTTGTTCAAGGAGACGGGGAGGCCCAGGTTGGCCTCGTTCACCATCAGGCGTATACGCCGGTCATCGTAACACGAGATGATCTCCCGGCTGGCGTCCGTGGAGCCGTCGTCGATGATGATGAACTCGTAGTCTCGGAACCGCTGGCCGAGAATGCTCTCGACGGCTTCCCGCAGGTATCGAGCGCCGTTAAAGACGCTCATGATCACGCTGAGTTTAGGCGCCGTCTCCAACCTGCGTCAGACCTCCGCCGAGAAGGCGTTGGAACAATCGATGGTTTTGCTCCGCCCATGCGTCCATCGAATAATCCCGGACCTGGTCGGCAAGATCCGTTTTCGCCTTTCGCAACGTTTGGAGTAGGCTCATCAATTGGGGGAAGCTGTTCCTCTCGAAGGTCAAGATCCCTTTGCTGAAGTGGGTGGAGAGACCTACGCCCTCGGGCATGATTACGGGAACGCCGCATGCTAGTCCCTCGACCACCGACATGGGCCCGCCTTCGGCGTTCGACGTGACCAGCACATAATCCAGATCGCGGTAGAACTCCGCCAGCTTCCGCCCCTCTTCGGGTCCAGCGACCGACCAGTGTTTCGGCTCCGACCGATAGCGGAGCTCGATCCAGTCCACCTTTTCCAGCTCGCTCAAGAAATGCTCATTCTTGCGTCCGCTCCAGTAGGTCCTCCCGATCCAGCCCAGCTTGAGCTTGGGGTTGAAAATCGACGGGTCGACGCCAGGAGTGATGGTCTCGACGTCCCTGGCCCCTCGGCGCATGAGGAGGTCAGCATACGTTCGATTCTGAGAGACGCAGCAGTCTGCCGCATCCGCCACCTCGAAGAACCGCTCCCGGGAGCGGGCGGACCGGTCGTCGTCTCCAACCTCGCAGTGTGTGAAGAAGGCGACGGACAGCGTCCCAGGCCGCTTGTCCAGAAGGTAATAGGGGATAAAGTAGTCAATGTTGCAAGAGCCGGCGGGGGCATTGATGACGACGTACGGTAGTCGCTTGGCAAGTTCCTCGGCCCAGTGGTACAAGACCCAGCCTTTGGGCTCGGTGACGACATTGACCGTCTTCCCCACCGTGTTGACCCGGATTCGACCGCTCGGATTCCAAAGCCGCCGCCCCGCTCGAACGAGGCGTCTAACTATTTGCGCCAAATCAGGAGCCCCTGCATGTAGAGGAAGTCCATATTGGCGTTCAAGAAGCACTCGATGGCGTTTTGCGGCGTGTCGACGATCGGCTCCCGGTCGTTGAACGACGTGTTGAGCACCATGGGGATGCCGGTTTTCTTCCGGAAGAGATCGATGAGTTCGTAGTAGCTGGGATTGGTCTCTCGACGGACTGACTGAGGGCGGGCCGAGTTGTCGACGTGCTGGATCGCCGGCACCAAAGAACGCTTCTCTTCACGCACGGTCACCGCGAACGACATGTACGGGCTGAAGACGTGCGGCGTGAAGTACTCGTCGAAGTATTCGTCGAGGACGGTTGGGGCAAAGGGCCTGAACCACTCTCGATGCTTCACGAGCCCGTTTAGCCGATCTTTCATGTCGGCGGTCCGCGGGTCGGCAAGCACACTCCGATTGCCGAGAGCCCGCTTCCCGGTCTCGCCTCTGCCCTGGAAAAGTCCGACAATATTCTGCTCGACGAGCTTGTCGGCCACCTCGTTCAGGTCGGCCGGTCGCCAGTCGAGCCTGTCGCCGTGACGCTCGAGTACTTGCTTGACCTGCTCATCCGTAAAACCACGGCCCTTGAAAGGCGAGTAGACTTCGCTGGTGCCAGAGCGGGGCTGACCCAGGATTTGGTGGTGGTAGTAGAGGACAAGCCCAACGCACAATCCTGCATCCTCAGAAATCGGCGGGACGTACACTTCGTCCACAGCCGTGTCTTCCAGCACCTTCGTGTTGGCGACGCAGTTGTACGAAACGCCGCCACACAAGCAGAGTTTCTTGACTCGATATTTCCGCTGAAGCTTCTTGATGCACTCTTTGTAGAGCTGCTCGGTGGCTTTCTGCAGACTACTGGCAACGTCCTGCGCAAGTTGGGACCGCTTGTCGGTGAGGTCAAGCCCATTGCGGAAGCCCTTCGCGTAATCGCCGCGGACGATCTGCTTATAGACTTCGCGCCGGTACCTGGGCTTGCCGAACGATGCTAGGGCCATCAGCGTCCCTGCATAGTGGCCTCCGTACTCCTTCAGATTCCCCATGCGCCCCTCGCTCCAACTGACGTCGCCGTCAAAGTGACGCCGAGGCTTCCAGCCGAAGTTGTGCTCGCAGAAACGGCTCCAGGCGGCGCCGATGGCATAGTCCCTGGTCCAATCGAAGACCTCGATCTCGTTTCCACGCCCGAATGCGAGAACCGAGCTTGCGTCATCGCCGCCGCCGTCCGGGGTCCAGATGATCGCCTCGTTGAAGGGAGAGGTATAGAAAGCAACGGCGGCGTGGGCGATGTGGTGATGGACCAGGAAACACGGCTTCATCTGCCCGAAGAGCTTGATCTGGTGCTCGCTCCAGAGCGTCTTCTGGGCCAGGTATGTACCGTCGGTGTTCTCGTAGTCGTGACGTATCGGGGTGTAGGTGCCGTCCAAGGAGTGCAAGGGCATCTCGTAGCTCGGATCTGTCGAGTGGACAAGAACGGAAGACACGACCACGTCGACGTCAGAGAACGACGCCCCGATCTCCTCGAGGCAGAGGCTCAGACACTCTTCGGCGTTGCCGCCCGCCTCCTTCACACGGGTGTAGCGCTCTTTCTCGATGTGGACGAGGATCTCACCGTCCCGAGCCAGGCATGCGGCTGCATCGTGGCCGTTATACATACCGGCGATGAGCATCGGGCGGGTCATTTCCTCCAGAAGCCGAAGGCAAAGTGTCGGCGGCTCTTCGGGCTTTCCGACCGCTTCTCCGAAAGTAATCTGTTGTAGAGATCGCTGTACTTCGCGGCTTGGGTGTCCAGTTCGAACTCCGACTCGATCTTCTCACGCCCACGCTGCGCCATCTCCCGGGCGCGGTCGGGGTGTTCGATCAGGTAGCGGAGGGCGGCCACCAACTGGGCGACGTTGTCGCTCTCGACCAGGAGCCCGGTCCGTTCGTTCTCGACGATCTCGGGGATGTTGTCCACCGCCGTCGCTACCACTGGCTTGCCTGCGCCCATCGCTTCGAGAAGGGAATTCGGGATCCCTTCGTTGCCCGGAAGAGAGACGCAGGTCGCGATGTCGAACCCTTGGGTAATGCCCTCAGAGCGCTCGACGTCGCCAGTGAACACGACGCTATCGCCCAACGGTTCCGCCTCTGCATTGAGGGCGTCCAAGATCCTGTCGGCATCGGGCCGCGTCGTATCGCCGCCGCAGACAACCAGGCGAACGTGGCTATACGTCCGCCTGAGCTCACCGACCGCTTTGATGAGCATGGAGATGTTCTTGCCTCTTCCCAAACGGGACGTACGGCCAATAATCACGTCCTCTTCCGCGAAGCCGAAACGCTCCGGTTTCGCCCGCTGTAGAGCGGCGAGGTCGAGTCCGTTGTAGATCAAGGTGATGTTGGACTCGTCGATCAGCTTGCTGATCTCAGGAATCGTTCCCCTGGCCGAGGCGATCACCGCGTCCAGTCCCTGTTTCGGTTTGAGGGCGGCCCCGTTCCGAAGTCCATCGGTCCGCTCCACGACTACCGACACGCCAGCGCCGATAGCCGCGTCGACGTACTCTCTGAGGTTGTGCGTCTGAACCAGGTCGATCCGGTGCTCTTTCAAGTAGTCAGCGATGGCTTTCTTGTCGAATGGGAGAGAGACGGTCGAGGCGACGTTCTTGAATTTCGGCACGACGTAGTCCGAGTGCGTGGCAACGAAGTGAAACTCGAACTGGTCCCGAAGGCAACTGGCTAGGTTGTAGAGGCACGTCTGGATGCCTCCCGTGCCGAAGGTCTGGAGCAGATAGGCGACTCGAGGCTTCATGACGCAACCATCTCTGGCTACGTGAGCTTCTCTCGCATCTTGCCCAGGATCCCCCTTTTCGCGACAGGGTCGCCGCCGAGCAAAGCTTCGAGATTCTCAACCATGATCAGCGCCATGCGGATGCAGGTGTCCTTGGAGACATAGGCGTGAACGCCGCATCGTCCAACGGGGATAATGTTCGACTTGCTCATCATGTCCAGTCGATGCTCGACAAGTTCCAGATTCTCTTTCGTGCTAACCGGATAAACCGTTTCACGGCTGTCCACCCACAGGTCGCGGACCTCGCGCT
The DNA here is from genome assembly GCA_965248515.1 of Dehalococcoidia bacterium. Lineage (GTDB taxonomy): Bacteria > Chloroflexota > Dehalococcoidia > SHYB01 > SHYB01 > CBDFJU01. The sequence goes on along the minus strand of CBDFJU010000001.1, from coordinate 297,490 downwards.
TCAGCTCCTCTTCCACGAACAGCTTGGCTTGCTCTATGTATTCTTGCTCCGTGGGTTGTCCTATCCAAGGAAACGCGAAGTCCAACAAGGCGTAGGGCGAATCGACGTAGAACTGCTGTTTGTATTCGAGAATTCGAACGAAGTCGTAGGAGTTTGGAAAGGATGTGGTGTACGAGGGCATGAGAAACTCGCCGTCGTCGATGCCGATATACACCTTACACGTGTTGATGAAGTCGAGACGATTCGAGAGCGGCAAACTCGAAATCACGAGGTCCGCATCGATTCGCTCACCGTCAACGGCGACTGAGGAGAGGTCGTCGGCTACCTCGGCGGAGCCGTAGATTACCTTGACCCCCTCCAGCATGCCTTCCCACATCGGGTTGTAGCTACCGGGGTGACCCTGCCACTTATCTCCGAACATGCTCCCGGACACCCTGAGGGTCAGGTTTCGGAACCGCGCCCATTCGGCATCCATCTCACTCGGGTGGACCTTCCACTGTTTGATATTGTAGTTCTTCACGTAGGTGTTATAGAGGGTTTCCCCCATTCGGCTGATGACGTAGGCTTCGAAGTTCGAATAGTCCGGCTTATCGAGGTTGACCCTGTACAGTTCGTCGATCACTTTTTCCGGCTCCGGGAGTTGGAGCACGTTGCTGATGGTTACTGGGAAGCTGTGGACCGAGCCGCGCTTCAGGGTCCCATCGACCGAAAGGGCAGGGTAGTATCGCCCGTCGTGAGTCGGGGCCGCGTGCTGCTGCAGGAAGACTTCGAACACCTCCCTGAGTCGGTCTTCGTCCGTGTACATGATCTGGGGGCCGAACTCATAGGGGATGCCCTCGTAGAAGCTTGTATGGGCGTTCCCTCCTACGGCGCTCCGCTCGACGATCGTGATGTCGCTGAAACCTTGGCGCTTGAGGTAATAGGCGCTCGCGCAGCCTGCGGGGCCGGCTCCAAGAATCAAGACTTTCATGCCTGTTTCTCCGCCCGATGGGTCGGGTATCTCAGCTTATATATCAACGACCGGCTCCGGCGCCACGCCACCCTTGATCCAGTTTCCTGATTCGTTGATCGGCAACACGATACCAGGCTGCGCCTCGAGGACATCCTCGATCGCGGCCATGCCACCTCGGTCTTTCAGGGCTTGCACCTCGTCGCGCTCGAGGATTCGATAATAGAGGCCGGTCTCGGCGTTCGGGGGCTCATACATCCCGATGCGCTGGTAGCCCCGGATCTTGACATCGTAGCCTCGTGGGTCGGTGACGATCGGAACGCTGATGGGAACCTGTTGAAGGCAGCGCTTGATTCGGCCGTGCTTCCATCGCCGAGTGCGCTGAATCGCCTCTTCCTCAATGCCCGCGAACTTGGTCGAGTCGACCATGAACCGGCCGAAGCGACGCCACAGGTCCATGTGGGCGAAACAGCCACCCACTACGATCGGTCTGCCCGTCATGAAATAGTACTGCCGCCCGCTTGACGTGCCGCGCTCTACGGCGATAGCCGACTCCTCAGCGACCCTGCTCCGTCGCTGCAGGGCCTGGACGACTTGGGTGACGCCTTGGCCCTCCCGGTCCACTATCTCCATCATCTCCTGGAGGTAGTCGTACCGCGTGACGATCTGGTGGTCGTCGAGCAGCATCAGCAGGTAGTCACCGGACGCCTTCTCGAGCATGAGGTTCTTGGCGATGGCCTCTTCGTTAGTCGGGTTCCTGGCCTCCTGAAACACCTTGTAATCGACAAAATCCAGCGACTCGATGTACTCGCGAGTCCCCGCCTCGGTGGAATGGTTGTCGACGATGATCCACTCAATGTTGTCGTAGGTGTTGGTCTCTCTGAACGACTGGACGCACGCCTTCAGGTAGTGCAGCTTGTTGCAGCTGATAACCCCGACGGTCACCAGAGGGCGCCGTTTCACGCGCGAACTCTCAAGCTGGATTTAACGATGGCGCTCTTTCCTTGTGTGGAGCATCGCCTCGAGGGTCGACGCTCACGAATGTCGGGGCCCCGAAGGCATGAACACGATCGTGTCCAGATCAAATCGAATCAACGATTCCAGGTTCCGACTGACCGGCACTTTAATAGGGACGAGATCGCCCCGGTTCAGGCACTGGAAATACCCGTCGAGGCGGATGCTCCGACACGGCAGGGCTTCGTCGATGGCGTCTGGATTGCCGATCATATCGTAGCTCGTTGTCGACCAGCCTGTAACCTCGGTTTTCATGATGTAGATGGTGCTCTCCCCATCTTCGTTGCCGAGAGCCGACTCGTTCGCGTGTATGCGAAAACGTAGCTCACGAGCCTTCGCGGAGAGCTGTTCGAGCCGGGCATAGAGCCACGGGACCGGCTCAAATGAGTGCACCTCGCCACCCGGCCCGACCTTGGAAGCGGCAACCGCCGAGTAGTATCCGACCATTGCCCCGGCATCCACGAATACCTGGCCGGGCTGAAGAACACGGCGAACAAAGGCAATGTGGCCGGGTTCGCAGTTCCCATAAAACATGGGGGCCTGCGACTCATCTCCAAGGTCTACCGTAAAAGGAACTCCATCGATGTTCATTTCCACGTCAAAGGGCTTTCCCGGCGGACAGACTCGGGGATGCAAATAATGCGTTAGCCGAGTGCGGCCTCGAAGTGGAAGCCGCCAAAAGGCCCGCAGGCCGCTCAACAACAGCCTCCTGAACCAAAGCATCGACGGGGGAGGCAGCGCGCAACTGGCACAAGCGCAGTCGGCTGGGTGGCCGTAGCGGCGATCGTATCGCTTTGTGATCAGAATGCGACCGTTGGGATCCCGTGGTGCTGACGGGCTGGCGTCCCATCAAAGGGCATCAGGTAACAGCCCCTGCCTGTTCCGGGAACAGGCACTGTAAATACCTGTCAGCCATGATATCCGCGCGCAGGGCGGTAACCGCCCTCGCCCTTGCTCGCTGCTTATACGTAGACAGGTCCGAGACGACGCTTCGAACTCCATCCGCCATCTTTTGGACAAATCCTTCGGAGTAATCCCACGGCTCGGCATCGACGGATATCCCACCATCGCCAACCAGCTCCGCGGTCCCTCCCCATCGAGGACATACCACCGGGAGGCCACATGCCAGGGCCTCCACGACTGTGTTCGGGCACCAATCGCCTGCGCGAGGGTGTACCAAGATATCCGCCTGGTTGTACCAACCAGGCAGTTCTTCGTTCTTGACCGGCCCGACGTAAGTTATCCCGGGTTGCGAAGCGTTAGCATCGCTGCTGAGACGACTATCCAGCAATCGGCGATTGATTTCGTCCAGGGCGCCAACAATGAGCAGGCGAACGTCCAGCTCATCCCTGAGCGCCTCATAGACTGGAAGGACGGTGCCCAGCATATATTCGTGCCGGAGATTGCCTGCGCTGATAAGAGTGACCGGCCTCGCTTCGGTGGTGACGGGCGTGAACACGTCCGTGTCGGTGCCGTTGTGGACAATCGAGTAGTCTCCGCGCCGGCGATAGAGATAGCGGTCGCACATCTCCTTGGAGAACTTGGACTGGTAGACGACGTGATCGGCAAGCATGAGATCCCGCTGCAGGCGCTGATTGACACTGACTTTGTCAAGGTCCAATCGCCGGGCCTGGTACTGTGGCGGCTGATCGCGATTGTCGAAGTACACAGGGGGGAAGAAGCCGTCCACCCGCAGGACCGTCCTTAGGTTAAGGCGACGAGCCACGTCGTAAAAGTAGTCTCCCCAGGTGGAAACAAGCATCAACGCAGCGGAGCAGCCAGTCAGAGAATCGTGTTTGACCGTGACGCTGGCACGGCTCATCTCCTTCACGAGACGCCGCACGAAGACATGCGGCCCACGATCCGGACCCCCTTCGGCGTCGATGTACAGTCGACGCGGGCCCCGCATCCTATTGGCAGACAACAGGGCTGGGGTCAGACGGAGCGCCCGTCGAGGAGAGCGGGCGTAGAACCGAAGCCAGGGGCCGAGACTCATTGAAGTTCCGGCATTCTCATCGGCGTGAACGCGAGCGTGTCCAAGCGGCATCGAGCCGACGAGCTTGCGCCCTCGCGGAGAGGCGCACTATTTCTTCGCCACAGCCAACAACATCTTTTCTTTGGAGAATCTGACGATCGTCCGGTGCCGAAGCTGCTCCTCGTCCCGCCATTTCCAAGAGTCGGGCGCCAGGGCCACCAGTTTCGGTATCCATCGAAGGACCCAAAAACGCCACACGAAGGGCAGCTGGTACACCTCTTCAACCGCGACTTCGTCGAAGCCGGCCATCTTGAGAGCGACACGCAGCCCTTTTGGGGTGAACGGTCGTACGTGGGTTGGGTCATCGAAGAAGTTCTTCCACTGCGATCGCCACGATGGAGTCATTAGGATCAAGGTGCCATCCGAAGCGAGGACCCGCTTGCACTGCGCTAGGAAATGCTCCCACGCGCTCAGGTGCTCGATGACCGACTTGGAGAATACGACGGAGAACTCCCCATCTGGGCACGGATATCGGTCTGACTCCAGATCACAGGTTACGCCCGTCATGTCGACACCGAACTCGTCGACTACCTGCTGGAAATCGGCGATCCGATCGAGACATGTCACCCTGAAGTATCGGGCGAACGCCGCCGCCTGGTAGCCCTTTCCGCTGCCAACATCCAACAGCGTCCGCTTCGGGCTGAATCCTAGAGTTTGGAGGTCCAACCCCATCTTCTCTTTAACGAGATAGTCGACAAGAAGATGGGTGTAGTCGCCTGACTTGAACCCGCTTTGCTTGTAGAGGATGTCGAGGTATGACATGTGCGGTGAGGGACGCGGCCTACTGGACCCGCCGCAACTTCTTGGCGACAGCGAGCTCGCTTTCCCACACGCGCTTCACGCCGTCGCCTAACGACGCCTCGGTCGCCCGTATGTACGTCACGAGCCGCTGGACGCCCTGTGGCTCGATGGATGCAGCCTGATCGCTGCCGAACATAGAGCGGTCGAGGGTAATGTGCCGTTCTACCATCTTTGCCCCCAGCGCCACGGCCACTGGCGTCGTCACCAAGCCAACCTCATGTCCGGAGTAGCCGATGGGCAGATCGAATCGGTTTCGCAGCGTCTGGATCATCTCCAGGTTCAGCTCTTCGATGGGTGCAGGGTAGGTGCTGGTGCAGTGAAGGAGGACCAGGTCTTCGGGGCCCAGGACCTCAACCGCGTGCTCGATCTGCTCCAGCGTGCTCATGCCGGTGGACAGGATCACTGGCTTCCCTGTTGCCCGTACGTCGCGAATCAGCGCTTCATCCGTCAAACTTGCCGAAGCGATCTTGTAACACGGAGGGGCAAACTGGTCTATAAAGTCCACCGACTCAGTATCCCAGCACGATGCGAACCAGATTATCCCCTTCTCCGCGCAATAACGATCGATCTCCGCGTACTGCTCTCGATCGAACTCAAGGGCCCTCTTCAGGTCCCCGTTTGTCGTACCGAAAGGGCTCTCTCTCGGCTGCGCCAATTCCTCCGCGGTGTAGACCACGTCGACGCTACGCTTTTGAAACTTCACGGCCTGGCAGCCGGCATCCGCCGCGACGTCGATGAGTCTCTTCGCAATGTCGAGACTTCCGTTGTGGTTGATCCCAATCTCAGCGGCAATGAAGCAAGCGTTGCTCCCCCCAACGTCGTAGTCTCCGATTCTTACGGGCCTTACCACGATATGAACACCTGCATTCCCTTGATGGCGATTATCCAGGCTTTGGAGATCGGACGGCGATCTCGTAGCTCGCATGCCGTTACCAAGATGTCCGCCCTCCATCGACTACCAAGTTCGCCCCGGTCATGAACGACGATGCTTCAGAGCTGAGAAAGAGAATCGCCCCTTTGTATTCGTCTTTTCGGGCCATCCGCCCAAGCGGGATGAGGTTGGAGAGCCGCTTCACGAACTCAGGGTCATGGTCGTCATAGACGCCGGCTGGAGAGAGCGCGTTCACCCTGATTCCCTTGTCCGCCCAATACGTCGCGAGATACCTCGTAAAGGCCAAGATCGCGGCTTTGCTCATCGAATAGGATATTGGCGTATTGAAGGTCTGGCCCTGTTTGTTGGTTACTCCCTCGTAGATACGGTGATCAGGGCTGATCATCGCAACGTCGGAGGCGATGTTGACAATGACGCCCCGCTCTTGCGCCACCATAACCTCCCCGACGGCCTGAGTCATGAGGAACGTGCCAGTCAGGTTGACGTTGAGAGCCAGGTTGAACAGCTCTTCAGGGTAATCCGCGAACGGGGCGAAGTACTGGTCGAATGCGCCTCCGCCTTCGACCGTTAACGCCACGTTGTTGATGAGCACGTCAATGCGCCCGTAGCGGTCCTTGACTGCCGCCACCGTATCGGTGATCTGTTGCTTGTCGGTCACGTCTGTCTGGATGCCCACGGACTCGCCGCCGAAGACCTCGCGGATGTGCCGCTCCGCTTTCTGGGCCCGTTCCGCGTTCACGTCGACAAGGACCGCCGTCCCCCCCGCTTCGGCGATGGCCTCCGCATGCTTGATTCCGAGCATGCCGCCACCACCGGTTATCATCACGACCTGGCTGGTCAAATCGAACAAGTCTCGTACTGAAACGGGGTTTGTCACTTCAACCACCGCATGCTAGACCGGATAGCGTTTTGCGACGGAGCCCGAGTTGCTGTGTGGCGCCAGCGAGCCTCTCTCGAGACTTGCCAGCGCCCTCTCAACCCGCGACACATCTTCAGGATAGTCCAACTCATAGATGGGCTCGTCGACGACGAAAGGGAGTACCTTCTTGCCTGCCATTGAGTTCAGCTCGAGGACCGTTCTGGGACGCACAATGTCCACATAGCCGTTTTGCCAGAAGGTTTCGGGAAGCCATTGTCGCGGCATCGAGTGGGCTTCGGGCATCGTCTCCACTACGGCGAGCGGCACGAGGTATCCGCTTTCTTCCATCCGCCACATCTTGTAGGGAGTTTGCTGGGGCCACGAAACGGACCTGAGCGAGTCGGCTTCCGGGTACTGCAACATCGTCTCGATGGCCTGGTCGATCAACGCCACGGATCGAACGGGCCCGGTAGGTCTGAGATGGACGACAAGGTCGGGGTCGTACCCTTCCCGTTCCAGCAGAGCCCGAAGTGTAAACCTGAAGGTTTCGATGTCAAGCGAAGCGTCTTGCGCAAGCTCGGAGGGTCGCATGAACGGGACCTCCGCTTGGCAAGAGCGGGCCACCTGAGCGATCTTGTCGTCATCAGTAGACACAATAACTCGGTTGATGTGGCGCGAGGCCAGCGCTTGCTCAATGCTGTGGGCGATGAGCGGCTTTCCAGCCAGGACCAGCAGGTTCTTCCGAGGGATGCTCTTCGACCCGCCCCGCGCAGGTATAAGCGCAAGGATTTTGCGTGCCACGAGACCCTCTACCCCAGCTTTACCGAGGTCCCGGCTTCTATTGATTGCATGGCTGCCATTGCGATTTTGAAGCTCTGGACTCCGTCCGCGAGGCTAACCTCTGGCTCCGCAGAACCGTCCAGGGAGTCGAAGAACTGCTTTAACTCGTCCACAAACATCTGGTTCCTGACGAAATCTGGAAACGAGGACACTTCAGGTTGTTTCTCCGGATCAGCGGACACGACTTCCACCCGGTTGCTCACAATGTCGACCACTATCCGGCCGCAGTCCCCCAGAATCTCATACTTGCGTGTCGTCGGCCGTTGTACGTAGTCCATGTACAGGTGCGCGGGAAGCGGCCGGCCATGATGCGAGCACTCGAGCAGGATACTGGCCGTGTCCTCTACGTCAATCTCGAGCTCGCTCCAGTGGCCCCCTAAAGCGAACGCCTGCCGCGGCATGCCGAACCAGGAGTAGACCAGGTCGATCTCGTGGATTTGGGTGAAGACCACGCCTCCACCCAGGTCTTTCCTGGCGGCGTACATCTGGCGGTAGTCCTCGTACGCGTGCCATGCCGGCAGGTATTCGCCGACGTGCAAGGATGCGCCCAGGACTCTACCAATCGACCCTTCCGCGAGCAATTTTCCGACAAGACGAATGCATGGATGAAATCGCAACTGGTAGCCCAGGGCAACCACCAACGACTTCTCGGCGGCGACTCTCGCGAGCTCGTCGATACCGTCGAGGGAATGCGACAACGGTTTTTCGATGAAAAGATGACATCCAGCCTTCGCGGCCTGGAGGGCCGTGGCGATGTGCAAGCTGCTCGGGTTGGTCACGAATGCGACGTCGGGCTTCTCCGACAACGCCTCACCGAGGTCAGTGAACACCTCGATGCCATAGTGTTCATCGGCTCTGGCTCCCTCGACGATCGAGAGCTGGTCCGTAAGGACCCGGTCCAGCCCCCGGGTCCGATACGCGAGGATCTCGACGCCGTCGCCGAACTCTGTCCGCAGGTTGCGAATATGCCGCTGGCCGATGGACCCTACCCCAGCTACCAGAACCTTCACTCGGCCATCCCATCCCCAGCTTGGACCTGCAAAGCGGTTGATAACCGTTCTCGCAGAAACCGGGCCTGTGCATCCGCGATAGCGAGGTAGTCGTCGTCGAGAGCCGATTGCAGGACGAAGGAGCCCTCGTACCCCAAGAGGGCAAGCGCTCGAAGGACCGCGTCGAAGTTCACAGCCCCGGTACCTAGCCGCACATTGACGCCGCCCAGGGGCTTGTCCTTGACATGAACACCGACGAGGAGGTCGTGCAATGCGGCCACGTCCTCGGCCAAGTCGTACCCTTTGCCGGCTGCATTACCGATGTCGTAGTAGGCCCCTACGAGGGGATGGTCAACGAGCTCTATCAAATCCCGATACTGTTTCGCGGGCAATTCCGTTTCGAGACCTATTTGGACGCCATGTTCTTCAGCGACGGGCAAACACGCCTGGAGCGCGCGTACGAGGTCTTCCAGTTCCGCAGCAGTCCTTACTTCCGCGATCTCGAGAACCGGGAGCAGTATCACGTTTGTACCCAGTCGCGCAGCTTGCTCGATCAACCGGTTGAGTACTTCGATACTTGCCGTCCGCTGTGAGGATGTCACGCGGGAAAAAGGATGCTCCATGAAGTAGTCGGCGCACACCGACCGAACGGTTACTCCCGACTCAGCACTCAATTGGCTGATCCTTTGTATCCCCGAGTCCGACCAGATAGGGTTGTCTGTCCAGCGGTCCGCCTCGAACACCCACTCGATCTGGTCTAGTCCCAGGCGCTTCGCGTGCTCGAATTCCCGTTCCCATGAAGACCAGGGGAAAGCCTGATATCGCCCTGGCGGCCGAGGAGACAGCCGTCCTTGCACAATGCCGATCGGGTTCAACTTGATCACTGCCCGGCGAGTGCCTGTTCCAGGGCGTCGCACAACGAGTGACAGATCGCTATATGGCATTCTTGTACCCGCGCGGTCCGTCGCGACGGGACGTTCAAGAGCAGTTCGCAGTGTGCAGCCATGTTTCCGCCACTTGCTCCAGTGAGCCCGATAATCCGTAGCCCCCTGGACTTACCGGCCTCGATGCCTCGGATGACATTGGGCGAGTTCCCGCTGGTGCTGAAGGCCATGATCAGGTCGCCTGGTTGACCCAGGGCCTCGACCTGCCGCCCGAACACCGAATCGAAAGAAATGTCGTTGGCGATCGCGGTCAACGAGGGCACGTTGGAGGACAAGGCGATTGCCGGCAGAGCCCGTCGATTGGGCGACTCAAACCGCCCGACTAACTCAGCTGCCATGTGTTGAGCATCCGATGCGCTGCCTCCGTTGCCGAAGAGCAAGACTTTGCGGTCTGCCTGAAAGGTCTCGACAAGCCAATGTGCGGCCTCCGCCACTTCGGAGACAAGAGCGGCCAGCATCTCCTGTTTCACGGCAATGCTCTCTCTGAGCGAGGCGACTACGGGCGCCTCCGCCCACGCGGAGTCCGGATCGAGGGTCACCGTCTGTTGAGGACGGAGGTTAAAAGCCCGGATGATGTCCAGCGCCTCAGCGATCGCACCGTGACCGCCGTTGGTTTCCAACACCTGGCGGGCCGCATGTTTCGCGACGCTTGTCGCATTTCCTGGGGCCAAGCCTAACCCCACCATCTCCAGCGCGGGTGCGTCTCGGTCCGAATCCCCTATGTAACAAACCTCGTGAAGGGGCACCCCGGAACTCGAGCAGAAGTCAGTCAGCGCCGCTTCCTTCTTCTTCGAATCCGCATAGACGCTATCGATATCGAGCCGTCGTGCAACGACTCCCACCATTGGAGACCGTTCTCCTGTCACAAGCCCGAGTACCAGTCCCATCCTTTTGGCCTCGAATACCGCGTCTATGTCTCGGTACGACAGCTGTTTCGCTTCTGTCATGTCTTCGGTGAGTCGAACGAGCCCATCGGTGAGCACGCCGTCGATGTCCATCATGAGGGCTCGGATTCTTTGAGTCACTGGGCGACCAAAGCCTCAATCGAGCGGACGATGCGGCGACCGCTCGTCTCATTTGTCATCCCGCTGTAGTGGTCGGTATACCAACTCCGTGCGGCCTGATCGACGGTGAAATCTTCCAGAGTCTTGTCCCGCAGGAAGCGCTTGACCATCCGGCGATCTACACCGAAAACGCAGCCAGGATGGTTAAACGGTCCGCTTCGCTTGTCGCTAATTGCCAGGTTGTACCGGCGCTCCGTTTCCGGCATCCCTCTCCTATGAAAGGGCGGTATGAGGATACTGAGTACCGGAACCCCCGCTTCCGCAGCCTCCAATGCGGCGAAACTGGCCGCCGTGATGCAAAGGCTTGCGACCGAGAGCAGTTGATGTGTGGTGAAGGTCGGGTAGTACTCATCGTCAGTTCCATCGATGTACAGGTCGCATTGCTGCAACACGGAGGAAGGGTCAGTCTGCTTGGGCCTGGCCTTGACAGCCATCAACGCTCCGCTCCGATCGCAGAAATCCTTGATGGCACCGATCATCGCGTCGTACCTCAGGCCCGACCAGACCTCGGGTATGTGACCGAACTGACGGTCTTTGATCGCCTGGAGAGTGGCGCCACGCCTGCTTCTCGACGACCACGCCGCTCGATGCCACGCATCCCGGCTGACCACCGGCGATATCAACAGCACGACCTTCTTGCCCCGAGCGATACCGAAGGCTTCCCGAGCGTCATCGGGGTCCACGTTGCGGAGCAGATCAAAGACGGGCGAGCCTACGACCTCTTGCTTAGCCAGCAGCTGCTCTCTCCGGACACCCCGATGTTCTCGGGGCTGAACGCTAAAGTGGAGCTGGCGCGCATATTCGCTCAGGTAATAGGTCTTGTCGAAATGGTCTAACGCTTCGAGCGACCACGTCGAAGTTTCGTAGAAGTTACATACCGACGCGGTCTTCACTCCAGAGCGCTTGAGTTCGATGAACGCGTCGGTATAGCCAGATTGCCCACCGAGGTTATACCCCTCCTGTGTTACCAGCACCTGAACGCCAATCTGGGCGCAGCGCTGAGGTAGCGTCTGGGAAGTGCAATCCACCAGGTCGGGCCTACCTGAAACGAACGTCGGACAATCACCCGGACCGAAAGACTGGTAGCTCTTGGCGCCGAGTTCGAGGGTTGGGTCGTAGAAGAGCACTGCCCTATGCCCCTGCTTGAGGCCCTCCTCGATAACGCCACCCAGCGTTTTCAAGAAGGTATTGCGAAGCATCAAGAAGCCAATGATCATGCCGAAGACGGAAACCTGTGCATCGACGAGCTCGGGTAGGGTTCGCCAGTCTCCACATCATCTGCCTGCTGGATCATTCTGGCGAGCGGAATGACCCTACGCGTCCGCGGAGATGTCGGTCTCAACGGTCCGCGCTCGTTGTCTGATACGCCTGGCCGCATGGCCTAGGGCAGCTCGGATCCTGCCCAAACGCCAAGTCGACTTGTGTTCACGGGAAGCGCATTGCTCAGGCGCGAGGTCGTCGCTCGACACCGGCCGATCCAGCTCGCTGAACCGGCGCTCCAATTCGTCGCGGGACCAGAGCGGCGCCGCGAGGCCATCGCTTTCCAGGTTTAGTACGGTCCGGTAGCCGTTCGGAAAGGAGACGAGAGCAGGGTACTTGAGGAAGGCTCGTCTGAGACCCAGCGCGGCGCAGCGCCGTTCGTAGTCTTGCTCCGGTCGGACTTCCGGGTCCAAGGCCAACCACTTTCCCCACAGGGGTGAGCGCCGGTCGAACTCTGGCGGCTCGAGGTACGGGCCAACCCGTTCGTACGTCTCGCGGGGCATGATGTGATAGTCGACGTACGCTTTCTGTTTCGCGATGAAATAGGGTACGCCGTCGACGTGTTCCTGGGGGTGCAATGCGTTGTTGCTTTTATCAAGGCGCCATCGGGGGTAGCCGTAAGCAACGATACAACTCAGATCGTTCTGGCCGGACACGAGGCGCCGGTGATCGAAAACTTGCATGCATTCGGAGACCCAGTCTCTTCTGGAGATAAATTGCTGGTCCTCGGGGACTTCTACGAAGAACTGGCCGTCCGCGACCTGCCGCGCGTCGTTGCGGAATCTTCCAAAAATGGTGGGGTAGTGGTTTGCGTCCTCAATGACGAGTTTGACCGGGAACGGCGCCGATTTCTCGAACTCGCGGAGGAACTCCCTGGAACCGTCGGTTGACCCGTAGTCCACTGCCACCCATTCGACCTTCGGATACACATTGCATGCTTCGAAGCTCCGCAGGAGATTTCGCAGCAAGGGCAAGCGGTTGTAAGAGTTGACACAGAAAGTAACGAGCGGCTGAGTCATGCTACCTTTTGACGTAGGTGTGCTTGACACATTCGACGTTCAAGCTCATCAGCCGGCCATTCTCGGCGTCCATGTGAGGAATGTACGCCTTGGAGAAGTCATCATGGCTGGCATGATCCGTATCTCTCCACTCGTATTTTCGGATGCGCTTGAATCCGGACTCGGCTAGGAGAGTTCTTAGTCCTGGGTAGTTGAAGATTCGGTGATGATAGTTGTCTCCGTGTTCTCGGCCACCGTAGATCCAGTTGAGCAAGTTTTCCAGGTCCCTGTTCTCGGCATAGTAGTCGACCGTCGCATCCCAATCAGGCACCGCCACGCGCAGGATACCCCCCGGCTTCAAGACCCGGTTCCACTCACAAAGGGTCGAGAAGGTGCTGTCCCGGGGAAGGTGCTCCAGGATGTGGCATGCGTAGATGTAGTCGGCGTAGTCGTCTTGGAACTGGGAGAGGTCTTCGACGCGAGTGTTCGGAAACTCGATTCCGGGAATGTCGCGGGCGTCGACGTTGATGAACCCCTCTATTGGCCGATCACCTGATCCTAGATTGATCTTAATCAACTCGTCGTCCCTCCGCGGCCTCGGCAAAGATACCGCTCCAGACCCGCATTCCCTGCAATGCGTCGCCGATGAACTTCTTGGCATTGGCGTCGAAGGAGTCCGACACCAACACCGCACTACTGACGCCTTCCGTAAGCTCCTGAAAGCATGCTCCGTATGTTTCTTCCTCCAACTGTAGGCCGCGAAGCATTGAGACCAATCGATCGGTGAGCTGCATGCCATCTCGCTCTTTGTCGAGATCCACCCACAGATTGTGGACATTCCGCTCCTGCGTGACCAGAGGTTGCCCATACTGAACGGCATCCCCAAGGTGATCGACAATCTTTCTCAGAAAATAGCTGGCCCAGATATCATCGTATCGACCCACGTATGGGCTCAAGAAATAGGCCGGGATCACCTCTCGCGCCAACGCGGTATTCTGCGAGTTGAACGGGCACCATGTCCCAGAAGCGAGGAGCAGGCGTTCGGGAAGCTCCGGTCGAACACCCACGGTCCTGATGGGCATATCGAGTCTCGTAACCGCATCGATGTCCGGGTCGTTCAGCCACAGTCCTGCGTTGACGACAACGCGCGCTTTCCGTCGATCACGGAACGTCTCTCCGTCGGACCAGCGCTGCTCCATCGGGTAGCCCCTGTGATAGAACGGCCTCCCCGCTTCTTCTTCCAGCATCTCGCAAACGTTGAACCAGCCTGTGTCCGACGAAATAGAATCTCGTTCGATGCTGTTTCCAACATCACCGTGGGCGCCGAAATAGTCGTCTTCCCCTACGAGATTGTCATCGTCGATGGTGACAATCACGTCTCGCCCTGTTTGATACCCGATCAAGAGACCGATGTTCCTCCGCTGGATCGAATTAAACGGCAGGTGTTCGCCAAGTTCAGGGTAGCTGGCCAGATAGCTCAGCTGGGCATCGACATCGAGGTAGTCGACCTGGTAGCCATAGTCGTTGCTCAAAGTTGCGCAATACGCCCCAACATCGGGAGGAGTCTTCTTGTCGCCGATGATGACGAACTGGACATCCTTGTGCCCATGGGCCCGAGCGTTCTCACAGTACGCCTGAAGGAGCACCGGGCGGTTGATGGTCGTAGTTACGATACAGACCGACATCAATCCTCCCGGTCGGGATGGGCGTGCTCGTGGCTTGTTTTTCCAGCCACGGCCTCGAAGACTCTTTTCAGCCCCTCTTCAAGAGATATCTTGGGCTTCCAGTCCAACACTCGATGTGCCCGGTCCATGTTCGCGTACCGGGAGTGCACCCCTGTTGGCTTGTCGATCAGTCCTTTGATCTCAGGCTTGTACCCAGCTAAGCGAGCGAACATCCCCGCCACCTGCTTGAACGTTGTTAACTTGCCAGAACCCAGGTTGACGGCAGAACCGTCGTCGATGGCATCCAGTGCGCGGAACATTGCGTCGACGCAGTCATCGATATGTATGAAGTCCCGGCCCTGATCGCCGGACCCCCAGACAATCAGTGGGTCCTCGCGCTTCGCCGCCCGACCCGCGATTGCTGTGACCGGATAGGTGTCGTCCTGGTCTTCCCCGTACCCGGAAAAGGGCCTGACACACGCGACATGGAGACCGTAATGGCTTGCCGCTATCCGGGCGAGATACTCACCGGAGAGCTTGGACCACCCGTACGTCATGTCGGGCTGACCCAACCGTCCTCCGAAGTCGATCATCTCTTCGCTGAGGGCGACGGCGCCATCCCTGCCCTGGAGATCGATGGGATAGGCGGCGCTGGAGCTGACATATAGAGTGCGCTCTGGGCGAGTTCTCCTCGCCCAGACGAACAAGTCCGCTTCGATGGCGAGGTCTTGCGCCACGGCCAGGGGGTCACCATTGATCACAGCCCGCCCGCCAACGATGGAGCTGAGGTGAATCACGTCGCCAAAGCTTGGCGTCATGTGATGGCCACACAACTCCGATTCTCCGCCCGAGGGCTGCTCTCTGAAGAACCTTCTTACGTCGGCGTTAACGAAGGTCACGGAGACATTCTCCAGCCGATACTCTACACATCGGCTTCCATGCTCCAGCTTCACCTTTTCCTTGGGCAGCCAACCTCCGGGGTCCAGACCTGTCGACAGATCGTCGACGATCCACACCGATCGCCCGGATTGGATGAGGTGCGTCACCACGTGCCTGCCCACGAAACCACAGCCACCCGTGACCAGGGTAGGAGCGGTCATCCGTCAGCTATCTTGCGTTGGAGGGCTCTCATGGCATCCGCCGAAGCAGGGTCTTGGAGTTCGTCACCGAGTGTAGGCCGGATTAGTCTCGTTGATAGTCCAGGCCAGTAACTCGCTTGCTCAAGGAGCGGAGCACCAACAGCGATAGCATGCGCAACGGAATGATCCTGCTCCACTGGAACCTGAGGGCCGCTGCATGCAAGCTCACTGCCAACCCTCGCCACAAGCGTTTCTCGGAGTGCCTGGGAACGCCGAACGCCGCCATAGTCCGTTGGCACAGGGTCTCAATATACGAGATCTCACAGGAGGTGAGCAGTTGCCGCCATCTCGCCGTAGAGTCCGCATAAACTCCCTCATGGCCCTTGTAGGTGGAGTCCCCGACCCAGCTATTGCCCATGAACGTGGGGGTGCGCAGACACTCCTCGACTGGTATTCCCAGCCAATCACAGAGTCCGGTCATCACGTCGGAGGTGTGTTCGACGAGCTCCTCGTAACTCACTATGGCAAGTCGCTCCGAGCCGACCTCGCGCTGAAGGCCCAACACTGGTTGGGTTTCCCGCACCCACTGCTCGCATGCCGAGTGCAGCGGTCTGATGTCTCGATTCTCGAGATACGACGGGAACCACCTCAACGAGGTCAGCCAGCCTTTCGGGTCGCGGATGACGTAGATGACCCTGCCGCTGGAGAAGTGCTCGAAAAAGAACCGCAGCGCCGGAGTCGACTCGGGCTGCTTGACGACGAAGTACCGTCTCGGCGCCGCATCCGGACGGTCGCGCTCAAGGGTCCGGTAAAACGAAGCCAGGTATTCTTGGTACATATCCGAGACCGTCGGAAGCTCCTCCCCCTCTTCCTCGAACCGCCGCGACAAACTCGCTTCGAACTCATGAACAAACCCCGCGACCTCGAAGTCGAACTCATTTCGGGAACTGTAGGACTCGGGGTTGCGAGAGAACTCGATGTAGCCATCCTCACTATGTTGTTTCAGGGTCGACAGGCCCCCCCAGCGGAGGAGCGCCGCGGTAAGCTGCTGTGGCCTCCGGGTGCGCAACGCGTTGTCGATATCATCGTAGCCTTCCCATAGTCCGAGGATCGTGCGATCTTCGAACGGATAGACGCCGAGTTGGGAGTGGCCGTCGAGCAGCCGTTGCACGAGCCCCGTCCCACTCCGCTGCGTTCCATCGATGAAGACTATCTCTGGCATATCAACCTGGTAAGGGAGTGGCCGAGGCCCTCCAGAACGGGTGTACGTCGCCTGAGGTTAACCGGTAACCACGCGTACTCGTTAGCGGGCCCCCAGGAGCTGTGAAGGGTTGTCCTCGGCGCCTGCGTCCTCGAATTGTAGCGCGTAGAGCCGCTTGTACTGACCGCCGAGCGCCAGGAGTTCTGCGTGCCGGCCTTTCTCCACGATTCGTCCTCGGTCTAGCACCACGATGTTGTCCGCACGGCGGACGGTCGACAGACGGTGCGCGATTACGAGCACTGTGCGTCCTTCAATTAGCCTGTCGATGGCCTTCTGGACTTGCCTTTCCGCCTCGGTGTCCAGCGAGCTCGTGGCCTCATCAAGAATCAGGATGGGCGGATTCTTCAGAACGGCCCGCGCGATGGCGATCCGCTGGCGCTGTCCTCCCGAGAGGCGGACACCCCGATCGCCGATGACGGTTTCGTAACCTTTTGGGAGATTGCGGATGAACCCGTCGGCATCGGCCACCCGAGCGGCCGCCTCTACCTGGCCGAGCGAGGCCGTGTCGGAGCCGTAGGCGATGTTGAATTTCACGGTGTCGTGGAACAAAAAGGTGTCTTGCGTCACCATTCCGAAGAGCGATCTGTAGGATGCCAGATCGAATTCGCGGATATCGGCGCCGTCCAGGGTGATGCTCCCCTCGACCGGATCGTAGAAGCGAATGAGCAGATCGCCCATAGTCGATTTGCCGACGCCGCTGGGTCCAACGAGCGCCACCATGGAGCCGACAGGCAACTCCAGGTCGATTCCCTGGAGAACGGGGCCCTCCCCATAATCGAACGCGACGCCTCTGAACGCGATTCGATCGCTGACCTTCTTCACTTCCAACACGCCCGCAGCCTCTTGTTCGGGTGCGTCCATCAGATCGAATGAGCGCTCCGCATAGGCAAGGCCACCCTGGGCAGTGGCATAGGCGTTCACCAGGGCCATCCCCGGCACTTGCAGACGCTGCAGCAGAAACGCGAAAAGGATGAGTTGTCCGACTCCCAACACGCCATCTATCATCAGCGCGCCGCCGTAGACAAACACCACGGCGATGGCGACGGCCGACGCCAGGTTCACGCCCCTTGGCAACAAGGCCTTTGCCAGGACGTTCCTGATCTCCAGTTTCCTCCCCCGTTCAATTTGCGCCTCGAACTTGCTGATCTCATAGTCCTCTCGTGAAAAGGCGCGGATTACTCGTACGCCCGCCAGGAATTCCTGCAAGATGACCACGATGTCCGCTACATTCGCCTGAATCCTTGTCCGTAGCCTCCTCACCCATCCAGCGATAAAGCTAGAAAATAATGAAGCCAGCACCGCCACGGGCAGGGCAACTAGGACGAGCCGCGGACTCGTGCTTATCAACAGCGTTGTCAGCACGACCGCCATGAAGAGGTGCATGAAAACGACCAACATGCTGCCCGTGACCATCTGGATAGCCCCACCGAGGTCGTTTTCGACCCGGGCGATGATGATCCCCGCCTTGTTCTTGTTGAAGTAGGTCAGCGGAAGACGGTTGAGGTGGGAAAACGTCGCGATCCGAAACCGCTTCACTCCTCCGGCCTGGATAGAAGCGAAGATCATCTCGAGGAGCGCGGCCACGAGTTGACTCGCCAACAGCAGACCGAAGGCCAGCGAGGCCAGTGACACCAGCCTCGTCAACTGACTTCCGCCGCTGGATACCCTGTCGAATTGCCGGTTGAGCCAACGCCCAATGACGGTTGTCTCGCCGACGGGATCGATGACAACCGTAGGAGTGACTTCCCCGCCCTGGTCGCTAGCGCCTTCGGTGGCTTCCAGGTTTTGTTCCCGGTCGGCCTCCAAGGCGACCTGCATGATCGGCAGAACGGAGTAGGCCGACATGCCGCCGGCGATGCTCATGAAGACCGCGCAGACGCCGGCCAGCACCAGGCGCTGCCAGTACGGCAAGACATAGACGGCGGCCCTACGAAAAAGGACGACGTCGCTCGCCAAACTCGCGGCTCTGGCTCTGATGCCTTTGATCATTTCGTTAGCGCGAAGATGTCTGAGCTACGCGTTGGAGCGATAGTACCGCTCGAATTGCTCAACGTCTTCTGGCGTCCCCAACCCCCACATGGAATCGCACTCGCAGATCTGTATCTTGTCACCGCGCTGGATCAACTCGTTGTAAACGGGACAGACGTAAAACTCATTGTTGCGCCGAAGGTCCTTGGCGATCATCTGCTCCGCGGCCCAGACGTAGTCCTTCCCGTGACTGAAATAGTACAGACCCACCGTTGCATGCGTAGAAATCGGAACTTTCTCGGCCACCTCGACGACATACCCCTCGTCGCCCAGGCGGGCGTAGCTCCATTTGGGATGGGTCGCCTTGAAAACCGGGATGATCCCCGTTACGTCAGAGGGCCGGGTCCTGATCGCTTCTGTCAGGGACGATCTGAAAAACTGGTCTGAGTTGTACACGATGCACTCATCGTCATTGTCGATCAACTCTTTCGCCAACAGCACCGTGCAAGCCGCACCCTCGGTAACTCCGTCGGTCGTGAGCACCGTAATCTCGTCGGAGAACAACCCACGGAGACGATCGTCGATATGGTGATCTCGAACGTGGTCTTCGAGACAGATGAAGATAACGTCCTGAGGACGATAGTCAATACAGTCCAGCGCCCACTGGATCATGGGCTTACCGAGAATGTCGATTACCGGCTTGGGCTCGTCGTAGCCCACCTCTTTGAATCGGGAACCTCGGCCCGCCATCGGCATCACGATCTTCATCTACGTGACCTCGCTACAGATTCTGGGAGTACTTGCCGTCGGCAAGCGAGAGCTTTCGCAGCAAGCTGCTCCGGCTTCTAAATGCGCTTTCGAGGCTCTGGTAGACTTCTTCGAAGAGCTCGTAGAACCCCGCGTACTGCTCATGCAGCTCATTATCAGGCTCGAAGGTCTCGGCGATGCGCACGAGTTGCGAGAGTTCCCCCGGGTCTCGGCCCAGACCGACGCTTTGCGCCACAGCCATGTAGGCGCCCATCGCCGCCGTCTCGTGCTCCGCCAGGATGTGGACCGGTTTCCCGGTGATGTGAGCCCGGAGCTCGCAAGCGTGGCGCATGCGAGAAAGGCCTCCGGACATGCGTATGCTGTCGACCGAGACACCGCTGGATTCAATCGCGTTTATCATGTTGACAGCCAGGAATCCGGTGCTTTCGAAGATACTGCGGACAATGTCGCTACGGCGATGGTAGCGCTCGAGGCCGAAGAAGACGCCCCGAGCGTCTGGGTCCCAACGAGGGACCCGCTCTCCGATCAGATACGGGACGAACACGAGCCCCCGAGCACCAACCGTGCTTGCCGCCGCTTCTTCTTGCATGAGCTCGTACAGGTAGTCGGGCCTGCCCGTATAGCCTTCGCTGTAGAAACAGTCACGCGCCCACTCCAGGAGACCGCCGTCGAGATTGTTCGAGCCCCCAACGACGTAGGCATTCCTGGGCGAATAGTACTGTGAGAGGATCCCCGCTTCATTCCTTCCGGCCGGCTCCAGAGAAAGAACCCGACAGGATAGAGAAGTACCGGAGACACTACAAGCCTCGCCCACATTCCTTACCCCCGACCCCCAGAACGCACAGATGGCGTCATAAGTTGTCAGAACGAAGCGCGTGTCGGGCGACAGGCCCGTCTCGCTGGCGGCTTCCGAGGTGATCGGTCCGAGATCGGTGCCGATCGGTTGGACCTCCGGGAAATACCGCTCGCTCAGTCCGACTCGGTCCAGCAGCGCCCGGGGATACTCGCCAGTGACGGGGTCGAAGTAGAGCTTCTCTGCATTCAATGGGTCTGTGACCGTCATTCCGCTAAACCGATAGGCCAGGTAGTCGTTGGCATTGAGAAACGCCGATGCCTCCCGTACCACCTCAGGCTCGTGTTCCTGAAGCCATAGTATCTTTGGCCAGAGATAGCTGGCCTCAGCGAGGTTGTTACCGTTCTCGAACACCGTGGACAGGGATTCCGTTTGCCGGATCGACTCCGCCTGCTCCCGCGCTCTCTTGTCGGCGACCATCAAAGACGGCGCAAGGAGCCCGCCATCTGCCCCCAAGACCACGAGACACCCCGAAGGACACGTCACCGACATGTAGCGAACGCTAGACACGTCCTCCAGGTCAGCGAGGGCGCGCCGGATTGCGCGCACCGCCAGCCCCCACCACTCCGCAGGGTCCTGCTCGACGCGGTCTCCGTTCAGGGAGGTGCCGACAGGAAACCATTCGTGGGTCACTTTCTGGCCGCGCTCATCGAAAACGATGGCCCGCACACTTCTCAGCCCCAGGTTAACGATCAGGGTATGCATTCGACTTCTTGCGACAGAAACCGCGAGTTCAGGCCCAGCAGACTATCCAACACCCAATCGGCTTCAGAAAAGGTATGCCCTCGGTTATAGTCGTTGCGGACCATGGCCACCATCAACCCAGCGGCAACCGCGGCCTGGAGGCCGGGGGGAGAGTCTTCGATCGCGATGCATTGGTTCGGTTGGACCCCCAGCTGTTCGGCGGCCATGAGATAGCTATCGGGACTCGGTTTGAGGTTACGCACACGTTCGGCATCGACCACGGTCTCGAACGCTGCTTCCAGGTCCAAGCGACTCAAGACCTTGCTGACGCCAGCGCCGTGACTCGATGACGCCACTCCCAGCCGGTACTTCTTCTCTTTAAGGATGCCGACTGCATCTAACGCCCCCTCCGCCGGTACCGCCTCACGGTCGATCAACTTGTAGTAGAGAGCCCGTTTCCGCTCAACCATGTCGTCTAGATCGGCCTCTACACGAGCTTCGGCGAGGAAGAGGGCGAGGTTATGCCGGCTATTATTTCCGGCGCATCGGGCAACGTAGTCGGCTTCAGTAACCGCGATGCCCAACGGGGCAAGCGACTGCTGGAGGGCACGGCAATGGTACCGGTCTGAATCGATCAGCACTCCGTCCAGATCGAAAATGAACGCCAGGATCGTCACTGACCACGTTTCCTGACCAGGGCCTCGGGGCGAGCCCCACCGTGGTCCCCGGGATGGGAAACGCGGCTACCGTCTGGCAAGCTGCTTGGCGTAGTCTTCCACCTCTTCAGGGGTGCCAAGACTCACCAGCCAATCCGACCGTATCGCGCGAACTTTGTGTCCGGCTGCGATCAGTTCGTTATAGGTCGGCGCCACATAGAACTCGTTGTTCACGCGGACGTCCTTCGTGATCATCTGGTCCGCGGCCCACACGAAGTACGCCCCCTGGGTGAAGTAATACGCCCCAACCGTGGCCCGGTCCGAGATGGGTCTCTTCTCGGCAACTTCGGTGACGAAGCCGTCGTCGTCGACCTTGGCGAAACTGAAGCGTGGGTCGGTCGAGTCGAAAGTGGTGACAATCCCAGCGACTTCAGACATCCACCTCTTCGCTGCATCAGCGAGGGGAGTCTTGAAGGCGGTATCGCAGTTGACAATGAGGAGGTCTTCCTGGCTATCGATCAGGTCCCTGGCGAGCAGCACCGTGCAGGCAGCGCCTTCGGTCAAGCTGTCGACGGAGACGATGGCGCTGTCCGGATACATTCCTGTCAGAACTCGATCAATGGAATGACGCTCCATATCCTCCTCACGCACGATGAAAATGAACTGGTCTCGACTCGAATGCAGGTCAACGCTATCAGTGGCCCACTTGATGAGCGGCTTCCCGCCAACGGTAATCAGGGGCTTGGGGTCGGTGTACCCACCCTCCACGAATCGGCTCGCCGCCCCGGCCGCTGGGACCACAACTTTCATCCAACACGCTCCTCGATCATGCTCTGTAACTCGAAAGGCTTATCCGTACAGATGCCAGCCGCTCCCCAACGAAGTAGGTCCTCCCACGACGCCTCGTACCCCGCCTCTGCCAAGGGGTGTCCGACCAGTCCCGCGATGTCCGGGGAGACCGCAAAGACCTCCTTGCCCATCCGACGAGCCTCCTCAATGAACTCAAATGTGTACAGGTGACGGTACTCGTCGGCCCAGACGATATCCACGGGCACAGAGGCGAGGTCCTTCAGGTCATAGAAGTAGCGGTGATACTTCTTGTCTCCCACGCTTACACCCACACGGAGCCGCGGCGCCAGCTCCTTGAACTCGGCACAAAGCTCAAGCGAGATGTCGAACACGAACAGGTTCGTCAGGACCGCCTCGGGGATGGCATCGAGTAATCGCTCCACAGTGTCGGGTCGAGCGC
This sequence comes from Dehalococcoidia bacterium, assembly GCA_965248515.1. Classification (GTDB taxonomy): domain Bacteria; phylum Chloroflexota; class Dehalococcoidia; order SHYB01; family SHYB01; genus CBDFJU01. Next base: position 274,663 of record CBDFJU010000001.1, on the reverse strand, counting down.
CATCCTTCAAGTGCAGGGCCACTTGCGTCGACCCGATGCCCGGTAAAGCAAGGGCATCGTCGAGCCGGGCCACCGGTTCTTCAGAGCGGCCGAGTGGAAAGGCTGAAAGTTCGTCCAGGCCGTGTTCGTCGATCGCCAGACGCTGGCCGTCCGCCGAGGCGACGTACGGATCGTGATTGAGGACTGGCACTCCGTCGCGGGTCAACCGGACATCAAGCTCGACGCCGAAACCGGCGTCGAGGGCGGACCGCACCGCGCCGAGACTGTTCTCCGGGTACCGGTCCCAGACCCCACGATGGGCCAACGCCGTAAAAGCCGGCGAGCTCATCCAGTCAAAACATCGTTGTAGCGCTGGCGCAACGACGAACCCAACTCCCGCATTCCGGCTGCCTCCGCGTACTGGGACAATTCAACCACGTGTTCCGGGCCCGACAGCGTGTCGAAGGTGTGGCTGGGATCTGAATATGCTTCGACCGCCTGCTCGACTGCCCTAACGCCCGCCGCGGGGTCCGGCTCGCCGTCAGAGCCCTCAAACCCGTTTATCGCCGAGCCGAACAGGAAGAGATACCGGTCAACGCCAACCCGCTCAACCTCGCGCAGGTTGGCCAAGAGGTTCCCCTGGTCCAGGCCGCCAGCCCGTACGATGACCACGGGCCGTTGGCCGCCCTGAAGGGGCCGCTGGAGTATCTCCTCCGTCTTCTCGTGCTCCAGCCCTGCCGGCCGGAGATACGGCGTGTCCCCGCTGGGAGCGGTCTGCCGAAAGTCGATGCCATCCAGCCGAGCGAACAGATCCAGCACCTCTCGGTAGATACTCCTGCTTCTCGTGCCGATGCCTCCGTTGTGCCCGTAGATCAGACAGTCGTAGCACCCGGCGCTAATGATGTCGCGCGCCAACCGAAAAAGCCCGCCGGCGTACGTCTCGCTGAACATGACAGCCGACACGCCGGCGTCCAATGCCGTCCGCAGGTGCTCGGAAAAGCGAGAGGGGGAGCTCGTAATGTGCGGGGCATAGACCAGGCTGCTCCCGGAACGGCCGGCATTGATTACCTCCACCTTGCGCTGGACCCTTTTCGCGCGGTCCTCTAGCGGACACCAGGGGAAGTCGGGGTGCAGGTTCTCATCTTCTTTGATAAACACGATCTGCTCGCTCTGGCAGGCCTGGTCCACTACAGCAACGAGCTCGTCTGTGGTGATGCCGGAGCAAGGCTTGACGATAGTGCCCAGGAGTGGGGACGGGCCGGTGTTCGAGTCGGCCCGCTGACGGCCGACGATCCGAGTGAAGCCATCGGCGCCGAACGCCGGTCCGGGGAAAGCCTTTTGGACACGGTCCGGCAGCAGTACGTCCACCAGTTTCACATCTGTGCTCGCGGTGAGGTCGTGTTGGACCGCGCCGCTGACGATATGAAATATCTCCGTGGAGTAGAAGGACCCCGACGACTCGAGGATCTCGACGGGGAACGCGATCCGCACCAGACCTAGCCGGCCATCGTTGTCCCAAGGCTGAACGTCGACGACCCGGCCGGTGCAGCGCTCCAGCAGTGAGCCCGGCGGAGGGTTGTCCACCGCGGTGGTTTGAAGCTTGGCGACGTCGACCGCGATCGACCCGATCGTCGACGCCTCCGAGGATACGAAGTACGAGGCGACGATGGCATCTTCGAGTGGCGGGTCCTTGGGGAGACGATCGTAGACCAACTCCCGGATCGCCCTTTCTCGGGCATCGAGGTCGGCGTCGATCAGCGTGTGCTCCAACGCCTTCATCGCGAATCAGTCCTGGTCACTCTCAGTTCCCTATCTTCATCTCAGCGTATTCCGGGTACCGGGCCATGAAGTACCGGTACTCTCGCTTGCACAACTCCAGCGCGTGAAGCCAGCACGCCTTGCCGCTGGTGCTCGACCGGCCCAGGTCCAACCACATTCGAGCATAGGCCCCGGCGTTTCGCATCAGGCCCCTGACATCTCCCTTGGCAAATAGGTTCGGCGACCCGAAGAACGAGGCGTCCCTCCATCGCCTTCTCAGCCACTCCTCTCGTTCGATCGCCCCGGCCGATTTCCAAGACGCGTCGTCCTCACCTCGGGCTTCAAGGCTGTTGGTTTCGGCCGGCTCGCGAATCTCGGACGAGGTGAAGGTCGTGGTGACCGCCGTCGCCCAGCCTTTGCGGTATCCGGCCAACTGGGTCAGTTGAGCGTTTCCATGGTTGCGCTTGTTGGACTCGTCCCAGAGCGGCATATGGTTGCGACCCAGACGCGGGCAGACGTCCAAGATCATGTCGGTGCGGAACATCATCCCCAGGGGGTCGGCGCCCGCCGCGGGGACCAGCGGATTGGCCATGCCCTTTGCGCTCGATGTCCAGCCGGAATCACCGTCCACAACCCATTCGTTGTCCCAAGCAGGTTGGATGATGCCGATCCTCGGGAACCTGTCCAGGCATCCAAGAAGATACGAGAGGACGTCGCCTTCCTGATCGAAACTCACGTCATTGTGGAGCAGCCACACGGCGTCATACTCACCGCTATCGAGGGCCGCGGATACTCCGTAGTTGAAGCCGCCAGAGATCCACCTGTTCTCTTCCAGACGGTGGGTACAGTGCTTGCTCAAGTTGTCCGCTGCCGAGCCGTTCTCGATCACGAAAAGGTCGTAGTCGCAACGGCTCCGCTGAATGAGGTCTTCGCACAACGAGTCGGTCAACTCGGGCAGGTTGTAGTTGAGAATGACGATTGCCGCTTTCATCGATCTCCGTGACGCAGGCCCTTGAGCTCGCCCACCCTTAGCGAGAGTCCCAGTGGGGCGCGAGGGGCGCAAACCGATCGGAGTAGGCCTCCTGCATCACGCGGCGCTTCACTTCCCAATCGCTGGCGTGCAACAGGCCCCTCGCTGAATCGTGGTTGAACGGATGCATGTGCCGATGGCATATCTGATCGGCGCAGAAAGGGTCAACCGGCACCTTTCCCGCGTCGACCTCGTTCTCCGACATGTCCGAGTAGTGGTAGTAGCGATCGGCGCCGACTCTGTCCTGGACGGAGAAGGCCAGAAAGCCTTCGGAGTTGACTCGCTCCAGCATGGCGCCGGGATCCACGTGCCAGAGGTCCTGTCGCGTGGCCTCGCTGGTCTTGGAGATGAAAAAGTGGTCATCGATATCGCCATAGGGACATTTGCCGACGTTCTATCTCAGGCCCCTCCCTCTGCCGGCTACCCATGCCCCCCGTTCTTCCATCTCCCCGACGACCTGAAGGATCGGCTCCGCCGTCAGCGCCTGGGCGTCTCCGTGGTAATGGACGACATAGTCGGCGCCCTCTGCCGCGGCGCGATTCGACCGCTGCCGGCCATCGACCTGTCGACGGCGCAGTTGCGGCTTCGTCTGGAAGGGGAGGTCGGCTCCGGCCACGACACGGTCGACGTCGAGCTCCTCAGGCGCGGGATCGACTCCGGGTGGTTGCAACAGACACCTATGAACGCGTCGTTCTGCAAACGCCACAGGTTCCTGATGATGCTGACGTTCAGCGCCACGTCTTCCACGTGCCGATAACAGGAAAGGGCAACCCCAAGCTTCACAGCTTGAACCTTTCATACTCGCGATTCCTGTCGAAGAACTCGCCATAGACCATCTTGGCCCAGGCTCGCATCTCCCATTTGCTATCGAAGTTGTACTTCTTCTTCATCCACGCCAAGGCCTCTTCGAGCATCAGTTGGTTGTGCAATTTGCGTCGGTCTGTCCGCACGATGTCGGCGTTCTGATCGTAGAGATCGATCTGCTCGACCATGCGGGCTTTCGCGGTCACCGCCAACGCATAGTCGTTAAGGTACGCCTTTATGCCGACCTCGGTATCGGCATCGTAGCCCCGGAAATTGTCCCCATCGTAGAAGTAGTTCATGTAGGTGGGGGCATCTTTCTCCTTGATCCGCTCGAGGAACTCGGAGCGGATCAGCCACGCTATATGGGGAAGGAGCCAGTGGCACTTGGTGGTCCCAAGAGGGATGTCCCTGTACTCGCCCCAATCAGGCGAGATGGGAGTCATGATGCCGAACTTGGGCCACTGGTACATCTCTTCGAGCATGATCGGGATTGTCGGCTCAGGGAAGAAGAACGCATCGCCCGTGACCATGAAGTAGAAGTCGTACCGCTCCGCCTTGTCGAGCTCCAACAATCCGTAGTTGAAGCCACGCGGATAACGAAGGCCCGTCTCAACGGCGTCGGGCCAATTGGCCCAGAACTTTGAGTACTTGGACAACTTGTCGGGGTCAGAGCCACTCTCGATGACATAGACATCCGTCACGTCGCCGTTCCACTTCAGGAGATGGTCACCGATAGCGTCGGAATATTCCGGAAGATTCCGCTGCAGGATCAGGGTGGCCACCGGCTTAGTCATGTCGAACCTCTAATGTCGTACCACCCTCAAGGCCACGTTGGCCCTGCCCGCGGCCAGCGGCGTTTCGATTGGCGGGCCAAGCCGTAAACAGGCGCCTCAAACGCGAGCCTCCTGTGTTGAGAAGAACCTCTCCAAGATGGACAGGGCAGCTTCCGCGACGGCACGATGCCCGCCGGCGGAGTTCGTGACAAGATCAGCCTTCTCCCGACACAGGTAGAAGGCGTCCGCCGGGCAGATCGAGTAGGCGACGTGATCGAACACGAGGTGGTCGAAGATACCATCGCCCATGAAGATGGTCTTTCCAAGATCAACCCGTTCCCTCAGCCACTCCACGCGCTTTGTCGGACTCACCAGGAATAACGGAAAATCCATGTCGGATGTGATGCGCTTCCGGGAGATCTCAAAGCCCCTGTGGTCGCCGCTGATGAAAAAGATGTCGAGCTCGTCGCGCAGCAGGTTCAAGGCATCATGATCGTCCGGACCGAAGCGTTTCATCACCTTGCCCTCTTCGGTGTAGTAGAGCCCGCCGTCGGTCATCACACCGTCGACGTCTATGACGAAATGCTTCATTCAATTCCCCGAGAGATAAGCCCGAATACCGCGCTCCATGGCGTCGAGTGGAGCGGCACGCCCCGTGTACAGCTCGAACTGTTTGGCCGCCTGGTGAAGGCTCATCCTTAAACCGGGAATCGCAGCGATTCCTAGCCGCTCTGCGGCTTCGATCGTGGGGGTAGGTGCGGGAGACACCACAACGTCGAAGACCGCGCCGAAACGAGAGAGGACCTCATCCCGAACGACAGGGCGTTCATCGTCGGACGACATCCCGACCGATGTAGCGTTGATCATCAGTTCACCCTCGATTGAATCAAGCTCGTCCAGGGGCCGAAACTCGGCGCCGAGATGGTGGGCGAGCTCTCGTCCGCGCGCCGGTGTCCTGTTCACGACGGTAAGCGACGCGACGCCGGCGCGCCGAAGGCCAAAGCCGATCGCTCGGGCGACTCCGCCCGCGCCGAGCATGACTACCCTCGCGTTCTGGAACACATATGCTTCCGTGAGGGCCTTCACGGCGCCTTCCCAATCGGTATTGTGACCCACCAGCCTACCGTCCTCGTTGACCACGGTATTGACGGCCCCGATCTGTTGGGCCACCGGATCGAGTTCATCGAGGAAGGGGATAACCGTTTCCTTGAGCGGCATGGAAACCCCACACCCGCGGATGCCCAGAGCGCGGACGCCGTTCATCGCCCCCTCGGGGTCCGTGACGCAGCAGGCCTTATAGATAAAGTTGAGTCCGGTGCTCTGGAACGCAGCGTTGTGTACCGTCGTTCCGAAGCTCCCAGGCCGGCCGGCAATCGAGATACAGAGCGTCGTGTCTTTGGTAATCTTCAGGACCCGGCGCCTTTGTCCTCCGAAAGAGAGGCCTCTAACGAAAGCGGTCGAGGTGGGTGATGATGCCGGCGGCGTCCAGCTGGTATTTCCGCTCCAGTTGGGCGGGGGTGCCGCTCTCGGTGAACACGTCGCGAATGCCGTGGCGATAGACCGGGCAGGCCAGACCGTATTCGGCCACGACCTCGGCAACGATGCTCCCCAGACCACCTTCGGTGGAGTGGTCTTCGACCACCATGATCCCTCGTGCCTCTCGCGCGCACCGGATGATGAGAGCGTCGTCCACCGGTTTGAGTGAGGGCATGTTCACGACGCGCAGGTCCATCGACTCGCCAGCTTGCTCCGCCGCCTCCAACACCGCGGTAATCGGCGGACCGGACGAGATCAGGGTGACCTCCGAGCCTTCTCGGATGACGTAACCTTTGCCGAGTGCGAAACGATAGCCTTCGTCGTAAATCTCCGGCATCTCGTTCCGGGCGATCCTCAGGTAGGCCGGCTCGAAGCACTCTGCCAGGTAGTGGACCATCGCAGAGGTTTCAATGGGGGACGCAGGCTGCAGGATGATGAAATTCGGCATCGCCCGCATGGCAGCGATGTCTTGCAGTCCCGCCTGAGTGGACCCGTCCGGACCTATCAGGCCGCTGTGCGTGCCTACCACCACAACCGGGGCTTTGTTATAAGCGATCGACGTGCGAATCTCGACGTTCTTGCCGGTAATGAACGCGCCGAAGCTGCTGATAAACGGACGGTAGCCCGCCAGGGCCAGTCCGGTCGCGATCCCCAGGCCGTTTGCCTCCGCAATGCCGACCTCGAACGACCGGTCCGGGAAGCTTGTGAAAAAGGGCTGCGTCCGGGTCGCTCCTTTCAAGTCGCAACTCACCGCGACAACATGGTCCCACCTGTGTCCCACTTCCACCAGGGCTTGGCCGAAGGCATCTCGAATGGCGATTCGAGGAACTGCTGAACTAACCATGTGACGTCACACCAGCGCCCTCCACCCCGGAGCTCTTCAGATAAGCCGTGGCTTCCTGATACTCCGCGGGGGACAGCGTGCGGCTGTGCCAAGCCTTGTCGTTCTCCATGAACGGCACACCCTTCCCCTTCACCGTGTGGCAGAGGAGGAGCGACGGCTTTCCAGACGTCGCCCTGGCCAGATCGAATGCATTCAGGATCTGACGGAGATCATGGCCGTCAAGCTCGATGACGTGCCAGCCAAAACTGGCCCATTTCCCATACAGGTCATGCATCGGCAGGGTCTCTTCGACCGAGTCTTCGTTTTGGAACCCGTTATGGTCCATGATCGCTACCAGGTTGTCGATCCGCCGAGCGCCGGCGTACATGGCGCCTTCCCAGATCTGCCCCTCCTGACATTCGCCGTCACCGATGATGCAGTACGCCCGACTGCCGCTTTGCTGTAGCCGGGCTGCGAGCGCGTAACCGATCGCGATCGACAGTCCCTGGCCCAACGCACCGGTTCCGGCGTCGAGGTGGGGCAGTCTGGTCATATCGGGATGCCCTTGCAGCCGGCTTTCCACTTTGCGAAGCGTCTGCAACTCTCCTTCGAAGAGCCAGCCCAGCTCGGAAAAGGCAGCGTACAGGGCGGCGACACCGTGCCCTTTCGACAGCACGCAACGGTCCCGGCCCTCGCCCGATATGCGCATCTCGCCGAAATAAAGCGATGCGACGATGTCGGCGATAGACAGCGATGAGCCTGGATGCCCCGACTGCGCCTCGAAAAGAGCGTCCAGGGTGTGAAGCCGGAGTCGGCGTGCGATACCCTCGAGACGCAGGACCCTATCGTCCATGCCTCTCCCACACCCTCTCTGTCATGATGCCGATCACCATGTGCGTCACGCTGGACTGGAAGTCTTCGATATGAAAGTTGTTGTCGTTGGCCCCAACCTGACCGGGGAACTGGGAGGTGCCCGGGATTACGACGCAGATGTCGGCCACATCCTTCGCTGCTCCACCGGTACGACCGGCCAGGCAGGCCGTCGTGACTCCGAATTGCTTGGCGTAGGCAAAGGCATGGAGCACGTTCTTCGAATTGCCGCTGGCGGAAAAGGCGATCAGGAGATCATGCCCATTCTGCTCAGGACTCCTCAGGTAGTTCTTGAGCTGCTCGGCAAAGACGAACTCGAAGCCAAGATCGTTGGAGACGCCGGTCATCACTGCGCCTGACTCGTTGAGGCAATGGGCCTTGAGTCTTCGGATATCGGTGGTTTCATGCTTGTTTTCAGACACAAACGGGTGCGTCTTCAGATCGGTCGCGAATCCCTCGGCCAGGCCAGCGGGCCCCCCGTTGGCGAACACGAACACCGAGCCGTCGTGTTCATAAGTACTCCAGACCGCCTCGGCGAGTCGCTCGACATCGGCCGACGGGAAGTTCTTCGCGATCGCGATCTGTTCTTCCAGATAGAGCGCTATCCCGCTGGCAACCCGCGTCATCGCTTCTCCTCCAAGAGTTGGTGCAGCAGATGTTTACCAAGATAATAAAGCAAGTACGAGTATGGTTGGTGATGTAGGGAGGCGATGTTGAGGTAGATGATGGCGGACAAGACCCGGACCCTCTGCAGATCGTACCCCTGCTCGACAACGAAACCTTCCAGGATCGACCTGAACTCGAGCAGGTTGTTCTTCACATGGAAATTGTACGAGATCGAGTCCGACCCGCATTCGACGGTGTACTGATTGCCCCTGACGATCTCTCCCGAGACGCTCAGCGCGTGATAGATCTTCGCCAGGTCGTAGTAAATATCGCCGTACTGCTGGATGCCACCAAAATCCTCGCGCCAATCGATGGGGAAGAATCTGCCGTCCTCGGCGACGATCACATTCTCTGGCTGCGGGTCACCGTGGAAGTGCACGGGGTTGCCGTCGCACAACCACTCCCAATCCAACGCCTCGAACATGACGCCGATGGTGGGGACGGACATACCGTTGATCGTATCGTCCTTGTCCTGAACCCCGGTATTGTCGAAGAACTGTCGAATCCGCTCCCGGGTCTTGTCGTAGTAGAACCGTCGACACGCCGCCACGAACTCCGCCTGCTCCTCCACATTGAGCGTCTTCGGCTTCCAGACGTGGCCCTTCATGAAATCCAAGAACGCCGAGAACGTGGCTGGCTCGACGACGTCGCCCAGGTTGCGACCCTCCACATACCTGTACGCCAAGAAGTGGTCCGTGGCGCCCAAAACCTCGGGCATGACGGCGCCCAGAAGCTTTGCTCGTTCGACGCGGGAGCTAACACGCTCCCGTGTCTCGAAGAACTTGATGACCTTGTCGCCTTCGATATAGGTGAACTCTCCAGGCTTGATAAGGGCCTGGCCACCGGTCATTTCCTCGTTGACCTTCTGGTATCCCTCTCCATTGCCGACATCTCTCCAGGAGAAAGGCACCGTTCCCAGCTTCAGGGGAATTAACGCGTTTAGTCCAGCGGAGACCTGTCGTTCTCCTTGTACCACCGTGTCGTCGGTCTCGAGACCGTGCCAGAAGGTCTCGTAGTCCATGACTCCCGCCAACCCGATGAAGCCGTTGTCCAATACGACATCCGGCGTTGGTGAAAGCCGGCGAATCTGCTCGACGTCGTATTTGTCGTAGAGCCGCTCGACCTTGCCGTTGGCGACGTCGGCCACCAGGTAGGGCTGGGAATCCTGCACCGGTGACACGCCAATCCAGTTGCTCGACGGCGCTGGGATGTCCTCGTCGACGAGGGTGTCGCAGGCGATGAAAATAAAAGGACACTGCAGAAGGCGCCGGCAGGACAGCAACGAATACCCGGGGCCGCTGCCGGCGCCTTCGTACGGCTCGACATCTACGAACACGATGTTCCGGTCGGGAAAGGCGAGACTGGCGAAGTCTTTCACCAGCTGCGCGCGGTGGCCCACCGCGACGACAACCTCGATGGCCTGCGGAAACTTGCCCAAAATGTGCGAGAAGGTTGACCTGTTGGCCACGGGCAGCAGAATCTTGTTCGAGAACCGCGCATAAGGATTGCGGGTCCCAACCCCCGCCGCCGTAATACAGATCTTGTATGTCAACGCGCGTCCTCTAGGGACGTCGCCGGTGTTCAGCTTCGATACGGCCACTTCCGCGGCCGGTGTCATCCTGCAATCGGATAACGTCGTCCAGCTCTATGGTAGAGGCCTCGATCATAGAGAGGTCTTCGAGCGCTTCGACTCGATGAATGAACCCGGGGAAGATGTGGAACACGGTCCCGGAGAGCAACTCCTGTCGTTCCAAGGAGGAGACCAACTCGCGCAACTCCTCCTCGGTGTAGTGTCCCGATTCCAAGCCGGCGACGTCGACGGTAGCCTTCGAGTAGTACAGCATGCCTCGTCCTTTTTGGACGTAGTTGGTTTCCTGTTTCTGCCTGTGCACCTGCAAGCTAGATCGATGCGGGGCCTTGATGAAGATCTCCTTCAGTGCATAGGGAAACACTGGGGACCCGTCGGCGATCCAACGCTCCCAACCCCAGGGTTTGTCGACCTGTCTCACGTCGGACAATCCCAGGACCTGGATCTGTACAGACGGCTGCTTCACTACTTCTCCCTCTCCTCAGGGGGTCACGACAGTCGCGTGCAGGCCAAGCTCCGCCATTCCGGCGGGGACCGGAATCTTTCGCACGCCCTGTGTTCCCCGGTCGGCGTATCGTCCTCAGCCAACAAAACCTCAGCCAGAAAGGCACTCGGGCTTACTCCACTGATCCGACACCGGTGATCGATGGTGGCGAGCCCACGACAGTGCTACGCCCGAGGTGGAGCGCTCCGCACCTGGTACCAGTACCCTCCGACTTCCAGCTTGTAGTCGACGCTTTCAGTCGTTTCAGGCGCCCAAGTGTCGACAGAGATCGTAATCTGGTAGCGCCCTGCACGTCAAGTGTAGCCGCGGGACGTCACCAGCCGACGTCCGTCACATATCGCTAGCGGAGACTCCCGCTTGTGGAGCACAGCATTCCGAGGGAACCACCAGACCCTCACCGGGTACCCCACGACACCTTCACGTGTTCATCGCCTTTCCCGGCGCAGAACGATCCGCCAGCGTGCGATAAAGCGGCCCCTCTTCGGAAAGACTACGGCAGGTCCAGCATTTCCAAGCCCTTTTCGTAGAGCAGGAGCACCTCGACGGCGGACAGCTCCTTTTGGGTGTAGAACGGTCCCAGCGGCCCTGCGGCTGCGTCTCCCACAAATAAGTTGTTGTTGGGCACGGTATTAATGCCGAACGCAACTTCGGCGGCGAGGTTCTCCATCGCCACATAGGAGGGGACATTCGAGGCGGTCGACGCCTCCACGGCGCCATCCATATAGAGTGTGACCGTATCCGAGGCTGAAGCCCCCCCCGGCCCCATCGTAGGTGAATACAAAGAAGTGCCACCCACCGAGCGGCGAGATGGCCGAGTCCTGCTTGCGCTCCGTGTTAGCCCCGGCTGAGTTGTCGCGGAAACGGAGGTGGAGTTTCTCGTCCGCATCTATGAACATCGACCACTCGGCACCCCCTCCCTCACCTTGTTGAGCAAGAAGCTCGTTCCTGAGAGGGCAGCGATTCTAAGCCACGCGCCCACGCTGAACGCGCTATCGCTTGCTCCATCTCCTACCGACCAATAGTCCGCGTCCGGGGTCTCCGCTTTTTCGTCGATTCCGTTCATAGCGACCATCGGAATCAGGCCTTGGAAGGCGGCGGGGTCGTTCAAGTCCACGGGGGTGTCGAAGTCCTCCGGCGGCTCGGACCAGGTGAAAGTGGACAATGCCGCTCCAGCGGTCGTAAAGGTACTCGACTCGGGGCCACCGTGCGTCGGGTCCACCAATGGCAGGATGGTGCCCGTAGGGCCCAAGATGCCGAGGATGTGCCCGTAAAGGCCGCCCCAAGGTTGGGCTCCGCCGCCACATGCCTCGCCGGGCACGCTCACATGCGTGCTTGAGTCATCAGGATCATGCAGGGTGAACTCGATGTCGAAGTTGACCGTGTCGCCTTGGAATCGATTGTCCATGGAACGGAGATGGAAGGTCAGGAGCAGGTCCCGCGTTTCGCCCGAGGTAAGATTCCCGAGCTCATAGCAAAAGCCCTCAGCCCCTGTTTCCGGAGAGCCAAACGGGGGAAAGGCGGGGCCGAGGGGAACCGGTGATAACAGCACGCCCGTTTGGCAGACGCCAGGCGGATCGATCCAGGTCCCGCCCGCTAGCCCGCAATCGACCTCTGTCAGGATCAAGGGGTCATACTCTTCGACGTTGATCTCGAAGAGGTCGTTGATATTGTTGACATCGCTACTGAACGGCGTGCTCCCGAATCCGCCAGGAGGGACGCCGTCGGGGTTGCGGCAAGGGTCGGCTGGGAAATCAGTCGGGTTCCAGATGCCGGCCTGGGAAGTACACTCGGGCTCGGCAAGGATCCCCCCGCCGGTCACGACGTTCAGATAAGTGATACCAAGGTGGCCGTCCTCGGATCCGTCGTTGCGCACCTCGACAGTAGTCGGGGTCACATCCCTGCTGGGTTTGATGTCGCTGGTCCCCGTTAGCGTCACGAGGGGACCCAGGGGGCCGTCGATACCGTTGACTTTCAGGTCGAAGGCCACCTCAGCCAACGCCGCCGGAGCGGAGATGAGTCCGAAGCCGGTATCGTTGTCGAAGCCGGGCACCCCCATGTCGAGGGCGGTGGTCTCCAGCGCCGAGTAGACCAGGCCCGGAGTGAAGGTCAGCGTCGGGTCGAGCTCCAGCATAAGGGCCGCGACCGCCGCCGCATGGGGTGCCGCCGCGGAAGTGCCGAAGAAGTTGGGGAAGCCGTCGGATTCGGGATCCGAGCCTCCGAAAAAGGTGTTGTTCGTGCCGTCGGGAGCGACGATTTCGGGCTTGTCGGCGCGCGGGTCCACGATCAGTGACCCTGTCAGGTCGAAGAGGATCGGTGTCGGCCCCCCCCGCCGAGAAGGGCTCCAGGAGGGCGGGGTCCGTTCCAAAGGCTGGCGTGTCGTCGTAGAAGGCAGCCCCGACCGCCTCTGCTCCGGCGGCGTTGGCGTGTCCGTAGTTCGTACTGCTATTGGTGGCGACGCCATCGATGGTCATCGAACCGAAGGCGACGTACTTCATCAGACCCGCGGCGCCAGACGGAGTTCCGTCCGACATTCGAACAATGACGACGTCCAAGGACTTCGTGGATCCGGTCCCGTTTGTGTAGCCCAGCACTTCGACCGGATCAGCGCCGAGGTTCGCCTCGGTCAACGAGGCGACGATCGACGGTCCGCTCGCGAGATAGATGTCGTAATCGCTGGCCGATCCTGGAGCGGCGCTGATCGAGAAGTGGGGCTGATCCCACTGAAAGGCCAAGATGATGGACCGAAAAGGAACGACGGTGATGGGCTGACGGAACACAGCATTCGAAGGGTCGAAGTCGTGGGCGTCCCCGCCCAGCTGGTTGGAGCCGCTATCCACGAAGGGGCCTTCCCAGGACTGTCGAGCCTGGTTGCCCGCCGAGGAAAAGTAGGGCACGCCGGCGGCGAAGGCAGCATCGGCCCGTTGCGCGATCAGGTCGTCCTGGAACATCGCTTCTGCGAAGTAGATCACGTCGTCCACGATGACGTCAGCGCCGGCTGCGACCAAGGCGTCGATCCCGGCTCCGAAGTCGGCGAAGCTGTCGAAAGCCGTGTAGAACATCAAGCCTGCTCCGGGCGCCACGTCGTGGATCAGTTGCGCGCCCCTCGTCCGAGCCGGAGCCGCAGCCCGTCTCGTCCTTTAGCACCATCACGAGGGAGAGGTCGCCGCTGACCACGTCCGCGGCGGCGCCAGCCAGACAGTCGAAGCTGTCAGACAGCGCGCCGACGGTCACGCCCGTGCCATCCACGCCAAAGATAGCGCGTGCCGTGCCCGAGCGCATGGCCGGGTCTCCTTGACTGGTCACCAGCCCACATTCGTCGTTGCCAAGGAAGGTCTGGCAAAGTTCAAGTTGACAAGATCGGGGAGTGCTGGGAACGCATCGACGGGCAACCGTCCCGAGACAATCCTCCCGTAAGTGCTCGCATTCGTGAGGCCGAGGCTCACGAGGTCTGTCAGGAGTTGGTCCGGATCGCCGCTGGCCACCGCGTCGATAGCCAACAAACCGCCGATGATCCTCACGAAGGGACTCGGCGGGGTGACCTCCACCGGCCGCTCGGGCGTGATTGCCTGCGGAACCGCCGGAGTTAGGGGGAGTCCCAGTTCCGCTTCCTGCTGGAGCACCCGCTGGTCATAGACCGCGATGAGGTTGTGGCTAATCTTTGCCAGCCGCGCGTCTTTCTGGGAGGGCCCCGATTGAGCGTGGGCGGTCGGTCCCGCCGTGGCCCCTGGAGCGACGGCGGCAATGGTCAGGCCCAGCACCAGAGCGACAAACGCAGGCTTGGGCTTGAAAAGGCTTTGCCCGAACTGAAGCAGACGCCCGGTCGCTCTTAGCGCTCTATGTGCGTGTCTGCCCATTCGTCTCTAGATTGACGTCACATCCCCGGCTGAGCGGTGCGGCCCCGACGCTGGCGTAACCCGTTCCACCCGTAGGGGGGAATAGGGTGAGCGACTAAAAGCGATGGCCGCTTCTCCCGAAATCGGCCATCGGTCTACCTCCGCCTTGGCAGGGACATGGTGGTCGCCCTTCCCGGCTTTTTCGAGGCCCGGCGAGTGCCAACTGCCTGGACTCTTGCGTTAGATCAGCGCCCTTGCCTCGGTTTCGCTGATTCGCTTCTTGGAGAGTATGAAAAGATCCAGAGCCAGGTGTAAAAGGCATAAAGTTCTGGAACTTAGTTCCATAGGCTCTCCCCGGCAAAAGGAGAGCGAGACGTCGGTTCGATGGTGTCGCAGCCTCGTTTGCCGCGATTGGCGGCCATCGGGTGCGGGGCCAATCAGCGCAGACGCACGCCGCGGGGGCGCATCAATGGGTCTCACCGCTCGACTCGGGACCCGCCGGGACCCCGACGCGCTGGCAGCCGCGAGGGCCCCGCGGCAGCGTGACGAACAACCTAGCGAAAGAGCGTTAGGCTCACCGGTCCTGTGGTCGGTTTCGGGCTTCGCGAGGTTCCTGTGAGGGAGCCTCCGAGTCTCCAAGCGCGCCGGCTTCCGGCTGACCAGCGCCATTGACCTGGGGGGCGAGACCCCGCGCTTGCGCTCGCTCCCCTCTCTGAAAAAGCCTCGACAACAATCTCGACTTCGCTCGTTGTGGATCATCCACACCGTAGTAGGACTGGGCATACATGCTGCGATAGTTCACATAGCGGTAGCTGCCCGAGCCGCGAGCTTCTACCTTGTTCAGCAGCACGGCAGCGAACAACGAGCCTGACTGCTTGAGGTCTTGAACCGCTTGTTTCAGCACGTCTTTTCGCGTTTGTCTTGGATCGACAACCATCACCGCGCCGTCGACGAGAGCGGTCAAGACCATGGCATCCGCGGCGACAAGGAGGGGGGGACTATCAACGATGATGGTGTCGGGCCAACTCCGCAGCTCATGCATGAGCTCCCGCATCCTGGTCGAACCCAGCAGACCGGTTGGATCGGGTGGACGGGTCCCGGAGTTGAGGATCCGGAGACCTGGTATTGAGGTTGGCAGGACCGCGTCCTCCAGGGTCGACTCGCCGAGAATTACATTGGTCAGCCCCGGTTCGCTCTTCGTGCCGAACATTCGATGAAGAGAGGGCCGGCGAAGATCGCAGTCTACCAACAGGACGGGTGTATCTCCTCGAGCGATGGCTAGGCCGAGATTGACCAAGGTCGTTGTCTTTCCCTCGCTCGGGCCAGAGCTCGTCACGAGGATTGTCGCTGTCTTGTCACCCCGCTCGGCGAGGCTGAGGAACTCTAGGTTCGTGCGGACAAAACCGAAGGCCTCCTTCATGGGGCCCGAATTCTGATGATCGTCGGTAGCCCACACGTCAGACATCCTCATCTTCGCCACCACACCTAGCACAGGAAGGCCAGTTGCCGCCTTTACGTCGTCGGGCGACCGAAGCTTGTCGTCCAGGTATTCGATCGCGAAGACCGCCAGCCCGGCGAGCAGGAGTCCGGCGAGCGTCGCCAGCATTATGTCGCGTACCCGCGTCGAGCTACTCAGCGGAGAAGAAACCGGGATGGCTTCCTCGAGCACGTTCAGGTTTCGCACCGTGGCCACCTGACCGGCGATGATTTCCGGGTCTTGAAGAATGCCGTACTCGGTCAGGGAGGCCTGGAACCGTGCTATCTGGGCGAACTGGCGGTCCGTCTGGATCTCTATGAAGATCTCGGCGGTTGTATTGGCTACGGCAGCCGCCAACCGAGGGTCTTCGTCCCTCGCCCGAATTTCGAGAAAGGTGGCGGGGCTGGTAACCTCGAGGCGGTCGGCCAGTTCGCCGGCGCCATATGGGAGGTCGAGGGCCTCAACAACCCGCTGGAGAGTGAGTCTCGTCTCGACGAGATCGCTATAAAATCCGGCGAGTTGCCGATTCGCCTGGAGGTCCGGAGCCCCGAGCCCCGTGCCTTGACCTCCCTCGATCAGGACCTTCGTCGTGGCACCGTACATCGGGACAGGCTCGCTGCTCAGGAGAAAGCCGATTACCAGGCCTCCCACTCCCCCGAGCACAAGCAGCCACCACCACCGAGCGATTATGTGCCAGTACGCCCTTAGGTCCAACCTCTCTTCTGAAGGGTCTGCGTTCAGGTCAGACATAAGCGTATCGTGTCTCGACATTCCTCGATGATAAGCAGTCATCGTAGCTTCTTGGTACTCCTTCGTCAAGACTCGACACCAGGGGCGAGGCAACCGCTGGAATCCCGCCGGTAAACCTTGACCCGGCGCTCGGACTAGGCCCCATGCATCGAGTGGTTCACAATCGGCCCCTGATGACTATGGTGGTCGTGCTGACGGTGGCGGGACTGATTCCCTGGAGCGCCGCAAGAGGGGTGCAGGGCCTGAAAGAGGCCAGGGCCGTCGCCGCGACGCTGCAAAGCCTCGAGGCGCAATTCGGCGGGCTTCAGGCAGACGTCCTGAGGGATACAACCGCCCTACAGGGAACCGTCGACCAGATCGACTCGAAGCTCGATCGGGCGTCGAATAGCCTCACTCCCTGGCTCACGCTTTCGTCTTTCCTCGGGTGGGTGCCAAAGGTCGGCGGCGAGCTACGGAACGCCCAGGCAATCCTCGACCTCGGCAGAGATTTGGCCGGCGGTTCTGGTGACCTGTTGGCGGGAGTGAACGCCGCCCCGGAAAGAGCAACCCGACAGGGATCAAGTCTCATACGAGGCGACCGGTTCAATGAGGCCGTCCTTCAAGACCTGACCGCTGCCGAGCCCCTTTTCGACCTCGCCTCGGACCAGTTCGCCCCAGTGACGGCCACGGCGGAACGCCTGGAGAGCCGAGACCTCCCCGTTGAGTACCGTCGCGTGGTAATGGCGGCGCAGCGAATTGCACCAAAGCTCGAGGCGCTCGCCCGAACGGGCCAAGACGCAGCCCGCTCCTGGCGAAGCTTCATGGGTTTCGATGGGCCTCGGACGTACCTGATCGTGGCGCAGAACAGCGATGAACTCCGGGCGACGGGCGGCTTCATCCCGGGGGCCTGGGTCCTCACCCTGGATCGAGGCGAAATCCTCGAGCTTCAGTTTTGGGACACCGTCGCCATCGACGACCTCAGCGCAGGACCGCCAGTCCCTCCGCAGGACCTGCTCCAGTCTCTCTGGGCCGGAGCTTGGCTTTTTCGTGACGCCGGCTGGCTTCCTGACTTCCCCGTCTCGGCTGGCATCATGCAACAAATGTTCCAGCTAGGTCAGGGCATCTCCCTTGACGGAGTCATCAGTGTCGATCAGGGGGGAGTCAAGGACATCCTCGCGGCGGTTGGGCCCATTGTCCTTGAAACTGGAGCGACGGTGAACACGGACACCTACATGGAGGTGCTGGAGGCGGGCACCGACGAACAGGGACACCTGTTCATGGACACGGTCCTCCAATCGCTGCTGGACGGTGTTCGCGCCCCTGGCTCGGGCAACAAGCTCAGCGAGTTGCTGTCGGCCCTGAACCGGGGGCTGCGGGAAAAGCACGTCTTGCTCTTCTTTCACGACCCCGACCTGCAGGCCATGGCGAGCCGCAACGGGTGGACGGGCGCACTGCAAAGCGCACCGGGGGACTTCCTGATGGTTGTCGACAGCAACGTCGGCTTCAACAAAGTCAACCGGAATATCGAGCAGCTCATCGACTATCAGGTGAGCTTGGGAGCCGACGGAGAAGCAACCGCGAGACTCGACCTCCTGTACACCAATCAGAGCCAGGGAGTCGCGGGTGAACCGTGCCCACCCCAAAGCGTGAAGAACGCCGGGCCAACCTACGAGGAGCAGAAGAACGGCTGCTATTGGGACCTCTTGCGGGCCTATGTTCCGTCCCAAAGCGAACTCGTCAACGCGTCGCCACTCCCCATGCCCGAGGGCGCCCTCTATCGAACGATCGGATACAACGACATCGAAGATAGTTTTCGAACCTACGCCGAAGCCGATAAGACTGTATTCTCTGGCTTTTTCAAGCTGGGGGTCGGCGACAGCCGCAATATTGCTTTCCTTTACGATCTCCCTCCGAACGTGGTCCGTCGGGACGGGGACTCCCTTGTCTACGACCTCCTCGTTCAGAAGCAGCCGGGGAGCATCTCGATTCCTCTGGAAATCTCTGTCGCCCCTCCGACCGGCTATCGATTCCTTACCTCCAGCGTCCCACCAAGTGCCGTCGAGGCGGAATCAATCCGGTTTTCTTTGACCCTCGACGTCGACCTCTCGCTGCGGTTGATTTTGGAACCGGGCACCGGTCCACCGAGACTCGTTCCAGGAGACCAGACCCGACAGCGGATCGAGAGTTTGGGACCGAACGCGAAGACCGCGTTCGCGTCGGTCGTGGTCACTACCACACGAGCCGGGAGCGCCACCGTGGATCGAGTGCAAGTATCACCCATCAACGCCGCGGCTGTCCCAGGACAGCGTGTCCTGTTCACCGCGGTGGCGGCCGATGCAGCGGGTCAGCCTCTTCGGGGTATACGACTTCAATGGCAAGTGAGCGACCCTGCGGTCGGGGCAATCAGCTCTTCGGGACTGTTTACGGCGGGTTCGGCTTTCGGGCTGCATCCAGGCGCCGTGCAGGTATCGGTTGTCTCGGACGGCGTCCGAATATCCGACTCGGCGACGGTGGATATCCTGAGCGGGACGGACGTTGACCCGCGGAAATTGGACCTCCTGGTTGTGTATCCTCCAGAGATCGCTGTGCGCCCGGGACAGTTCGCCGGTCTGGGCGCTCTCGGCTGGGACGAACGAGGCCGGTTAGCCCCCAACGTGAGCTTCCGATGGAGCGTGGTCGACAGCAGAGCGGGGAGTATCGATCGCTTCGGCTTCTTCACGGCTTCCGTCAACCCCGGCCGGTATCCAGAGGCAATCCGGGTGGTGGCGCTGCAGGACAACCCAGAAATGCAGAGAGAGCGCAGCGCTTTCGTGTCCGTCACGATAAGCGAGACGGTCAACCGCGGAGCGCTCAGCCGGATCGCCATACTGCCGAGGGCGATCATCGTCGTCTCTGGCCAGCGGATCGACTTTATCGCGGCAGCCTTCGACGAAGGCGGTCAGACCATCCGCAACGTCTCATACCAATGGGCCATGGCGGAGCCGGCAGCAGGCCGGATGCGCCGCGCTGGGAGTTTCGTCGCCGGTGCGGTACTGGGAAGCTACCCAGGGGCCATTGAGGTGGTCGCCCTTCAGCAGACTTCGGGAAGCCCCTTGTCCGCACGAGCGGTTATCGACGTGGTCGTGCGGCCTCCTGATCCTCGCTTCCCGCTATCGCGCGCGCTGCCCGTACCCCCGCTCGCAACGGTCAGTCCCGAGCAGCGCTTCGTTTTCCGCTCAGCGGGGATCGACCTCAACGGCAATCGGGTCCCAGCCCAGGCTGTTTGGGACGTGGTTGACCCGAGAGCAGGCTCAATCACGTCGCTCGGCGTCTTCATCGCCGGAGAGGTACCCGGAACGTATGCGAATGCCGTACGAGTCCGGTTGATCCAGGACGAGGAAGGACAGACCCATACAGCCGAGGCGTTCGCAACGCTGACCATCCACGGCCCCCTCGAACGCGTGGAGATCGAGCCGTTTCGCTTTGAGCTGGGGGCTGGCCGGTCGATCCGGCTGCGAGCAGTAGGGTTCGATGAGAATGGTCTCGAACTGCCGCCCCTGGCGACAGTCTGGACCATAGAGGACCTTCGCGCCGGGACCATCGACAGCACAGGACTGTTCGTGGCCGGTGACCAGGCCGGACAGTTCGACGGGGCAATCAAGGTCACGGCGGCCGAGGCGGAGTAGGTTGGGAGAAAGATGCGATAGGCTCCGCCTGAAGGTCGCCAGGTTCATCGGGACCCTGCATAGGAGAGCCCTTCTGGTCTTGATTCTTGGCATACCGTTGTTGGGGATAGCGGTCGTCTCTTCCCCTCCCCACCTTTGGGTTTCCGCGCAGCAGGACGGCCAGCAGGGAGGAAGCACGGTCCCGATCGCGCCGCCTTCTCCCCCGGCCCGACCCTCCGCAACGTCGCCACCGCCCGAGCCAACGACCGCACCGACAGTTGAGCCCACCGACGAGCCAACTGTTGAGCCTTCCTTGCAACCGACGGTCCCGAATACGGTCAGGCCAACCGTTGAGCCCACCCAAGAGCCGCCGGATCGGCCGACCCCCGTTGGGCCGACGCCTGGCGACCCGACTTCAGGCCCGCCAACTGGTGTGCCGACAACAGAACCAGAGCAACCGGGAGGGGCAGTTGATGGCGCACAAGCGACCTGGTCGCTGACCCTCGATCGTTCCGCCCTTTTCTTGAATCTGACCACGGTCGAAAGTGATGCGGGGAACCCGATCCGGGTGTCGCCCGCGGCGATCCGAATCGAAGGGTCGGGTCTGGAGCCACAACGCGTTGTTCTCCCGCTGGTCCTCCTGGCCGGACAACAGGTCACGGCGTTCAATGATAGAGAAAGCGGGATCAGCTGGCGTCCCTTCGCCGACAGCACGGGTGGCTTGCTGACTTTGCCTCTGCGCGGGGGAGGCTCCAAGGGACGCTTGTCTTTGCAACTGGGCCCGCTCGAGGGAGACGGACGGGATGCGCGCGCGACGGTGCGGGACGTGGAGGTTGTCGTGGACTTTTCCGACGTCGAGACAACCGGCTCGTCCGGTGGCGTTGCCTTCTCAGCGGCATTACGCCACGTGCCGTCAGTCATGGACATTACCGTCACGGGCCGGTCCGCGGACTCCAGTCTGATGTTGGTTCTCGAGAGAGCGGCCTCTCAACTCGGGGCCGATAGGGTGGAAGTCGGCCTGGCAGTGGAGCTCAAGACCAGCTTTGCCCCAAGCGTGCTGACGGCCGAGATTGTGCTGGCAATCGACGCTGGATGGGTAGACCGCTGGCAGGCGGGTCGTGTCCGTATCGCCCGAGTTGGCGACGACCAGGCCGCGAGTATCCTGGAAACAGTGTCCGCGGCGGACGGCCCCTCCGGCCAGGTGCGTTTCCAGGCCGAATCCGAGGAGGGGCTTTCAACGTTTGCTCTTGTAGCACTCTTGGATGACCCCGGCTCGAGCCCGCTACTATGGGCGGGAATCGGCGGCGCGCTGACCACCGCGGGAGCCCTCGCAGGGTGGCTGCTCTGGCGCCGACGAGTCCGACAAGCAGGGGCCAGTCCCCTGTCCGATTGAAAAGCAAATCTCAATGACGCGAGGGAGATAGCCGCATGGGGAGAGAAAAGGGCCTCGCTCTTCTTTTGGCCGCAACCGCGCTTGGCTCGTTTATCGTGGTTGCGGTCGTGCTCTCCCTGGGAAACGACGACCGCGAACCTGAGCCAGTCGGTTCCGTCCTCCTCGATATCGCCGCACCCGAGACCCTGCCGCTATCCCCTAACGCTTCCGCCCAAACAACCACAGGCGAGGCGATGACGACATCGGGCACCGCTGTCGCTCTCGTCTACGAGCGAGGTGATCTGAGCGCTCTCGACATCCCCATCGTATTGCCCGAGGGC
This sequence comes from Dehalococcoidia bacterium, assembly GCA_965248515.1. GTDB lineage: Bacteria > Chloroflexota > Dehalococcoidia > SHYB01 > SHYB01 > CBDFJU01. The sequence goes on along the minus strand of CBDFJU010000001.1, from coordinate 252,935 downwards.
GCCGAGCTCGGATCGTTTGTCGACCCTGATGCAGGTCTTTCTCTGGTCTTCGGCGACACGGGAAACGCCTCGGTAACATTCAACCTGCCTTCTCGCGATGGTACCGTCGCCCTCACGATCAACGCCGACGTCAGTGGCTTCGAACGGAGGGCGAACGGCGTCCGGATTTCCCTCGGTGACCTCCGGGCTAGCACAAGCCTGTTCGCTCCTCCAGCGTCCGCGGTCGCGGTTATTCAGGCGGCCCAGTTCGAGTTCGGGCTCCAACGGCTCCCGCGCGAGTCCACATTCGTCGTGCGACGACTGGACCGGGTGGCGCGGGACAACGAGGCCGTTGTCCAAGCCTCGTTGGATGGACCAGGACCATCGTGGAATACGGTCCTGGTCCTCAAGGTAGACGCGGAGGGCCTGGCAAGCGATGGGGTGATTAGCGACTCTGAGCTGAAGGTGGTCCTCGGAGACCAGATAGTGGACGTGGAGGTGGCCGTCGTCCGCATCGACGACCAGGGTCGCTCCGAGCGACTGGTGGCCGCCGATCTCCAGCCCGGTTCGCGTACCCTCACTTTCAACTCACCATCGGGGTTCTCCACCTTCGTCGTCTTGCAACGGTCGGCAGTCCTGGCAACGGCCACGCCGGAGCCCACGCCCCTTCCCCAGGCCACGCCCACGGCGGTCCCCACCGCCACCGAGACGCTGAGCCCGACAGCAACCGCGACTCCCACGGCGACGCCGACACCGACGCCGACTTCGACGCCGGAGCCCACACCTTCCCCGACCCCCATTCCGACTGCGACGGCGACTCCCCAGCCGACAGCCACGCCAACCCCTCTCCCCACACGGACCCCCGTCCCAACTCCTCGGCCGCTGCCAACGCCTACGCCCCTCCCCTTGGGAGGTGGTGGTGGTGGCGCTCCTCCTACGCCCGTACCTACGCCCGTGCCCAGGCCCACACCGACGGCCACGCCCCTTCCTCCGGCCGACGCGCGTTACGGCGTTGTGCTTCATACCTCCAGCCCCTCGACTCAAGCCTTCTTCGTGACTGCTCTTCAAGCCCAGTGGCTCCTGGACTTTAACTCCGGTCCGGGTCCGGCGGGTTTCCAGAAAGTCATTGCCATCATGGACCTGCCCGGTCCATCAGTTGCCGAAGTGCAGGCCCTGGCAGCGCAGACTCCCGGCGCTGTCTGGTACATCGTCGGGGAACCTAACCGCCGGGGCGGCTACCTTGCCGACGTCGACATCATCAACAAAGTCCCACAGTTTGCGGCGCTGTACACGGCCATCAAGGCAGCGGACCCCACTGCGCTTATCACCAGTCCCTCCGTGCTCAATTGGGCTTTCACTTGCAACGGCTGCGGCGGCTACCGTTCCGGACAGGATTGGATGACGAGCTTCATCCAGCAATACAATTCGATCATCGGGTCGGAGCCGCCCATCGATATTTGGGCAATAGACGTGTACCCCCTGGACTGGCTCAACATACCGACCGTGGATGCCTCAATCCCGACCAGTCAAATCTCGGGGATGCGCGATTACTTGAACACTCTGTCAGCCCACAGCAGCAAGCCGATCTGGGTCACCGAACTCGCTCTCCACTGGGGCTGGACCGGACTGGTGTTCGTGAACGGCCTGCCCACGCCATGTGGCACATATCAAACCGCACAGGTTTTGCAGTACTTCCAGACCGTATTCGATTGGCTCGAGGCGAACTCCTCGGGCAAGAACATCCAGCGGTGGTTTACTTTCTCGACGTACAAGGACATCATGCAAGGCAGCGCCGAGTCCTACGCGGGTGTGACCCTCTTCGACGGCCCAAGCGTGGGAGCCGCTCTTACGCCCGTAGGTCAGTATTTAAGGAATCGCATTCTGGGGACGGACCAGCTCCCCAGCGGCTACACGAACGCCTCGCTGGCATGTTGACGGCAGAGCCCCGGGACGTTCCCCAAGAGGCCTGGCTTTCTAGACCACCTCGTCGCCCGTCGCCTGCTAACGCTTGTATCGACATTTCTCATCCCGTAACCTGACCCTGTACCGCAGGCGGCTCACCAGGAGGACGCGGCCCGATGGCCCTAGCAACCATTCCGCCCGAGGTCGCCGTAGTAGGTCTGGGCTATGTTGGACTGCCCTTGGCCTGTCGGTTCGGCCTCCATTACTCGACTTTAGGGTTCGACATCGACGAGAAGCGCATCGCTGAGCTCCAGCGAGGTCATGATCGCAACGGAGAGCTCACGAGGGCAGACCTGGAGCGGCCTCCCCTACATTTCTCCAGCGAGGAAGAGACCCTCCGGAAAGCCGACTTTTTCGTCGTCGCCGTACCGACCCCTGTGGACCATCTCAAGCAACCCGATCTGCGGGCCCTGGAACAGGCCACCGCGATGATCGGCCGGGCTTTGCGACGACGTGTAGAAGGAATCGGCCCCAGTGCCGGCCCCGCGACGGTGGTTTTCGAGTCGACTGTGTATCCCGGGTGTACCGAGGATGTGTGCGTTCCAATCCTGGAGCGAGAGTCGGGCCTCCGCGGAGGCCCGGATTTCAAGGTCGGCTACTCACCGGAACGCGTCAACCCGGGGGATCCGGCCCACGGCTTGGACAAGGTCGTGAAGATCGTCTCCGCCGAGGACGAGGAGACGCTCGACCTGCTAGCGGACGTTTACGGCCCTGTGACCGGCCACCAGATCTACCGCGCCCCGAGCATTCGAGTGGCCGAGGCTGCCAAGGTTATCGAAAACGTGCAGCGCGACGTTAACATCGCCATCGCCAACGAGTTCGCGATGATCTTCCATCGGCTTGGTCTCGACACCGGCGCGATTCTCGACGCAGCCGCTACGAAGTGGAACTTCCTGGGCTTTCGGCCTGGCCTGGTCGGCGGGCATTGCATTCCCGTCGACCCCTACTACCTGGCGGATCTTGCGCAGCGAGCGGGATATCAGCCGGAGGTCATCCTGGCCGGACGAAAGGTAAACGACTCGATCGGCGATTTCATTGGTCGCGAGGCAGCCAGGCTTGTCGCAGAGGGCCGTGGCAGCACGGAGGGAGCCCAAGCCGTCGTCCTCGGCTGCGCGTTTAAGGAAGATGTTCGGGACTCAAGAAACACAGGCGTCACGGGCCTGGTGCAGGCCCTCGAGCTACATGGCCTCGAGGTGGACGTCTACGATCCCGTCCTGAGTCCATCTCAAATCCGGGATGAAAGGCTCAAGGCGATTGATGACCCCTTCTCAGCGAGCACGACCTACGACCTGGTCATCTTGGCAGTACCGCACAAGGTGCTCATGGACCAGCCCATCGAGCATTACCTGAGCCTGCTGCGCGATTCTCAGGGGGGGGTATTCGTCGACGTCAAGGGCGCGATGACAAAGTTCAGAAACAGGATTGCTGAAGGAGGCGTGGTGTATTGGTGCCTCTAGTGTTCGGCTCCGGGCCGTTCTGTCAGGGGCGATTCCCAGCGATCTATCCGCGGACGAGAATCCTCCAGTTGCGGATCCTGATCCGGAACTCAGGACCGGCCGAGTGTGGCAACTCGTCGGCAGTCTGGCCGAGCTCGTCCAGCGTGTCTCCGTCGAAGTGGTACTCGAGAGAACCGGACTGCCCTTGACTTTGCCTTCTCAGCCAGACGTGACAGGTCAACTGGATGAGATAAGGATGTCCTCCGGTCAACGCGTGAACCTCGGCGACGAATTCGTCGGGGACTCTGACCGACCCGGCCGTGCCGTTCAACGGCCCTTCGATACACTCCCTCACGTCCTCAAGGCGGCTGAAAGGGCTCAGCGGAACGAACTTGAAGCTTCGCAAAAACAGGGACGCCATGGAATCCGTGGGCTGGAAGCGACCACTCTCGGCGGCCATGACCACTTGCACTCCCGGTGCGCTGCACACCGCATTACGCATGCGCCGCATCAGCACCTTATTCTCTGCGATGAGGTCCCCGTCGTCGATGATGATACAAATCCGTCCCGGCGTTGGCTCTGTCCCTGAGTTCAGGCGTCCGACGATCTCGCCGAGCGCCCTCTGTGGCGCCGAGAGTAGAGGTTTGCGGTCGATGCTTGAATGTCCATTGGTTTCGCCTATGTGAAGCTGTCTCACCATCCCCGAAGCCGAACCCGAGTGATCGAGTTGTTTCTTGGCTTCGATAACGATCTCTTCGACTATCTGTTGGAGCAGCGTGTCTGCGGCACTGGTCAGTCCCTCGTCGAGGTCTACCCGCGCTACGAGATGACCCTGACGCCGAGCCTCCTGATCGATCATGTTGAGAAGGCTGGACTTGCCACTACCTCGATCTCCGATGATTAGAAGGTTCACCGGCGTCACCGAAACGTCTCGGTCCAGATAGTACTTGACCAACTCGAGCTCGGTTCGGCGCCCACCGAATCTGGAGGGGTCTTTCACCGGCCGAGTGAAATTGAACTCGTTTACCATTCGGCTCCTTAGCATGGCGCCTCGGTCCCGGGGTTCCCCCACGGTCAACATCTGATGATGCGTCTCCTGCATCATCATTATACGAAAGATTCCTAGGTACGTACCGGGAAAGCATACCGAAGAGCCCGGGACCGGCTGCAAACGCCTCCGAGTCAACCCAGTCAGAGCCCTAATGGAATCTTCCTACCCGTGCCTGTTACCAGCCGATGGCCAGCGACTGAAAGCGCGGGTCGGCGCCCCCGTGCAACACCCCGGTCTCCGGGTCTCGCCGCACCACGCAGACATGGCCCAGCCGCGGCTCGAGGGCGTTCCAGATCTCGAGGTCGTGTCCCAGGTGCGTCAGCGCCTTCCGCGTCTGCGCCGGGAGCCGCTCCTCGACGATCAGCCTTCCCGGCAGGTATTGATGCGGCCAGAACGAGTTGGGAAAGCTGAGGCTGCCGACGCGAGTCTGCTCGACAGCCTTCTGGGGAGTCATTCCGAACTCGATGATGTTGAGGAAGGTCTGGACCATCCCCTGCGGCTGCTGGTCGCCTCCCGGGGTGCCGAAGACCATGCTCAGTTCGCCATCCCGCATCACGAGCCCCGGATTCGGCGTCAGGCGCGGTCGCTTCCATGGCTGGAGCGACGAGGCGTGGTCCGGGTCGAGCCAGCTCGACGTGCCGCGCCCGGAGACGAGTAGCCCGAGGCCCGGGACGATCGGGACGTCGCCCAGAAAGTCGCTGGGTGTGGCGGAGAAGCCGTTGCCCTCGCGGTCGATGACGCAGACGTAGCTGGTATCGCCCTGGTAACCGCCCCCGGCGGCGGCCTTCATCGACGGCCCCGCGGGGGTGGAAAGCGTCGAGGGATCGCCGTAGGGGGGCATCTCCGGCCAGGCCGAGTGCGGATCGATGAGCGTTCGCCGATGGGCGGCATAGGCGTCACTCAGGAGCGCCTCGATGGGGACGTCGACGAATTCCGGGTCGCCGTAGTAGCGTTCCCGGTCCGCATAGGAAAGCTTGACGGCCTCGACAATGCGGTGCAGGTAGGCCGCGCTGTTGTGCTCGAGGGATGAGAGGTCGACGCCCTCGAGGATTTTCAAGACGTGGGGGACCGTTGGGCCCTGGCACCAGGGTCCACAGGAGTAGACCTGGTAGCCCTTGTAGTCGATGGAGACCGGGGGCTCTTCCTTGACCGAGAACTCGGCAAGGTCCTCCGAGGTCAGCAGGCCCCCCTGGGCCCGCACGAATTCGGCCATCGTTGCAGCGATCTCGCCCTTGTAGAACGTGTCGCGGACGCGCCGCAGGCCGGCTTCTCGACCGCCGTTCCCGGCTTCGGCCGCCATAAGTATCTTGAGCGTTCGCGCAAGGTCGGGCTGCTTCAAAACGCTGCCGACCACCGGGGCCTTCCCCTTGGGATAGAAGACGTCGGCGGTCCAGGGCCAGTCCTCGAGGGTGTGGAGCAGGTTCGTCATAGCCGCGTGCATGGAGGGGTCCACGGCGAAGCCCTGTTCGGCGAGCTCGAGGGCCGGACCCGCTGCTTGCTCGAACGAAAGGCGGCCATAGCGTTCGAGCGCCGTTACCCACGCATCCAGCGCCGCAGGCGTCACGCAGCGCAGCACACCCCGGGGCAGGTCGCCGTTTCCTCGCTCCTTGATGACGTCGATGCTGGCGGCCCTGGGCCAGCGGCCAAGACCGCTTATCGTCGTCACTTTCTTGTCCCGAGCGGAGTAGAGGATGATGGGGGCCACGCCGCCAAGGCTGGTCAGGTACGGAAGCAGCACGTTGAGGCACATGCCGGCCGCTACCCCCGCGTCGACGGCGTTACCACCCGAGTGGAGCATACGCATGCCCGCGGCCGAGGCCAGATAATGGCCCGACGAGACAAGGCCCCGAATGCCCATCACCGCCGGGCGCCGCGTATCCTGCAGCGAGCCGTAGTAGATCTGGGTACTCTTTTGTGTCACCGGGTCACCGGGTGGGAGATGCTAAACGCTTACCGACGCATCGATTGCGGAGCCGCAGCCGTTGGTTCGGGCTGTACCGTATTCTCGCTTGAGGGGCATGTCAAGGACACGGCTCCAGCCGAAGACCCACACCGTCCCGTCTCGCTGCTGTATCCTTCTCGTTGCGGCTCGCGCCACAAGGAGGAGCGTTCTTGGCGACTGAAGAGACAGTGCGGGCCGAGCGCCGGGGCCCGATGTCCGCACTGGGCCACCGGGATTTCCGATTCCTCCTCGCGGGCAACGTCTTCACGGGATTGGGCCAGTGGACCCAGCTCGTCGGAAAGGGCTGGCTCGTGTACGAGCTGTCCGGGTCGACGCTGCAACTGGGGCTCGTCGCGTTCTTCCAGGGACTGGGGATGCTCCTCTCGCCGGTTGGCGGCGACTTCGCCGACCGCTTCGATCGTCGAAAGGTGATGCTGGGGTCGCAGCTCGGCATGGTCGTTATCGGCGTCACCATCGCCCTCCTAGTCCTGACGGATACCGTGCAGATCTGGCATGTCTACATCATGGCCCTGCTCGGCGGCGCGGTTTTCGCCTTCAACTCGCCCTCGCGGCAGTCTCTGGTCTTCGACATCGTCGGGCCAAGGGACATTTCCAACGCGGTGGCCCTCAACGGTATCAGCATGAACTCGATGCGTTTGATCGGGCCAACGGCGGCTGGGGCCCTCATCGGAGCGGTCGGGGTCGAGGGGACCTTCTTCATGCAGGCCGCCTGCTTCGTCATCGCCGCCGGTACCGTGCTGATGCTCCGGACCGTCCGCTTCTCCAGCTCCCGAAGCAGCGCGCCGGTTGTCCAGAGCATCAAGGACGGCGTCTCCTACGCAAAGAAGGACCGCACCATCGCGGAGCTTCTGATGATCACGTACATCTGGTCGTTCCTGGGGATGGCGTACTTGCAGCTGATGGCGGCCTATGCAGGCGACATTCTGGGACTGGACGGCGAAGGGTTCGGCTACCTGTTGATCGCCGCGGGCGCCGGCGGGATCCTGGGGGCAGGGGGCGTCACGGTGGCGGGCACCTTCGCGGGGCAGGGGAAGCTTCTTCTAGGGGCGACAATATTTATGGGCGCCATGCTGATGGTCCTGGGGGCCTTCGATCATCTCGCGGTAGCCGTCGTCGCGCTGATAGGACTGGGGCTCGGGAACGCGGTGGCCATGTTGATGAGCAATACGCTGATTCAGACCAACGTGGACGACCAGTATCGCGGGCGAGTCATGTCCCTATACATGATCTCGTTCGGGCTGGTGCCCCTGGCGTCGCTGGTCGGCGGCGCCATCGCTGAAGCCGTCGGTCTCAGGCCCGTCTACATCGCGTTCGGCGGACTGATGGTGGGCCTGACCCTGTGGCTGGCCATCACCTCGCCCCGGCTCCGCTGTTTGTGACCTACGCTTCCTCTTCGTAAGCGCGGTGGCCGTTCTGCATGGGACAGATGTGCCCCTCCAGATCCATCGGCCCATGGCACAGCGGGCACGGAGGCCGGCCCGCCGCGACGATCTCCAGGGCCTCGTCGGCCATCTTCGACGCCTGGGCCTGTGGAGACCAGCAGGCCACGGTCACTGTTTCCGACTCGGCGTCATCCTGGTCGGACGCCAGAATCCCGAAGCGCTTGGACGACTCGTCGTAGGCCATGGCCAGGTTCGCGACCTTGAAGTCGAAGGAAGGCTCCGGCGACGACGTCTCGGCGAGCTCGCCAGGGACCAATGCCTCGTCGGGTAGCTGTTCGAGATAACTCTTGATGGACATGGCCAGCGCGGAGAGCTGCTGCTTCTCCATCCAGATCAGCGCGGTTCCCCGTTGGGCCTCGGCAACGATCCGGAACGTGCGGCCGCCAGGCTCGCCGTAGGACTCAGCGTTCAGGCGTTTGACGAGGCCGATATCGTGGCGGGCTCGCTGCATCATGGAAGTGGCCGGTCTCCGGGAGCCATCACGTCGTGTCGCGGCGCGGGCTCATCCTGTTGCACTCGAAGAAGGAGAAGCCCCCCAACAAGGAACAGAATACCACAGAGAACGAACAGCACCGAATAGCCGGAATCGCGGCCTCCAGCGTTGAGGGCGTCTACCCACAACCCGTTGAGTCGGGCCAGACCGGCGCCCGCCGCGGTGGCAATGTTGATGTATCCCAGCTGCTGCGCGGTGCGTCCCGAGGACACGAGGTCCGTCGCCATGGCCCAGTTCGCCCCAAGGAAGAGGCCGAGCGCCGCCCCGGCGAAGCCCGCCACCACCATGACTGCCCCGAGACTCCCGGCGAAGATCAGGATCAGCGCCGAGGGGGCGGCAAGAATTCCAGCGGAGAACATCACCCGCCTTCGTCCCAACCGGTCCGCGAGGAGGCCGGCGGGATAGGACACCAGCACTGTCATGGCGCCTACGATGAGGATGAGCTTCCACAGCTCGTCGGCCGGGTTCTCGATGCCGACCGAGTCTTCCAGGAAGAAGAGAGCGAAGGTCTGGAGTGATGCAACCCCTATCGTGAGCACAAACCGGGACAGCAGGAACCACTTGAAGTCGGGACGCAGCCGGACTTCGGCGGCCCGATCCCCGGCCCGGCTGGCGAGACTTGGCCCGGGGGCGTCTTTGATCGCGGCGGTCGTCGTCACCGCCCCCAGGAGGACGATGCCCGCGAGCACGCCGGTCGCCGCCCAGACCCAGAGGAAGTTGTCCGAGTCCTCGTAGAGGCCGATGAACTTGCTCACCAGGGCAGTCACAGTCAGGGCGCCCGCGACCTCCACAAGCATCTTCATGCCGGAGGCGGCGCCTCGGCGGTCCGACGGCACGAGGTCGCGGATCAGCCCCTGATAGGGCCCCAACGCGGAATTGGCGAAGAGCTGCAGCACGCAGACGAAGACGAAGAGCAGCACGTAGGATGACGCGACACCCACGGCAATGATCATGGGGACCGAGAGCACGGCGCCCAACAGGATGAATGGCGCGCGGCGGCCCCAGGCGGTCCGCAACCTGTCGCTCAGGCCGCCGGCGATCGGTTGCACGACCAGCGCGATCATCAGCGCGACGAAGGAGAGGACACCGAGGGCCGTATTCTTCGACTCCTCGGAGACAACGTCAGAGACGAACGTGGGCAGAACGAACGCGGTGAAGCTTGTCGCGAGGGCTGTGTAGCCGAACCCGAACGCGCTGATCCTCGCCAGGTGGAGACCGGGCCCCAGCCTGGAGCCGTCGGCTCCGGGGCGTCGCCTCCCCACCGGCGGGTCTCGGGCCGGCCTACTCGCCCGTGAACTTGGGCGGGCGCTTCTCGAGGAAAGCGGTGATGCCTTCCCGAGCGTCCTTGGTACGGAAGTTGAGCGCGAAAGCCTTCACATCTTCGCGCACAGCCTGGCCCAGAGGCTCGTTGAGCCCCGAGACGAGGCGACCTTTGATCGTTGCGATGGCCAGGGGCGCCATCGAGGCGAACTTGGCGGCCATGACCCTGGCTTCGGTCATGAGGTCGGCATCTGGGACCACCTTGTTGGCGAGGCCCAAAGCGAGGGCATCCTGTGCGTTGATCATGGCGCCCGTCATCACGACCTCGGCGGCGCGCCCCTTCCCGAGAATCCTCGAAAGACGCTGGATGCCACCCCAACCGGGAATGAGCCCCAGGTTGATCTCGGGCAGACCGAACCGGGCGCTCTCAGCGGCAATTCGGATGTCGCAAGCCATTGCCAGCTCGTTGCCGCCCCCCAGAGCAAGCCCGTTCACGGCAGCGATCACAGGCTTGGAAAAGGACTCGATCCTGTCCATGAGCTCGGTGCCATCTACCGTCAGCTTTTCGACGGCTTCCCGCGGGCTCTTGACCAGGAAGTTGACGTCGGCGCCGGCCGAGAACATTCTCCCCTCTCCGCCCGTAATAATGATGGCTCGAACGTCTTTGGCTTTTCGGAGGTCGTCGAAGGTGCGCTCAAGGGAAGCGATAACTGCGCCATCAATAGCGTTGGCGGGGGGATTGGTGAGGGTGATGACGCAGACGCCATCGCCTTTGGCCAACTGAAACAACCCTGAACCGGAATCGTTCTCCGACGACATGATGAACCTCCGAACGGTGGTGGGGATAGGCCCAGGGCCGCCCAAAACTCTAAGAGAAGGGCCGGAGCCTGTCAACGAGACCAAGCCGGCACGACCGACCACCGTTTCAGATAGACGGGGTTCGTGAATCCAAGTACAATTGGGTCGATTCTCCTCTGAGGGGTGCTCCTTTTGGCACAGGACCGGCGAACAAAACGCCGACAGCAGCGCGAGGGCAAGGCCGTACAGCGGCGGGTCACGCAGAAGAACCCGGGATCGTTCTTCTCGCGGGTTTCCAGCGACTGGATTGTCGGAGGGCTGATCGGCGGGGTCGTGATCATCGCCGCTCTCGTCTTCTTCTTCGGCCAGTGGATCAACCGCGACAGCAGTAGCTCCACGCCGACGTTCACTCAAATCCTGAGCCTCGCCGTCAATCCCGCCAACCCAGACACCCTATTAATCGGAGACCAGGTCGGGTTGTTTCGGTCGGTCGACCGAGGCGGGGAATGGGAACCCGTCGCCGGTCTTGCTTCCGACGTCCAGACAGTGCGTCCCGACCCGAGCGTTCCCGGCAGCTTTATCGCCAGCGCCTCGGGGAACATCTATCGGAGCTCCGACGGCGGTGAGACCTGGTCGGTTGTGTCCGACAACCTTCCTCCAAACCGCGTCGAGGCCCTTGCCGTAGACCCGGCCAACCCCCAGACAATGTTCGCGTTCCTGGACTCGAACGGGTTGTTCCAGAGCGAAAACGGCGGGCTCATCTGGCGGTCGGTTCTCCGTGAACAGCAGACCTCGTATCTCTCACTCGCGATCAAGCCCGGGGACCCAGACACGATCTACGGTTTCAACACACTCCGAGGGCTGGTCCGAAGCATGGATGGTGGTCAGACCTTCGCGACAGTCGGGAGCGGCATTCCAGCCCAGGGCGTGACCGACCTGCTCACCTTCGCCGACGAGCCGGAAACGGTGTTCGCCGTCGCCCTGAACCAGGTATACAAGAGCAGCGATAGCGGGGCTACCTGGGAGCTGTCGAGCTCCGGCCTCGATGGGGTCTCGGCGCTGGTGCTGTCGCGAGACGACAATACCGACTTCCTGTATGTGTCGGGCCGCGAGGGCTCCGTATACGTCAGCCGGGATGGCGGAAGCTCCTGGATCAGCAGCCGGTTCGGATAGTCCTGGAGGCATCGTGAGGGTGCCACGTTGGGCACTTATCGCCCTCGGAGTCGTGCCTCTTGCCGCGCTGTTCGCGTTGCTGACATGGAGCCAGGTGAGGTCCGGTACCGCCGGCCCCGGCTCCCGTTCAGTGTTCGACGAGACCGGAGAAGCCGCCGTTCTTCGCTCCGAGGCCTCGGATTTCGCCCTCGATCTCTTCGACGGCGAAATCGTCAGTCTCTCCCAGTTCAGCGGACAGGTCGTGTTGCTCGACTTCTGGGGCTCGTGGTGCGGGCCTTGCCGCTCGGAGGCGGCGGCCCTGGAGAGAACGTGGCGTTCTTACCGCGATCGAGGCGTGGCCTTCCTGGGGGTCTCGGTGTTCGACACCGAAAAGGGAGCCCTGGACTTCATCGAGGAGTTCGACGTCACGTACCCAACGGGACCCGATATCAAGGGCGTCATCGCCATTGAATACGGACTTACGGGCGTCCCCGAGAAGTACTTCATCGACCGCGGGGGCCACGTCGTGAAGAAGTTCGTTGGACCGATGGACGAAGACGTGTTGCGCAGCGTCCTCGACGGTCTCCTCGCGGCGGGCGGCGGGGTCTCGTAGCGGGAAGGGCTCAGTCCTGTCGGCGCTGGTGGGGAAACAGGACGATGTGGTCCGGGTGAGCTCGAATCCGCACTCGCTGGCCCATGGCGTATACCGAAAGGGTCGATTGGAAGCTGCGGATCGTCCTACCCGATGCGAGCTGGACGGTGTAGCGGTTATAAGCGCGACGGAACTCCCGGTCCATGACCTCGCCTCCCCCTGCCCCATCATCGTCGATGTCCACGTCATCTGGCCGCAGCAACAGGTCCATTTCGCCGTCGAAGGAGTCCCCCGAGTAGGGAAAGACGCCCACTTCGGTGACGATCTTGCCTCCCTCATAGGTGGCCGGGAGGTAGTCGGCAAGACCGACGAAGTCGCCAACGAACCTGGTCCTCGGCTGGTGGTAGACGATGTCCGGGGTGTCGATCTGCTCGACGCGGCCTTCGTGTAGCACGAGGACGCGGTCGGAGAGGCCGAAAGCCTCGTCCTGGTCATGGGTAACGATGATCGACGTGGCCCCCGACCTGGCGAGGATAGACTTCACCTCGCGCCTCATCTGCGACCGCAAACCGGAGTCGAGACTGCCAAAGGGCTCGTCCATGAGCAGCACCGCCGGGCCCGGGGCCAGCGCCCGGGCAAGGGCTACTCGCTGCTGCTGCCCACCGGAGAGGCCATGGGGGTACCGCTGGTCGTAGGCCGCCATGCCCACCAGCTCGAGCACCTCCGCGGCCCGGCGTTCTTTCTCACCCCGGCGCAGGCCCGACAGCCCATACACAGCGTTCTCCCGTACCGTCAGGTGCGGGAAAAGCGCGAACTGCTGAAACACCATGCCCACGCCCCGCTTCTCCGGCGGTGTCCAACGGGCACGGGAGGCGACCGTCACGTCCCGGATACGGACCTCGCCGGCGTCGGGGACTTCAAATCCCGCCAGCAGTCTTAGCGTTGTTGTTTTCCCGCAACCGCTGGGACCGAGGATGGCCAGGGTCTCGCCTTCCAGCACCTCGAACGTCAGATCATTCACAGCCGGGTGCGGATTACCCGGGTAGCTCTTGGCCAACCCCGTGACGGAGATGACCGGGCCGTTCCCGGATGTCTCAGGCGCCGGCATGGCGCTCCCGCGCGAGCAACATGGCCACGGGGACAACCGAGACCGCGACCAGGATGAGGCCGGGGACCGCAGCCTGAGTGAACAGGCCCTCGCTCGACGCGGACCACATCTCCGTCGCAAGGGTCTTGAAACCCGTGGGCGCGAGGATCAGGGTTGCGGGAAGCTCCTTCATCGCAGTGAGGAACACCAGGGCCGCGCCGACGAGGAGGCCGGGCCTGAGCAAAGGAAGCGTTACGGAAAAGAGCACGCTGAGCTGGGAGCGGCCCAGGCTTCTCGCCGCCTCTTCGAGCGAGGGGTTTATCTGGAGCAGCGATGAGCGCACCGCTCCGACCGCCATCGGGAGGAACAAGACCACATAGGCAAGCACGAGCAGGGAGAGCGTCTGATACACCGGCGTCGCGAAGTTGGCGCCGAAGAAGACCAGCGCCAGCGCGATGACGATGCCAGGGAGAGCGAAGCCCAGGTACGCGGAGCCTTCTATGAGTTGCGTCACTCTTCCACCATACCGCACCGCAAGCACCGTCACCGGCACGGCGGCGGCAACGGCGACTCCTGCGGCGATCGCCGAGGCGTAGAGAGCGCCGGTGATGGAGCTCCCCGCCACACCAACCGAAACTCCCCGGGAGAGCCCTTCCGAGAGCCAGTAAAGGAGAACGGAGGCCGGTAGGCCGAGGGCGACCAGCACCACAAACCCAGAGAAAGCCGCCGCCGGCCAACGCCACCCGCCCAGGCGCACCGTCGACAGGTGGCGTTGGGCCCCGCTTCCTACGGAGTGATACCGGCCGGCCCCCCGCGCGCGTTGTTCGATGAGCAGCAGGACTACTGCGAAGACGACGAGGACCAGGGAGAGCACGGAGGCAAGGGTCCGGTCGAAAGAGCCTTCGTACTGAAGGAAGATCACACGCGTAAACGAGTCGAACTGGAGCAGCGAAACGGCGCCGAAATCGCTCAGCGAATAGAGCGCGACGAGCAGCGCCCCCGCGGCGATGGCGGGTCTTAGATGGGGTAGTGTGACGCGGGCGAACGTGGAAACGGGACCGCGCCCCAGGCTGCGGCTCGCCTCTTCCTGCGCTGGATCGAGGCCCCAGAGGGCAGCCCGCGTGCTCAACAGCACGTAAGGATACGAAAAGAGCGTCAGCGCCAGCCACGCCCCCGGAAAGCCATAGATCTCGGGCAATCGGTCGACACCGAAAGGGCCCTCCAAACCCTGTTGCAACAGACCCCGGGGCCCCAGGGCCGAGACCAGGGCGAAGCCGCCCACGTAGCTCGGGACCACCAGCGGCAGCACCGTCAGCACGCTCCAGAGCCTCCGACCCGGAAGGTCGGTGCGCACCGTCAGCCAGGCCAGAGGTACGGCGAGCAGGACGGAGGTGCCGGTAACGGCGATGGCGAGAAGGGCGGACCTGAAGAAGACACGGAAGGTCTGGAAGCGGACGAGGACGTCCCAAGCGGCGTCGCCCGCGTCGACAGTCCTGATTGCAAGGTAGACCACCGGGAGCAAGACGACGGCGGCGACAAGCAGGGCGGGCGCCGAGAGGAAGAGCGGAGGCCCCAGCCGCACCCGTCGAAGATTGATCCAGGAGAAAGCGGACGTGGCTCTAGCCATCGATCAAAGCCCGTTCTGTCCGCCGAGAACCCTTCGCACACCCCGGCAGCCAGTTCATTCAGGCGGTCTAGTCGAGTCGCGGAAGTATATACATAATAATTTACTACGTCAATACAAAGTTCTCGAACTCCGGCCGTCCCACTCCTGGCAGCGCCTGTCGTTTGACGACTCCAATCGCTTGGGGTACGCAGGACAGGTCCGGCAACTTGCTAAAGTATTGACAAAGTTCTACGCTATATATACCCTTCGTCCAAGATTAAGGGGATGAGGTGAGACTGGACATGAGTATCCCTCCGCCCAAACTCGATGGGCACGTAGATCAGCAGGCAGGCGGCCTTGTCCGCAAGGCGCTGGCAACCCTCGGGTCCTACCGGGACGAATGGCTCCAGATGCAGGGGCTCCGGGTCGACCGGAGGCCGCCTTCGATGCCCCAGCAAAAGTAAGGCCCCCGACCTCACCCGAAGAAAAACGCCCTCTCGGCCGAGAGGGCGTTTCTTTTTCTGTCGGCGGAGGCGCGAGTCAGCCCCGGGGAAACACCACAATCCTTGGCGCTACCTGAAGGCCGATCACAACCTCGGAGCCAGCGACATCCAGCGTCATCGTTCCCTTGTAGGGCGCACTGTCGACCACGGTGACAGCCTGACCGAGGATGACCCCGCTCCCGACCAGGTATTCGACCAGTCGCGGATCGTCTTCGGGGATCCGCTCGACGACAACCGTCCTCCCCTGCTTCACACTGTCCAGCGATACGGCGGTGGAAGGTGGCTCGTACCCGCTGCCGGGGATCGGGTGGCCGAAGGGGCAGGTCTTGGGGTCGCCGAGGTGCTCGACCAGCTTTTCTTCGACTTCGGGTGAGATGGCGTGCTCGAGACGATGGGCCTCGGCGTGCACCTTGTGCAGGTCCATGCCAAGAACGTCGACGAGGAGCCGCTCGGCCAGCTGATGCCTTCGCATGACGGCTTCGGCGAGGGTCCAGCCGCGATCGGTGAAGACGATTTCTTTATTGGGCCTGATATCGAGTAGGCCGAGCCGCTTCATACGGCGCACCATGCCCGCGACCGATGCCAGAGAGGTGCCGAGGTGCTCCGTGGCCGGGGACACGGCGAGCTGCTCCGCAAGCCTGCTGATGGTGGCGGTCCCGGCCTCCTCCTTGAGCATGTACAGCGACAGGAGGTAGTTCTGGGCGAGGGACGAGACGTCGTCTTCGGGGGGACGTTCTCTCGTTCTGTTGGTTGCGGTGGCCACGAGTGGTCCTTTCCCCAGCGCCACGGGTGCGGGGCCGGGGCTAGGCCTCGACGGCCGTCTGGGCCTTTGCGATCTCGGCAATCTGCGTGAACGCGGCGGCGTCTCGCACGGCCAGCTCGGCCAGCATCTTGCGGTTCGTCTCGACGCCAGCTAGCTTGAGACCGTGGATGAGGGCGCCATACGTAATCCCGTTGGCCCGCGCGGCGGCGTTGACCCTGGCGATCCAGAGGCGGCGCATGTCGCGCTTCTTCTCACGCCGGTGCCGGTAGGCGTAGCTGAGCGACTTGAGCATCGCTTCGTTAGCCCGCCGGAACAGGGTGCTTTTCGAACCCCGCTGCCCCTTGGTGAGCTTGAGGACTTTTTTGTGGCGGGCGTGGGCGGTAACGCCGCGTTTTACTCTTGGCACGATCGGGCTCCGCTTCGGTTCATCACGGTTCCAGCAACTCGACGGTGCTCGGAGTCAGACCCCGGGCAGCAGTCGAGAGATACGTTTCCTGTCAGCCGGATGAACGACCAGTTTGTTGTCGTAGAGTCGCCGGGTAGCGACGGGCTTCTTGCGACGCAGGTGGCTCTTCCCACCCTTGACACGGAGCAGCTTGCCTGTGCCGGAGATATGGAAGCGCTTCTTCGCGCCTTTATGTGTCTTAAGCTTTGGCACTTGCCTTCTTTTCCGCCGCGGGCTCCGCCTTGACTTCCGCCACGGGCTCGGCCTCAGCCACGGGCTCAGCCTCAGCCGCGGGCTCAGCCTCAGCCGCAACCTCGGCCGGTTTCGTTGCCGCCGGGGCCGGGGGCTCTGAAGCGTTCTCGGCTGGCTTCGTCGCCGCCGGGGCTGCGGGTTTCTTCGCCAGGGGCGCGAGAACCATCGTCATCGTCCGCCCTTCCATCGCGGGCGCTTTCTCGAGCTTGGCATCGTCCTGGAGGTCCTCGGCGACGCGCCTCATCAGTCCCATCGCCAGCTCAGGATGCGTAATCTCTCGACCTCGGAACAGCACAAATATCCGGACCTTGTGTCCCTCACCGAGGAACTTCTTCACCATTCGAGACTTGAACGCGATGTCGTGCGTGTCGATCCGCGGGCGCATACGCACTTCGCGGAGTTCAAGGTTCTTCTGGGTCTTGCGCGACTCGCGCTCTTTTTTCGATTGCTCGTAGCGGAACTTACCGTAATCGAGCAGCCGGGTAACCGGAGGGTCGGCCGTGGAGGCCACCTCTACCAAATCGACGTCACGATCCTGGGCCAACTGAATCGCGTCGGCGGTGGGCATCACACCCAACTGCTCGCCGTCGTCGGCGATGACCCTGACTTCACGGGAGCGAATCTGATTATTTATCCGATGGTCGCGAGCTATGGCCTGACCGTCCTCCGCTCACCTGCGGCTTCTAACCCAACAGGGAAAATATAGCATTATTCTGAACGCAAGTCAAAAAACGAGCCCGAAAATAGTTCATCATGATGCCGCCGCCCAAAACTCACCACGAGATCGGGGTGTCAGCACCCGCGCACGGGCGTATGCTCGTCAATACGATGACGTTGAGCACCGCGGCAATCGGCAAGCTCAGTCTCCTCCGGATGCAAGAGCACCTCTTAAAAAGGTGCTCTTGCTTTGTCTCCGCTCCCAGCAGTGTCCGTCGAGATGCGCGGAATCGTCATCGGCGAGCACCGGCCGGCGTCCATTTTCAAGTGACCCGGCAGGCTTGTCGTGGCGCGATCGCTGCCTGCATTCCTGCAACAACGGCTCCTGGGGCGGGGAATCCGTGCCGAAGGGCTAGCGCCCTGCATCGAGGACGCGGAGGCCGGGGACCACGCCTACACAATCTCGCAATACAGGGCCATGTTCTCGGCGCACAGCTTCTCGATGCTGGAGCCGAGCCGGAAGGGCTCGCCGATCCAGTCGTTCGTCCTGACCCCCGTTTGAAGAGGGGGAAACGCCTCAGGCGCCCTTCTTAAACGGAGCGGCGGCGGGCACGCCAAAGCATGCCCGCCGCCAGAACGAAGCGCGCCACCGCTTGCGCTCCACTCTCAACATAGCCGCATTCAAGCGCCGATTCTTGGATGCACGCCCCCAACTTTCCGGGCAATTGGAGACACTTGCCGCACACCAGGAAAAGGATGGCGGCGGGCTCGAGAGGGATGGTGGGGAGAGCCCGCCGCCAGGAGGCCGGAGCGATTGGTAGTCGTTTCCGACTGCGCTCCACTCAATCTTACCCACCCGCACACATACCTACATGGTAGGCAGCACCCAAATCTCCATAGGGGTCAGCCCGCAAAGCCGGCCTGCAAAGAAGCTAACCAAAAGAAAGCGCCCGGAGAGCGTCGCCAGCTAGCGCTTGAGCGTGACCTGCTCGCCGACGATGGCGATAAGCTCGGCCACCGGCTTGGCCCCAAGGTCCTCGCCGGACCGGAGGCGGACAGCGACCGCTTCCTGCTCCTGCTCCCGGTCGCCGACCACCAGCATGTACGGGACCTTCTGTCGCTGGGCGTCGCGGATCTTGAGGTTCATGCGCTCGTTGCGCTGGTCGACCTCGGCTCGCAGACCCGCCGCGGTCAACTGGTCGCGCACGCGCACGGCGTAGTCGACGTGGCGGTCGGCGATGGGAATGACGACGGCCTGTACCGGTGCGAGCCAGACGGGGAACGCGCCGGCGGTGTGCTCGATCAGGATGCCGATGAACCGTTCGAGTGAGCCCAGGAGCGCCCTGTGGATCATCACGGGCCGCGCCGTGGTCCCCTCCTCGGTCACGTACTCGATGTCAAAGCGTTCGGGCATGGACAGGTCGAGCTGGGCCGTGCCCAGCTGCCACTCCCGCCCGATGGCATCGTGCACCTTGAAGTCGACTTTGGGCCCGTAGAAGGCGCCCTCACCGGGGTCGGTCTGGTAGTCGACGCCCTTCGCCTTGAGCGCCTGCTCGAGGGCGTCCTCGGCCCAGTCCCAGGTCTCCTCGGAGCCGACGCGCTTCTCCGGCCGCAACGAGAAGTAGATGTTGAGGTCGTCGAAGCCGAAGAGCTTGTAGGTCTCGAGCAGCATGTCGACGAAGCCGCCGAACTCCTCGGCGATCTGGTCAGGCCGGCAAAAGATGTGGGCGTCGTCTTGCGAGAAGCTCCGGACCCGGGTAAGGCCATGGGTGACTCCGGAGCGCTCGTTGCGGTGGAGCCGGCTGAAATCGGCTATGCGCACCGGAAGATCGCGGTACGAGTGGAGCTTCGAGCCATAGATCAACACGTGGCCCGGGCAGTTCATCGGCTTGACGGCGAACTCCCGCCCGTCGACGTCAACGAAGTACATGTTCTCGACATAGTTCTCGTAGTGGCCCGATTTGTGCCACAGCTCCGCGGAATAGATCTGCGGCGTCATCACTTCCTGATAGCCGTAGCGCTTGTAGAGGTCGCGGACATATTCGATCAGCAGGTTGTAGACGACCGTGCCCTTGGGCAGGAAGAACGGCATAGCCGGGGCGACAGGGTCGAACTGGAACAGGTCGAGCTCGCGGCCCAGTTTGCGGTGATCGCGCTTGGCCGCCTCTTCGAGCATCTCGAGGTGTCGGTCCAGCGCTTCCTGGGACTCGAACGCGGTGCCGTAGATCCGTTGCAGCTGGGCGTTGTGCTCATCGCCCCGCCAGTAGGCCCCAGCGAGACTGAGGAGCTTCACGGCCTTGATTTCGCTCGTGCGCCCGACGTGGGGACCCTCGCACAGGTCGGTGAAGGCTCCGTGGCTGTATGTCGTGATCTTCTCTTCGGGCGACAATTCATCGATAGTCTCGAGTTTGAACGGATTGTCCGAGAACTGGGCCCTGGCGTCGTCACGGCTGAGCTCATCGCAGACGAAGGGCTCATCCGCCGCGATGATCTCGCGCATCCTGGCCTCGATCTTTTCGAGGTCTTCGGGGACCAGCGGCCGCGGCATCTGGATGTCGTAGAAGAAGCCGTCATCGGTCGGGGGGCCGACGGTCAGCTTGGCCTCGGGGAAAAACGAGAGAACGGCATCGGCCATGACGTGGGCCGCCGAATGGCGGATGCGGTGACGCAGTTCCTGGAGGGCCTGTCGGTCCTGGACTTCAGTAATCACGGCTCTGATTATAACCGGGAACGGGCCCGCTGAAAAAGGCTCCTGGGAAACGGGGGCCGCTAGCGAATGGCGGCGCCGGCCAGCGCGCGGTACTCGGCGGCCGAGCGGTGGTCTCCCGTCTTGTCGAGGGCCCGGGCCAGCACCTCCGCGGCGGCTGGGTCGCGCCTCTTCTCCCAGGCGAGTCGGGCTCTGGCGACTGCGTCTCGAGAGTCACCGTGCTTCACCAGGAAGTCGGCCATCTGGAGGGCCGTGTCGATACCGTTGGCCTCGTAGTCGGCATAGAGACCTGGCACGCGAGCGTACTCCCGTTCAGCCGCCTCGGTCTGCCCGGCAGCCTGGTACGAGTCGCCCAGTTGGATCACGTATTCTGGGAGAGGACGGGTCTCCACCGCCCTTCGGGTCAGATCGATGGCGTTGTCGTGATTCCCTTCGGCCGCGTAGGCCAGGCCAAGGCCGGCGACAGCGTGGATGTAGCCTGGGAACGCTTCGAGCGAGGCCTCGAACTCGCGTTTCGCCTTGTCGGTCTCACCCGCCTGGAGATGGACGTGGGCAAGCTGGCTATGGGCCCAGGCGACGTTCTCGATACTGGAGTTCGGGACGCTATCGCGAGCCTGCGTCCACAGCCGCACGGCCTCGCCGAGGTCGCCCCGCATCGCTGCGATACGGGCAAGCCTGCTGTACGCGGGGAGGCCCGGCTCGAGCTCCGCGAGCGTTAGGTACGCGGTCTCCGCTTCAGCCAGCATGCCCAGCTCCAGTGCAGCGTCGCCCAGGACAGCGTAGCCCCAACCTTTCCCGGGTCGCATGTCGACGGCCTGCCGGGCGAGCGGTAAGGCCTCAGCGAACTGATGGTGTGTGTTGAGGATGCCGGCGAGTTGGGTGAGCGCCCGATAGTTGGGCTCGGGCAGAATCTCTAACGACCGGCGGAGGGCGGCTTCGGCCCGGCCGTGGTGGACGATGTTCCCGGTCTCTCGACCAAGCTGAGCATACGCCTCTCCGAGGCCCGCGTAGCTGATGTGGTCGTTGGGGTCTCGCCTCACACGCTCTTCGTAGAACGTCACGACGCCTTCGGCTGGGGACGGCCCGACCGACGAGACGAGAGGCGGTGCTGCTTGTTCCGCGCCACGGGAACAGGCGGCGAGCGCAAGCATGACGAGGGCCGACACCAGTGCCATGAATGGAGTCCTTGAGTTCATGATCGTTTCTCCTGGGGTTGACCCCCGCCATACCGTGCGCGGCTAACGAGAGCGCTAAGGGCTATCCTTTCCTCATCAGGCTGAAGCCGACTCCGGCCAGCGCCACCGCCGCCAGAATGAGGGCCACGACGGCGAGGGCGCTGGAGCCGTCATCGCCTTCGACCTCCATTGTTCCCTGGGGGCCAGTGGAACCGGACGAGCCCTGGGCACCGGACGCGCCGGCGTCTCCCTGCGAGCCCTGTGCGCCAGCGGCGCCTTGCGACCCGCGAGCGCCGGCTGGGCCAGCGGTGCCAGCGGCGCCGGCGGGGCCTTCGGGCCCTTGGGGTCCCGCGGAGCCCTGGAGGCCTCGAGTGCCAGCGACACCGGCCGGGCCCTGCGCACCGGGAGCGCCCGCCTGAAGCGTTGCCGGCTGGTGGGGAGCGCTGAGGTACGGGAACGACGTGAGGAATGAGACGTCGTTGGCGTTGACGCCGTCGCTCACCGCCGGGCCGCCCCCGAGGACGTCGCCACGGTTCAGCACCAGGCTCAGAGCGGCGTCGATGACGTCGTCGGTGAGCCTGCGGCCATTGGGGAACTGGACAGGCTGGGCGAAGTTAATGGTGACCACGTCGGGTATGAGGATGGTCGCCAGCGTGTCGGCCGCGATGCCGGGGGAATCCTCTCCGGGGAAGCCGGCGACGGCGCCCACGGCCCCCCGGAGCGCCTCGATCGTGGCCTGACCCGTCGCTCGATAGTCGGCGACGTCATTGACGGGGCCCGCGGTATTGAATCCGTCTTTCTGGTCGGTGGGAATCAGCACCGTGTTGATCGTTGGTATCCCCATCCGGTCGATTTGTGAGCCGCCCCGAGAGGTGGTCGCCCACACCCGGATGGTCCCGCTGCTGGAATCCGCTTGGCCCGTGAGCGCGACGATCGGAAGCTCTACGACGATGGACGAGACGTTGACACCGGCGAAGGCGTCCACCGGCGTGTCGCCGGCGCTCCTGAGCCCGTTCGCGGGGACGAAGGGGCCGGCGAGGAACTGCTGAAAGCCGGCCAGGTCGAAGAAGAAGGGGTCGTCCCTGGGACCCGCGAAGGCCCTGATGCCGCCGGCGACGGCAACGTTGGGGGTCGCCGCAGCCGGTCCGCCCGACGACGGCGTGGTCTGCCCGACGATCGGGGCGCCCAGCCCGGTAACCGTAAAGGCCTGGGGCTGGCCGGCCTGGGCCGCGGAGAAGGTGACGCCGACCGTCGCGTCGGCCACGAGGTCTCCCGTGTTGTCGACGTGGATCCCGTAGACCACGTCGGAAGCGAAGCCGCGATCGGTCGCCCCCGGGATGGACAGTGGATTCACGTTGAGAACCGCGACGAGATTGTCGGCGTTCTCGGGGCTCCTGAACGCGTAGATGTCGGTGATGTCGGCCGCCGGGTCCTGGCCGATCGACGGAGCGTCCAGGTGGTCCGCCGCAAATGCCGACCACGGCACCGCCATCACCGCGATAAGGGTGGCGGCCAGCGCAAAGGCCACCATTTTGCTGCGTCGTCTGATCATTTCGAGGCCTCCTGTTTCCATTTGTTGTTCAACTCGGCGCCGCTCGAGATGCTTCTGTTCAGCACTTCTTCTCCTTTCCACGTGGCGGCATTTCCGCCCCAGATCGAGTCGCCGAGACTGTTACGGGAGGCCGGACAGGTCGGATCATCAACAGGAGTGACGAGCGTTCCGAGCACGGGACAACCAAGGACAACGGGGCAATCGAGGGGAGGAGCGGGGGGTGGGGGTGGGCGCGGCGGCGCGAAGGGGCTAGAACTTGGCCGCGAGGACGATTGGGCCGGTCGGCGACGCGACCTCGAACGGCTCGAGCGAGACGGCGAGGCTCAGGTAGCGCGACGGGTCGCCCCGGACGGGAGCGACGGTCTCGGCCGACGAACCGTCGACCTCGAGGACTCCGGCACTCACCGGTCCCGCCTCGTCGATGAGCCACATCTGGTAGAGGCCGCCACCCGTGAGCGCGGGAAGAGCCCGGACGCGGAGGACGGTGAGCTCCTGGTCCGGAAGATGGATCACCTCTCCGGTGGCGGCAGGCGCCGCCTCGGTACCGGCCGCCAAGGCGACACGCACGCCACGCTCGAGGCGAGCGATCTCAGCCGCCCGGTCGGAGTTTGTGGAGCGCAGATCGGCGTTCCAAATAGAGACGCCGAGGACGGCCAGCAGCGCGACCACGGCGGTCGCTACATAGGGCGAGCGGCCCTGCAGGAACGCAAGCGACGGCAGGCGGAACCGGCCGCCGCGCGCAGGCGCTCGCGACTCCGCGACGTCCTGTCGCGCCTGCGACAGGATTCGGGCTTTGAGCCGCGCCGGCGGCGGCTCCTGGTCCAGGGTCAGGGGGAGGACGCCAGCCAGCGCTTTGAACTCGGCGAGTAGCTTGATGCAATCCGGACACGAGTCGACGTGCGCCTCGAACCCGCGACGCTCTTCGTCACTCAACGCCGACAGCGCGTACCCGGCAACCAGCTCTTCGACTTGTTTGCAGTCCATTACACGGCCGTCCAAACGCCCCTGGCTTCGAGGCCCGCCTTCATCTTCTCGAGGGCGAGACGGAGACGCCCTTTCACCGTGCCCAGAGGCGTGCCCGTAGCCTCGGAGACCTCGCTATGGCTCATGCCTTGGAAGTAGGCCATCTCCAGCGTCTTCCGCTGCTCATCGGGCAACTGGGCCATGATCTCTCGAAGCATGCTTCTGTCCAGGTGGTTCACTACCGCGTCCCAGGGGTCAGGAGTCATCAGGCGATACTCGGCCTCGGTGAGCGGCACGTCGCGCTTGACCTTCCCCTGTCGCATCCTGAGCACATCGATGGCCTTGTGATGGGTCGACGAAAGGAGCCAATTCTTCACGCTTCCCCTCCGACGATCGAAGCTCCCGGCCTGTCGCCAGAGGTTGAAGAACACCTCCTGCACCACGTCCTCGGCCAACGCGCCGTCTTCCAATATCCGCTTCGCCAGGTTGAACGCGAAGGAGCCGTAGCGGTCGTACACGGCCTCGAGGGCCTGGACGTCCTTGCTCGCAATCGCGGCGATGAGATCGAGGTCGCTGGGCGCGCTCTCCTTTGTTACGTGGGCATCTTCCATTTGGATGACTGGGAGGGAGGGAAGGCGCCGAAGTCCGTCTAGTACTTGGACGCGCCGATCTCCTCCATGCGCCCGGTGGCGGCGAAGACGACCCGTTCGGCAATGTTCGTCGAGCGATCGGCGATGCGCTCCAGGTTATGAGCGACCCAGGTGAGGTACGTCGACTGGTTGACGTTCTCCCTGTTTTCGATCATGTAGGCGAGGAGATCGCGTTGGACCTGCTCGTGGAGGTCGTCTACCTGGTCGTCGTCCCGGGCGACCTGCTTGGCCATCTCGATGTCCCGCCGGGTAAACGCATCCAGGCTCCGCCGCAGCATGTCCAGTGCCAGGTCCGCCATTCGCGGAATGTCGATCAACGGCTTGATGAGCGGCTCATCGGCGATCAGCAGGCTCACCCGCGCGATCCCCTCGGCGTGGTCGCCCATACGTTCCAGATCGACGGAGATGTGAAGGACCGACACTATGGTCCGCAGATCGATGGCCATCGGCTGCTGCGTTGCCAGAAGCTGCAGGCATTTCTCCTCTATCTGGAAGCGCTTTTCGTTGAGGAACTTGTCGTCTTCGACCACCCGTCGCGCTTCGACGTGATCGCGGCGCTTCAGCGCATCGATCCCTCGCAGCACGGCCTTCTCGACCATGCTCCCAAGCGCCAGAATATCGTCTTCCAGCTCGTGAAGCTGCTGTTCGAATGCTGTTCTCGGCATACTCCACCGCCTCCCTATCCGAACCTACCGGTAATGTAGTCCTGCGTACGTTTGTCCTTGGGCGTCGTGAAAATCTGGTCCTTCGGCCCGAACTCGACGAAATGCGCCGGCTGCCCGCCTCCCTCGGTGGTCAAGAACGCGGTGAAGTCGGAGACCCGGGCGGCCTGCTGCATGTTGTGGGTCACGATGACGATGGTGTACTCCTTGCTCAGGTCGGCCATCAGGTCCTCGATCTTGAGCGTCGCCGCTGGGTCCAGGGCCGAAGCCGGCTCGTCCATCAGGATCACCTCGGGCTCCACGGCAAGGGTGCGTGCGATGCAGAGCCGTTGCTGCTGTCCACCGGACAGCTCGAACGCGCTCTTCTTCAGCCGGTCCTTCACCTCTTCCCATAAGGCGGAGTGCCGCAACGCTTCCTCTACCAGGTCATCAAGGTTCCCTCGAAAGCCATTAATGCTGGGGCCGAAGGCGACGTTGTCATAGATGGACTTGGGGAAGGGGTTCGGCTTCTGGAAGACCATCCCGACGCGGAAACGCACCTCGGTGACATCCACCTCGGGAGCGTAGATGTCGTTTCCGTTGAAGAGCACCTGGCCCTCGTGACGGGCGCCGGGTAGCAGCTCATTCATGCGATTGAAGCAGCGAAGCAGCGTGCTTTTGCCGCTCCCCGAGGGGCCGATGATCGCGGTAACCCTTCGAGCCGGAATCCGAATGTTGATGTCGGCCAGGGCCAGGAAGTCGCCGTAGTAGAAGTCGAGCCCCACGGTTTCCAGGGCGATAAACTCGCCTGGCGGGCTGTCCTTCGGCTCGACCTGTCGGGAGGTCTGCTCGAGCGTTGGCGCATCGGTCGTGGTCTTCGCCATCATCACCTCCGGTGGCTTCACCGGGATAAACGGGAAGCCTACACCCCGGTCTCCGGGGGGTCAAATCAATCTTCGGCTCGGCTTTGGAACTTGTTGCGTAAATAGATCGCCAGCCCGTTCATGAGGATCAACACGATGAGCAGCACGATGATGCCGGTGGCGGCGATGTCGAGGAACTCGGACTGGGGCCGGGAAGCCCAGTTGAAGATCTGGATCGGCAGGGCGGTAAACGGGTCCGTCGGCGAGGCCGGAACGAACGCGACGAAGGTCAGGGCGCCGATCATGATCAGCGGGGCCGTCTCACCGATGGCCCGAGACATCGAGAGGATGGTACCGGTCAAGATGCCGGGGAACGCCCGCGGCAACACGACATGCCAGATCGTCTGCCACTGGGTCGCGCCCAGGGCGAAGGAGGCCTGGCGCAAGGATGTCGGGACGGAGCGAATGGCCTCCCGGGAGGCGATGATGCTAATCGGCAGAATCAGGAGGGTCATGGTCAGGGCGCCGGCGATGACGCTCCGGTCGAGGGCGAGCCAGCGCACGAACACGGTCAGCCCCAGGATCCCGTAGACGATGGAGGGTACTCCCGCGAGGTTCGAGATGTTGGTCTGGACGATGTCGGTGAGGCGGTTCTTCGGTGCGTACTCCTCGAGATAGACCGCCGTGCCGACGCCGAGCGGGAACGTAAACAGAGCGGTGAACGCCATCACCCACACCGTCCCCATGACCGCGGAGAGGATCCCGGCCCGAGAAGCGAACCTGGATGGGTAGCTGGTGACGAAATCCCAATCCAGGCCGGAGAGTCCGGTGGCGAAGATCCGCACCAGGAGGGTCGCCAGGACGACGATGCCGACCAGCGTGGCGGCGATGAGCATCCCGTGGTAGAGCCGGGCCTTGATCCGGCGAGCATCGGCGTTGGCCCTGGTGACACGAATCGCCATTAGTAGGATTCCCGGAAGCGACGAACGATCCACTGCCCGACGATGTTCATCAGCAGCGTCATGATAAAGAGCATCAGCCCCACCGCGAATATCGTCTTGTACTCGATCGTGCCGAAGGGCGTCTCACCGAGGCTCACGTTCACGATGTACGCGGTCATGGTCTGAACGCTTTCCAGCGGGTTGCCGGTCAGCTTCGGGGTCGCGCCGGCAGCCAGCGTCACGATCATCGTCTCGCCGATGGCGCGCGAGATCGCGAGGATGAACGAGGCGATCACGCCGGAGAGAGCCGCCGGCACGACAACCCTTGTGGCAACCTCGAATCGGGTCGCCCCCACGGCGTAGGCGCCCTCGCGCAGGGAGCGCGGGACGGAGACCATGGCGTCCTCGCTCAACGACGCGACCATCGGGATGATCATGATGCCGACGACGGCGCCCGCGCTCAGGGCGTTGAAGATGTTCGCATCGGCGAAGGGACCGGGCAGGTTGCGGATGATGGTCGGTGTCACGAAGGTCAGGGCAAAGAAGCCGTAGACCACCGTGGGGATCCCCGCCAGCACCTCGAGGATCGGCTTGATAACGCGGCGCAACTTATCGGGGGCGTACTCGCTCAAGAAGATAGCCGTGAAGAGCCCGATGGGCAGCGCGACGACGGCCGCGATACCGGCGATGAGCAGCGTCCCGTTGATCAGGGGCCAGATGCCAAAGTGCGGGTCGAGGGTGAAAGTGGGCGCCCAACGAGAATCGCCGAAGAAATCGGCCAGGGACACCTCGCGGAAGAAGCCGACGGCCTCTGTGAGCAACGACACGACGATGCCGATCGTGGTGAGGATCGAGACCAACGCCATGATCCTCAGGGTCCACGGGATCACCGTCTCTTCCCAGCGCCTCCGGCCGCGGCGCCACTCCGAGGACGAAGCCCTTACGATGCCGGTCGGCGGTCCGGCCATCAGGCCCCGCCCTCCAGCGCTTTCGCCACCTCGGCCAGGGCCGCCAGGTAGGCGTCGCCTGGAAGCGGCACGTAGCCGACCTCGGGTACGAGCTCAGGACCGTCGCTCAGATAGAAGCCGACGAACTCCTGGACCGCGAGGCTCTCCTGGAGAGACCCCTCGTTGACGTAGATGAAAAGCGGACGGGAAAGCGGGGCGTAGGTGCCATCGTTGATGGTCGACTGCGACGGAGCGATCGGCCCCTGACCCCCATCGACGGGGACGAGCCTCAGCTTGTCGGGGTTCTCAGCGTAGAAGGCGAACCCGAAATAGCCCAGCGAGAACTCCTCGCCGCTAACGCCCTGGACCAGGACATTGTCGTCCGAGCTGGCGGTGTAGTCGAAGCGTGAGGCATCCTCCTGGCCGATGATGGTCTCGGTGAAGTAGTCGAAAGTTCCCGATTCGGTGTCGGGGCCGAAGAGGACGATCCGCTCATCGGGCCACTCGGGGCGGACCTGGTTCCATCGGTCGACGTTCGAATTGGGCTCCCAGATCCTCCGCAGCTCGTCCACCGTCAGGTGGTCGACAAAGTCGTTCTTCGGGTTCACGACCACGGACAGGCCATCGTAGGCCACGACAAGCTCCAGGAATTCGACGTCATTCTCGGAGCACTTCTCGCGCTCCGAGTCCTTGATGGGACGCGAGGCGTTGCTGAGGTCGGTCTCGTGGGCGCAGAACCGCTTGAAGCCCCCGCCGGTCCCAGAGATGCCCACAGTGGCGCGTACGTTTGGAGCCACAAATCGGAACTCTTCGGCAACCGCCTCGGTGATGGGAAAGACGGTGCTCGAGCCGTCGACGGCAACGTCGCCGGTGAGCCCGGACTTGGGACCGCATGCGACGAGGAGCACCGTCGCTATAGCGGCCAGTAGAACTACAGTGTGACTGGTCAAGCGGTTTACGAAGGACTGGCTGACTTAACGATAGCGGTGCGAGACGGACCCTGTTTTAAGGCGCTGTTAACGATGTGTTAACGACGCGTTAACGCATCGTTCGCCCACTCGCGCACGCCGATGCCCGATGCCATGACTTTCTTGACACTCACACCTGGTACACCTACGATGAGCCCGGGCTCCCAACCGATGACAGAGAGGATAATTTCAGCCAAGGCGGGGACCGAAGACGCGGTGATCGAGACCAGCCTTCGGCCGAAGCGGCTGGACGATTACGTCGGCCAGGAGCAGGTCAAAGAGAACCTCCGAATCTCCATCATCGCCGCTCAACGGCGCGGCGAGGCCCTGGACCACGTACTCCTCTACGGCCCTCCGGGCCTGGGTAAAACGACCCTCGCCAACATCATCGCCGGCGAGCTCGGCGTGAACATCAGGATCACCTCGGGCCCGGCCGTCGAACGGCCCGGTGACATGGCGGCGATCCTCACCAATCTCAAGGCGGACGACGTCCTGTTCGTCGACGAGGTGCACCGCCTCAGCCGTGGGGTGGAGGAGATCCTCTACCCGGCCCTCGAGGATTTCGCCCTCGACATCGTCATCGGCAAGGGCCCGACGGCGCGGAGCATCCGGCTCAAGATACCGCCCTTCACGCTGATCGGCGCGACAACCCGTTACGCCGCTATGAGCGCCCCTCTCCGGGACCGGTTCGGAGCCGTCTACCGCCTCGATTTCTATTCGCAAGACGCCATTGAGCAGATTGTCCGGCGCGCCGCTCACATCCTGTCGGTTCCGATCGACGACGCCAGTGTCACCGAGATCGCGCAGCGCTCGCGCGGGACTCCCCGGGTGGCCAACCGTCTCCTGAAACGAGTCCGGGACTATGGCGAGGTGATGGCCGATGGCGCCGTCACGCAGGAGGTCGCGGTCGAGGCGCTGACCCGCCTGGAGATCGACAGCCGCGGCCTCGATCAGATGGACCGCAAGGTGCTCCAGGCTGTGATCGAGAAGTTCGACGGCGGACCGGTCGGTCTCGAGACAATCGCCACCGCGATCAGTGAAGAAGCGGACACGATCATGGACGTCTATGAGCCCTACTTGATCCAGTTGGGCTTTCTCGGACGTACGCCCCGGGGCCGCGTTGCCACCCGGCTGGCCTACGAGTACCTGGAAGTGCCCTACCCCGGCAAGGACGCGGATGGCGCCCAGGCAAGCCTCTTCGAGGCAGGTCCTCGAGTGGAATGATCGTCGGGGCCTTGAATCCTCGCTCCTGTCTCACCGCACGGTAGCAGCCGATGCACCGCATTCTGCTCGTCGTCCTGGTCCTGCTCGGTCTCGGGGCGATGGCGGCCGGGGGTCAGCGGCCCTTGCCCAACGACTTCCGCCCGCCCTCCGGCTGCGACGGCGTCGCCGACGCCACCACCCGAGGCGGCAAAGAGCTCACCTCGGACTCCAAGGCCAGGGGCGGCTTCGCCTGTAACAGCCCGGCGCCGATGGACGCGCTCCAGCGAGTACTTGTGCGGCGGGTCATCGACGGCGACACGATAGAGCTCGCCTCGGGCGAGCGCGTGCGCTACATCGGCATCGACGCTCCGGAGGAGCGCCCAACGAGGGAGCCTTTGGCCCGGGAGGCGACCAAGGCCAACCGGGGGCTGGTCGAGGGCCGCTACGTCTTCCTCGTCAGCGGGGTGCAGGACCGCGACCGGCACGGGCGGCTGTTGCGCTACGTCTTCGTCGACGGAATCCTGGTCGAGGCCGACCTGGTCCGCGAGGGCCTGGCCCGCGCTCACGAGTACCAGATGGGCCAGCCCTACACTCAGTGCGTCGGCCTTCTCGAAGAAGAGGCCCGCTCTCACGGACAAGGGATATGGGGCGCGTGAGGACGTAGCGTCCGTTGACACTCGAACCGGTCCCGTGCTAGAGTCGCCGCGCTTTTGCCGGGGAAGAGTCCTGCCGCGATTCATCATCAAGGAGCACGACCCATGTCCGATTTTGGCCTCGAGCCGGGGACGTATAAGTCCGAAGAGGTGCCGACAAAGGCGGGAGAAGGGGTAACCCACATGGGGCCCATCGCCATGCTGTCAACACCCTCGGTGATCGGGGCGATGGAGGGCGTCTGCATGCGGATGATGCAGGACCACCTCGAATGGCCCAGGACCTCGGTTGGCGCTCGGGTCGACATACGACACCTGGCCCCCGCTCCCGCTGGCGAGCCTGTGCGCATCGAGGCCACCTACCTGCGGCAGGAAGGGCGACGCTACATCTTCGAGGTGCGCGCGCTCAGCGGGGAGAAGAAGATCGGCGAGGGCCTCCACGAGCGCGCCGTCGTCGACCCGAGCCGGCCTCGGTAGCGCGGTTCCGGCGAGGCATAGACGCTCGGACGCGGTGCGGAACGGGGAGTTCAGAGGGGCGAAGCCTCTTTGGCAGGGGTTGAAGGGGATGTGCCCCTTCTCTCAATGAACAGCCCGCAGGGCTACCTTGAACCGCCTTCAGGGGGTTTGGGGGTGCCTCTCCAGCCCTGCCTAGGGCACCAGGCCCGCACGCATGGCGATCACCGCCGCGTGGGTGCGGTCGGCGGCTCGCAGCTTCGCGATGATCCGCTGAACGTGCTTCTTCACGGTGGGCTCGCTGAGCCCCATGATCCCGGCGATGGACCGGTTCGAGTTTCCGTTGACCATGTTGCCGAGAACTTCCGTCTCCCGCGGACTCAAGGCCTTGTTCCCGGGCGCGCTTCTCGGCATCGATTCGTTGGGCTCGATATGCTCTCGGGGCGCCGCGAGCAGGCCAAGCCCCTGCGCGGCCAGGAGCCCGGCAGCCACTCGAGCGATGTCTTCGCCGGAGACAGGCTTTGTCAGATAGGTGGCGCTCATTGCGATGCCGCCCTGGTTGGCGCCCGAGCCTTGCTGAACGGATGGTCGGAGGACGATCACGGGCGTCTGGTGGGTCGGTTCCAGTCCTGCCCAGTCCCAGGCCACTCGGCCGTCGGGAAGGTCGACGATGAGGAGGTCGAAGCGCGCCGAGGCAATGTAGGCCTTCGCCCGCGACTTCACCGTCGTATACGAGGCGGACAGGCCTTTGCGCACGAGGTATCGGGCGATGGCCGCAGCGAGGGGCGGGGTCGACGAGACGATGAGGACGCGAGGAGCTATCGCCAGGCGGTAGGCGCTAGATGGCAGACCCCTTAACAGGTCGTCGCCGTCCATCATGGACTGATGCTATCACTGGGGCTGAGGCTTGCGCATACGTACTGCGGAAAGCGGTACGTACGTGTTGCGAGGGGAAGGGGGAGTTGCTATACTTGGGCTGTCGGCCGCCACCTGGGCGGGGACACCACATAGTCCTGTTGTGAGGAAGTGGGCAACCCCCACTTTCTTTGCTTCAGGGGCCTGACGCGGCGGGGCCGGCGAGCCCTTCCGGGGACAGGCCGGGCGACGGGACGTTTGACAAAAATAGGGGGTGCGTCGTGGCGACCAAGAGTGAGTTCCTGATTGCCATTACGCAGCTTGCCGCCGAGCGCAACCTCCCCCGCGACCTGGTCCTTTCCGCCGTCGAGGCCGCCCTGATCTCCGCCTTCAAGAAGGACCATCTCGTCGACTTCGACCTCGCCGTCCGCATCTCGCCCTCCACCGGCGACGTCCATGTCTTCGCCCGCCACACGGTGGTCCCCGACGAGGAGCTCGAGGACTCCGGCGCCCAGTACACCCTGGAGCAGGCCCGCGCCATCCGCCCCGACATCGACCTCGGCGGCGTGATCGAGGAAGAGGTCACCCCGGCCAACGCCGGCCGCATCGCCGCCCAGACGGCCAAGCAGGTCGTCATGCAGCGCCTCCGCGAGGCCGAGCGGGAGATCGTTTTCGCCGAGTACTCCGACAAGGAGGGCGAGCTCCTCTCCGCCCTCGTCTCCCGCTTCGAGGCCCGCAACGTCATCCTCGACCTCGGCCGCGCCGAGGCGATCATGCCGCTTTCGGAGCAGGTCCCCACCGAGCGCTATCGCAACGCGCAGCGTCTCAAGGTCCTCATCCTCGAGGTCGGCAAGACGACCAAAGGCCCCCAGGTCGTCGTCTCCCGCACCCACAAGGATGTGCTCCGCCGCCTCTTCGAGCTCGAGGTCCCCGAGATCCATAACGGCATCGTCGAGATCAAGGCCATCGCCCGCGAGCCCGGCTTCCGCTCCAAGATCGCCGTCCACGCCACACAGGACCGCGTCGACCCCGTCGGCTCCTGTGTCGGCCTCCGCGGCATCCGCATCCAGAATATCGTCAACGAGCTCCACGGCGAGAAGATCGACGTCGTCGAGTGGTCCCCCGATCCCACCGTCTTCATCGCCCGCGCCCTCGGCCCTGCCCAGGTCATGAACGTCCTCACCCCGGCCCCCTCCGCCAACGGCGTCGTCCAGGCCGGCACCGCTATCGTCATCGTCCCCGACCGCCATCTCTCGCTGGCCATCGGCCGTGAGGGCCAGAACGCCCGCCTCGCCGCCAAGCTCAGCGGTTGGCGCATCGACATCAAGTCTTCTTCCGAGGCCGAGGCCGAGCGTCTCGATCTCACCCGGCCCGCTCCCGTTGCCGCGGCGGAGCCCCTGGCCCCCGCGGCCCCGGCCTCCAGCGCCCAGGAGCCGCCCGCCGAGATCGCCGAGCGCGCCGCCGCCGAGGCCCCTGCAACAGCGGCCCCTGTCGAGGCTGTCGAGGAACCGGTCGTGGAGGAGACGCCCGTCGAGGCCCCCGTCGCCGAGACCGATCTCGAGCCCGTCCTGGCCGATCTCGAGGAGCCGGCCCCCGAGCCCGTCGCCGAGCCCGCCCCCGAGCCCGAGGCCCCTTCCCTCGCCGAGGCCCTCGCCTCCGAGGACACCTGGAAGGTCCCCCAGACCGTGCAGCGCTCCGCCCTCCGCTTCGCCGAGGATATCTCCGACCTTCGCCGCGGCTCCGACCGCCGTCGTGGCCGGGGTGGCCGTGACGAGCCCGATACCTCCCGCAAGGGTCGCAAGGGCGGCGCCGTCTCGTACGACACCCAGCCCGACGACGCCGAGCCCACCCAGGAGTAGCCCCCTATGAGCCCTCGCCGTGGCCGCCGGCCTCCCGGTTGGCACCCACCCAGTGGTCGCCGCAAGCGCCGCTCCACTCGCGTCGCCGGGCCGGTGGAGACGGCCCCCGAGGTTATCCCCGGCACCCCCATCCAGCTTCCCACCACCCTCACCGTCCAGGACCTGGTCCTCCGCCTCGGCTTCCCCGCCGTCGAGGTCATCAAGCAGCTCATGCGCAACGGCGTCATGGCCTCGCTCACCCAGGTCATCGACTTCGATACCGCCGCGCTCATCGCCAACGACTTCGGCTACGGCCCCCGTCGCGAGGCCGAGGCCGAGCCCCTGGACCTCCAGGC
Organism: Dehalococcoidia bacterium; assembly: GCA_965248515.1. Lineage (GTDB taxonomy): Bacteria > Chloroflexota > Dehalococcoidia > SHYB01 > SHYB01 > CBDFJU01. Next base: position 218,732 of record CBDFJU010000001.1, on the reverse strand, counting down.
CCTGCATCACCGCGCCCTCGAGACCGACGCGGCCGAGAACGGCGCGCTCCAGGTCCGGCCCCCCATCGTCACCATCCTCGGCCACGTCGACCACGGCAAGACCACGCTGCTCGACGCTATCCGCCAGGCCAAGGTCGCCGAGGGCGAGGCCGGCGGCATCACCCAGCACATCGGCGCCTATCAGGTCACCCTCCGCGACCAGCCCATCACCTTCCTCGACACCCCAGGCCATGCCGCCTTCACCGCCATGCGCGCCCGCGGCGCTCACGGCGCCGACATCGCCGTCCTCGTCGTCGCCGCCGATGACGGCGTCATGCCCCAGACCATCGAGGCCATCGACCACGCCAAGGCCGCCAACGTCCCCATCATCGTCGCCATCAACAAGGTCGATCTCCCCGGCGCCAACCCCGACCGTATCAAGACCCAGCTCACCGAGCACGGTCTCATCGCCGAGGACTTCGGTGGCGAGGTCATCACGGTCCCCGTCTCCGCCAAGGCCGGCGAGGGCATCGATGCCCTTCTCGACAACATCCTCGTCGTCGCCGAGGTCGCCGAGCTCAAGGCCAACCCCGACCGCCTCGCCGCCGGCGTCGTTATCGAGGCCCACGTCGACCGCTCTCGCGGCCCCCTCGCCACTATCCTCGTTCAGAACGGCACGCTCCGCCTCGGCGACTCGCTCGTCGCCGGCGACGCCTTCGGTCGCGTCAAGGCCCTCCTCGACCATCAGGGCCACCGCCTTCAGCTCGCCCAGCCCGCCCAGCCCACCGCCGTCCTCGGCCTCACCGAGCTCCCCGCTCCCGGCGACCCCGTCGTCGCCTTCCCCGACGACCGCTCCGCCCGCGACTTCCTCGCCCAGCGCCTCCGTGAGCGCGAGCTCAAGCCCTCGCACGTCGCCCGCGCCCCCATCCTCGAAGTCCTCGCCACCGACGGCGCCGCCCGCGAGTTCCCCCTGATCGTCAAGACCGACGTTCAGGGCTCCGTCGCTGCCGTCACCTCCGCCCTCAACCGCCTCTCCTCCGAGCGCGCCCGCGTCCGCATCCTCCACGCCGCTCCCGGCTCCATCAACGACTCCGACATCCTCCTCGCCATCGCCTCCGGCGCCCTCATCGTCGGCTTCAACTCCGAGCCCGAGCCCGGCGCCCGCTCCCTCGCTCAGCAGAACACCATCGACGTCCGCTCCTACTCCGTCATCTATGCCCTCATCGACGACGTCGAGCGCGCCCTCTTCGGCATCCTCGACCCCGTCACCACCGAGGTCGTCGGCGGCCACGCCGAGGTCCGCGCCGTCTTCTCCGTCGGCCGCCGCGCCAAGATCGCCGGCTGCTACGTCACCGACGGCCGCGTCCTGCGCTCCGACTCCGCCCGCCTCCTCCGCGCCGGCAACCTCATCGCCACCGGCTCTATCGCCTCCCTCAAACGCTTCAAGGACGACGCCCGCGAGGTCACCGCCGGCCTCGAGTGCGGTATCGCCATCGACGGCGTTACCGAGTTCCAGGAAGCCGACGTCATCGAGCTCTTCCACACTCAGCAGTCCCCTCCTGCCTGAGCACCTTACCCCGCCCACCTCGCCCGCCCGCACGGAAGAACCATGCCCAGCAGAAGACAAGACCGGGTCGGCGAGATGTTGCGCAAAGAGCTCAGCGAGCTCATCAGCCGCGAGGTCAAAGACCCGCGTCTGGCCGAAATCGTGAGCATCACCCAGGTCCGGGTTTCACCGGACCTCCGGTCGGCCAGGGTCTCGGTAAGCATCCTCGGCACCAATGAAGAGAAAGAGGAGACGCTTGCGGGGCTGGGAGCGGCGGCGGCGTTCCTGCGCCGCCTGCTCAAGGAGCGCATCACGTTGCGCTACGTGCCGTTCATGACCTTCCATCGCGACGACTCGATCGAGGACGCCGCCCGGCTGTCCACCCTGCTTCAGGAAGAGGCTCCCTCGAAAGGGGCCGAAGAGGCGACCGGCGACGCGCAATAGACCCGCGGCGCGCTGATGAACGGCATCTTGAACTTGAACAAGCCCTCCGGACCGACGTCTTTCGACATGGTCCGCCTGGTGAAGCGGCTCACCAGAATGGAGCGAGTCGGCCACGGAGGAACGCTGGACCCGACGGCCTCGGGCGTCCTCCCTATTCTGTTCGGCCAGGCGACGAGGGTCGGAGAGTTCCTCCTTTCTTCGACCAAGTCGTACCGAGCTCGGGTGCGGCTGGGCGTGGAGACGGACACCTACGACACCGAGGGCCGGACCGTCGCCGAAGCCGACCCATCAGGCATCACCCTCGCCGACATACGGCTGGCGCTTGCGCCGTTCCGAGGGACCATATCTCAAACGCCCCCGATGTACAGCGCCCTCAAGCACGAGGGGAAGCCGCTCTACAGGCTGGCGAGAGAGGGGAAGCAGGTGGGGCGCCAGCCGAGAGAGGTGCAGATACACCGCCTCGAGGCCGTCGACTGGGCGCCGCCCGAGGTGACCCTGGAGATCGATTGCGGCCACGGCATGTACGTGCGCTCACTGGCGCACGACCTGGGCCAGGCCCTCGGGTGCGGCGCCCATCTGGCGGCCCTGGAGCGTACCCGGGTCGGCAACTTCACTCTGGAAGACTCGGTGAGTGTCGAGAGGTTGTTCGATGCGGCCCACGGGCGTCATCTGTCCGAGGATCTGTATTCGCTCGACACGGTCTGTCTCGATCTCCCGGCGGCGATCCTCGCGGAGGCGGAGGAGCGGACGATCCGGTACGGCCAGCCCCTGGCCGAGGACGAGGGAGCCCCATCCCAGCCGGACCTCCAGCCATGTCGCGCCTATGGCCCCGACGGCTCCCTGGTGGCGCTCCTTCGATACAGCTCCCCTGGTGGTCAATGGCAACCCTGGAAGGTATTTGCTCCAGAGGCAGCGGACGATCCGAAAGAGCAAGCGCTCCTGGAGGCAACAGAGGACGAGCTTTGACTGATGTTGTACGATGTACTCGATTTTACCCTGTCGCGTCTCTAAAAAAGGGCGCGGCAAACGCTTCGAAACTCAGGGAGCACCCTTTAGTGCCGAATCATCCGATTAACGTTGCCGTTATCGGCGTGGGCAACTGCGCATCATCCCTGGTGCAAGGGGTCCAGTACTATCGTGAGGCTGGCGAAGACGACTTGATCCCAGGCCTCATGCATCCCACTCTCGGCGGATACCACATCTCCGACATTAACTTCGTCGCCGCCTTCGACGTGAACAAGGACAAGGTCGGCAAGGACCTGTCCGAGGCCATTCTCGCCGACCCCAACAACACCATCCAGTTCGCCGACGTCCCGTTCACCGGTGTGAAGGTGGAAAAGGGCATGACCCACGATGGGATCGGCAAGTATCTCGAAGGGACCATCGAGAAGGCCCCGGGCGAGACGGCTGATATCGTCGGCATCCTCAAGGACACCAACACCCACGTCGTAATCAACTATCTGCCGGTGGGGTCGGAAGAAGCGACGAAGTGGTACGTGGAGCAGGTGCTCAGCGCCGGCTGCGCGTTCATCAACTGCATCCCGGTGTTCATCGCCAAAGAGCATTACTGGCAGCGCCGGTTCGAGCAGGCGGGGCTGCCGGTTATCGGCGACGATATCAAGTCCCAGGTTGGGGCCACGATCACACATCGCGTGCTCACCCGCCTCTTCCGCGACCGCGGCGTTCGCCTCGACAGGACGTATCAGTTGAACTTCGGCGGCAACACGGACTTCCTGAACATGCTTGAGCGGGACCGGCTCGTCTCGAAGAAAATCTCCAAGACGCAATCGGTGGCGTCGCAGCTGGACTACGACTTGGGCGCCGATAACATCCACATCGGCCCCAGCGACTATGTGCCCTGGCTCGCCGACAGGAAGTGGTGTCAGATTCGCATGGAAGGTACCGGGTTCGGCGACATCCCGCTGAACCTTGAACTGAAGCTCGAAGTCTGGGACAGCCCGAACTCGGCTGGAGTCGTCATCGACGCCATCCGGTGCGCGAGCATCGCGCTAGACCGAGGAGTGGCTGGAGCGCTCGAAGCGCCGTCTTCCTACTTCATGAAATCGCCTCCCGTCCAGTACACGGACGATCAGGCCCGGGACGCGGTCGAGGCCTACATCCTCAACGGCACAGCTGAGTAACCGTGTGGCGATACGTCTGCCTGCGGCTTAGCGCCGCAATCATTCCCCATCTGCCCAGCTGGGCTGGTCATCTGTGGGCGAACTTCATGGGCGACGCGGTGTATCTTTGCGCGCGGCGGTCAAGAAGGATCGTGGGCGACAACGTGCGGCGGGTGTTCGGCGACGAGGCAGACGAGAGGACGATCGTCCGTTTGACTCGAGAGACCTATCGAAACCTCGCCCGAAACTACTACGACCTGATGCGGATTTCGCACCTGTCTCGGCAGCAGCTCGAGCGGATGGTCGTCTTCGAAGGGCTGAACCATTACGAGGAGGCCCGGAGGGGCCAGAGGGGAGTCGTCCTCGCGTCGGCGCACATCGGCAACCTGGACCTGGTGACGCAGGCCGCCGGCCTCATCGACATGCCGATGACGGTTCTCGCCGAGCGGCTCCATCCCGATCAGTTGCACAACCTCGTGATGTCGCTTCGCGGGGACCAGGGCCGCTCTTTCGAGGCCGCAGGCGCCCGGGGCGTCAAGGCCGCGTTCCAGGTCCTGGCGCGAGGGGAATTTGTCGGCGTGGCCACCGACCGCGCGATTCAGGGCCACGGCGTCGTGACCGAGCTTTTCGGCGAGCCAACGCTGATGCCCGACGGCGCGGCGCAACTCGCGCTTCGCGCCGGCGCCACAATCCTCCCCGGCTACAGCGTCCGCATGGGACGGGACCGCTACCTCGTCCGCTTCGAGGCGCCGATCCATGTCGCCAAGGACGGACACTCCCCCGACCAGGTCAAAGAGCTAATGGATAAGATAATAGAGGTGATGGAGGGGTACATCCGAGCCTACCCCGGCCAATGGATGGCATTCGAGCCAATCTGGGGATCCCGCTCGGACGACCGGACAGCCAGTGGTGAGCAGACGGTAGTCAGGGCGGCATAGCAGGGCCGCCGGCCCGAACCGACGAAGGAGAGCGAGCGGTGAAGATAGGTCTCGTTTCGCCGTACGACTGGGCCCACCCGGGCGGGGTCAACACCCACATCCGCTGCCTGTCCGACGAGTTCCGCGACATGGGGCACCGCACCACCATCGTGGCCCCGGCCTCGAAGCCCCTCGCCGAGCTCAACACCGACAACCTCGTCGTCATCGGCAAACCGATCCCGGTCCCGATGGCGGGCACCGTCGCCCGGGTCACGCTCTCCGTGCACCGGGCGCGCCGGGTGAAGTCGCTCCTGGCCGACGAGGAGTTCGATGTGGTCCACATCCACGAGCCGCTGCTGCCGATGTTACCGCTTGCCGCGCTCCGCTTCTCGCGCGGCCTCACCGTCGGCACCTTTCACGCCTACCTCCGCAGAAGCCGGGGGTATCGCGCGGCTCGGCCCATCCTGAAGCGCTGGATACGAAACCTGCACGGCAAGATCGCGGTGTCCAAGCCCGCGGCTGACCACGTTTCGCGCTACTACCCCGGCTACTACAACATTATCCCCAACGGCATCGATCTCGCCCACTTCAGCGCGGACGTGCCGCCGATCGAAAAGTACAACGACGGCAAGACCAACATCCTCTTCGTCGGCCGCATGGAGAAGCGGAAGGGCCTGCAATACCTCCTGGCAGCTTATTCCCGGCTCAAGTGGGAGTTTCCACAGGTGCGCCTTCTCGTGGTGGGGCCGGGCAAGCTGGACGCGGCCTCGGAGCGGCTCCTGGGGGAGCGAGCGCTTGAGGACGTCGAGTTCCTGGGGCAGGTCTCCTACGCCGACCTTCCTCGATACTACCGGACCGCCGATATCTTTTGCTCTCCGGCAACCGGCGCCGAAAGCTTCGGCATCGTGCTTCTGGAAGCCATGGCTGCGGGCAAGCCGGTGATCGCGTCGGATATCCCGGGCTACGCCGCGGTGCTCGAAGACGGCGTCCGCGGCATGCTGGTCGAGCCGAAAGACGAGACGGCGCTGGCCAACGCCCTCGTGGAGCTCATCGGAAGGCCTGACGTGCGGCGCGATCTGGGACAGAAGGGCCGGGTCTACGCTCAGGCGTTCACCTGGGACCGCGTCGCCAAGCAGGTCATGGAATACTACGAGCGGCTGCTCGAAGAGCGCGACCCGCTACGCCGCTTGCAGAACACCTAGCCGTGAGCACTTTCGCAGCAACACGCCGGATCAATCTCCAGGCCTGGCGGGCGAAGACCCGACGCGTCCTCGACGGCCTGTTCGTGAAGCCCCTGGTCAAGCTTCTGGCCGAGGCCGGCGTGACGCCGAACATGCTCAGCGTAGCAGGGCTTGGCGCAAGCATCGGCGCCGCGGTCCTGCTTGCCACCGGGCACTTCATCGCCGGGGGCATCGTCGTGCTTGCCGGAAGCTCCCTCGACATGCTGGATGGCGCTCTCGCCCGGGCGACGAATCAGGTGAGCAGGCTCGGAGGATTTCTGGACTCAACCCTCGACCGGCTCGCCGATGCCGCGATCCTGATGGGACTGCTTGCCTATTTCGCCAGTCGGGGTGAGGCTCAGGAATCATTGATTGCGATTGCGGCACTCACCGGCGCCGGGGCCGTCAGCTACGTGAAGGCCAGAGCGGAGGGCCTCGGCCTCACCTGCGACGTCGGGCTCGTCACCAGGCCCGAGCGCATCGTGCTACTGAGCGCGGGCCTGCTCGCGGACCAGGTATTGGTCTTCCTCTACGCGGTCGCGATTCTGAGTTTCGTCACGGCGGGCCAGCGTTTCCTTCACGCCGCGAAGCAGCTTCGAAACGGCTAGCAAGGTCACCCGACGCCGCCTGATGGGCCAGTCGGGTCGGCTCAGGCAATCGATACTTCGTCGTGAAGGCGAGTATCCATCGCACCGCGCTCCTGGTGTCGACCTTGTGCCCGAGGGAGACGTACACGGGCTTGACGCCATCCCGGGTCCGGACCGCCTTCCCAATAGCCTCGCCCTTGTGTTTCAGCGTGGCCGTTGAGCCGCGGACCTCACCCAATCGTCCGTGGGTCCCCACCAGCAAGGACTTGCCGCAACCGATGGCCGGGATATCGAAGAGCACGCCCAGATGCGAGGCGATGCCGAAGCGGCGAGGGTGGGCCTGGCCATGGCCGTCGACGACGAGAAGGTCAGGCTCAACGGTGAGCTTCTCAAGGGCTGCGAAGAGAACGGGGATTTCGCGGAACGAGAGCAGGCCCGGTACATAGGGGAAGGGTGGGCGAACCCGAGCGGTCTGGATCTCGACGATCTCGAGTCCCGGATACTTCAGCACGACGACGGCCGCGAGTGCATCGCCATCGCTGAAGGCGCCCGAGATGTCCAGGCCGGCGACGAGCCGGGGCCGCCCGGCAAGCCGGTTCCGGGAGTCCACACGAGAAGCAAGTCTCGACTGGACCGCCCGCGCGTCGGCGGTACTGAGGTCCCAATCGTGGAGCCGGCGGGGTCTCATCACGGGCCCCAACCGGCGTTCGGGCGGAGAAGGCTTACGAGGCTATATGGCTTTGCGCGGCGGCGGCCTCCGCACGATGCTCGGCGACACGCTGGGAGCGCTGGGCGAAGGTCTGGTCTTCCCAGGCCTGATAGCGTTGCCGCTGGTAGGCCTCTTTGGCCATGGACTTCTTTGCTTCCGCCGGCTGGTGATGCCGTCCCAAGCTTTCGGCGACCTGCCCGTCCAAGCGCCGGGCAAGATGGTCCAGCGCGTTGGTCCCCAGTTGCGCTCCCATGAACGGCACCGCGATCACCGCGGTTACGAGCTGGGCCATCAGCAAGGGTATCCGGACCAGGCTGGCGGCGAGGTGAAAAACCAATACCGGCACGTGGGCCAGCGTAGCATCGATTTCCGCGGTCAAAGCTCTCGAGTTCTCGATCGGCATGGAGTCCCTCCTGGGATCGGAGTCCGCCCTCACGGGTATCACTCTCAATTTTGAGACAAGTTCTAAACTTTGTCAACAACATTGCCTTGCCAGATCTTTCCCCTGCTATAATGCGCCCCGATTCAACAGGGGTGGACCTATGTCTGGAACGGGCAAGCGGCTTCGCCATGTGTACCGAACGTTATTCCGCGCCTTCGGACCGCAGGACTGGTGGCCAGGCGAATCGGGCTTCGAAATGATGGTCGGGGCCATCCTCACCCAGTCGGTAGCCTGGACGAACGTGGAGAAGGCCATCGCCAATCTGAAAGAGTCCGGCGTCCTCACGGCATCGGCCCTCCGGGAGATTCCGACCGAGCGTCTGGCTGAGCTGGTGCGTCCCAGCGGCTACTACCACGCAAAGGCGGTCAAAATTCAGGCGCTCGCACAGCATCTCGACCGCTACGGAGACGATCTTGGCCGGCTCTTCGATCAGGACCTGGAAAGCCTCCGGGTCGAGCTGCTCGGCATCCACGGCGTCGGAGAAGAGACGGCCGATGCGATCATCCTGTACGCAGCCCGGAAGCCGAGCTTTGTCGTCGACGCGTTCACGGTCCGTATCCTCGGCCGGCTCGATCTCGCCCCACCGTTGCCAGGGTACGGAGCTTGCAAAGCCTGGTTCGAGGAGCACCTGCCGAGCGACGTCGAGATGTTCAACGAATACCACGCGTTGCTTGTCCGGCTCGGTAAAGACTTCTGCCGAAAGACGCCCAACTGCCTGCCGTGTCCGCTGCTGTCTCTCTGCCCCACCGGCCAGGCGGCCTCGCAACCGGGAACGCCCCGGAAGCCGGCCTAGCCTTTGAAAGCGGCGAGGGCGGCATCCATGCACTGCATGTCGTCTTCCATCATGCCCCCGCTCACCCCGATACCGCCGACGAGCTGGCCGTCGCTGGTTTTGATCGGGGCGCCCCCGCCGATGGCCGCCATCCGCGTCACGTTGGGAAGGTAGTTCCGCAGCTGGTCGTTGTCCTTCATCATGCCCCAGAAGTCGTTGGAGTTGACACCAAAGCTTATAGCGGTCCACGCCTTGTCCTGGGAAACCTGGACGGGGAGCAGCGCACAGCCATCCATGCGGCTGAACGCTTTTAACGTTCCATCGGCGTCCAGGACTGTGGTCGCCATCGGGATGCCAATCTCTCGCGCCTTGGCCTCGGCCGCCTCGATCATCTTCTTCGCCGCCTCGGCGTTGATACTCTTTTTGTCGAACGTCTCAGCCACTGGAGCCTCCTTCGTCTGGTCGAGCCACGGGGTATTGTAGACGAGCGGAGCAAGAACGGCCGTCTTAGTCCGGCAGTTGTGGAGCCCGACCGGCGAGGCTAGGCTGGGGGCGTGAACTCGACCGTCAGGGTCGGGCGATCCGCGGCACTGGCCGCCTCTCGGCTATGAAACCGTTTCGCGCTCTGAGGTCCGATCTCCGCACCCTTGACCAGCCATCCGAGGTTGGTTGAAGGATCGTCGAGCCAGCCCTGGACGTCGGCGACCATCTGGTCCGCCGACCACGTGTGGGCGCCAGCTCTGCCCACACTGGTGCTGGCGCTGACCGTTGGCGAGAAGTCGCCGCCAGGGGCCGCCCAGGTCTGTCCAGGGGAGAACCGGTGGATCCAGGTCGCGTCGCCGGGACTAGCGGCTCCTCCGCCGCCCTGGTTCCCGACGCCCAGCGAGGTCCCTTCGCCCCAATCAGCGAGCAGCCTGTGGAGATCGAAGGTCTCACCTCCCGCCTGAGTCCGGGACACGTTGAGCGTGAGCGTCACGGAAGTAACCGTCGATCCCGCCGGGATGGCGCCGGCAACGTCGAAGGCGACAAGAGCCCGCCGGGCGAGGCTGCCGTTGGTGTTCCCGGCAAAGAGGAAACCGCCCGCGCCGTTACTCACCGTGCCCGTAGCGCTCTGATAGAGGGTGTTGTCTTTGCTCGGGCTCAGAGTCACCGGTGAGTTGACCGAAGGGGCGGCCGTGGACGCAGGCGTCGCCGTCGGTTGGGGCGCTGTCGTTGCCGTCGGCGCTGGCCTCGGGGTCGACGTCGGTTGGGGAGCCGACGTGGCCTGAGGCGCGGCGGTCGAGGAGGGTGCGGACGTCGGGGCCGGCGTAGCGGCGAGCGGTGTTGGTGAGGAGGGCTGCGTCGTAGCCGTGGGCGAGGTGGGCTGCACGGTCGCAGCGGGCGCCGCGGTGGCCGTCGGTGGGGCCACCGTTGCCGCCGGTGGGGCCACAGTTGCCGCCGGTGGGGCCACAGTTGCTGTCGGAGGCACAGCCGTGGATGGTCTTGTCGTCGGCTCATCCGACGAGCCGCCACAGGCGACGGCCACCAGCGGGAGTATCAGTACCCCAAGGACCAGCGTTTTCAGTCGTGCGATTCTCATCTGCGTCTCCACCGGCTGTTCGTAACGTTGCTAGCTAGTACGCACGGGATCGCGAATCGGGTCAACTGTGGACCACGTTTGTGGGTCCCCAGGTGAGGACTCCCTGTTCGCGTTGCCCGATTCTCGCTCCGCTTGCCTATACCGGGATGTTGCCGCACGTGGTGTACACGGCCGGCGAGCCCAGTTGGTGGGAGTTGATGGCGAGGTCGCCGGTGCGCAGGCTTGCCAGCGTCGCGTCGACCGTCGTCGACGAGGCGCCGCCGGCAATGCTGGTCAGACCGTGGACCACGCCGCCCAACGTGTCGGCGCCGCAGGAACCGGAGTGGATGTGCACGAGCTCCGAAACCAGCCCTCCTGGCGCCACGCTCAGAACGACCTCGGTCTGCGCGCCGCGGGCGGTGAGCGTCGCGAAGCCGGCTTGACCGGAAGCGTTTTGTTCACCGAGGGCAACGGTGAGGGTGTCTGCCTCCGCCGGGATGTTGCCGCACGTGGTGTAGACCGATGGCTCGCCTTTCTGGTGTGAGTTGATGGCGAAGCCACCCGTGCGCAGGCTTGCCAACGTCGCGTCCACGGTGGTCACCGAGACCCCTCCCGCTATGCGAGTGAGGCCATTGACCACACCGCCCAGCGCGTCGGCGCCGCACGAACCGGAGTGGATGTGGATCAACTCGGACTCGACGTTGCCGAGACCGACGTTCACCACCACGACGGTCTGGCTGCCCTTCGCGGTGAGGACGGCCCGGCCTGTCTGGCCTGAATCGCTCTGCTCACCCAACGCGATGAGCAGCACGTCCGCCTGGCCCGCCGGGACGTTGCCGCAGGTGGTGTAGATCGCTGGCTGGCCCTTCCGGTGGGAGTTGATCGCGAAGTCGCCGGTCCGGAGGCTGGCCAGCGTCGCGTCCACGGTCGTCGTCGAAGCCCCGCCGGCGATACTGGTCAGACCGTGGACCACTCCACCCAAGGTGTCGGCGCCACAGGAGCCGGAGTGGATGTGCACGAGCTCCGAGGATAGTCGCCCGGGAGAAACCGAGAGCACTACCTCAGTCTTGCTTCCGCGAGCGGCTAGGGTCGCCCATCCGCCCTGGCCCGAGTCGTTCTGCTCGTCCAGGCGGACGGTGAGAGCGTCGGCCTCCGTCGGGAGGTTGCCGCACGTAGTGTAGACCGCCGGCTCGCCCTTCTTGTGCGAGTTGATGGCGAAGTTACCTGAACGCAGGCTATCCAGCGTTGCGTCGACCGTCGTCACCGAGACCCCTCTCGCGATGCGTGTGAGGCCGTGGACCACGCCGCCCAGCGCGTCGGGGCCGCATGAACCAGAGTGGATGTGAATCAGCTCGGACTCGACGTCGCCCCGCGAAACGTTCACGACGACTTCCGTCTTGGCCCCGTTCGCAGTCAGCGAGGCCCAACCGGTCTGGCCGGAGTCTTCTGCCCGCCCAGTGCGACGAGCAACACTTCCTGGTCTCCTGCCGGGATATCGCCGCACGCGGTCCTGACCACCGGGTAGCGTTCCCAGAGGGTCACGATCGCCAGGCCGCCACCGCGGAGACTCACGAGGGGAACACCGAGGGTCGTTGACGACGCCCCTCCATTAATGTCGTTCAGTCGATGGACCACCGAATTGCTCAGCCCATCGCACACGCCGGAACGTACCTGCGCCAGGCCGGACGCCAAGATGCCGGGTGAGAGGCCAAGTACCACGTCCGTTTGCTCACCACGCGCCGTGAGCGTAGCCCAGCCCTGCTGTCCAGACCCGTTGCCTTGAGCAAGCTCGACGGTAAGGGCATCGGCCTCGGTGGGGATGTTGCCGCAGGTCGTGTAGACCGCAGGCTCGCCTTGCTTGTGGGAGTTGATGGCGAAGTCGCCGGTGCGCAGGGCTCCCAGGGTTGCGTCTACCGTGGTTACCGAAACCCCGCCAGCGATGTCGGTGAGTCCGTGGACCACGCCACCCAGGGTGTCGGCGCCGCAGGACCCGGAGTGGATGTGAATCAGCTCAGACTCCACGTTGCCCAAGCCGACGTTGACGACGACCACTGTCTGGTCGCCGCGAGACGTCAGTCTGGCCCACCCGGTTTGCCCGGAATCGTTCTGTTCGCCAAGGGCCACAAGCAGCACATCGGGCTGGCCGGCGGGGATGTTCCCGCAGGTGGTGTAGATGGCTGGCTCGCCCTTCTTGTGGGAGTTGATGGCGAAGCCGCCCGTCCGTAGGCTCGCCAGTTTCGCGTCGACCGTGGTGACCGAGGCGCCGCCGGCAATGCGGGTGAGCCCGTGGACTACCCCGCCCAGGGTGTCGGCGCCGCACGACCCGGAGTGGATGTGCACGAGCTCCGATTCCACGTTGCCTTCTGATACTGACAGCACGACCTGGGTTTTATCGCCGCGGGCTGTCAGCGTTGCCCATCCGGTCTGCCCGGACGCGTTTTGCTGGTCCAGGGCGATGGTTAGAGCGTCAGCTTCGACCGGGATGTTGCCACAGGTGGTGTAAACCGAGGGAGCGCCGCTCTGGTGAGAGTTGATGGCGAAGCCGCCGCCGCGCAGACTCGCCAGCGTCACGTCGACAGTTGTCACCGACTTGCCGTCAACGACGTTCGAGAGCCCATGAACCACGCCGCCCAAGCTGCCTGGGGAGAAGCGTGAGTTGCAGGACCCCGAGTGAATATGCACCAGCTCCGACTCGACGTTTCCGGGGGTCAGGTTCAGGACGACTTCGGTCTGCTCGTCTTGAGCGGTGAGCGTAGCCTAGCCAATCTGGCCCGAATCGTTTTGCTCTTGGAGCGCAACCAGGAGCACCTCATCGGTCGACTGGGCTTGCGCCGTGATCACCCAGGTGAATGTCAGCCCCAAAACTAAAGCCGTTAGAACGACAAAGGTCTTTCTCACCATGGCCTCCTCTTCGATAAACCGACTGCTCGCCGAGATCGGCTAGAACTACGCACCTAATACGGTGAACTCACTTTGATGGATTTGTCTGCATGGGACGAGGCCGCAAGGACGAAGAAATCTTCCACGCTGCGGATGGCCGTTCAACGACGACTCGATATAATGACTCCATGGCAAAGGCCAACGGATTGCGCTACAAGCACGTCCTTCTCGACTTCGACCGCACCCTCAACGACTCGGACCTGGTTTACCGCAAGAACCTGGACGGGTTCCTCGGGCTAGCGGGCGACGACGTCCTGCCGCGTTGGGAGGAGATCCACCGCGAGGTGCTGATCAACGAGCCCAAGGAGAGACACGACGACCTCGACTTTCACCTGAAGGTCCTGGTTGAACGCCTCGACACGGTGGGCGTTGAAGCCGCCAAGGATGAGCTCAAGTCGCGGATCAAGGCCGCCCAGCAAGAGTGCTGGTACGCGACCGAGCTCTTCGACGAGGCGATTCCGTTCCTCAACCAGTTGCAGGAGTCCGGATACGTCCTACACATGGCCACGGGGGACTATGCCCGGCTGAAGTCCATCCATGTCCAACGGCAGGCGGGGCGCTACTATTTCGAGGGGATGTACGACGAGCTGGTGCTCGGGGTGGGCAAGGGCACGTCCGCCTACTTCCAGCGGATCGTCGAGCGACTTGGCGTCTCCGCGAAATCGGTGGTTATCGTCGGCGACAGCCTGAAGAACGACATCCTTTCCGGCATCGAAGCCGGGATCGCGACCGTATGGGTCCGGCGCAAGAATGAGAAGAACCAGGACGGCGTGAAGCCAGGGCTGACGGTCACCTCGTTGACGCAAGCGCTGCCCCACTTCAACGGCGCGGTTTGAGCGCAACCGGCCGCCCCCGTTATACTAGATACTAGCCTCAGGACAACAGGTTCGGTCACGGAGACCTGAATGCAGCCGATTTTCGACGAAGCCGAAAAGCTCCTCCGGAAGAAGGAGCCCTTCATCCTGGCCACCGTCGTGCGCACCAAGGGCTCGACGCCCCAGAAACCCGGCGCCAAGCTCCTCGTCCGGCGCGACGGGACCGCGGTGGGCACGCTCGGAGGCGGTTGTGTCGAGGCCGATGTCTGGGCCGAAGCCAAGACCATCCTCGAAGAGGACAGCGGTACCCAGCTCCGGCGCTTCATCCTCAACGAGGACATTGCCTCCCGGGACGGACTCGTCTGCGGCGGCAACATGGACATCCTCATCGATCCCATCGGCGAGCCGGCGCTCGTGCCTCTTTTCGACGAGATCGTCGCCGCCTACGACGGCAAGGGCGACCGTGCCCTCGCGACCCTGATCACCTCGGCGTCGGGCAAGGCCCCGGAAGGCGCAAAACTGTTCATTCGCGCCGACGGCACCACGGTCGGGACTCTGGGCAGCGAGGCCCTGGACACCCAGGCCGTACAGACAGCCCTCGAGCTGATGCCCAAGGGTCGAGAACAGTGGGTCGAGACCAACGAAGGCGACAAGGCGTACGTCGAAACGTTCACGAACCCGCCCACCGTGGTCATCGCCGGAGGCGGACATGTTGGCAAGGCCCTGTACACGGTCGCCAAGACCCTCGGCTTCGCTGTCACGATCGTCGACGACCGGCCCAAGTTCGCCAACCACGAGCGGTTTCCCGAAGCCGAAACGATTGTGGTCGACGACTTCGACAGGGGTTTGCGCAACCTCAACATGACACCGAACTGCTACGTCATCATCGCGACCAGGGGCCACAAGCTCGACGATCTGGCCCTCATCGAGGCTGCCCGGTCCAACGCGGGCTACGTCGGACTCCTCGGCAGCCGGCGCAAGGCCGTGATGATCTTCCGCGACCTTATTCGCGAAGGCGTCCCCGAGGACCGTATCGCGGAGATCCGAGCGCCCGTAGGGCTCGATCTCGGAGGGCGGACGCCGGAGGAGATCGCCGTCAGCATCATGGCGGAGATCCTGGCGGTCAAGCACGGGCGGTCGGGCGGGACCATGACCGGGGAGGCCAAGATGCTTCAAAAAGCCAAGCAGCTAGCCACGAGGCCCAGGAGGCCGGCGAAGGTGCCGGCGGGTCTCTAGCGTCCACACGGCGCTCGCGTCGACACGCCCTCCATGAGCGCCTCATCCATGACCCGCAGCTTTGCCGCGGTGTTGACTGCCGCCGGCGAATCGACCCGCATGGACCGGCCCAAGCAGCTCCTCGAATGGCACGGCCTCCCGCTGATCCAGTACCAGGTGCGGCAGCTTCAGCAGACGTCCGCCGACGAGATCGTCGTCGTTCTCGGACATGAGGCGGAGCGACTCCGGGCACTGGTTACCGAGGGCCAGGACAGCCGCGTTCGTGTCGTCGTCAACGAGTATTACCGCGACGGAAAGACGACCTCCATCAAGCGTGGCTTGAGGGCGGTACAGGGAGCCCCTGATGCGGTAATGCTGCTCGCGGTGGACCAACCAAGGCCGGCCGGGGTGCTCCAACGACTCGTCGATACACACCTCGGTGAGGAAAGTCTCATCTCCGTGCCGTCCCGCGGGGGCAAACACGGCCACCCGCCCGTTTTCTCAGGACTGATTCTGGCCGAGTTGCTGGCGATCACCGAGGAGGGCAAGGGCCTGCTCGAGGTCATCGACCGGCACCGCACCGAACTGCGGGAGGTCGACTTCGACGAGGCTATCGTGCTCACCAATCTCAACACGCCGGAGGACTACGATCGGGCGATCGAGCTTGCGAGCCAAGAGGGGTAAACAGCCCACTTCCGAAGCGCTCATTGAGAATCCTAATCGCATTGATTAAACTATTAAGTGTTATATGGTGTGTTATGGTGAGGAATTCGGGGGCGACGCTGCCCCACTAGTCTGGATGTACCGCTCATGACAACCGTTCAGGAACCGAAGAAGACCACGAAGGGCATCATCCCCTACCTCCCGGAGGAGATCGACCACTATGAGACAGAGGTCGGCCGATTCCGGCGAGAGGAGATCGTCAACGACGAGTTCACCCGGTTCCGCCTGAAGCAAGGCGTCTACGGCCAGCGTCAGGCGGACGTCCAGATGATCCGGGTCAAGGTCCCCTTTGGAGGCCTCACCGCCGACCAGGTGGACGCGTTGGGCGATTTCGCCGAGCGCTACACGCCCCTCAAGAAGGGCCACATAACCACTCGCGAGAACTTTCAATTCCATCACGTGCCGCTTCCGGAAACTCCAGAGGCGTTGCGCATGCTGGGCGAGGTGGGCCTGACCACCCGCGAGGCTTGCGGCAACACGGTGCGGAACGTCGCCGGCTGCCCGATGGCCGGCGTTTGCGGAGGCGAAGCCTTCGACCCCACGCCGTACGCCGGCGCCTTCGCCCGTCACTTCGTACGCCACGAGTTCACCCAAGCCATGCCGCGCAAGTTCAAGACGGCCTACTCGGGCTGTTCCCATGACTGCGCTATGACGGCCATCCATGACCTCGGGTTCATCGCCAAGGTCCGCAAGGTGGACGGCGTCGAGCGCAAGGGCTTTGAGATGGTGGTCGGCGGCGGCACTTCGATCATGGCCCGCATCGCCCCCACTCTGTACGACTTCGTGCCCGTCGAGGACTACCTGAGGGTCTCCGAGGCGGTCATCCGGGTCTTCGACAGGTCCGACGAGCTCCGGAAGAACCGAATGAAGGCGCGGATCAAGTTTCTGGTAGACCGCATCGGCGTCGACGAGTTCCGCAAGCTCATCGATGCCGAGCTGAAGGAGCCCTGGGCGCAGAAGCCCATCGATCCGACGCCCCTCCTCTTCGAGGACGACGAGCTGGCCGACGCGCCGGTGAAGCCAGCGACGAACGGACACAAGGGCAACGGCAATGTCTCTCCCGAGCTCGACACGTGGGCCTCGACGAACGTCAGCGGCCACAAGGACCCCGGTTTCCGGGTTGTCCACGTTACGGTGCCTCAGGGCGACCTGACCCCCGGCCAGTTCCATGGCCTCGCCACCATCGCGAGGACCTATTCCGGCGGTCGCACGCGGCTCACACAGGAGCAGAACCTGGTGCTGCGCTGGGTCCGTCAAGAGTCCGTGGCCGACGTGTGGAAGGCGCTCGAAGCTATCGAGCTCGCCGAGCCCAACGTCGACGGGATAACCGACGTGGTCACCTGCCCCGGCACCGATAGCTGCAAGCTGGGCATCACCGCGTCCATGGGGATGGGCAACGCCCTCCGCGAAAAGCTCCTGGCCATGCAGATCGACGACCCGGAGACCCGCAAGCTGCATGTAAAGGCGAGCGGCTGCCCCAACGGCTGCGGCCAGCACCACGTCGCCAACATCGGCTTCCACGGCGCTGCGATCAAGGGCGCCAGCGGCCAGCAGGTCCCCGCCTATGAGGTCTTCATCGGCGGAAACGCAACCGGGACCGAAGGCCCCATCCGCATCGGTCAGCGGGTGAAAGGACGGGTTCCTTCGAAGCGGGCCCCCGAGCTGGTGGAGCGCATGCTCGGCTTTTACACGAGCCAGCGCCAGAACGGCGAGAGTTTCAACGATTTCGTCGATCGTGTCGGCGCGGAGTCGTTCGCGCCGATGGTCGCCGAGCTTCAAGAAGTGGGAGCCCTGGGCCGCGACACCATTCAGCTCTACATGGACTGGGACAAGACGGTGCCCTACAAGCTGGAGCGTGGCGAGGGTGAGTGCGCCGTCTAAGGGCAACCAACGTAACGAGATTTCAAGCGGCGGGGCAAAACCCCGCCGCTTCTCTTTTCGCCCCGGGGCCCTAGCGAGTCCCGGTGCTATAATCGCGCGGAGATTCACCGGGGAGGCCAAGCCGTGGACTACAGTCGTTTCGCCGAGAAGCACCTGGACATCAAGGTGAGCGATGGGATCGCCGTCGTCACCCTCAACCGCCCCGACCGACGCAACGCCATCGGCGCCGAGATGCACCTGGGACTCGAGGAGCTCTTCCACGAGGCCAGTTTTGACCTCGACCTCCGGGCGATCATCCTGACCGGCGCGGGTGACAAAGCTTTCTCGGCGGGGGGCGACGTCAGCGAGTTCGGCTCGAACCTGCCCGGCAAGGGCACTGGATATCTCCTGCGAGGCCCCAAGTACCTCATCCAGCGCATGCTCAACTGCGAGGTCCCGATCATCGCAGCCATCAACGGCTACGCCATGGGCCTCGGCGCCACCCTTGCACTCCTGGCCGACATCATCTATATGTCCGACACGGCCATCATCGCCGACACCCACGTCAACGTTGGGCTCACGGCAGGGGACGGTGGAGCGGTGATCTGGCCGCACCTCGTTGGGATCCATCGCGCCAAGGAGATGCTGATGCTCGGGAAGCGCGTATCCGCCACCGACGCCGAGCGGTACGGCCTGGTGAACTACGTGGTCCCCGCCGACAAGTTGATGGACGAGGCGATGGCCTGCGCCCGGGAGCTGGCGAAAGGAGCGCCCTTCGCCATCCGGTGGACGAAGCTGGCCCTGAACCGGCCCCTCTGGCAAACGCTGAACAACGTGCTCGACTTCAGCCTGGCGACGGAAGCAATGGCCATGGCGACCCAGGACCACAAAGAGGCCATTTCGGCCTTTACCGAAAAGCGGACGCCCAAGTTCAGCGGCAAGTAGCTGGCGCCCCGCTAGTGCGCCGAAATTGGCCTGCGTCTCTGGTTCGTCGCTTGTTTTGACTGGAGCGCATGGCTATAATGACCCAACCTGTGAGCCCCCACCCCATGTACGCTTTCTTCAAGAACGAGTTCGTCCCCCTCGCCGACGCCAAGGTATCCGTGATGACGCACGCGCTGCATTACGGGACGGCTGCGTTCGAGGGGATCAGAGGAAACTGGAACGCCGACGAGGGCCAGATTTACGTCTTCCGTCTCCGGGAGCACATGGAACGCCTGCTGAACGGCGGGAAGGTGCTCCGGATCAAGGTCAAGTACAGCGCGCAGGAGCTATGTGACATCGCCGTCGAGCTCGCCCACCGGAGCAACCTGAAGGAGAACATCTACCTCAGGCCTCTCGTGTACAAGAGCGCCGAGGTGGTCGCGGAGCTTCGGGCGAACCTGCTCGAGGACGACTTCCTGATGGTCGTCGTGCCCCTGGGCGACTACCTGGACACTTCCCGGGCCATTCACTGCCGGACCTCGAGCTGGCGCCGCAACGACGACCTCAGCATCCCTGCTCGGATCAAGTCCTCCGGCGCGTACGTGAACAATATCCTGGCGAAGACCGAAGCCGTCGAGAGCGGGTTCGACGAGGCCATCGTCCTCAACCAGGACGGTCACGTCTCCGAGGGGAGCGGCGAGAACATCTTCGTCGTCCGAGACGGCCGGCTGGCTACTCCGAGCGAATCGGACAACATTTTGCCCGGAATCACCCGAAACACGATCATTGAACTTGCGGCGGAGGAGCTGGGAATCGAGACGGTCGAGCGCTCCGTAGACCGGAGCGAGCTCTATCTCGCCGACGAGTGCTTCCTAACCGGAACAGCCGCCCACCTGACCCCGGTCGGTAAGGTGGACATGCGCGAAGTGGGCGACGGGCAGATAGGCCCGATCACCAAGCAGCTCCAGAAGATGTACTTCGACGTCATTCAGGGCCGGAACAAGAAGTACATCGATTGGTGCAGCCCGGCCTATCCGAGTACCGTCAAGGCGTAGCCTCGGCTTTTTCACAGCCGATGCAGTAGAGATGTGGGGGCGCGGTGGACTTGCTGCTCGTTCAGGTGACGATCTCCGTAGTAGTCGGCTATCTGGTCGGCTCGATTCCGTCCGCCTATCTGGCCGGGTTGTTGACCAAGGGCCAGGACATTCGGCAGTTGGGAGACGGCAACGTTGGCGCGGAGAACGCCTATTACCAGCTCGGTGCTCGGACCGGCATCGGCGTGGGCGCGGCCGACATCGCCAAGGGAGCAATCGTCGTTCTGATCATCAAGGTGAGCGGGTTCAGTCAGGGAGCCGTTCTGGCTGCTGGCGCCGGCGCGGTCATCGGCCACAACTGGCCCGTATTCATTCAGTTCAGAGGCGGCCGCGGCGCCGCGACAACCCTCGGCGTTCTGGCGGCGGTTGCTTACCCGGCCTCGCTGATAGCGGCTGCTCCCGCCGCCGCTTTCCTGCTCGCGAGACGTGGAACGACGGCGGCGATCGCCGGGATGCTGGTCCCGCTTCCCTTCCTGTCCCTGTTGACAGGGCAGCCGCCGGAGATAATCCTGTTCTCGGTCGGCCTCCCGCTGATGGTCGGCATCGTGCACTGCTTTCAGGTTGTGCTGCCGTACTATCACCGGACAGGTCGTTTGTCTCTTCGGCCGAAGGAATAGCGCCCAGGGCCGCCTCGGGCCCGGATGAAGACGGTCCGTGTTTAGCCTAGCCGCAGACTACTTCCTCCTGGTCCTCGTCGCCTCTTGCGGCATCATCCAGATCGTAGCCGCCCGGAGCGGGCTGCGGGGTCTTTTGTTCTTCCCGCGCGAAAGGTCGAGCTATGTCCTCGGTGTCTTGCTCCTCGTCGGCGCGTTCGTCTGGTTCGTTCTCATAGGCGACACGGGAATCGCGGGCGACATCGGCGGTGTGGAGGGAGCCGAGCAGTTCGGGCTCTTTCTCGCCGGGACAGCGGCATCCGTGGCAGTGACCGGGGTGATCGCCTCGGTCACGCAGGCCAAGCGGCCAGCGGGCCCGCCGGCGGGCCAGGGCCTCGACGAACTGCGTAGCGCCACGCTCGCGCAACTCGTCCTGGCTCGGATTGGGCGGAGGTCCCGCGATGGTCGGATTTGACCAGCGCCTTTTCCAGGACATCAACGGCGCCGTCGGTCGCTGGGACATCCTGGACAACGTCATCAAGCTGCTCGCCAGCGATTTCTTTCTGCCGGTAGTGATCGCCCTGGCCGCTTTCGCCCTCTGGTTCTTCGGCCGGTCGATGGAGGACCGGCTGATCAGTCAGAAGGGTTTCCTGTACGCCGCTATCGGCGCCGGCTTCGCGAACCTTTTCGTGAGGCTGTTCAACCAGGGCTTCGAGCGGCCACGGCCGTTCATCACCCTGGAAGACGTCAACGTTCTCTTCTACCGACCGACCGACCCCGCGTTTCCGAGCAACGCGGCGGCCTACGCCTTCGCGATGGCGGCCGGCGTTTGGCTGGTGAACCGCCGTTGGGGCCTGGTCCTGGGCATCGCGGCTACCCTCTTCGCCAGCGCAAGGGTCGTCGCGGGCATGCATTACCCGCTGGACGTGGTGAGTGGAGCGCTCCTCGGAATTCTCGTGACCTGGCTCTTCGCCAAGCTGCTGAACCTGGTCCAGCCGGTGTTGGACTGGGCCCTCAGGCTGCTGCGCGTGTTCTGGGTCGCCTAGCGGCGCCAGAATCCCCGCTTTTTGGCGGGTCGAGGCGGCAGCTCGGACTCGATCGGCCGCCCCTCCACGATAGCTCTGGGGACGGTGGTTGCCATACACCGCGCGTACTCTTCTCCGACGATCCTCGAAGCGGCTTCGACGCCGTCGGAGAGGACGGGGACCCTGGGCCCGCGGTGGGAATGGGCATCAGAGGCGATAAGGTGCACAAGACCCCGCTCGAGGAAGGTCTCGGCGGCCTTGCGGTATTCAGGGCCGAACCGACCCGTGAGGCTCGTGCTCGTGACCTGGGCGATGCTGCCGAGATTGACCATGCCGGCCAGGAGGTCGGGATCGCGCACCAGGGCGTCGCAACGCTCGGGGTGGGCGATGATCGGCGTCAGTCCCCGGAGGCGAAGCTTGAAAAGGACGTCATCGGTGAACATGGGTAGCATGGGGGAAAACGGGAGCTCGACGAGGATGTACGACGAGCCGTTCATCGTCAGCGCGAGCCCGCTGTCGAGCTTCTCGGCCAGGTCCGGCTCGAGGTGATTTTCCAAGCCGACGAGGTAACGTACCGCAAGCCCCGCGGCGTCGACGGCACGCTGCAACTCGACAACCGAGTCCTGGAACACCCCGGAGCGGAGCGACTCGGCCACGTCTTTGCTGTGGGGGGTCAAGACTACGGTCTCGATCCCGTCCTCCGCAGCGATGGACGCCATCGCAAGGGAGTCGTCCATCGACCTGGCGCCGTCGTCGACAGCCGGCAACGTGTGGTTGTGGAGATCGAAGAACCCGGCCGTCATCGACGCATCTCGATGACGCGGAACGACTCCCCGGCCTCCACACCATTGTGCGAGCCGGCCCGCTTCGCCGAATCCATCAGGAATTTGGTGAAGTCGGCCGCGCGCTCGGCCGCGATCTGGCTCTTGTGATGTTTGAGGGAGTCGATCTTCTTCTGGAGGAACTCGCCTATGTCGATATGGGTGTCGGGCTCGTCGGAAGCCCAGAGGTACAGCATCGCCGTCTTGTGGGGCTCGAGACCGAACTCCTTGTGTTCGGGGTAGGAGAGGTGGTCTCGAGCGTACGGAAACACGGCATCCATGGCCACCTGCCCAGTGATCCGGTGATCGCGGTGAAGATAAAAGGTCTTCCGGTGGGGGTCGCAGGTGAGGACGACGTCGGGCCTGCTGCGTCGCACCTCGCGGACAAGCTCGCCGCGAAACTCACGGGTGTCGTCGAGCTCGCCGTCGGGATGCCCCAGGAATATGACCTCCTTGAAACCGAGGAAGTCTGCCGCCGCTTGCTGCTCCTTCTCACGAATCGCCGCTAACCGCGGCGAGGTCATCCCGCGGTCCTCGGAGCCCTTGTCGCCGTTGGTGCAGACGACAAGGGTTACTTCGGCGCCCGCCTTGATCCATTTGGACAGCGTACCGCCAGCGCCGATCTCGGCGTCGTCGGGGTGGGGCGTGATCGCCAGGGCACGTTCGGGAATGAACTCAGTCGACATGGGGCGGGGGCGCCTGCTGGAAGGCGCTCTCAATTGTAGCACGGCGAGCGCACCCATCCGGGCGGGTGCATCCTCGTGTGTACAGGGGAGCGTACAGCAACTATAGTAGAAGGAAGGTGGGCAATTTCGCTCATCGTCTCAGGAGTGCAACCATGGACCAGCAAAACCCCGAGTCCAATTCCGTACTCAGCGCCGATCTCCACGTCTGCATCTTCCCGAACCTCGACGAGTTCATGGTGATCGACGTTCGCGATCTGGAGGCGCCCAAGGCCCAGGTCATGCCGGCCGCCGAGGTTCTGACACCTGCACACTATGCCGACCTCGAGGCCGAGTTCTCGCGGCTGCTGCGCTCCGAAGGGCCGCCCTTTCTCAACCTGATGCTCTTGTCGACCAGGGTCCAGGCCATGCTCCAGGAAAGGGGCATCGCCGCTCTCGCCAAGGCCTTCGGCATGGACGTTTCGAGCCCCGAGAGCAGCCGCATGTCGCTGTTCCTTTGCTCAGGTTCCATCCTGTCGATGCACGAGCGCGACGTTACCGCCGCGATGGAGGGCTTTTTCGAGGGCCATCTCCCATCGAGTTTCGTCGAAGACTGCAACGAGATGTTCAAGAAGCTGCTCGCCGACGAGAAGTCGAAGATCAACAAGAAGGAACAGGACGAGCTGCGCCGGGCAGTCGTTGGGGAGTCGGAACAGTTCTACACGCTCTGGCAAAGGCCCGGCTCGGACTTCAGTAACCAGTAGCGCCCGCCGGTTTTTCGCTTGACGCCCTTTCGAGGGCGGTGCTAGACTCCGCCATCACTTTCCTTTTGGAGGGCTGACCCAATGGCGGAAAGCGTCCTAAAACGCAAGCTCGAGCAGGGCCAACCGGTTGTGGTCGTTTCCGGCGAGAACCACCCGGACGTCATCGACCATCTGGGCCCCCTTGGATTCGACGCCGCATGGGTGGATACGGAGCACGGCCCGTTCACCTGGAAAGACCTCAGCGACATTTCCCGCGCCTGCGACGTCTGGGGCATGCAGTCCCTGGTTCGCATCACGACCAACGACCCTCCGACGATCATGCGAACACTGGACCGGGGCATCAACGGAGTGGTCGTCCCGCACGTGAATACGAAAGAGGAGGCCCAGCGCGTGGTTGATGGGGCGAAGTATCACCCGATCGGCCATCGGGGGGTCGGGGGTGCTCGCCAGGGATACGGCAAGCCGGACTACATTCATCGGGCCAACGACGAGACGTTCCTCGTGGCGATGATCGAGGACATCGTGGCGGTGAACAACCTTCCCGAGATCCTCACCGTCGAGCATATCGATGTGTTCTTCATCGCGCGGCACGATCTCGCGCAGAGCATGGGGCACCTGGGACAGCCGGGCCACCCGGAGGTAATCGAGGCCGCGGACCGGGCCCTTGCCCAGATCGTCGACGCGGGCCGGATAGCCGGCTCTACGGCCAGTACAGACGCTATCGAGCAGCAGCTCGACAAAGGTCTCCGTTTCCTGATGATCAGCTGGCTGGACTGGGTCCGCAAAGCCGGCGCGGAGTACCTCGACAAGGTAAAGGCCTACAAGGGCTGAGAGCGCCTTCCAAGGAGGAATGGACATGCCAAAGCTGAGACACATCGCCATCGCCTGCCAGGACGCGGATAAGACAGCCGAGTTCTACATGAAGGTCTTCGGGATGAAGAAGCTTCGCACCACCGACAAGCCGACCCATTACGGGCACATCCTGAGCGACGGCTACATGAACGTCGCCGTGCTCGACTACAAGACGGACGCGGTGGCGGGGACGGAGTACGGGGCCTCGTTCAGCGGCCTGCATCACATCGGCTTTCAGGTCGACAGCGTCGACGAGACCGCCGGCAAGCTCGAGGCCAACGACGGGTCGGTGCGCACCGACATCGACGAGGGCTTCGGCGTCAAGCCATCCGGCTCTAAAGGCAAGGGTGAGTTCAAGTTCGGCGGCCCCGACAAGGTCATCATCGACCTCTCGGAGTCAGGCTGGCAGTGGGACCAGGACCAAACCTCGATGTGAGCAGGCCACCTTCCGTGGCCAAGGAGAAGATCGTGCCCAAGCTCAGACACATCGCCATCGCCGCCGAGGACCCCGACAAGACCACCGAGTTCTTCACGAAGGTCTTCGGCATGAAAAAGCTGCGCACCACCGACGGTCCGGGGCACTTCGGCCACATCCTCAGCGACGGGACCATCAATCTCGCCATACTCCGTTTCAAGACGGACGGGGCTGCCGGCGAGGAGTTCGGGGCCGAGTACCGTGGCCTCCACCACATAGGCTTCGAGGTGGAAGACCTGCCCGAGACGGTGGGCAAGCTCACCGCGGGCGAGGGAAAGAGCAGGTCCGACATCGACGCCGCGCTGGGGATCGAGGGCCGCGACTACAAAGGCGAGTTCAAGTACTCCGGACCCGACCGAGTCATGATCGACCTCTCCGAGAAGGGCTGGGACACCACGCCCGCCTAGCTGTTACTCGGCCTCTCGCTTGCGCAGCGTTGCCACCGCTTCGATGTGATGGGTGTGCGGGAACATGTCGACCGGCCGCACCTCCACCAGGCGATAGCGCTCCTCGCACAGGATTTTCAGGTCCCGCGCCAGCGTTTCAGGGTCGCAGGAGACATAGGCGACCCGCTCGGGGGCCAGCGCGATGAGCGCTTGTAACGCCCTGGGGTGACAGCCGGTCCGCGGCGGGTCGAGAACAACGGCATCCGGCACCGTCTCCAGGTCGGCCAGCGCGTCCTCGGTCCTCGCTTCGACCAGGGTGACGTTGTCCAGCTCCGCGATGTTCACTCGGGCGTCGCTGACCGCCGACGCCGACTCTTCGATGGCGATGGCTTGCCCCACGTGCGGGGCGAGCAGAACGGCGAAGGTCCCCACCCCGGCATAGGCGTCGACCAGCGTCTCGTTTCTCTTCAACTCGAGGCCCTCGCGGACAAGGTCGACCAGCAGCTCGGCCTGCTTCGAGTTCACCTGGAAGAACGAGGGCGAGGCGATACGGAACCGGACCCCCTGGAGCTCCTCTTCGTAGTGGGTCTGGCCCACCTCGACGGCGATGTCGACGGACTGGAGCGTCGGCTGGATGAGAAAGCTGCCCGTGTTGACCCCGTAGCGTACGGAGAGCTGCGTCGTCTCCTCACATTTGTCCTGGAGCTGGGTGAGGATCTCGTTGACGCCCTCGTCCATGATGAGGCAGCGATCGATGCGCACGAACCTTCGCTGCGTCTTGTTGACGAAGCCAAGCTGCCCGGCCGGGCCGATGGTGAACCGTGCATGGTTCCGGTAGTGCCAGGGGTCGTCGCAGCCGACGACCGGCCCCATCGGCGGGTTCTCGAAGCCGCCGGTGCGGACCAGTTGCTCCTTCACCAGGCGCGACTTGATTTCGAGCTGGTGCTGGTAATCGATGTGCTGCCACTGACATCCGGTACAGTTACCGACGTAAGGGCACTCAGGGGTGACGCGGTGCGGGGATGGGGTTAGCACCTCGTCAACGTCCGCCTCGTAGTAGCGCCCCATCTTCCGGCTGATCGTCGCTTTGACCGTCTCGCCGGGGATCGTATAGGGCACGAAGACCAGGTCGCCGTCGTGCCGGGCCAGCCCTTCGCCCTTGAAGGCGACGTCGTCGATGGAGAGGGTCGTCTCGATCGGCTCGATCTGCTCGATTCTTCGCTTTCGTCTCATGGCCGACGACCACTATAGCCAATCGTCAGGGGCGGCGCAAAAGAGACGGCTCCTTGAATCTCCCCAGGGGCGCGCGTACAATACACACCTGTCATGGCTGGTCTATTCTCCTCGTTTTTCAGCCTCGAGACGCGCTTCCGATGACCAATACCGCCGCGGTGGTTGCCCCCAAAGAGATCAATGTCGGACTGATCGGCGTCGGCGTCGTCGGCTCCGCGGTCCTCGACTTTTTCGCCGACGGGCCGATGGAGCTCCCGATGCCCGGAGCCCGGTTCGGCGACCCCGGCTCCGTTCGCGTGCGGATCTGGAGCGCTGCGCGCCGCTCCCGCGACAGTTCCGTTGGTGCACCCGAGGACTTCATTACTCGAATCGTATCGCGGGATGGGGACGGAACGCCGAGGTTTTACCACGAAGGCCCAGGCGGGACTTCGGGACCGGCCTGGCGTGAGGTGGTCTACGACGACAATGTCGACGTGGTGGTCGAGCTGACCGGCTCGGCGGGCGCCGAGGCGATGATCGAAGAGGCCCTCTGGAACGGCAAGTCCGTGGTCACCGCGAACAAGGCCGTCCTCAGCAGGACCGGCTACGAGCTGGTGAAACTTGCCCAGTCCCGGGGTTCCGTGCTGGCCTACGAGGCCGCCGTGGGCGGCGGAATGCCGGTGGTCCAGACGATCGGCAGCTCTGTAGGGGGTACCGTCACCGGCATTCTGGCGATCCTCAACGGGACCTGCAATTTTATCCTCTCAGAGATGCGGGCTTCGGCGGAGTCGGGAAGTGAAAGCGACGCCTACGTCGACGCGGTGCAAGCCGCGATACGGGCAGGGCTCGCCGAGTCCGACCCCAGTGCCGACGTGCTCGGTGAGGACTCTCGGAGCAAGATCATCGTCCTCGCGGGCCTTGGCTTTGGCGTCAGGTTGCGGCCACGAGACGTCTACTTTCGCGGCATCGCCCGCAAGGGAACGCAGCGCCAGGGCGGCGAGCTGAACTCGGACGCGATCTTCCATTCGGCGGACCTTCGAGTATTGAGCGCCCGCGGGCTTGTGCCGAAGCTGCTGGCCGGCGCCCAGGTGGTCCGAACCGGAGGTTCGGGCCAGGAGTCCGTGGTCGCGTGGTCGCAGCCCGCGGCCGTGCCCCTCGACCATCCGCTGGCGGGGGTCGACGGGTCGGAGAACGCCTGCCTCCTCGAAGTGGAGTCGCCGACGGGCGCCGGGGCCAAGGGCTACAACATCATGCTCCGTGGGCCGGGCGCCGGCGGGCCGGAGACGGCGTCGTCCGTTATCGCCGACCTCCGCTTTTGCGCTCGGCAGGTGGCAACCGCTGCCGGGGGGATGCGCAACGGCGAGGGGCCACCCGAGTCGAGCCCCCTCTACATGTACGGGATGGGAGCGTTCAGCAGGCCGCAGCCCTATCTCGGAACGCCTTCACTCCTCTCGACGGACCGATTGGAGGCGCCGTTCATCCTGCGCTTCCTCGCAGACGACCCGAGCGCCCCCGAACAGCTGGGCAAGCTGCTTTCCCAAAGTGGGCTTGCCGTCACCGCCGACACCGGAGACAAGGCGGCGCCCGACCACCACTACTTCCGCACCGCCCCCGCTTCGCTGGGGGCGGTCGAACGAGCCATCGAGACGACCCTCGAGTCGTTTGAAGGTACGCGATTGCCGCTCGATGTTCTCTATCTTCCGGTGGTCGAGGGAGCGCATTGGGATGATCGGAGCGCACAAGGCAGCAATGGCCTCGAATAACGGCTTCGATCTGCGGCTTATCAAGGGGCGGATGCAGTTCATCTCCGCCTTGCGGGCGCACCTGGAATCCGTCGATTTCACCGAGGTCCAGACGCCACTGCTCCAGCCGCGGCTGAGCGGGTTCGAGACCGGCACGGGCTTCAGTACCTATTCGGCGTCTCTGGGCGAGCGGCTCTGGTTCCGCGCCGCCCCGGAGCTCTACCTCAAGCGCCTCCTGGTCGAGGGCCGAGAAGCGGGCCTCGAGCGCGTTTTCGAGCTGGCCGTGTGCGCCCGAGACGAGCTTGATGAGCAGGCGCCCCGGGAGGGCTTCGACCGTCCCGAGTTCACGCTCCTCGAGCTGTATTCGGTGGCCGACGATCCCGACTCCCTCGAAAGGCTGCTTCGGGAGCTCGTCGAGCAGGGCGTGGCGCGGCTCGAGTCAAAGGGACTCTTGCCGCAGGAAACGGCATCGTCGGTCTCGCGACTCCGAGGCCCGTGGGAGCGACTCCGGTACGGCGACCTGCTGCGCACTAACGACGCCGATTTCGACCTCGACGCTCTGTTGAGCCGCTCGCGCAGCGGGGATTCAGCACAGGCCCAGGCCGAAGCAATCGAATCGCGAGCGGGCGACCCAATCCTCCGAGAGGCTGCCACAAGGCTCGCTTATCTTTCGGGTGGACTCGCCCCCTATCTTCGCGTTGGACCCCATGGCTATTGGTACGACTTCGTCGAGCACGCGTTCCGCACCAGGGTCGCGCCCACCCTGAAGGGACCGGTTGTCATCGAGGGCCTCCCCCTGGAATCCAGCCCTCTGGCCCAGTCCGAGGACGGCGTCCACTGCCGCAAGTGGGAGCTCTACGTCGACGGCCTTCGCGTCGCGCTGGCCCAGCGAGAGCTGATGGATGCGGATGCGCAGCGGGTCCGCTTCCAGCACCTGGACCGGCTACGACGCCTGGGGTACGACCTGTTGCCGGAGCCTGACGAGAGCTTCGTCAAGGAGCTGGAGCGCTGGCCGTCGGGCCAGCCGCTGATCGGGATGGGGGTTTACGTGGACCGGCTCGCCGGCGCGGTCCTCGGTCTGTTGAACGACGAGGGCAAGGGACAGGAGAGGATGCTGCCACACCTGTTCAAGAGCTACCTGGGCTGATAGAGGAATCGTCGATTGGGAGAAATCGAGGAACGCCGAGCCAAGGTAGCCCGTCTTCGCGAGCGAGGGATCGACCCGTACCCGCATCGCTTCGATCGCAGCCACGGAATCGCGGAAGCGCTTCGGTTGCCCGAGGGCCAGCCCGTGCGCCTGGCGGGCCGTCTCGTAGGCGTGCGGCGCATGGGGAAGGCGAACTTCGCCCATGTCGAAGACCAGGACGCACGGATCCAGCTTTATCTCACCGCGGACGGCACCCGTGAGTTCGACGCGTTCAAACAGCTGATCGACCGCGGCGACTTCATCGGTGTCGAAGGAGAGCTGTTCGTCACCAGAACGGGCGAGCTCACGGTGAAGGTTGGCGAGTTCACCCTGTTAGCCAAGGCGATCCAGCCCCTCCCCGAGAAATTTCACGGCCTGCGTGACGTGGAAACGATGCGCCGTCAGCGCTATCGCCATCTGATCTCGGACCCCGAAGCCCGGGAGCTCTTTGCCAAACGAACCAGGATCGTGGCCGGCATCCGATCTTTTCTCGACGCCCGAGGGTTCCTCGACGTCCAGACGCCCACGCTCCAGCCGATCTACGGCGGCGCAGCAGCGCGGCCCTTCGTCACCGAGCATAACGAGCTCAAGCGAACCCTTTTCCTGCGCATCGCAACCGAGCTCTACCTGAAGCGGCTCATCGTCGGCGGCTTCGACAAGGTCTACGAGATCGGGACGGTCTTTCGCAACGAGGGCGTCGATTCCACGCACAACCCGGAGTACACGCTGCTCGAGCTCTACCAGGCCTTCGGCGACTACACGGACATGATGGCGCTGACCGAGGAGCTGTTTCAGACGCTTGCCCAGGAAGCCAACGGGTCGCTCAAGCTGCCGCCGAGGCAGTTCGAGGGTAAAGAGGTTGCAATAGATCTCGCCGGGCCATGGCGCCGCCTAACCTTCTACGACGCGGTCAAGGAATATGCCGGCGTCGACATCTCAAGCGTGTCGAGCCTCGAGGACGCGATGAGCGCTGCGAAACAGGCGGGACTGGATGCGAGAGCGCTGAAGGGGATGGACTGGGAGCAGGTGCTCGGCGAAATCTTCGACCAGCGCGTCGAGGAGCACCTCGTCCAGCCGACCTTCGTGATGGACTATCCCGCGGGCCTGTGCCCTCTGACGAAGCGACACCGGACAGACCCCCGCCTTGCGGAGCGGTTCGAGCCCTATATCGCCGGAATGGAGGTGGGCAACGCCTTCTCGGAGCTCTCGGACCCGGAGTATCAGGCGGAGCAGTTCGCGCAACAGCGCCGGCACGCCCAAGAGGGCGACGAGGAGGCCCACCCGGTCGATGAGGACTTCCTCCTCGCGCTGGAACACGGCATGCCGCCGACGGGCGGCCTGGGCATAGGCGTCGACCGTCTGGTGATGCTACTCACCGGAGCGTCAAGCATTCGCGATATCATCCTGTTCCCCCTGCAGCGACAGCTACCGTCGGAGCGCGATGCCCGGGGCGACGGGGAGTAGCGATGGAGGTCAGGCAGCGCGTCCAGGCGGTGGTGGTCGAAGACGGGTGGTCCTTGCTCAAGGTGGACCGAGTGCCGGACAAGCCGGGAATCGCCGCCAAGATCTTTGGGGCTGTGGCCGATCTGGGCGTCTCCGTTGACCTGATCCTTCAAAACGCGAGCGTACAACGCATGACCGACCTTTCTTTCACCGTTTCCCAGTCCGACGTTGCCCGGGTCGTGGATGCACTCGGCCCGGTCTGCGCCGAGATCGGAGCGGCGGGCGTCGAGGCGCTCAACGACCTGACAAAGATCGAGCTGGTGGGGACCGGTATTCTCAGCGACCCGGCATACGTTGGGCGCATGTTCCGCGTCCTGGCTGACGCCGAGGTAAACATCCTGGCGATCGGCACCAGCGAGATACGCATCAGCTGTCTAATCGAGCAAGCCGCTCAGTCCCGGGCGAAGCAGGCGCTCGACAAAGCCTTCCAGGTCAGCTCCGAGCCGTAGCGGATGGTCTATCAGTACCTCCTGGTGGCGGCCGTCGCCGCTTCACCGGTTGGCGAGGAGCTCGTTGCGATTCCTCTGGGGATCGGGTTCGGCCTGAGCTCCATCGCCGTCGGAATTGTCGCCCTGGTGTTCAATCTCTTGCCCGCGCTCCTCATAAGCGCCCTGTTCGCCAGGGCTGAGCGCAGCGGCGGCACCCTGAAATGGCTGACGCGCCTGAGACGCGAACGCGTGGCGAGACTCCTCGACCGTTGGGGCATCCCGGCTATCGTGGCCGGGGCCCCCTGGCTCGGAGTCTACGGCACAGTCGCCACCCTGGAGCTGATGGGGATGCGGCGGCGGCGCATCCTCAGCGCGGTGCTCGCTAGCCTGGTCATCTACGCCGTGATCCTGACCGCCGCGTCCGACGCGATCTTCTGATCGACTCCAAAGCGCTGGCCCCTAGGGCGCACGAACGTCTGGGTTACGCGATCGCTTGTACCCACCCACCGAAACCAGGCAGCGGAACGGGGACTGTCTTTCGTCAGGCTCAGGACGAGCGGGAACGACCACGACGGAGCTTAGGTGAGCGCAGAGTTACGAAGCGTTGCCCACGCGCTCAGCCTCGAGAAGGGCGGCTTCGAGCGCCTTGAGGATCGCCTCCACCTCGCTGTCGGCGACGTTCAGCGGCGGTGCGATGATGACGTAGGCGCTGTCGAACTGGCTGAGCGCCGGGAAAATGACGCCGTGCTGCTTCCCCGTTTCGACGACAGCCTCGACGACTCTGTCGCGGACGGGCCCGGTCCAGCTCTGCTTTGTGGCCTTGTCACTCACGAGCTCCATGCCGAACAGCATGCCGTTGGAACGGACGTCACCGAGGACCGGCGACCGCTCCTTCATGGCGTCGAGCTCTCGACGGATCGCCTCGCTTCGCCCGGCAGCCGTGGCGATGAGACCTGACTCCTCGACGTACTCGATCGCGGCTACGCCGGCGGCGCAGGACACGGCCATGCCGCTGTAGGTGTAGCCATGGTGGAAGATCCGGTCAGGATGGCCAAAGAACGTCTCGGCGATCTCCGCCTTCACGTGGGTCGCGGAGAGGGGCGCGTGGCCCCCGGTGATGCCCTTGGCCATCGTGATCATGTCAGGCACGTAGTCGTACTGCTCGCACTCGAACCACGTGCCGGTCCGGCCAAAGCCGGTGGCGACCTCGTCGGCGATGAGGAGCACGTCGTAGTCGTCGCAGATCCGGCGCAGCTGCTTCATGTAGTCCACCGGTGGTGGAAGAACCCCGCCGGTAAATAACGTCTGCTCGCCGATGTAGCAGGCGACCGTCGCCGGGTCCTCGAACTCGATGGCGCGGCGCAGCTCCTCGGCGTAGCGCTTGGCAACCTCTGCCTGGTCGCCGGCGTATTTCGGACGGTAGGAGTTTGGCGTGCTGATGTGGGTGAAGCCCGTGGGGAAGGGGTCGAGATACTTGCGGCGCCGTACGTTGCCTCCCGCGGCCAGCGTGGAGAGGCTCATCCCGTGATAGTTGCGGTCGCGGCCGATGACCTTGTACTTGGACCCGTTGCCCCGGATCTTGTGGTACTGCCGGGCTATCTTGATCGCCGTCTCGTTGGCGTCGGTGCCGTTGGACGAGAAGATGCTGTACTGCAGCGAGCCCGGGGTGAGCGAAGCGACCTTCTCGGCCAGCTGGATTTGTGGAAGGTTCGCCGGCCAGCTTCCCGCGTTTTGGACGATGGCCGACATCTGCCGGGTCATCGCCTCGATGACATGGGGGTGGTTGTAGCCGAGCGTCGCGGCGCAGGCGCAGGAATAGGCGTCGATGAACCGGTTGCCGTCGACGTCGGTGACGTAGGCCCCCTCCGCCGATACCGCGATGGAGGCCGAGTCGTCGAAGTACGTCGGGTCCTTTCCGAAAATAGGCCAGACGTATGACTTGGCCGCCTCCCTGATCGATCGACTGTCCAGGCTACCGCTCATCGACCGTCTCGTCCGGCGGCTGCATATAGGTGCGGACCGCGCCGAGGGAATAGCCCAGGCCAACAACGACCCCCCCGCCGATAACGGCGCCCCAGATAGCGGAGACCACCGACAGCGGGTTAATGGCTGCCTGTTGCATGATGATCGTGCCGCCGATGCCGGTAATGGCGCCGGTGAAGAAACCGAAGATAGTCCGTCGCCACGCCGGCACGGGTAGCCAGCGTCTCCATCCTTGGCGCCGTCGCCGTCGAATCTGGACGTTGGCGTTGGCCTTTGCCGCGGTGGCGTTTGCCGCACCTGGAACGCCTGCTATCGAAACGAGCCCCGCCGCCCCGGTGGCCCCGGCTGAAGCGATGGCCGTCACGCCTGCAAATCCCTCGATCTGAAGCTCGAAGCTCACCGAACAGACCTCGCGCGAGCCGGACAGGAGAGTGCCTTCGATCTCGAACAGGCCCCGTACGTACGACGAGAAGCTGTCGACGTCGATCTCGATCGGGGTCGTGCCGATGTCGCGAGTCGCGCTGCCGATGTCCCCGAACAACCGTCCGCCACTCCATTTCAGTCTCGCGTTGTCGGGCGGGTCCTCCACGCGTACCCGCAGCACCGCATCGGGCTCCACGACGAGGGTTTCGCCGTCGGCCGCCGGTAAAATGAAGGGGGAGGGACTGCCGCCTTCGACCAGGACTCGCGTCGGGCCACAGGCGCCGGCTTGGGCAAATGATTTTGACGGCAGGAACGCCATAGCCGTCATGGCCAGTGCCGCAGCGGCAAGCAGAAAAAGAGGCCCCCGCAACGTCGATATCCCGTGAGTGCCTTGCCGTCTGCTCGGCATCCTATCGCCCATGTTGAACCCACTCGCCTTCTAGGGGGTAGCCAGCAGCTTCCCATTCGTCGATCCCTCCGGAATAGCGACGCACCTTCGTGTAGCCATTCTCGGTCAGGGTCTGGTAGGCATAGCCGCTGGCAGCGCAGGTCTTGCTGGAGCAGTACACGACTATTTCCTCCTCTTTATCGGGGAGCGCATTGGAGACCTGGTCTGGAGCATTGAGGTTGATGGAGCCTGGGATGTGCTTCGCGCGGAACGCCCAGTCACCGAGGGCCATTACGAGCTTGAACCGGTCGCCCCGGTCCAGTTTGTCCTTGAGCTCTTCCTTGGTGATCAGGTCCATGACCGGACCTCCGTTCTGGAGAGCTATCCGCCCCCGCCGACGCCGCCCGGCTTGGTCATCTCGACGGGGTCGAGGATCTTCTTCAGCTCGGCGGCGGTAAGCTCGGTCTTCTCCTGGGCCACTTCGGCGATCGTCTTCCCATCGGCAGCCGCCTCCTTGGCGATGGCAGCCGCCGTGTCGTAGCCGACGATGGGAGCGAGGGCCGTTGCCAGCATGAGCCCGCGCTCCACGGATTGGGGCCCCTGCTCCGTTGCCTTGATACCCTCGACGCACTGGTCGGCGAAGTTGCCGGCGGCGGAAGATAGCAGGTCGATGGACTGCAAGAGGTTGAAGGCCACCAGGGGCATCATCGTATTGAGCTCGAAGAAGCCCCATTGGCCGCCCATCACGATGGTGGCGTCGTTGCCGATGACCTGGCCGCAGACCTGAATCAGCGACTCGGGGATCACCGGGTTCACCTTTCCCGGCATGATCGAGCTGCCCGGCTGGACTTCCGGCAACGCCAGCTCGCCTATCCCGGCACGTGGTCCGGAGCCGAGCCAACGGAGGTCGTTGGCAATCTTGAGGAGGCTCACGGAGACGGTCCGCAGACAGCCGCTGGCCTGGACCGCCGCATCGAGGGTGCTCTGGGCCTGGAAGTGGCTATCCGTCTCGCGCACGACGACCCCCGCCAGCGACGAGAGCTCCTTGCAGGTGCGTTGGGCAAACTCAACGTGAGTGTTCACGCCGCTACCGACAGCCGTGCCTCCGAGGGCGACTTCTGAAAGCTCGTCCTCAGCGACTTTGACGCGACGCAGGGCGCGCTCCACCTGCCCAGCGTAGCCACTGAACTCCTGCCCCAGGGTGATCGGCGTGGCGTCTTGGAGATGGGTACGGCCGGTCTTGACCACCGTCGCGAAGGCGGCGCTCTTCTTCGCGAGCGCTGCGTGGAGCTTTTCGAGCGCCGGCCTCAGACGCTCCCCCATGGCCAGGAGAGCAGACAGATGAATGGCCGTTGGAAAAACGTCGTTCGAGGACTGGCCCATGTTGACGTGATCGTTGGGATGGACGGCCTTGCTACCGAGGGACTCTCCCAGATGCTCGCCGGCCCGGTTGGCAATCACCTCGTTGAGGTTCATGTTGGTGGAAGTCCCCGAGCCGGTCTGGAAGATGTCGACCACGAAGTGTTCATCGAAGGCGCCGTCGGCGACCTCTTGAGCGGCCTTCACGATGACGTAGGTAAGCTTCGAGTCCAGAAGACCGAGAGATTCGTTGGTCTTCGCCGCGGCCAGCTTGATGAGCCCCATGGCGCGGATGAAGTCGCGTTGGAGCCGAAGATCGCTGATGGGGAAGTTCAGGACCGCCCGCATGGTAGACGCCCCGTAATAGGCGCTAGCCGGGACCTCCATCGGTCCCATCGTGTCTTTTTCAACACGCGCGGACGTTTCGTTGCTCACGGACATGCCTCCGTCGGGAGAAGATGGCGCGGGTTTCAGTATACAGCGCCCAGGAACAGGCCTAAAAAGAGCGACGCCCCGACGATGGTCATCGGGGCGCCACAGACGAGCTTGACCGATGACGCGGAATCGCCACAGGCCCTGCTCCCATAGCGATAGTGAAACTTGTCCCAGAGCAGGTTCAGTCCCGCACTAGTCCCGATTTCGACGAGCGCTAACGGCTTTTGGCCAGAGCGCTCCGCGATGAGGCCGAACGCCGGTAAGAGGCAGGCCGACCTTTTCACGACGTTCGTTTGCACGAGTCGCGACGCCACCAGCGACCGGACTTCGTCGGCATGTTTCAGGGCGAACGACCTGAACGCGGGGAAGGGATCGCCCTTTGCGGGCGGGCGGCCCGAAATGGCTGGATAAAACTCGAGAAGTGGACTCTCGAGGTGGTCGTGGAGCACGAACTGGACGACGCCCAGGAAGAGATTGGGGGCCGGCTGGCCCGGCCGGACACGGGCTGCGATGGCAAGGAGGGACTCGTCCTGAGCAATACCCTCGCAGAGTCTCTCGTACACTGGAGACGTCGCCCGCGCTTCAACCCTCCCGAAGCGCTTAAACCACGCACCCAACTCCTCGCCATGCATTTGCCATGGCCGCGTCATCCCCATGCGACATCACTCCTGTCCAAGACCACCGGTTGCTAGCCAATATCAAGTATCCTGCGCAGGTCGTGTTTGGCGTCCAGGATGCCGCTCCAGAGGTCGCCAATGCGGTCGACGCGGTTGGGCACGACGTCGATCGTGAGGTCCGTGGGGTAGGTGCCGTCCAGCTCGTCCCAACGCAGGGGTGTGGAGACGGGCGCGTTAGGCGCCGGTCTGAGCGAGTAGATGGACGCCATGTTTTTACCCCGAACGTTCTGGTTGTGGTCGAGGAAGACCTTGCCCGAACGTTTGCTGACGGTCCATTCCATCGTGATCTCCCGAGGCCGCTGCTGCATCAGGAAGCGGCCTATGAGCTCGCAGCTCTTGCGGGCAACACCGAAGTCGTACTGACGCAGGACGGGGACGTAGATGTGGAGGCCGGTCTTGCCCGAGGTCTTGAGGAACGACGACAGGTGGAGCTCATCGAGCACTTCCTTCAACGCCCGCGCCACCTCGACGGTCTTGGCGAAGGCGCGACGGTTCAGCTCCGGCTCATCCCCGGCTTTCTCTTTGCCCGAGTAGATGTAGGGATCCAGGTCGAAGACGATGAAGTCGGGATAGTTGAGGGCGCTGCCTTCGAGAGCCTCCTCGGAGCCGGCGAAGTCGGCGGTGAGACGCCCGGCGTCGGGGTCTCGGGCCGTGCGCGACAGCCAGGGGTGCATCTCGAGGTCGGCGAGCTGGGCCAGCCAGATGAGTGTCGGCAGGTTGTTCACCATCACGTATTCAACGTCCCCATCGTTGTGCGACGAGAAGAGACGGACCGTCTCCACGAACTCCGGAAGCCTGTGCTCCCAGTTCTTTTGATAAAAACTCTGGCCCTCAATGCCGTTGGGGTAACGGGTCAGCGTGAGCGGACGGTCCCGCAAGTGAGGGATCAGGACCGGGCCCATGCGGGCGTAGTAACGGATCATGTCGCCTTTGGTAATGGGCTCCCTGCCCCGGTACGCGGGCCAGAAAGGCTTGTCCAAGTTGGTGAGACTCACGCGGTGGCCGTCGACCTCGAGGATGAGGTCCTTCCGATCAGTGTCCAGCTGGGCCAGGACCTCGGCGGTGTCGGTCTGCTTCGGCGACGGCTGAGGCTCTTGCTCCGCAGGGCCTACTGAAACCGGCAGGTCGGGGATCTCGCGACGGACCTCACGGGCGTCACGATCAGGGTCGACGCCAGTGAATACGGGAGCGCGAAGGCGGTCCTCGTGGGTCCACTGGGCGAACTTGACGCGGACGACGAGCCGAGGACGCACCCAATGGATCTCCTCGACCACGTCGGGGTCGTCGACAAAGGGCGAGTCATCGACTTCCAGGTCTCGCATGAGGTCCAGCATCTGCTTCAGCATGGCGTCGTCGAGACCGGTGCCGACCTTCCCTGCGAGACGCAGCCCCGTATCGTCGTAATACCCCACGAGCAGCGACCCGAAGGTGCTCGCTCTCGCGCCCGAGCCCGCGGTGTAGCCGCCGACGACGAACTCCTGCTCGTTGACGCGCTTCACCTTGAGCCACGAGCGGCTCCGGATACCCGGCTCGTAGCGGCTGTCGCCGCGCTTGGCGACGATGCCCTCGAAGCCAACCTGGGACGCGGCGTTATACAACTGAACACCGCCCTGGGCCACGTACTCTACCGGTTGCACCCGGTCACCGGGCACAACGGCCTGAGCGAGCAGGGCCTTGCGCTCGGTCAATGGCAGGTTCTTGACGTCGACGCCGTTCGCGTAAAGCAAGTCGAAGGGGTAGTAGACGACATTGGCGGTCCTATCGGGACGCTCGATACGGCCCGGATCACCGACGGTTTGCTGCATCAGGCCGAAGTCGGGCCGCGCCTGCTCGTCGAGGGCCACCATCTCACCGTCGAGCAGCAGGGACGCCTGGGGCTGGGCCTCGAGCTCGGCGACGACTTCGGGGTAGTTGTCGGTCAGATCGTTGCCATTCCGACTCTTCAGCTTGCAGCGACCTTCATGAAGAAAGGCCAGGGCGCGAAAGCCGTCCAGCTTGGGCTCGAAGAGCCAGGCCGGGTCGGAGAAGGGGTCCTCTATCAGTCGGGCGAGCATAGGCTTCAGCTTCTTCGGGAAAGCTGCTTGCTTTCCAGCGCTTTCAAGCCGTCTCTCGAGGGCTCCCGGAGCGGAGGGCAGGCGTCCCGCCTTGAGGTCGGCCAGGGTGAGGCCCGACTGCACGGAGGCCTCCTCGTCGAGCACGTCCTGCTCCGTGTCGACGTGGCGGTCCTTGTGCTTGATCAGCAGCCAGTCCTTGGGGCTTCTCGACGTCTTCACCAGGGTCCAGGAGCCGCGAAGCTTGCGGCCTCGGAGCGTGAAGGAGAGCTTGCCCGCCTCGATCTCGCCACGCATCCGCTCCTGGGCCTCCTCGCGGTTATCGAAGGAGAGTTTGCCGCCTTCGTCGGGGGAGTAGACCCCGGCGTCCCACACGATCACCTCGCCCGCGCCGTAGTTCCCGCGAGCGATCACGCCTTCGAAGGGAGCGTAGTCCAGGGGATGGTCTTCGACGAGGACCGCCAATCGTTTCTCGGCGGGGTCGAGCGACGGGCCCTTGGGGACGGCCCAGGACTTCAGGACGCCGTCGAGCTCGAGGCGGAAGTCGTAGTGCAGTCCGCGGGCCGAGTGCTTCTGGACGACGAAGCGGAGCGCGCCGAATCCAGCGGGGGCGGCCCCGGGCGCGGGCTCGGGCGTGCGCGAGAAGTCGCGTTTCTTCTTGTAGGTCTCGAGCATCGGTTCAAGTATATCGACACTAGCGGCTGAACTTGTCGTCCCTCCAGGACAGTGCGGCCTTCAGGCCCTGCTCTTTTGCGATACGGCTGAACTCGGCCGCCGCCGGCGAGCGGTGGGCGATGGCGTCGGTCTCGATCGCGAGCTGTTGGACCAGGCTGCGTCCCATCGCCTCGATGGCCTTGTTACAGATCGACTTGTTGGCGGCGAGAAGATCGGGCGCGATCATGGCCATTCGCCCGGCGATGTCGCGGGCCTCTTGCTCCAGAGCGTCCGTTGGGACGGCCTTCAGCGCGAGGCCGATGCGCGCCGCCGTCGCCCCATCGATGAGGTCGCCGGTGAGGAGCATGTACTTCGCCCACTGCGGACCCACGTTGTAGGTCCACATGTGGGTGGGCGGCGCCCCCATGGAGCGGACGGCAGGGAAGCCAAACTGGGCGTCCTCGGCGGCGACGATCATGTCACAGTGCTGGGCGAGGTCGGTCCCGCCAGCGACACAGTAGCCGTGGACCTGGGCGATGGTCGGCTTGTTCAGGTTCCACAGGATGCTCCAGCGCCGGTGGCGGCGCTCCATCGAGGAGATGTCGTCGCGGATCTCCCGATCGGAGGGGACCTGGCGGTCGGGCCCCGGCGAGATGTCGTAGCCGGTGCAGAAGGCCCGCCCGGCGCCTTTGATAATCACCGCGCCGACCTGCTCATCGTCCTCGGCAGCCTGAAGGGCCGCGAACAGCTCGTCAAGGAGTGCGGGACTGAGAGCGTTGAGCTTCTCGGGCCGGTTCAGCGTGAGCGTCGCCACGCCGCTCGCCACGTCGGTCAGGATCAATTGGGCCATCGCGCACCTCTTCGAAACAGGTTGCGGCTATTCTATGCGGCCCGGCAACGTCGAGGGCCGGAACAGGGTAGCCCCGGCTGACACCAGTTACTTGCCTAAATAGCACACACGTTCTAATATGCGCTCCCTTGGGAGGCCTGATGTCCATCGCGTGCGTGCTCGTAACCCATCTGCCGCTGAAGACGGAGTTGCTCCGCCAGCCCTCGCTGAGCGGCAGGGCGGTCCTCGTTGTCGGTGGGACCGGCAGCCAGAAGCTCGTCCTGGACCGCTCCCGGGAGGCGCGCGATACCGTCGCCGGCATGTCGCTGGATCAGGCCCTGGCACGCTGCCCCAGCGCCGCTCTCATCGAGGCCGACCTGTCGACCTACCGGGAAGCATGGAAGAAAATCCTCGACGCCCTGGAGCGGCGCAGCCCGGTCGTCGAGGACGCCGACCTCGGCCTCGCCTACGTAGACCTCCGCGGCCTGGAGCGGCTCTACGGCGACGAGGCCAACCTGCTCCAGGCGCTGTTCAACGCGGTCCCCGGAACCTACCGGCCTCGCATGGGCGTCGGCGAGGGCAAGTTCCCCGCCTACGCCGCCGCCCTTCACGCCGAGTCCGGCGGGGCCGTCCGCATCCCCGGCGACGCCGCTTCCTTCCTGGCGCCCCTGCCGGTAACGCGGCTGCCGACCGGCTGGAGGGTCCAGGAGCGGCTCCTGGACTTCGGGCTCGATTCCATCGGCAGCGTCGCCAGCCTTCCCTTGAGCGCCATGCATGGCGAGTTCGGCAAGGAGGGGGCGCGTCTGTGGCGGCTGGCCAACGGCCGGGACGACGATCTCTTGATCTCGCGTGCCCAGCCGGAGAGCATCCGGCAAGAGACGGCCTTCGCCGCGCCGACGGTCTCGCTGCCGGCGATCCTGGTGGCCCTGGAGGGCCTGTTGACCAGGGTCTTCACAAGTGGTCTCAGGGGCCGTTTTGCACGGGTTGTGGAGCTGGAGGGGGAGGTGGGCAGCGGGCCGGCCTGGAGCAAGCGCGTCGCCTTCCGCGAGCCGGTGGGCAATCGCGACCAGGCGCTGCGCATCCTCCGGGGAAGTCTCGAGAACATCGCGCTACCGGCCCCTCTCGAGGGCCTCGCCATCACCCTGTCCGGCATCACCGGCGACTCGGGACGGCAGGAGAGCCTGTTCAGCGACGTGCGCCGCCGGGCCCAGCTGGACGACGCCGTCCGTCAGCTGCGGGCCCGGCTGGGCCGGCGCCCGCCAATCTATCGCATTCGGGAGGTAGAGCCATGGTCGCGCATACCGGAACGCCGGCGCGCTCTCGTAGCATACGAGCCCTGAACGAGCCCCAGTCCGTGGAGGTGCGCGAGGGGGAGGCCGGGCAGCCCCTGAGCGTGCGCCTGGGGAGGTCCTGGCATCTCGTCGCCCGGACCGACGACGTCTGGCGCATCGACGACGAGTGGTGGCGCGAGCGGGCGGTGGCGCGCCTCTACTACCACGTGACGCTGGATGACGGCGTCGCGATGGGGCTGTTCAACGACCTCGTCAGCGGGGAGTGGAGCAGGCAGCGGGTGTGAGGTGGGCTACCCCGAGCTGCACCTCCACACCAGCTACTCCTTCCAGGAGGGGGCATCCTCCATCGGGGAGCTCGTGGCCCGGGCCTGCGACCTGGGCTACCGGGCGCTGGCCGTCACCGACCACGACAACCTCTGCGGGGCCGTGGAGTTCGCGGAGGCCTGCCACGGCGCCGGCCTGCAGCCCATTATCGGCTGCGAGGTCACGCTCGCCGGCGGCCACCACCTGACGCTCCTCGCCGAGACGCGCCGGGGCTATGGCAACCTCTGCTGGCTCATCTCCCAAGCGCGCCTGGAGGACCGGCGCCAGCCGGCCCTGGACCCGGACCTGTTCTCGGGACGTACCGAGGGGCTGATCGCTCTCTCGGGTTGCCGGCATGGCGAGGTCTCCTCGCTGCTCGACGAGGGACGCTTTCCGGAAGCGCAGGCCGCTGCCCAGCGCTACCTCCACCTGTTCGGCCGCGAGGGTTACTTTCTAGAACTCCAGCAGCACCTCGTCCACGGCGACACGCAGCGCAACCGCCGGCTCGTCGGGCTGGCCCAAGAGCTGGGCGCCGGCGTGGTCGCCACCGGGAACGTCCACTACCACGTGCGTGAGCGGCACCGGCTCCAGGACTGCCTCGTCGCTATCCAGCACAACACGTCCCTCGAGGAGAGCCACCGGGATCGCCGGCCCAACAGCGAGTTTTTCCTCAAGCCGCCCGAGGAGATGAGCCAGCTTTTTGCGTGGTGTCCCGAGGCCGTCGATAACGCCGTCCGCATCGCGGAGCGCTGCGCCGCCTTCGACCTCACCCAGGACCTGGGCTATGAGTTCCCCGACTATCCCGTGCCCCAGGGACACACCCCGCAAAGCTACCTGGATCGGGTCTGTCATGAGGCCGCCGAGCGGCGCTACGGAGAGCTCACGGAGAAGGTCCGCACCCGGCTCGAAAAGGAGCTCCGGCTGATCCACAGGCACGACCTCGCCGGCTTCTTCCTCATCTATCGCGACGTCATCCACATCGCCCAGGAGGTGGCCGTGGACCTGGGTCTTGCGGACCCGGAGACGCCTCTGGAGATCAACCCGCCCGGACGGGGCCGGGGCTCTTCGGTCTCGATGCTCATCGGCTATCTCCTCGGCATCTCCCACATCGACCCCATCGAGTACGACCTCTCGCTGGAGCGCTTCCTCCCCGACGACGACCTCGCCAGCGTGCCCGACATCGACCTGGACTTCCCGCGCAACATCCGCGAGGAGCTGATCCTGCGCGTCCACGAGAAATACGGCTGGGAGCGCGCCGCTCTGACGGGGATGATCAGCACCTATCGCATTCGCGGGACGATCCGCGACCTGGGCATGGCCCTGGGCCTGCCCCGCGAGCAGATCGGCAAGCTAGCCAAGCGCAGCGACGAGCGCGACGGCGTCTCGCTCCGCGATCAGATGCTCAGCCTCCCGGACTTCGAGGACAAGGTGGAAGGCCGGCCCTGGCGGCATCTCATCGAACTCTCAGCCGAACTGGATGGCTTTCCCAGGGAGCTGGCCCAGCACCCCGGCGGCATGGTCATCGGCTCCGGCCCGCTCACCGAGATCGTCCCCGTCCAGCCCAGCGCCATCGAGGGCCGCTACGTGATGCACTGGGACAAGGACTCCATCGAGCACGCCCGCTTCGTCAAGATCGACTTCCTGGCCCTGGGCGCCCTCTCCCAGATGCAGGACGCGGTCCGGACCATCGAGGAGCGTCACGGCGAGATCGTCGACCTCTCGCGCATCGATTTCGACGATGCGGCGGTCTACTCCATGCTGCATCGGGCCGACACCATCGGCATCTTCCAGGTCGAGTCGGCGGCACAGCAGCAGACCATCCCCCGCATCAAGCCGGTGAACCTGACCGACATGGCCCACGAGGTGGGCGCCGTCCGCCCCGGCGTCGGGGCCAACGACGGCATTCGCGCCTACATCGCCCGCCGCACGGGGCGCGAGGAGGCCGCCCTCGCCCACCCGCTGCTGGAGCGGGCCCTGGGGCGGACCTACGGCGTGATCCTCTTCCAGGACCAGGTCAACCAGGTCGCTCATGACGTCGCCGGGCTCTCTCACTCGGACGCCGACCAGCTGCGGCGGGCCTTTACCAAGCGGAACAACGAAGCGTTGATCCAGCGCTGGTGGGAGCGCTTTCGCGACGGGGCCGGCGAGAACGGCGTCGACGAGGAGACGGCTCAGGCGATCTTCCGCACGTTCAACGGCCACTACATGTTCCCCGAGTCCCACGCCTTCGCCTTCGGGGTGACCGCGTACCAGATGTCCTGGCTCAAGTACTACTATCCACTGGAGTTCTACCTCGGCCTGTTCAACCAGCAGCCCATGGGCTTCTTCACACCGGAGACGCTGAAGGAGGATGCCAGGCGCCATGGAGTCCCCGTCGTCAACCCGGACGTGAACCGCAGCGAGGTGCTGTGTACCGCCGAGGGCGACAGCATCCGGCTGGGGTTCACGTACATCGGGGGCCTAGGCGAGGCGTCGACAAGGGCCATCGTCGTCGCCAGGAAACAGGGCCAGTTTTCGAGCCTGGCCGACTTCATGTCCCGCTCAGGACTGGAGCAGCAGCGGGTCGAGGACCTGATCGACGCCGGGGCCCTCGACAGCCTGTGTGACGACCGCCGCCGAGCGCG
Organism: Dehalococcoidia bacterium; assembly: GCA_965248515.1. Taxonomy (GTDB): domain Bacteria; phylum Chloroflexota; class Dehalococcoidia; order SHYB01; family SHYB01; genus CBDFJU01. Next base: position 174,200 of record CBDFJU010000001.1, on the reverse strand, counting down.
GTGGGAGGCCGGCCTGCGCTATCGCCCCGTGGGCCGCCAGCTCCAGTTGCAGATGCCCGTGGAGCAAGACATGGCCCCGCTCCCCCAGGCAGGGGCCTTCGACGAGATGGTGCGCGAGTACCGCACAATGGGCATGCACCCCGCCAGCCATGCCATGGCTTACATGCGGGAGCGACTGGGGCCCGAGGTGCTGACCAGCGACGCGGTGCCGGACCTCCCCGACGGAACCCGGATTACCGTCGCCGGCCTGGTCATCCGCCTGCAGCGGCCGCTGGCGAAGGCGGTCTTCCTCACGCTGGAAGACGAGTACGGGCACATCCCCCTGGCCGTCTGGCCCAAGACTTACGCTCGTCTCCGCCATGCGCTCAAGGCGCCTTTCCTGGTGATAACGGGTATCGTCTCGCGCCGCGACGACACGATGAACGTCATGGTCGAGCACGCCGAGCCGATGTATGTCATCCCGAACCCGCCGGAGTCGCGGCGGTTTCGTTAGGGGGACGTCGAAGAACACCCCCAAACCCCCTGGAGGGGGTTCAAGGTAGCCCTGCGGGCTAATGTTGTTGGAAGGGGCACATCCCCTTCTACCCCTGCCAAAGGGGCTCCGCCCCTCTGGACGCCCCGCGATCAGTCGGCTTGACGGAAGTTCGACGAGCCCGCAATGTCGCCGGCCTCATCGAACTTCCAAGAGTCATCACCAGACGACGTCAAGCGGCAGACCCCGGCATCGCCTATAATGTGCGCAACGGGCGTGCCGCGTCCGATGCTAGAGGGAGGCCCAGTGTGGGTGATCGACCCAATGAGAAAACTATCGCCAAGCTGCGCAATTTCGTGCAGAAGTACAGCGAGAAGTCGGGCACCGTAACCCACCCGGACCCCGAGGTGACCGAGGCCGTGGTGCTCGGCCTGGCCCAGAACGCCGACGAGGTGGGCAAGCCGCTCTGTCCCTGCCGCTTCTATCCCGACAAGGCGGAAGAGGTCACGCACCGCACCTGGATCTGCGCGTGCGACGACATGCAGATCTACAAGTACTGTCACTGCCTCCTCTTCGTCAACAAGGACGGCCTCCCGATCACCGAACACCTTCCCGAGGAGCACGAGGGCCGGAGGATGTACGGCATCGTCAAGGACCCTACTCCGGACAAGGGCCGCGTTCTGCGCCACAAGGCGGAGGAGCGGGAGCAGGAACGCATCGAGCGCCCGTCCTAGCCCCGTACCTCAGCGAGCAGAGCATGGACCTCACGGTCGGACAGAGCGCCGAGCGAGCGATGACGGTCACCGACGAGATGGTCCAGCGCTACGCGGAGATAACCGGCGACTACAATCCGCTCCATTTCGACGCGGAGTTCACGGCGGGGACGCGGTTCGAGCGTCTGCTCGCCCAGGGTGGGATCACCACCGGCCTCCTCCATGCCCTCGTAGCCATGGACCTGCCGGGGCCCGGGTCGGTATTCACCAGCCAGAGCTGGTCCTTCCCCAAGCCGGTCTACATCGGCGATACGATTCAGGCCACAGCCGTGGTGAAGTCCCTGCACCGCCGCCTACCCATGGCCGACCTGGAGTTTACGGTCACCAATCAGGACGGCGACACCGTGCTGAAGGGTGAGGCCACCGTCTATCAGGCCGCGCCGGCCCCGTAGTCACCCCCCGAGTCTTCGACGTCGCGTCTCAGCGCGGCCGGGTCGTAGGTCCTGCCCTTCCATCCGCCGCCGCGGCCTGTCCAGAAACGAACGGCGGAGTCGACGGTCATCAGCGTGTAGAGCGTTCCAGCCACGGGCAGCAGCGGAGCATGTGCCGTGGATGTCCGGTAGTGCCGTAGTGTCGGGACGAAGCTGGCGGACATCAAACCCCAGGCGCCCACGCCCGTCGAGGTCAGCAGCCAGCCGGTGGGAGCGCCAGGGTCGAGCGAGACGACGATCAGACCCGCGACGCCGCCGACCACCGGCGCCAGATACGTCAAGAGCATTCCGAAGACTGTCCCGGCGAGCAGCAGCGGGGAGTAACGCAGCTGGGTGAAGGCGCTGCGGGCAACCATTCTCCAGACGCCGGGAAGACCTCCGTAGACCCTCACGCTCCGGACCTCCGCGCTCAAGCCAAGCCAGAGCCGACCCCCGTCCGGTCTCGCCCCGAGGCTGATCCTTTCGGCGAGAGCGCAATCGTCGATAAGCCTGTCATGAATGGACTCGAGGCCTCCCGAGCGCTGGAGCGATTCCCGCCGCACGAGTATGCACCCGCCGGCGGCCGCAGCCGTGGCGTTCGACGGATCGTTCACCCAACGAAAAGGGTAGAGCTTCCCGAAGAAGTAGACAAACGCAGGGACCAGAAGGCGCTCCAGAGGCCCAGACACCCGGAGCCGGGCCATGAGCGACACCAGGTCCAGGTCCTCTTCGCGGGCCTTCGCCACCAGGCCCCGGACCACTCCAGGGCCGTGGACGACATCCGCGTCGGTGAACAGGAGCAGCTCGGCGCCTCGCTCGTCGCTGGCACGCACTCCCTGGGCCAGCGCCCACACCTTGCCCGCCCACCCCGCGGGCGTCGGCTCGCCGCGGACGACCGTCAAGCGCCCTGCCTGCCCACGTCTTTGCCCAAGCGAGACGCCAACGCGCCGGTGCCGTCTTCGCTACTGTCGTCGACGAGAAAGACGTGCAGCTCCCCGGGGTAGTCTTGACTCAGCAGCGCTGGAAGCGTGTCGGCGATGACCTCGGCCTCGTCCCGGGCCAGGACGACAACCGACACCGAAGGCCACTCCGCATCGACCTCGGACTCGGGAGCGGTGAACACCTGATCGGCCCGCCAGAACCCGCCTCGGAAGCCCAGCAGCCCGATCCAGAGCAGGAACGCCGTGCCGGTGACGCCGCCAACCGACCACAAGGCCACATCCACGCGCGAACCCTCCCTTCGAGCGGGGACGATTATACCGGTCGCGGGATGTGATACAGTGGCCCGGCTCAAGGAGGTGGCCCGATGGCCATACAGGAACTCGATTCCAGTCGTGTCTCGGTAAAGACTGAGCAGGAGGGGCTGGAGCGCTTCTATGACGAGCGGTGGACGGACGGTCTGCCCATTGTGCTGCCGACCCCGGAGCGCGTGGAGGCCATGCTGAAAGGCGTGACGCTCGCGCCAACCGATTCGGTCGGCGCCATCTCGCCGGGAGGCAGCGAGGCCACGGTCGAGAAGATCGCCATCAACGCCGTGATGGCCGGCTGCCTTCCCGAGTACCTCCCGGTTGTCGTCGCGGCGATCAAGGCGGCGACGCAGCCCCAGTTCAACCTCCACGGCGTGCAGACGACGACGAACCCCTGCGCTGTCATGGTCCAGGTCAACGGGCCTGTCCGCGAAAGGCTCCGTATCAACAGCGGCTCCAACTGCTTCGGTACCGGCTGGCGGGCCAACGCCACCATCGGTCGCGCGGTGCGCCTCGCGCTGGTGAACATCGGGGGCGCCACCTCGGACGACATCGACAAAGCGACCCAGGGGATGCCCGGGAAATACTCGTTCTGCTTCGCCGAAAACGAGGAGGAGAGCCCGTGGTCGCCGCTCCACGTCGAGCGGGGATATGGGCAGGAGGACGACGTCGTGACGGTCACCGCGCCGCAATCGACGTTCAACATAGCGGGGGGCGGCAACGCTGATGAGTTCCTGGTGCTGATGGCGCGCTCACTGACGGCGGTCGGGACGAACAACTTCCGTCAGGGTGGCGGTGAGCCCATGATCGCCTTCTGTCCACAACACGCGAACATCCTGGCCGATGCCGGCTACTCGAAAGACGACGTCAAGCGACGTCTGCACGAGGAGGCCCGGTTACCGCTCGATTGGGTCCCGGAGGCAGTCAAGGAGCAGCGCCAACGCCTCACGGGGTTGGAAGACCCACTGCCGCTGGCCACGACCTGGGAGCGGTTCATCATCATCGTCGCCGGCGGCCCTGGCGGGCTGCACTCGACCTTTTTCCCAACCTTCGGCGATACCTACGCCGCGTCGGAGCGCGTAGGCGGCTGAGCAGGACTGGGGCGCCTGGATTCCGGCTTTCACCGGAATGACGGGAGTCCCTAGTAGCCCTTCTGCCGGTCGACGACGTTCATCAGCGGCTCGCCGGCAAGATAGCTCCGCAAGTTCTCCGCGAACTCCTTCGCGGCCCGGGCGGCGTAGTCGGCGATGGCGGCCGAGGCGTGGGGTGTGACGATGGCGTTGGGCAAGTCCCAAATCCGGCTTTCGGGAGACAACGGCTCTTCCTCGAAGACATCGAGTCCGGCGCTGCCTATGATCCCGTCGCGCAACGCCTCGACAAGCGCATCCTCATCGGCGAGCGGGCCTCTACCGACGTTGATGAACATCGCGGTAGATTTCATGAGGCCGAACTCGCGCTTGCCGAACATATGGTGGTTCTCCGGGGTCATCGGGGTGCAGAGGACGACGTAGTCGCACCGCGGCAGCATCTCCGCGAGGCCGTCGCGGTCGAAGATTTGGTCCACGTTGGCCGGCGGCTCACCGGCGGCCCGTCGGCGGTTTGCCACGACCCGCATGCCGAGGCCCTTGCAGAGGCGCGCCGTCTCGCTCCCGATCCGGCCCAGGCCCACGATGCCGACCGTCTGGCCATCAACGCCAAGGCCCTGGAGCCGCTCCCACTTATGGCGGCGCTGGGCGTCGAGGTAGCCATCGATCCGCCGGCCGCGAACGAGGATCAACCCGAGGACGAACTCGGCGATCGCCCGCGCGTTGAAGCCGCCGATGGTGGTGATCGTGACATCGCTCTCCCAGAGCCCCGTGCCGCTACCCGGTCCGAACTGGTCGATACCGGCCCCTTGATATTGGACCCACTTCAGGCCCGGGGCGAGGACCGGCAGGTTTGAGGGAAGGTCGCTGCTGAAGATCACCTCGGCCTCTGCGAGGGCGTTGCGAAGCTCAGCCGAGAGGGAGGCCGGCGTCAGCTCGCCACCACGACCGGCGCGCCGTAGAAGGCGGTCTTCCCTCGGCTCGGTGTAGGGAGCCGCGACGACACGAGCGCCCGTCTCGGCCATAATCCGAAGCGCCTCGTCGGTAACGTTTGTGGTGGTGACGAGGACCTGGACGTCGTCTCGCGGGCTCAACGGTCGCCTCGAAGCGAAGGGTACAGCCGAAGTGCGTTCTCCCCGAGGATCAACCGCTGGTCGGACTCCGGCAGGAAGACGAGCGTTTCGCGGGCGACACGGACCTGGTCTGGATAGCTCCGGTCGTACGTCGCGGGGAAGTTCGAGCCCCAGATCAGGCGCTCGGGTCCGAAGACGTCGACGAGCTTTCGGAAGAAATCCTTGGGATGGCTCGGGGCACGGTCCCCGTACAGATTCGTAGAAGAGAACTTCAGGTTGAGGTTGGGGATGTCGGCGAGGTCGAAGAGCCCCTGAGCCTTCCGGTAGGGCGGCCCGTCATCGAGCTCGACGTGAGCCAGGTGCTCCACGGCGACCGGGACGCCGGGGAACCGGCCCAGGACATCTCGCAACTGAGGAAATTTCGGCGGGTGTAACAGGACGGTGACCGGGATGTTCAGCGACGCGGCCCGCTCCCACGCGGGAAAGGTCTTTCGGTCCGCCAGCCAGTCGGCGTCGGGCCTGCTGTAGGTGAAGAGCCGCAGGCCGGTCACGTTCCCACTCCTCACAAGGTGGTCGAGTCGGTCCGCGGCGCCTTCGTCCTCGACGTCGAGGATACAGACAGCCGTGCAGCGATCGGGGTGGGCCCGCGCGCTGTCGGCGACGTAGCTGTTGTCATAGCCGTACGCGGACAGGGCTTGAACGAGCGTCGCCCGATCGACCCCCGCCTCGTCCATGAGCGCGATCAGGCCCTCGACCGTCACCGGGGCCTCGTTGTACCAGCCGAGGGTCGGTCCCTCGGGGTCGAGAGGGTACCGGTCTCGGTTTTCGGCGACGATGTGGACGTGCGTATCGACGATCATGGCGCCTCCGGTCTTTCGGGTCTCCCCGAGCCGTCGCCGCATTCTACGGTCGGCGGTGACGGCAGACAAGGGCGGCGCTTGTCCCGATGGAGTAGGCTAGGCGGACGCAATCAGGGAAGGCTTCAACGAATGCTGCCGAATGCGTTACTCGGGATTCGGGTTGTCGAATGGTGTGAAGGGATCGCGGGACCCTTTTGCGGCCGCCTGCTCGCCGAGATGGGCGCCGAGGTGGTCAAGATCGAGGCGCCCGGCGGCGGCGACGACGCTAGAGGTTGGGCCCCATTCCCCGACGGGTCGGACGGCGCGAAAGCCGCCAGTGGACGTTTCTTCTACTACAACGTGGGCAAGAAGGGCATCACGCTGCGGCCGGAGACGGGCCGGGGGCGCTCGCTGTTTCGCGACCTAGTCCGAGGAGCCGACGTGCTGATCGAGGACCGAGCTCCCGGCTTCTTGGACGAGCTCGGGGTGGGCTACGGTGCCCTGAGCGCCATCAACCCAGGGCTCGTCATGACCTCGATCACGCCCTTCGGCCAGACGGGACCTTATCGGGGTTACCGGAGCTACCAGCTGAATAACCTGCATGCCGGCGGCGAGGGCTGGGAGCTGGTGCAGCGGCCCGGGCGGCCTCCGGTCATGACGGGAGGCGACTCCAGCGAGAGCTTCTGCGGGCTGATGGGCGCCATCGGTACGGCGTCGGCCCTTCGACGGCGGCGGGTGACCGGCCGCGGGAATCACGTCGACCTCTCGCGTCAAGAGGCGTCGATGTGGCCGGGGCGGGTGGAGCTGTCAGCCTTCCCCAACGAAGGCATCACCACGCGCCGGCGCGCCGGCGAGCGCACAATGGGCGGCGTCTACCAGGCGCGCGACGGCTACGTCGAGGTCCAGCCGTTCGAGGAGCGGATGTGGAGCGGGCTGGTGCGGGCGATGGGCAACCCCGATTGGGCCAGCGATCCCCGGTTTAAAGACCGGCCAACCCGCTCGGACCATGCCGAGGAGATCCACGGCCACATCCAGAGCTGGACGGGTGGGCGCGACGCCATGGAGGTTGCCGAGGCGCTGCAGTCCAACGGCTGCCCAGCCTATCCCGTGATGTCGACGGAGCAACTCGCCGGCTCCCGCCACTATCGGGCGAGGGGCTATTTCGTCGACGTGGAGGACCGGGCCCTGGGACACCTCCCGCTGCCTTCGACTCCGTTCGGGGGAGCAAAACCGAGCTACTCGGCAGCGCCGGGTCTCGGTGAGCATACCGACGAGGTCCTCACTGGCCTGGGCCTTTCGCACGATGACATCGAGACCCTCCGCCGCGAAGGGGTGGTTTGATGGGCCACGCCGACGCGTTCCTGACCGGCACCCGCGTCGTGGACCTCACTTTCAACAGGGCGGGGCCGAGCTGTACTGCGATGCTCGCCGCACTCGGGGCCGAGGTAATCCGCGTCGAGAGCCTGGCACGGGTCGACCCCAACCGGATGCGCCGCGTCTCCTCCGACAAGAAGCAGGCAACGTGGGGCACAGACCCGACGCTCATGGAAAGCACCTGGAACTTCAACTCGATCAATATGGGGAAGCTGGGCGTCCGGCTCAATCTTCAATCCGACCGCTGTGTGGACGTGCTGCGCCGCCTCGTGGAGGTGAGCGACATCGTCGTCGAGGCGTTCAGCCCCGGCACGCTAGAGCGTATGGGCCTCGGATACGACGTCCTCAAGCAGTGGCGGCGCGACGTGATCCTCGTTTCGGTCTCGGGCTTCGGGAGGGGCGGTCCCCACGCCGGCTACCGGGCCTACGCGGATGTCTTCGGCGCCGCCGGGGGCATTCAGCACCTGACGGGATACCCGGACGAGGACCCGATGTGGTTCGTCGGCAGGCTCGACTCGGCGGTGGGCTCTTACGCCGTGCTCGGAGCGCTCGGGGCGCTGCTGGAGCGGGACGCCACCGGGCACGGGCAACACGTAGATGTCTCCGCCGCCGAGTCCGTGACCACGCTGCTCGGCGGGCCCATGATGGATTATCTGGTCAACGGCCATGTCGCCACACGCGACGGCAACCGCCGCGAAGAGATGGCCCCGCACAACTGCTATCCCTGCGCCGAGGAAGATGATTGGATAAGCATCGTGGCGTCCACCGACGAGGAGTGGTCCAACCTGTGCCGAGCCATGGGGCGAGACGATCTGGCGACAGATTCGCGGTTTGCCGACCTCACCGCAAGGAAGAGCCACGAGCGGGAGATGGACACGATCATCGCGGGATGGACGAAGGTCCGGGAATCGTACGAGGTCATGGAGATCCTGCAGGGGTCGGGGGTGGCGGCCGTCGCCAGCTTCAGCGCGGCGCAGCTGTTCGGAGACGAACACCTCGAGGAGCGGAAGGCCTGGGTCCACTTCGAGCATCCCGTGCAGGGACCGCGCCACGACCTGCGCGTCCCATGGGTGTTTTCGGACGGCCAGGGAGTGTATGGTCCGGCGCCCCTCATGGGCCAGCACAACGGTCGCATCTACGGCGACCTGCTCGGTATCCGGTCCGACGAGGTCGCCGACCTGGAGCAGAGCGGGGTCATCTATTAGCGCGGAGTCGAGGAGGGGCGAATGAAGAACGAAGCCGGCCTTTTCGAAGTCATCCACAGCATGAGAGCGATGCGGCGGCTGAAGCAGGACCCGGTGCCCGATGAGCTCGTGCACGAAATCCTGAGGGCCGGGGCGAGCGCCCCCAATGACGGAAATCGCCAGCACTGGCGCTTCCTCGTAGTGAAGGACCCGGAGCCCAAGAAGCAGGTGCAGGCGTACTATCGGAAAGCCCTCGACCAGGTCATCGGACCCGTCTACCGGGCGAGCGCCCCTCCCTCCGGCGTCACGCAAGAACAGTACGATCGCCAGATCGACGCGGTGACCTATCTAACGGACCACTTCCACGAAGCGCCCGTTTGGATAGTTGCTTGCCTCAATGAGGGAGCTATGGCCGCTACCCAGTCCGCCAGCGCGTCTATCTACCCCGCCGTACAGAACATGCTGCTCGCGGCCCGCGCGCTGGGGCTTGGCGCGACGCTCACGACTCGGCACCTCTGGTTCAAGGACGAGGTCGAGAAGATTCTCGGGCTCCCCGAGGGGATCAACTCCTACGCGATCCTCCCCATCGGCTATCCCATGGCCGGTTCGGTCGTGTGGGGCGAGGGTCGCTCGCCGAGATTGTGTATCTCGACCGTTGGGGAGCTCCCTTTCCGGGCCTCGCCTAGCAGCGAAGGTCTCCTTGACAGGGGTCGGCCCCTCGGCTAGCGTACGCGGCGCGCCGCCACCGTAGCCAAGGCGTGGACGACGGCCAGGCGTCGTCAGGGGAGGACGTAGAGTGGACAGGTATTTGCTGGTCTCCAGCGACTGCCACGCGAACCCGACGCTCGGTCAATACCGGTCCTATTTGGATTCGAAGCACCTCGACGCGTACGACAATTTCGCCCGCGGACAGACCGCTGTCGGCGCCAAGCCGTTTAAGTTCGGCACCGCGAGCGTGGACCCTTGGGGGAAGCGCGTCCGAGAGGCCTGGGACAAAGCCATGGACGAGACAAAGACGGGTGTGGCCTCGTCCGACCCCTCCGTGAGGGCGCAGGAGCTCGACCAGGAAGGCGTCGCGGCGGAGGTGATCTTCCCCCTGGCCCAGACGCCCGACGATGCGCCGCTACCCGTGTCCGGGGTCTCGATCCCGGCCGATTTGCCTTACGACGTTCTCAAAGCCGGAGTCCGCGCCTACAATCGCTGGCTCGCCGACTTCTGCGCCGCCAACCCGGACCGGCACGTCGGCGTGGCGCTGGTGCCGCCTGCGGACGACGTGCAGGCGGTGGTCGACGAGATCAGGTGGGCCAAGAACGCGGGCGTCACCGGCGGCATCGTGATGCCCGCGATGCCGCTGATCAACACCGACCCGGAGCGCTTCCTCAACCACCCGCGATACGAGCCCATCTGGGCTGTTTGCGAGGAGTTGGAGATGCCGCTCCACAGTCACATGGGCGTCGCCCAGTGGCTCGACTACGGCGAGGCCCCCGGCGCTCACTGGATCCACAACCAGGACCAGCTCGTCTCCCATCATCGAACGTTCTGGTTTCTGCTTTGGGCCGGCGTCTTCGAGCGCCACCCTGGCTTGAAGTGGGTCGTGACCGAGGTCGGCGGCACCTGGGCGGTCTTCGTGCTGCAACGGGCGGACCACGCCTTCGAGTTTCGCAACCCAGAGGTCGCACGACAGATCCTGAGCATGAAGCCGAGCGATTACTGGGCCCGCCAGTGCTACATCGGCGCTTCCCCACCCTCGGGCAGGGGCGACGTCGACGCGCGGGGCGAGCTCGGGGTCGACAAGATCATGTGGGGCTCGGACTATCCCCACCGGGAAGGGACGTGGCCCTTCACCCAGAAACGGCTCGCCGAGATGTTTACCGGGATCCCGGAGGCCGAAGTACGGAAAATGGTCGGGGAGAACGCGGCGGACCTCTATGGCTTCGACCGCGCCCGGCTCGATGCGATAGCGGACCGGATCGGGCCGAAGGTCGGCGAATTGGGCAAGGTGGGAGTGACCGAGCGGTAGTCGACAACGCGGGGGACGCTAGGAGGCGCCATGGCAGACGGAAGGGCTCCAAGGGGTTTCGGGTTCGGCAATCAGACGTGCGACCTAGACTATGAGGAGCAGTTCCTGGAGTGGTACGAGAGGCGGCACGCGCTCGAAGCCATCGCCACCGGCTACTACAACCACGGGTCGATGTTTCGGCACACGACTACGAATCCGCCCGCCGATGAAGGCAAGTACCTGCTCTTGTACGAGATCCCTCATCACGACATCGAGGGCGCGATCAAGAAGGTCTACCCTCAGTTCGCGAAGATTCAAGCGGACTTCAACGCGCAGAAGGGCGCCCGACGGGTGTTTGGCGGCATGTATCACATCCGAGAGCGCGAATATGACAACCATCAGCCAAAGCCCACCAACAGCCTCATGGTGCTGCGAATGGAGATCGATCCCGAAAAGGTTGCGGACACGCTCACCTGGTACCGGGACGTTCACCTGCCCGAGGCGGTCAAAATGGGCAGCCCTTACCACACCGCCTACCTTGGGGAGCGGGCGATGACCGACCCCGCGCCGACCCTCCCCGACGGCACCGTCCGGTTTCTGGCGATCTACGAATCGGAGCAAGGAACGGCCGCCAAACTAGCCCGGGAGTTTCTCGAGACCGTTCAGGAGTCCAAGTGGGCGCCGGCAGTCAAGATTGCCAGAGTCTCCAGCTTCTACCGCATCGCCCCGACGATCTCCTCTCCCACGCGGTAGACATACCGAAGGGACCTACGCCATGGCTGACGGAAGGGCGCCCAGGGGTTTCGGGTTTGGACATTACGCGTGCGACCCGGACTTCGAGGAGCAGTTCGTCGAGTGGTATCAGACGCAGCACGTCCCCGATGCCATCGCCACCGGCTTCTACACTCACGGGTCAATGTTCCAGCACACGAGCTCGAATATCCCCGCGGATGAGTCCAAGTACCTGCTCCTGTACGAGATCCCTCATCTCGACGTCGAAGCCGCCCTCACCAACGTCTATCCCCATTTCGCCGAGATCCAGAAGGACTTCGACCGGCAGAAAGGCGCCAGGCGGGTGTTTGGCGGCATGTATCACATCCGGGAGCGTGAGTACGACAACCATCAGCCGAAGCCCACGAACAGCGTTCTCGTACTGCGGATGGAGATAGAGCCCGCAAAGGTAGCGGACACGTTCGCGTGGTACCGAGATGTCCATCTGCCTGAGGCGGTGAGGAAGGGCAGCCCCTATCACACCGCCTACCTGGGGGAGCGGGCGACGACGTCGCCGGCGCCAACACTGCCCGACACAACAACGCGGTTCCTGGCGATCTACGAATCGGAGCGGGGGACGGCGGCCAAGCTCGCAACGGAGCTCTTCGAGCTCATCCCGAAAGCCAGCTGGGCGCCGGCAGCCAGGATCGCCAGGGTCTCCAGCTTCTACCGCGTGTCCCCAACCATCTCGTCTCCGACGCGGTGACCTGTGGAGAACTGGCTTGCGACTGGATTCGGGGTGATCCTTCCCCCTCGATGGCCAGGAGGGAACCCCCAGACCCCCTGGAGGGGGTTCAAGGTAGCCCTGCGGGCTAAGAGCTAGAGAAGGGGCACATCCCCTTCAACCCTTGCCAAAGGGGCTCCGCCCCTGTGGATTCCCCAGGTCATGCTCTCACGCCTATCACGGGCTTCGGCCCTCTGAGCTGTTGGCTTTCCAGCTACTCGCACGAGAAAACGGCCGCTACCCGCCTCTGGCCCGGCCACCGAATCCTCCTCCGCCGTCCTGTCCACCGCCGAACAGGCTTCGCAGGTCCGGTGTGACCAGAATGGTGGTAGCGACCAGGGCGCCGTCTTCCGCGGTAGTGCCCGTGACGGTCACCTGTTGATCGGCGGCGAGGTCATCGACTGACCCCTGGGCCAGCACCTGGATGATGGTCTGGTCCGGGTCGACTGTGGCAACGAGAGGCCCCTGCTGGGTCTCGATGGTGATGCGATCCCCGTCGATGCTCTCGATTGTGCCGTTAAGCGCGCCGCCGGTCAGCCCACCCGCGGCGCCCTGGCGGCCGCCCTGGTCAGGGGTCTGGCCACCACCCGCGGCCCTACCACCCCGCTGTCCACCGACGCGACCGAGACCGGCGAGCAGTTGGCTAGGGTCCACCTCGGCCCCTTCGGGCACTGCGATGATGATCCGTGCGGTGACGCCGGTCTCTCCACGCTGGCCGATAATCGAGACGGGCTGGCCGATTGTGAGGTCCTCGACGCTTCCCGCATTGAACCGGCGGACGACGGTCTCATCGCTCAACGTGGCCTGGAGCTCCCCCTGGCCGGTCTGGAGCGACAAGGCGTTGCCTTCGATGCTGACGATACTGCCCACGCGCGGGCCGCCAACCGGCGCGGCCTGCTGACCGCCCTGGTTCTGGAACTGCTCACGGAGCTGGGCCAGCTCTTCCTGGGAGATGTCGCCGGACTGAATGCGGCTCAGAATCTTCTGGCGATCAGGCACCGCGACGTCGGAAGCAGCGGCGTCCGGCTGTGCGGCAACGATGCCCTGGGATGCGGCTCCACCCGGGATGGTGGCGACGGTGACGCTAGTGTCGCTCTCCCGGTCGGACGTGAGGGCGGCGGCGAGGCTTCCGCTCATCGCCCCGAGCGCCAGCACGGTTAGCAGTGTCATGAAGAACCGGTTGCGTTTCATTGCATTCTCCTCAGGTATCTCCTATTCATGGCGCAGGGCTTCGATGGGATGCAGTCTCGCGGCCCGCATCGCGGGGTAGATTCCAAAAAAGAGTCCGACGACCGCCGAGACGACGAGCGCCAGGATGGCGACGTCGCCGCTGAAGACGGTAGCGAGTTGTTCGTCACCAACCGTTACGCCATCCGCCAGTGCCGAGAGTCCGAGGCCAAGGCCCACGCCGACGATGCCACCGCCAATGCTGAGGAACGTGGCCTCGGAGATGAATTGCATGGCGATGTCCCGGCGTTTGGCCCCCATGGCTTTGCGAATACCGATCTCGCGGGTACGCTCCGTCACCGAGACCATCATGATGTTCATGATCCCGATGCCGCCGACGAGCAGCGAGATGCCCGCGATGGCGCCCAGCAGGAGCACGAAGGTCGATTCCGTCGACTGCAGCGTCTCGATGGTGTCTTCCTGGTTCGTTATCGTGAAGTCTTCCTCGCCCCCGTGGCGCAGAAACAGGAGCGTCGACATCTCTTCGTTGGCCAGCTCCAGGTCGTCGACATCGGCGACCTGAGCATTGATGCTCGTGATGGTGATGTCTCCCAGTCCAGTCCGCGTCGACGACAGCCGATAGTAGGCTGTGGTGATCGGGACCATCACCTGGAGGTCCTCGATGCCGAAGGCGTTGCCTCCCTTGCTCTCGAGGACGCCTATTACCGTGAACTGCTTGTTGCCGACCCTCACGGGCGCGCCGACAGGGTCCTGGTTGCCGAACAGATTGGTGGCGACGGACGAGGCAAGGACCACGACTTCAGAGTTGTTTTGCAGGTCGGCCGGCGAGATGAACCGGCCGGAGGCCAGCTCGAAGTTCCGCACCTCCTTGTAGTTGGACGTGACGCCGACGATCTGGGCGAAGCTGCTCTCGCCGAAGGCCCGAACGGTACCCCCGTCCCTGATCTCCGGCGCGATGGCCTTCACCGACGGAACGAAGGCCGGGTCCTGGAGCGCGATGGCATCGTCCAGCGTTAGAGTGTTGTCGCCGCCCTGGCCCGGCTGGACGAATAGCAGGTTCGTGCCCAGGGCTTCGATCTGGTCGCTGACCTGCTCCTGGGCGCCGCGTCCTACCGCCATGGCCGTGATCACCGCGGCCACGCCGATCACGACCCCGAGAAGGGTCAGCCCGGCACGGAGCTTGTTGCTACCGAGCGACGCGAGGGCCGTTTGCAGCGTCAATAGCGGGGTCATGACGCTCTCTCTGTGGAGGCGCCGTTGGACTTGCGCGACGGCGCATCCGAGGTAATAAGCCCGTCGTGCATTGATATGACCCGGTCCGACATGGCGGCGATGTCGGGCTCGTGGGTCACGATGATCACGGTGATGCCGTTGTCCCGATTGAGACGCCGGAGAATATCCAGAATCTCCTCGCTGGACCTGCTATCGAGGTTGCCGGTCGGCTCGTCCGCAAGCAGGATGGATGGGTTCTTCACCAGCGCCCTGGCGATACCGACCCGCTGTTGCTGGCCGCCCGACAACTCGGTCGGCCGGTGGTTGGCACGGTCGGCGAGGCCCACCTGGTCCAGAGCGTCGAGCGCTCGATCGCGCCGGCCGTTGCCCTGCCCGTAGAGCAGGGGCAGCTCGACGTTGGCGGTGGCCGTGAGCCGCGGCAGCAGATTGTACGTCTGGAACACGAACCCGATCTTGCGGTTGCGGATCTCGGCGAGCCGGTCGTCGCTCAGGCGACCCACTTCTTCACCGTCGAGCTCGTAACTCCCGGACGTGGGCACGTCGAGACAGCCAAGGATGTTCATCAGCGTGGACTTGCCCGAGCCGGAGGGTCCCATGATGGCGACCATCTCTCCGGTGTCGATCGCCAGACTGACGCCACCAAGGGCGGCGACCTCCACCTCGCCCATGCGGTAGACCTTTTCAACGTCTTGAACGCGAATCATCGGAGTCCTCGGCCTAGCGGCCGCCGCCGCCGCCCTGGGCCTGACCGCCACCGCCTCGTTGAGCTGCACCGCCGCCGCCTCTTCCGAAGCCGGCGCCGAACAGCTGACGGAATGTGTTGGCCTGGCCAGCCGCGAAGTTGCCGAACGGCGATGCGGCCCCATCCGCCGACTCCACAACCACGAGGTCGCCTTCAGCCACGCCGTCCTCGACGACGACGAGGAAGTCGTCGCTGTCACCCAGCGTCACCGGCCGTTCCGCGATCTCCCCGTCGGACAGGACCTGCACGGTGGGCTGCAGGAAGCTGCCGCCAACCGCGAGGGACGGGACAAGCAGGGCGTCGGAGGTGACCCGAATCACGACACTGGCCGCGGCGCTCAACCCCTCGCGGAGCTGCACGCCCTGCGGCGCCTCAACTTGCACCCTTATGGGAAAGCTAACGACGCCGGCCTGGGTTGTACCCGTAGCGGCGATGGACGAAACGACGCCCCGAAGTCTCTGCCCCTCGAGGGCGTCCATGGTCACCACAGCCTGGGTGCCGATGCGGACGAACAGCACGTCGATTTCATCGATGACGCCATCGACTTCGGCTATCGACGTGTCGACGACCTCGATCGCCACGAGGTTGACTCCCACCTGGTCGCCGGCTTCGATTGCGAGCGCGGTCACCAGTCCCGCTGTCGGCGCTCTGAGGACCGCTCCGTCCAGGTTTTCGATGGCGGTTCCCAGCGCCGATCTGGCTGTTTCGACCTCCGTTGCACGAAGTGCCACCGCGAGCGAGTCGGCGCCGGCCGAGAGCTCGACAAGCGCCTCCTCCCCGTCGTCCAGCCTGACGGAGGCCACGACGATGGCCTGCTGCTTGTCGGCGACCACCAGGGGGTCGGGGGCAGCAGTAATGTCGCTGAGTTTTTCCCCGGCCTCGTCGAGGGTCGCCTGGGCGGTGGACACGCGGGCCGACTTCAACGCGACGTCGAGCGGGTCGGCCCCCGCGAGCATGTCCCCCAGTGTCTCCTCAGCCGCCCCGAGGTCCGCCTCCGCGGTCTCTACCTGCGCGCGTTTCAGCAACAGGTCGGCGGTCTCCTCACTGGAGAGCAGGCCGGCCAGGTCCTGGTCGGCTAGCTGCAGGTCATCCTGGGCGGTGGCGAGCTGGGCCTGTTTCAACGCGACCTCGGACGCGTCAGGTTTGGCGAGGAGAGCAGCCAGGGCGTCTTCCGCGTCCTCGACGGCCTGCTGCCGCTGCGAGACGGTACGCTCGGCGTCGATCACGGCCTGTCCGCGCACGGCGGAGTTGAGGGCATCGCGCACGGTGATCATATCCTTCCAGGGGGTCAGGGCGTCGACGCTGTCGACATTGACAACCGGTACGTGCAGGGCGATGAAGGAGGTCGGGTCCAGCAGGATGTCGGCCTCGAGGTCCGTTTCCAAGAAGGTGTCAGGGAATGGAGTGCCGAGGCCGTACTTCAAGGTAATCGCCTGACGATAGGCGAACTTGGCCGCGTCGAAGGCGCTCTCTGCCTGCTCGAGCACCGACGGCTGGGCCTCCTGGGCGTCGATCAAGGCGATCTCAGCCGTCCGCAGACTCGCGGTCGCTTGCTCCACGGCTGGCTCAGCGCTGGCAATGGCGGCGGTGGTCGCCGGGAGCCGTGCTTGGTCCAGGGCCTCTTGGGCCGCTTCCACGTCGAGCTGGGCCCTGGCAACGGCCTCCTCCTGGGTCCGTACGGTGAGCCCCGACCTCGACTGCTCGAGGTTATCTCGAGCGGTATCGAGAGCCACGGCGGCCCTGGCCACGGCTTCTTGCTGCGCCAGGACCTGCTGCGTCGAAAACGGAGTTTGCGACGAAACCAGAGCGTCCTCAGCGGCCTTCAGGTCGGCCTCAGCCTTGGCCAACGCCTCTTCCTGAGCGCGTATTTGCATGACGGAGAAGGGCTCTAGCGCGGCGGCCAGCGCATCCTCGGCGGCCTGCACGTCGAGCCTGGCCTTGGAGATCTTGGCTTCGGCTTCAGCGATCTCGACGGCGTCCGACGGCGCACTCGCGTCGGTCAGGGCCTGTTCCGCGTTGTCCAGATTTACCCTCGCCCGGGCCACGGCCTCTTCCAGTTGCACGAGCGCGGCCGCGTCGAGCGTGGCCAACGACTGACCGGACGTCACGCTGTCGCCCTCGGCCACCATGACCTCGCCGACGGTCCCGCCCGTGGCAAACCGGAGCTGCTCGACCTCGGGGAAGATCAGCGTGCCGTTGATCGACACCGAGTTCACCAGCTCGCCGCGCTGCACCGCAATTGCCTGCTGGTTGTCGGCGAGCGTCACGGCACTTGCCGAGTCGACGGCGCCGTAGGCGGCGAAGGAGCCGAGCCCGGAGCCGACCAGCGCGATGATCAACACCGCGGCCTGCCAGGGCGTCATCGGTCGAAAAACAGCCAGAACGCTCTTCATCGTTATCCCTCGTTTTCGAATTCAGTGGAACCGACGATCGGCAGCTCGAAGATGAACCTGCTGCCTTCGCCGAAAGTGCTCTCCGCCCACATACGACCCTCGTGGGCCTCGATGAGCTGCTTGGCTATGGTGAGTCCGAGGCCGGCGCCTCCGGTGGCCCGAGCGCGGGCCGGATCGACGCGGTAGAACCGGTCGAACACGTGCTCCAGGTCGTCGGCTGGGATGCCGCCGCCCGTGTCGGCCATGGTCACGCGCAACGCGTCGCCCACGACCGCGGCGGCAATCGAAATCGCGCCCCCTTCCGGGGTATGGAGTATCGCGTTCTCCACCAGGTTCTGGACCACCTGTTGCACACGGCTCCGGTCCATGGAGACCACGGGGTAGTTGTCTGCAAGGTCGAGGGTGATGGTGACGCCTTTCGCCTCGGCCCTGGGCCGGAACGCCGTCGAGACGGCGCGCAGCACGTCGGCAAGCTGATCGGGCTTCCGATTCAGGCGCAGCGAGCCGGCCTCGGCCAGGGCGAGCAACCTGAGGTCCTCTACGAGGTGGGTCAGATGCAGTACCTGCTGGTGCAGTGTATCGATGGTCTCGACGTCCGATTTCACCAGGCCGTCGCGAAGCGCTTCCACGTAGCCCTGGATGTTCGAGAGCGGAGTCCGGAGCTCGTGGGCGACGTCGGCCATGAGGTTCCGGCGCTGGCTTTCCGCCTGCTGCAGGTCCTCGGCCATGATGTTGAACGTCCTGCCCAGCTCGCCGATCTCGTCTCGCGCCGAGGCGTCGACCCGCTGCGACAGATCGCCTCGCCCCAATCTCCGAGCCGCCGACGAGAGTCCGCTAACCGGTGCGAGGACGCGCCGGGAGAGCAGTCCCACGACGGCGATTCCCGCAGCGCCCGCGGCCAGCCCCGTCCATAAAAGGGACCGGTTCACGCGCGAAGACAGCTGCGACTCGATGGGCTCGAGGGCTGCGTCGGTGAAGAACGGGCGTCCGGGAGTGAAGCTCAACGTCCCGACTTCCTTCCCTTCCCGCTCGATGGGACGGAGTCGATAGTCGGACGGCGGCCTGGGCCGGCCCTTCCTGTTCAGATGGGAGTCGCCGACGACCCTTCCCGCCTCGTCCTGAACAACGATCTGCCAATCGTAGAGCGAGCCTGCCTGTTCGAGAGCCGGCTGCACGTCGGCCCAGTCGCGCCGGTCGTCGAAGAAGCGCGCGATGACGCCCTCAATCCGGGCCGCCCGGACGTCGTTCCGTTCCCGCTGGGCCCGTTCGGCCTGGCGGTCCGACTCGGCGCCGACGTACCAGCTCACGCTAAACAGGGCCAATCCGAGTACCAGAGCAAACCCCGCGATGAGTCGAAATTGGAGACTGAAGAACCAGCTAGGCATGGCCGAACCTGTACCCTTCCCCGTAGATAGTCTGGATATACTGGCCGCTTTCGGGGTCGGCCGCCAGCTTTCTGCGGAGGTTGTAGACATGCGAATCGATGGCCCTGTCGAAGCCTTCGAAGTCGTAGCCGTAGACCCGTTCGATCATGTGGTCCCTGGTGAACGTGCGCCCCGGTTCGCGCATCAAGAGGACCAGGATGCGGAACTCGGTTCGAGTCAACGACAGAGGCTTTCCCCGAACGGCCGCGGAGGACGTCCGAGCGTCGACGGTGATGACGCCGTACGAGACCTCGGCGGGGCCTCGGTCCACGGCGTCCCGGGCGGTGCGCCGGAGGACAGCGCGCACGCGCGCCGCCAGCTCTCGAGGACTGAACGGCTTGGTCATATAGTCGTCCGCCCCGTAGTCCAGTCCCTCGAGGCGGTCTTCCTCATCCACGCGAGCCGTTAGCATGACGATCGGCACTTCGGAGTCCTTCCGCACGGTCCGACAGACCTCCATCCCATCCATCCCTGGCAGCATCAGGTCGAGCACGATGAGGTCGGGGGCTTCGTCCGTGGCAAGCCGCAGGCCCTCGAGGCCATCCGACGCCGAGAGGACATCGTGCCCGTCGCGCTCGAGGTAGAGCCGCGCCAGCTCGACCACGTTGGGATCATCTTCGACTATCAGCACTTTGCTCCCCACGTCACGCTCCCTTTGTCCGAGGTCTGAGATAGGGGGAGGCCCGCCTCCCCCTATCCCCATCAAGTCAGTTTACAGCGACTGCGGAGTGACAACCGGAGGCTGTGCGTCAGACCTCTGACCACCGAAACGATGGTGTCGCCCGAAGCCGCGGCGGGGCGAATCGTCGTCGGCCCGCGTCTGGTACTGCTCCCAGCGCTGGTCGGCCTGCTCCTGGGTCAAGCGCCCGTCCTCGACCGCCTGGTCGAGCTTGAAGCGGACCTGAGCATCGCGGGCCTCTCCAACGGCCTGCTGCACCGCCGCCCCCACCTCGGCGCCGTCGACGCCGAGGATCTCGCCGACTCGGCCGGAGACGTCCCCTGAACCGCCGCGGAGCCCATGGCCATTGAAGCGTTTGAAGCCAGGCCCCTGGAGCCCCTCGGGCCGCGACAGGAACCAGCTCATGTACTCGTCGGCCTGCTCCTGCGTCAGGCGGCCTTCCGAGACCAGATTGTCGAGCCGGCCTTGCAGCGAAGCTTGCCGGTGCTCGGTGGCGGCCTGGGAGAAAGCCGCTTCTACCTCGGCCTGGTCGATGCCCAGGATCGTTGCCACCCCTCCGGCCACATCGCCCCTGGCCCCTCCGGGGCCTCCACCGTGGGCAAGGACTGTGCCGCCAGCGATGGACACGGCGAGAGCCCCGGCCACGATGGGAACTATGATCCATCGTCTATTCATTTGTCGGACCCCCTTCATTCGTCTTCGTTCTGAAGCGACTCGCCGGACGTATCGCGGCGTCGCATAGTTCAGTTATAGCGTGTCAATGTCGAGGAAATGTGGAGGCTTCGGGGATTTCCGCATGGCCTCGATGGCGTGCCGGGGTGGATGGATCGGGCCCGGACCAGGGGCGTTGCTTAACGGAACGCCGAAGGAGACCCCCAAACCCCCTGAAGGGGGTTCAAAGTAGCCCTTCGGGCAAAAGAGTCAGAGAAGGGGCACATCTCCTTCAACCCCTGCCAAAGGGGCTCCGCCCCTCTGGACTCCTCGCGAGAGGCGTCTACACGCCGGGGAGCCGCGTGTGCCAGTCGGTACTCGCCTCGTATGCCCGGGCGGCTTGGAGG
Source organism: Dehalococcoidia bacterium (assembly GCA_965248515.1). Classification (GTDB taxonomy): domain Bacteria; phylum Chloroflexota; class Dehalococcoidia; order SHYB01; family SHYB01; genus CBDFJU01. The sequence continues at coordinate 153,532 of CBDFJU010000001.1, read as the reverse complement.
ACCAACGCCTCGCCAAAGGCCGGGCCGGCGATCTGCAAGCCGACCGGCAGTCCGGAATCGGTGAAGCCGCATGGCACCGAGATGGCCGGCAGCCCGCTGAGGTTGAATGGTGCGGTGAACCAGGAGAGGGACGCTCCCTTCCACTCCACGCCGAACTGCTGTTCCTCGATCTTGTAGGGCAGGATGGGCGTCGACGGCGTCACGATAACGTCGACCTCCCGCAGTGCGGCTTGCAGGTCGGCGATCACGCGTGTCCGCTCCCGTTGGGCGTCGATATAAGTGACCGCGGGGCGCACGCTTGCAGCGACGAGCCGGTCGGCCAGTGTCTGGCTGTACAGATGAAGCCTCGTCCTGAGCAGCTCGCCGTGGGCGGAGGCCTGTTCCGCCCTGATGAACGCGCTAACGATCCGCGAGCTGTCTGCGACATGCGGCGTCGAGACCTCACGAACTTCGGCCCCCAGCTCGCTCAGGCGATCGATGGCCGCCCTGACGAACGGCAGGATGGCCTCGTCCTCGACGTCGAAAAAGTGCTCTTTGGGCACACCCACTTTGAGGCCTGCAAGCCCTTTGTTGATCCCACGCCCGTAGTTCGGCACGCGGCGCTCGCTGCTTGTCCGGTCGTTCGGGTCGTAGCCGGCGATCGCCCGAAGCGAGACGGCGGCGGCGGCGACGGTCCTGGTGAGCGGCCCAGCGTGGTCCAGCGTCCAGCTGAGCGGATAGACGCCGTACCGACTGACCCGACCGTAGGTCGGTTTGATACCGACGCAGCCGGAGAAGGCGGCGGGCAACCGGATCGAGCCGCCAGTATCGGTGCCGAGCGAGACGAACGAGGCGCCGGTGAGCACCGCCGCGCCGGAGCCGCTGCTCGAAAGGCCGGCGCTCCGCTCGGGGTCCCTGGGGTTGCGGACCGGGCCGTAGACGGGGCTCGGCACGTCGACCGCGAACTCCGTCATGTTGGTCTTACCGACGAGGATGGCGCCCGCCTCCGCGAGGCGGCGGACGGCGGTCGCGTCCCGCGTCGCAACGTTGTCGTGGAGCACCGCCGATCCACAGGTCGTGAGGTGGCCCTTCACATCGAAGATGTCCTTGACGGAGACCGGGATGCCATGGAGAGGGCCCAGATACTCGCCGCGGGCGATAGCCTGCTCCGCCCGAACCGCATCGGCCATGGCCTGCTCTTCGAGGAACGCAATGAAGGCATTGGTGACCGGCTGGGCGGCCCTGGCGCGGTCGAGAACGGCGCGGGTCAACTCGACTGGGGAGAGTTTTTGCGTCCGGAGCAGCCGAGAGGCCTGGGCGATGGTGAGGTAGGCGGGCCGAGAGTCGCTCACGGGAGGTGGACCTCCTGGCGTCGGGACGACCGGCGTTAGAGGGCGGAGGGGTTGAGCTGCTCGTCGCGCTGGTAGGCCAGCTGGCCGACGTGCTCGAGGAAGCTGTGGATGAAGGGTGTGTTCTCCATCCGGCGAAGCGCAATCGGCGAGGGCTTGACCTGCCCCCACAGCGCCGCGAGATCGGGACGCGCTGCGAGAAAACGAGTGCGCAGCGCCTCGACACGAAACTCGACGGCTTCCCCCGTTTGCGGATCGACCCAAACGCTGACACCATCGGGCAACTCGACCACGGCGCCCTCGCCGGACCAGGGAGACTTGATGGTCAGCACGTCGGCGGCCTTGTCGTAGAAGAACGACAGCGTCCAGGTGTGCAGCCGACCGAACGTTATGGCTCCGCTCTTGAACAAGGTCCGGCCCCCGGGTCGTGGGAATCGTGTCCAATCATATCCGCGGCCCGGTGAATCCGCAATCGGAGCGCCGACTCGGAGCGGCGAAGGGGAAGCTTCCCTGATTGCCCGAGTTGCCGGCCACTGCTATCCTGCCGTCGAACCCCGCCGAGCAGGAGCTGCCATGTCGGTCTACCGCGAGCTGCGCGACCTGAATCAGGCCCTTTGGGAGCAGGTCGTGACGCATCCCTTTGTCGAGGAGATGGGCGCCGACACGCTGCCCCTGGAGAAGTTCAAGCGCTACTTCCTTCAGGATTACCTCTTCGTGCGGGACTTCACGCGGTTGCTCGCCCTCGCCGTCGCGAAGGCGCCCGACTTCCCGACAGCGCGACGCCTGGCGGCCTTCCTCGCGGGCGTGCTCGATGGCGAAGAGGGCCTGTTCCGGCGCTCGTTCCGGGAATGGGGCCTGAGCGAGAGCCAGTACGCGGACACAAGGCCGGCGGCCGCCACCAAGGCCATGGGCGATCTCCTGACGCGAGTCGCGTACGAGGGCAGCTTCGCGGAGATCCTGACGGTGCTCGTCGTCACGGAGGGGACGTATCTCGATTGGGCCAGCAGGCTCGTCGAGACGGGCCAGGTCCCGGGGTCGGGCGTGGCCCGCGAATGGGTGGAGATTCACTCCAACGCCGACTTCCGCGACTTTGTGGAGTGGCTGTTCGGGAGCCTCGACAACATGCCGCTGACCGAGGCGGAGCACTCGAGCGTCGAGGAGCTTTTCGCGGTGACGCTGCGTTGCGAGCTGGCGTTCTTCGAGATGGGCTATCGAGGCGAGTAGCTAGAGCTTGCCCATATCCTTCAGCGTCTTGTGAATCACGGCGTCGGCCTGCTTGCGCATCTTCTCGGCGCCCGGCAGGTCGTCCAGGGGGGAGTCGGGGTGGTCGATCTTGCGCGTGAACATCGTTGGCGCCGAGATCATCAGCTGCACCGTGTCGCCGCCGCACTTAGGGCAGGCGACCGGGGACTCGTCCCGGATGCTCCGGCGTATCTCGAAGATATTTCCGCAGCCTTTGGCGGTACAGGCCCTGTCATAGGTCGGCATGCTCGTTTCCTCACCGTGGGCCCGCTGGGGCCCGACCTTTTCGGTATCGCCCTCTATTATAGCGGCTAGGCGCCGGCAGGCTCGGGCTTCAGAGCGCCGGTCACGCCAATCATGCTGTCCCGGCTGACCAACGTCTCCAGCTCTTGCTCGCTCATGTCCTCGGTGCCCTTGGGCCGTCGCGGCAACACCATGTACCGCATGTCTGCTGTCGAATCGAGCACCTTCACGGCCACGCCGTCTTCGAGCTCGAGCCCGAACTCGCGCATGACTCCACGCGGGTCGTTTACGGCCCTCGATCGATAGGCGAGACTCTTGTACCAGTCGGGCGGCAGCCCCAGCAGCGCGCCGGGGTAGCACGAGCAAAGGGTGCAGACCACGAGATGGTGGACCTCGTCGGTGTTCTCGACGACGGTGAGCTCGGACACCTCGGGGTAGGTGATCCCGAGTTCTTGAAGAGCCGACTTCGGGTCCACGAGGAGCCGTTTCTTGAACCCGGGGTCGACCCAGGTCCGGGCCACGACTCGCGCGCCGTCGGAGGCGCTCCGCGTTCCGAGCTCGTCAACGCCCCGCAGGATCTCATCGCGCGTGAGGACGCCCTTCTCCACGAGCAGGTCTTCCAGTGCCAGGACACGCTTCGCGCCCTCACTGAGCTCGAGATTTGGGTGAACTCCCGGGTGCGGCTGGGCGTCGTGGTCGTGGTCGTCGCTCATCGTCTCCACCTCGGCGTCAGGCCGGCTCGAGCCAGTGCTCGAACAGGTCGACGCACAGCGTGTCTTTCGCGGGCCCATCGTATCCGGGCCAGAGATCGGACTGCATAAGTCCTACCCGGTACAGGGCGATCGCCGGCAGGCCCGAGTGGCCTTTCGCGCGGGTCTCGGGGTTGGGGAAGTGACCGCAGAGAGCCTCAACCCACCCGGTCTTGCCCTTGACGTACGCCGGCGTGCGATGGTGGCCGGCGGGGGTGCCGCCGCGAATGCGGACCCGGTCGCCTGGTTGGAAGCCGGTCTCGTCCGGCATCGCTAACCCCACCTCCGCTCGACTGTCTTCACCGCCTGGTTGATTTCGTCTTTCGTCACGATTCCCCGGTTGACAAGCAGCGCCTCGAGGCAACTCGCCCAACGCTCGAAGTAGCCCAGGGACTCGTACTGGTCCAGCGACAGCGCTTCGATTCCCTGGCGAAGTTGGTCCGATGTCATGACCTTCTTGATCATCAGCGTGTGCACCAGCACGAGGGCGTGTCGCTCCCAGTCCATCCACTCGTGCTCGGCGCGGTCGATGGGCTCGTCGGTGGGCCAGCCCCCTCTATCGTGCGGCTGTCGCATGTCCTAACCTACCGCCAGAACGATCTTGCCGAGATTGGCGTTGCTTTCCATGTAGCGGTGCGCCTCGGCAGCCTCGGCCAGCGGGAAGACGCGGTCGACAACCGGCGCCAGGCTCCCTGCCTCGATGAGGGGTAGGACGTGCCGCTTGAACTGATTGGTCAGCGCAATCTTCTCCTCGACGGCCCTTGCGCGAAGGACCGTCCCGTGGACAGTGAGCCTCTTGGGCATGAGTGCGGCGATGCTGGTCTCGAGCTTGCCGCCGCCCAGGGAGCCAACGAGCACCATGTGGCCGCGCACCGCCATCGAGGCAAGGTTGCGCTCCCAGTACGGGGCTCCGATCACGTCGAGGACAACGTTCACGCCCTCGCCATCCGTCTCACGCTCCACCACCTGCTGGAAGTCATCGACATGGTAGTCGATGCCCACGTTGAGCCCGAGGTCGGCTGCCTTTGCCAGCTTGGCCCCGGAGCCCGCCGTCCCGAAGCTGAAGGCGCCGGCGTTCCGGGCCAACTGAATCGCGGCGACGCCGACGCCGCTCCCGGCGGCGTGAATAAGCACACGGTCGCCCATCGCGAGCCCACACCAGTTGAACAGGGCGTCGTAGGCGGTGAGGAACACTTCGGGGATGCTGGCGGCCTCCTCGTAGCCGAGTCGTTCAGGAATGCGGGCGACCATCGCGTGGTGGGTGACGACTCGCTCGGCGTACCCACCGCCGCCGAGGAGACCGAAGACCCGGTCCCCCTCGGCATAGCCGAAAACGCGATCGCCAACCGCCGAGACAACGCCCGCCATCTCCAGGCCGGGTACGTCGGAGCGGACACCCCTGGGGCCGGGATAGCGACCGGCGCGCTGGGCCAGGTCGGCCCTGTTGAGGGCCGTCGCCTTGACGTCGACCAGGAGATCGTCGGGACCCGGCGTGGGCTCCTCGATGTCCTGGACCTCTAAGACCTCCGGCCCTCCGGGCTCGGTGACGACAACGGCTCGCATCGGTTTACTCCCCTTCAGGTGTGGGATTGCGTGAAGCTAGCATGACCCCGTGAGGAAGTCAACGAGCCCGGAGGGGAAACCCTTCGCTCCGCTCGGGGTGACGGTTGGGCTTCCGCCCCCGTTGCGCGTGCTACAATGAGCTTCGTCTACTGGAGAGAAATGCCCGTCTACGAGTATCGCTGCTCCGACTGCCGCAAGAAGACGGCGGTGCTGGTCCGCTCCTTCGCCGCCGAGACCGAGCCCGCCTGTCAGCACTGCGGCGGCCACGACCTTTCAAGGCTCATCTCTCGGGTCGCGATTCACAAGTCATCGGGCGGAATGGACGACCTCGGCGACGATTTTGGCGGCGGAATGGACGAGTCGGACCCGAGGGCGATGGCCGAGATGATGCGCAAGATGGGAGGGGAATCGGGCGAGGACATGGGCCCCGAGTTCGAGGAGATGGTGGGGCGAATGGAGGCCGGCGAGATGCCCGACGATCTCGACGGTGGCTTCGACGGGATGGGAGACGACGATGATTTCTAGCGCGGGGGTGTCCCGTGCCGGTCTATGAGTACCGCTGCTCCTCGTGCAGCCGCCGGACGTCGGTGTTCGTGAGGAAGGTCTCCGACCCGAAGGGGGTCACCTGCGGGCATTGCGGCGGCAAGGACCTGGAGCGGGCCATCTCTTCGTTCGCGCACCACAAGACGATGGCCGGCGTCTGGGAGGCTTCGGGGCCCCCGGGTATGTCGGCAGGTGACGACTACTACAAGGACCCGCGGAACATCGGCCGTTGGACAGAGGAGCGTCTGGGCCAGCTCGGTGTCGAGATGCCCAGGGAGGCCCAGGAAATGATCGACGCCGCCCGAGACGGTACAATGCCCGAACCCCTCAACGATCTGTAAACGAACCGATGTCCGACTCTCCAACTTCAGACATCCAGGACATCGCCGAGCGCATCCGCGGCGAGCTCGCCCTGAAGCATCAGGCCCGAGAGGCCGCCTACCCCTTGACCCGGCAGGTCGTCCGCAACTCGGCCAACGCCATCCGCGCGGTGCACCGCGGCGAGTTCGAGAGCGCGCAGGACCTACTCGCCACCGCCGGGGGAATGCTATCTGAGATCACGATAGCGATAGCCGACCATCCCGAGCTCCGCTACACGGGCTACGTCGAGACCGCGGAGAAGGAGTTCACAGAGGCGTCCATTACCCTGGCGCTTGTCTCGGGCAAGCCGGTCCCCGGTCCCGAGTCGCTGGGGGTTGTGAACAGCGCCTACCTGAACGGGCTCGCGGAGGCGGCAAGCGAGATGCGGCGCGAGGTCCTGGACCACTTGCGGCGAGGGCTGGTCAGCCGTTCCGAGGAGATACTGACCTCGATGGACGACATCTACGACGTGCTGGTCACCATCGACTTCCCCGACGCCCTGACCGGAAACCTGCGTCGGACCACCGACATGGTACGCGGCGTGCTCGAGCGAACGCGGGGCGACCTCACGATGACGATAGCCCAGTCGAGGCTCGAGGAGAAGCTTTCCCGTGTCGAGAAGAAGCTCGGCGGGGAGCGCAGCGGCTAGGCCGCCTTCACCGCGTCACGAAGCTCGGTCAGCGCGGGGAACCGCCCAAGATCGAGCTTGGAGAACACCGTCGTCCCGTCGATGGAGACCTCGAAGGAGCCCTTGCCTCCGGGGACGAGCTTCACCGCTCCCAGCTTGCGATGGAATTCCTTGAGCAGCTTCTCCGTCATACTGACGGCGTCGGGGAGATAACCTCACTCGACGCAGTAGACGATCTGCAACTCCGGCCGGTCGGCCATCGGATCATGCTCCTCGGAAAGCGTTCGCCCCTCAGTATACCCCGTCCTGGTCCAGGGCGGCCTCGTCAAGCTGTACCCGAAGGAGAACGGTGACACGGGCCATTTTTACCGCGGCGCTTCGGGGAACGGGCATTGGGGACACCCGCCGGTAGTAGGCGTGGAGCTGGTCGGAATCGATGGACCCGGGCTCGCCGATAACCTCCGCCATGCCCCGAAGCGTGCGTCCCTTGATCCTCAGCGCGACCGGAGCGCCGCCTTTCAGGTTGCGCCACCACCTCCGGAATGCTCTACAGACCAGGGTCACCGTGTTTCCCTCCCGAACGTAGTTCACGGGGGTTGTGTAGGAACGGCCCGTTTTTCGTCCTTCAACGGTGATGAGCATGAAACTGCCGCTGATGGTCCAGTGCAGGGGAGATCGAAGGAGCAGGGTAACGAAGGGGTTCCCGAGCCGAAACAGCAACTTCATTAGGGCCACCCATCGACTCGAAAGCTAACCGGAGTAGGGCTTGGCCTGGCTCCAGAGCTCGCTGAGCCGTGCCGCGGCAACCTCGTCGCCGGCCCGGGCAGCCGTGGCGGCGTCTTCCAGCTCGTGCTGTAGCTTCACGTCGGGTTGGAAGAGATGGTGGGTATCCACCTGCCAGCAGATGGGCTTGATATCCTGGCGCTCCCAGCGCTGCCAATACTCTTCATGGCAGACGAAGGGTGGGGTAACCGTTTCGTCCCAGATGCGACGTATACCGGGATCGCCACGAGAGGTTCTGATCAACACGATATCGCCTTTGGTCATGCGGGGTCGTCGCTCGCTGTTCCAGGAGGGGTTGACGCGGGCCAAACCATGATAGCGGCTTCCAGCGTCGATGGGAATGTCGCGGCGCCGGAGCCACGGGAGTCCCGAGGACTCGACGCGCGGTTCACGGCGTCGCTATAATTCCGGCGCCCCGAATAAGCCGGCGAGGAGGATGCCATGTCGGTTCGCAGCCCTGTCCATGTGATCCCGAACGTGGAGGTCCCCATGCGCGACGGGACGGTCCTTCGCGCCGACATGTACCGGCCCGCCGAGGACGGCAAGTATCCGGTGCTGCTGAGCCGCACTCCTTATGACAAGTCGATGGCCAACGGCCAGGGTAATCCGGCCGTCCGGCTCGCCTCGGCGGGGTACGTCGTGCTGCTGCAGGACTGTCGAGGACGCTTCGCCTCCGACGGCGACTTCTACCCCTTCCTGCACGAGATGGACGACGGCTACGACAGCGTGGAATGGGCCGCGGCGCAACCCTGGTCGACGGGCAAGGTCGGCATGTTCGGCCCCTCCTACGTCGGCGCGACGCAATGGCTGGCGGCGGCGAGCCAGCCGCCGCACCTTGTGACGATCGTCCCAGCGGTCACCGACTGCAACTACCACGACGGCTGGTTCTACCAGTCGGGCGCTTTCTGCCTGGGGTTCGTGCTTGCCTGGACGCTGAACAACCTCGGCCTCACCGGCATCACGCGCCTCGACCTGCCGGCGGAGCGGAAGGTCGAGTTGATGCACAGGGTGATGCGCGACGTCGACGACGCCGCGAACGTCATGCGGCGCCTCCCGTTGAACGACTTCCCCGATTTCCTGGAGACGGGACTCGCCGGCTATTACGGCGATTGGCTCGCCAACCCCAGCGACGGCGAGTACTGGTCGCGCTGGAACGTGGCTCGGTTTCATGAGCGCATCACGGTGCCGGTGCTCGCCATCGGCGGCTGGTACGACCTTTTCACGAAGGGCACGCTGCTGAACTTCACCGGCATGCGGTCCAACGGCGGCTCGGAATTGGCCCGCAAGCACCAGCGGCTCATCATGGGGCCGTGGTCGCATACGACGCCGTTGTTCGGTCCAGCCCAGGGAGACCACGCGTTCGGGATTCACTCGCTGGGCGCAGTCCAGGACCTGGACGGCCAGACGCTTCGCTGGTTCGACCACTGGATGAAGGGCGTCGACAACGGCGTGGCCGAGGACCCGCCGCTCACCGTGTTCACCATTGGCGCCGGCGAGTGGCAGCCCGCCAGCGATTGGCCGCTGCCGGGAACCCGGTTCACGAGCTACTACTTCCACAGCGGCGGCAGCGCGAACAGCGATGGCGGTGACGGCACACTGAGTCCCGAAGCCCCTGGCGACGAGCCGTCGGACTCCTATGCCTACGACCCGCGTGACCCGGTCCCAACGCGCGGTGGCGGAACCATGCCCGGTGGCGGCGCGTACGATCAACGACCGGTGGAGGGCAGGCACGACGTCCTCGTCTACTCGACGCCTCCTCTCACTCAGGACGTGGAGGTCACCGGGCCAATATCGGTGAAACTCTTTGCCTCGAGCACGGCCGTCGACACCGACTTCACGGCCAAGCTCGTCGACGTCTCTCCCGACGGCTACGCGTTGAATCTGGCAGACAATATCGTCCGCGCCCGCTACCGCGACTCGCTGGAGCGGCCTGAGCTGATGGAGCCAGGACGCGAGTACGGGTTCACTATCGACCTGCTCGGGACGAGCAACCTCTTCCGAACGGGTCATCGCATCCGTCTGGAGGTCTCCTCGAGCAACTTCCCGCGCTTCGATCGCAACGCCAACACCGGCGGGGACCCGGCCACCGAGACCCGCCTTGTGCCCGCCCTGCAGACCGTATACCACGACTCGGGCAGGCCCTCGCACGTGGTGCTGCCGATCATTCCCCGGTGAGGCCCAGGAGCATGCTATGATAGCCGGAAGCGGCTCCCATAAGGAGTAACATGCTCCTCGACTTCGAGCGAGGCAACAGCGCGGAGCCCAAGGGGCACGCACTCGCTTATGTGCGGGATGGCCAGAAACACGACGAGATCTTCGCGACCTACCTCGTCGTCCCTCCGATCGCCATCGACCTGGCGAAGTACATGCCTCCCATGTTCGCGTCCAAGATTTCGATGGCCGACATCGAGTCCGTGTCCGCGATACCGTTACCGCCGGTCCCCGAGCGCGTCGAAGGACTCGATTACCTGAAGCGACTCGCGGAGAATCGGGACGACGACGTGATCAACCTGGGCACCGTCGACACCTCCAACGTCCAGGTGATGCTCGCCCAGGTGTCCGACGCCGCCCAGGAGTATCTGCGGGCGTATTCGACCCATATCGGCAACTTGCCGCAGGAAAACGAGTTGATTGAGCCGAGCGACTCGACCGTGGACGACGTCCTGTTCGGGCTCATGAGTGACCGCGACAAGCTGGGCGAGCTCACCAAGCGCCTCGGCAAGCTGCGTTACGCGGTGGAAGGTGGCGACGACGCCCTCGCGGAAGAGACGGTCGGCGAGATTGAGGGGTTGGGCGCTCATCTCGCCGCGAAGTACAAGGTCGCCGAGCTCACCGCGGCGGCACGGTTACCCCAGGACAGCGGGCGAAAGCTCTCCGAGCTGTATATCGCCCGTTGTTACAAGATTTGCGACGAGGACTACCTGGCTGTCGAGTCCATCGATCGGGAGATCGCAGGGCTTCGCGCGGAGTCCTGATTCCCACCGGACGCCACTCCGGCTTCCTTTTCACCACCTGTTGCGAGAATCGTCTAGCATTCCACGAAGGAATCACGTAGGATTGTTTTAGGTATCGTGAACGCACGCTGGTAACGGGGTTGCGAAGGCTAGAGCGCAGCCCCACAGGCGTGGAGCACACGGCCAGTCCGGCTCTCGCTCCCGAAAGGGGCGACCAGCTCGACTGGTTTTTTCGTGCCATAAAATTGGGGATATGGAGCGGCGATGCAGATAGTCGAAGTCGGCGAGAAATCGCTGGAAGCCTACAGGCCCATTTTGGCCGATGGAATCTACGATGAAGTCCGGTTGCTCGCGAAGGACCTGAAGGGGGCTCGGGTAGCCCACGTCAACGCGACGGCCTACGGCGGCGGAGTCGCCGAGATCCTGCGCTCGATCATCCCGCTCTACCGAGATGTCGGGATCGACGCGACCTGGCTGGTCATCGAGGGTAACGACCGCTTTTTCAGCCACACGAAGCAGCTGCACAACGCCCTTCAAGGGTCGGTCCGCCACTTCGAGGAGAGCGATTGGGCCCATTACATGGAGTGGAACAAGGGGAAGGCCGGCGCCAACGCCTGGGACTACGACGTGGTGTTCATCCACGACCCACAGCCTGCCGGCCTTCGGCAGTTCGCCCCGCCGACGGGGGCAAAGTGGGTCTGGCGCTGCCACATCGATACGTCCGAACCCGACCGCGACGCGTGGGGCCGGATCCGCGACATGGTCAACGGCTACGACGCCGCCATCTTTAGCACCGCTGACTTCGTGGGCCCCGGGCTGACGGTGCCTCGCATCGAGATAATCGCACCCGCGATCGACCCGCTGACCCCAAAGAACATGCCGATGCCGGAGGACGAAGCGCGAGCGGTGGTCGCCAACTACGGCATCGACCCCGACCGGCCCTTCATCTCCCAGGTCTCTCGGTTCGACCCATGGAAAGACCCGCTGGGTGTTGTCGCCTGCTTCCGAATGCTCAAGGAGAAGCATCCAGCGCTCCAACTGGCGATGCTGGGGAACTTCGCCGACGACGACCCCGAGGGCCACGTGATGTTCGCCGAGCTCGAAGAGGCGGTCAGCGGCGTGCCGGACGTCAACATCATCACCGACCTCACCGACCTGGTGAATCCCTTTCAGGCGCTGAGCCAGGTAATCCTTCAGAAGTCGACGAAAGAGGGCTTCGGCCTCACGGTCACGGAGGCCCTGTGGAAGGGCACTCCCGTCGTCGCCGGAAATGTTGGGGGCATTCGGCTCCAGATCGTTTCTGGGGAGGGCGGCTTCCTGGTCAACAGCGTCGAGGAATGTGCGGCCAAGGTCGACTATCTGTTGTCGAACGAAGATGAACGGGTCGCGCTCGGCAAGGCGGGCCGGGAACGGGTTCGCGCGAAGTTCCTGCTGCCACGGCTCCTTCGCGACGAACTGGCGATCGTCAAGACGCTAGCGGGGTCCGAGGCCAAGGGCTCTGCCCCAGGCCACGACGACTCCATCGGCGCCGAGGCGGCAGTCTAACCAGCCGCTGGTCTCGCCGCCCGGTCTTCTTGAGCCCCGCCGCCCATCAGGTCGGCCACAAAGCTGTCGCACCAGAACCTGGCGGTATGCTTTCGGACGTCTTGGAGGAGCGCCTCCCAGCGCGTTCGACGCTCCTCAAGGGGCATCTGGAGAGCCTGCTGGAGCGCGGTCGCCATCCCCTCGATGTCGTAAGGGTTGACGATGATAGCATCCTGCATCGTCTCCGCGGCCCCGCAGAACTTGGAGAGCACCAGCACGCCGGGATCGTCGTCCTGAGCGGCGACGAACTCCTTAGCGACCAGGTTCATGCCATCCCGTAACGGCGTCACCAGCGAGACGTCGGTGCGCCGATAGAGCATCGCCAGCTCCTGCTGCGAGTAGGCACGGTACATGTAGTAGACGGGAAGCCAGCCGGCCTGGGCGAATCTCCCGTTGATCCTCCCTACCAACTGGTCCACCCGGTTCCGGACCTCGACGTATTCCGGCACCTGGCCCCGGGTCGGGGCAGAGATCTGGACCAGGTTGACCTGGCCGCGGAAGGAGGGGAACCGCTCGAGGAGACGCTCAAAGGCCAGGAGTCGCTCGGGGACGCCCTTCGTGTAGTCGAGGCGGTCGACGCCCAGGATCACCATCTGACGATGGGGCATCCGGCGCAGGAGCCTGCCGATCTCCTGGCTCTCTTCCTCCGCGCTCCAGGCGGCGAAATCGTCTGCGTCGATGCCGATAGGGTACGCGCCGACCGATACGCTGCCTTCGGCGTTGGAGAAGCGGTTGCCGCTCGCCACGCCTCCTAGCTCGGTCACGAGCGTATCGATGAGGTTGTGGGCATAGCGGGTCGTATGCAGTCCGATCAGGTCATATGCGGTCAGGCTCTCCAGCACTTCCTTGGCCCACGGCAGGATCGCGAAGACCTCGCTGGGCGGGAACGGGATGTGAAGGAAGAAGCCGAGCTTCCCCTGCCATCCCAGCTTCCGAAGCTCCTGGCCGACCAGGAAGAGATGATAGTCCTGGATCCAAACGACATCGCCTTTCTGGAGCGTTGGCATCAGCGCTTCGGCGAAGCGGCGGTTCACCCGCTGGTAGGCGCGGTAGGCGTCTTCGCGTATCACTACACGCTCCGGGAAGCTGTGCAGCAGTGGCCAGAGGGTCTGATTGGAGAAGGCAGAGTAGTACAGGTTCAGGTCGCTACGCGAGAGGTCGATGGTGACCAGCTCGATGGGGCCGGCCTTCGAGACCGTGGGTGGAACATCTTTCCCCGGGCTATTGGACTTGCCGCTCCAGCCGAACCAGACGCCCTTGTGTTTGCGCAGCGCCGGTCTCAGTGCATTGACCAGCCCGCTGGTCGAGACCAGGCGTTCGCCGGCCGGCACCAGGTGGGGGGCCTGCGGCACACGGTTGGAGACCACGACCAGGCGGCGGGGTCGTCGCATCAAGCATCGCCTCCCGTCGCTGCAGCCCATCGGCGCAGAAACGCCAGCAGCCCTGCGGGAGGCCGCAGCCAGCTCTTGGCAGCGGTGGGCCTCGCTTCGCCGCGCGCCAGGACACTCAGAGCAGCGTCGGGCAAGGCCCGAAAAGCGTCTTCGTCGGTCACGTCGTCGCCAAGGAAGGCGACCACCGTGTCAGGGTCGGCGGCGTCGACAATCGACCGTACAGCGGTGCCCTTGTCTCGACCCGGCACCCGAAGCTCGACGCCGCCATCGAAGGAGTGTATCTCGAGGCCGTTTTCACCTGCGATGGGTCCCCAGAGATCCCTGCCGCGCTGCTCGATCGATGCAGCCTTTTCTGCTGACACCCCCCGCCAGTGCAGGGCCACGCTGGCGGGCTTCACATCGCACCGCGATCCGAGGCCCGCGGTCACAGCGCGCTGCAAGGCCTGGTCGAGGGCCCCGCGTGCTCCTTTGGGCAGAGGAAACGGGGTCTCGTCGCCGTTGGGGCTGCGATGCTCCCAGCCATGGGATGCCCATATCTCGGGCAGGGGCTGCACGCCGAGCAGGCGAACGATCTCGCTCAGCGCCCGGCCTGTGACGACGACCACTCGGGTGCGCGGACGGCCGCCAATGACGACGAGGGCCTCGCGGACTCCAACGTAGGGGACCGCTTCATCCCGCTTCACGCGAAAGGGGGCCAGGGTGCCATCGTAATCGAGGATAAGCAGGGAGGAGCCGGCTCTCTTCAGGGCGAGGAAGAAGCGGTCATCAGGAGGGGCCAGCGTCGAGCTTTGCATGGTCACCATAAAGCCCTCCTCCCACGGCACCCCAACAGGCACGGCCAGCACCGATAAGGAAAGAAAGGCTGCCGCCTAGCCTGAATAGGACCCACCCGCGCCACCTCGCGGACAACTCCTTGGGCGGCATTATAGCAGAGACTGGGGGCCTGCTCCGGCCTCTACCCTTTGGGCTGGGGCTGGCCCGTATCCCGGTTCAGGTAGTGCCGCACCATTTCGAGGGCAGCCTGAGCGGTCTGCTGTTTGAATGAGATGCGGTCGCCTTGCCAAACGTTGCGCTCGGCAAGCTGATAACCGTCGCGAGCGGTGATGGCGATGAATACCGTGCCGACGGGGTGCTGTCCGGTGCCGCCGCCGGGCCCCGCTACGCCGGACTCGCTGATGCCGATGTCAACGCCCATCAGCTCCAGCACGCCCTCGGCCATGGCGAGGGTGGTCTGCGCGCTCACCGATCCGTTCCCCTTGAGCGTGTCTTCCGGGACGTTGAGGACCTGTATCTTGGGGCTGTTGCTATAGGCGACCACGCTCCCGATGTAGTATCGGGAGCTCCCCGGGACGTTGTTGAGCAGGTGGCCGATATAGCCCCCCGTTGTCGATTCCGCGGTGGCGATGGTGAGGCGACGCTCCGCGAGCAACGCTCCCACCTCTTCTTCGATACTGGCCACGAGCCCTCCTCGAACCACCACCAAAGCGCTCTGCTATACTTTCCGCTTATTCGGGGACGGCGGCTATTATATCCGATGGATTCCCAAGAACGCGTACGAGACCTCCTGAACCCTGCTGCCCGAGCGGGACTCGACGTCCCCTCGGTCTTCGTTCGCCGGCCGGCGGAGGTCAGCTTCCAGGGCGGCCTTCCCGACCCCGACCATTTCCCAGTCGACGAGCTGATCGCCGGAGTCGAGCGGGCCTTACGACGAGACCCGAACCGGGCTCTCCAGTACAGCGGCTACGGGGGCATGGAAGGCCTTCGGGAGTACGTCGTGAAGCGCGCCCAGCGCTACGACGGCCGCGAGATCGCGCCGGAGCAGGTGCTGTTCGCCTCGGGCAGCTTTTCGGCCATGTCGCTTATTTGTCGCGCGCTTCTGGCCCCTGGCGACACGCTCATCGTCGAGGCCCCAACCTTCGGCTCGATTCTCCGTGCGGGGAGGCTGTACGGAGTGAATCTGGTCTCGGTCCCCATGGACCAGGACGGCATCGAAATCGAAGCGCTGGAGCGAGCCCTCGGAAAGCTGCAAGCAGAGGGACGCAGCGCGAAGCTCCTCTACACGATCGCGACCTGTCACAACCCGACTGGCGTAACCATGTCGCTGGAACGGCGCCACCGGCTTGTCGATCTCATGAACGAGCATCGGTTCGTCGTCATCGAGGACGATACCTATCGAGACCTCCAGTTCGACCGCCAACCGCCCCCGTCACTGTTCTCGATGGACAACGCCGGGCTCGTAGTCCAGGCCGGAAGCTTTAGCAAGATCTTCGCGCCGGGGGTCCGCCTCGGCTGGGCAGCGGGGCATCTTGACATCGTCAAGGGCGCCGAGGCGATGCGCGAGGACCTGGGTGTAAGCCCGCTGATGGCCCTCGCGCTGGCGGACTACATCGAGGCGGGGAAGCTGGAGCCGCATATCGAGGAGCTGGTCGCGCTCTACCGGAAGAAGCGCGATCGGATGACCACCGCCCTGGGAGAGTATTGCGCGCCATGGGTGAGCTGGCGCGACCCCGTCGGCGGCTTCTTCATCTGGCTGGACCTCGCGCCCGAGGTCGATGGCAAGCGACTGATGGAAGCCGCGGCAGAGGAAGGAGTCGCGTTCAACCTGGGGACCCGGTATCACAGCGATGGAAGCGGGGAGCAGAACGCCAGGCTCACCTTCGGCTACAACTCGCTGGACGAGATCGACCGGGGTGTCGCGGCGCTGGGCCGGGCGCTGGCCAAGAGCGTCTAGAGGCTCACAGGGCCTCGACCGCAACCGCGACCGCGCCGCCGCCGCCATGACACAGGGCCGCCATGCCCTTTTTCGCGCCCCGGGCTTGCATCGCATGGAGTAGCGTCACCAGGATGCGCGCACCGCTTGCGCCCAGGGGGTGGCCCAGAGCAATGGCGCCACCGTTAACGTTGACGCGGTCCCAGTCCCAGTCGAGGACCGCCGCGTTGGCGAGCATCTGCGACGCGAAGGCCTCGTTCACCTCGATCAGGTCGTAGTCCTCGAGGCTCGTGCCGGTCTTCTCGAGCAGGTTGCGGACGGCGAGGCTGGGAGCGTCGAAGAGCCAGGCGGGCTCGATGGCGGCGTGGGCGTAGCCGAGGATGGAGGCCTGCGGCTTGACGCCGAGCTCATCGGCCCGGGCCCCGGAGAGGACGACCATGCTCGCCGCGCCGTCGGTGATCTGGGAAGCGTTCCCGGCGGTGACGGTGTCGCCGGGTGGGAAGACGGCCTTGAGCCGCGCCAGCGACTCCAGTGAGCTGTCGGGTCGCGGGCCCTCGTCGCGGTCGATGGTGACGGTCTCCCGACGCTGCCTGACCTCCACCGGCACAATCTCCCCGTCGAAGGCCCCCTCGCCCGCAGCGGCCACGGCGCGCTGGTGGCTGCGGAGGGCCAGCTCGTCCTGCGCTTCCCTCGTGATGCCGTACTTGTCGGCGATAGCCTCCGCGGAGCCTCCCATGTGCCGGTTCTCGAAGGCGCACCAGAGACCGTCGCTCACCATGTGGTCGATGGCGTCGACGTTCCCCATGCGCAAGCCGGTCCGGCTGTTGACGATCATATGGGGCGCGAGGCTCATGTTTTCCATGCCGCCCGCCATCACCGCGTCGGCGTCGCCGCACTGGATGGCCTGGGCGGCGAGGACGACGGAGGTCAGTCCCGACGCGCAGACCTTGTTGACGGTGAGGGCCGAGGAGGTGTCGGGCACGCCGGCGGCGAGAGCAGCCTGGCGCGCGGGGGCCTGGCCGACCCCGGCCTGGAGGACGTTGCCCATGATGGTGTAGTCAATCTGGTCGGGCTGCATGTTGGCCTTTTCGAGGCTACCCTTGATGGCTCTGGCGCCGAGGGCGGGCGCGGGGACGGTCGAGAGGCCGCCGCCGAACCTGCCCATGGGCGTGCGGGCCGCGCCGGCCAGCACGATCTGCTGTTTCGAAGTCATATTTGCGTTTCCTTTCTACGACGAACGGCGCCAGTCGACCTTGCGCATGATCGGCCGCCCACCTTCCAACACCTGGTCTTCGAGGCCCATACTCCAGTGGCGCTCAGGCGCGATCCGCAAGTATGCGTCTTTCCCAGGCTCCTCCACCACTTCAGCGAGACCATGGACCTTGACGTTTCTGGGGCGCCACGGATCGATGGTCTCGAGGTCGTCTATGACGAGAGCCACATGGGGGTTGGCCTTGACGTTTCGATATTTCAGCGTCCGGGCGATGTTGAACCCGCCGACGATGAAGACCTGCCCATCGAAGCGGAAGCCCACGGGCGCAACGTCAGGCTGTCCTTCCTTCGAGACCGTCGCCAAGCGGACTAGTCGTTGCGAGTTGATGTATGCGACTTCTTTGTCCGTGAAATTCGAGCACTACTCCTGTGCGCCATCGGCTGAGCGAAGATCGGGACCCCGAGTCGCTCGGGGAACACCCCCAAACCCCCTTCAGGGGGTTCAAGGTAGCCCTTCGGGTTTTTCACAAGAGAAGGGGCACATCCCCTTCAACCCCTGCCAAAGGGGCTCCGCCCCCAGCGCCACTCTCTCATACCTCAATCGATCGCCATCTCAGGGCCCATGGCTTCGAGCCGGGCCTTCACGCTTTGCAGGAAGGCCCCAGCCTCACGGCCATCCAGAATTCGATGGTCGAAGGTGAGACAGAGGTTCATCATAGACCGTACCGCGACCGCGTCGACGACGACCGCCGGCCGCTTGACGATGGCCTCCGTGGTCATGATCGCGGCCTCGCGTCCGTTGAGCAACGGCTGGGAGACGACCGAGCCCAGCGCGCCGGTGTTGTTTACGGTGAAGGTGCCCCCCTGAACGTCGGGTAGCGTCAGACTGTTCTCCCTGGCCCTTTGGCTGAGGTCGGACACCGCCTTCGCCAGGGCCGTGACACCAAGGCCCGCCGCGTCCTTGATGACCGGTACGACGAGTCCCTGCGGAGCGGCCACGGCTATGCCGATGTTCAATCGGCGCTTGAGCAGCACCTTGTCGTGGCCCCAGGTCGAGTTGAGCATGGGGTGTTCGGCCAGGGACTCGGCCACCGCCCGCACGGCGAACGGAAGATAGGTGAGCTCAGCGCCCTCGCGTTCGCGAAAGATGTCTTTCGACGCCTCCCGGAGTGCCACCAGCCGCGTGACGTCAACCTCCACCATCGTCCACGCCGTCGGCCTCCGAGCGGCCTCGGCGACGTGGTCGGCGATGCGCCGTCGGACGGCTGTCAGCGGCACCGACTCTTCGTCTTCGGCAACGCCGGCGGGGGTCGCGGGCGCGGCCGAGCGCGACTCGACATAGCGCAAGACGTCCTCTTTGGTAACTCGGCCGCCGGCGCCACTGCCGGTCAACGCTTCCAGGTCTTCGTGGGGCACGCCATGCTCGTCGGCCAGTTTCTTAACGAGGGGCGAAAGCCGTGCGGCTCGTGTTTGTCGGGGAGGTTCGATCCCCTCTTCCAGCACGCCGGTCGGGCCGACCACCCCGGTCGGCTCGATCAGGTGACCGGTGGTGTCTTCTTCAACTTCCGCGGAGGCGACTTCGAAAGGCGCGTCAGAGGTCTCGATGTCGCAGATCGGATGGCCCATGGGTACGGTTTCACCCTCCTGGGCCAGGATCCGGGAGAGCGTGCCAGCGACCGGAGAGGGCACTTCCATCGCGACCTTGTCGGTCTCGACTTCGACGAGGGACTCGTAACGCTTCACGGCCTCGCCCGGCCGCTTGAGCCATTTGACGATGACGCCTTCGGTTACCGACTCACCGACTTGTGGAAGATCGATGCGCACCGGTTGACTCCGTTAGTAGGCCGCTAGCTCGCGGATCGCGTGGGCGATCTTGTCCTTGTCTATCAGGAACATGGCCTCGAGGTTCGAGGCGAATGGCATGGCGGGCACGTCGGGCCCGCAGAGCCGCGTCACCGGCGCGTCGAGCGTGTCGAAGGCGTGCTCCGCAACGATAGCCGCGACCTCGGCTCCGACGCCCCCTGTCAGATTGTCCTCGTGGACGATGAGGGCCCGGTTGGTCTTGCGCACCGAGGCGAGGACCGTCTCGGCGTCCAGGGGCCGGACCGTCCTCAGGTCCACCACCTCGACGTCGATCCCTTCGCTCGCGACCTCCTCCGCGGCCTCGAGCGCGTAGTGCAGCACGAGCCCATAGGTCACCAGGGTCATGTCGTTGCCGGCCCGCTTCACGTCGGCGACGCCGATAGGGAGCGTATACTCGCCGTCCGGGACCTCGCCCCGGACCAGGCGGTAAGAGCGCTTGTGCTCGAAGAACAGGACCGGGTCGTCGTCACGGATCGCTGACTTCAGCAAGCCCTTGGCGTCGTAGGGCGTGGCCGGACAGACGACCTTCAGGCCTGGGCAGTGGGCGAAGAAGCCTTCGGCGCTCTGCGAGTGGTAGAGGCCGCCGCGAACGCCTCCGCCGTAGGGGCTGCGCACGACCATCGGCACCCCGAGAGCGCCGTTGGAGCCGTAACGCGTGCGGGCGATCTCGCCGACAAGCTGGTTGACAATGGGCCAGATGAAATCGGTGAACTGGATCTCGGCGATGGGGCGCATCCCGTTCATCGCGGCGCCTGCGGCAATTCCGACGATGCCGGCCTCGGCGAGAGGTGTATCGATCACTCGCTCTTCGCCGAACTCCTCGAGGAACTCCTGCGTCGCCAGGAACACGCCTCCGCGATTGGCGACGTCTTCCCCCATGACGAAGACGCGCTCGTCCCGGCGCATCTCTTCGTGCATCGCCTCGCGAACTGCCTCTATGACGGTCTTGGCGGGCATGGCGTCCTCAGGAGGCGAAGAGGTGGTCGTAGAAGGTGCTGGGGTCGGGCAGCGGGGCCTGGTCGCCATACTCGGTCGCGGCGTCGATCTCGGCCTCCACCTGCTCTTGAAAGCGAGCGTCGAGCTCTTCCGGCAGCACGCCCTCGCTCTGGAGCAGTTTGCGGAGGAGTGGGATTGGGTCCCGCTGGTGGCGTTCCTCGAGCTCCTGGGCAGAGCGGTAGCGGCGCTCGTCGTCGTCGGTGGTGTGCGGCATCAGCCGGGGCACCTTGGCCTCGATCAGCGTGGGGCCGCCGCCATCGCGGGCGCGCGCCGCCGCCTCGCTGGTCGCCTGGTAGACCTCGCGGACGTCGCTGCCGTTCACCGTCACGCCCGGCATTCCATAAGCGGACGCCCGCTCGGCGATGTATTCGACGGCCATCTGCTTTCGCAGCGGGACGGAGATCGCATAGTCGTTGTTCTCACAAAAGAAGACGATGGGCAGCCTGTGCACCCCGGCGAAGTTCATGCCCTCGTGCCACTCGCCTTCGCTGGTGGCGCCGTCGCCGAAGTAGTTGATGACAACACCGGGCTCCTGCCGCATCTTGAAGGCCAGCGCAGCGCCGACGGCGTGGGGTGTCTGGGTGCCAACCACGTTCGAGGTGTTGATGATCCTCCGGTCGGGCTCGGCCCCGCCGTAGGGGAACTGTCGACCCCCACTAAACGGGCCTCCTTCCTTCCCCATATAGCCCAGCATCAGCTCGTTGATACTGAGGCCGAGGGCGATGGTCGCGGCGATGTCACGGTAGTAGGTGAAGAAGAGGTCCCGCTCTCGGTCCATCGCGAGCACGCTGGCTATTTGGGCTGCCTCGTGACCCTGGCAACTGGCGACGATGGGCACTTTCCCCTGGCGGTTCAGGACGTAGACCCGCTCATCCAGCGCGCGAGTCACCAGCATCGTCCGGTAGACGTCGAGCAGGTCCTCGACGGTCAGGTCGGGACCAGAGGCGGAGTCACCGGAAGCGGCGCTCACTGATTCGGGGGGCATCGAAGACTCCAACGAGCCGAGGGATAGGGAAGGACCCCTGTTCGGTCTGCCCAGCGATTGTGGTTCTCGAGTTTGCCGGTGTCAACCCATCGGTCCGACGGTGGGCGGCGCCAGCAACCCAAAGACACGAGGCTCGCATCATATGGCTAATAGGCGCTCATGGGGTTCCTGATGCTTCACCTGGTTTTCGGGCTGCTGGTCGGTGTCTTGTACGAAGCCTGGGCTTAGATGGACCGATTTGCCCGCGCGTTGCATCATAGAGGTTAGCGCCTAGCCAGGAAGTGGAATGTTGAAACTGTCGCTCACAACCGAAGCCGTCGACCTCGTCCGCGAGCGAGGCGGCATCGCCGCCATCGACTTCATCCCACCGATCGGCTGAGGCGGCCGAGTCGAGGTATCGGTCGATACCTACCTCAAAGGCAAGAACACTTCACGCTATCACGCGGTCGAGACGCAGGGCGTCAAAGTCCTCGTCTCGCTGAACCTGATGAAATGGGCGAAGTGGGTCAACGTCGAGCAGAGCCGCTTCCTCTTCTGGAGGAGCTTTGCGATCGAAGCCGAGCCAGTGCACGCCCACGGCCCTACCTGACAGCACTAGCGCGCCGCCGTTGGCGGCCAGCAGCTAGGGTTGGTAGATCGGGATGCCGGGGACGGCGATCGAGAGCGAGAACCAGAAGGCTCGTCGCGCCGGCAGCGGCCGCAGCGCCTCCCCCGCCAACGGACCATCGACAGCGCGACCGGCGGCGTCCCACACGCTCCCGGTCTCCAGGTCCACGGTGCGGTCGTCGCGCAACTCGAAGGTCAGCGTCCTCCCGCCGACATCCCTGGAAAAGGTGCGGGCCGTGAGTCCATCTCGTGACACGACCAAGATGGGCTCCCCACCGATGGCATCGTTGATCGCAGCGCCGTCCAGGTCGGCGCCCGGGTACGCCTTCTCCGTCCCACCGACTTTGACCGATACGACCACCGTCGAGGGACGAAGCCGGCCGTCCAACGTCTCGGTCGAGAGCGGGAAGGGAAACCGGCCGTCATCCACCAGCTGCGCGTACCCGGCAAATGGGTCGCGATCGTAGCTGGGCGCCCTTGCGAAGCCCTGGTCTCGGGACAGCACCCGAGTGTCCGGGTGCAGGGCGAGCCAGTCGTTCCAGGTCAACATGGCGGAGGGGAGCACGTCGAGCCGCCGTCCGGTCAACGCGCCGACGATGGCCTCGCCGCCGGTCTGGAACCAGTAGGAGCCCGTCTCGTGATCGAACATCACGAGGTCGTTTTCGAACAACGCGCTGGTGTTGCCGAAGACCTGGGTTTCGCCGTCCAGCCGACGATCGTAGACGACGCCGCTGCCGCAGAGCGGGCAGTAGGTCGCGAGCAACGGCACGCCGTCGACGGTGTCGTGGACGATCTCGTGGAAGTTGAGCATCTTGATGGGATATGCGAAGGCGACGGAGTTCCCTTCATAGCCGAGCACCAGGTCGTCCGGGCGAAGCCAGTCTCCGCCCTCGGGGCCCTCGTAGCGGGGGGCGTAGATTGGACGGATGGCATCGCGAAGGGCCCGGATCTGCTCGGGTCGAGCGTCGGAGAGACGGACAAAGCCGCCGTCGAAGGTATCGAAGACCACGTCTTCCAGCGGGACGCTGTGGATGCTGGTGTCGGGCAGGGGCGGGTCGACGGAGGGCCGCGCCGGCGTGGCGACGGTCGGGGCCGGAACGAGGCTAGCGGGCGGCACGGTCGACGTCGGACGCGCCGAGCCGCCACAGCCGACGACCACCAACACGACCGCGGCGCCGGTTGCCGCGAGCTTCAACGAAACGTTCCCCATGCAGGTCAGATGCGCCCGCGCCCGGCACGGTGCAGCACCCTTGCTCCAACCTGTCGGCCCCTGTTACGATAGCTGGCAGCACCCCTTTGAGGAGTCCCCTTTGGCAACCACAGCCCAGCCCGGTCAGGTGACGTTAGAGAAGCTCTCCTCCCTCGCCAAACGGCGAGGGTTTATCTTTCCGTCCAGCGAGATCTACGGCGGACTCGGCTCGACCTGGGACTACGGCCCCCTGGGCGTGCTGATGAAGAACAACGTCAAGGCGGCCTGGTGGCGATCCATGGTCCAGGAGCGCGGCGACGTGGTCGGCCTGGACGCGGCGATCCTGATGCACTCCCGGGTTTGGGAGGCGTCGGGCCACGTTGCGGGGTTCAGCGATCCTCTGGTGGAGTGTCGCGAGTGCCATCACCGATTCCGGCCCGACCACCTCGAGGACGCCGGCAAATGTCCCGATTGTGGCGGCGAGTTGACCGAGCCCCGTATGTTCAACCTGATGTTCGAGACGCATGTCGGGCCCGTGAAAGACGAGGGCGCCCGAGTCTTCCTCCGGCCGGAGACCGCGCAAGGCATCTTCGTCAACTTCGACAACGTCCAGACCACGACCCGCAAGAAGCTCCCTTTCGGTATCGCCCAGATAGGGAAAGCCTTTCGCAACGAGATCACGACTGGCAGTTTCATCTTTCGCGTCCGGGAGTTCGAGCAGATGGAGCTGGAGTTCTTCGTCAAGCCCGGCGAGGACGAACAGTGGTTCGGCCACTGGGTGCAGGCCCGTTTCGACTGGTGGACCAGTCACGGGATCCGGCCCGAGAGCCTCAAAATCCGCGAGCACGACAAGGACGAGCTTTCCCACTACTCGAAGGCGACCTCGGACATCGAGTTCAAGTTCCCCTGGGACTGGGGAGAGCTCGAGGGCGTCGCGAACCGGGCTGATTTCGACCTCACCCAACATGCCGAGTTCAGCGGCAAGGCCCTCAAATTCTTCGACGAGGAGGCTCAGGAAAGCGTGGTGCCTTATGTGATCGAGCCCTCGAGCGGCGTGGACCGCGGCGTGCTCGCGTTCCTCACCGACGCCTACGAGGAAGAGCCGGACAAGGACGACATCCGAGTCGTGCTGCGGTTCCATCCCCTCATCGCACCGATCAAGGTGGCCGTGCTCCCACTGAGCAAGAAGGACCCGCTTCCCGCGCTGGCCCACGAGGTCGAAGCCACCCTGCGCAAGCACTGGTTCGTGCAGTACGACGAGGCCCAGTCCATCGGCAGACGTTACCGGCGCCAGGACGAGATCGGCACGCCGTTGGCCGTGACGATCGACTTCGAGTCGATCGACGATCGACAGGTCACGGTTCGCGACCGGGACACGATGAGCCAGGTCCGGGTGCCGATCGACGAGCTGGTGCCGACGCTGCGTGAGCGCCTAGGGTTCTGACCCGGCGTCAAGTAATCGACGAAGCCCCCGTTTTGCTATACTGAGCCCGGTCGTCGATCACGTCGCGACCAAGTCACTCCGTTTAGAGGCGCCCATGTTTTCTCGTGCGACCCAGACCCGTGAGATCGACGTGGTCACCGAGTTCCTCCGCCGGCTCATGCGGGCGTATTCGAACTGGGACTACGCCGCGGTAGAAGAGTTGATTCATGCCGACGCCGCCCTGAGGACCCGGGAAGGCTTGAAAACTGGGATCGACCCGATTATTCGCCACCTGAAGGCCGAGGGAAAGCAGCGGTACAAGGCCAGCATCGTCGCGCCGAAGGGTGGCCTGACGACGGTCATCATCAGTCCGGTCCTGACCGATGGAGTGCGCGGTAAGGAGCACGAGATCATCCTCCGGGTCTATCACGACAAGATCGCGGAAGTCATCGACCTCGGGCGCACACCGGACATGGTCTACAGGCCGGAGAGCCAGCCCTTCTAACCCGTCTTCATGGCGACGGACTCGGCACCCGAACGTCACGGCTGGCTCACCCGCAGCCGCCCCCCGGAGATTTTCGTTATCACAGCGCTGCTCGGCGTGATGGCCCTCACCACCTACAACGGAGTCACGACGGACCGTTTCCCCGCCGACCTCTCGATCACGCGCTGGCTCCAGAAGCTGGACCTGGGCCCGATTCGAGGCTTGCTTTTCACCATGGGTCTGCGTGGCGTCGCCGGCGTTACGCTCGGCCTGACCGCGCTCTGGCTGTGGTTCCGCGGCCACCGTGTCGAGGGTGTCTTGTGCTTGCTCATCGTGATACCCGACATCTCGAGCTTCGCTCTTCGCGACTTCTTCGACCGCCCTCGGCCCGGCGCCGACCTGGTGGTGGTGTACGGAGGCCCCCAGGGAGCGAGCTTCCCCAGCGGCACGGCGCTCCACACGATCTTCTTCTTCGGTTGGGTCCTCTATCTCTTGCCGCGAATCCGACTCTCGCTGCCCTGGAAGCGGATCATCGCGGCTATCAGCCTCGTCTACATTCCGGTGATGGGCCTCTGGCTCGTACACCACGGCCGGCACTGGCCCAGCGACGTCTTCGGCGGATACGTCTACGGCGTGGTATACCTCTATTTCTGGATCAAGCTGTACCATCTGGCAAAGACCTGGGATGAGCGGCATCCCGGCTTTCTGCCATCGTTGACCCTGCGGCGCCTGGGATCGCGCTTCGGAGTGCTGAGGGCCCCGGAGTAGCCATGCGTTTCGTCCACTTCTCCGACCTCCACATCGGCATCGAGAACTACGGCCGGCCCGCCACCGAGGCCGACCTGACCGACCTCCCGGAATGGTTCGCACCCGGCGAGGACCGGGAGCGCTACCTGGGCCACTCGACGCGGCTCCTCGATTTCCTGAGCGCCTTCGACGAACTCATCGCGTATTCGCTGACCAACGACGTCGACCTCGTGCTGTTCAGCGGCGACGCGTACAAGAACCGGGAGCCCAGCCAGACGCACCAGCGCGAGTTCGCCAAGCGAGTCGCTCGGCTGGCCGCGGGGGGTGTGCCCGTTTTCCTGCTGGTTGGGAACCACGACCTGCCTCACGCGGCGCACAAGGCCAACGCCGTGGAGATCTTCGAGACGCTCTCGGTCCCGAACGTCACCGTCGGCGAGCGGCTGCAGACCTATCTCGTGGAGACGCGCAAGGGGCCTCTTCAGGTACTGGCGCTGCCCTGGATTCGTCGCAGCGGCTTCCTGGCGCGGGACGACGTGCGCAACCTCCCGTTCAAGCAGGTGAACGAGCTGCTTGAGGAGCGCTTGACGGCTCGGCTCCAGGATGAGGGCGAGGCGCTGGAACCCTCGGTACCGGCCGTGGTCTCGGCCCACGTTTCTCTCGACACGGCGAAGATCGGCACCGAGCGCACGATGATGGTCGGCTACGACCATATCCTGTTCCAGGGCAATCTCACCGCGCTGCCGGTGGACTACATCGGCCTGGGCCACATTCACCGCAAGCAAGAGCTCTCGCAGCACCCGCCCACCATCTACCCGGGAAGCCTGCAGCGGGTGGATTTTGGCGAAGAGGACCACGATGCCAAGGGCTTCTACGTGGTGGACCTGGACCCCGCTGCGCGCGCCGGCTCTCGAGTAACTTCCGCCGCGTTCCAGCCCGTCGATGCCCGCTCCTTCGTCTCCGTCAAGGTAAGCGCGGAGGAAGGCGACCCGGACCCCACGGCCAAGGCCGTCCGCGCGGTGCAGCGGCATCACGTCGCCGGCGCCATCGTTCGGGTGCAGGTCACGATGCCGGCAACGGTGGCCCCGGCGTTCCGCGAGCGGGAGGTCCGCCAGGCGCTGCTGGAGCAGGGGGCGCACTCCATCGCCGCCATTACCACGGAGGTGGAACGCGCCGCCCGCGTACGGCTTGGGGCCATTCATGGCGACGCCAAGTCGCCCCTGGAGCTGCTCGATTTCTACTTCGACACGACCGAGGTCCCCGCAGCCCGGGCCAAGAAGCTCGCGTCCTACGCCCGCCGGCTGATGGAGGAGCAGGCCGAGGAGGCCTGAGCCGGGACAGCCGCGCCCGCGGCGCCTAACCCTACGAGATCCCGTACCAGCGAGCGGTGTTTTTTCCGACGATCTTGGCGACGTCGTCGTCGGGCACGCCTTCCAGGTTGCGCTCCAGGATGCTCCGGCTCTGGGGGAAGGTGCTGTCCGGGTGAGGGAAGTCGGAGCCCCAGGTGAGGTTGTCGACGCCGATGACCGATCGCAGCTGGACGCCCAGCGGGTCGTCCTGGAAGCTGACGAAGACGTTGCTGTGGAAGAAGTCGCTGGGCAAGGCGCCGTTCTTGAACATCAATCGTCCCTCGCGCCAGGGGCGGCTCGAGTAGTCGTTGTCCATGGTCTGGATATAGGCCGCGGCCCAGGCCAGGGCGTGCTCGACGACGCCGACTTTGAGGTCCGGGTACCGCTCGAAAACGCCCGCGTAGATCATCCCGGCGACGGAGCGCTCGGCCAGGGAGACGCGGATGGCCAGCTCGGCGAGCGTTCCCGAGCCGGCCTGGACAAGCGGCACCGAGGGATCGGGGTTCAGGGCCGCGGCCGGCCGATCGGTCGCGAGGTGCAGGCTCAGCGGCATGCGGAGGCTCGCCGCGGCGGCCCAGAACGGTTCGTAGATGGGCAGGTCGTAGTCCATGCCCTCGGGAGGCGCCACGGTGATCATCGCCCCGGAGAGCCCGAGCTTGGCCGAGCGTTCAAGCTCAGCGGTCCCGGCCGCCACGTCGTCGACGTTGATCATCGCGATGCCCTTGAGCCGGTCGGGGAAAGCGGCGCAGAACTTGCCAAGCCAGTCGTTATAGCAGCGAAACACCTCGTTGGTCAGCGCCGTGTCGCGCATCCGGTAAAGCGGCAGGCCGACGGTCGGGTAGACGACTTCGACCTCGATGCCGTCAAGGTCCATGGCCTTGAGCCGCTCGTCGGGCAGGTACGCCCCCCGGTTGACGTCGGCGAACCGCCCTTCGTAGGGCTTGAACCGCCACTCGCTCTCTTCGGGCCGAAACTTGGCCCCGGCCTGGATTCCCGCCCCCATCGAAACGATCCTGCGGCCTTCGAGGTACCACCAATCGGCCGTCTCGTCGGCCACGAGCTTTGGGGCCCGTTCGGCGAACTCCGGGGCGATGCGCTGCGACCAGAGATCGGGCGGCTCCATCACATGGGAATCGGAGGAAAGGATCGTGTGCTGCATGCCGGCTCCTTCGCTTGCTGGAGCCCATGATAGCAGGGCTGTCCGTCGGGCACGGGCACCCTTCGCCTGCCGCAAGCATGGAACCCGACTTGACAGCGGGAGTTCTCAACCCATCCACCCGGACCGCTCATGACGCGCCGCCATAGTCCGCCGAGGCTGACGAAGGTATCAAGCCGGCCGCCAGACCCGCCAACCGGGAGGCCTTGAGCTGGAAAACGGACCAGGGAGAACGTTGTCTGGTTCAGGCGCCGGCAGCCGCTTTCGCCGCTACCTCTTCGTGATACTGAAACTCCACCTTGATGGGTAACAGGTAGATCAGATAAAAACTCCAGTTGCGCCTCGCTGGCAGCTCGCTCTCGTCAATCATTCCAGTTGTGTGCACCTCTCCCACATCCAACGCCGCGTCGACCGACTCCTTGAAGTTCCTGGCGCGGGCGTTGAATTCCTCCAGCTCCTGCCTCGTATGGACCTCGATGCCCAAATGATCGTGGTTGCCTGCCACGATCTGCGTCTTACCTTCGAGGAGGTTCAGGAAGTGTCCGCGATGGTAGAGGCGAAAGACCAGGTGCCTGCCGTCCTCCGTATGCTGCGCTTCCTCTTTCCAGCCCAGCACTGACGCACAGTACACTCGCAGCTTGTCCCGCGTGGCCCCCTGTAAGAGGTCTCGATCCACCGTAAGGGTCAAATGGTTTATGTTCGGGGACATGGTCATAACTTCCACCTCTGCATTTCTTTGTGCTGAGCTAACGTTGCGTCCACTCGGCGAGGATGTCGCCGGAGGACACACAGTCGCATCGGTACCTCAGCACGGCTAGCGCGGCGTCGTGGAGGTCCCGGTTGAAGGACGCGATGCAGTCTTCGACCACGACGGAGTAGAAGTCCAGGTGGTCCGCGTTGATGGCGGTTGCGTCGATACAGCCCTCGGTCACGATGCCGGTTGTGATCGTGGTGAGAACACCCTTCTCTCTGAGCATCACGTCCAGGCCGGTACCCACGAATGCGCTGCACCGGGTCTTTCTGACCACGATGTCACCCGGGAACGCCTGCGGCATGTCCGGAAACCCGTGGCCCAGGGTGTTCACCTCCGCGCCCTCAACCCCGGGCGTGTTCCTGATCCATGCCACGGTGGTCCCGGCGGCGCGCGCCGTCTCGAGAAAGGCGCCAAGCCGAGGCGCCATTTTCCTGGACCATCGACTGGTCCTTGTCCACCCCGTGACAGGAGATGTCGGTGTGCCCCGACGGGTGCATGTCGACGACCACGACAGCCGTATGCTTGGGGTCGACTATTTCACCCAGGGTGTCCAGTACCTGTTTCCCGTAGAGAGTGCGCACCTTGGTTCGGATAGTCCTCAGGAACCGTTTGAGTCCGCGGACAGCTCGGCCGCGATCGGTTTGGGGTGCGTTACCTGTTCGGCCGGGTCCAATAGCCGCAAGACATCGGGCGACGGCACCACGTCCATGCGAGACGTGAACACTTTCAATGTATGGTCGTGGAGCTCCGGCTTGAACGAGGCAACGCAGTCCCGCAATACCACGCAACGATAGCCATGGTCTTCCGCTCCCCGAACGGTGGCGGCGACACACCCATCGGTGGCCATGCCCGTAACGAGTAGCGTATCGATGCCGTTACTTCGGAGCACGAGGTCCAGGTTCGTATTCACGAAGGCGCCGTTCCGGCTCTTGAACACATGCACCGCGTTGGGAACGACATCCTTCAACTCGTCGACGACGTCGTGGCCCCAGGTCCCCGCGATGACATAGTCCGCGGTCGGGATTGCATAGTGGGGCAGGGTGCGTTGCTTCCCGTGGAGTCTGGCGGGCGACTCGTCCACGTGGCCTGGCAGGATCGTTGCTCTGACGAAGACCACGAGGAGCCCGGCCTCTACCGCTGTTTCCAGGAGGCGCACCTGCGGGGCCAGAATGCGTTCCATCAGCCCGAAGTCCTGGCTAGAGGCAACCGCACCCTGGGGGTGACAGTAGTCGTTCTGAACGTCGACTACAACGACGACCGTACGGGCGGTTTCTATAGGTTCCATGAGGCTGGGCCTCGATTCACGCCAGGTCGCGCCAACACTAGTCCCTTTGCCGAGGGGCTGTCAACGACGCCGCGAGCGGCCAGCGTCTCGGCCGCTATCGTGCCGTAGACGCCGCATGCCGCGAGGGCGCCGCCCTATTCAACTCCTCATGGAAGACTCCCGAGTCTGCATCGAGACGATCATCCCCACCGGAGATGCGGGCCAATTGCGCGCGCGTCCGAGCGCGTCTATGGTGAGCCTGTCGAACCGTGAGGCTCGCACAGCCACTCGCCGAGGGAGGCCCCCAAACCCCCTGAAAACGAGTTCAAGGTAGCCCTTCGGGCTGATATGAGAAGGGGCACATCCCCTTCAACCCTTGCCACGGGGGCTCCGCCCCTCTGGACTCCCAGTGGGAAGGCGTCCACAGCCTCTTGCCCTCCTGGTTGAAACGAAACGTCCCTTTCAGCCTCCCACCGAACGGCTCCGCCTCTTCGGACGCTCAGTATCAGCGCGCCCCTCGACGAGCCGACGACGACCGACGGAGTGCCGTCTTCATCACCGGGCAAGCCTCTTCGGTCCCGTTCCTTGCCGCCTTCGGAGGGCTCCGCTATGATACCGACTGCATTCATTCCTTCTGGAGTCGACCATGCCCTTGCGGACCCCTGCCCAGTACGTCGAAAGCCTGCGCGATGGCCGCGTTGTCTACTACCGCGGCAAGCGGATCGAAGACGTGACGGCTCACCCCTACTTCAGGGTCGCAATTGATCACGCGGCCATCGACTACCAGCTCGCCGAGGACCCGGAGCACCGGGACCTGGCGGTCGCCACGGACCCCGAAACCGGCGGCGAGATCAGCCGCCTTTACCTGATGCCCAGGAACACGCAGGACCTCCTCGACCGGACGAGGCTCATCGCGCTGACGACCGCCAAAGGCGGAACGATGGTCACGCTGATCAAGGAGATCGGCGCCGACGCCCTCAACGGCCTGCACGTGGTCGCCGCCCAGATGGACAAGGCCCTGGGGACGAGCGTGTCCGAGCGCGTTCACGCGTTCTACCGGCACTGCGTCGACAACGACCTCGCGGTGTGCGTAGCGCAGTCGGACCCCAAGGGCGACCGTGCGCTGCGGCCCTCTGAGCAGGAGCACCCCGACTACTACGTGCGCATTGTGGAGCGTCGCGACGACGGTATCGTGGTGCGGGGCGCCAAGCTGCACACGTCGGTCTCGGTGAACAGCAACGAGATGGTGGTGCTGCCGACCCGGAACCTCGACGAGCGCGACGCCGACTACGCGGTGGCGTTTGCCGTACCGGTGAACACGCCAGGCTTGAAGCTGATCACGAGCACTTATAGTCGCGAGGACGCGCCCGAGGATGAGTTCCCGCTGAGCTCGAAGCACCGGATGCTGGAGACGCTGACGGTGTTCGATGACGTGTTCGTCCCCTGGGAGCGGGTGTTCCTCGACGGCCAGCACGAATACGCTGGCCCGATGGCCCTGACCTTCGTCGACTTCCACCGCTACACGGCGGTGTCGTACAAACAGCCGTTGATCGACCTGCTCGTCGGGTCGGCGCTGCTGATGGCCGACTACAACGGCATCGGGCGGGTCGGCCACGTGCGCGAGAAGATCGGCTGGCTGGCGATCTACAACCAGACGATCAAGGGGTTGCTGTCGGCGGCGGCCCACAACCACCAGGTCGTGCCGCCGGGCATCGCCGTACCCAACCGTCTGTACACGAACCTGTCCAAGCTCCACTTCGCCGAGCACTACCACACGGCCCTGGGCCACGTGCAAGACATCACCGGGGGTCTCCTCGTCACGACTCCCGGCGTCGAGGAGCTTCAAAATCCGGAGACCAGGGACGACATCCTCCATTACCTCGGTGGCCGCAAAGGCGTGTCGGCGGAGGACCGCCTTAAGGCCATCCGCATGGTCGCCGACCTCACGGCGTCCGACTTCGGCGGCTACCAGGCGGTGCTCGCGATCCACGCCGAAGGCTCCATCGAGGCCGAGAAGCTGGCGATCGCCCGCGAGTTCGACGTGAAGTCAGCCCTGGAATACGCCCGGGCGATGGCCGGAATCGACTAGGAGTTACCGATGCGAAAGGACCTGATGGAGATCCTCGTCTGCCCTCTTTGCAAGGGGGAGCTGACGCTGACCGTGACCGAGGAAAACGCCGACGAGATCGTGGCCGGTAGCCTCCACTGCGCCACCGACAACGAGACCTACCCTATCGACGACGGCATCCCGAATCTGCTGCCGCCCGAGCTCCGCGACGCCAGCTAGGCTTCTGCGCTCACTGCCCGCGACCGCACCGACGACACAAACTCGGTGAGGAGGTGGTGTCATGGTTTCTCCGCCCGAAGAAGGCGTCTGCGAGATGTGCCACAAGCGGCCGGTCGAGTACGCCGACCTGATCTGCCTCACGTGCAAAGAGGCTATCGATAACGACGAGCCGTGGACAGTCGAATTCGAAGAGATCCTGCTCAAGCTCGTCGAGTGGGGAGACGAGGACGATCGCCGTTAGGCAGCGCTACATGTCGATGCGCTTCTCGCCAGAGAGGTAGCCCTCCGGGTCGTCGGAGAACGCCTTCCGGCAGCCCGGCCCACAGAAATAGTACGTCGCACCCTGATGCTCGAAGGTACCGCCTCCGGGCTTGTCGACCGGGACCTTCATCTGGCACACGGGGTCCGTGGCCATCTCGGGCGGCTTCAAGAATTGCAGCAGTTTATTTACCACCGAATCTCTCCTGGAATGGGCCATGGCCCGGGAATTTGCGAAGGAGACTCCCCTAGCATACCCCCACCAGGACCGGGTGAAAACTAGTCTCTATTCCGCACTCGGCTTGACGAGCCTTTGGCCCGCCGATACCATCCCGACAAGAAGTGGCCCACAATCGCCGAGGAGGGGGAGCAAATGGCAACGGTCCGTGAGCAGTCCAACACGAAGACGAAGAAGCCCGCGAAGACGGCGAGGATCCGGCACATCGCCATAGCCTGCGACGACCCGGAACGGACGGCCAACCTCTACGCAGACGCGTTCGGCCTAGAAAAGCGCTACAAGGTCGATGAGGCGTTCGCGACGGGCTGGGAGGTCACGGACGGTTACATCTCGGTGGCGATCCTGAAGTTCAGCGATGAGTATTTGAAGGCCCATGACGGCGACCTTGGCGACAAGTTCCGCCCCGGCTTCACGGGCCTCCACCACATCGGCTTCCATGTCGACGACAAAGAACAGACCGTCGAAACGCTTCGGGAGTACGGAGCCTACCCGCTCACGGCCATCAACGACTTCCTGGAAGAGCGCAAAGGCGAATCGAACTACGCCGCCGACGGCAAAGGCAAAGACGAGCTGAAGATGCGGGGGCTCGAAGGCGAGTGCTTCGAGGTCTGCCAGGTCGACTGGACCGTAGCCGAGTAGTCGGCCGCTAGCCGCTGGTTGCCGAGAGGGATATCGAAGCCACCTCGCGGCCTCGGAAGGGCATCTCTTCGCCCCAGGCCTGTCTGAGGGTGTCGGTCACCTCGCCCAGGGTTGTGTAGGCCTTGACGGCGTCGAGAATCAACGGCATGAGGTTCTCGCTGGCCCCGGCGGCCCGTCCCAGGGCCCGGAGTGCGGTCTCGACGGCATCCCCGTCTCGCGAGCTGCGCACACGTTCCAGGCGCTCGAGCTGTCGCTTCTCGCCTTCCGGGTCCATTTCGAGCAGATGGATGGGGCTCGATTCCTCGACGACGCCCTCGTTGACGGCGACGATCTTGCGCTGGCCGCGCTCGATCTCGCGCTGATAGCGGAAGGCCGCGTCGGCGATCTCGCGCTGGAAGAAGTCGGCCTTGATGGCTGGGATGACGCCCCCGAGCTTCTCGATCTCGGCGAAGTAGTCATAGGCCTGGGCCTCGAGCTCGTCGGTCATCCGCTCGATCATGTAGCTGCCGCCCAGGGGGTCCACCGAGCTGGCGACGCCGGTCTCGTGGGCGATGATCTGCTGGGTCCGGAGGGCGATGGTCACCGCCTCCTCCGAGGGCAGGGCGTATGCTTCATCCCGTGAGTTGGTGTGCAGCGACTGCACCCCGCCGAGGACCGCTGCCATCGCCTGGAGGCCGACGCGGACAGTGTTGATGTCCGGTTGCTGGTGGGTCAGCGATACGCCGGAGGTCTGGGCGTGGGTCCGCAGCCACCAGGAGCGCTCGTCCATGGCGTTGAAGCGCTCGCGCATCTCACGGGCCCAGATGCGCCTCGCGGCGCGGAACTTGGCGATCTCTTCGAAAAAGTCGTTGTGTACGTTGAAGAAGAAGGACAGCCGCGGCGCGAAGGCGTCCACGTCGAGTCCGCGTTCGATGCAGGCCTCGACGTAGGCGAAGCCGTCAGCCAACGTAAAAGCCAGTTCCTGGGCGGCCGTGGAGCCGGCCTCGCGGATGTGATAGCCGCTGATGCTGACCGGGTTCCACTGGGAGACATCGCGGGTTGCATACTCGATGGTGTCCACGACCAGACGCATCGACTGCTCGGGCGGGAAGATGAACTCGTTCTGGGCCGTGTACTCTTTCAGGATGTCGTTCTGAATCGTGCCGCGGAGGTCTCGGAAAGCGACCCCCTGCCGCTCCGCTACCGCCAGGTACATCGCCCAGACGATGGCCGCGGGGCCGTTGATGGTCATCGACGTGCTGACCTCGCCCAAGGGAATGCCCTCGAACAGGACCTCCATGTCGGCAAGCGAGGAGACGGCGACGCCGCAACGGCCGAACTCGCCCCGGCTAATGGGGTCGTCGGTGTCGTAGCCCATCAACGTGGGCATGTCGAAGGCGATGGAGAGGCCGGTCTGCCCTTCGGCAAGGAGGTAACGAAGGCGCTGGTTGGTCTCCTCGGCGCCGCCGAAGCCAGCGAACATGCGCATGGTCCAGAGACGGCCTCGATAGCCGGTCGGATGCAGCCCTCGCGTGAACGGGTATTCGCCGGGCAACCCCAGGTTCTTGTCGTAGTCCTGGGCGGCGACGTCCGACGGCGTATAGACCCGTTGCACGGGGTTGTTGGAGAGGGTGTTAAAGAGCTCGTCGCGCTCGGGGGCCGAGGCGGTCCGCTTCTTCCACTCGGCCTCGCGGTCCCGGTCGTGCATGGCGACTAGATCTTCAGGCCGTGGCCGATGACCGTTGTGACGCCCTTTTCGTTGAGCTCATCCATCTGGCGCTCGGTGAAACCGAGCTCCGCGAGGATGGCCTCGGTATGCGA
This sequence comes from Dehalococcoidia bacterium, assembly GCA_965248515.1. Lineage (GTDB taxonomy): Bacteria > Chloroflexota > Dehalococcoidia > SHYB01 > SHYB01 > CBDFJU01. The sequence goes on along the minus strand of CBDFJU010000001.1, from coordinate 118,207 downwards.
GCCGAGGGGCTGGGGCGGTGCGATCCGCGTCTCCATATCGGGGAACTGGATACAGGCGTTGCTGCGCCAGAACTTGCCGATGTCGGGCAGGTCGTCCTCGATAGCGAGGCCGTTTTCCCGGATCTGGGGATGGTTCAGCATGAAGTCGGGGTGGAGCGACGCATCGGCCTGAGTCGCGGGCACGCCGGCCTTCATCAACGCCTCTTCCCACTCCCCTGCGGAGCGTGACTGGAGGGCCTCGCCAATCAGCGCGATCAACTCGTCGTCGTGCTCGAGACGGGAAGACCTGTCCGCGAACCGGGGGTCGCCGAGCAGGCCGTCGAGTCCGAGGCTGCGGGCCAGCTTCTCCCATTGGCTCTGCGTGGGGCTCATGAGGAAGAGCCAGCCTGCCTTTGTCTCATAGAGGCGGGTCAGGGCATGGAAGCCGTGTTGCCCATGGTCGTTGATGCGGACCTTGGGCTTGCCCTTGTACTGGACGTTCCAGGGTGCGATGACGTAGGAGAGGGAGCTGACCATCGTGGCCTCCACGTACTGGGCCATGCCGGTGCGCTCCCGGGCGCTGAGGCCGAGCATGGAGGCGGTGGCGACGGCGAGGGCACCGGTCGGGTCGGGGAACGTACGGTCCCGAGGTGGATTGCCTTCGCCCGATTCGATGATGCCGGACCCGGCGATGGCGTTGGGCGTGGAGTGGAAGCCGGGGCGGTGACTCCAGGGCCCGTTCGAGCCGTAGCAAGAACCGTAGACGTAGACCAGCTTCGGGTTGATGTCGGTCATGGTCTTGTAGTCGATCTTCAGCCGCTCGGTGACGCCAGGGCGGAAGTTGTGGAGGAAGATGTCGGCCTTGGCGACCAGCTGGTGGGCAATGGCCAGGCCTTCCGGGGTCTTCAGGTCAAGGACGATGCTTTCCTTCCCCTGTGCGCTCTTGGTATAGACCGACGACCAGTTGCGGCGCATGGGGTCGCCGGCGGGCGGCTCGATCTTGATGACCCGCGCTCCCATCTCGGCGAGGAGGGTGTCGCTGAAGGGGGCCGCGTAGAAGTAGGCGATCTCGAGGACGGTGACCCCTTCCAACGGGTAGCGCTTGTTGGTCGCGACCGGGGGCGCCGCGGTGGCCTTGGCCCCGTTCTTCGGCGCCAGGCTCGCCAGCACCTCCTGAGTGTGCTGACCCAGGGCGGGGGCCGGCGCGCCGATGTCCGAAGGGGTCTTGGAAAGGGCAGCGAGCGGCCCGATCTGCGTCGTCGGGCCGACGACGGGGTCGACTACTTCGACGACCCGACCGTTCTCGACCGTCTGCGGGATGTGCAGGTACTCTTCCGGCGTGAGGAAGGGGTCGGAGCCGACGTCCTCCCGGGAATGCAGGTCGAGCCATTCGTCGGCCGGCTTCGTCTGCATGATCCCCTCGATCATCTCGAGGATCGCGGCCATGTCTTCCTGGGTCGGGAAGACGTCGGGCATGTCCTTATAGGCAGGGTCGTCGAAGAGGTGCTCCAGCCCCATCGTGCGCAGCCAGTTGCGGAACAGATGGGGCTGGCGGCTGCACATCTGGAGATAGCGTCCGTCGGCGCACAGCGGCGTCATGAAGGCCAGCGGCAACACGCCGAACACCTTCCCCGCCTCCTTGTTCTGGTGCATGCGGTGTTGGAAGCCGCCCATGTCGTAGGCCGTCAAAGCGTGAATAAGACTGGTGCGGACGCGCTGGCCCCTCCCCGTCGACTGCCTATGGTAGAGGCAGGCCAAAAGGCCCTGGACGCCGAGCATGGCGGCCCCGTAGGAGGCGATTGGCGTGGGGGTGAAGATGGGGCCCTCGCGGAAGCCCTCCTGGCTGTTCATGCGCCCCGACTTCGCGGCGACCATGTACTCCCAACCGGGCAGGTCGCGGTAGGGACCCTTCTCGCCCCACCCCGTGATGGAGACATGGACTAGGCCGGGGTTGACCGACGACAGCGCTTCGTAATCGATGCCGAGGCGCTCTGCCACACCGGGACGAAAATCCTCTATGAGGCCGTCGGCTCCCTCGGCGAGCCGGACGATATGCTCGCGGCCCTCGGGCGTCTTGAGGTCGAGGACCACGCTCTTCTTACCGCGGCCCCAGACGATGAAGCCCGGCGACTCCCGCATCGGGTCGCCCGCGGGCGGCTCGATCTTGATGACCTCCGCCCCGTGATCGGCCAGGACCATCCCGGCAAGGGAGCCGGACATGCCGCCGCTCACCTCGAGAATACGCAGCCCTTCCAGTGCAGTGGTCATAGTCGCCTCACGCCGACAGGGGTTATGGGGACAGCCGGTGTCCCAAGTGCCGGAACAGCTTACCAAATTCTGATTGTTTTGGCTTTAGCGGACGCTTCGAGGGAAGACAGATTCTTCGCTTCGCTCAGAATGACGGTCTCGCGCCGCCTTGACGACCCCGAAGCCCCTGGCTAGCATGGCGGCGTCAACCACTGAACCACGGAGGCCTATCGTCATGCCCATCGACCCTCAACCAATGCGTTGCGTCCTGTTCGTCCCGGGAAACCGGGAGGAGCGCATGCGCAAAGCCGTCAACTTCGACGTCGACGGCCTGATCTTCGACCTGGAGGGTGCGACGCCGGCCGCGGAGCTGCCCAAGGCCCGCGGGATGGTCCGCGGCGTCCTCGACGAGTTCGGGGGGAAGCGGCCCCGGCTCTTCGTTAGGGTGACGAGCATCGCCGCCGGCACCACGTGGGACGACCTCCAGGCGGTGGTATGTGACGGCCTGGAGGGGCTACTGTTGCCTCAGGTGCGCGGCCCGGAAGACGTGATGACCCTGGACCATATGCTCACCGCAATCGAGAAGGAGCGGGGGCTGCCCGAAGGCAACATCATCATCAAGCCGCTGCTCGAGACAGCCGGCGCCATCCGCGACGCCTTCAACGTGGCGAAGGCGTCGCCTCGGGTCGCGTACATGGGCGGCGGCGCGTCGCGGCGGGGCGACGTCGTGCGGGCCATCGGCTACCGCTGGTCGCCCGAGGGCACCGAGACGCTGTTCATGCGGTCCAAGGTGTTGCTCGACTCGCGGGCGGCCGGCATCGCCTATCCGCTGAGTGGCGTGTGGGGCATCATTCAAGACCTGGACGGGTTGAGGAAGTTCGCGGAGGCGCAGCGGAGCTTGGGCTACACCGGGTTGCTTTCCATTCATCCGTCCCACAACCCGATCATCATGGAGGTCTTCTCGCCGAGCCGCGAGGAGTTGCTCGAGTGGAAGGCGGTAGTCGAGGCGATGGAGGACGCATGGTCGCAGGGCCTCGGCGCGGTGACTTTCAATGGGGCGCTGATCGACGAGGCGCATTGGCATACGGGGCGCCAGGTTCTGGAGCACGCGAAGAAGCTGGGGATCGAGGTGTAGGGAGGCGCGCGCGCCGAGGGACACCCCTAAACCCCCTGAAGGGGGTTCAAGGTAGCCCTTCGGGTAAGAGTTTAGAGAAGGGGCACATCCCCTTCAACCCTTGCCAAAGGGGCCCCGCCCCTCTGGACTCCCTGGTTTCAGGCGGCTATCGGAGCATCTTTGGGAGAGGGAGGGATGGAACAGAAACAACTCGGCAACACTGGCGTCACCGTGCCGGAGATCGGGCTCGGGGTGTGGCGCTATCGCGGCGGACCCGACCCTCTACGGCACGGGATAGAGTTGGGCGCATTCCTCCTCGACACGGCCGAGGCCTACCGTACAGAGGATGTGGTCGGGGAGGCGGTGGCCGGTGTTCGGGACCGCGTCTTCATCGCGACGAAGGTCTCGGGCGACAATCTCCGCCACGACGACGTGTTGCGCGCCGCGGACAGGAGCCTGCGGGAGCTCGGTTGCGACCACATCGACCTGTACCAGGTCCATTGGCCGAACAGCCGCGTGCCCGTTGGCGAGACGATGAGGGCCATGGAGGCTCTGGTCGATAGGGGCCTGGTACGGCATATCGGCGTCAGCAATTTCTCGGTGGGCGAGCTCCGCGCTGCCCAGGCCGCGACGACGAAGTACCCGATCGTCGCAAACCAGGTGATGTATAGCCTGAAGCGACGCGATGTCGAGCGGGACCTGCTTCCGTACTGCCAGGAGCAAGGAGTCACCGTCATCGCCCACACGCCCCTCGGGGACGGCAGTTTGGCAACGCGGTCTCGCCTGATGGGCGGCTGGGGGATGGAGACCCTGGAGTCGGTCGCGGCCGAGGCGAACAAGACGTTGGCGCAGGTGGCGCTGAACTGGTGCACGTCGAGGCCGGGCGTCATCGCCATCCCAAAGTCGAACAGCGCCGAGCGCATCGAGGAGAACGTCAACGCGTCGGGCTGGCGCCTGACCCCCGAGCAGGTCGGGCGGCTCGACGAGGCGTTTCCAGTCTAGCCGGCCGTCGCGGATAGAACCACGGCGTTCGACCGCACCGAGAGATCGAAGTCGCGCTCGTTGAACGAGCCTCCCGACGAGGCGACGTTGAGGAAATAGGACAGCGACTCTCGAAGCGACTCGTCGAAGAACTCGCGGGATGTCCCGTCTCGAAGGTCCGTTGCGGGCGGGGTCGCGAACAGGCCGGTGCTATCGAACGTCTCTCTTGGAGTGAACAACCGCACCCGACCGTCGTCCAACGTGAGGAAGCCATCGTTGAAGACCAGCCTTGCCTGGTTGACGAAGGGCGCCGCGTAAGACGTGAAGATCGAAGCCGTGGCGCCGTTGCGGAACCTGAGGAACGCGCTGGCCGAGTCCGCGATCCGCGTCTCGCTCGAAGACGTGCTCTGGCTTAGCTTCACCTCTTCGAGGTCGCCCAACAGCCACAAACACAGGTCGACGTAGTGGACGCCCACGTTCCCGAAGATACCGGAGAGTGGGCCGAGGGGCTTGGCGCGCCAGTCGTCCTTGAATCCCGGCTTGAAGGCCAGACCGTGGGCGCTCGCGAAGTCGAAGTGAAGGGGGCGCCCCAGTCGACCGGAATCGATCGCTTCGCGGGCCTGCTTTCCAAGCGCTGAGAAGCGATAGTTGAAGTTGAAATGGAGGCGCCGTTTCTTCGAGGTCTCGAAGGCTCCGAGCCGCTGGACTTCCGCGTCCGTCGCCGCGGGCGGCTTTTCGCAGAACAGATACGGGACATCCTCGATCAGCTCGTCGATGTACGGGACGTGCGTCTCCGTCGGCGACGCGATGAGGACCGCGTCGTGGCTGCGCACGTCATCGACATCGCTAGTCGGTCGAGCGCTGGGGTGAATGGAGGCGAGGTCGACCTGCACCAGCTTTGCGGGGTCCGGGTGGAAGACCGCCACTTGAGCAACCTGATCGAAGCTGGCCAGGAGGCCCAGTATCCTGGCGGAATGGCGGCGGTAGCCTATCAGGGCAACTCGCATCCCTATCGGGCTCCGTCCCAAGACCCCGGAGTCAGACGGCAATGCAGCGTCTGCAAGGTTCGAGCGTGGACCGCATCTTCTCGAGGTGCAGCCGCCGCAGCTCGTTGTATTCGGGCGAGGTCCAGATGTCCGAGAGGCTCATATCGTTGGCGTTCCACTGGCTGAGCGTCGACTTGTAGTCGTAGTCGCAAGGGTTCACTGTCCCATCTTGCCACACGAACACGCGGCGCCACAGGTCGGTGCACGGCGGCTCGATGTCGTTGACCGCGTTCTCGTAAGAGTCGTGCCACGGAATGTAGTTCGTAAAGGCGACCATGTCGGCGAAGCTGGCCCACGTCTTCTCCACCGCTTCGATGTCCTGGGAGCTGTTGATCTTGACCCCGGAAATACGGGTGATCATCCTGGAATCCGGGTAGTGCTTCGCCTTGATCGTCTTGAACAGCTCCAGATTCTTCATCACGCGATCGAACTTGCCGAGGACCCGAATGGCCTCATAAGTCTCGCGGTCGGCAGCGTCGATGGAGAAGACAAGGGTCTGGACGCCGCTCGACAGCAGCGCGTGGCACAGCTTTTCGTTGAGCATCGAGGCGTTGGTGTTCACCTTTAACCCAAGGAACTTGCCCGCGCAATACGCAAGCATCGAAGCGATGTCCTTGTTGAGGAGAGGCTCTCCTCGTGACGCGAGGGTAATCGCCTCGACGTGGCCCTCGACCTAGTCGACGAGATCCTTGAACAGATCGCTCGGCATGTAGCCCATGTGGCCCGAGCGCTTGCTCGAGAACGACGCATCGACCTGGTAGCACATGACGCACCGGTAATTGCACACGGAGCTGGGTTCGATCTGGACGCACGGTGGGTAATCGTCGAGCCACTGTTGCTCGGGGAACTTGTTGTATTTGTAGCGATAAAAGATGTAACGCAGCACCTCGTCGTCTTCGAGGTTATCGAACTCAACGAGTTCGTGACCGGAGAGCACGTAGTCAGCGACATGGGGTTGAGCTGCGGCGATCTTCCGGTCGTACGAGTCGACGACTCTGTTGATGGCCTGTTGCCGATCCGGCGACATCGCGGCGAAACGGGAACTCGCCAACATCGGGCGAACCCGATCCAGAACCACGTGGTCCTCAGGGACTGCATGGACGATCCGGAGCTGTTCTTTCTTAAACCCCTTGTACTTGACTGAAGGGGTCTCGGTGATCAACTCGATTGGCTGAGCGGGCTGGCGCTTCATCGTCATCGTGACAACCCCGATCTGGTTTCTGCAGCCTTCCATTCCATGATACCCCAGGTGTTCATGGGGGGGCAGCACCAACTCAAAGGTGTGAATCGGGCCCGGCCTAAACAAGAACAGGGCGCCGATCTGGGACCGACGCCCTGTTGTCAAAGCTGCTAAAACCCGGCCTATTTACCGTTGGTGAATTTGTATGCCCTGGCTGCGTTGCCGGCCAGCATCTTCTTTTTCTCGTCGTCGGTGACGCCGGCTTCGGCGAACACGCGGTTGATCGTGTCCCAAGAATGCGGCCAGTCGGCCCCTGTGTGCGGGTAGTCGCTCGACCACATGATGTGGTCGATGCCGATCTCGCGGCGGTTCTTTATCCCGTAGCTATCGGTGATGTAGGCGAAGTAGAAGTTGCGGTCGAAGTACCCACTCGGGGGCATCTTGATCTTGTACTGGACGGTCGGGTTCATTCTGTTAAAACGGTCGTCCATCTGTTCTTTAACGTAGGGGACCCATCCGCAGTCGACCTCGATGAACGCGACCTTGAGGTCGGGGAACCGGTCGAGGGTGCCCGTGTAGATGAACTCACCGGCGCGGATCGGCGCGTCGGTGTGGCGGAACTCGCCGCTGGCGCCCTTGGGGGCCCGGCTCTTGTCTCCCGGCATTCCGTGGACCATGGAGACGTGGAGGTTGACCGGCACGCCGGATTCCTGCACGGCTCCCCAGAACTTGTCATCCTCCGGCGCGATGTCCAGCGAGCCGTTGGGCCATCTCCCCAGCACCGCGGCCCGCATGCCCGGCATTTTCATGACCCTCTGGTATTCCTCGACGGCGTCGGCTAGTCCCGTGGTCGGCATCAGCGCAATGCCGCCGAGTCGCTCCGTATCGTGGGAGCAGTACTCGCCGAGCCAATCGTTGTAGGCCTGGATACAGGCCAGGTGGAACTCACGGTCCTCGTTGCCGTAGAAGATCGCGGACGAGGGCCGGGGCGTCGGGTACATCAGCTCGGCGTCGACGCCATCCTGGTCCATCTCTTTGAGGCGCTCCGCGGGCTCGTATCCACCCTTCGGCACGTCATCCCATTTGATCCAGTTGGAGCGCTTCTCGCGAGGCCGCGAGGCGTTCGTGTTGGCGCCGAAGTTGATGGGATCGGTAACCCCTTCGAAGATCCAGGCCTCGCCTTCAGGGAAGCTTTCCATTCGAGGAGCCCGGTCTTTGAACTTGGCGGGCATTCGATCGACCCACAGGCCCGGCGGCTCGTTGATGTGGGAATCCGCCGAGATGAGCTTGTAGTCACGCATGATTGCCATCCTCCTCTCGATTACGTCGTTGCCTCACCGTTCGGCGAGTCACCGGGCTTCATCAGCCCTTTTGGATGTTTATCGCGAATGGTCAGGAACTCGGCGCCTTCGGGCCCCGCGGTGAGGGGACCGTACACCGTACCTTCCTCGATCGCTAGGGCGGTGCCGGCCTTGTACACGGTATCGCCCACCGCCAGCTCGCCCTGCGTGATGTACAGGATCTCGTTGCAGGGATGCCAGTGCTCCTCGACGCGCATGTGCGGCTCATAGCGGGCTCGGCCCAGCCACGGCCCCGGGTCGAGGTGGGCAATGGGGAAACGGGAGTGGGTTCGGATGGTCTGGCCGTCGCGCTGGTACGAGCTGCCGGGCCGCCATTCGACTTCGTCCTCGTGAACGATCTCGATTTTGCCCATCGGGCGCCTCCTGCCGCAAGCATCCTAAGCCAAAACGGGCTGTCTGTGAAGTCCGCCGACTCCCTTGGCAGCGTTGACAGCATAGGGGGGCGCGGGTATGTTTGTCTCGCCCCGAGCCCTGTAGTGTTGCCAGAGGAGCGTGCCGAAATGACCACCGCGTGCCAGGGAATGCGCGTCATCGAAATCAGCGGGAGCATGGCCGGCGACATTGCCGGCCTGGTGCTGGCCGATAACGGAGCGGAAGTCATCAAGGTCGAGCCGCCCGGCGGGGACCCTGTCCGGGCCACCCAGGGACACCTTGTCTGGAACCGGGGCAAGAAGAGCGTCGTCCTCGATCTGGACTCACCCGAGGGCCGCGAGAGCCTGGTCCGGCTCGCCCAGACCGCCGACGGGCTCATTGAGGATTTCGGTCCTGGCGTCGCGGAGCGCTTGGGGATCGGCTACGAGACGCTGTCGGCGGCCAACTCGGCGCTGGTCTATGTGGCCATCAGCGGCTACGGTGAGAAGGGCCCGCTGCGGGACCATCCGGCGTACGAAGACATTGTCTCCGCGAAGACTGGCAGGATGTCGTCGCAGGCCGGCTTTCGCGAGGGCCCCATCTTCACCCCCGCGCCCATCGCCTCGTACGGCGCGGGCATGCTGGCCATCCAGGGCCTCCTCGCGGCTCTCTACGCCCGCAAAACGACGGGTCGCGGGCAACGGGTGAGCACGAGCCTGCTCCACTCCCTGGTGGCGTACGACATGTCCGGGTTCAAGCAGAAGATGCGGGTGGCCGACCCCGGCACGGTGAAGGGCGTGATGTACCTGGCGTTCATGACGCCCCAGTGCAAGGACGGACGCTACCTCCAGATGTGCAGCCGGCAACCCCACCTGTTCCGTAACTGGATGCGGACCATGGACCTCGAACATCTCTACGACGACCCGGTCTTCGAAAAGATGCCCGACGTCTTCCTCCCCAAGGCCGAAATGGACAAGTACGTCGACCTGATCCAGGAGGCGATGCTCAAAAAGACCTCCGATGAGTGGCTCGAAATACACTCGCGGGAAGATGTGGGCTCCGACCCGTTCCTGACTCCGGCCGAGTTCATGGCGTTACCCCAGATGATCGAGAACGGTCGCGTGGCGACGGTAGTCGACCCCACGGTGGGGTCGACCACGCAGATAGGACCGCTCGTCAACCTGAGCGAAACACCCTCGGTCATCGGAGCGCCCGCGCCGGGGCAGGGGCAGCATACCGACGAGGTCCTCGCCAGTCTGGCGACTAAGAACGGGGCGCGAACAGCCCCCGCGGCCAACGGACGGGCATCGCTTCGTTACCCCCTCGAAGGCGTGACGGTCATCGACAATGCGTTCTTCTACGCGGCGCCTTTCGCGACGACGCTCCTGTCCGAAATGGGCGCCCGAGTCATCAAGATCGAGCCTCTAGCAGGGGATCCAACGCGGCGAAACTGGATCGGCCCCTACACCAAGTCGATGCAGGGGAAAGAGAGCATCATCCTGGACCTCAAGAAGCCGGAGGCGCTCGAGGTGCTCCACAAGCTCGCCGCGAAAGCCGACATCTTTCTCCACAACTTCCGTCCCGGCGTCACCGAAGACCTCGGGACCAACTTCAATACGCTGATTGCCATCAATCCCAGGCTGGTCTATCTCTACGGCTCGTGCTACGGGACGAACGGCCCATGGAGTCACCGCCCGGGGTTCCACTCGACGCCAAGCGCGGTAGCCGGCTCCGGCATCTATGAGTCGGGGCGCGGCAACCCGCCGAAGGACCGGGTCTACCCCGACCCGGCGGGCGCATTGGGAGCCGCGACGGCCGCGATGATCGGGCTTACGGCCCGGGAGCGCACCGGCAAGGGGCAGTACCTCGAAACGACGATGATCAACTCGGCGGGCTACGCCCTCTCCCACTGGGGCCTCCAGTACGAGGGGAAGCCTGAGGACTCGATTCCCGACCAGGGCCAGCACGGCTATCACGCGTTGCACCGGCTTTATGAGACGAAAGACGGTTGGATCTTTCTCATGTGCCCCGAGCCGGGCAACTGGGAAAGCCTGGCAAAGGTGCTCGGTTTGAGCGCATTGACCACGGACCCACGCTTCACGAGCGCCGAATCTCGACTGGCCAACGACGATGAGTTGGCCAAGCTTCTCGCCGATGCGGTGCAGCAGCGGGGCGCCGACGAGCTGGAAGCGGCGCTGCTCGGAGCCGGAGTCCCTGCCTCCCGCGCCGACGGCATCGACCATCACGAGTTCATGGTGAACGACCGCCAACCTCGGGAGAACGGGATGTCGATCGAGGACGAGCTGCCCGACGGCGAGCGGTTCTGGCGCGCCGCGAACTGCACCCAGTTCTCCGAGATGACGACCAAGGTGATGAGCCCCAAATACATCGGTTGGGCGACGGAGTCGATTCTCCGGGAGCTGGGCTACGACGACCGAGCGATCGCGGAGCTGGACCGGAAGGACGCGACGAAGCTGGCGATGGAAGGCGTCACGGTTTAGCAAGGTGAATTGGCTTGGAGACAAAGCCGCCCTGGTAGGAATCGGGGCAACGCCATTCACGAAGCAGTCCACCCGGAGCGCCCGCGCGATGGCCGTGGAGGCCATTCGCAACGCCATCGAGGACGCGGGGCTGGAGCCCGGCCAGATCGACGGCCTGACGAGCCACGTCTTCGACCCGCTCACCGAGCATGAGATCGCCAACAGCTTCGGCTGGAAGAATCTGCGCTTCTTCGGCAAGACGGCCTACGGCAACAGCTCGGCCACCGTGGCGTTGGCCTGCCTGGGCGTGGCGACGGGCCAGTGCGACTATGCCGTCGCGTTCCGTTCGCTGACGGGACGCAAGGGCGATGGTCCCAAGGTCGACGGCGCCAGCGGCGAGGAGGCCTTCTACGTTCCTTACGGGATGCGCTCCCCGGTGCACTGGATGTCGGTGATTGCGCAGCGATACCTCTACGAGTACGACGCCGACCCGCGGGCCTTCGGCTGGATTTCAGTGGCGTGCCGCAAGCACGGGGCCAACAACCCCTACGCGGTGAACTACCAGAACCCGATCACCATCGAGGACCACCAGAGCTCGCGCATGATCTCGTCCCCGATGCGCCTGTTGGACTGCACGCCCAACACCGAGGGCGCGGTGGCGATCGTCGTGACGACTCCGGAGCGCGCCAAGGACCTGCGGCAGACCCCGGCTATCTTGAAAGGGTTCGTGCAGGGGACGGGCTCCGAGGTGGAGAACAATACGAACTACAACCGGGAGCGAATCATCATCCCGGAAGAGACGCTCTACATGTCGAAGGAGATGTACGGCAAGACGGGGACCACGCCCGCCGACATGGACTTCGTGCAGGCCTACGACCACTTCACGCCGCTGGTGTTGATGGCGCTCGAAGCCTGGGGCTTCTGCGGCATGGGCGAAGGGCAGTATTTCGTCGAAGGGGCCCGGGAGATCACGGTCGGCGGCTCAGCCCCCCTCAACACGGCGGGCGGACACCTGGGCGAGGCGTACATGCAATCCATGGGACACGTCGCCGAGGCCGTGCGCCAGATACGCGGAACGTCGACTAATCAGGTGCCGAATGCCCAGCGGGGGCTGGTTGTCTCCGGCACTGGGCTGCCGGGGAGCGCAATCCTGCTCTCGAAGTAGCCCTCATGGCCAAGGACCGCACAACAACAGGCAATCCGCTGGGTCCGATTCCGAGGCCGACGCTCGACGACGAGGGCTTCTGGGAAGCCGCGAACCGGGGCCAGCTCGTCATGCAGCGGTGCGAGGACTGCGGCGCTTACCGCCATCTTCCGCGACCGATGTGCCCCAGGTGTAACTCGATGCGCTGGGAATGGGCGCCGGTGAGCGGGAAGGGAAAGGTATATAGCTTCACCATCGTGCACCACCCGCTGCTCCCGTCGCTGCACGACCAGGTCCCGTTCGACATCGTCCTCGTCGAGCTCGAGGAGGGGCCGAGGATCATCAGCAACATGGTCGACACGCCACCAGAGGATGTGCATATCGGGATGCCGGTCGAGGTGACGTTCCAGCGGGTCTCGGACGAGATCGCCCTACCGAAGTTCAAGCCGGCGGGTGGTTAGGCAGTCGCCGGGAGAAAACCCCCAAACCCCCTGAAGGGGGTTCACGGTAGCCCTGCGGGCTATTGTTGAGAGAAGGGGCACATCCCCTTCAACCCTTGCCAAAGGGGCTCTACCCCTCTGGACTCCCCGTGCCCGGATTCAACACAGTTCTCCACCACCCGCATCAGCAACATCTTTCGGTCCAGAATCTGTGGGGGTCTGTGTAGGACCTGGGCCGTTTGCCGTGGGATTCGGTGTAGCACCGGGGCCGTCTGTCGGGGGGTCCGGCGTAGGGCTAGGCTCGTCTGCCGTGGGATTCGGTGTAGCACCGCGGCCGTCTGCCGTTGGGGTCGGTGCAGGACTAGGCTCGTCTGCAATGGGCGCTTGTGGTGTGGACTCGCAAGCCATCGCCACAAGGATAACGGTGCAGAAAAGCGCTGGAAGCACTAGCGAGCGTGTATGTATCGTCGAGGTCCCGGCGGGCGCGAATGGATGAAGTACCATGCGTCGAGCGTATATCACGGCGACGCCATCCGGCTACGGCTAATGGGTTTGGGGTTTCCGGGGGTGATCGGCCTTTCGAGCTGTCACGGAGTCGGCAAGGTCCCTACCAGCACCACGTCTCCGGCTCCTTGCGCCTGCGCCAGCAGTTCTCGGATAGTGCCGCCGAGGGCCGGGTGGACAGCCTGGGGGTCGATCTCCGCCAGGGGGACGAGGACGAAGGCCCGCTGGTGCATCGCCGCGTGGGGGATGACAAGCCGCTTCGTCTCCAGCACGAGGTCGTCGTAGAGCAGGATGTCGATGTCGATGAGCCGGGGGCCGTTGCGGAAGCCCGCGGTCCGGCCGATGGCGCGCTCGATTCCCTTGGCGAAGTCGAACAGATCCTCGGGCGACAGCGTGGTCGTCCCTTTGCAGACCGCGTTGAGGAAATGCGGCTGCTCCGCGTAGCCGACCGGCGGCGTCTCGTAGAGCGAGGAGACTCGATCGATGAACACTCGTTCGGTCAGCCGTTTCAGCGCCTCGTCGATGTTGGCGGCCCGATCGCCGAGGTTGGCGCCGAGGCCGAGGTAGACGACGGCTTGCCCCTCGCTCATGCGGGCGTCCAACCGCGAACGATAGCGTCGGTCATCCGCGCGACCCGTGCCATCTCCCTGACGTCGTGCACACGCACGATGTCGGCCCCGTTGGCGATGGCGACGGCCACCGTGGCGGCGGTGCCTTCCAGGCGTTCATCGACGGGGAGTTCCAAGACAGCGCCTATTGTCGACTTTCGTGACGTGCCGACGAGTATGGGCAAGCCCAATTGACGGAGCTCGCCGAGACGCCGCAGCAGCTCGAGGTTCTGCTCGGCCGTCTTGCCGAAACCGATGCCCGGGTCGACGACAATTCGACTCCTGAGGACGCCCGCCGACACTGCCGCATCGACGCTGCGGCCGAGGCTCTCGACGACCTCGGGGACCAGGTCGCGGTAGGCGGTATCGTCCTGGTTGTGCATCAGGACCATCGTGGCGCCAGTGGCCGCGGCGACCTCGGCAAGGCGCGAGTCGCGCTTCAGCCCCCAAACGTCGTTGATCATCGCGGCCCCGGCGGCGAGAGCCGCCTCCGCTACCTCGCTCTTCGAGGTGTCGATGCTCAGCGGCACGTCCACGGACCCGGCGACCGCATCGACAACGGGGATGGTGCGCCGCCGCTCTTCCTCGGCACTTACCGGCGTGTGGCCGGGCCGGGTGGACTCTCCTCCCACGTCGATGAGGTCGACGCCATCGGTTGCGAAGGTCCTGGCCCTGGCGACGGCGGCGGCAACGTCGGCCCCAAGCCCGTCGCCGGAGAAAGAATCGGGAGTCACGTTCAGGATGCCCATCACGTAGGTCCGCTCGCCCCAAAGGAATGAGCGGCCACCGATCTGTGTCGTTGAGGGGGACGTCGACATGGTCCTACCGTTGGGTGGTACGCCCGCCGCCTTGAGTGGTCATTATGCCACCCGGGACGATCCACCGACGCCTGAGCTTCCCCTCGCCCATGGTAGAATGACGCCGCTCAAAGCGTTACAACCGGTGGAAGGGGCAATGCCGGATAAGGCCACCGCCGAGGCCCGCGCGGCCGAGCTGCGAGAGCAGCTGAACCACCACAGCTATCGTTACTACGTCCTCGACGATCCGCAGATCAGCGACGCCGAGTTCGACCGGTTGCTGCGGGAGCTCCAAGATATCGAGGCGGAGCGCCCGGACCTGGTCACCCCGGACTCTCCCACGCAGCGGGTAGGCGCCGAGCCAGTCAGCGACTTCGGCACGGTCACGCACCCCGTTCCATTGCTCAGCCTGGCGAACGTCTTCGACTTCGACGAGCTCAGGGCCTGGCAGGCACGAACCGCGCGCTTGCTCGATGGCGAGCCCTTCGACTTGGTCTGCGAGCTCAAAATCGACGGGCTCGCGGTGGCGCTGACGTATGAGAACGGCATGCTCCGGACGGGGGCGACTCGGGGCGACGGTCTCACCGGAGAAGACGTGACCCAGAACATCCGCACGATCAAGAGCATCCCGCTGTCCGTCTCCGGCACAGGGACGCCTGCCAACTTCGAGGTGCGGGGAGAGGTCTACCTGCCCAGGTCCGGCTTCGAGCGCATCAACCGCGAGCGGGCCGAAGCGGGGCAGCCCTTGTACGCGAATCCACGAAACACGGCCGCCGGCTCCCTTCGCCAGCTCGACCCGAAGGTCACCGCCTCGCGACCGCTGGACATCTTCGTCTATTCCCTGGGTTGGTCGAGCAACGGGGCGCCGGACAACCACTGGGACACGATGCAGTGGCTGGGCTCGATGGGCTTCAAGCTCAACCCCAACAACCGGGTGTGCCGGACCATCGAGGAGGTTGAGGACTATTTCAAAGAGTGGACAGAGAACCGGGAGGGCCTGGACTACGGCATCGACGGCATCGTCATCAAGGTCAACTCGTTCGCGTTACAGCAGCGCTTGGGAGAGGTGGGTCGCGACCCGCGCTGGGCTGTCGCCTACAAGTTCCCCGCGGAGCAGGCGATTACCCGGCTTCTCGACATCCGCGTCAACGTCGGGCGAACTGGAACGCTGAACCCTTACGCTGTCCTTGAGCCGGTGATCGTGGGCGGGGCTCAGGTCAAACTCGCAACCCTCCACAACGAGGACGACATTCGCCGCAAGGACCTGCACGTCGGCGATTGGGTCGTGGTGGAGCGCGCCGGCGATGTGATCCCGCGGGTGGTCGAACCCATCAAGGAGCGTCGCACCGGGAAAGAGCGGCGCTACTCGATGCCGAAGCGGTGTCCGATTTGCGGCAGCGAGGTCGTGCGGCTCGAGGGCGAAGCCAACCACTATTGCGTGAACGCCTCATGTCCGGCCCTGTTCGGTGAGCTGCTCAAGCACTTCGTGGGACGCGGCACCATGGATATCGACGGGATGGGCGAGTCGCTGGCCGCCGCCCTGATCGATGCGGATTTGGTCAAGGACGTCGCCGATCTTTATGCGCTGACCAAAGAGCAGCTCATGGGCCTGGAGCGCATGGGCGAGAAGAGCTCCGAAAACGTGGTCGCCAGCATCGAAGCCAGCAAGGGGCAGTCACTCGAGCGCCTACTTTTCGCACTCGGAATCCACCATGTCGGTGGGGAGACGGCGAAGCTGCTAGCCGAGGCTTTCCCCAACCTGGGCGCCCTCGCCGAGGCCAGCGTCGAAGAGCTGATCGAGATACCGAGTATCGGCCCCAAGGTGGCCGAGAGTATCGCCGCCTATTTCCGGGAGGAGCGCAACCTTGCCGTCATTGCGAAGCTGAAACACGCCGGAGTCGACCCGCAGCACGAGGTCACAGCGCCCGAGGGACCGCAGCCGCTGGCGGGGCTGACTATCGTTGTGACTGGCAAGCTGGACACGGTGAGCCGAGAGCAGGCTGAGGGTCTCGTCCGGCTGCGCGGCGGCAAGGTAGGGAGCAGCGTCAGCAAGAACACCGCCTACGTGGTCGTGGGCGCGGACGCGGGCTCCAAGCTGCGAAAGGCGGAGCAGCTTGACGTGGCGCGGCTCACCGAGCAAGAGTTCCTTGAGCTGGTCGGCCCGATTCCCTAGGAGTATTCTGCTTAGGTACTTACGTATCATACGGATTTACGGAGGCCCACTGCCTCATACCATCAACAGGGGAGCGGAGGGGTTGGGATGGCTGGACGGTACCACTTAAGCCAATGGCCATGAACCGCAAAGAAGACTCCACCCCCAAGCCCACGCCGAACCAGGGCTCCCTCCCGGCCACCGACCTGCCAATGCGGCTTGAGGTCGAGCGCGACGGGCGCACCCACGCGGGCGAGGCGGTGTTCGCCGAGCGGTGGGACAAGAAACTGGGAGTGCCGCCACCGCCCGGAATCGCGTTCCGCCTCGTATTCCTCACCCAGCCCGCGACAGTCGACCCCGCGCAAGTCCAGAGCGCGCGCGTCGTTGTGTTCCTTCCCGGGGAGACAGTCGGCGGTGTAGCTCGCGTTGCCGAAGCGCCGGCGATCTATGCAGCCGGCAAGAACACGGCCGGCCTCGCCTTGACCGCCAAGGTGGCGGAAGCCTACAGCCTTGGCTCCATTTTCGTGGGAAGCCATCGCGGCCCTGACCCGGCCAGCATCTTCGCGGGCGACGACGATGACATCCCACTGGCGAACCTGGCTCGACTTGCCGACCTGGAAGGGCTTGCGCCCGAGATCGCCCGCGTTCGGTCGTATCTCGAAGACGCCCGGCCGCCGGAATCCGACGAGGAGCTCTATCTCGACCGCCTTTCGTTGCTGGAACAGCTAAGCGCGGAGCGTATCTTCCGCAATCCGGCCCCGTGGTCGAGCATTCAGGCCCTGTTCGATCTGTTCAAGTCCAGATACGTCGGGGCCTACGTCAAACACCATCGACAATACCGGGCGGAGGTCGCGGGTCTCAGCGAAGATCTGGCGAAGGCGCTGCCCAAGGTCTCGGCACTGCGGCTCCTGAACGGGATCGAAGAGTTGGGAACGCCGCAGGGCGAGTCTGCCCTGGTTGTGGCCGAGGGCCTCGCCGAGCGCCTGAATCCCTGCGGCCGCCAAGACATCGACCTCAGCCTGCAGATCGATCCGTTGTGCCCGACATGCCGCACCCCTATGGACACCGCCAGCCCAACCCAGCTCGTCAAGCGTACGCTGACGAGCCTGGATGGTGCCCTGGGGACGCAAATGGCGAGGCTGAGTCAGCAGGCCGTCACCGCGGCCCTCCGAAGGCCTGGGGACCCCACGCTGGAGCAGTTCCTTCGTGTCGTGCTGGCTGCCGATCTCGTTGGGCTGGCCCAGGTGATGGATGAGGAGTTGGCCAAGTCCCTCAAGCGGCTCCTGGGCGAGGTCGACGACGACCTCGCCCAGGATGAACTGCACCGCAAGCTGCGGGAACGGTTCCCCGAGATGGGTGTGGAGCAGACGGCCGCCTTCGGCGAGGCCATGGCCGGTCTGCTCGACGAGGCCGCCGAGGGGGCCTCGTCGCTCAACCCAGGCAAGCGAATCCGCCTGCGCATCGTATGAGGTGGTTCCGAAAGCGGCAACGCCAATCGCCGTGGCTGATCGTGGGTCTGGGCAACCCTGGGGCGAGATACGCCGCCAACCGTCACAACATGGGCTTTCTCGCGGTGGAGCGTTGGGCCGCTCGGCACTGGATCGAGTTCTCGCGCAAACGCCCCTGGGCGGTTCTGGGTGAAGGGACGGTCGAGATCGACTCCCAGAGCGTCCGAGCCCTGGTCGCGAAGCCGCGGACCTTCATGAATCTGAGCGGCGATGCGGTTGGGGAAGCGGTGCACCGATACCATATCGACAGCGACAAACTGGTCGTCGTCTACGATGAGGCCGACTTGCCCCTGGGCAAGCTGCGAATTCGAGAGCGCGGCTCGGCGGCCGGCCATAGGGGGATGGGATCGGTGATCGAGACCCTGGGCACTCAGGACGTCCTCAGGTTGCGGCTCGGTATCGGCCGGCCTGATGAGGCCAACGCAAACACGATCGACCACGTTCTGGGCGACTTCACCGATCAGGAGGCCGCGGTGGTGGAACAGGTCCTGGAGCTGGCTGTGGACACCCTGGACTGCCTTCTGACGGAAGGTCCGGCAAACGCGATGAGCCGGTTCAACGCCGACTAGACGCTCACCTGCCGGACGGTAATGATGCCAGGGACCTCCAGCAGCCTGGCGATGTCCGCCTCTCTCAACGGCTCGTCGGTCCCGAGCGCCATGATGGCGCGGCCCCGCCGCTCGAGTCGCCCGACTTCCATGAAGCTGATGTTCACATCGGCCTTTCCCGCGATTGTGCCGACGGTCCCGATCATCCCCGGCTGGTCCTGGTTCTCGATGAAGAGCATATACCCGTCGCCGGCCGTGATATCCAACCGATAGTCGTCGACCTGGACAATATGGCCCAGTCCGAGGAAGGCAGTACCGGCAACGGTCGTGACGCCGGAAGCGGTGGTCAGACGAACGGTCAAAAGGTTGCGATAGGTCTCGGGGGTCTCCTCGAGGACCTCTTCGATGACCATGCCCCGCTGCTTGGCAATGAGGTCGGCGTTGACGACGTTGACCCGCTCGTCGCTGATCGGCTCGAGCAGGCCTCGGATGACGGCGGCCCGCAGGAACTGGGTGTCGTGCTGGCCGATTTCTCCTGAGTATTTAACCACGATCGATCGCAGCTGGCCCTCGGCGAGCTGGGTCGCGACCTTCGCGATGAGCCTGCCGAGGTCGACGTAGGGCCCGAGGAGCGCCTGGGCCGCCGGGAGGACCATGGGCGCGTTGAGCGTGTGCTCGGCGGGACGGCCCCGAAGAACGTTCAACACCTGCTCGGCGACTTCGACCGCCACGTCCGACTGGGCTTCGACGGTCGACGCGCCGAGATGTGGAGTGACGACGATCCGGTCGCTTTTCAACAACGGCGAGTCGTGGGCAGGCTCTTCCGAGAAGACATCGACTGCGGCCCCGGAAACGCGGCCGCTCTCGACGGCCTGGTAGAGGGCCTCTTCATCGACGATGCCTCCACGAGCGGCGTTGACGATACGCATCCCGGGCTTTGCTTTTTTCAAGTCGTCGGAGCCGAGAAGTTTGCTTGTGCTTGCCGTCATCGGAACGTGAATCGTCAGAAAGTCGGACTGCTCGAGTAGCTGTTTCTTGCCGACCAGCTCGACATCGAGACTCTCGGCATGCTCCGCCGAGACGAACGGGTCGTTGGCAAGCACGCGCATCTCGAACGCCTGCGCCCTCCGCGCAACGAGGGAGCCTACCTTGCCCATGCCGATGATGCCGAGGACCTTGCCGCGGAGCTGCGTTCCGGTGAACTTGCCGCGGCTCCATTCGCCATCCTTGAGAGAGCGATGCGCCTGGGGGATGTGACGGGCCATGGCCAGCAACAGCGCCCAGGTGTGCTCCGCGGCGGCCACGATGTTGGCGGTGGGCGCGTTCACGACGAGGATGCCGCGTCGCGTTGCGGCCTCGATGTCGATGTTGTCGACGCCGACACCCGCCCTCCCCACCACTTCCAGACGCTTGCCGGCCTCTAGGATGGCCTCGGTGACCTTGGTCTCGCTGCGGACCACCAGGGCCTCGTAGTCCTGGACCAGGGCGGCGATCTCCGCCGGCGGGAGGCCGGTCTTGACGTCGACCTCGACGCCGTTGTCTCGCAGGAACTTGATGCCCGGGTCGGCAAGCGTGTCCGCAATGAGAACCTTCATGGCGCTCTCGGTGCGTCGGCCAGGCTGGGGCCGGGGCGTGAAATGGCCGGATTCGCCCAGCGCATCCGGGCTATCCGGCTGCGACCGAGCTGCCGCTGACGGCGTCAAGAGCGGACTTGATCGACTCGCCGACTTGATCGATCTCGGCGTCGGTGACCCAGCCCATGTGCCCGATGCGGAAGATCTTCCCCGATAGGCTGCCCTGGCCGCCGGCGAGCACCACGCCATGCTGCTGGCGGATGTGCCCCGAGAGGGCCTTCCAGTCCATACCCTCCGGGACGTTCACAGCCGTCACCGTGTCGGAGGCGTGGGCCGGCTCCGCGAAGAGCTCGAGGCCCATCCCTTCCACCATTCGGCGCGTTCGGGAGCCGACGCGGGCGTGCCGCTGATGGACGTGCTCGAGGCCCTCGGCGAGAATCAACTCGAGGCCGACGCGCAGCCCGTAGAGGGTGCTGATTCCAGGCGTCCATGGGGTCTGGTCTTTGGCGAGGGAGTCCGCCGCCTTGACGAGGTCGAGGTAGTATTTCGGCATCTTGGACCGCTCCACGGCCTCCCACGCTCGCTGACTCACGCTGACCATGGTCAGGCCCGGGGGGGCCATCCAGCCCTTCTGCGAGCCCGAGACGGCGATATCGATGCCCCAGGCGTCGACCCGGCAAGGGATGGAGCCGATGCTGCTGATGCCATCGACGATGAGCGTCTTGTCGAACTCGCCTTTGATGATCCCCGCGAGGGTCTCGAGGTCGTTGGTGACGCCGGTGGAGGTCTCGTTGTGGGTCACGAACACCGTATTCACCGAAGGCTCGGCCCTGAGCGCCTCCCGGACCTTGTCGGGGTCGGCGGCGGAGCCGTGGGGGAAGCCGAGGCGGACGACGTCCGCGCCGTAGGCGGTTGCGATCTCGGCAACACGGTCGCCGAAGACGCCGATGGAGATGACCAGTGTCCGCTCGCCCGGGGAGAGGATATTCGTAACCGCCGCTTCGAGGCCGCCGGTACCGGAGCAGGTGAGGACGACCAGGTCGTTCTCGGTCTCGAAGGCTGTCTTCAGGTCATCGGTGACGACATTAATCAACTCGGCGAACTCGGGGCCGCGATGATTGATCATCTGGCCCCCAAGGGCGGCAAGGACCGGGTCGGGAAGGGGCGTAGGTCCGGGGACACGAAGGTTCACGAAAGGGGCTCCATACCGGAATTTCCGCTGTGAATTCTACCACAGCCAACCTGGAATATGGAGCGCCGAGCGCGCACTCCGGCGGCCCTATTGGCTGTCCACGAGCTGAACGAAGCGCCGGTTACCGACCTGAACGACCGTGCCCGGCGCGACGGCCACCACCGTCTCGTCCGGGCCGAGCTTTCGCTCGTCGACGCGGACCGCGCCCTGTTGCAGGAGGCGGCGGGCCTCGCCATTTGAGGGCGCCAGCTCGGCGCGAACGAGAACGCGAACGATGTGCACGTTGAGACCTTCATCTCCCGGTCCGGCAACGAGGTCAGCATTCTGGAAGGCATCGCCCCCGCCAAAGGGAAGCGGCAGCGTCGGCATCTCCTGAGGCCGCTCCCGTCGCTGGACGACACGCTCGAACTCCGCCTGTGCGCTGGTCGCGGCGTCCGCGCCGTGGAACTGCGTCACCAGCTCCGCCGCCAGCCGCTTCTTCAGGTCCATGGGGTTGGCCGACCCGGAGTCGATGGCAGCCGACAGTTGCGCCAGATCGCCGGACGGGACATCGGTAAGCAACTCGAAGTAGGTAAGCAGGAGCCCATCGGGGACGGACATCGTCTTGCCGAACATCTCGCCGGCGGGCTCGTCGATACCGATATAGTTGCCCAGGCTCTTGCTCATTTTCTGCGTCCCGTCGGTGCCCACCAGCAATGGCACGAGGAAGACCTGTTGAGGTCGCTGCCCCACCTGCACCTGGAGCTCGCGGCCGAGGAGGTTGTTGAACCGCTGATCGGTGCCGCCAAACTCGACGTCGGCCTCGACCATGATCGAGTCGTAGGCCTGGAGCAGCGGATAGAGCAGCTCGGTTACCGCGATGGGGTCTCCAGACGAGTAGCGTTTGGCAAAGTCGTCACGTTTCAGCATCTGGGCGGTGGTGAAACGTCGCGTCAGCTTGATGACGTCGCTCAGGTCGAAGGTATCGAACCACTCGGTCTGGCGACGTACCTCGGTCTTGCTCTCGTCGACGACCTTGAAGAACTGCTGGAGGTAGGTCTCGGCGTTCGCGGCGACTTCCTCGGCGCTCAGCATCGGGCGGGTCGCCGAACGGCCGCTCGGGTCGCCGATCTGGGCCGTCCAATCCCCCACGATGAGCACCACGGTGTGCCCCAGGTCTTGAAGCTGCCGAAGCTTGCGGAGGCCCACAACGTGACCCAGGTGAATATCCGGGGCGCTGGGGTCAAAACCCTGTTTGAGCCGGAGCGGCCTGCCCTCCTGAAGCAGCTTGACGAAATCGGCCTCGACGATGACCTCGGACACGCCGCGTCGGAGGATTGTCTCGAGGGTCGTCTCGTCGGGCTTGAGGGGGGTCAACGCGCTGCCTTGCCGGCCAAAACAGCCCGGGAGGCCTCGACGTCGCGATGCATCTGTGTGATCAGGGAGTCTACCGAGTCGAAGCACTCTTCCGCACGGAGGCGCTGGACCAATTCGATGGACATGGTCTTTCCGTAGAGGTCTCGGTCGAAGTCGAGGACGAACGTCTCAACGGTGTGAGCGAGCTCGCCGAAGGTCGGGCGGACACCGATGCTGGAGACCGAATCATGGCGCTGCCCGTCGATCCAGGCGATTGTCGCGTAGATTCCGTCGGCGGGCTGCACGATGTCTTTCGCGATATCGATGTTGGCGGTGGGAAAGCCGAGGCCGCGGCCTCGCTGGTCGCCGAGCACAACCGGGCCAGTCAACGTGTACAGTCTCCCCAGTATGTCGGCGGCGCGGACAACTTCGCCCTGCTGGAGCAGCGTCTTGATGGCAGTGGTGCTCACGATCTCCCCATCGCGGACCATGGGGTCGGCGGCGACCATCTCGTAACCCAGCTCTTCACCGAGCTGGGTTAGCACCGGCACAGTGCCGCCCCGCCCCTTGCCCAGGGCGAAGTCGGGCCCGACAAGCAGCACCCGCATCCGCAGGTGTTCGACCAGCAGCGCAACGAACTCCCGGGCTTCGAGCTGCGATATCTCTCGGGTAAACGTGAGCGGCACCACGTGGCCGATGCCGCATCCTTGCAGCCGCTCGAGCCGTTCGTCGACCGACGACAGGTAGGCGATCGGGCGGTCGGGCGCGAGCACTGATACGGGATGGTTTCGGAAAGTGAGGAGAGCGGAGCCGAGCCCCCGGACGCAGGCCTCGGAGCGGACCCGGTCTATGAGATAACGGTGACCGAGGTGCACGCCGTCGAAGACGCCGATGGTTACCGCAGTGTCGCCCGGTATGTCGGCGGCGACGAGCTCCTCGATCGCGTCCATCACCGCTCCTCTGCCGGGCAGACTCAGCCTCGACGCCCGGCTAGACCCTGGCGGCGCCGATCGTGGCCTTCGAGACGGCCCGTACTTGTTCCATCAGCGTGGCGAAGTTCTCGAACGTCAGCGACTGCGCACCGTCGGACTTGGCCTGGTCGGGAGTCGGGTGCACCTCGACCATGATGCCATCCGCCCCGGCCGCCACCGACGCCACCGTCATCGGCGCCACGAGGTACCATTTGCCGGTGCCATGACTGGCGTCGGAGACGATGGGAAGATGGCTGAGTTTCTGGATAACCGGAATGGCACTCAGGTCCAGGGTGTTGCGGGTGTACGTCTCGAAGGTGCGGATGCCCCGCTCGCAAAGGATCACCTGGCTGTTGCCGCCCGCCAGAATGTACTCGGCGGCGAGCAGCCACTCCTCGAAGGTCGCCGAGAGTCCTCGTTTGAGCATGACGGGCTTGTCGAGCTTCCCCATCTCGTCGAGCAGGTTGAAGTTCTGCATGTTCCTGGCGCCGACCTGCAAGATGTCGGTGTACCGATAGACGAGGTCAACGTCGTCTGTCGCCATCACTTCCGTAATGATCGGAAGCCCGGTCTCGGCCCGGGCGGCATCGAGGTACTTGAGCCCTTCTTCGCCGAGCCCACGGAAGTTGTAGGGCGAGCTCCGGGGCTTAAAGGCCCCGCCGCGCATGACGTTCGCGCCGGCGGCTTTGACGGCTCGCGCCGTTTCCAGCACCTGTTGCGCCGACTCGACCGAGCAGGGGCCCGCCATGACAGCCAGGTCTCCGCCGCCGATCCTGACGTCGCCGACTTTAACAACGGTCTCTTTTGGATGAAACTCCCGGCTGGCAAGCTTGTAGGGGCGGGAGATCCTGATCACCTGCATCACGCCAGGCAGGACCTCCAGATCGTCCTGGAGCTCCGGGTAGATCGTCCCGATGACCCCAATGATCGAGCGTTCTTCGCCTTCGATCGCCTGAGGCCTGAGACCCGCACCCTCGATATGCTTCCAAACGCTGTCGAACTCGGCCTTCGACGCGTCCTGTTTCATCACCACAATCATGACTCTCTCCTCTGTAGCCGCATTCCTCTGTCCGTCACCTGACGGAGTCGGTCTTTTGTGAATCGCCGGTCATGGCGTCCGGCCTGAGGCTCTGCGCCTCTTTGAGGTAGACGTGGACGATCTCGTCAGGCGCCCTCTCGGTGTTTACAACAAGCATGACCCTGACGACGCTGGCCAACGCTCCGGGCACATCCATCTCGTGGCCGCAGAGCAGCGCAACCTCAGTCCATCCGAGCTGTCGCGCCGCCACAGCCGGAAACTCGGCGTTGAGGTCCCGGGTGGTGGTGAGAAACGCGCATGCGACGTCCTCGCCCCGAATTTCGTTGGCCGCGATCATCGCCTCGAGGAGCTCCCGGGTGTTGGACAGGATCGACTCCCGGGTGTTAGCCTCGGCAGTGGTCGCTCCGCGAATCCCTCTCGATGGCATGGCCTAGTTGCTCCTCAGGCCGGCGACGAACTCCCGAGCACGCTCCACACGCTCCTCCGGCTGGGCCTGCTCCAGGGCCTGGATCAACGCGCTACCGACGATCGCCGCGTTCGCATGCTTCCCGACCATCCGGACGTGCTCACTCGTCGAAATCCCAAAGCCAACGGCCAGCGGGATGTCGGAGTGCCGGCGGACTCGCTCGAGGAAGTCAGGGAGGCCGGCCGAGAGGTCGGAGCGCGCCCCCGTGACCCCTGTCAGGCTGACGCAATAGATGAACCCGCCAGCGGAGCGGGCAACTGCGTCCATTCTCGCGTCGGTGCTGGTTGGCGCCAGTAGGAAGATGACTTCGATTCCGTGTGAGCGACAGGCCTCGAGCAGCGGCCCGGCTTCTTCCGGAGGGAGATCGGGGACGATTACTCCATCGACTCCGGCGGCCTGGGCACGCTCGGCGAACCGGTCTACTCCGTAGGCCAGGATAGGATTATAGTACGGCATCAGGAGTAGCGGGACAAGCGGAAGGCGTTTCCGCAGATCGCCGCAGACTTCGAGGCACGTGGCGAGGGTCACGCCGTTGCGCAAGGCGGCCTGACTCGATCGTTGGACCGTCGTCCCGTCGGCGAGCGGGTCGCTGAATGGCACGCCCAGCTCGATCATGTCCGCTCCGGCATCGACGATCGCTGGCACCAGGGCCCGGGTTGAGTCGACGTCCGGAAAGCCGACGGTCAGGTAGGCGATGATCCCGGTCTTTCCTTGCGCCTTCAGCTCGGCGAAGACGTTATCGATTCGTCCCATGAACCCTCACGAAAAAGCGAAGAAGAGTGCGACGATGACTCCGTTGTAGGCGGCGTGCACGAGCATCGACGCCGCCAGAGAGCCGGTCTGCGCGTAGACCCACGTCAGGATGATGCCGATGATGAAGATGGGAACGTAGGTCAACGGGTGGAGGTGGGCAGCCGCGAAGATTGCGGAGGCGATGACCGCGGCGCCCTTGAAGCCGAGGTTCTGTCGCAAGCCCGTATAGAGAAAGCCCCGGAAGAAGATCTCCTCGGCTACGGGAGCACCGACGACGATCATGAAGACCAGGCCGGCGAGCATCCCGGGCCCCAATTCGTCGAGCTGGCTGGTCGACCGCACTTCCTGGTCGAAGCCCAGGGCGTGGACGATCGCCGAGTAGACCAGGGCCACAACGAGGCTCGTAAAGAGTCCGGCGGGGAGGGCCCAGCGGGCCTGCTCCAGCGCAAGCCGCCGGAACCCGAGGGCGCTCCAGGGCAGCCTGTACTTCCAGATCGTGAAGCGCAAGGCCACGCCCACCAGGAGGATATCGAGCACCACGGTCGTCGCCAGGGCCACCACCGAGTCGCTGGCATCCGTCGCGGCGAGTAGCACGACGGTCGCCACCACGACCACGATAACCAGGCCAACCGCGGCGACGATGCCCTTGACGGCGTCCGCCGCGGTCCATGTCGTGGGCCTCTGCTCCACCGGCCTCCACGACGTGCTCGTCGGCGGCTCGAAGCGCTCGGCCTCCGCCTCGTCCGGCTCTTCCTCGGGGCTCAGTCCGTACCACCGCACCTCGACTCCAAAACAAACACGGCCCCCGGTAACCGGAGGCCGTGTGTCTGCTACGACCAATCGCTCAGTTACCGGAGGCTAGCCGCCCCGGCTAAAGTATCCCTCGAAGTAGAAATGCCGCTCGTTCACTGTCGGTTCTTCCTCATCAGCGATGGATGATTCTAGCACACGCCCTCAGGAGTGGACAAGGAGAGACACCCACCTAGCCCCTGGGTGTGAAGGGCACGAAGGTCTGCACTACGATCTTGCCGTTTTTCAACACGAACGTGTCCGTGGCAAGCGGAACGAAGTCCCCAGCGCTCCAAACGAGGAAGGCGACCTCACCATCGATGTCCTGACGCTCGATCTTGAACGTGCCCATCAACTCGGGGGTGAGCGTGGCCACCAGGTTGGTGAACCATTCCCGGATCGCGGCTTGGCCGCGGACTGGGCCCTCCGGAACAAACACTACGGCGTCGTCCGCAAAGTCCGCCATGATCCCGTCCACGTCCTTTGCGCCGATGGCCTGCATGTGATGGCCGAACACGGCCTCCGTCTGTTTCGTCGTGTCTGAAGTCACGTTGCCCCCTTGAGGTTGTCGAGTTGACCGCGCTTGGCGCGGCCGTGAGTGGTTCAAGTCTACGGACGTTCCCAGCCGTGGCGCAAGGGATGCAGTCGAAACCCGTCCCAAGTTCGGAGTTCCTTGTTCGACTTTCTCGCTTCCTGCTACAATTTCGCCCTGCCCAGGCGCTTTCATGCGCCAGGAAGGGACCCATGCCTCAGCCCTACGAGCCAGCCGCCATCGAATCGAAGTGGCAGGCCAGGTGGACGCGGGACGGCCTCTACCGGCTCCGCGGCGACGACCCCAGGCCGAAGTGGTACGACCTGGTGATGTACCCCTATCCTTCCGGCGACCTTCACATCGGTCACTGGTACCAATACGCCCCATACGATACGCACGTGCGGTTCATGCGCATGCGCGGTTACAACGTCTTCGCACCCATGGGTTACGACGCCTTCGGCCTCCCCGCGGAGAACGCCGCCATCCGTCACGGCGCCCACCCCTACACCTGGACGATGGACAACATCAGCCGCATGGGGGAGCAGTTCCGCAGCATGGGCCCGAGCTTCAATTGGGAGCAGGAGATCATCTGCTGCCAGCCCGAATACTATCGCTGGAACCAGTGGTTCTTCCTCCAGTTCTACAAGAAGGGCCTCGCTTACCGCGCCAAGGCGGAGGCCAACTGGTGTCCTTCGTGCAACACAGTGCTGGCGAACGAGCAGGTCGTTGGCGGCGCCTGTGAACGCTGCGGCACCACGGTCGAACGCCGCGAGCTGGAGCAATGGTTCTTCCGCATCACCAAGTACGCCGAGGAGCTGCTCGACTTCAGCGGCCTTCTCGATTGGCCCGAGAAGATCAAGACCATGCAGCGCAACTGGATCGGGCGCAGCGAGGGGGCCGACCTCGAGTTCGACATCAGCCACCACGGGGTCGAGGAGCGACACATCCGCGTGTTCACGACGCGTCCCGACACGGTTTACGGGGCAACGTTCATGGTCTTGGCGCCGGAGCATCCGCTGGTCGCAAAGCTCACCGCTCCCGAGCGCAAAGCCGAGGTCGAGGCCTACGTCCGCGGGGCGCGGCAGGCCACGGAGATCGACCGGCTGTCCACCGAGCGCGAGAAGACCGGCGTCGACATCGGGGCGACGTGTGTCAACCCGTTCAACGGCGAGCGGATACCCATCTTCATCGCCGACTATGTGCTGATGGGCTACGGCACGGGGGCGATCATGGCCGTGCCCGCCCACGACGAGCGCGACTTCACCTTCGCCAGGAAATACGGCCTGCCGATACCCGTGGTAATCCAGCCGCCCGAGTGGGACGGCGGCGAGCTGGAGGAAGCATATACGGGGCCGGGAGCGATGGTGAACTCGGGCGACTTCGACGGTACGCCCGGAGACAAGGCCATCGAAGCCGTCTCTGTCGAGGCCGAGCGCCGGGGAATCGGCAAGCGTACGGTCTCCTACCGCGTACGGGACTGGCTGATCTCCCGCCAGCGCTACTGGGGCACGCCGATCCCCATCGTCTACTGCGATAACTGCGGCATCCAGCCGGTGCCCGAGGAGGAGCTGCCGGTGCTGCTCCCCGAGGACGCCGAGTTCCGGTCCACTGGCGAGTCTCCCCTGCGCTTCCACGAGGGTTTTCTTCATGTCAAATGCCCCGCCTGTGAGGGCGACGCACAGCGGGAGACCGACACGATGGACACCTTCGTCGACTCGTCCTGGTATTTTCTGCGCTTCACGAGCCCCCACCACGACCAGGGACCCTTCGACCCCAAAGAAGTGGAAACCTGGTGTCCCGTGGACCAGTACAGCGGTGGAGCGGAGCATGCCGTCATGCACCTGCTCTACGCGCGCTTCTTCACCAAGGCGCTGCGCGATCTTGGTCTGGTCAAGTTCGACGAGCCGTTCCTCCGCCTGTTCAACCAGGGCCTGATCCTGGGCGAAGACCACGAGAAGATGAGCAAGAGCCGGGGTAACGTGGTCAACCCGGACGAGTTCGTGAGCAGGCTCGGCGCCGACGCCGTGCGCACGTTCCTGATGTTTATCGGGCCCTGGGACCAGGGCGGGAGCTGGAGCACGGCCGGCATCCAGGGCATTTCTCGTTGGCTGGTCCGGCTGTGGACGATCGGCGAACGCGACGCGTCGGAGCTCGGCGACGGCTTCGACCAGGCGGCGGTAGACGAGCTGGCCCGTGTGACCCACAAGACGATCCGGCGGGCGACCAACGACCTGGACCGGTTCCAGTTCAACACGACCATCGCGGCGCTCATGGAGTTCTCCAACCACCTGAACCGTGTCTGGGATGCTGGCAGCGTCGATGGGGCATCCTGGCGGAGCGCGGTCGAGTCGCTGCTGGTGCTGGCCGCGCCCATCGCACCGCACATCGCCGAGGAGCTCTGGGAGCGCACGGGCCACGAGTACAGCATCCACCAGCAGTCATGGCCGGCCTGGGACGAGACGCTCGTGCAGGACCAGGAGATCACGCTTGTCCTGCAGGTCAACGGCAAGGTCCGCGACCGGCTGACGGTCCCCTCGGACATCGCCGAGGAGCAGGCGAAGGAGATGGCGCTGGCCAACGAGCGGGTACAGGCCCAGATCGACGGCAAAGCGGTACGCCGGGTGATCTACGTACCGGGCAAGCTGGTGAACGTGGTGGTGGGGTAGGGCCGCTTCAACCGGTGGCGCCGAAGTTGAAGCGCAGGTAGTGCTTGGCGATGAAATTGAGGGGCTTCTTGGCCTCGTTGAGCTTCTCATGGAGCAGCCAGAACACCTCGGAGAGCTCTAACTCCCTGGCCGAGGCGTGCTCTCCTGCGAGCCTGTAGAAGCGTCGTCCCTCGGTCTCGTACTCCTCCATACCCCGGCGGGAGCGGATACTCACCATCGGCCGGACCTCATTCGAGGCGGGGTAGCGGTAGTCGAAGGGGGCAAACTCGGGGAAGACGCCGAGAACGAAGAGGCAGACGTCGGCGATGCGCTTGTAGAGCGCCAGGCGCTGCTCCTCGCCGGCGGTCTGGGACATCGTGATCAGGCTGTCGATGTCGGTGTCGTTGAACCGAACTTTCCTCCATACTCCCTGCCGTACCCGGACGCTCGTAACGCTACTGCGTACCTTCGTGAAGGACGCGAGCATGTCGGCGAGGTAGTCGAGCACGTCGGGCCGTCGCAGCAGATCGAGGACGTCGGGCGTGTCGAAAACCGCGACCGTCTCCGACCCGGCCCGCTCCAGGGTGTGGCTGGCGTTTTCGAGCTCCTCGTGGGCGCGGCGGAGCAGGACCTCGAAGTAGAGCGCCGGCGAGATGCGGACCAACACGTCTTCATCGCTCATCACGCGACGGAATACGTGCTCGTCTCCGATAAGGGCCCGGCGGAATGCATCGTCCTCGCGGATGTGGCGCCGGAGCTGGTCGCGGTCGCCCGCGTCGGGAGCTGCTTCGTCGATGACGAAGTCCAGGTCGGCGTCGGTGTACGTCGCGGCGAGGGGCATGAACACGCTCATCGTCATGCGTCACGACCGGGCGTCGTGTCGGTATTGTACACGTTCGGGGACAATCGAGGTCTTCCGGCGACGCTTGCGGCATATGCATCGCGTGTTTCTTCTTGACACCCAAAAAGGCCGGGTGTACAGTGTACGCGGCCTCCCACCACCCTGCTGGGCGACTCGCGTGCCCAGCTTTATTTTGGCCGTGGAAGGCGGGACGGCAGGTCCAATCATGAACATCATTTGTTTCGCCAAGCAGGTCCCGGACCCAGAGGTCCCACAGTCGAGCTTCAAGATCGACGGGGCGACCAACAAGGTGCTCGCGGTCCAGGGCGTCGCACCGGTGATTAACGGCTTCGACGAGAACGCGATCGAGGCCGCCCTCAGGCTCAAGGAAGAGCACGGGGACACGACCATCACCGTGATCTCGCTCGGCAACGACCACGTTCTCGACGTGATCAAGAAACCACTCTCGATGGGCGCCGACGAGCTGGTCCTGCTGCAGGACCCTGCGTTCGAGGACGGCGACGCCTACTCGATCGCCTATGCGCTGGCTCAAGCGGTGCGGAAGGTCGGCGAGTTCGACCTGATCATCTGCGGCCGCCAGGCATCGGACACGGACCGAGGCCAGGTGGGAACCGCGGTGGCGGAGCTGCTTGACTTGCCTTGCATCACGCTCGGCAAGAGCGTTGCCGTTGAGGACGGCAAGGTGGTTGTCGAGCGGGTGCGGCAGGACGGCGCTGAGACCGTCGAGGCCCCGCTTCCCGCGGTGGTGACCGTGAGCAACGAGCTGGGCGAGCCAAGATACCCCACGTTGCGTGGGATCATGCAAGCCGGCCGCAAGACGCCAACCGTGTGGAGCGCCGCCGATATCGAGGCTGATACGGCCAAGGTGGGCGCCAGCGGAAGGGTCGTCGACATGGTCAAGCTGTTCATCCCGGTCGTCGACAAGGAATGCGAATTCATCGAGGGCGAGAACGGGGCCGACGCCGGCCGCAAGCTTGCCCTCAAACTTCGAGAAGCCAAGCTCATCTAGGCGAAAACCCATGGCCAATAACGGATCGCTCATCATCGCGGAAGTCAATGACGGCAAGCTCGCCGGTGTGTCGAGAGAGGCGGTCGCCGTGGGCGTCAGCCTCTCCAAGGAGCTCGGCGGCGAGGTGTTGGCGGCAGTCATCGGGACCGACACGCAGACCGTGGCAAGCGAACTGGTCGCCGCGGGAGCCCAGAAGGTCTATACGGTGGAGAACGCGGACCTGGCCAGCTATCAGCCCGACGGCTACGTGCAGGTCGTCGTCGCGCTGGTTGAGAAGGTGCAGCCCAAGCTGATCCTCACAGGCCAGACGGACACGGGCCGTGACCTGGCCCCGAAAGTCGCGTTCAAGCTAGGAGCCAGTCTCACCATGGACACCGTCCAGATCGGCGTCGAAGGGGGCAAGCTGGCGGCGACCAAGCCCGTCTACGGCGGCAACGCCCGGGCGACGTTCGAGTCCACGGCCGATGTCCACATGGTGACGATAAGGGTCAAGGCCTTCGAGGCGCTGGAATCGGACACGGGGCGGTCCGGGGCCATCGAGCCCTTCGACGTTTCGCTCGATCCCGCTGCGATGAAAGTCAAAGTCATCGAGGTCAAGAAGCAGGAATCGGAAGGGGTCCGTCTCGAAGACGCCGCGATCGTCGTATCCGGAGGACGGGGTTTGGGAGGGCCGGAGCCCTTCGAGCAGCTCGAGGAGCTGGCCAAGGTCCTCGGCGGGGCCGTGGGTGCAAGCCGCGCGGTGTGCGACGCGGGGTGGGTCCCGACGACGCTGCAGATAGGGCTTACCGGCAAGACGGTTACGCCGGACCTCTACATCACCGTCGGCGTATCGGGTGCCAGCCAGCACATGGCGGGATGTTCAGGAGCCAAGAACATCGTCTCCATCAACAAAGATAAAGACTGCAATATGTTCAAAGAGTCCCGCTTCGGAGTCGCCGGCGTCTGGGAGGAAGTCCTCCCCGCATTTATCGAGATGTGTCGCGAGCTCCGGGGGTCCTGAGCTCAGCGTCCTGAACCGTAAGGCGGTGAGCTCTTGGGTATCGACGGCAGCTTTCGGATCGACCCCGACGAGGTTATCCGGAACGTGGAGACGGCCGAGGTCATCTGCCTTCACTTTCCGTTGCTGAGCAAGACCGTGGTGGTCGATACCCGCACGGATGTCGAAGACCCGCCCCTGATCAAGGTCCTGCCCAAGGCGAAGTCCGTTGACGACCGCCTTCGCTCGCTAAAGAAGCTGCGCCCGAGGTTCGCGCAACCCGAGAAGGTGACCATTATCCCGTGGCCGAACTATGTGGACAGCATGGTGCGGCTGGGTATCTGGGACGCTCTGGTGCAACGCCTGACGTCCACCGGGCACCTGGGCAGCGTCGCCGACTGCCAGCGGGTGCTGCTCGAGCTCCGAGCTCTCGAGCGAGGCGAGCTTGCCGCCGCCGTCACGGGGCAGCAATACCACACGATCTGGCAGCGGCCGCCAGAGGACTAGACTCCGGCGGCCTGCCTGGTCTCTTCCGCGACCTTTTCCAAGAGATGCGCCGGGAGTTCATCGTAGTGATCGAACTCCGTCGTGTATGAGCCCCGGCCTTGCGTTAGCGAGCGAAGCTCGGTGGCGTAGCGCTGGAGCTCGGACAGAGGCGCCTGAGCCTCGATCGTCGTCAGCCCGTCCTGGGGGTTCATGCCGAGGACCTTGCCTCGTTTGCCGTTGAGGTCGCCCATAACGTCGCCGGTGTTGGCGTCTGGAACGGTGACCTTGAGCAGCAAGATCGGCTCGAGAAGCGCGGGTTGCCCCTGCTGCAAGCCCTTCCGCAGCGCCTGTGACGCGGCAATCTGGAACGCCATGCCCGACGAGTCGACGGGATGGGAGCTGCCGTCGCAAAGGGTCACTTTGACGTCGACGACCTGGTTGCCGGATACGACGCCGGAGTGGACCGCCTCCATGACGCCCTTCTCAACCGCCGGAAAGTACTCTCTGGGCACGGACCCGCCAACGACGCGCGTCTCGAAAGTCACGCCACTGCCCCGCGGCTGCGGCTCGAGCTCCAGAATGACGTGGCCGTATTGACCATGCCCACCAGTCTGTTTCTTGTGTTTGAAATCGGCCCTCGTCTTAACCTTGATGGTCTCGCGGTAGGGAACCCGCGGTGTCGACAGCACCACCTCGACGCCAAACTTCCGCTTGAGACGCTTGACCGCGACATCGATGTGGGCGTCGCCCAGGCCTGAGAGCACGGTCTCGCCGGTACCCTGGTCACGGGTCACCCGCAGCGACGGGTCTTCCTCGACAAGGCGGGCGATTGACGTACCCATCTTGTCCATGTCCGCCTTCGTCTTTGGCGAGATCGAGACGCTGTATACCGGGGCGGGGAACTCGATAGGCGGCAGGTCGACGGCCCCGCCCTTCGGGCCGAAAGCGTCGCCCGTCGCCGTATGCTGCAGCTTGGCCACGGCTCCGATGTCGCCTGCCGAGAGGGACGCCACGTTCTCCTGGCCTTTCCCCCGAGGCAGAAAGATCTGACCCAGCCGCTCGTCCTCGCCCTTTGTTGCGTTCCACACGTGACTGTCGCTGGCGATCGATCCTCGGAGAACCCGGAGGTACGACACCTTGCCGACGTAGGGGTCCGCCGTGGTCTTGAAGACTAACGCCACCGCGGGACCGCTCTCCTCGGCCGAGCCCTCGCCGGCGGAACGCTCCAGGGGCGACGGCGCGAGCTTCACCATCGCATCGAGGATTTCCTTCACACCGAGCTGATGGGTAGCGGAGGCCGACAGCACCGGGCAGATCGAGCCCGAGACGACCCCGGCGTGGAGTCCACGTGCCACGTCATCGGCGGAAAGATCGCCTTCTTCGAGGTACTTCTCCGTGAGAGCGTCCTCGGCCTCGGCGGCGGCCTCGACCAATTGCTCGCGGAACTCGCTGAAGCGGGGGTGGTTCCCAGCCTGGGCAGGGTCCCTGAGATCAATCACACCCTTGAATTCGCTCTGCTCGCCGTCGGGGAGATTCAGCGGCACGCATTTCCGTCCAAACGCCTGGTGCACCGCATCGAGGTTCTGGAAGAAGTCGGCGTTGTCCCGGTCCATCTTGTTGATGATGATGAACCTGGGGAGGCCGGCTTGCTCGGCGGCGCGCCAGGTTGCCTCGGTGCCGACCTCGATTCCGTCGACCGCGCTGATGACGATGACGGCGCAGTCCGCGGCGGCAAGGGCCGAGCGAACGTCGCCGGCGAAGTCGGCGTAGCCGGGGGTGTCGATGAGGTTAACCTTCGTCCCGGCCCACTCGCAGGGAGCCAGGGCGAGCTGGACGCTGTGATGACGATCGATCTCTTCCGGCTCGAAGTCGGTAGTGGTATTACCGTCTTCAACCTTCCCCAGCCTGTTGATTGCGCCTGAGGCGAACAGCATCGCCTCGGCAAGGGCGGTCTTTCCAGCACCAGAGTGGGACAGAAACGCCACGTCTCTGATGGTTTCAGTGCCATAGACCTGCATAGCTCCGGCCTCCTTGCATCGAGAAACGACGGGGCCATTGTAGAGAGCATTTCCTGGGCCTGCAACCGAGAAGGGCGAACCCGGAGCGCAGGGCCATCCGTATTCCTGGCAGGGGACCGGCCACGCGTTGCCTTCTCCCGAGGCGGTCGATAGGATTTAGAAAGCTGCCCGCGGTCCAGTCAGCGTCGAGGTCGAACCCCGGGCTCGTCACGTCAATGCGCAAACGAAAGATCATTAAACGCCTTCTCGTTGGGGTGTGGTCGCTGCTCCTTGCCCTGGCGGTATTGTTCGCGGCGGGCGACACCTTCGGCGCCGGTGATCCCATAGCGCAGATCGCCAAGCCTCACCTGTACAGCGTCGCCCGGTGGGAGGTCGGCAACTTCCTCAAGAAGTGGACGCATCAGTTCAGCGAACTGTTCCCAGGCGCCGACACGAAAGAGGAGGCAGTGACGCGGGTCGGCCGCTACTTCGATCTCACGGCCGAGATCAACCCGCTTCGATTCCAGGTCGACCAGGCGATTCGTGGCTTCACGCAGGAGCCTGAGCTACCGCGGCTGAGACAGCACCTGGACGACCTTTCCAGGGAGCGAGAGTCGCTGGAGGCCAGAGTCGAGGAGACTCTGGAGGCCATGATCACCTCCGTCTTGAAGGACGCCGGGGTCGAAAGCAAGTTCTTGTGGCACCGTCTGCTCTGGCCGCCGGTCGACTTCCGGATCGACATCGTGCCCAAGACACTCATCATTTCGCCCCGCGACCGGATCGAGCTTATGGAGACAAAGCTCATCTCGCCGGAGATTACGCTGGAGGAGCGGGGCGAGCTCGAGGACGCCATCGACAGCCGGAACCTCTCCAGCGTGGTCTCGAGTCTCGCGGGTCTGGCAACCTATCCAAGCATGCTCCCGGACCACTTCGATCTCAGAAACGCCGTCCGCTTCGCGTCGCATGAATGGACGCACCACTATCTCTTTTTCCATCCCCTCGGCAGAGCGTACTACCGCTCGGGCAACCTGACCTCGCTCAACGAGACCGTCGCCGACCTGGTCGGCGACGAGATCGGGGCCGAGGTCTATCGACGTTTCTTCGCCACGCCGGAGGAGATCGAAGCGGAGAGGGCGCCACCGTCCGCCGGTCCGGCAGACCCGGACGCGTTCGATTTCCGGGCGGAGATGGCGGAGACACGCGTGGAAGCCGACCGGCTGCTCGCGGAGGGAAAGATCGATGAGGCCGAGGCCTACATGGAGGAGCGGCGCCTGTTCATGGCGGAGACCCGTTTCTTCTTTCGCAAGCTGAACCAGGCGTTTTTCGCGTTCAACGGCACTTACGCTGGGAGGCCCGGCGCGATTAGCCCTATCGGTGGGCAGATACGGGAGATTCGCGACCGAAGCGCCAACATCGGCGAGTTCTTGAGCAATGTCGCCGGATTCTCGAGCTACGAGGGTATCAAAGGGGCATTCGGCTTCGAGGATTGACCGCTACGGCTGCTCACCCGAATCCGGTGTGGAACCAGTCGACGGCGTGTATAGCGTGTATAGTAGGTAGGCTATGGCACAAGAGGGTATCGTAAACATACCTGGCGGGGGCGTCACATCGGCGAAGGGGTTCCTTGCCGGAGCGACCTACGCCGGTCTCAAGACGTACGGAGAAGACAAGCTCGACCTGGGCATTGTGTACTCCGAAGCGCCCTGTGCCGGAGCGGGAGTCTTCACCCGGAACTCCATCGTCTCGCCCGGCGTCACCGTGTCCCGAGAGCGCGTCTCGTCGGGGAGGGTGCGGGGCGTGGTCGTCAACAGCGGGTGCGCCAACGCCTGTGTCGGCCCCCAGGGCCTGACCGACGCCAGGGAGATGTCCGCTCTCGCGGCGGCGAAGCTGGGCGTGAATGAAGATGAGGTGCTTGTGGCGAGCACCGGCATCATCGGCGTCGAGCTCCCGATGTCGCTAATCCGCACCACCATCGATCAGATCGAGCTCTCCCCAGACGGCGGGCCTGAGTTCGCCAGGGCCATCATGACCACGGACAGCCACCCAAAGGAAGTCGGGGTTACCTTCGACATCGATGGGACGACCTGCACCATCGGGGCCGTGGCCAAGGGCGTGGGCATGATCAACCCCAACATGGCGACCTTGCTCTGTTTCATAGCTACGGACGCCGCCGTCGAGCCAGGCTTTCTCCGTGAAGCCCTGGAGCGCGCGATCAACGTATCATTGAACATGGTTACGATCGACGGCGACTCCAGCACAAACGATTCGGCCGTGGTCCTGGCCAACGGCGCCGCGGGGAACACGCCCATCCGCGCCGAGACGGGCCAGGCCGATGTTTTTCTCCAGGCCCTGACCGAGGTCTGCATCCCCTTGACCAAGATGGTGGCGAAGGACGGCGAGGGAGCGACGAAGCTCATCGAAGTCACGATCGAGGAGGCCGCTAACATCGAGGACGCTCGAAGCGCGGCGAAGACCGTGGCCAGCTCGATGCTGGTCAAAGCGGCGGTGCACGGCGGCGACCCGAACTGGGGACGAGTTGCCATGGCCCTGGGCCGCAGCGGCGCCAGCGTTCGAGAAGAGACGCTGTCGCTCTATATGAACGAGATCTGTGTCTTCGATGCCGGCGCGCCGATCCCCTATTTCAAGGACGCCATCGTGGCCTCGATGAAGGCGTCGGAGATCAAGATCCGGGCGAAGCTCGGCATCGGTGATCGTTCGGCGACGGCCTGGGGCTGCGACCTGACGGAAGAGTATGTACACTTCAACAGCGAGTACACGACGTGATGCCGTTCGCGTTTGGAACCCCGTGAGTATGGAGAGAATCCTGATCAAGATCGGCGGCAACGCTCTGGGTGACGGTGATACGACGTTCGAGGATCTGGTCGATCTTCAGAACCGGGGGCACAGCCCCGTCATCGTCCATGGCGGCGGACGGACGATCACCGAATGGCTGGACCGGCTCGACATCGAGACGCGATTTGTCGATGGCGTCCGCGTCACCGACGAGCGCAGCATCGACGTCGTGGTCGGAGTCCTGGCGGGCGTGGTGAACAAGCATCTGGTGGGGTCCATCAACGCCGCCGGCGGACGCGCGGTCGGCATTGCCGGGACCGACGGCGGGGTACTGCGCGCCAGAATCAAGGACCCGGCGTTGGGTCTGGTCGGCGAGATCGCTCATGTTGATACGACGGTGCCCGAAGCGGTGCTTGCCACCCGGTGCATGCCGGTCATCGCTCCGATCGCGTTACTCGGCGACGCCGACTCCACGGACGGGACGCTGCTAAACGTCAACGCCGACACGGCCGCGGCCGAGATAGGGGTGGCGTTGAAGGCCGACCGGTTCGTCTTCCTCACCGACGTTCCCGGGGTCTGCGACGAAAGCGGCGAGCCGATCCGTCAATTGACAACCGAGCGCGCCCGGGAGCTCATAGCGTCCGGCGTCATCGCCGGCGGAATGATCCCCAAGGTGGAGTCCTGCCTGCGGGCCCTGGAGGGCGTGGGCGAGGCCCACATCGCGGACGGACGACGCCCGCACGCCCTTCGCGACAGTGCCGCGGGCACGCCCGTGGGGACAATGATAAGCTAGCCCCATGTCATACCGACCAACCAACGGCGACGGCGGCGTCTTCGGCGACGATAGGCCACAGCTCCCCGACATTCCCTACCGGCGGATTTTCCGCTGGTCTGTGGTGGTCGCCGGCATCATCATCCTGTTCGTCGTCCTCAACACGGCGAAGAACATCTATACCGATTGGCTGTGGTTCGATGCCCTGGGCTACAAGAGCGTCTACACGACGCGTCTCTGGACCAGGGTGTGGCTATTCTTCGCCGGCGCGGGACTGTTTACGGGGCTGTTCCTCATCAATGCCCGGATAGCCTTGCGGCTAGCGCGCCGCGATGAGCCCGCGATCCTCCCGCCGGATACGATCGTCCTCATCCGCAGCCTGACGCGGACGGGCATCGTCGTGGTCGTCCTTATCTTCGCCCTGGTGTTCGGCTCGGTGGCGTCCGGCCAATGGGAGAACTACCTTCGCTTCACCAATGTGGTGCCCTTTGTCGATTCGAGCGGGGTGAGCATTTCCGACCCGTTGTGGGGCCACAACCCGTCGTTCTATGTGTTCCAGATCCCATTTTTGCGTTTCTTACAGACCTGGACACTGGGCGTGATCCTGATGCTCATGGTGGGGTCCATCGCGATCTATGCGGTTGGGTTCAGCATGCGGGGGTTCAAGATGGACTTCACCAGGGGGGTGAAGCTGCATCTCGGGATCCTGGCCGCCCTGTTCCTGCTAAACCTCGGGTGGAGCTACTGGTTCGACATTCAGGAACTGACTCTGTCGTCGAGGGGTCTTGGGGGGACGTTGCTCGGGGCCAACGCGACGGACGTCACGGCCAAGCTGTTTGCCCTCCGCTTCATGATGGCGATCACCGCCCTGCTGGCAGTCGCGGCGATTGCCAATGCGTTTCTGCGGCTGCCCCGGCTGCCGCTGGCCGGGTTCGGCGTCTGGTTGCTCTCGATCATCATCGTGTCGACAATCTATCCGGCCCTGTACCAGAGGTTCAGCGTCGAGCCCAGCGAACTGGCCCGCGAGACGCCTTATATCGAACGGAACATCGCGATGACGCGGGAGGCCTACGGGCTCACGGATATCGAGGTGCGTCCGTTCCCAACCAGTGCCAGCCTGACGCCTGAGGAGGTCTTCGGGAACCCCAACACGATCAACAACATCAGGCTCTGGGACCACCGGCCACTCAGGGACACCTACAACCAGATTCAGTTCCTCCGGCCCTACTACACTTTCACGGACGTCGACGTCGACCGCTACGAGATCGATGGCGAGACCAGGCAGGTGATGCTGGCCGCCCGGGAGCTTGCCCCGGAGAACCTACCGGACGAGGCCCAGAGTTGGGTCGCGCAGAGGCTCTCGTATACCCACGGCTACGGAGTGGCCATGAGCCCGGTCACCGAGTTCACCGAGGAAGGGCGACCGGATTTTATCCTGAAAGATATCCCGCCGCAGGGCCCCATCGAGGTGGACCGGCCCGAGCTCTACTACGCCGAGCGGAGCAGGAGCTACGTCATCGTCGGAACGAAGACCCAGGAGTTCGACTTCCCGACGGAGCAGGACACCCCAATGTTCACGGACTACGAGGGTGAAGGCGGAGTCGAGCTCAGCTCTTTCCTTCGCAAGCTGGCCTTTGCCTGGCGAATGGGCGACTTCAACATTCTCATCAGCAGTGAACTCACGTCGGACAGCAAGATCTTATTCTTCCGGCACATACAAGACCGGATCGAGCGCATCGCGCCATTCCTCGCGCTGGACTCGGACCCGTACCTGGTCGTGGCCGACGGTAAGATGTGGTGGATCCAGGACGCGTACACGACCACACAGCGTTTCCCCTATTCATCGAGATATCGCGACGGGTTCAACTACATCCGGAACAGCGTCAAGGTCGTCGTCGACGCTTATCACGGATCGGTGACGCTGTATGTGATGGAGCCCGAGGACGCCCTGGTCCAGACTTATTCGAAGGTGTTCCCAGACCTGTTCTCACCGCTCTCGGAGATGCCGCCCTCGTTGCGAGACCACATCCGGTATCCGGAAGGGCTGTTCACCGTGCAGGAGGAGATCTACCGGTTGTACCATGTGACGGACCCGCGGGTCTTCTTCACCAAGGAGGACACGTGGAGCCGGCCCACGGAGCTGTTCTACAACACCGGCCAGCCCATGGAAGCCTACTACGTCTCCATGCCGCTTCCCGGCGAGGAGGAAGAGGAGTTTCTGCTGCTCATCCCGTTCACGCCATTGGACAGGAACAACCTGGTCGCATGGTTAGCGGCTCGGAGCGACGGCGAGAACTATGGAGAGCTCGTCGCCTACACCTTCGCGAAGGACCGCCAGGTCGACGGACCTCGCCAGGTGGAGGCTCGGATCGATAACGATCCGACCATTTCACAGCAGTTCTCGTTGTGGGACCAGCAGGGGTCCTCGATC
Organism: Dehalococcoidia bacterium; assembly: GCA_965248515.1. Taxonomy (GTDB): domain Bacteria; phylum Chloroflexota; class Dehalococcoidia; order SHYB01; family SHYB01; genus CBDFJU01. The sequence goes on along the minus strand of CBDFJU010000001.1, from coordinate 77,145 downwards.
ATTCGCGGTAACCTGCTAGTGATCCCGCTGGAAAGCTCTCTTCTGTACGTCGAGCCGGTCTATCTGCAAGCATCGACGCTCAACTTTCCCGAGCTCAAGCGAGTGATCGTCGCCATTGGCGACGAGCGCCCCGTGATGGAGCCGACGCTGCGGCGGAGCCTCGAGGTGGCCCTTGGTCAGGCTGCGCCATCGGGCATCCTGTCAAACCTCAGGGGCGGCGACCCTCCGCCCCGGCCAGTGCCGACGCCGGCGCCGACGCCAGGGCCCAGTGTGCCGCAACCGATGCCGGAGCCCGGCGTGCCGCAGACAGACATCGACGCTGTGATCGAGCAGGTCGAGGTGTTGCTCGAGCAGTTGCGGCAACTGCGCGACCGGTAGCCCAGGCTTCGGGAATCGCTTCATGTATTGCTTTTCCCCCTTGTGCTATAATCCATCCTGGCTCTGACCCATTCGCAGGACGTTCCGCTTTTCCCGCAATCGAGGATATACGCGACGCTTGCCATGGAGAGAGACTTTCTGGACGCCAAGGGAGCGCCGTATGAGAATCTATGTAGGCAACCTGAGTTACGACACGACCGACGAATCACTCGAGGCCGCGTTCGCCCAGCACGGAGAGGTCTCGTCGGCTACGGTCGTTACAGACCGCTACTCGGGCCGCTCGCGGGGGTTCGGCTTCGTCGAGATGTCGAGCAACGAAGAGGCCGAGGCCGCGATCCAGGCACTCAACGGGAAAGATCTTCAGGGTCGCACCCTCACGGTCAACGAGGCTCGTCCACGTGAAGACCGCGGTGGCAGCGGCGGTGGTGGCGGCGGCGGTCGCCGCTGGTAAGCGGACCGGGCTTCCGGCTGCTGTCAGCCCCAAACATCAAAACCTGACCGTCGTCAGACGGTATCTCCGGATTCGGTCTGGAGCGCCAGGCATGGGCGGGCCCCGCTTCGGCGGGGCTAGTCCCGGGTGTGGATGTGGCGACTCTCCCGAGCGCACACTCAGTGCGACTTTGTGTGCTCCCGCGTGTCCGCTTCCCCACCGCGGTGCTCCTCACGGGCATCGTCTATAATGGGGCCGCGTCTCTCCGTTGGACCAGACAAGGCGACCACGCTAGGACCCACCCCATGAGCCAGTGGCAGGAGCGAGAATCCCGCGTCTACATGACCACGGGCCGGCGCACGCCGTTGACGATCGTGCGCGGCGAGGGCCTGCGTGTTTGGGACGACTCGGGAAACGAATACCTGGACTACGTCGGCGGCTGGGCCGTCGACACCCTGGGTCATTGTCACCCCGTTGTGGTCAAGGCGCTGGAGGAGCAGGGCAGGACCCTTATCCAGACCTCGAACCAGTTCTACACGGTGCCCCAGATCCTCCTGGCGGAGATACTGACCGAGAATAGCTGCATGAGCCGCGTCTATGTGTGCAACAGCGGCGCCGAGGCCAACGAAGGCTCGGTGAAGCTGGCGCGGAAGTACGGGCGGCTCAACCGGAACGGGGCCTACGAGGTCATCACGGCCCTGGACTCGTTCCACGGCCGCACCCTGGCGATGGTCTCGGCCACCGGCCAGCCGTCGCACCAGGAGGCGTTCCAACCGATCCCTCAGGGGTTCGTCAACGTCCCGTATAACGACATCGAGTCCATCAAGGCGGCCACCAGCGACAAGACGTGTGCGGTGATGCTCGAGGTGATTCAGGGCGAGGGCGGTGTCAACGTTCCCGACGGCGACTACCTTCGACAGGTCCGAGAGTGGTGCGACCAGCAGGGCCTGCTCCTGATCCTGGACGAGGTGCAGACGGGCATTGGGCGGCTCGGCACGCTCTTCGGCTATCAGCAAACGGGAATCGAGCCCGACGTTATGTCCCTGGCCAAGGGGCTGGGTGGCGGCGTTCCCATCGGGGCCCTCCTGGCAACGGAGGAGGCGGCCGTGTTCACGCCCGGCGATCACGGCTCGACTTACGGCGGCAACCCCCTGACCTGCGCCGTGGCACACGCGGTCGTCAATCACGTCATCAACGAGCACGTGCTCGAGAACGTGCGAGAGAATGGGAAGCGCCTCTCCGAAGGGATCGAGAAGCTCCAGGCCGAGTTCCCCTTCGTCGCCGAGGTGCGAGGAGAGGGCCTGCTTATCGGGGTCGAGTTCACGAGTGACCTCGCCGCGGACGTCCTCACGGCGAGCCTCCAAGAGGGCCTGCTGCTCAACGCGCCGCGGCCCAACGTGCTGCGCTTCATGCCGCCACTGGTGATCTCCGCGGCGGAGGTCGACGAAGGTCTCGATAAGTTCCGGGGCGCGCTGGCCACGGTCGGTCGCGACCAGGGCCTTGTGTGAGGTGCGGCGATGGCTGACAAGGTAGTCCTGGCGTATAGCGGCGGGCTCGACACGTCGGTCGCCATCCGGTGGCTCCAGGAGCACTACGCGATGGACGTCGTCACGCTCACCATCGACCTCGGCGGTGAGGGCGATCTGGCGGGCGTGAAAGAGAAGGCGCTGAAGGTCGGCGCCGTTGCCGCGCACGTCGAGGACGCGAGGGAGCGGTTCGTCCGCGACTTCGCGTTCCCCGCGCTTCAGGCGAATGCGCTCTACGAGGGAGTGTATCCCCTGGCCACGGCCCTGGGACGGCCCCTGATCGCGGAGCGGCTGGTCGCGGTCGCGAAGCAGGAAGGTGCGACAGCCGTGGCCCACGGCTGTACCGGCAAAGGGAACGACCAAGTACGGTTCGACGTCAGTACACAGGCGCTAGCTCCCGAGTTGAAGGTCATCGCTCCCGCGCGGGAATGGGACATGACGGACCGGACGGTGGAGATCGCCTACGCGCGAAAGCACGACATCCCGGTACCGGTAACCGTCGACAAGCCTTACTCTGTGGACGCCAACCTCTGGGGCCGGAGCATTGAGGGTGGCATGCTCGAAGACCCAATGCAGGAGCCTCCGGAGGACATCTACGCACTCACGAAGTCCGTTGCCGCGACGCCAGAGGAGGCGGCCTACGTCACCATCGGGTTCGAGGAGGGCCTGCCCGCCTCCCTTGACGGCGAATCCCTGGGAGGCATCGCGCTGATCGGGCGACTCAACGTCGTCGCCGGCGAGCATGGCGTGGGCCGGATCGACCATCTCGAGAACCGGCTGGTCGGCATCAAGTCGAGGGAGATTTATGAGGCGCCCGCGGCCACGGTCCTGCTTCAAGCCCACCAGGCGCTCGAGACGATGACCCTGGGCCGGGACCAGATCCGGTTCAAGGCCAGGGTGGCCCAGGAGTACTCCGAGCTTATCTACAACGGTCTCTGGTTCACGGCGATGCGCGGCGACCTGGCCGCCTATGTGGCCAGCACGCAGCGCCACGTGACCGGCAGCGTTCGTGTCCGGCTCCACCGGGGGGCGTCGGTCGTGGTCGGGCGAGAGTCGAAGGAATCGCTCTATCAGACCCGCCTGTCGACCTACGGCGACGACGACGCGTTCGACCATTCAGCCGCCGAGGGATTCATCCACGTCTGGGGCCTCCCGGTGAGGACCGAGGCCCAGGTGCGAAAGAGCAAGCAAGCGAAGTAGAGAGGAACGCAGGCCCCATGGAGCACGATTTCAAAGAGCGGTTCGGCCGGTATTTCGAACAGTTCGAGGTCGGCGACGTCTACAAGCACTGGCCGGGCAAGACGATCAACGAGCACGACAATGACCTGTTCTCGCTCCTGACCATGAACCACATGCCGCTGCACATCGACCTGAACTACGCACAGCAGTCGCAGCATGGACAGCGACTCGTGGTCGGGTTGCTGGTGCTCAGCATCGCGGTGGGCATGAGCGTGGTCGACACCAGCGGCAAGGCCGTGGCCGCCCTCGATTACGAGGAGGTCAAGCACCACAAGCCGACCTTCATCGGCGACACGATCTATTCCAAGACCACCGTGCTCGACAAGCGCCTCTCGGCGAGCAGGCCGGACCGCGGCATCGTGAAGGTGGAGACCGTCGTCACCAATCAGCGCGACGAAGAGGTCATGAGCCTCAAGCGGAGCTTCATGGTATACACCACTGAGGGGGCGAAGGCGGCGAAGTAGGCGCTGTCACCTTCCGCCATGAAACCGTCGCGGGCGAGACTAAGAAAACCGATGGCCGAGGCGGTGCGACGCTACACCGCCTCGATCGGCTATGACCGCCGGCTGGCGCCCTACGACGTCGCCGGGTCGATCGCCCACGCCCGGATGCTCGGGCGGCAGGGGGTCATCCCGGCGTCGGACGCCGACGCCATCATTGCGGGGCTTGAGTCCATAGGGCGGGAGCTCGAGGAGAACGTGTTCCCTTTTCGCGAGGAGCTGGAAGACATCCACATGAACGTCGAGGCGCGGCTCGTGGAACTCGTCGGCGACGTCGGCGGGAAGCTGCACACGGGACGCTCGCGGAACGATCAGATCGCCCTCGACATGCGGCTGTTTACCAAGGACGCCATCGCCGATGCCGTCGCGGGCCTGCGGGTGCTGCAACGCGCCATTGTCGACCAGGCCGAGGCGAACCTTGACACCGTGGTCCCGGGATATACGCACCTCCAGCGTGGCCAGCCGGTGCTCCTGGCACACCACTTCCTGGCCTATTTCGAGATGTTGCAGCGCGATGTGGCGCGATTCGAGGACTGTCTCGTGCGAACGGACGTCATGCCCCTCGGCAGCGGCGCCCTCGCGGGAGCCCCCTACGATTTCGACCGGGACTCCGTGGCGCGGGAGCTCGGCTTCGCCCGGGTGAGCGCCAACAGCCTCGACGCCGTGGCCGACCGCGACTTCGTCATCGAGTTCCACGCGGCCGCGAGCATGGCGATGATGCACCTCTCACGCCTGGCCGAGGAGCTTGTCCTCTGGTCCACCGCCGAGTTCGGCTTCATCGAAATGGACGACGGTTACGCCACGGGAAGTAGCCTGATGCCCCAGAAGAAGAACCCGGATGTCGCGGAGCTGGCCCGGGCCAAGACGGGACGCGTCTACGGCCACCTGATGGCCGCCCTGACGCTGATGAAGGCGCTGCCCATGGCCTATAACCGGGACCTCCAGGAGGACAAGGAGGCGCTCTTCGATACGGTGGATACGCTCGATTCGACACTGGCCGTGTTTGCGGAGATGGTTGCGACGCTGCGGATACGGGCCGAGCGGACCCGGCAGGCGGCGAGTGAAGGCTATGCGCTCGCGACCGACCTGGCGGACTATCTGGTCAAGCGAGGCATCCCGTTCCGAGAGGCGCACGCGGTCGTCGGCGAGGTCGTGCAGCATGCGGTTGAGGAGGGTAAAGACCTCATGGAGCTGAGCCTCAACGAGCTGCGTCGCTTCTCTCCGGAGTTCGACGAGGACGTGACGGCCATCACCCTCGATTCATCGCTGGCGTCGCGGTCGCTCCCTGGCGGGACGGCGCCAAAGACGGTCCAGGCGGCCGTCGCCGAGGCGCGGAAGGCGCTGGAGGCTGCCGATGACTAGCGGGACGATCAAGATCGCCCCTTCGATCCTTTCTGCCGACTTCGCCCGTCTCGGCGAGCAGGTGGCCGAGGCCGAGGCAGCGGGGGCCGATTACATCCACGTCGACGTCATGGACGGCCACTTCGTGCCCAACCTCACCGTGGGACCGGTGGTGGTCGAGGCCCTGCGTGCAAGGACAAAACTGCCGCTAGACGTGCACCTCATGGTTACGGAGCCGGAGCGGGTCATCGCCGAGTTCGCCGAGGCCGGCGCCGACATCCTCACGTTGCACGCGGAGGCGACACCCCACCTGCACCGCGCGGTGCAATCGATCAAGGAACGCGGGGTGAAAGCCGGCATCTCGTTGAACCCGAGCACGCCGGTCGCCGCTATCGAGGAGATGCTGCCTTCTCTCGACCTGATACTGGTGATGAGCGTGAACCCTGGTTTCGGGGGTCAGTCGTTCATCGAAGCGGTGCTGCCCAAGGTGGCGAAGCTGCGGCGGCTCCTCGACGAGGGCGGTTACGGCGCCGAGCTAGAGGTAGACGGAGGCGTGAACGAGGCGACAGCCCCGTCCGTCGTCCAGGCCGGAGGCCGAGTGCTGGTGGCGGGGTCAGCGATCTTCAACCAACGGGAGTCCGTGGCAGAGGCGATCGCGCGGCTCAGGGCCAGTGTCGACGGCGTCTGAGGGCGGGCGCCGCCTGTGGGAAAGCAAAAGGGGCGCCAGAGGCGCCCCTTTGTTCATGGTGGCGGCGGGGGTCGAGTCGACCCGTTACCGGTGTGCTGGGAGCGAAGGCAACGCGTGCAGATATAAACGCGCTTCGGGGCGCCGCCGACCGTGATCGTGGCGCGCTGGATGTTGGGCCGCCACATGCGCTTGGTGTGGCGCTTGGAGTGGCTGACCTTGTTCCCGAAACCGGGTCCCTTATGGCAAAGCTCGCACGCGGACATGTCTGTTCAGGGCCTCGTATCTTTGACGCAGGGCGAAACTGTCATCTAGAATACCACCCATCCTCGCTCCTCCGCAAGGAGAGAAGGCATGCCCAAGACCGTCACCCGACCCGTTGAGACCCTCGGTGGCGGAGCCCTGCGGGAGATGTTCGCGCAGGCCTCGGCCCTGCTTGCCACCCACGTTGAAGCCGTCAACGCGCTCAATGTCTTTCCCGTTCCCGACGGCGACACGGGCACCAACATGCTGCTCACCATGCGCTCGGCCCTCGCGGGCGACGAGCAGAACGAGGAGGCCTCGGCGTCGGGGGTGCTGAACGCAATGGCACGGGGCGCGCTGATGGGCGCCAGGGGCAACAGCGGCGTCATCCTGTCGCAGATCCTCCGCGGCCTCAGCAGAGCAGCCGAGGGTAAGGCCAACCTCCGAGGCGGCGATCTCGCCCACGCGCTGGACGAGGCCGCGAAACAGGCCTACACCGCCGTCACGAACCCGGTGGAGGGGACGATCCTGACGGTGATTCGCGACGTGGCGTCCGCCGTCGAGGGTAGAGACGAAGCCAGCCCGGCGGAGATCTTCGAACTGGCAACCGCGGCGGCGAAAACCTCGGTGGCGAGGACGCCGTTTCTCCTGGAGATCCTTCGAGAAAATGGGGTCGTCGATGCCGGCGGCCAGGGTCTCGCGTTGCTGCTCGAAGGCTCGGCACGCTATCTGAGCGGCGGAGAGCCCATCGTCGTTGCGGAACAGGCGCTTCCGAAGGCGGCCGTCGGCGCGGTGCCCGCAGGCGCGCCCAGAATGGCTTCCTACGGGTTCTGCACCGAGTTCCTCGTAACCGGACAGGGTATCTCCGTCGAGGACCTCCGCGCCTGTATGATCGGCCTCGGCGATTCCGTACTGGTCGTGGGCGACACGGCGCTCGTGAAGGTGCATCTTCACACCCGCGACCCGGACGCCGCCGTGGCCTACGCCGAATCGGTGGCGACGGTGGCCGACCTGAAGGTCGACGACATCGACGCGCAGCACCAGGACTTCGCCGCCCGTCACGCAACGCAGCCCATTGGTCCAGTAGCCGTGGTCGCCGTCTGCGCCGGCGACGGGTTCACCGCCATCCTGAAGACACTGGGGGCTTCCGCGATCATCCCCGGCGGCCAGACGATGAACCCTAGCGCTCAGGACATCCTCGATGCGGTGCGCAGCGTGCCGGCGCAGTCGGTTATCGTGATGCCGAATAATCCAAACGTGATTCCCGCCGCCCGACAGGTCACGGAGTTGGAACCGGGGAAAGAGGTCCTCGTGCTGCCGACCAGGGACCTGCCGGAAGCAGTCACGGCCCTGACGGCGTTCAACTACGAGCGCGACCCCAAGGCGAATTTCGAGGCGATGGAGCGAGCGCTAGGCGACGTGAAGACCGGCTCCGTGACGCACGCGGTCCGGGACGCCAAGCTGGCCGGGAAGAAGATCCGCAAAGGACAACCCATCGGTCTTATCGGCGGGACATTGGCCGTCGCCGACGAGGACTTGGGATCGACGCTGGAAAGGCTCCTGAAGCACCTGCGAGCCGAAGAGAACGAGGTGATCACCCTGTACTATGGCGCCAGCGTTTCCACTGCCGAGGCACAGGCCGAGGCCGAGCGCCTGGCCCCCAGATTCCCGGACGCCGAGGTCGACGCGGTCTCGGGCGGCCAGCCCCACTACGACTATCTCATAGCATTGGAGTAGCCATGACCCTGCACGTTGTCACCGACAGCACCTGCGACCTGCCTCCAAACGTGATTGAAGAGCTCGACATCACCGTCATCCCCTGCAACGTGCACTTCGGGGACGAGGAGCTGCGGGACGGCATCGACATCCAGCCCTCCGAGTTTTATCGCCGGCTGGACGCGGAGCCAATCCACCCGACCACGTCGCAGCCGTCCGTCGGGACCTTCCTCGAAGCCTACGAAGGCCTGAAGAGTAAGGCCGACGAAGTGTTGTCTTTGCACGTCTCGGCCAAGCTCAGCGGCACGTATAACTCGGCCATCCAGGCGCAGCGGGAGATCGCGGACGGGCCGCGCATCGAGGTGGTCGACTCGCTTCAGGTGTCGCTGGGGCTGGGGTTGCAGGTACGAGAGGTGGCCCGAATCGCGAAGGCCGGTGGCTCGCTGGACGACGCCCTGGAGTTCCTTCGCGTGGAGATTCCCAACGTGCTCGCCTATGTCACCGTCGACACCCTGGAGCATCTGGTGCGAGGAGGACGAGCCAGCCGTTTACAGGGCTTCTTCGCGGGCCTCCTCGACATCAAGCCCGTGATCGTCGTCCGCGACGGCGAGACCCACCCCATGGGGCGGGCCCGCACGCGCCGGAAGGCGCTGGCCCAGTTCCCGGAGATTGCCGCCAGGTCGAAGGGCATCAGGGCCATGGGCTTCATGCATGCCGTGGCCCCCGAGGACGCCGAGCAGTTGGCCCAGGAATGCGCTCGCTTCCTGCCGCGCGACGAGATTCTCATCTCCGAGTTCACGCCGGTGATGGGCTGTCATCTCGGCAGCAGGGCCATCGGCGTCGCCATCTGGAGCGCAGCCTAGCACGGCGATGGCCCAATCCACCGAGAAGCGACCATGGGGCGATGAGTTGGCCGGACGGTTGCGGAAGATATTGCTTCTGGAGCAGCAGCTCGGGTTCAACAACCGGGCCGTGGTCGGCGGGCTCGACAAGTTCCTGCGGAACTGGGCCCGCGAAGCCGCCGAGGCGACGCAGCACCCGATGTTCCGCTCGACGCTCAAGCGTCTCGAGACGAGCTCGCTGGACTATGCCGGCAAACCGCCTGAGGAACGGCGCGCCTGGATAGAGCGCGTGCTCCGTTGGACCGAGGGCATCGAGGGCGAAAGCAACTCGGATTCGAACGGGCGCGCGGCCCCAGTCGAGGCCGCCAAGACGGCGCAGGGGCCGGCGGCTAAGGCGGCGAAGCCGTCCTTCCTTCGCCCAGGGCAGGGGCTCGACACGCCGCTCCCCGAGGTGCGGAGCGTGCCGACGGCGGTGGTGAACAAGCTCGAAAAGCTGGGCGTGGCCACGGTCGGCGACCTGTTGTATTACTTCCCACGGCGGCACATCGACTTCTCGACCACCCAGCCCATCGCCGGGATCGAGATCGGCCGCGACCAGACCGCCATCGGCAGCGTCTGGAGCGCCGAGGAGGTCCGCGTCGGCAACCGTCGCCGTGGCGCCACCGAGGCCGTCGTCGGGGACGAGACGGGCAACGTTCGCGCGATCTGGTTCAACCAGCCATACCTGGCAAAGGCGCTGCGCCCGGGAATGCGCATCGCCCTCAGCGGCCGGGTCAGTGTCTTCCGCGGGCGGAGGGTCTTCGAGAACCCCGAGTACGAACTCGCCGGAGACGGCGAGCTCATCCACACGGCGCGCCTGGTGCCCGTCTATCCCCTGACGGAAGGAATCACATCCCGGCGGCTTCGCGGCCTGACGAAGCGCGTCGTCGACGAGTGCGCCGGGCTCCTCGAAGAGTTCGTGCCTGAGGACCGCCGCCGTCGGCTGGGACTCATGGGGCTGATCGAGGCCGTCCGCGGCGCCCATTTCCCCGGCGACGTCGAGGAGCAGCAGGCGGCGCGCCACCGGCTCGCCTTCGACGAACTCCTGCTCATTCAATTGGGCGTTCTCGCCCGCAAGCGGACGTGGCAGGAAGAGATGCCCGGGCACCCGCTGCACACGAACCCGGCGATGCTCGATGCGTTCCTCGCTCAGCTATCCTTCGGGCTAACCGGAGCGCAAGAGCGGGCCATGGCGGAGGTGATGGGCGACCTGGCCAAGTCCCACGCGATGAGCCGGCTCCTCCAGGGCGAGGTGGGCAGCGGCAAGACCGTCGTGGCGCTGGCGGCGAGCCTGGTCGCGGTGGCCGGCGGTCAGCAGGTCGCGTTCATGGCGCCGACGGAAATCCTGGCGGAGCAGCACTTCCGCACCGTCAAACAGCTGCTGGGATACACCGACACGCATACGGAGCCCCAGGACGTCGTGTCCATCCATCCGACGTGGTTCCCAAAGCCGATCACCGTCGGGCTTCTGTTGGGAAGTCACCCACAGAAGCGGAAGCAGGGGGTGCAGGCGCTGACCGCTGAGGGCGAGATCGACATTCTGATCGGCACGCAAGCGCTGTTCCAGCGAGACGTGGAGTTCGCCGACCTGTCCCTCGCCATCGTCGACGAGCAGCACCGCTTCGGCGTGATGCAGCGCTCCGAGCTGCGTCAGAAAGGCTACAACCCCCATCTGCTCGTCATGACCGCGACGCCGATCCCCCGCACGCTCTCGCTCACGGTGTACGGCGACCTCGACATCTCGGTCCTCGACGAGCTGCCGCCGGGACGGCAACGAGTTCGGACGAAGTGGCTGGCCGCGGAGGAACGCGACCGGGCCTACTCCTTCGTGCACCGGCAGGTTGCCGAGAGCCGGCAGGCCTTCATCATCTACCCCCTCATAGAGGAATCGGACAAACTGGACGTCGCGGCGGCCCTTCAGGAGCATGAGCGGCTGAGCCGGGATGTCTTCCCCGACCTGCGGCTGGCTCTGTTGCATGGCCGCATGAAGACTGCCGAGAAGGACAGCGTGATGCGCGGCTTCGGCGAGGGGGCCTACGACGTGCTCGTGTCCACGGCCGTCGTCGAGGTCGGCATCGACGTTCCCAACGCAACCGTGATGCTCGTGGACGGGGCGGACCGGTTCGGGCTGGCGCAGCTGCACCAGTTTCGCGGGCGGGTCGGACGGGGAGAGCACGAGAGCTTTTGCATCCTGGTCTCGGAGTCGCCGTCGCCGGAGGCGAGCGAGCGTCTCGGCATCCTCGAGCGCGTTTACGACGGCTTCGAGCTTGCCGAAGAAGACCTGCGTCTGCGGGGAGCGGGCGAGTTCTTCGGTACCAGGCAGAGCGGCTTGCCCGACCTGCGGATGGCCCGCATTTCGGACGCCCCGTTGCTCGAGGAGGCGCGTCGTGAAGCCGCATCGATCTTCGACGACGATCCGGAGCTCGAGGCACCGCAGCGGAGGCCCCTGGCCGCCGCGCTGGAACGGGCCTGGCGCCACCGGACCGCAGCCGTGGGGGAGGCGTAGGAGCCCCGCGTCGCCTCTGGTAAGATAGAGGAGTGGCCTCAACGGCCACTCGTTTTTTTCGTCCTGTCCGCCGAGCCCTGAAGGAAGCCGAGCCTCAAAGCTATGGAACTCCTCCGACACAAGCTCGTTCGCCTCCTCGAGGCGGCCGTGTCCGACGCGATGGAGCGAGGGACGTTGCCCGCGGTCGGAGTGCCCGAGATCGGCGTCGAGCATCCGGTGAACGCAGCCCACGGCGACTATGCCAGCAATCTGGCGCTGCGACTTGCGCGGGCGGCGCAGATGAAGCCGCTCGACATCGCTGAACGCGTCGCGGCGAGCCTGGGCGAATCAGACGAGGTGGAGTCAGCCTCCGCGGCGCCACCCGGCTTCGTCAACCTCGTCATCAAGGACGGGTGGCTGCAGGCTCAGGTAGACACCATCCGCGCCGAGGGTGAGCGCTTCGGCACCGTGGAACTCGGCGGCGGGGCGACGGTGCAGGTGGAGTTCGTGAGCGTGAACCCGACCGGGCCGGTGCACATCGGTCATGGCAGGGGCGCCGTTCTCGGAAGCACCCTGGCCAACGTGCTCGAGGCAGCGGGGTATGCCGTCGAGCGCGAGTACTACGTGAACGACGCGGGCAACCAGATGCAGAACTTCTATCGCTCACTGTACGCACGGGCAGCCCAGTCGCTGGCCCTCGACGTCGACGTGCCCGACGACGGCTACCAGGGGGCCTATGTTGCGGACACAGCCAGGGAGATCCTGGACGAGGCTCCGGACCGCAAGGCCCTGGAGATGCTCATCGCGGACAAGCCGGACGAAGCGACGGCACAGATGGCCGCCCCGGGACGGGGCAAGATGATCGATCTGATCCGCACCGACCTGAACGCGCTGGGTGTGCGTTTCGATGTCTGGTTCAGCGAACAGTCGCTTTTCGATAGCGGACAGTACGAAGCGACGCTGGACCGGCTCCGGGAGAGCGGCTACCTGGCTCACCGCGAAGGGGCCACGTGGTTCACCTCGACGAGCCTTGGCGAGGACAAGGACAACGTGCTGGTCCGCGGCACCGGGGTCCCCACCTATTTCGCCTCGGACATCGCCTACCACTACAACAAGCTCGTGGAGCGAAGCTTCGATCGTGTGATCGATATCTGGGGGGCCGACCACCAGGGCCACGTTCCCAGGATGAAGGCCGCCGTGTCCGCCCTGGGCATCGACCCCGAACGGCTGACCGTGCTCATCTCGCAGCTCGTCACGCTGCGTCGCGGCGGCCAGGTGGTCCGCATCTCCAAGCGGACCGGCGACATCATCACACTTCGAGAAGTGGTTGAGGAGGTAGGCCCGGACGTCTGCCGGTTCTTCCTCCTCTCGCGGTCCGCCAACAGCCAGATGGACTTCGACCTGGAGCAAGCGAAGGACCAGTCGGAAGACAACCCGGTCTACTACGTCCAGTACGCCCACGCCCGCATCGCTAGCATCCTGCGGCTTGCCGGTGAGGAGGGGATCGACTACTCGGGAGGCAACCTGGGCCTGTTGAGCCACGAGGCCGAGCTGACACTCATCCGCAAGATGCTGCAGCTCCCTGAGCTGGTCGAGTTGGTCGCGGTTACGTTCGAGCCTCACCACCTGCCGCACTACGCCCAGGAGTTGGCCACCGCCTTCCACTCCTTCTACAAGCAATGCCGGGTCGTGGACCGCGCCAAAGCGGATGTCACCGCAGCCCGGCTCAAGCTCGTCGATGCCGCCCGCATCTCGCTGGCGCGGACCCTGAGCCTCATGGGGATGGCAGCGCCGGACCAGATGTAATCGCGAGCGGCCGGCGCCCGGTGGGATTGAGGGACGCCAGACGCCACGCTACACTGGATGCCGCACCCTGCGACGCTTGCGCTCGCGGGGCTTTTCATGGATGGGAGGCTTCCGATGTCGAACGCCGACAATTACGACATTATCGTCGCTGACGCGGTTCACAAGACCTACGACACGGGCAAGGTGAAGGTCCACGCGCTTCGCGGAGTGGACCTTCGAGTCCGGCGTGGCGAGATGGTGGCCATCATGGGGCCAAGCGGCTGCGGCAAGACGACTCTGCTCAACTGCCTCTCCGGACTCGACGACATCGACGGAGGCTCCATCTTCATCGGCGGTGTCGACCTCGGAACCCTGAACGACAACCTGAAGACGAGCTATCGGGCCCGCCAGATGGGCTACGTTTTCCAGTCGTACAACCTCCTGCCGGTACTCAGCGGCGTCGAGAACGTCGAGCTGCCTCTCCTAGTCTCGGGCACAAAGTCGGACGACGCCCGAAAGAGGAGTCTCTCGGCCCTCGAGATGGTGGGGCTCAATGGATGGGAGAGCCACTATCCGGCCGAGCTCTCCGGCGGTCAGCAGCAGCGCATCGCGGTTGCCAGAGCGTTGGTCAACCAGCCGGAGATCGTCTGGGGAGACGAGCCGACGGGGAACCTCGACTCGGAAACGTCGACGGAGGTCATGAACCTGCTCGTCGAGCTGAACCAGGCTAACAGCCAGACGTTCGTCCTGGTTACCCACGCCGACGAGGTCGCGGCGCGGGCACACCGCATCGTCCACATGCGCGACGGCAAGATCGTCGACGAGACCCGGAACCACGACTAGGTCGCCGCGGCAGAGGACCGCACCGAGATGAACGAGTTGTTCGGGGCGCCCATGAGCTCGGTGACCGCCGTTCTGGCGGTCATCTTCGCTGGGTTCATGATCGCGCTTGCCGTAATCGCCCTGCGCAACAGGATCCTCGTTCGGATGGCGCTCCGGAATGTGCCCCGGCGCCGTGCGCAGAGCATCCTGATCGTCATCGGCCTGATGTTGGCGACGGTGATCATCTCCAGCGCGTTTACGACCGGCGACTCGATAACCCACAGCATCGAGAAGACAGCTACGGAGAGCCTTCGCTCCCTCGATCAGTTCATCGACGTGGACGACGAGTCGGAGGTCTGGGCGGGCCGCGAGGCCCCGGACGAGTTCCCCGAGGCCATCTTCAACGAGCTCGCCCCCGTTCTCGACAGCGATCCGGATATCGATGGCGTGCTGCCCGGGGTCGTGGAGAACGTGGCGGTCATCAACCCGAGGAGCCGTCAGTTCGAGGTCAACGCGTTGCTCACGGGCCTCGACCCGGTGCGCGCGCGCGGTTTCGACGCACTGGTGACGACGCGAGGGGACCCTGTGGACCTCGACATCCTCGAGTCCGACGAGGCCTACATCGACGTCGAAGGCGCCGCCGAACTTGGAGTCGTCGAGGGTGACGTGGTGGGCATTGCGCTGGGGCCCGGAGAGCTGACCCAGATCACCGTCGCTGCGATCGTCGACGGGTATTACTTCAAGAGCACCGAGACAGAGGTCGTACTGCTCATCCCTTTGAAAAGGGCCCAGGAGCTGCTCGGGGCGGAAGGCCTCATCTCGGCGGTGCTGGTGTCGAACCGGGGAGACTTCACCAGCGGCGAGAGGCTGACGGACGGAATTCAGGACCGGCTGGCCGACCTGCCCGCGATCGTGGACAACGGACTGGAGCTCAACCCACTCAAGTCGGACATCGTCGACGAGGCCAACGAGATCGCGAGCATCTTCGTCAGCATCTTCACAACCTTCGGGCTCTTCTCCATCGGCGTGGGCATCCTGCTGATTTTCCTGATCTTTTCGATGCTGGCCGCCGAGCGGAAAAGCGAGATGGGTATCTCGCGAGCCGTCGGCATGCAAAGGCGCCACCTGGTGCGGATGTTCACGGCCGAAGGGGCCATCTACAGCCTGGGGGCCGCCTTCGTCGGCGCGCTGATGGGCGTCGGGGTCGGCTTCGGCCTCGTGTACGGAGTAGCCGACGCCTTCGCGCAGGGCGCGCCGAGCGACGACTTCACGCTATCGCCTCACGTCTCGCCGCGCAGCGTACTCACGTCGTTCCTCATCGGCAGCATCGTCACCTTCATCACCATCTCCATCGCGGCGCGGCGAACGAGTCGGCTGAACATCGTCCGGGCAATCCGCGACGTCCCGGAGCCCCAGCTCCAAAGGGCGGGCGTCGGCTCCCTGGTGTGGGGCGTGATCTTGACCCTCATCGGCTTGCTCGTGCTAATCACGGGCCTCCAGACCTCCGAGTTCACCTCCTTCGGGCTCGGCGTCTCTTTGGTCCCGCTGGGGATCACTCTGATGCTTCGCTACTGGGGCGTGTCGCAGCGGCTGCTGCTGAGCCTGGTCGGAGTGTTCCTGCTGGTCTTCTGGCTGCTCCCCGCTGAGGCTTTCGAGGCGATCAAGGATGACTGGAACCAGAATTTTTCAGTCTTCTTCGTATCCGGAGCGCTGGTTGTCACGGGCGGCGTGTTGCTCGCGATGAATAATTCCCAGGTGATCCTCGGCCTCGTGATGCGGACCCTCGGCCGCGTCCAAAGCCTGGCCCCCATTGCCAAGTCAGCCGTGTCCTACCCGTTGCGGGCCAAGTTCCGGACCGGCCTCTCGGCCGCCATGTTCGCCGCCGTGATCTTCTCCATCATCGTCATGGCCGCCCTCAACGTCAGCTTCGACACTCTTTTCGACGACCAAGACCGTCTCGCAGGCGGCTACGAGGTGATTGCGCTAAGCGTGAGCGATCTCAATCCGGTACAGGACCTGACAAGCGAAGTGAGCGTCAGGGAGGACCTGTCGTTCGTCGCCCGCGTCGACGGCATCCCCGCGGTCGGTACCCTCCGGACCATCTTCGACGCGGAGGGCACGCTGGGCGAACGGCCGGACGACGAGCCGCTCGAGACGACCATCACCGGGGTCGACGACGACTTCGTGCGCTCCAATCAGTTCGGCATCAAGCTGGCGACGTCCGAGTTCGCCACCGAGGAGGGGTTCGATGCGGCGGCGGTCTGGAGGGCCCTTCGCGACAACCCCGGGCTGGCGGTGGTGAACGCGATCATGATCCCGAGTCGCAACAACTTCAACTTCGGGGCACCCGGCGACGACCTCATGCTCGACGTCGAGGGGCTCTACATCGAGAACGACACGATGGAGCCGGTGCCTATCACCGTGACGGACGACAAGACCGGCGTGTCGCTCGACCTCACGGTGATAGGGGTGATCGACGACGTCGCATCGTTCTTTTTCCTGCCCTTTGGCGTGTTCACGTCAAGTACGGCCCTGGAGCAGAATTTGCCGCGCGACGTCGACCCGACAACCCTGTTCTTCAACGTCGACAGCGCCGCCCAGGACGCGGCGATGCGGATCGAGGCCGGCCTGTTCCAGTTCGGGCTGGACACCGTCGATCTGCGCGACACAATCGACGAAACCAGGTCGGCAAGGCGTTCGATTCTCGATCTGCTCACCGGATACATGGCCCTCGGGCTCGTGGTCGGTATCGCGGCCCTAGGAGTGATCAGCGCGCGGACTGTGGTCGAGCGACGACACGAGATCGGGGTGTTGCGGGCGATCGGGTTCTCGCGGCGCATGGTCCAGGCAAGCTTTCTCATGGAGTCGTCGTTCATCGCCTTGCTGGGCATCTTCATCGGACTCACAACGGGGCTTATCACTGCCTACAACGTGGTGAACGACATTCGGGGCGATGAGCCCAACGTGAGCCTGATCATCCCCTGGGGACGCCTGGCCATCATCATCGTAGGGGCCTATTTCTTCTCGCTGGTCACCACGTTCTTGCCGTCGAAGCAGGCGTCCGAGGTGGCCCCGGCGGACGCGTTGCGATACGAGTAGGGGAGTCCGGGGCGGGGTGAGGTATTCGTCGAGGCGAGGATGGGGCGAGTGGGCGCCAGCGACGGCGTACCAGGAGAGGGACCCCCAAACCCCCTGAAGGGGGTTCAAGGTAGCCCTTCGGGCATTTTAGTATCGAAGGGGCACATCCCCTTCTAGCCCTGCCAAAGGGGCTCCGCCCCTCTGGACTCCCCGGTCGGCCGGTAGGGCCAACGCGGCTCTGCAGGTCGCGGTTTAGGGAAGGGGAACGTCCCTTTCAACCCTTGCCAAAAGAGACTTCGCTCCCTCTGGACTCCCAGTCGGCGGGTAGGGCCAACCTAGCTTCGCGGGCCGTGATGCGGTTGAAGGGGGAACCCTTTAACCCTTGCCAAAGGGGCTCCGCCCCTCTGGACTCCCCGGTCGGCGGTTAGGGCCAACGCGGCTCTGCAGACCGCGGTTTAGGAAGGGGAACGTCCCCTTCGACCCTCACGAGAGGGGACTTCGTCCTCTCGTGACTCCGCGGGCGGCAGGTCCCTATTCCTGGTCTCCCCGTCGGCGCCAAGGGACGACGAGCGGCGTTGCTGCGGCGCTGCGATAACCCTGGCCCCGTTCCTGGACTGGACGACTCGAGCTCGGGTGTCCCCTCTTTCACGAGTAGGGATCGGGCTGTCCGAGACGGCGGGCCGGGCAGGAGACGCGTCGTTTCTTTGACGGTCGCGCGAGGCTGCCCCGCCTCGAGTCCGGCGGGAGGGGGGCGCATCGTCCCGATCCGCCGCCGGCGTGGATGTTGCGGTGGACTCGACGACGGCGGGAGTGCGGCGTGTGTCGGCCCTGTTGCGCCTACCCCGCGACGTGCCGTCTCCAGATGTATCGACGCTGGTGCCCTGGGCGTCGGCTGACCGCTGGTCCTGGGTGTCGGCTGGCCGTTGGCTCGGGACGTCGGCTGGCCGTTGGTCCCCAGCGTCACTCTCAGCCGCGTCGCGTCGGGGTGGGTTCTGTCGCGCCTGGGCACGCGCCGCTACCGCGGCCTTGAATTCCTGGACTTTTTGGCTCGCGTTTCGGACTTCGACCGTCCGCTTCTCGAGAAGCGCATCGCCCTCGGCAAGCTTGTCGTCGAAACGCTGCACGTTCGCCTCGTACTTGTGCTTCAGCCGCTGAATGGCCGTCAGGATCTGGGGCTTGTTCCGGGCCGGAGCCTCGTCCAGCGCAACCCGAAGTCGAGCAGCGCTCTGAGTGAAGTCGCGGTCCAACCCGGCACGGCGCTCGGCCAATGCGTCGCGCTGCTCTTTCAGGCGCTCCAACTGCTTCATCAGCTGTTCTTGCCGGTGATCGATGCTCTCCAACCGCTTCGTCGTCTCCTCATCGATTGCGGGAACCTGGGCAGACTCCCCACTGGGCTCCCCGGCGGGCTCTGCCACCGGCTGGCTCTGGACCTGTAAGATATCCCGCTCGACGGCGGCAAGCTCTCGCCCGACTTTCGCGATCTCCTCGACAGCCGCGATATCGACTGCCACGAAGTCTTCGTCGGCCTGTTTGATCGTCAGGTTGGTCGCCCGGTCCAAGTTTCGCTCGACCTTCTCGGAAAGCTTGGTCAGGACCTCGGGCTCGCCATGGGCTGACAGGCGAATGAGCTCGTTGGTCCTGCGCCGGGCCAGGTGCTCGGAGAAGCGCGCCTTGCTTTCGTCGGACCGCAGCGGCCAGGAGAGCTGCACCCGTTCCACGGTGCGTTTCACCCCATATAGGGTATCGCCGGGCAGGCTGTCGGATGACGCTCGGACTACCCCAAAGCCGCCGGCAAAGACGACGATGGCCGTGGCCGTGGCCGCCCACACCCGCAAGTGGGCCGCCACACCGATGGGGGACCAGCCGGTCTTCGATCGCCGCCGCGCCATCTCGGCTTCAACCCTGGCGCGGCCCGCGGCCCGCGCCGCGGCTCGGGGCTCGGGGCGGAGGCCCCCCTGCATCGATTGCACCGTCTCGAGCAGCGGGCGCAGCTCTTCGGCTTCGGCTGGGTGTTCGGCGAGGCAGACATCGAGGCTGGCCCCGAGCTTCATCCGCTCTATGCAGGCGTCGAGTGCGTCTTCCACCCGACGCCGATGTGCCTTGCTCCTCGGCGCATGCCGTTGCAGAGCGTAGCCCCTCGCGATCGCCTCTTCCAGGCGATCCCGGCCGGAAGCCTTGGCCTCGTCGCTCGGCTCGGGCCGCAAGGCGCCATGGACGGCCTGGGTGGTGTGGAGTAGCGGTCGCAGCTCCTCGGCCTGGTCGGGGAACCACGCCAGGCACTCTTCCAGAGTCGCCCCTTCGCGCATCCGCTCGATGCAGCGTTCGAGGCTCTCCTCTATCTTCGAGCGGCGGCTCATGACCGCGGCCCCTTGACGGCCACGTCGTGCCCCTTCAGCGCCAGGCGGCGGCGCAAGGCCTGGATCGCGCTGTGCTGGAGGGCCTTGATGGCCCCTTCTTTCTTCTTCATCGCCTGCGCCGTCTCAGCGATGGACAGATCGGCCCCGAAACGGAATGCGATCACCTGTCGTTGGGCATCGGTCACGTCGCTCATCGCGTCCATGACGTCGGAGAGGTCGAGTCCGAAGGCCACAATTTCGTCGGGCGAGTCGGTTGTCAGTGGCAGGGTGTCTTCGAGGGTCGTGGTCGGCCGACGCGATCGCCGCCGGTGATGATCGACGACCAGGTTGTGGGCGATGCGAAAGAGCCACGCGGCGAAGGGGACGCCCCTGGGCCGATACGACTTCACCGACTCCAGGGCCTTGAGGAAGACCTCGGACGCCACGTCCTCAGCCTCGGCGGCGTTGCCGAGGCGCACCACCGCGTAGCGGTAGACCTTCGTGAAGTATTGCTCGTAGATACCGCCGAATGCGCTCAGGTTGCCTTGTTGGACCTCGAGGACCAGGCTCGCTTCAGCGCTCAATGAAACGTCTCCGTGTCCTGGCGACCCGACGCGAGCCCCTGGGTATGCCTGGCTTCCAGCGTTCGGCGCGTCGTGCATGTTTATGGTAACGTCGAACCAGGCCAAAGGATAGCAGTGGGTGTGGGCCTATGTTAGAATCGCCGCGGGTTTCGACATGAAGGTAGAAGAGCGAGTCGAAAACGTAGATCGCCCCTGGTCGTCGTACTTCCTCCGGCCCATGCGACCCGAGGATATCCCCCAGGTGGCGCGAGTAGAGCGGGAGTGCTTTCCCACGGGCTGGGCGGTCACCCCGTTCAAGCGCGAGCTCCGGAAGCGCTCGGTCGCGTTCCTGGTGGCTTGCGAGGCGAGGAATCCCGTCATGGCCGAGCAGGAGGCCCGGGCATTCCTACAGCAACGCGACCCCTCCGTGGAAGAGTCGGGCCTCAGTCGCGTGTTCGGCGGCCTCAAAGGACTCGTCTTCAGCCAATCGCCCCCTCCTCCGCAATCGCTCCAGAAGGTCGTCGGCTACGTGGGCCTGTGGTTTATGACCGACGAGGCGCACATCACCGCTATCGGGGTCCGTGAGTCATATCGACGCCGGGGTGTCGGCGAGCTGCTCATGCTAGGGAGTGTCGAAGCGACCCTCCCCAGCAAGGCGAGGGTGATCACCCTCGAGGTCCGGGTCTCCAACAGGGGAGCCCAGGCGCTTTACGAGAAGTACGGCTTCAGCCCGGTTGGCATCCGCAAGGGGTATTACACTGACAATCGCGAAGATGCCATCATCATGACGGCCGATGCCGTGGCGGACGCGGCTTATCGAGAGCGGCTTAACTCCCTACGTGGCCGGCATGCGGAGCGTTGGGGAGATAGCGTCCGCATCCTGGCCTAGCGCTGATGTCTCAAGCCAAGCGCTCGAAGTCGGCTGACATTCGCTCTCGGCTGGACCACCCCGTTATCGATGCCGACGGACACGTGGTGGAGCTGACCCCGCTACTCCTGGATTACATCAGGGAAGTTGGCGGGGATGGGATGGTGAAACGCTTCCAGGCCCGGGAAGGCAGCCCATATTTCCGCATGTCGCCGGAGGAGCGCAGGGACACCTGGACCCCGACGCCGGCATGGTGGGCGTTCTCGGCCGAGAACACGCTAGACCGGACCACCGTCTCTCTCCCAGCCCTCCTCTACGAGCGCATGGACGAGATGGGGCTGGACTTCTCGGTCCTCTACCCGAGCCTCGGCCTGGGAATGATGCGGATCCTGGACGACGAGCTGCGCCAGGTCGCGTGTCGAGCGTACAACGCGTACCACGCCGACCTTTACCGGGAGTATGCCGACCGCTTGACCCCGGCGGCCGTGATCCCGATGCAGACGCCCCAAGAGGGAATCGAAGCCCTGGAGCACGCAATCGTCGACCTGGGGCTGAAAGCGGCGGTGGTGCCCGGGCACATCAACCGACCGATTCCCAAGTTCCACCGGGAGCACCCCGAGCTCGATGGTGTCATTGACCGTCTCGACACCCTGGGCATCGATAGCGACTACGACTACGACCCGGTCTGGGCGAAGTTCGTGGAGCTGAAGGTTGCGGTTACGTCTCATTCGGGCACCCAGGGATGGGGAACTCGTCGTTCTATCTCCCGCTACATGTATAACCAGGCCGGGCACTTCGCCGAGGGAGGCGATATCTTCGCCAAGTCGCTCTTCATAGGCGGCGTAACGCGTCGCTTTCCGACGCTCAACTTCGCGTTCCTCGAAGGAGGCGTGAGCTGGGCGTGCGCCCTCTACGCCGGCATGGTCGGGCGCTGGGAGAAACGCAACGGCAAGGTGGTGGGGCGCCTGGACCCCGCCAACATGGACGCCGGTACAGTGGAGCGTCTGATCAGCCAATACGGGGACAGTCGAATCAAGGAAATGCGGCGGGAAATCGAGCAGTCGTTCACCAGCTTCCAGCAGACGGCCCCGGACGTCCTCGACGACTGGTCGGCCTGCGAGATCGAGCGTTCCGAGGAGATCCGTGACCTCTTCGCCGAGAGCTTCTACTTCGGGTGTGAGGCCGACGACCCGTTGAACGCCTGGGCGTTCGACACGAGGGTGAACCCACATGGCGCCACGCTGAAGGCGATGTTCGGCTCCGACGTGGGGCATTGGGACGTGCCAGACATGAGTTGCGTGCTCGAGGAGGCCTACGAACTGGTGGAGCAGGGGCTGTTGAGCGAGCGAGACTTCCGCGACTTCGTGTTCACGAACCCGGCGAGCCTCCACGCCCGGATGAACCCGGCTTTCTTCAAGGGGACACGGGTCGAGAGCGCCGTCGCGGGGCTGCTCGACGCGAGCGGAGCCGACTAGTCGCCAGCGACTGACCAGCCGGTCTCGGAGATGTCGATCAGGACCCCGTCGGGAGCGTCGTACTTGATCTCGTACTTGGCCCCGGGGGCCTTCGATTTCCCGGCGTTTCTCGCCTCGTCGATGTCGGTCCGGGGCTTCCGACCCGCCGTTTCCAGATCACGCTCCGCCTGCTGGAGGCTGTCCACATGGAAGCCGATATGGTGGAGGCCCGTGAAGCCGGCACCGTATTCGGCCCCGGCCACCTGGTCGGAGGTAAACCTCAGCACCGCGATGTTGAGGTGGCCGTCGGTGAGAACGAGCCCCACCGCATACGGCCGGTCGATGGTGTCGATCTCCCGGAGACCGAAGACCTCGGTGTAGAACCGCGCTGTCGCTTCCGGGTCCTGCGTCGCGATCGCGATGTGCCTGATCTTTGCCATAGTCTGCCTCCTCAGCTGCGTTGCCGCTTGAACGGGACGCCCAGGGCCACGAGGAACATGACGCTCTTCCCCGCCGCGTGGGGCGAGAAGAAGTCCGTGACCTCATCGTCGTAGAACGTGAGGCCCGATGCCCCAAGCCCCTGGCCATAGGCCGCGAGATACAACCTGCCGCCGAGAACCGCCGCTTCCAGTTGCGCGGCCCGGTATCCCCGGTTCCCAAATCGCTCGAGGACCGCCTCGAGGTCGGTGAGGAAGAAGACATCGACTGCCGCGTCGGCGGGCAATTCTTGCTCCAGTCCGAGGAAGCCGCTCGTATCTCGGAAATCACCTTCCATCAGAAGCTCAAGCGCTCCACGGTCGCGGTGGAACACGTAGGCTCCGGGTTGCATGCCGTCGACGGCGTGCACGATGAGGTACAACTGGCTGAGCGTGCTCCCCACCGGGTCGAGGAAGTCGGCCGACATGGCCCGGGTAGCGCGGTCAAGGAGATTGGAGAGCTGGCGGTAGCCGATGGGGTCTCGGGCGAAACGCCGCGAGGAGCCGCGCCGCACGATGACCCGCTCCACCGGCTCTCCCTCGAGGGCATCGTCGTCGTCCTGCTCGAGCTCAACCACGCGGCCATCCGGGGCCCCTAGAACGCTCTCGGGAGTCGCGCCCCGCCACGCGCGGGCTTCGGGGCCGCTGGACAAGGACGACGCGGCGTGCATGGCGCGAATGGCTGGATAGTCGACCTCATGCCGGGAGAGGGGCATGGTCTCATAGTCGAGCGGATCCAGGTGGGGCGCTGGTCCCGGGGGCTCCGCTCCATCGCCAACGGGCAACAGCGCCAGCGAGACCTCGTTGTCGGTGGCGAGGCCCAGAAGGGCGTCGATCGGATTGTCGGCAAAGCCGGCCAACACTCGGGCTGGGATACGCTGGGCAGCGGCGACAGACAGGAAGTTGGCGAGCATGGTGCCAGAGTCCCAGTAGGCGTGCCGGTAGGCCCGTGCCTGGTATTTCCATGAGTTGCGCCAATAGGTCGAGGTCATGACGACGATGGCGGGCGACCGGGCGATTGCCGGGTCCTCGGTCGCCGCGACCACCACGCCGCGGTGGTCGCCGTCTCGAAGACGTCGCAGCGCGAAGTCATGGGCCCCGAAGTGGTAGACGCCCGCGGTGAGGCCGGGGAGGTCGGCAGTCACCAGGTAGAGATCAATGTGATACAGGGCGCCAGTGCAGGCGGCGGCCCGAAAGTACATATCGTGGCCGTGATGACTGATGTTCTTAGTCACACCGGCGGAGAAGTAGAGGAGATGCGCGAGCGTCGAGAGGTCGACGATCTGGGCCGCCGTTCCCGAATCCGGCGCTCCCCCACCGACGGCCAGGAGCGCCGGAAAATCGGATACCGCGAACTCCCGTGGCAGGGATATCGGCTCCAGGTCCCGATAGACCTTGAACGGGACAGGCTTATTGTCCCATTCGAGGTGGTGGCTGTTCGAGCGGATGCTGGCCGGCGAATGCTTCGTCCCGTTGTGGTAAGCCCATGCGGCCTGGTGTTCGGCGTTGCTCGTGGCATGCCCGCTTTCTAGCCGCGTCGCGCGCGATCAGACGTCACTTGGGCTGAAGACCCCGAAGGAGCTGGTGAAGCCGTGCAGATACGTGGCGGGGCCAACACGCCCGATCTCGCCGTTGCAGAAGAAGCCGCCGAGCGGCAACGGGCCGACCTCCTTGAGGAACATCTCCGTATCGTGATTGGGCCGACCAAATAGGTTCTGGCCCCGACCGAGGCACGAGAAGAGCAGCGCTCCGGAGGCTGACTCGGGCCGGCTTTCGGCGGCGTACTGTTGGAGCATCGTCTGCAAGTCTTCGGCCGCGGTCTGGGCATCACGGACGTGGAATTGCACGAGCTGCCCTTCTCGCAGCAACTCGCCGACGACCAGGCCACCGGACTCCTGGTCCAGGCCCAGAACGTTCCTGATCAGGAAGTCGCCCGGCTTGTATTCGTCTTTGAGGGGGTCGGTAACTACTCCCAGATGGAGGGCCCGGCTGATGAGCTGCTGGTCTCGGGGGCTGGAGGCCTCGAACACGTCGCGCAACACTCCCATGGGCGGTCGGTTGTCGACTTCAAGGAGCAGGTTGCGCTGCGCCTTGGTCACGACGACCGGATCGCCCACAGGTCGACAGCCCTGGGCGACGACGGTATCGACACGGATGTCTCCATGCATCGCGACGCCAACCGCGCCCTGACGGTGGACGGCATCGCCAATGAACAGTGCATTGGCGCCTGGCTGTTGACCGCCGCTGGCGAGCCCGCCGATCTTTGCGCAGCCGGGGAAGGCATAGTCCAGCCCCGCGAGGAGGTTGTCGGCGCGCAAGCTGAAGGGGTCAGGGAGCACCACGAACTGGGGCTTTTTGTCAGCGGTGACGCCGGTGAGCTCCTCCCAGGCGGTGGGGGCGGCATCGGAGTCGGGCAACGCGCCGTCCGCGACGTGGAAGGGAATCAGCTCCACCCCGGGCAGTTGGGCGGCGGTCACGGAGAGACCGGTGCGTTCCTCCACCTCGGTCCCCGCTCCGATGACTCCGCCGCCGGAGCAGCCGATAAGAGCCTTGGCCCCCAGGGCCTCGGCGAGCATGCCGGGCAGATCGTCGAACTCCGGGCCATGATGCGGCGAGACGAAGACGACAGCCAGGTCGGGCGCGCCGCCCCCGAGGTCGGCGCGGGCTTGCGACGCGGCCTCGTCCACCGCGCTGGCCAGGGAGAACTGCTCGGAAACCGCGGAGGCCCATCGCATCGCGCCACCCCCAAGATCGAAGACGTGGGTCTTATTATAAGCACCTGCCTCCGACGACGTCCGAAGCCGCGCCCGGCCCGCCACGGTGGGGGCCAGCCCCCATAGTTCGCGCTCTGCAGCCGCCCAGGCTGCGACAGGACGTGATGGGCTATCGGCGGGGAAAGAGAATCGGCCTGAACGAGACCGTCTGGCAGGGCAGACTCGTTCAGGCCGAGGAGAGCGCCTTTTTGAAGAAAGCGGCTCCCGTTCGGTGCTCTTGTGATCGCGGGCCTAGACCTCGGTGAAGTCCTCGGCGGGAAGCTGCCCAGTGGCCCGCATGTACATCGTGACGGCGTGCACTCGGGTGTGTTTGGAATCGGGGACGTCGCCGAGCTTGCTGTAGATGTTGTTGATGTGCCGCTCAACGGTCTTGGGCTCGAGGCACAGGACCTTGGCGATGGTGTTGTTGCGAAGGCCCTTGGCCATCCAGCTGAGGACTTCGAGCTCCCTGGGTGAGAGGTCCTTGAGCATGGAGGCCTTGCCCTCGGACGTGGCGATCAGGCCTTCCATCACGGCCGGGTCGACGATGATGCGACCCTCCGCGACCGAGTGGACGACCTGGATCAACTGCTCGACGGTGTCGACGGTGTGCTTGAGCAGGTAAGCGCACCCGACGTGTCCTCCTTTGGAGAACTCGCGCAGCGCGGTAATCCCTTTGACGTCGTAATAGGCGGACAACAGGACCAGGGACACGTTCGGGCAGTTCTCCCGAACTACCTCCAGCTTCTCGATAGCAGAAGGCTGGAGCACCTTGGTTCCTATTAATAGCACGTCGGGCTGGAGGGCCGAGGCCGCCCGAGCGAGGGCCTCGCCGCCAGTGTCTCCCGAGGTGCCAATCACCTCGATGTCATGACGGGGAAGGAAGAACGTCTGGTACGCCTCCCTGAGGATCTGCTGTTCTTCGGCTATGTAGAGAGACACTTTCGTCAACGCATTCGTCACGGATTGGCCGCGACCGGCTCGTCGAGGTCGTCGAGATCTACTCGGCGATGGGCGGAATATCGGAGCACCTCAAAGCCGTGTTGATGCGGGTCATCGCTCTCTACGAGAACCCGGGCATGGTGAAGAACCCGCCGCTCGCGGAGTATCTCCGCATCCTGGCCGAGTTGGACAATTTGCTCTGGCGGAGCCGTTTCGACCGCAGCGGCGCCGCCATGCTTTCGCTGTTCTTGGGTGGCCGCGAAGCCCTGTACAAGTCGCAGGACGGTGGTTCCCCACGAAGCGACGTGGGTGAAAACAGCACCAATGGACACACGAGCGTGCCGCACCAGTTATAGGCAAACGAGGCCTCCAGCCCGAAAAGGCGAGAGGCCGTCAAGAAAGGGAGGACACAATGGGATTCGAGACGACGTTCTACAACGGTCATGACCTTCCGGCAAACGGCGAGCAGCGCGAGCGTCTGCTTGCGCAGGCAATGCTCCTCTCCTCGCGCGCCAAGATCGACCTCTCACAGTCGAAGGCGTCCAGGGAAGCGGCGGAGCGGGCCAGGGCCCAGGCAGAGGTTGACGCTGTCAACAAGCTCGAGGAGACCCTCGCGGAGCTCCGAGCCGAGGCCGACGCACTGAAGGACGAGACGATTGCAGTCAGGGCCGCAGCCGAAGGCGACCGGCAACTGGCGCGACAGGAACTCGAACAGGCGAGTCAGGTCCGCAAGGAGACCGAACGGGTCTGTAACCAGATGGAGACTGAAACTCGGCAGCGTACCGACGCGATGATCGCGGGGGCCGACGAGCGAATCCAGCGGTCGGAAGCAGATGCCGCCGCGCGGGCCGAAGAGACCATCGACAACGCCCGCAGCGAGGCCGACGCGCACGCCGCGGAGCTCCGACAGCGCACCGCCGCGGAAGTCCAGAGTGTTATGGAAGACATTACGACCGCGCGAAACGCGGCTTTTGAAGAGCTCGAAGCGCAGCGTCTTCTCACCGAAGCTGCAAGGATCAGGGCCGAAGCGTCCGGCCGTCAGACACGCGCCGTCACCAGGACCCAACCCAGGCAGGCCGAGGTCAAGGTCGAGTCTGACCCCACCTCCCGTTCGTAAGGCTCGTCGTCCCAAATCGATCCGCTCGGCCGGCACGAAGAAAGCGGCGGCATAGAGTCGCGCCGCGGACGCGCGGGAGCCGCTTCGCAAAGGGGTCCCCGCACGTCCGCAGACGGGACGAGCGCACCGCGGCTAGAAGCACGCCGCTGCCTCGGTGACCCCGCTGCGGGGACGCCCACGCGGCGCCGCCGCCCGGAGGGAGGTCGGACGAATGGACACATATCGAAGTGAAGAAAGCGACGCGGATGCGTGTCCTCTCTACGGCGAGTCAGCCGTTGAGGATGGCACCCAAATTGCAGACGGCGACACGTCAGCACAAACGGACGCCGCGGATGCGTCCGCGGTGGATGGCGAGGCTGCGGTCGCCCGGAGCGAGTGGAACACCCTGCCCCTATATGGTGAGCCAGTCGTCGCTCGAGATGACGAAACAGAAGACTCTTCTCCGATCTCTGAGATAGGCGAGGATTCGTCATCGGTCGAGTCCACTGACAACGAGACCGTTGCTCCGGAAGTCGAAGTAACCGAGGGTCGGGAGTCGATCGACCCCAGCGCATCCATCGAGCCGACTGAGACGCTGGATGACGATTGGTTCCAGGCGGCCACGTACGAAGAGCCTCCGATCGAGGACCCGGCGCCAACGCCTGACGATCAGGGAGCCCCTGAGCTCGCTGCTGGTTACCACACATCCGCGGAGGATGCGGTCTGGCACGACGACGACGACGGCTGGGACCTGCCTAACGAAGCATCCTCGAAGACTGAGCCGGTAGAACAGGCCGGCAGTTGGGACGACATCGGTTCCAGCGATGAGGCCGGCGCCAACGGCGAGCCCCACGAGACTTCGACGTTAGGCGCCGAGATCGCCCAGTACCTCGACGAGGCCCGCTCGGCCAAGAGTCAGGCTGTCGAAGCACTGGAGCAGGCTCAGGCCGCCCGGATGCAGGCCCTGGAAACCCTGGAGCAGGCAACCGCGGCCAAGGAGGCTGCCGACGAGCGGCTAGAACAGATCAATCACGACGCCACCAACCTCGCGGAAGAGGAGAAGGAGCGTCTGAGCACGGATGCGCGCCGATTCCTCGAAGAGGCCCAGTTGACGAGAGATGGGGCCGAGGCGGAGCGGCGGCAGGCCGAGGAGGCCAAGGAAAAGGCAGAGCAAGCCCTCACAGAGGCTGGGATGACCGCAGAGCAGGCGCGATCACGCGCCCGGGAGATCGAGCGCGAAGCGTCGCAGGACGCCGCAGAGCGGTTGTCGGCTGCCCAGGCCCAAAGCGAGCGCCTGCTCACCGGAGCTCACGAGATACAAGAGACGGCAACAGCCGACCGGGCCAGCGCCGCGGAGGCGCTCGAAGAGGCCCAGGCCGAGTGGGAACGAGTCCAACAGACCAGGAACCAGACTGAACTCGACGCCGTCCGCGAGGGCGAGGCCCGTCGTTCCGAGCTTCAGGCCGAGGGCCAGCGGCTGCTGGCCAACGCCAAAGCGGCCTAGGAACAAGCTGAGGAAGACCGACGACACGCGGCACAAGATTTACAGAACGCTCGCGCCGAACTCAAGAAAGCCGAAGAGGTCCGAGACCAGGCCGAGTTGGACGCCGTCCGCGAAGGCGAGGCCCGTCGCGCCAAGCTTCAGGCCGAGGGCCAGCGGTTGCTGGCCGAGGCGGAAACGGCAAAGGAACAGGCCGAGGCCGATCTTCAGGAAGCAGCCCGACAGCTCGAGACGGCCGAGGACGAGCGCGAGCGGGCCGAAGAGATGCGGATCCAGGTCGAGGCGTACAGGGCGAAGGTCGAAGAGCAGGCCAATGCCGCGCTCACCGATGCCCACGACGCGAGACAGCGGGTCGTTGCCGACCTAGAGGCGGCGGCAGAGCAGCTCGCGGCCGCCCGTGCCGAGCGTGAGAAGGCGGTCGCGTCTCGTAGCCAGGCAGAGATGGAGGTCCGGGCGGCCAGGGAGCTCGTCGAGTCCGACCGGCAGCGACTCTCCTGGGAGCTCGGGCAGGCGCGCACGCAGCGAAAGAAGGCTGAGCAGACCCGGGCCCGCGCGGAAGCCGATGGGATTCAGCAGGGCGAGGCCCGCCGTTCCGAGCTGCTATCGCTCGCGCAAGCCGCCAGGGACACGGCTGAAGCCGACCGCCAGCTCGCGATCCGCGAGCTCGAGACGGCTCGCGTCAAGCGCGAGCAGGTCGACGAGCTCCTCAATCAAACCAAGACCAAAGAGTCGGAGAAAGCCGACTCCTGGCGCGCTGAGCTCGAAACCGAGCGCGAGCAGATACTCATCGACGCGAAACGAATCGCCGAGCAAGCCAAGACCGATCGGGATCTCGCCTCCAAGGAGCTGCAAGAGGCCAGCATGGAGCGCAGACAGGCACAGGCCGACAGGGCCGAACAGATCAAGGGCCTCCGCGTTGAGCTCGAGGCCGACGCCGAACAAACCAGGGCGGAGGCGAGAGGCGCCAAGGCCGCGGCCATCGCCGACCTGGAGCAGGCGGCGCAAGAGCTATCCACCGCTCGGGCGGAACGCCAGAAGGCCGATGAGACACGTATCCGGGCCGAGGCGGAGGCCACCGCGATGCTTGACCAGGCCAAGACCGATCGCGATCAGGCTGCGATGGATTTGGACCTCGCCCGAACGGAGCGCGGGTCGGAGGCCTTGCAAAAGGCCGAGGAGCGCCGTGCCGAGATTGAAGCTGAAAGCGAGAGAATCCTGGCCGAGGCGGAAGCCACCCGCAAGCAGGCGGAGACCGGTCGCAAAGAGGCCGCCGCGGAGCTTGAGCGCGCTCGTAGAGAGCAGGCCAGCATCGAGGGAGAGCGCCACGACCTGCTGGAGCAGGCTGCTCGGTTCGCCGAGGAGTACAAGGCCCAGGCCGAAGCGGAGAAGACTCGTATAGAGGCCGAGACCCGGCAGATCGCTGCCGAGGGGCAAGCCGCGCGCGAGAAGGCGCTCCGAGAAGCGGCGAGTATCGTCGACGATCGGCGCGCTGAGATCGAAGCAAACCAATCGGAGCTAGAAGCCGAACTCCAGAAGGCCCGCGAGGCCCGTGCGCAGGCAGACGACCAGCGACGGAGCGCCGCCGACGAGCTGGAGAAAGCCCGGTACGAACGGCAACAGGCCGACGAGACCCGGGCACGGCTGGAGGCTGAGTCGGCCCAGTGGAGCGAGGAGTCTCGCAAGCGGGCCGAGACCGAGATCCCGTTGGCCCTGAAAGAGGCCCGGGAGGCCAAGCGGAACGCCGAAGAGGAAATGGAACGGGCCGCCGCCGCGCGACGTGAAGCCGAGCAGGCCCGCGATCAGGCCCGACGACTGATTGCTAGATGGCGGGTGGGTGGCCGTATGCGTCAGGTTCTGGACGTGATGGGTGTCGTCGGTCTCATAGAAG
Organism: Dehalococcoidia bacterium; assembly: GCA_965248515.1. Lineage (GTDB taxonomy): Bacteria > Chloroflexota > Dehalococcoidia > SHYB01 > SHYB01 > CBDFJU01. The sequence continues at coordinate 46,159 of CBDFJU010000001.1, read as the reverse complement.
TTGGCGATCAGGCTCCAGGTAGAAAAATCCCGCAGCGGGGCCTGCCCGGTGTTCTTCACGGTAATGTTGAAGTAGTCCCCGGAGACCACTGCCGTGGTCAACTGCAGAGCCGTGCGCTCTTCGACGCCTTCGCGCCGCTCCATGGCCTTCCACGCATCGGAGAGATCAGCGGCCGACCTGGTGCTGCTCTCCGTCAGGAGGCCGAATCCGATCACGATTGTGCCAACACTAAATGCCACCGCGATGATAATCCCCATTGTTAGAAGCTGAAGAAGTGGGAGTCATAGGCGCCTGAGGGCGTTACCACCTTCACCGTGTAGGTATCGGTTGCCAGCGTCGTCGAGTAGTGAAGCGTGAACTTCACCGTCGCTGTGTTGTTCCATTCCGTCCCGTTCTCGATGGCGTAGCTCCACTGCGGATACGTGGCCCCCGCGTCGTTCGAGTGCGGCACACGCTCGAAGTTACCCTCGGTGCCGAAAAAGATGTCCGCCTGGTCGATGCCCAGGATTCGCGAGCTGCCGACGTTCTTGACCCAGACCCAGACGTCGAAGTACGTGTCGGAGTCCGTGTCTTGCCAAACGCCGTTCTCGTCCAGCTCGGCCGCCGCATAGACGACGCTGACCTGGGTCTGGATCCGATCATCGACACGCTCGGCTATCCGGACGATCGAGTTGCTGCTGCGGGTGATGGCCGGAAAAACGGCGTTGATCACCAGCACCGATGCAACCACTCCGGCAACGACCAGGAGAGCCGTGGTGATTATCTTGTCGATGGCTGGCCTCCTTTGGGTCCATTACCTTCGGAAACCACCTGAGACCATGATAGGAAGCCACCCCTGTTCAACAGAAGGCTGCGCACCCCCAGATCAGGATGGGCGCGCCCTCAATGGGGCTGCGTGCGTGTGGGGGATCGGGCTGGCGAGCGCGACGACCCAGGGCGGGCCGGCAGGCCAAGCACGTGAGGCGCGGGTAGGCGGGTGGACGCGCGCCGGTGGCGCGCGGCTTCGGACGATGGTTGGGCGCGCGAAACCCCGGACGGAAAGAGGAGAGGCCCCTGTCCCGCGGGTTACGCGGTCTGGCCGAAGTCGCTGGCGACCGCGGAGATGGTGGAGGGCACGCTGTCACCGAGATCGGAGCGGACGGCGCCACATTGAAGGCACGAGACGAACGAGCCGAACTTATCCCGCTCCAGGTACAGGTCCCCACCGCATTTTTCGCATCCCTTGAGCCAGTACATGGCCCCTCCTTCACGATCGGCCCCTATTTCGCCTCGGTCGCTGGGCCGTTTGTCCGCCGGAGTGCCTCAATCCTAGGTCCGGGAGAGGCCACCTTGTACCGGGGTACCACCTATTTCGCTATGGGGCTGCCCCCCAACTGGCGAACGGTGAAATCAGCGGGCTAATCCTTTTTTCACCCTGGGAATCGCCCGTTCGAGTGATCCGCTGGAGTAGGGAAACTGGCACACTAGCGCCTAGGGAAGGCCAGAGCCTTTTGGCGGTGGTCTCATCTCCCTCCCGCTAAGGAAAACGCGATGACGGCGATCATACCGATAGGGATCATAGGGTTCGTACTGGCCTCCCTCATGGGTATCCTGGGCGTCTTCCCTGTCCCCGGCGTTTCCGCCGAGGAGCCTCCAGTGAATGAGGAGGGCGAGGTTCTCGTGGAGAGCGCCGCCGAGGGCGTTGCCGGCATGCTGCTCACCGCTTACACCGGATTGATCCAAGAGATGGTCGACATACAGAAGGACCCCGACTTCTTGCGGGCAGACGCACGGTTGCTCGAGCTGACTGAGTACGCCGGAGTGGCAGCCGAGAAGTTCTCGCAGCTGCAGGACGATCTTGGGACGAAGCAACAGGAATTGGATAACGACGGCGATGGGCTCATCAACGGAGTCGAGGACCCCAACGAAAACGGTGTCGTCGATCCCGGTGAGACCGATCCCTTCAATCCGGACTCCGACGATGATGGCCTGCTCGACGGCGTCGAGGATGCCAACGGCAACGGCGCGGTCGACCCCGGCGAGACCGACCCCCTCGACCCGGACTCCGACGATGACGGCCTGTTCGACGGCGTCGAGGATGCCAACGGGAACGGGATGATCGACTCCACCGAGACAGACCCCCTCAACCCGGACACCGACGGTGACGGCCTGTTCGACGGCGTCGAGGACGCCAACGGCAACGGGCTTGTCGACCCCGGCGAGACCGACCCCCTCAACCCCGAAGCCTAGCGCCAATCGACAAAGCGCTGGCTTCGAGCGCGCGTCGTTACGACCTCCGCCCGTACGCCCTTACATTCGAATACCCTACCTTCGTATAATCGAGGCCGGGGCCCGACCGGGATAACATCCTCCTTCCGGTCGGTATTCTCTCCTTCCTCGCCGTGCGGAGGTGTTTAACGTTGCGAGTCCTTGTGTCCGGGTCCACGGGCCTCATTGCTTCCGCCCTGATCCCATCCCTGGAAGCGAATGGTAATACCGTGGTGCGTCTGGTCCGCAGGGAGCCTCGTCCCGGCGGACTCGAGGTCCGCTGGGAGCCCACGAGCGGCGCCATCGACCGCGCTGGGCTCGAAGGCATCGAGGCGGTGGTCCATCTCGCGGGAGAGCCGATCAGCGGGATCCGATGGACCGACAAGAAGAAGGCCCGCATCCGGGAGAGCCGGGTGAAGGGCACGCAGCTCCTGGCCGAAGCCGTCGCCAGCCTAGCGCGGCCTCCTGGGGTCTTCGTCGCCACCTCGGGCGTCGGCTTCTACGGCGACAGGGGTCCTGAAGTTCTCGACGAGGATAGCGGTCCAGGAGTGGGGTTTCTCGCCGACGTGGCGCGAGAGTGGGAAGCCGCGAGTGAGCCGGCGGCGAAAAGAGGCATCAGGGTAGTCCATCTTCGCAACGGGCTCGTCCTCAGCCGGCATGGTGGAGTCCTTCCGGTGATTCTTCCGCCTTTCAAGCTCGGCCTCGGAGGTGTTCTGGGGAGCGGCTCCCAGTACTGGTCGTGGATCGACATCGATGACATGGTCTCGATCATCGAACTCGGGCTGAGCGATACGTCCATCGCAGGGCCGCTCAACGCCGGCGCGCCGAACCCCGTGACGAACCGGGCGTTCACCGGGGTCCTGGGGAAGGTACTGGGGAGACCGACAACGGTCCGCGTCCCGAGATGGCTTCTCGTCGCGCTCCAGGGTGAGATGGCCATCGAGTTGACCCTGAGCAGCGCTCGCGCGGTGCCCGCCCGCCTCGAGGCATCAGGGTTCCGCTGGTCGTATCCCGACCTGGAAAATTCGTTCCGGCACGTCCTCGACAAGGCATAGTCCTCGACCGGGCGACGCCTCCGCCGGAGCTCCCTCAAACGCACCCCAGGCATGTGCCGTCCGCATGCCCGTAGCCGTGTTGCGTACGCACCGCTGACGTGGTGAGGGTGGCCACACTACCGCGCCAAAGGGGTCGATTGAGATACTCAAGACACCTTCCCCGCAGACCCCGCCGCACGCAAGTTCAGCAACGTCAAGGACGGACGAGCCGGAGCATGAGAACGACGACGACCCACGCCTCCTCACAGCGGCAGCCCCGATGAAGAAGGCGCTGTATGCAACGGCCGGATGGGCCCTGGGAGCCGCGCTGGCCTGGCTCGTTCTCCAGAAGGTGACGTGGAGTGAAGCGGTCGACGGGATGCTCCAGGTCAACTGGGGCGTCATCGTTCTGGCCGTGGCCGCAATCTTCTACTCGGACTACCTCAAGTCTTTTCGATGGAAGCTGCTGCTGCCGGGCGAACGTGTCTCACCCGGCCGTCTGTTTCTCGTGCGGAACGCCGGCTCCGGCATCAGCAGCGTCAGCCCGATTCGCGTTATGGGCGAGATAACCCAGGTGGCGATGCTTGGGCAACGGGATGGCATTCCTGCGGCCAAGGTGACGGCAAGTATCATCATGTCGGGCATCTTCGACCTGGTCGTAACGCTGAACATCCTCGCCCTGGGGCTTTTGCTCCTGCCTCCCCTCGCCGATTACCGACACCTGGTAGTCGGGTTCTGGGCGACTTCGGCGGCCCTTTTCCTGCTCACGCCCGTCCTGGTCAAGCGGCTGGACCGCTTCAGTCCTCTGCGGCGGAGCCGTTTTCTTGCGAGAGACCCTCGGGGCGTTCGGAGCCATCCACTCCCAGAAGCGCATTGTCGCCGCGAGCCTGGCGCTCACCCTGGCAGGGTGGCTGTTCATCGGGATCGGAGCATGGCTGATCGCCGAGGTGATGAGCATTGGCCTTCCTTTCTGGACCGTGACGTTCCTGATCGTCGCGGTCTTGCGCGGGTCTGGGTTCACGCCGGCCCCGACCGGCATGGTCGGTGTGTATGAGTTTGTGACGGTTTCCACCCTGGCCTTGTTCGCGGTTGAACCGGCGGTCGCCGTGAGCTTCGCTCTGGTGACCCACGCGGTGATCTATATGCCGAGAATAGTCCTGGGGGCGGGCGTCCTTTTGGTAGAGCGAGCCGCATTCGTTCACGCGATCACCTCGGTGATGGCGCCGCTCAGGCAGCTCGGATTCGCTCGAAGCGCGGGAGCCTAGCACCCGTCCGAAGTCCGAGCGACGGGCCCCGAGGGGCCGTCGGCAACTGGTCCCCTTTCGAGCCCTCGCATTCCCTGTTCTCCGCGCCTGTGTTAGCATTCTCGCGCCATCGACGGATGTGGGAGGCAGGCGTGCCGGGCCCTCTGAGCGGAATCAAGGTCATCGAAATGTCCAGCTGGGCCGCGCTACCGGGAGCGGGCGCCGTGCTCAGCGATTGGGGCGCCGAGGTCATCAAGATCGAGGAGCCCTCCGGCGGCGGCGATCCCACCCGTGCGTTTTCGCTGACGACAACGGCTTCAGGGTCGGCCCAGGTTGCCCCTGTTTGGGAGCAGAACAACCGTAACAAGAAGAGCGTGACGATCGATGCCCGGCGCCCCGAAGGGCAAGAGGCGGTACGCAGACTGGTCGCCGGCGCCGACGTATTCGTGACGAGCACGCGCCCCAAGTCGCTGGAGCGCCTGGGGCTCGACTATGCCCGGCTGAAGCAAGTCAACCGGCGGCTGATCTACCTCCACTTATCCGGCTACGGGCCCAAGGGCGAGGATAGCGATCGGCCTGGCTTCGACATGCTCTGCTTCTGGGCCCGGACGGGCATCGCCCGGAGCCTCGCCGAGCCCGGGGGCGCCCCGATCAACCAGCGCCCGGCGATGGGCGACCACGCCACATCCCTGGTCATGGCGGGGGCGATATCGGCAGCCCTCTATCACCGGGAGCGGACTGGCGTGGGACAGGCCATCCAGACGTCGCTGCTGCATACCGGCCTGTGGGTGAACTCGGTCGATGTCTTCTCGGCGCTGGCGAGTGGACAGGATGCGGCCTCGCTCAGTCGTTGGATGGTCTCGAACCCTCTCGTCAACTCCTACCAGACGGCCGATGGATGGGTCCAGCTCACCAATCTGCAAAGCGACCGGCACTGGGCGCCGTTCTGTCGTGCAATGGGACGGCCCGAGCTGATCGACGACCCTAGCTTTTCCACAATGGAACGCCGCGCGGAAAACGGCGTCGCCCTGGTGCAGATCTTCGCCGACGAGTTCGCGAAGCGCTCGACGGCGGAGTGGGCGCCCGACCTCGACGCCGAGGACATCCGATGGGGGCCCATCCAGACGGTGCTGGAGGCGTCGCAGGACCCCCAGGCCGTGATCAACGGCTACTTCGCATCGGTCGACCACGTCGACGCCGGACCGCTGGACCTGGTAACGAGTCCCGCCCAGTTCGAGGAGCCGGGGCCTGGGGTCCACGCGCCGGCGCCGCAACTCGGCCAGCACACCGAAGAGGTCTTGCTAGAGGCCGGCTACACCTGGGAGGAACTCGAGTCGCTCAAGGCCGCCGGAGTGATTCTCTAACGCCGAGTGATCCAGGCGACGTTAGGCCGGCTGTCCCACCGATTGGCTGAGATAGGCCGTCATGAACTCGTCCAGGTCCCCATCAAGGACCGCGTCGGGGTCGGAGGCTTCGACGCCGGTGCGATGGTCCTTGACGACCTTGTACGGGTGGAGCACGTAGCTGCGAATCCGGTTGCCCCACTGCGCAGCCACGTATTCGCCCTTGAGTCTCTCTTTCTCCTCGGCTCGCTTCGCCAACTCGACCTGCATGAGCCTCGTCATGAGGATCTTGAGGGCCGCTTCGCGGTTCTGGCGTTGGGACCGCTCGTTCTGCACCGCGACGGTGATGCCGGTGGGCTCGTGGACCACGCGTACCGCAGTTGAGTTCTTCTGGACGTTCTGCCCACCGGCGCCGCTTGCCCTGAAATAGTCGAACCGAAGGTCGTCCTGGTCGATCTCGATATCGAGGTCTTTTTCGGCCTCGGGGAGCACCTCGACAAGGGCGAAGGACGTGTGCCTCGCATGGTCGGAGTCGAAGGGCGAAAGCCGCACCAAGCGATGGACGCCCTTCTCCGACTTCAGGTAGCCATAGGCAAGCCGGCCCCTGATCTCGAGTTGAGCGCTCTTGATCCCGGCCTCCTCTCCCTGCGAGACGTCGAGGATCAACGCTTCGAAGCCGCGGCGCTCTGCCCATCGCAGGTACATCCGGAGCAGCATCTCGGCCCAGTCCTGGGAGTCGGTGCCACCTGTCCCCGAGTGAATGGCGAGGATCGCGTTCCTCGAGTCGTACTCGCCGCGGAAGGCAAGCTGGAACTCGAGCTTGTCGAGCTGGTCCGTGAGCGCAGCGACGTGAACGGCAAGTTCGTCCTGGAAGGACATGTCCCGTTCGGACACCGAGAGCTGGCAGAGCTCCTCGAGGGAGCGTGCGTCGTCTTCGAGTTTCCGCCAGAGGGTCACCGTCTCCTGGATCTCGGAGAGGCGCCGCATCTGATTGCGCGCCTGCTCCTGATCGTTCCAGAAGTCGGGGTGAACGCTCTTTTGCTGGATTTGGCCGAGCTCTCGCTCTTGTCCCGCGACGTCAAAGACGCTCCAGGAAATTTGTAACCCGCCGTTGCAGGACGGCTATCTGGTCTTCAAGTTCGCTCATAGTTCTCGGTAAGAGGGTCGCTTATTCGTCGTCGTCGATGTCGAACAGCCGCTCTCTAGGGGCCTCGTCGGCCTCGGGCTCGAATATGCGCTCCGGGCGCACGAAGTCGGTTTCGGCGGCCAGCCCGGCATCTTCGATCGGTCCTTTGTCGGCCTCGATGTCTTCGACTCCATCGGCGTCACCTGCGATGTCAAGATCAATCGGCGGGGTCTCGGTGGGCAGCGCCGCGCCAAACTCGCTGATCGAGAACTGCAACTCGTCGGAGGTGTCTTCGAGACCGAAAGCTTCGTCGCCGCCCTCACCCAGAGCGCCAAGGAGTGTTATCGACGGGGCCGGCGTCTCCAACGCTTGCCGAACAGCCTCGGACCGAGCCGGGATCAGCCGTCCGATAATAACGTTCTCTTTCGGACCCATGAGTCGGTCCACAGCACCGCTCACCGCAGCTTCGGTGAGCACTCGCGTGGTCTCCTGGAAGGACGCTGCGGACAGAAAGCTTTCGGTGTTAAGGGAGGCCTTGGTGACGCCGAGAAGGACGGGCTGCGCCGTTGCCGGCTCCCCACCCTCGGCGACGCTCTTGGCGTTGACTTCTTCGAACGCAAACCGGTCCAGCAGCTGGCCGGGCAACAGGTCGGTATCGCCGGCGATGTCGATGCGCACCTTGCGGAGCATCTGGCGGACGACGATCTCTATATGCTTGTCGTGAATCGCGACACCCTGGGCGCGATAGACTTTCTGGACCTCTTCGACGAGGTGGTCCTGGACCTGGTCCCTACCGAGGATGCGGAGAATGTCCTGGGGATTGATGGGCCCCGCAGTCAGCTGGTCGCCGGCCCGAATGCGGCTGCCATGCTTCGCGATGACCTGGGCCGCCGCGGGCACGACATAGGTCCTCTCTTCCCGCTCCTCGTAGGAAACGGTGAGCTTGCTCTTGTCGAGCTCGACGGTGCCCGCGATCCGTGCCATGACGGACTGGGGCTCTGCGTTTTTTGCCCGAGGCTTGGGGCCCTGCGCCAGAGCGCTCCCGACTTCGACTATGGAGCCGGGCTCGACCAGGGACTTGTAGCCTCTGGGGAGTTTGTACTCATCGGAGTACGTTTCTGTGTGAATTACGGTAATGCGGCGGCCTTCATCGGACTCGACGACCTCGACCTCCCCATCGATCTCCGAGACGATGGCCTGCCCCTTCGGGGACCTGGCTTCGAAGAGCTCTTCGACTCGAGGCAAGCCGCTTGTGATGTCGAGGCCCGCGACGCCGCCGGTGTGGAACGTCCGCATGGTGAGTTGGGTGCCCGGCTCGCCGATACTCTGAGCCGCGATCACGCCGACGGCCTGGCCCTGTTCTACCAGACGTCCGCTGGCGAGGCTTCTGCCGTAGCAAACCTGGCAAACGCCGCGCTCGGTCTCGCAGGTGATGGGGGAGCGGGCGAACACCTGGTGGTGTTCCAGGCCGATCAGATTCTGGGCATCCGCTTCGCTCATGCCGTTGTGTTCGATCAGGTAGCGAGTGCTTCCCACCCAGCTGGGAGCCAGGCGAGGGATGTCGTCGGCTGGCACCTTGGCCTTTTTCAGCGCAGCAAGGCGGAACTCTTCGAGGGCGGCGACCATCGCCGCGGCTCCCACTTCGTCGATCTCTTCGCCGGTGGCTGTGAGCACTTCGCCCGTGACTGGATTGACGATCGGGGCAGCCGCGATCCTCCCGAGAATCCGCTCTTCGAACTTGCCCATGAGCGGTCTGTCGGGGCGATCGGTGATCCAGATGCCCTCCAGGGTGCCACAGTCGTCATCCATCACGATCACGTCTTGGGAGACGTCGATCAGGCGCCGGGTCAGGTAGCCGCTATCGGCGGTCCTCAAAGCGGTGTCGGCGAGACCCTTGCGCGCGCCGTGTGTCGAGATGAAGTATTCGAGCACGGACAGCCCTTCGCGGAAGCTGGCTCGGATAGGCAGCTCGATGATCCGACCACGTGGGTCGGTCATGAGGCCGCGCATGCCCGCCATCTGTTTGATCTGAGCGATGTTACCTTTTGCGCCCGAGGCGGCCATCATGTAGATGGAGCCGTAGTCGGGAAGGTGCTCCTCGATCACGTTCTCCATCCGGTCGCCGGCCCGGGTCCATATCTCCACGGTCTGGCGGTACTGCTCTTCATGGGTGATCAGGCCTCGCTGGAACTGACGCTCGAGCAACCTGATCTCGTCGTCCGCTTCCTCCAGGATACTGCCCTTTACTTCCGGCACCTGGATGTCGTTGATGGCGATTGAAGCCCCGGAGCGAGTGGCGTAGTGGAAGCCGAGCCGCTTGACCTTGTCGAGCACCACCGCGGTTACCTCGTTGCCAAGGCTCACGTGGATCTCTGAGACGAGATCTTTGAGGGCCCGCTTATCCATGACGTGGTTCTGGAACGGAGCCTCGCTCTCGGCCGGCAACACCTCATTGAAGACGATCCTGCCGACGGTGGTCGTGATGTAGTCGTCTCGGCCATCGATGCCGCGGACATCTACGAGCGCCCGTAGGTCCAGGCCTCCAAGCTCGTAGGTGAGCATCGCCTCGGCGGCGCTGGCGAACTTCTGTCCCGTGCCCTGGGCGCCTTCGGCGACGTCCGTGAGGTAGTAGCAGCCGAGGACCATATCGAGGGTGGGGGCGACGACGGGCTCACCCGAGCTGGGCGAGAGCATGTTGCTAGTGCTCAGCATCAGCTTGTTCGCTTCGAGAACCGCGGCCCTGGAGAGCGGCACATGGACCGCCATCTGGTCGCCATCGAAGTCCGCGTTGAACGCGGCGCAGACGAGCGGGTGGATCTGAATCGCGCTGCCTTCGATAAGGGTGGGCTGAAAGGCCTGGATGCCCAGGCGGTGCAAGGTCGGAGCCCGGTTCAGGAACACCGGCCGGTTGGTGATAACATCCTCGAGCACGTCCCACACGTCGGGGCGGACGCGCTCGACCATGCGTTTGGCGCTTTTGATGTTGTGGGCAAGCCCGAGGGCGACCAGCCTGTGCATCACCAGGGGCTTGAACAGCTCGAGTGCCATGCGCTTCGGGAGCCCGCATTGGTTCAGCGTGAGCTCGGGCCCGACAACGATTACCGACCGGCCGCTGTAGTCAACGCGCTTTCCGAGCAGGTTCTGCCGGAAGCGTCCCTGTTTGCCGCGCAACATATCGGACAAGGACTTCAGCCGATGGTTGTGGCTGCCCTCGATGGCCCGGCCTCGGCGACCGTTGTCGATGAGGGCATCGACGGCCTCCTGGAGCATGCGCTTTTCGTTTCGAATAATGATCTCTGGCGCCCCGAGGTCGAGGAGCCGTCGGAGACGGTTGTTTCGGTTGATCGTGCGCCGGTAGAGGTCGTTCAGATCGCTGGTAGCGAAGCGACCGCCATCCAGCTGGACCATTGGCCTCAGGTCCGGCGGGAGGACCGGCAGCGTCCGCAGGATCATCCAGGCGGGATCGTTGCCACTCTTGCGGAAGGCCTCGACCACTCGGAGGGTCTTCGTCGCCTTCTTTCGCCGCTGGCCCGACGTGGACTGGATCTCCACGAGCAGCACTTCGCGGAGCGCCTCCAGGTCCAGGATCTGTAGGCATTCGACGATGGCCTCGGCGCCCATTGCGGCGTTGAAGAACGGATCGTACTTCTCTCGCAGATCGCGGTAGCGGTTCTCCGGCAGGATGGTCCGCGGCTGCAGCTCTTCGATTTCGGCTATGGCGGCCTGCTTGCCGTCTTCGGCGCTGAGTCGTAGCTCTTCGAGGTCTCTGCGCAACTGGTTGATCTCGCGATCGGTCTGCTCCCGGAGCGCTTCAATCTCGCTGTCGAGCGACTCGGTCTTGTTCAGTTTGAGCTCGGCGTGCTCCTCCTGGAGCGCCTCCATACGGGCAGCTTGACGGGCCTCGAGGCCCTCGATAAGACTCTCATCCACCGGATCACCCTTGGTGACCAGCGCCTCGCCAAAGAGCTCGATCTTCTTGACGGCCTTCTTCCCAAGCCGGCCTTCCAGGGCTTCCTTGGCCGCCGCAACCAGTTGGGGCAGCTCGTCCTGGGCGACTTTCAGAGCTTCGTCGACCTCTTTCTCTACACCCGCGCGCTGCTCCTGAAGTCCCTGCAGCGCTTCCTGGGTTGCCTGCTCCATCTCGGCAACCTTGGCATCGACGTGTTCCGTCTGCTCTTGGAACTGACCGCCGCCGCCTTGTTGGATTTCTTCGATGAGGCGTTTCCGCTCGTCCTCGTCGACAGCGGTCACGATGTACTGTGCGAAGTAGAGGACCCGTTCCAGGCTCCGGGGCGAGAGGTCGAGCAGGAGCCCGATGCGACTCGGCGTCCCTTTTGAGAACCAGATGTGCGCCACCGGAGCGGCCAGTTCGATGTGACCCATGCGCTCACGGCGGACCTTGGAGCGCGCGACCTCAACACCGCAGCGGTCGCAAACGATGCCCTTATAGCGGACTCGCTTGTACTTGCCGCAGTAGCACTCGAAGTCCTTCGTGGGGCCGAAGATTCGCTCGCAGAAGAGGCCGTCCTTCTCCGGCTTCAGGGTCCGATAGTTTATCGTCTCTGGCTTGGTGACCTCACCATAGGACCACGCCCGAATCTGCTCTGGCGATGCCAGTGAAATGCGAATGGCGTTGAAATCGTTGGTCTCAGGCATTTAGCTTGATTCCTCCGTCGTGCTTGTCTCAACCGCTTCTTCCACGCCTGTGACGTCGGAGTCGACGGCCGGTAGACCGTCGAAGCTGTCGTCGTCGAGCAGGTCGGCCGTCAGCTCATCCAGGAGGCTGACCCGTTCCTCCTCCTCATTCAGAAGCTCGACTGCCAGCCCAAGGGACTGGAGCTCCTTCAGTAACACATGGAACGACTCCGGCACACCGGGCTGGGAGACGTCCTCACCTTTGACTATTGCTTCATAGGTCTTGACGCGGCCAACGACATCGTCGGACTTGACGGTCAACATCTCTTGTAGGTTGAACGCTGCGCTGTACGCCTCCAGCGCCCACACCTCCATCTCCCCGAAGCGCTGTCCACCGAACTGGGCCTTGCCGCCCAGCGGCTGCTGGGTGATGAGCGAGTACGGCCCGGTGGACCTGGCGTGAATCTTGTCCTCGACCAGGTGGATGAGCTTCATCATATAGATGTAGCCGACGGTAACGGGCTGATCGAAAGCATCGCCGGTCCGGCCGTCGTGGAGGACGATCTTTCCGAAGATGGGAGGCGCCAGTCGCTCTTTCTGGTGGAGCCGCTGCGCCTCGGCGGAGAGTTGCTTCAGGTCCATCCCCTTGGCGGAGAGGCCGGCGTCTTCTTCGAGCCAGATCCGAAGACAGGCCCTGCTCGCTTCACCGGGGAACTCATCGCTGAAGACCTTGGCGGGGTCTTCGCCGCGCTCGGTCAGCCAGTTCGCCGCGGCCTCCATGGGCCCGTGTCCATTGATCTGGGAGCTGACGCGGTCCATGAGCCACGTCCTGGCAAGGCCGTCCTGGACTGCTGTGTCGCCGGCCCCATCGAACACCGGGGTGCTCGCCTTGAAGCCCAGAGACTTGGCGGCCCAGCCCAGATGGGTCTCGAGCACCTGTCCCAGGTTCATTCGTGACGGCACGCCGATGGGGTTCAGGATGATATCGACAGGGGTCCCGTCGGGCAGGAAGGGCATGTCTTCTTCGGGCATGATGCGGGCAATGACACCCTTGTTCCCGTGGCGCCCGGCCATCTTGTCGCCTTCCGCCACTTTGCGCGTCTGGGCAATCCAGACCCGGACCATTCGATTCACGCCCGGCGACAGCTCGTCGCGGTCCTCCTGGGAGAAGACCCGGACGTCGATGACCTTGCCACGCTCGCCGTGGGGTACTCGGAGCGAGGTATCTTTCACCTCTCGCGCCTTTTCGCCAAAGATAGCTCGCAGGAGCTTCTCTTCGGCGGTGAGCTCGGTCTCGCCCTTGGGGGTAATCTTGCCGACCAGGATGTCGCCAGGGCCAACCTGGGCTCCGACGCGGATGATTCCGCGCTCGTCCAGGTCTCTCAGGCTTTCGTCTCCAACGTTCGGAATGTCCCTGGTGATTTCCTCGGGACCGAGCTTGGTGTCCCGAGCCTCGACCTCGTGCTTCTCGATGTGGATCGACGTGAGCCGGTCTTCTCGGACCACTCGCTCGCTAATGATGATGGCGTCCTCGAAGTTGTAGCCCTCCCAGCTCATGAAGGCGCACAGGATGTTCTGTCCCAGGGCAAGCTCGCCGCCCTGGGTGGATGAGCTATCGGCCAGGGGGGCACCCTTGGCTACAACGTCGCCTTTCCGAACGATCGGCCGCTGATTCATGCACGTGCCCTGGTTGCTGCGCACGAACTTGTTCAGTCGATGATGCTCTTCCTTCCCGTCCTTGGCCCGTATCGTGATTTTCTTGGCCGAGGCATGGGCCACGATTCCGTCCAGGCCGGCCAGCAGCACCTGACCGCTGTCGCGGGCGACCCGGCCTTCCATCCCAGTGCCCACAAGGGGCGCTTCCGGGCGAAGAAGGGGCACGGCCTGCCGCTGCATGTTCGCGCCCATCAGGGCCCGGTTGGCATCGTCGTGCTCAAGGAAGGGAATGAGGGAGGTCGAGACGCTGACGATCTGCTTGGGGGAGACATCCATGAAATCGATGTGCTCGGGGACCTCCAGCGCGAAGTCTCGTCCTCGCCGCACCTCGATCTTCTCCTCGAGGAACTGCATTCGTTCGTCCAGGACGGCGTTCGCCTGGGCGATGGTGTATTGCTCTTCCAGGTCGGCCGAGAGGTGCTCGATGCCATGTGAGGCATAGGGCTTGACCTTGATCCGGCGCGCCTTGAGCTCGTTGAGCTTTTTGGCGAGTTTTTGGTCGATGACCACGCCGGCGTCGACGATGACCTTGCCCGCGTCGCTGTTGATGGGTTCGCGGGTGGTCCTCCCAACGAGCTCCGCGGGTTTGTTGGCGGCGTCTTTCATAACGCGCCGATAGGGAGTCTCGATGAAGCCGTATTCGTTGATCAAGGCGTAGGTCGCGAGGGAGCCGAGCAGTCCGATATTGGGGCCCTCTGGGGTCTCGATCGGACAGATCCGACCGTAGTGGGAGTGGTGCACGTCGCGAACGTCGAACCCCGCCCGCTCCCGGGAAAGGCCTCCGGGGCCAAGGGCGGAGAGCCGGCGTTTGTGGGTCAGCTCGGCCAGGGGGTTGGTCTGGTCCATGAACTGAGAGAGCTGGGAGCCACCGAAGAACTCTTTGATGGCGGCCACGATAGGCCTGATGTTGATCAGTGCACCCGGCGTCGCCTGTTCGGGATCGATCAGCGTCATCCGCTCTTTGACGACCCGTTCCATGCGAAGGAGCCCAACGCGAAGCTGGTTCACCGTAAGCTCACCGACGGCCCGGACGCGGCGATTACCCAGATGGTCGATGTCGTCGCCCTGGTCCTCGCCGTTGTTGATGCGAATCATCTGCCGCACAATCGCGACGAGGTCGCCCACCGTGAGCACACGCTGTGCCCGGTCAGTATCGAGCTTGAGGCGACCGTTGACTTTGTAACGACCGACCTTGCCGAGGTCGTAACGACGGAAGTTGAAGAAGAGGGTGTTTAGCAAGGCCCTGGCGTTTTCGAGACTGGGGGGCTCGCCGGGCCGGAGCTTCCTGTACAGGTCGAGGAGCGCGTCGTCCTCATTTCGGACGCCGGGCTCCTTTTCGATAGTCGCTCTGGTGTACGAATGCTCCGGGTTCTTGTCGATGTCCTTCATCAGCTCATACAGCGCTTCGTCCTCGCCAAAGCCAAGGGCGCGGAGCAGTGTCGTCACCGGGATCTTCCGCTTGCGGTCGACCTTGACGGAAAGGACGTCTCGCGAGCTGGTCTCGAACTCGAGCCAGGCGCCGCGGTTCGGGATGAGCTTGGCCGCGCACAGCCGGCGACCGCTGCCGGGATCTTCAGTGATGGTGAAGTAAACTCCGGGAGAGCGGACGAGCTGGCTGACCACGACGCGCTCGGCGCCGTTGATGATGAACGTGCCGCCGGAGGTCATCATGGGCATGTCGCCCATGAACACCTTCTGCTCGACCTCTTCACCGGCGCCTTCACCCGCCTTCTTGACGAGGGCGACGCTTACGAAGAGCGGGGCCGCGAAGGTCTTGTCACGGTCGCGGCATTCGTCTTCGTTGTACTTGGGGTCACGGAACTCGTAGTCCTTGAAATGGAGATCATATCGCCCTCCGGTGAAGTCGGAAATCGGCGAGACTTCCTCGAAGAGCTCTTTGATTCCTTGTTCCGTCAGCCATTTGAACGAGTTGAGCTGCACCTGGATGAGGTTGGGAACTTCCAAAACCTCGGGGATATGGGCGTAGGTGCGGCGATCGTCGGCAACGGAATGCTGAGAGACAGCGGGAGCGATAGTCATGCAGCTTCATCTCCTTGGACAGCTACCGGGCCTGGTGGACCAGGGGCGAGAAAAAAGCACAAAGACAGCCTGCGGGCAAGCAAAAGACACGGGTCGCCAGAAGGGGAGCTCTTTCACAGGGCATAGATCGACGCATTACAGGGTAGCAGAAGAGGGGCGGCGTGTCAAGCAGAGCGGCACGAAAGGTGACCCGCCGGGAAACGCTCAATTACCGCCCCAGTGGACGGCAGGCGACGGTCACTGCCGCAACATCGACACGATCCCTGTTTTTCTAAGCATTCCTACCCATGCCAGCAGGCAACTAGGCGTTTGCAAGCTGCCGATTTGCCGTCTTTCCTTGATATTTCGGGCGGGGCGGACTATACCATCCGATACATTCCCCTCGACTATGCGACAGCCGGGAGCAGAAGGTATCCATGGCTAGCGACGTGGTTCTTTACATCGCCATCGCGCTCGGAGCGTATCTGATCGGCTCGTTTCCGACCGCCTATGTGGCGGTGCGCCGTTTCACGGGCAAGGACGTGACGGAGCACGGTACCGGTAACGTGGGGACGATGAACACCCATCGGGCAACCGGCTCGAAGAGCCTCACGCTGCTGATGCTGGCCGGCGACATGCTCAAGGGAGCCGCGGGCCTGGCCCTAGGATACGGCGTAGCCCGAGCCGGTGGGGCCGACGTCGAGGTAGGGGCCGGCGTGGGCGGCGTGGTTGCGGTGGCGGGCCACAACTACTCGGTGTTCTTGAAGCTCGGCGGCGGCAAGGGGCTGGCGACGTCGCTCCCGTCGGTGTTCTGGTTCACCCCGGTGCTCGGTCCCGTGTGGTTCGCGGTCTTCTTCGCGACGGTGGCCGTGACCAAGCTCATGGTGCTGGGACAGATCGTCGCAACGCTGTCGCTGCCGGTCCTGGCGCACCTGTTCTGGCCGCATCAGGCGCCAGTGATCGACGGGCTTGCGGGGCTGGTATTCATCCGTCACGCACCGCGCCTCAAGAACGTCATCCAGGGCACGGAGCCCAAGCTCTACTACCGGGCACGTGAGCCCTGAGGGGAAGCCGCGAAAGGCCAACGACGCGGCCTAGGCAGGCTTGAACCGGGGGATGCTCGTTTCCTCGTCGACGTCGTCGAAGGTAGCCTTCACCGGCATGCCGATCTCGATCCGTTCGGGTTCGATCCCGACGACGTTGCTGATGACGCGAACTCCTTCTTCGAGCTCGACGATAGCGACGTCGTAGGGGAGGTCTTCCTGGTAGCCGGGGAGCCACCCCTGGTGATACACGATCACCGAGTAGACCGTGCCCCGGCCGCTGGTCTCGATCCATTCGATGTCGGTCGACAGGCAACGGGTGCAGTTGGGCAGCGGCGGGAACCACTTGTGTCCGCAGGGGCTGCATCGCTGTACGAGCAGCTTGTGTCTTCTAGCGCCCTCCCAGAACGGGCGGTTGAGATCGGTAACCTGGGGCATCGGTTTATCGTAAGCCACCGGTTTATCTCCTGTATATCGCGGACCAGGTCTCGCGCCAGTGTCCGCTGCTATAGGTGCAGAGAATGGTCTGTGCATCAGGGACCTGCCGCGAGCGTTCATCGGCTTCGTTTCTGAGCTGGCGAACGGCGTCGTAGGTGTTCTGCCAGCCCACCGTGTAGGTCATTCGGTTCTGGCCGCCGTTGACGTTCACGGGCAGCTCGCCGCCCAGCTCGATACGCCCTCCCTGGACCCACTCGTGAGCGGTGCCGAAGTCGCAGAAGCCGTAGTTCTCCAGGGCCGAAAGGACGTTGGGCGTGTAGCCGTCCTGGATGTACATCGCGTCGATGTCCTTGTGCTTGAAGTCGGACGACTCCCAGAGCATCTTCGCGTTGGGGACCTGGGAGGGGTGGTACATGGCGTCGGGATGCTCCATGTCGAGGAAGCTGGCCCGGGCGCCAACGGCGTGGACGTACACGGGGGGCTTTTTGAAGTCCTTGGCGAGGTCGGCGGAGGCGAGGATGACGGCGAAGCCGCCATCGCTGATCATCGAGAAGTCCATGAGGCGCAGCGGCCAGATAACGAACCTGGCGTCGAGGTAGTCCTGGATGGTCAGGGCGTCGCGGTAGACGGCGAGGGGGTTTTTCGAAGCGGCTTTGCTCTGGGCGACGGCGACCGCTCCAAGTTGCTCCTGGGTAGCGCCGAAGTCGTGCATGCGGCGGCGGAAGTTGAGGGCCGCGACAGCCCCCGGGTTGGACATGCCGTAGACCTCGTTCAGGTTTCCGCCGAGGTTGTAGCTCGTAATTCCGAACCGGTTGCGGTTCGTACGCTGATTGGTCCCATACAGACAGGCTACAACGTTACACACGCCCGCGGTAATAAGGGAGGTCGCGAGCACGATGGCCTCACCCTGGTGGCCGATATTGCTGACGATGGTCGGCTCCATGCCGAGCCGCCTACCGACGTCTTTAGTGTCGCCCTGGCTGCCAAAGCTATGTTGGACGAGAAGGCCGTCGACCTGCGACTTGTCGATGCCGGCGTCCTCGAGGGCGAGCCGGAAGGCCCAGATAGCGATGTCGTCGGCCCCATGTTCCGGCAGCCTTCCCTGGGGGGTACCGCCGACCCCGACAATACAGGCCTTTTCCTTGATGTTGGTGGGCATGACTCTAGGTAAGCCCGACGAGCCGCTTGGCGTTCTCGCTGAGCATCATACGCTTCTCTCCATCGGTAAAGGCCAGTGAAACGATCTGCGAGGCAGCATCGAGGATGCCCATTTGCCCTCCCGGCGCGTCCGAGCCGAAGAGCATCCGTTCGACGCCGACTTTCCTGAAGACCCGCACCACCTGCTCCGCGGGCATCACCCCGTGGCTGCTCGGTGGATGGTGGGCATCGGCCCACCCGCCCGACATGTCGAAATACAGGTTGTCGCCGAACCGCCCGGCCATGTCCAGGCGGTCGTCCCACATGATGTCGCAGAAGTGGGCGATGATCAGCTTCAGCTTCGAGAAGGTCGAGAGCACCGGGACCCAGGTCGTGGGGTATCCGTAGGGGACGCCGTTCTCGTCCTCGCGATCGGGGCCGCCGCGGCCGTTGGTGTCGGCAATGATGACCAACCCGAGCTCGTCGCATCGCTGGTACACCGGCATCAGGTCGGGATGGTCGGGCATGTGGACGCAGTTCGAGGGGTGGACCTTGACACCCACGGCTCCCCTGGCGAGGCAACGCTCGAACTCATCGATGGAGCCGTCGCCGAAGAGGACGGGATCGATCAACACGAACGGCACGATGCGCGGCTCGGTTTTGTGCACGTCAACGATCCAGTCGTTGAACTTCCGGACCTTGTCTTGCATCTCAGCCTTCAATCGAGCCCGGACGGCCTCGACCTCCGCTTCGGGCGTGTCCTGTGGCAGCCGGGCAAGCCGGGACCGTGTCATGCGATGGGTCGCCATGACGTTGGGGACAAAGACATGGGTGCAGTTGACCTGGTCCATGTACGGAATGACCCGTTCAGGGCTGCACCAGTACCAGTGCTTGGGCCAGCCCGGTCTGGGGAACACGACCCGCTCCTGGGCCGGGTCTCGGCACAGGTGGACGTGGGCGTCAACGATCTCGTAGTCGGCAACCGACACTATGGCAACCTCGCTGTGCGACCGCTCGTTGCAGGCGAAAGCAGGCCTACCGGCTGGCCATGCCTTCTTTCGCGGAGCCGGCGCCACCCAGGACCTCGTTGGTGTGCTGCCCCAGGCGCGGCACCGGTCCGACATCCGGCCTGGGGACGCCACCGATGCGCCAGGGCGGCAGGACTGCCCGCATCGGTCCCACCGCCGGGTCATCAAACGTCCCGATCATGTCCAACGCATCCATCTGCGGATGCGCCAGCAACGTTTCGTGGTTGTTGAACGGCGTGGCCTCGCCGTTGTGGCGGTTGATCGTCTCACAAGCCTCATCCGCCGTCATGTCCCGAAACCCCTGCTCCCAGATGTGGACCGTCTCCTCGGCGTGCTGGCCGTGCCCGGTGACCTGGCGACCGCCCTCGCCAAATCGAGGGTCGGTAACATGCTCCTCCAGGCCCAGCTCGATCAACAGCTTGTGGTAGTCTTCCTCGTCGCCGCGCCGCAGGTTGAAGTAGATGGACCGGTCTTTCGTCCCCCAGCCGTAGTCGGGGTCGCGGGTGTAGGACTCGCACTGCCAGCCGTGCCAGGCGTCCGGCCCACTCTGGGCGCCCCAGATGAGGCCTCGCATTTGGACCAGGGTCCCCAGCATGCTGACCTCGACGCGCTGCCCGCGACCGGCGACCGCGCGGTGGAACAGCGCAGCGAGGATGCCCTGGGTGGCCGCAGCGGCCGTGTTCATGTTGGCGACGTCGACACCAAGGCGCGCCGGGGGCGTGTCGTGGCTGCCAAGGGTGCCGCAGCACGTAGCCAGCGCCTGGACGACGAGCTCGGAACCGGGCCGGCCGGCGAAGGGCCCCTTTGGGCCGAAGGGCGTGATCGAGCAGAAAACGAGTCCGGGGTTGCCGGCACTGACGTCGTCGTAACCACAGCCCCTGGTCTCCGCGATTCCCGGTCCCCAGTCCTCCAGGAACACGTCGGCGGTGGCGAGCATCTGGAGCAGCGCCTCTTTGCCGGGGGACGACTCCAAATCGAGCACGACGCTCTTCTTGCCCCGGTTCAGCGCGCTGAAGACCGCGCTCACACCGCCTTCGAGGAAAGGAGGCCCGTAGGACCTGGCGGCGTCTCCGCCCGGCGGCTCGATCTTGACGACGTCGGCGACCGCATCGGCCAGCATGAGCGCAGCGAAGGGCCCGCAGAGGCCCTGCGTGCAGTCGATGACCCGATAGCCGTCGAGGACGCCGCTCATGGTTTCGCGCCGCCGTTGGATTGGAGGCTGGCGGAGTCGATGCCGAACTCGCGCAGCACCTGCTCGGTGTGCTCACCGGGGAAGGGGGCAGGCTTGTGGGCGACCTTCGACTCGCTGAAGCTCCAGGGCAGGTTTCCGGCGTAGATGGCCCCCTGATGGGCCATCTCGACCTGCACCAGGTGCTGGTTCTCGGTGTATTGGGTGTGGGTGAAACAGTCGTTCATGTCGAGAAACGGGCCATGGGGCACCCCGGCCTGCGTCAGGCGGATCTCCCACCAGCGAGCCGCCTTGGACTCGAAGATCGCGCCGAGCCTGGTGGCGAGCTCGTCCCGGTGCTCGACTCGGCCCGCGTTGGTCGAGAAGCGCTCGTCGGCCAGCAGGTCCTCGGCCTCCAGGGCCCGGCAGAGTGCAGGCCACTGCGTTTCCTCGACAACCCCAACGGCCATATACGCATGGTCTTTGCAGCGGAAGGCTTGATGAGGCGCGGTTGTCGCCGCGACGCTACCCTGAGGCTCGGGGCTCTTTCCGGTGGCGAAGAACTCGGCCATCCGGCTCGTCTGGGCGTGGACCGCGGCCCCGAGCATGCTGCTCTCGACGCGTAGTCCTTTCCCGGTCTTGGCGCGCTGGAGCAGCCCCTGAAGGACGGCCAGAACGAAGTACATGCTGGAGTTGACGTCGACCTGACCCCAGTAGCGATACATCTCCCAGCGGCCGCCCTGTTCCCCGTTCAGGCTGGCCCAGCCGGAGAAGGCTTGCACGGGTCCGTCCGAGCCGGTCATCCTGGCCATCGGCCCGCCGACGCCCCAGGCTGTCGAGGTGGCGTAGAGCAACCGAGGGTTGATCTCGGACAGTTTGTCGTAGCCCAGGCCCAGGCGGTCAGCCGTGCCGGGCCGCATGTTTTCGATGAAGACATCGACGTTGCGGATCATCTCGTAAGCCGCTTCGAGATGTCGCGGGTCTTTGAGATTCAGGTCGATGCCGCGCTTGTTGAGGTTGCACGCGCTGTAGACGGCGCCGACACCGTTCTGCGTCGGCGGGACGTTGTGGATGACGTCGCTGCCGTCGTGCTCGACCTTGATGACGTCGGCGCCAAGCCCGCCCAGGAGCATCGACGCCCACGGGCCCACGGCCGCGACGGTAACGTCGAAGACCTTCACGCCGGTGAGGGGACCAGCCACGGGCTAGCCCGCCTCGGGCCCGGGGAGTTGAGGCACCCCGCAACTTCTGGCCGCTTGCGTCACGCTCTCTCCTTTGCCGCTTCCAGTCCGTCGGTCGGAAGCCGTCAGCGGAGTATAGCGCCAGTCACGTCGTCGGAAAAGCGGGGACCTCTTCGGGGAGTCCGAAGAGCCGCTGCGCCGTCTTGCCGAGGACCGCCTCTTGCTCGTCCATGCTCCACCTCCTCAGATACTCCTGGAGCAAGCGCCAGCCGTTGGCGTAGCCTTCCCTCATGCTGGAGGTGGGGTCGGCCCCCACCATGAGCCGGTCGGCCCCAAAAGCCTCGATGGCCATGTCGATGAAGGGCGGCGCTTCGGCGAGGTCGAAGGGCGGCTCCCGAAACGGCATGGGCCTGGGCATGAACTCCCCGAAGGGTGCGATCTTCATATACGCGTTCGGGAACCGGGAAAGGGCCACTATTTTGCGGTAGGCGGAATCAGGGGCGTCGGGTCGGGCCTTCACCGCTTCGGGCTCGCTGTGGATGCCGCCGAGATGCTCGATGACCATCGGCAGTCGCGGCAGTGCTTCGACGAGCTGCGCGAATTCGCTCGAGGCGAACATCGCAGCCGAGCCGGCGCAGCTGACGACTGTCCCAAGTTCCTCGGCCCTGCGCCAGATCGCCAGCGGGTCGGCTCCCGGCGACCGCTCGTCGCCCCAGAGCCGGACGCCCTTTGCGCCCTGCTCAACCAACCGCGCCAGCGCGTCGGGGGCGTCGGGCCGTCTCGAGTCGACGAACCCGACCACCGCGAAGCGGCCGGGATAGCGCCGTTCGCATTCCATCAGGTAGGAGTTGTCGGACTGGCCCTTGATCTGGACCAGGGCCGCCTGGTCCACCCCGACGCGCTCCATGTGGAACAGGAAGACCTCGATTGGCTCGAACCACCAGGGGGAGACGTGGTAGTGGGTATCGATCAGGAGCACGGTTATGGGGCCCCTTCCCAGGCGCCGTTTTTGGGCGTCCCTATTCGCTGCGTCTGAGCCTGACTTGATCCCAGGGACGGGACAAAGGTGGAGTGGAGACCTCCCGGCCCACCGACCACGGCCAGGATGATCTTGTCCCATTCCTCGGCCATCGGGACGCTGGCGGTCCGGTCGACCGAGCGCCCTATCTGCTCCCGGCGGGCCCAGATGTACTCCGAGATCCAGCCGGCCGGGACGCGGGCGCGCTCGAACAGGTGCTGTTTAAGGGTCGCCTTCGTGTAGCCAGCCCCGGCGAGTAGCTGTGCATGGTCGGGGCAGAGGAGGAGGACGGGCTCACCCATCGGGAGGATCACGTTGTTGGAGGCGGGGGTCAGGATGCCGTAGGTGAGCGAGGCGAGCAGGTCCTCTGCGTCGCTGCTCCCGTTGACGATGTGGTTGGTGCCCGCGGCGGCGATGGGGGTAACGGCGCTCTCCACTTGGCCGAAGCCACGCTCAACGTGCAGCGGCTCCCAGGGACTGTCCTCTTCGTTCTCGCCGAAGCAGAAGGTGAACTTGCCCGGCTGCCCCTGGGTCGAACGGTCCACGCCGCCGGGGGTCGCGCCCCCGAGGTTGACCAGCACCAGGCGCAGGGCGCGACCGATGGTCGCGTTGGCCCTCCACCCCTGGCCCATCGCGTTCGACCCGCCATTGACGTCGAGCGCGGCCCGTATCGGACCGTTGAGGATGAGCATCGGCGTTGCCGGGTGGGTGGTGACCTGAACGCTATCGGGGTTGAAGGCGGGAACGACGATCGCCTGGATGGCGGCGATGAGCACCGGCATGTATTCCGGACGGCAGCCTGCCATCACGGCGTTCACCGCGACCTTCTCCACCGTGACCTCGGCGCGGTCGGGCGGGAGGACGGCGACAACCGCTTCCGGCCCCATCCCGGCACCGCCGACCATCGCGGCGACCCGCTCTTGCGAGGGCGGTATGACGGGCAGACCGTCGGTGAGCCCGCGCTCGTCGAGGTACTCGTAGACCGCCGCGATGTCGTCGTCGACAAGCACACGCCTCGAGGTCAGGTTCACGCCCGGTGTCATGAGGACGTCAGGGCGGCCAACACCTGTGGCCAGCAGTCTCTCGTAATCTTGACGACCTCCCCTTCGGGCAGGGTCTCGAGCGGATAGGGCAGCACGACACGGGGGAGATCAGGCATACCCCGGCCCCGAACCAGGCTCGCGAAAAGCGTCTCGAAAGCTAGTGTGATCAGGGTCACGGTGGGGATTGCTCTGGCTTCGACGAGGATGCTGTCGTGGCTACACCACGCCGTGCAGCCGCCTCAGTTCCCGAGCCCCGAAACGACGGCATCGGAAGCGTCGGCGAGGGCCTGGAACTCGTCGAGGGCCAGCGGCCTGGACTGGGGAGTGCGCCGCTCCACAATCTCCTTCACGCCGTGTTGCTTGAGCAGACGGCGCAGCTCCTCGAAGACCACGTCTCCGGAGCGCCAACCGTTGGTGATGAACCCGATAGTCGTGCCCTCGAGGTTCACGAGGCGCGGTGCGAGCGGGACGCTGGGAGCATTCCTGCGCTCGGCTGTCGGGAGTAGGATCGCCAGCTTTCCGCTCATCGCCATCCTCGATGGGTCAGGCCGGAACGGACGACGGCCCTCTGGAAACGTGGCGCCGCTTCCGTCCAAGGTGCTAAGTGGTGGGCCTAAGTTGACGGTAGACAGAACCATCTTTGAACTCGTACTGGGCATATAGTCTAGCATTTGACTCGCGCCGCCGCATTTTGGACCAAGCGGTTAGGAAGACGCCAGCTGTACTAAGGTTTGCTTACGGTTTTAGAGCCGCGAAACGTCTTTCCACGCTTCCTGTCACAAGCATGAAGCTGATAACAATCAACCAAACAAAAAAGGCCGCGCCTATCATGGGATGTACCAACGTTGCTGAATCAATCCAAATGAATTGCATTGCCCCGCCAATTATGGCTGAAGCAGGTGAGACGCGCCTCAGGGTGGCTCCGGCTCTCCACTGGTAACGCGCTGCCACCAATAGTGCCAATCCTGCAATGGTGAACCCGATCTTGCCAGTCAGCCATCGCAGATGGTTTATGGTTTCAATTGAGTTTGTAATGGCGGGATCAGATGCATCTGGTAAGGATAACGCAAGTGCAATAGCACAGGCTCCAGACACTGCTGTGAATGCACCAGATGCTGCGAAAGCATAGGGAACTAATGGCGTTCCAAGACGTTCACGAATTATCCATGTCTTCAACAGGAACCACGCTCCTACAGCCAATGTAATTCCGGAGATAAATCTGGCGGTTCCACTAGTTTCGTACATCGGTTTATTGTCCGCGATCACCCGCAGAGACTCTAGCAAGGTGGGTTGATCTGCGCCAGCCGAGATGCGCGCAAATACCATCAAAGCAGTGGCCCCAGCGGTTATTAGTAGAAACATGCCAGCTCTGCGGGCTGCCACGTCAGGTCTTCGAATTGGGGTGCTTACGTCTTGTGGGTCGTGCATTCGGTCAATCTCCTTTAAGATTGAGATGGCGCATTTAGTATCCAATTCTTGGGACCGAACCCTGGATTTTGCTTAGCAAGGTCGACTTCGGGATCTATAAGACGAGCCGCTGGCCGCCCATTGAATGTGACGTATGCGTCAACCCGAACTTCCACTTCTTCATGTCCCCTAGCAATGAAGTCGTCTCGGATCATGTGTGCTGCGGCTAGAATCATATCTGGCTGGTACGAAAAACGTTCCACTTGAGTAGGCATCAGGAAATCTTCTGGATGGACTAGTCGTTCTGTTTCCATACTCTGGCTCGTTACCCGGAACTTTACGAGACCATTCTTCTCCGTGACAAGAACTCTCCAGGAGAACCTGTAGCCTTCTTCTGTCCATCTCACGTTTCCAGGGTAAGCCAGATGCCTCATGGGAACCATCGCTTGTGCTGCAAAGAACAGGACTGCGAGTAGAAGAGCCAATCGCACCGGCCACGACAAAGATTGGGCGTTGGTTGAGGCCATGGAAATGGGAGGGGACGTAGAGGATTCTGAGCCATGTCCGCGTAGCCGTTGCAGGAGACGGGTGGGCCAATCAGGATCGAAGAAAAGAAGCGCGGCTCCGGTCATTATCCAAGGAAACATGCCAATAGGAGGAAACAAAAGCCCAGTCGTCACGTGGAATATCACAAGTACCGCATAGGCGTACGGCCGAGTTTTCCTCCAAAGCAGCCATCCCACGATAGTCAGGTCGAAGAGCGCACCCCCCCAACTCATTGCATATGGAAGCCACGCTTCCCTCAGGAATGGGCCGATTAGCGGTGTGTCTGTGCTGTTATAAAGCCAGATACGAAGCGGCTCGGCGTGGAACAACCAGTCAGGGTTTAACTTGGCTATTCCAGCGAAAACATAGACCACGGCAACTTGGGTCCTAAGAATCCACAGTACGGCGCATGGGATAGTTGAACCGCCTGTAGAAGTGGACGATCTCTTTGAATCGAAGGACGCCTTGCGGTTCAAAGGCAAGAAAATCATGAGGAAGCTTATCAGGCTGACAAAGTAGTAGTGATTAAGGTAGGTCGATTTGTCGATCAGCTCGACATAGGTGAAGAGCAGGAAGAAAGCGGCGATTGACAGCCGGTACCGGTATCCCAACGCCACGCAGAGACTCGCAAGCCCCAGTAGAGCGAAATGTACATACAAGCCCCACCCAGGCCACGCTTGAACCCATCCGAATCCGTAGTAAGTGAAGTGATGGATGGGGTCAATGTAAAGCTCTGAGATCCATCCGTTGGCGACGAAACGGATTACCGCCGCCACACCAAGAAGTCCTAGGATGATGCGGAAGGCAGCAGTAGAAGCAGGTGAGATAGGCTGTGAGCCGGCTTGAACAACCCTGTCAACCAGGTGCCTAGGTGCAAGCTCGGCCTGTTTTGCGCCTGCATGTATGCCGGGTAAAGCAATCGAAGTCGACATGGACGGTCAGCGGAGACTATCGCCATCTGTGTCTGTAAATCCTATAGATACTCCTAGCAAGCTGACCACCTCAGTGGCGATCGTCCGTTGCAACTCCGATAGACTGTCGTACAGATCTTGAACCTGATGGGGGCGTTGGACTAAGGCCTCGCGCAATGGCACATCAACGGTGTCGATGGCTGCGATGGATGAGGTGAACTGACTTTGCATCCGTTCATCCGTTTCTTCAGAAAGGGGCGCTACCAGGTGCGAGATGCCCAGTCCCTCCTCCCCACGTCCTTGGTACACTGCTTGCATTCCGAGTATCTCGTTGCGCAAGTCTTCCAGACCGTTGTCGGCGACGGTGCCGGGAATAGCCGATAGGTCGACGTCCTCACCCCGAAGCCCCAACGCCGATGCCAATCTCATGTCGACTATTTCTCGTATGCGGAATACCTGGGTACGCACGACTTCTGATAATGCCGAGCTTGCCAGGAGGGATGTACTCGATCGTTCTGTAAAGTAGTCTTGGTAGGCCGGCCGAGATCCCGTTCCATCTATCCATTCGGAAAGGATGGCGTCGGCCTCGTTTAGAGCAACCTCACTTAGCGCAATCAGGTAGGAACAACGGTAATCAGCGTCGCTCTGACTGTCCAAAACGTCCTGGCCAAAGAGAACATACTCAATGGCGCTTAGCCCTCGTTGAGTAGATGGCAGTACCTCACGGATGTCACCAGCAGAAACTGGAGGCGCCTCAGATAGGAGATCGTCGATCCCTTTGACATCAGTGGGATGCCAATCGAGAAGACTCTCGGAGCGGCGATCCATGACAGGCCCGAATCGCATTGCTCCAGATCTCATCCAAGATGCTCTGGCATTGCGCCACGATAGTTCAGCTGCCTCCTGAGAGAATATGTTCGGCTCGTCACACAGCGTTTCTATGTCTTGATGCAATCTGGCCATATCCTGAGCAACATTCTGGTAGGCGGGGACGATTACTTCATCGGTCAGGCTAGTTAAAACTTCCTTATCGGTGGGTACATCCGCTGTACATCCCACCAAGAATAGGATCATGGCGCCTACGAACAATGCGCTCCGAGCAGAGACACGCGCCAACTAAAGCGACTCCAAGAATCTGATTAATGCTTCTCGTTCTTCCGCGGTCAGGCTCATAAAGTGTTGCCTGGATTCGTCGGCTTCGCCGCCATGCCATAGAATGGCTTCTTCAAGGCTGCGAGCGCGGCCATCGTGAAGGAACATCGTATGGCCATTCACAGTCTCGACAAGACCTATGCCCCAGAGCGGCGGAGTACGCCACTCGGTGCCCGATGCTTCGCCATCGGGACGATTATCCGCGAGCCCTGCTCCCATGTCGTGGAGTAGAAGGTCCGTGTAGGGGAAGATCACCTGATTCCTGAGAGGCTCAATCGGATATGTGCCACTAGTTTCATGGCGAGGGGTATGGCACATCGCGCACTGAGACTGGACGAACAGTCGAGCTCCTTGCTGCACGTCCTTGTCTTCCGTGTTGCGCATGGCGGGAACAGCCAACGTCTGTAGATATATGGTTACCTTCTCCAGTCGACTATCCGGGATCTCGGGAGACCCCCCATCGTGAGCACTACGACACTCCTCTTGGCTATCCGGGCAATTCTCATCAGGAAACAGGCTGGATGTGATGCCGATATCTCCCAAGAAGGCACTTGCAGCTTGCTGTTCGACAGTGGGTTGATTCGCCTTCCATCCAAACCGGCCTAGCATCAACATCCCGTCACGGATTCGCCAAACGTAGTTCGGACGGCCAGAAATACCATCACCATCGGCATCGTCTGGGTCAGCCAGGCCCAATATCCGCTCCTCAGGTATCGCCTCCAGTAGCCCCATCCCTATGGTGACAGGTGCTATGCGCGGCGAGATTTGAACGGTGGAATCAAGGGGTCCGAAGGCGAGATCCTCAATGCGATAGGCTGGCCGCCGCAAGCTGTAAGTCGTGCCGTCCGGATATTGACCTGGCATCTCTTCGTAGATGATCAATATACGCCCTTCAACAGGCACTCCGAGGATGGACCGGTCCTGCAACTGCGCACCGTAGGTAGGCTCATCAACTGAGCCATCCTCGTCGGGGATACTAAGCCGGATTAGCAGACCGCGCTCTGGGTCGGTGGGATCATCAGGAGGTTTTCCTCGACCATCATGGCTATGGCAGGAAGAGCAGGACAAAGCATTATGGGTGGGGCCGAGTCCGTCTCTTGCTTCCGTGCTGGAGGGTGCAGCGACCCAATTCTGATTGAAGAAGCTGTCGCCGATTTCGAATATACGTCGAAGGTCATTGGGTAAGTTTCTGGCGGAAAGTTCGAAGGCGTTGCCGCCGGCGCTAAATGCTGTGGTCTCTCCTCCAAGCATGAGATTGTAGACTTCACTGAGGTCGATTTCATCGTTGTTATCCTGGCACGCTACAATGGCAACAGGCGCAGCTACCAGCAGCAAGATTGCGACCAGCAGCTGCGCCCATGTCTTGGCCAGAAACTTGAATGGACGCATATGATCTTAACTAACGCTAATGGTAATCCCCACTATTTGGGCAGCGCTGACGATCGTATCGGTCTGGTTTTCCAAGGCAACGATGGTATCGAGGACTGCCCGCCGACCCTGGTCAGAATCTGCTATGCCCTGTGCCACGAGGTTATCGAAAGGAGATGGAATGGACCTAGCTAGGGTGACGGAGCGATTGATCTCATCTGCCAGGGAGTCTGCGAGAGCCTCGTCCTCGATTGCAATCAGATCGTATATACCGGGCCCGGAAACGTCCCCGTATTGACCCAGATAAACGCGCTGGACGCCGAGAGCGTTGGCTACTATGTCCGCCGTTGTATTATCGGAGAAGCAGGAGTGCTCGTCCTCCTGAGATCGCTCTTCATAGGCGACGGTCATACGCTCTCCCGCAAGCTCGCCTCGGCTCATCTCTCCGATGCCGGTGATTATGTCGGTGATGGCTTCGTCAGAGTCCTTAGCTATGAATTGTGCCCGGTAGTTATTTTGACCAGGGGCCCAGGCATCCACCATCTGCTGCAGATGAGTCAGCAGAAGGTCTGAAGCGACAGCGAGATAGGTGCTTCGGCGATCGGCGTTGGCGCTAACCGTGTAGTCCTCTATGGAACGGTAGCCTGGACCATCTGGGTTAAGGTCCTGACCCCACAGAAGGAACTCGATGGCGTGCCATCCCGTTGAGACGTTCTCCTCCCCACCCTCTTCGTTTAGAGATACCAGAAGCTCGGCGTCAATTGCAGGGAATGTTTCTGGATCATTGATGATTCCAGCGTTGGAGTTACCCTCCACGTAGTCAATGTAGGATTCATCCAAAGGCCACGCGTTGATGAGCCCCTCGGGGCCATCCTCTTCGTTGTCAATGGGACCCTCGTAGAAGCGATAGATTTCTGTGACACCGTAATCGTCTCTAGCGCGCAGCCAAGCACGTTTGGCAGCATCCAGCCGTGGTTGTGATGGAGCGGCTAGGAATCTGTCTATAGCAGCGTCCAGTGCCATCGCGGATGTAAGGCTTCGAACGTATGATGAATGAGCTCCATCTGCATAGTTTTCAACGACAGCTTTTTTCAGGTCACCGCTGTCACCGCCATCGCCACATGCAGCGAGTGCTAGAATGGGTACGATCAATAGAACCAGTGTAAACTTAAGCATGTTTTGCCTCTCCATATCCTTGATGATTTTGAGTGATTCTTAAACCGGACTACCAGCGGGATCCCAAATCACACCCTCACCTTCGCCTCCATTGAAGAAGAGTGAAGCCGCACCTCATAGCCGCCGAACTCCGGATGCCCGACTATGAAATCGGCCCTTGGCCCAGAGTGAGCTGCCTTGAATGCCTCACTGCGGGTCCACTGATTATGTGCCTCCTTGGATTCCCAGTGTGTAACGACCAGGTATTCGTCGCAATCGGCGTCGGTCTCTTTCCTCCACAACTTATCGTCTCCTCCGTCATGTTGCTCCATGTGTTGATGTCGAGGCGACCTCCATTTATGGCCAGAGCTCCTTTTCACACATTGCCTCGTAAGATGGATACACCATACGAACACAAATGATATGTATATACTATTAATATTTAGTAGTATATACATTTCTCTTAAAGTGTCAAGACTTACTTCCTGACTGCGTATAGCCTGTTATCTATACTGGTTAGAGGCTAAGAAGCACACCTGCTGCCGAGGTCATGGGGGCGTCTTGATGACCATGGTTGCTGGCGTCGGACTCGGCGGGCTTACCTTAGCCCTACCCTACAGGTACGGGCCTATGCCCGCGCCTCCGGCTCATAGGCAGTGAACTCCGCACATGTAGGCCAGATCTGTGTGCCCACCGGCTTCTCGGCCTTGTGTCGTGGTCGTGGCCCATACCACAAAACCGGTGTGAAAACAATGGCTTGCAAGGCATTACATACGCCGATTTTTCCCTCCAAAATGGAATGGTGGAGCACTGAGCAAGCTGGAGCATCCGATTGGTAACCACGAATCCACGAGCGCCAAAACTGAACGGCGCGCTACATGCCGGACCGCACCTTGAGAGAGCGGTCCGGGACTACGTGCGCGCCTACGCGTCGCTGCATGGACGGCGGATGGCAGCCAAGGACCTCGGCGTGTCCCGCCACACCCTCTGGCGATTCCTTGAACGGGGCCACATGGGACGCGCCGTGCCCGATGCCGTCCTGAGCTCCGTCGGCGGGAACACAGCGGCGCTTGAGGCGGCCACGCTGGAAATCATCATCGATTTAAGGGGTTGGCGGCCTGACCCCGCTCTGCGTCCCCTGCGCGAGAGTCTCGAGGAAGCGCTCCTATCGCTGTGCGCAGCGCCGTTGACCACCGTGGACGATCTGTCGCGGCTGGGCCGCGTTCCCGCCTCCACCCTGCGGGAGCGTCTGGAGAAGCTCGCCAAGCGGGAGTTGGTGGACTCCGTGCCGCATCATCTGTGCGTGTTGGGGACACGGCCGCAACGCCGATACTTCCCGACGGATAAGGGCGTCATCGCCGGGGGCGTAGCCACCAAGGGCCGGGCGCACATGTTGCGGGCCTACCCAGTATCGAAACAGTGGTTCCGGCTGCTGGCTGAACGGCTGGACGCCATCGCCGTGCTCTACCGCGTCGCCGCCATGGTCGCGGACGCCGACCCGCACAACGATCCTGCGCGCGTGGACCACTACCGCCGTGGTCCCTACGACATGCTGCTCACCCTGTCCGGGGGTCGTTCCGTTGGCCTTCTGCACCAGGGGCCGATGCTCTCTACTGCCAATCTCCGCTACCGTCTTAGAAGTATCGAGCGGCTGGACAGCAGCGAGGCGCCCTTCGTCACCCTCGTACTGACCCACGCAGACCAGGCCACCCGCCGGGCCATCCGCTCATTGGGCGACCCTTCAGAGCACGGCAGGACCTTTGTGGCGACGGAGGGAGAGCTTCTAGCCGGAGACCACAAAGGAGTCGTCTGGCAGCAGTGCGGGAGCGGCCTGGGCGACGACCCCCCTGTGCTGGTCTCCCCGGACGCCAGCCTAACCGGAATCCTGGCATGGGCGGAGCGCCTGCTGGACTCGTCCTACTCCTTCCTCCGCGACAACCCGAAACCGAATCCCGGCAACCTGTATCCCTCCGGCGTGCAGGCCTCCATGCCCGAACCGTCCCAGCAGCTTGCGTCGGCCCTCTCAGTGCAGCTGACTCGCGCCGACAAAGACGCCCTGGACCTGCTGGCCGCCTGGCCCCTGTGCACCCGTGAGCAGCTTGCGGGACTGATGAGGGGCGTCACCCTGCGCCGGGTTAACCAGGTGCTCCGTTCCCTGAGCCAGCATGGTCTCGTGCGGGCGGACTGCCAACTTCACATGCTCACGGACGAGGGGTTGACCTACCTGGCCCGCAGAGACCGCGCCGCCGTCGGGCTCACCCTCGACCAGTGGAGCGCCGAACCCTCGTACTCGGACCCTGATGTTTACGCTGGGACCGCCCCACGCGCCCTCGCCTCCCAGCTTCGGCACCACGCCGGCGTCACCAGCTTCGCCGCCGCCCTGACCGCCGAGGCCGCCCGCTCCCCGGACCACGGCCTGTTCGACCTGCTGCCCACCTCCCGCTCCAGCATCGGCTACCGCTACGACTGGACCACCTACGTGATACACCCCGACGCCTCCTTCACTCTGGAGTACCGGGGCCGGTGGCGTCCCTACCTGCTGGAGTTCGAGCGTCGGGCAACTACACCCAAGCGTATCCTCGACCGCCTGCAGTCCTACCGCCGCTACTTCCTGAGCGGCTGGGCGGAGCGGGACCACGGCGGACTCCTACCTCGGGTGCTCTTCGTCTTCGAGACTCCCGACAATGAGGCCGCCTTTCTTGATGCCGCTGACAGACTGGACGGGCCGCCCCTCATCACCTCCAATGTCGAAACCCTTGCTGAGTGCGGCATCCTGGGGCATTCGTGCCGAGAGTCTCCGCCTGCATCGTCGTCAGACGGGCTGAACCTCACCGACCGCATCCAGTTGAGGTCGTTGTACCCAGTTGCACAATGACCACTTTCGCCGTTCCGACCACTTCCTGTAGGGGCTGTCCCAGCATGGCTGCTGGGACCATTTTGCAGGAGTTCCACACCCTTCATGCCCCTTCCGCCCTCACATGTTCCAATTGTTGCAGAGCTGATACGTCAGGGGAGGCCCCGTCCAACTCAGTTGTTCATTGCACTTCAGCTTTGGCTCGTAGCGACAGCAGCCTCGCCACGGGCCTTCGAGAACCGAGACACAGAGACCACAGGAGCATGTTCCATCCATGTACTAAAGCCGTTTCCAGGGTTTCCTATAGGGGACAAAAGGGCATTCTTTGCACCTACCGTGTCAGCCCCCAACAGGCTGAAACGGGACAATTGTTGCAGCGCTCGGAACCCGCAGATCCCGGCGGCGGCTCCTCCCTGGTGGCGGTTGAAGATCGGTTGCCCGGTGGTGTATAGTAAGACAGCGTACTATACCGACAGACGAAAAGAGCAACCATGCCCCCAAAGTCGAGAAACACCGACACCATCACCTTTTCCCTGCCACCGGAGATGGCCCAACATCTGCGGCAGGTGGTCAAGGAGGAGGACCGCACCGTGAGCGAGCTGCTCCGGGAGGCGGTCCGCCTGTACATGGAGGAGAGGGAGTGGCGAAGACGGGAACGACTGGAAAGACTGCGAACCCGACAGACGGGACATGCCCGAACAGAAGGAGGAAAGGCTGATGAATGACCGACTTGATCTGATACCGGCGGCCCTCTACGCACGAGTTTCCAGTGACCGCCAGGACGTGGACCTGTCGGTGGCGGCCCAGCTCCGCGCGCTCAGGGACTATGCCGAGAGGAACGGCTACCTGGTCGCTCGTGAATACGTGGACGAGGCCGAGAGCGGACGCACCGCCAACCGGCCCCAGTTCCGAAGGATGCTGGATGAGACCGCCAAGCCCGAGGCCCCCTTCAAGGAGATTCTCGTCTGGAAGTTCTCTCGCTTCACCCGCAAGCGCGAGCACGCCGTGGCCTTCAAGGCCATGCTCCGGCGCAAGGGCGTGAGGGTGGTCTCCATCACCGAGCACGCCGACGACTCCCCCACCGGCAAGCTCATGGAGGCCATCATCGAGTCGGTGGACGAGTTCTACAGCGAAAATCTGGCGCAGGAGGTTGTCAGGGGTATGCGTGAGGCCGCTTCTCGCGGATTCTGGGTGGCCAGCCGGGTGCCCTACGGCTACCGCAAGCTCATGGTGCAGGACGGGGCCAAGAAGCGGCCCACCCTCGAACCCGACGAGGCGACCGCGGCTGTCGTGGAGCGCATCTTCGGCATGGCCGAGGTAGGCAGGGGAATCCTGGACATCACCCGCACCCTCAACGACGAGGGGATCGCCAACCCCACGGGGAGGCTCTGGTCCAAGAACGGCGTCCACATCATCCTCCGAAACGAGTCGTACACGGGGACTCTAGTCTGGGGCGCCGACGCCAAGGACAAAGCAGAACCGGTGCGAGTAGAGAAGGCCTTCCCCGCCATCATCTCCAAGGCCCAGTTCCGCCGAGTGAGCCGGAAGCTGCGCTCCCGCGCTCCCAAGCGGAGCCCCATCCCCGCCGGGTCGGAAGCTCCTACCTGCTCAGCGGCCTAATCAAGTGCAAAGCGTGCAACCGGGCGCTCTCCGGCCAGGACGCCAAGAGCGGCAGGTTCTCCTACTACGTCTGCCAGTCGGTGATGAAGCGGGGCAGTGGGGCCTGCGACGCCCCGCGGCTCAACGCCCGGCGCTTCGAGGAGCTGGTGGTCGGCAAGATTCGGGAGAACGTGCTTACCGAGTGCAACATCCGGGAGTTGGTGAAGCTGGTGGACGAAGAGATGGACGGAGTTGCCAAGGAGCAGCGACAGAGGCTGGAGACCATAGAATCGGAGCTTGGGGACGTGAAGCGCAGGCTGGACCGGCTCTACAACCTGGTGGAGACCACCGACCTGGACATCAACGACTTCAAGCCCCGCATCCGCGAACACCGGGAACGGCAGGAGAAGCTGGAGGCATCTGCGGCGGAGGCCAGGTCTATGCTCTCGGAGAGGCGGGAGGTCCTGGACGATGTGGAAACCATCACGACCTACGCCCAGGACCTGAGTGTGTTCCTGAACGAGAGCGAGTTGACGGAGCGCAGGGCCTTCATCGAGAGCTTCGTGAAGGAGATCGTGGTCATGCCCGGCAACGCCGTGGTGCGCTACACGATTCCGATGCCCGACGACAGCCCCATACCGGGGAGAGACGCCGAAGAAATGGCCCTACACAGCCCGGTTCTGTCTACCGTCAAGTTTGGTGGGCCGGACTGGACGAAATCGAGAACCGAGGCCGATTCCCGCTTCACACCGTCCTTTGGCATGGGAACGGTGTACGTCAGCGTCGCCTCGTCTCCCACCACCTCGATGCCCTCCACGAAGTTGCGGATGAGTGCCTTCCGCTCGGGGAATGTCCCCTCTTGCAAGAACTCCCGGAAGTCCGCCACGTACCCCTTGATCTCCTCGGTGGTCGGAAGCTCAACCCTCCGCTGCTCAAGCTGGGTCTCGGCGTCCTCTCTCGCAGCCTCCAGGTGCTCCTCACGGTGCCTCAGCGAGAAGATCCGGGGCGACAGGACCTCCAACGTCAACTCGCTCGTTTCAAGGGCCTCGTAGAGCCGCTCAAGACGCTTCCTCACGTCCCTTAGCTCGGCCTCGATGACCTCCAGCCTGCCGGACAGCTCACCGGCCATTGCGTCGATCTCTTCCGCCACCAGTGTCACCAGCTCCACGATGGTCTCCTCGGTGAGGATTCGCTCCCGTATCTTCTCAACAATGAAGTCCTCCACCCTGGGGGCGTTCAGGTAGCGGGCGCTGCACGTCCCCGCTCCCTCCCGGAACAATGTCCCGCAGACGTAGTAGGCGAACTGGCCGCTCTTGGCCCCCTGGCCACTGTAGGGCCTGCCGCACACCCCGCACTTGAGCAGACCGCTCAGCAGGAACTTGCTCCCCACTCTACCGGGCCTCTGCACCTTCGGGGCACGGTCCCGCATCGCCTGCTGCACGGCGTCGAACAGCTCCCTCGACACCAGCGCGGGCCATGCTCCCTCCACTCGCACCGGGTCCTGGGCCTTCTCTACCTTGGTGGTTCTGCCCCAGACGGCGGTTCCGGTGTAGGCTTCGTTGGTCAGCAGGTAGTGGAGTCCTCCCTTGTACCAGCGCTTTCCCCTGTTGGTGATGCCCCGGTCGTTCAGGGTCCTGCATATCTCCTTGAGACCGTAGCCGCTGAGCGAACTCTCGAATATCTCCTTCACCACCGGAGCGGTGGCGGGGTCAACCTCCAGCGTGGGACGCTCCTTCATCCCGTCGCTGACTTCACCCGCCTGTAGCCGAAGGGGGCCTTGAAGCCGAGGAAGAAGCCTCTCGAAGCGGCCTCCCTCATTCCCCGGACGACCTCCTGCGCTAAATTTTCGCTGTAGAACTCATCGACGCTCTCGATGATTCCCTCAAGCAGCCTGCCCGTGGCGTTGTCCTCGGCCTGCTCGGTGATAGAGACTACTCTGATACCCTTCCTCCGCAGCATAGACTTGAACGCGACAGCGTGTTCGCGCTTTCTGGTGAAGCGGCTGAATTTCCAGACGAGAATCACATCGAAGGGGGCCTTGGGCTTGCTACCCTCCTCGATCATCTCCCTGAACTGAGGTCTGTTTGCGACGAGGCCGCTCTCGGCCTCGTCCACGTACTGGCGGGCGACGGAGTAGCCGTTGGCCCTGGCGTAGTCCTTGAGCGCTCTGAGCTGGGCGGACACGGACAGGTCCACGTCCTGCCGGTCGCTGGATACCCTGGCGTAGAGCGCCGCCGGTGTGAGCGGCTGTAGGTCCTTCTTCATGCTGTCCTCCTCAGTGATTGCTTCCAACCCAACCCGCTAGGAGTCTGTCCGAGGATTCGTTCCTGGAGACGAAAACCGCCACGTAATAACCTGCTTACCGTAATCTGGACTTTGTCGTGGAGTAATTAGCATCTTTACACTCCACTAATGACGTATATCGTTTATAACATTGTTTCTCGGACAGACTCCTAGCTGTCCACCAGTTCGATGCGGTCGCCGTAACGTCGAAAGTCTGAGACGTTGAACGTCAATAGCCTGCGCTCCCCATGCGCCAGCATGGTTGCGACGATGTTGGCGTCGTGAATCTGCCGTCCCCCCGCGGGAATCTCTCGACACAGCCCCACGAGCGATTCGGTCACCACGGGACCGTCCTCGAGTATCTCGAAGCTGCCTATCAGCCTGCTCACGTCATCCAGGGCATCCTCACGGGTGATGGCCACTGGCCAGGTCTGCGGTCGAGTGACGACGGCCAGGTACTCTCGTATCACCTGACGGCTGATCCTTAGCGGTTCAGGGTCTCGAAAAGCACGCTCCAGGCTCGCCCGAGCCGCGTCGTGGTCAGGCGCGCTGGGGATACGGGACTTCACCAGCACGTTGGTGTCTATGAACATGGCGGGACTAAACCCTCTCCTCGTAGAGGTCCTCACGTCTGAGGCTCAGACCTTCCGGCCACACCGCGGTGGGGTGGACGGGCCACGCTTCGTCGAGAGAAAGCCTGGGTATGGGCTTCGGGTGCGTTCGCCGGAACAGCAGCATCTCGCCATCCATATCGACCTCCGCCGTCTCCCAGCCGGCGACGCTCCAGGCAAGGGCGTGGCTGTGGCCATTGCCGCCTCTCTGATTTCCCCACCAGGGCCGGTGCAGCCGTGCGGACGGAGGCAGCTCGAATCCGATGACTGCCTCGACCTCGTTGAAGGAGGTCCTCCACTCCTGCACCTGAAGACTGCTCAGGTACGTGTACAGTCTCTGGTACTTGCCTCGGATCACCATTTCTCGGTACTTGTCCTTCTGGTCTACGGCCATGTCGTGCCTCCTTCGTCTCAGCTTGCCCTAGCCGGAGGGTAGATGTCCAGATACATTGTAGTGAGTTAGTGACTCCAGCGCAAGCGCCTGGACAACGGCAACGGACCGGGTAGGGCTCACGCGCACAGGCCCCCCTCAGAAGGCGCGAGATTCCAGGGGACGCTGGCGGTGAAGGGAGAATTGGCAAAGCGGATGGAAAGACGCGGACGGGCAAAGGGGCATCAATGGGCCAGAGTTCAATGAAGGTGAGCCACCACCACGTTGCCTACGGGGATTCCAGGCCGCCCGCAGAGCCGTAGGCTACGAACCCTTCGCCGGTGTCTTCGAAGCGGGTCGCCCGAGGATAAGACATCACCTTGCGCATCATGAGCATGTCTCCCGCCGAGCCTGCTACGTTGAGCACAAAGGCCCACGTGACTGTGGAGACGAGCAGGTCGTCCTCGGCCACGAGAGCTAGTGCTGCTGCCAGCGCCGCGGTTAACAGCACTGCCGGCGCCAACCCGACGGCGAGGTACCGAGGCCTGTCGAGGTAGCTACCGTGGGCGGCCGCGTAGAAGACCGGACCGAATCTGGTCCACGGCTTGAACCCGAAGCGCGGCCGGCCGCCGAAAGCCAGGAAGAAGACGCCGTGGACGCCTTCGTGCAGTATGACTCCGAGAACGCACCCAAACAGCAATCCAGAGAAGAATGTTCCCCCGTCTATCGTCACTTCGCCCGAGTCGGTCGCCGTCCCGACGATAAAGGCTGCTGCGGAGAGCGCCGCGAAGAAAGCGACTAAGCCAACTAGGACAAAGAGCAGGAACTCCTTCACCGATGCCTGATTCAGGGTCCATCGGCCTATCTCGTTGTAGCCCTCCGGTAGTCGCCTGCCGCTCATTGCCAATCCCCCTCGTCGCTGGAGGCCCGATCTCGGACTCCCGGCCACTTGCCTATTATAGTCGGGATTTCGACCCTTATCTCAGCACAAACCACCACACGAGAACGCTGCCGACCAGCAGCACGAACAACACGATGGCGATCACGCGGGCCATGTCGAGCCGACTCTTTGTCTCCTTGTGCGCGGCGGTCTCCTTCCGGTACGCCTCCTCAAGCTTCTTATGCGCTTGTCTACTGGCTGACGCCGCTTCCCTGGCCACGTCTCGCTTTCGCTCCAACTCTGTGACTGTCCTATCCAACTCCCATACCGTCCGCTGAAGCTTGTCCTCCCGACCAAGGGATCGACGCAGCAGTTCGTCGTCGCCCACGTACTCTAGCCCGTGCATACGCACATAGACCCGGCGCCCCTCCCTGACCACCTCGACCTCTCCACTTCTGATCCTCCGGTCGAGGGTGGACAGGGATATCTCCATCTCTCGCGCCGCCTCCGCTTTCGAGACCCAGCGAACCTGCTCATCCATCTCTCTTTTCCTCGCCCTGTGGCTGACGCCTCCGCCTCCAGTCGAACAGACGCAAGCCCCGCCCCCCGGCGTCGTCCTCGGGCTTCTGTGCCGCCTCCAAGGCCTCTACGCGCTGCGTCAGACGCTCCACCAGCGCCGCCAGCTCGTCCACGGCTTCAATCGCCAGCCTCATCCTCGCCTCCAACCGGTCCAGTGGCGTCGTTCTCTCCCATCCGGGGTCGTCCAGGTTGGCCATGAGTCGCTGCACGGCCAGGGTCATCCTGCCCGTCAGTCGCTCCCGGCGCAGGGCCAGAGCCACTGTCTTCCGGTTCACTCCCAGAAGGGCCGCCGTCTTGCGCTGTCCCTCCCGCTCAACGAGCCACTCCACAACCCACTTGAGGTCGGGCTTATTGTCGTCGGCCCGCGATGCAGGCCCGCCGTTGCTCTTTGGCTTCCCAGGAGTCATTTCCGCCTTCTACAGGGAGTGGCCCGCTTTTGAAATTTCATCCATT
This sequence comes from Dehalococcoidia bacterium, assembly GCA_965248515.1. Lineage (GTDB taxonomy): Bacteria > Chloroflexota > Dehalococcoidia > SHYB01 > SHYB01 > CBDFJU01. Next base: position 6,571 of record CBDFJU010000001.1, on the reverse strand, counting down.
TTTCGGTGGAACCAGCCCTTTACAGATACTGTTAACAGATTTCGGTCATACACTCCGAATGTGGCAGAAAGCGTTAGCTGGCTGGCCCCGGATGTCCGCTCCTACCCATGCCTCAAAATCATGTCACGCACCCCGACATCGTTTCGCGCCAAAATCGATGGGCCAAACTGGGCCGCGATCGTCGCCAACACGCCAAATCCTGCCCCCATCAGCTCTCCGGACCCGCCCGACAGCTTCATTCATAGCTGTTTCCTCGCCATCGGCTGACACGTCAGGGGTTGCAAGAGTGCAAACAAACTGTCGTCGGAGAGGCAATTTAGTTTAGCATGGCTTCCCAATAACTTGCATTTTCCAGCGCTGACCGGTCAGTGGGTCTTTTGGCCCGTTTCGTAGCTAAAACAGGGGCAGATAGGGCGGTTTGCGGCACCGGCGGACCTCGAAAAGCACCCCGTCGAGGCAACTTTGCAGCCCCCATTCAGCACATCGGGGAGATAGGGACGCATCGGCCCTATCTATCCCCCTCTACAGGACGCATCCGGTGGTAGAGGGAGTCCCATTGGTAAGCGCTCAGTTCGGACAGCGCCAGTCGTGGGGATTCCGGCTCCCAGAGAGGACGCCAGGAGGGTCCCAGTATCCCTGTTGTGGACAGAACGGGCCGGCAGGACACAAGGATGGGCAGCGACATCCGGGTCATCCGGGCCGATGTGCGCACGTAGGTAGCCTCGACCTCCTCTGTGTCCACGACGAACAGGGTGGTGGGGAACGGGGGCTGGTCTTCCCCTGGTTCGGTGGACCAGTAGTAGCTCATGTAGGGACTCAGGCGGGCTATGACTCCCTCGGGGTGACGGGTCCGCATCTCGTACTCGAGGTAGAACGGTACGTCGAGGCCCTGTGCAGTCATCTGCCCCACGGCGTCGGGGGCGATGGCCGAGTCGCCCCAGTTGTAGGCCCGGTCGGACCTGGCGGTGGGGACGGACCACAGCAGCTCGCTGTCGGGGTTGTCCCTAGGAGTCTGTCCGAGAAACAATGTTATAAACGATATACGTCATTAGTGGAGTGTAAAGATGCTAATTACTCCACGACAAAGTCCAGATTACGGTAAGCAGGTTATTACGTGGCGGTTTTCGTCTCCAGGAACGAATCCTCGGACAGACTCCTAGCTTCGGCCTCAAGCTTCGAGAGGAACCATGTGATGCCGTCTGCGTGCTTTGTCTGCCGAGCCCAGGTGTCGATGCGGTGGCCCATGTGACGCCTGCGGCCCTGGCGGTCGGTGGTGAGCTCGGTGCTCCAGATGCCCCGCGTGGTCGGGAGCTGGGCGCGATCCCTGTGGGTGACGTAGCGGATGCCTTCAGCGGACAGAGTGTAGCGAGTGTCTCCGCGTTTTCCTCGTCGCTCGACAAGGCTCCAGGTATCGACGAGGCTGTGCATCATCTGGCTGACTCGTCCCTCCGAGACGCCCAGCCAACGCGCAGGGTCCTCACGGGGGATCATTGGGTGGTCGGTCACCAGGTCGAGCGTCCGCTTCTCCGACGGGCTGATGCCGAAGGTCGCCGCAGCCTGCACCATCCGCTCAGGATGGGGTATCGATGCCCGCTTCCGCTCCGGCGACTCCGTATGAAGTGCTCCGGCTGGGCCACCCTGTGAGCTCACGAAACCAAGGTTGTAGTACGAGCCGCTGAACAGGCCTGAGGTCTTCTGCCAGACGTGGGAGTCCCGTCTTTCGAGTACGTCCCGAGACTCCTCGCCGACGAAGAGCCAGGCTCTGGCGTACCATTCCGAAGCTGCGCCCGTCGTGGAGGGTGATCGTGGCATCGAAGCGGCCCCGGCGGTGGAACTCCACGTGCGACCGTAGGCCGTCGATGCCGGGGGAGAGTGAGGCGGCGAGACGATAGACGGCGGCCACCGCGTCCATTCGGCGGATCAACAGCGCCAGCCATTCTTTGGACATTGGCTAGGCCCGTACGAAGTCCGAGGGTGTGTCGAAGTCGAGGAATTCTGCGGCCTGCCTGATGCCGCTGGCCCTCAGGTAGTATCTGTGGCTAGAAGGCAGGTGTACGGTGCCGTGGCTCACGCGCCCGCCGGCGTTGCCGCGCACTGACCAGCAGGCTGGTCAGTGCGCGGTGGACGGTCGTGTGAGGCTCGCCCAGGGTGAGCGCCAGCTCTGCCGAGTCGATGAACGGCATCCGGCTGAGGGCGTCAAATAGGCGTTGTTCCGAGATCGCCATAGTTAGAATTGGTAGCCGCCATTGCGTTGAAGTGTCATTACTTAGAGTATATACTCAGAAGTACCCTCAAGGGGGTGGCAACGTGGCACGTGCAGAGAGCAGGCGATATGGAACCTTCCAGGTGACGGCGTATAGGTGTCGTTGTGGACACGAGTGGGTTCCTAAGAAACTGCGCAACGCGGAACGTCCCCGGGTTTGTCCTAAGTGCAAGAGTGCGAATTGGGACAAGCCGTATCAGTTTCGGCGGGGAGATTATTCCTAGGGGGTACAGGAGGGATTAAATGCCACAAACACGGCTTCTATTGGGCGATTGCCGGGAACAACTGGATGTTGTCGAGTCAGACTCAGTTGACCTCATTATCACCTCGCCACCCTACGCCAACCAACGAGCCACCACTTACGGTGGAATCAAGCCGAGCGAATACGTGGACTGGTTCCTCCCCACCGCCGATCAATTGTACCGCGTTCTCAAACCCACCGGTACATTTGTGCTCAACATCAAGGAACCGGCCATTAGCGGTGAGCGGCATACATATGTGCTGGAGCTAGTACTAGAAATGCGGAAGCGGGGTTGGAGGTGGACCGAGGAATTTGTCTGGCACAAGAAGAACTGCTACCCCGGCAAGTGGCCCAACCGATTTCGCGATGCCTGGGAGCGCCTATTCCAGTTCAACAAACAGCGCCAGTTCAAGATGAATCAGCAAGCCGTTATGGTGCCGATGGGAGACTGGTACAATGGCCGGATGCGCAACCTGAGCGACACCGACCGAACACGTGACGAATCCAAAGTGGGCAGTGGTTTTGGAAAGAAGGTAGAGAACTGGCTGGGGCGCGACAAAGTGTATCCAACCAACGTGCTCCATGGCGCTACGGAATGTGGAAATAGGCAACACAGCGCGGTATTCCCCTACTGGTTGCCGGAATGGTTTATCGAGTTGTTCACTGACCCCGGCGACGTCGTGCTGGACCCTTTCGCCGGATCCGGCACTGCGGTCTTTGCGGCGCTGGCTCTTGGCCGTAATGCCATTGGAGTCGAGATATACGAGTCTTACTTCCAAGAGATGCAGGGCAAGTTAAAGCAACAGGCAGGCTTAGTCGTATGAACCCGATCAGCGACGAACAGATAGCCGCCTACGTAGAGAACAACATCGGGACGTTCCACGGCAAGCGGATTGATGCGCTAAACAAACTGAAGCTTCCGGATCTGCTGCGTCGCAAGAACCCCTATCTGTTCAAGAGCAAAAACATAACTGTCGCCTCCGACTTGATCCGCTCCTTGTTGGACGCTTACCTAAGTTCCCAAGAAGAAACCCTGTTTGGGGACTTTTTGGAGGGACTGGCTATCTATGTGGCAGAGACAGTACACGGTGGTTGGAAGTCATCCGCCACTGGCATAGACTTGGAATTCGCCCGAGTTGACGTCCGCTACATCGTCTCCATCAAGTCAGGCCCCAATTGGGGCAACAGCTCGCAGGTAGCCAAACTGAAAAGCAATTTCGAGACCGCAGCCAGGGTAATCCGCCAAGGAAACCGCACCGCCCACGTCATCGCCGTGAACGGTTGCTGTTACGGGCGAGACAAGAACCCCGACAAGGGAGGTTACTTCAAGTACTGCGGCCAGGACTTCTGGGAACTAATCTCTGGAGACGCCGAGTATTACGTGCGGATTATTGAGCCTTTGGGCCGCAACGCCAAACGGCGGAACCAGGAATTCGCACACAGGTACGGGGCAGTGGTAAACTGGCTATCTGTGCAGTTCTCGGAGGGATTCTGTGCAGAAGACGGCTCGATAGACTGGCGCAAGCTGGTGGCGTTCAACTCAGCGAAGATGCCTCCACCAAACCTGAAGTAGTTGGCGGGCGTAAAAGGGAATTGCAGCCCACCTACCTAGCGGACGCAGACCCCAACCTGGACAGGCGCGTGGTCCGTGACCTCCTGGGGTTCGGCGAGGAGGTCTGCGTGGCCGTGCGCCGCCTAGCCGCCAAGTGGTGCGTCGAGCCATCCATACATGGTGGCAAGGCTCGCCCTAAAGGAGCAACGCTGGTTATTTGACCTCTGGTGGCTAAGGCAAGGATTGAATGCTGGCTCACTAGGTCAGGTGGTATGGCATGGGCATCGACTCTCTAACACACCGGGATGACGGTTCCAGTATTGCGGTCCCCGTTTCCCGTGACGATTGGCGCCAGTGGGTAAGCGCAGGGAAGACCCGAAACTGGATGTTGGACGACCGGCTCATAGATTGGCTGCAACTGTACGGTGAAAGTCGCGACTACATACCGAAGAAGGAGTTGACGGACTATAGCAAGGACCTGGACTTCCTGGAGTTCCTTTTGGATCGAGGCAGGGAATTCGAGGCTGGAGTGCTACAGCTGTTGCAAGAGCGGTTCGAAGTGTCGACAGTCGCCCAAGACTATAGAGAAATCAGCAGGCTCGATAAAGCTGAAGAGACCTTTGAAGCGATGAGGCGAGGTGCGCCCATCATCTATCAGGCCGTGCTGTGGGACGCTCACAACATGAACTACGGCTCACCCGACTTCCTGGTGAGAAGTGATGTCCTGCACTTGATGTTCCCAGACTCCATATCGAAACAAGAAGCGGCGACTCCGGCTGCCGACCTGGGAGACAACCCGTGGCACTACCGTGTGGTGGACACCAAGTTTACAACGCTACATCTGAACGCTAAGGGCACGGAGCTGACCAACGAGGGCAGCGCACCGGCATATAAGGCACAGCTCTATATCTACAACCGGATGCTGGGCCGCTTGCAGGGTCTTGAACCGCCCGAATCGTATCTGCTGGGACGTGGTTGGCAACGGAAGCAAAGTGGCACCACCTCTCGTGGCCGTAGTGCGATGGAACAGTTGGGCCCAGTTCCTCAGAATGGAACCGTCGCTAACAGAGTCCCAATCGGCGACGCTGTTGAGGAAGCCCTCTGCTGGGTGCGTCGAGTTCGCGCCGAAGGAAAAGACTGGGAGCTTCTACCGGAGCCATCGGTGCCAGAGCTCTATCCGAATATGAGCAATGCCGACGACGGCGATATGATGTTGGAAGGCAGACCCGCCGAACTCGAACCCGGCCCAGAGGAGGGCGAACAGGATGGCAAGTGGGTTGGGGTCAAGAAATGGCTGGCCCATGAGCTGAAAGAGTTGACCCAACTGTGGCAGGTGGGAGTCGACAGACGAAGAAAGGCCCACGCCAATGGATGGTACCGTTGGGACGAATCCGGCCTGACGGCAGGCGTTTTAGGCGTCAACGGGTCCAAGAGCCAGCCTACGCTCCAGCAGATTTTATCGGTGAATGTCGATGCCGGTTGCCCGGTGCGCCCTGTGCGAATAAAGAAGACCAGGGATGAATGGCACGTGACTCCCGGCGTGGAGTTTTACGTAGACTTCGAGTTTTGCAGCGACCTGAACGATGACTTTTCCAAACTGCCGGAGAAGGGCGGCCAACCGCTTATCTTCATGATTGGCTGCGGACATGTGGAAAACGGTGAATGGCAGTTTGAGTCGTTCCTCGCAGATAGCCTGACCGAGAAGGAGGAGCTGCGCGTTGTTCAAGAGTGGGTAGTGCATATGTCTACTGTCCGAGATCGGCTCGACCCCGCGAATGGCAAGCCACGCATCTTCCACTGGTCCCACGCTGAACCGACCCAGCTGGAAAACGCATACAACTCCGCTAGGGTAAGGCACAGTCGGTACGCCAACTGGCCGGAACTCGGCTGGTACGACTTCTTGACCAAGGTGATGCGGGAGGAGCCGGTGGTTGTTCGAGGCGCTCTGGGCTTCGGCTTGAAAGCGGTCGCCAACGCCTTGCACTCCCACGGGCTCATCGAAACCGATTGGGCCGAGAGCCCCATAGATGGTCTCGGAGCGATGGTGGGAGCATGGCGTTGCGACGAGGAGGCGCGGAAGAAGGGCGTGTCGATGGCTGAACTGCCGCTAATGGGTGAGATTGCCCGCTACAACGAAGTCGACTGCAAAGTAATGATGGAGATTGTCCGGTACTTGAGGGTGAACCATTAATGGGTAGCACAGCGTGTCTCGATCTATGGCGACGCAAGCTTCGGCTTTGGGAAGGACTTTTACCACGGCTCACAAGGCGACCTCCCGACCAAACATTCGTATCCTTGTACGCTTCGATCCCACATAACTCGCGCTGTGAGATACGACTCGCAGCCGGTGGCGACAACGCAAACCGGTATGCGAGCGCTTGGTGTGCGAGCGTGGTTTACATTGCAGATGCAGGAGGCCCAACCCACTGTTGCGGCTGAACGAGAGATTGTGCTAGCTCTTTGGTGTAATTCCACCCTTGGTATGCCGTTGCATGCGAATCACTCCAGTCAGGCG